>NZ_JNFB01000035.1 GCF_000766145.1 Paenilisteria newyorkensis | reverse complement strand
TGAGTCCGGTAGAATACCGTCTTCAGGCCAGCCAAGAAGTCTAATTAAATTTGGTCCAACTTTTGGGGTTCAGTACACTGATTAAGGATTTTTTCTGTATGGAGATGTATGAAAATCGCGCAAAATCTGGTTTTCTAGCGTCGGTGCGAAGGAATATAGTTTTGTTGCACGGATATCGTTTTCAATCAAGGCAGGATTTGCTTTGGAGGCGGTGCTGATGATTGGTAATGCGATGTTTTTTTTGATTCGGCCGAGATATCGCTGTCCAGTGGTTGACATGCCTAAAAGTCGGATGTAGTTTTGCGTCGTCGTCGTTTCCGATTGTTGCGCTAGTATTTGCAAGGCTGTGCGTTTGATGCGTGCGTTGCTATAGCGTTTCGTTCTTGTTGCAGCCAGAAATTCGTCAAAATTGGTCGCGTGAAGTGCCGCTTGCTGTAATCGGTTTTCGATGCCTTCTGAGACGCCGCGTGTGCTCTGAAGCTGGGAGATGGGTGCGGTAACAAGTTGGTATTTCAGCAGTGGCCAAAAATCATCCCAGGAGACAAAGGAATGCGTTTCGCGAAACTTCTGTAAAAGGCGCAAGGTGGTATCGGGAACGTATTGGCGGACTTTTTTCCAGTCGTTTCCTAGTAGCATCGTTCGAATAGCAGTGGCGCTCGCAATAGAATGGTGCGTTGGATTCTCGTCGTGATAGGCCGCATTTTGCCTCGCCATCGTCGCGATTTCAATGGCTTTTCCCTGTTCAGCGATTGCGCGCGCATAATGGAATCCTAGAATATTATTCGGTTGCGCTAAATCAAGCGTCAAATCGGGCGCTAGTTCGTGAATAGCGGCATTCCAGGCTGTTGCATAACTATTCTTCTTATCATCCAAAAAACGTCGCATAGCAGCTTTAAAAGGGACATCTTGTTCCGTCAGTATCTTGGCCGCAGAGCTAAAAGCATTCGCATCCCCATTTTCACTACCAAAAAAGATTGACTGCACACCTAGCGCATCTAAGATTTCGACGGCTCCGTTCGCAAAAATCGCGGCTTGTTGTGTCGCAAAATGAAAAGGAAGTTCCACGACAAGATCCACACCCGCGTCAACGGCCATCTGCGCACGCTCCCATTTTGGCAAGAGTGCCGGTTCGCCTCGCTGCAAAAAAGAGCCGCTCATAACAGCGATGACAACATCAGCTTGCGTCTGTTTCCTGGCTTCTTGCAAATGCAATAAATGCCCGTTGTGGAATGGATTATACTCCACGATAATGCCAGTTGCTTTCATTTTTATCAACTCCATGTCACAATAATATCGAGTAAAACGATGCGCTCTAAAAAACTAGCTGAGTCTTCCATTTGAGTTTGGCACGTAAATCATGTTAGACTGAGTAAGTGAGCCGTTTTGAAAGAAATTCGCTGGTCGTTATTTCTGATTACTTCCAGAATACCACAAAATCGGGCGGGAGAACATGGTTCGCTTAGGAAATAGGGATTGACAAAAGGCTTAGAAAAGTCTATAATATTTTTTGTTGCGCTTGGAGTGATAAACGATGAAATGGTCATTAATTCAACTACAGAAATACCGCGGTAAGAAAGTGCCGTTTGAGCAGGAAATAGATGTGACAGAATACTTGAAAGAGCACAATCACGATGTTCGTTCAGCGAGCCTAGTAAAGGTTTCTGGGGACATTTCGGTGCGTCAAGATTCGGTTTTGATTGATCTTGTTTTAGACGGAACCTTTGTATTACCATGTGCCAGAACGTTTGAAGATGTTATTTACCCGTATCATATCAAATCTGTGGAAACGTATGTGAACAAAGAGGAGAAGGTATTGGACGAGACACATCATATGATGGACGGCGATAAAATTGATGCGTTACCAGTGATTGAAGAATTACTTTTGTTGGAGATTCCGATGCAAGTTTACAGCGATAATGTGGAGAACGCGTTGTCAGAAGGAAACGATTGGAACGTGATAACAGAAGAAGAGCTGGAACAACAAGCAAAACAAGAAGAAAAGAAAGTGGATCCTCGTCTTGCAGGATTAGCCGATTTCTTTGATAAGAAAGAAGACTAATTCTAAGAGCTGGAATATATTTTAAGAGAAAGAAATTTTTCTTAGATGGATTGCGATCAAGGAGATATCCTGAAGTCGCGAAGGAGGTGTATGGAAATGGCAGTACCTTTTAGAAGAACATCTAAAGCAAAAAAACGCAAGCGTCGTACGCACTTCAAATTACAAGTGCCTGGTATGGTTGAATGCCCTAATTGTGGCGAGTACAAACTTTCTCACCGTATTTGTCCTGAATGTGGTCAATATAACGGCAAAGAAGTAGTAGAAAGCAACTAAATTGCGTGAACAAAGCAAGCGATACGTACGCTTGTCACATAAAAAAACCGAGAAGACGCCATGGATCTTCTCGGTTTTTTTATTGTTGTTGAGGCTCTTATGAAGCGTACTATGCTGAATTAGAGCCTCAATATGCATGAGAGCAAAGCGAGCATGTAATCCCCCAGCGGCTCTTAAAACACCAAACCAAGAATCCCGACAAAACAAACAATAAGATTGAAAACCAAGAGCCTCAATATGCATGAGAGCAAAGCGAGCATGTAATCCCCCAGTGGCTCTTAAACACCAAACCAAGAATCCCCACGAAAAAAATATTGAAACTGAAAACCAGATTTTCTATACCACCCAAACATAGTTGAACACATAAACCCCAGTAGTTTTTAGTCCCAAAAAATCAAACCACCAATCATACCTAAAAAAACGTACCATCAAAAATGCAAAATACACAAAATTTTGCTAAAATAGAGCCAAGCTATAAAAGAGGAGGGAACCACATGACCTATCGAGTAGGCATTATTGGCGCAGGAGCCTTGGGACTTTTATACGCTGGTCTATTGCGAACAAACGTGACGCTTTACACAAGAACGAAGGAACAAGCCGACATTATCACGAAAAAAGGCGGGATAACAGTCGTTGTCGATGGGGTAAAGACCCATACCGATGTCCACGCAACGCCCATCACCGAGGCTGATTTCACTGCAGTGGATCTCATCATCATAACCGTGAAATCCTACCAACTAGAAGATTTGATGGATACCCTCACGAGAATCCCGACAAACACTCCACTGCTATTCTTACAAAACGGCATAGCGCACCTAGCTCTACTTCCCAATCTACCGCAAAAAAACATCCTACTTGGGACATGTGAACACGGTGCTGGGAAAATTGATGCTACAACGGTAGTCTGGCGCGGGGCAGGCCAAACGAATTGGGCCGTTTATCGAGGGGAGCCAAATGAGGCGTTATATCCTATCATGATGTCTAATCCCGCCTTTCCCTTTTTACAGCAAGCAGATTTTAAAGAAATGGTTTATAATAAGTTATTGGCGAACGCGGTGATTAATCCGTTGACAGCCGTTCTTGGCGTGCAAAATGGTGCTTTGATACATAATGAATCTTGGAATGAACTCCTGGTAAAACTGACGCGGGAAGTCGCGGATATACTGGACCTGGAGAATGCGTTAGAAAAAGTGACGGCGATATGTAAGGCGACATCGGCTAACTTTTCCTCGATGGCAACAGATGTACGAGAGAAGCGAAAAACGGAGATTGCGAGTATTTCAGGCGCAGTCGTCAAACTTGCGCAAGAACAAGGAAAAGTAGCGCCGATTTCTGAAACATTATACGGCCTGGTGAAAGGGCTAGAAGGAGAATACTTACAGTGAATTGGTTAACAAATATGACGGCGCTTGTTATTGTCGCCCCAGTACTTATTTTTACAGTGACCTTCATGGTGACGCAATATATGACAAAAAGAACGCCCAAAGCGGTGAAGCGAAGCGCAGATGTGACGACGTTCTTTCTGATTTTAGCGGATCATTTCTTCATGATTGTGCTATTTGATCAGTCATTTTTGCTCTATATTTTATTGTTGCTATTCTTGATCGGTATTCTATTTGTCGCGCTCTACGCCAAGTCGCAAGGGGATATTAATTTTCGCAAAGTGATTCGTGGCTATTGGCGCATTTGTTTCTTTGCTTTCGCGATTTTGTATTTATTGCTATTCGTGACAGGAATCGTGAAGAGTATTTTATTAGTTTTCTAGTCAATCCATAGTTTTTTCAAGTTTAAGTGGCCGAATACGTGCTTGTCTTCGGTCTTGATCGTGGCGTGGATGAATTGGTGTTTGGTGAGGTGTTCCAGGAAAAGGAGCAGGTGATTATCGCGTACAAAGTCCTCTATTTGGTCGTAAAAATGATCGCGCTCACTGAATTCGGCACATTGTCGCGCTTGATGTAGTAGCTCCTCGATGTGTTGGAGCTCTTTTTTTGCCAAAAAACGTTGCGGGGCCAAATTAGGATTTCCGTAAAAGTCCATAAACGCAATCTCAATATCAGTACTTGGGACATCGGCGCTCATAGCAATGTCGACATCTTCCCATTGACTGGCTTGATAAAATTCAGAGCTGAGATCGATCACTCGCAACGCAAGGGAAATGCCAAATTTGGTAGCTTGCTCCACTATCCAATGCCCTTGGCGAATTGTTTTTGCGTGTGAGAGAACCGCAAATTGCAATGTTTCACCGTTATACTGGGCGGTTTTCAACAATGCTTCTATTTTACTCGAATCCCTTTTTTGCGGGCTGGATTTATGGAAAAAGTAGCTGGAGGCCTCGGTTTCTTCGTGATTCTCTAAATCGTGAAGCATTCTTTGTGGGTCTAGTAAGTGGTAAAAGGCTTCGCGGAATGCTGGCTGATGTGCAAAAGTGCAGTGCTTGAAATTGAAGGTGACAATATTGACGCCATAATCTCTTGTTGCGTGGTCTGTGTAGTCGTTATTGTCCGGGTTTCCCATATTTGTAACGGTGATGGCGGGATTAGCCTGATCTTTTACGAGCCAGAACTCAATGCGATCGAGAAATGGGCGTTCTAGGAAATGAGAATCGAATGCCTCTAAAATCAGTTTTTGAGAGGTTCTTTTTGTCATTTTGAAGGCGCCGGTGCTGATCCATTTATACTCGTCGAATGGGATGTCGTGCGGCAGGATGACGAGATTTCCCAAGCAAAGATAGCGAATGAAAAAGGGATTAGGGGTGCGAAGGTGAATCGTGATTTTGTTTTCGGATGGGAGCTCGATGCGCGCGATATCCCTTAGATACCAATGAGTCACGGTTCCTTTTTGCATGGCTTTTTCAAGGGTGTGGCGAATGTCGGTACTCGTCAATGTTCTGCCGTGATGAAATGGGATTCCTTTTCTGATGTAGAATGTCCAGGTTGTGCTATTATTCTCCCTTTTCCAATGGTGCGCGATGCAAGGCATGACGGTGTTTGTCGTCGTGTCGAAACGAACGAGTGGGTCGCCGAGTTGAAGAAGTAGGGAACTTTCCATGTTAATCGATGTGTGCAGCGGGTCAAGAATGCTAAATGGGCGGGCGATGACGAGGCGCAGTATATCTTGATCGCCTTTTTCGGTATGAAGTCCAAATAGCTCGTTCATTTCGGAGGATACGGCGCTAAACCATTCGCGTGGAATATTTAGCTGTAAAAGGGTGAGCAGTTTATCCAGATTTTCTTGCTCGACTGCGGTACGGATAAAGTCCTCGATTTCTGATTGGAAGCTCTGTGTGAAGGTTATTTGGGAGGCGTTTCCGCGTCCGCGACCAGGCTGGTACTGGCAAAATTCGAGTTCTTGGTATTTTTTAAGTTTTCGCTTGACGTTTTTGTCGCTACATTCCCATTTTTCAGCTAGTTCGTTCAGACGAAATGTGGCTGTATCGCCGATTTGTCTCTCCGATAAAAAAGCACGCATATCGTAATAGGCAAGATCGCGCATGATAGGACCTCCTTCTAATGATAAAAGGGGACAAAAAAATATGATATTATCCCTTTTTCTCCTTTTTAAAACTAGTTATACTATGTTTAGGAGGTGAAGTCAATGTTTCGTACATTGCATCCCAATATCAAGGCGCGGATAGGTATTTCGTTTTTGAGTAAACTGATTGGTTCGATGGTATTTCCGTTTATGGCGATTTATTTTGCGAAGGAGATTAATATTGGTGTCGCGGGTATTTTATTGATGATCAACATTGCTGTGCAGTTTATAGCGAGTATTTATGGCGGGCATTTGGCGGATCATATTGGACGGCGAAAATTGATGGTTTGGGGAGAGTGGGTGAAGGTTGGGGCGTTTGCATTGATGCTGTTCGTGAATTCGCCTTGGATGGTGTCGCCGTGGTTGACGTTTGTAGCATTGCTTTTGATTGCGGTATCGCAAGGGTTTACGATTCCTGCCAGTGACGCCATGTTGATTGATGTGAGTACGCGTGAGGAGCGGGCTTACATGTATTCGATTAATTACTGGGCGAATAATTTATCGGTGATGATTGGTGTCGTTATCGGCGGCTGGTTTTTCCAGAGTTATTTATTCGAACTGCTCATCGGTTTGCTCGTGATGTCGCTTGTGACGACATGGCTGACGATTACGCTGATTTCGGAAACGTTGGAACAGCACGGGAATAATGCGGTTAGTGATGCGGGGATAAGAAGTTTGTTTCGGAGTTATCAGAAGATTTTGTATGATGCGCGCTTTCTATGGTTCACAGCGGGAGGAATCGCGGTATTATCGATTGAATTTCAGCGCAATAATTTTATTTCGGTACGGCTAGCTGATGTATTTCCGCCGATGATATATAGCTTCGGTTGGCTTGGAAATATACCATTTGATGGCGTGAAGCTAGTCAGTATTTTGACATTGGTCAACACGATGATGATTGTGCTTTTCACAGCGCCGATTGCAAAATGGGTTCGGGATCGCAGTTTGCAAAAATGGATGTATATTGGTTTTATGATTTTTGCGTTAGGGTTCGCGATATGTGCGTTTACGGATAGCGTGTGGGTACTTTTTGGTGCCACGATTATTTTATCTGTCGGGGAACTGCTTTACGTGCCAACGCGGCAAACTATTCTTGCAGATATTGTGGAGGACTCGATGCGCGGAACTTACATGGCGTTTAACGGTTTTGTTTTTCAAATTGGCAAATTAATTGGAGCTGGGAGTCTGATGTTTTCACCGTATATTGGAAAGTATGGCATGGCCTTATTCATATTGTTCTGCGGGCTTGTTGGCGTGATGATGACGTTCTGGGCGCTTAGGCCTGCAACGAGAACGGTGAAACAAGAATAGCCAAAAGAAGAGATACGACCGAGGTAATTATTTCGGTAGTTATCTCTTCTTTTTCGTGTTATTTGGCGCCATGAGCTAATAATAAATTGGAAATGGCGTCATAACCTTGTTGCTTCGCGTGCGCAAGTGGTGTGACGCCGCTTGAATCCGCGATATTTGGATCTGCGCCGTTTTCCAGCAAGGCTTGCACGATTTGTTGCTGCGTTTTGCCACCGTCAGAGAGCACAATCGCTTCTAAAAGTGCCGTCCAGCCAGGATTGTTTACATGATTCACATCGATGCTCGTTTCGGCTAAAAGCAGTTGAACATTGGCGAGGTGGCCTTTTTCAGCGGCTGGAATCAAGGCAGTTCCTCCAAAGCGATTTGTTAGCGTGTAGTCGGGATGGTGCGAAATCATTAATTTCAAAATCTCCGTCCGACCTTCTGCTCCGGCGTATAAAAAGGGACTATCTTCTATCTTATCTTGCAAATTGACATTGGCGCCATGTTGGAGAAATATTTTTGCCATTGGGATATTGTTCGCATGCGTTGCGACGAGTAGACCGCTTTCGCCGCGTGTATTTACCGTATCTACTTGTGCGCCTTCTTGTAGCAGTGTTTCGATTTGCTGGATATCGTTTGTCTCGATCGCTTGGAGCAAGGCTTGATTTAAATCTGCCGTGTTTTTCTTCGGCATGGCTTTCTCCTCCGTTTCTTTTTTTACTGTGGATTTTGGCGTATTGGTGGTTGTTTTTTCCGTGTTGACATTCGAGCAGGCGGTGAGTAAGAGTGTCGTGAGAATGAGAATGAATTTTGCCATCGGATGACCTCCTTCTTTACCCTCAAGTATGCCATATAAAAATAAACTGGAGATTAACTGGGGCTTAAAATGTTGTTACTACTATTTTCTGTTATTTATCTTACCGTGTGCCCCACTAACACCCACTTTTTTTTAGAATGATAAATTGGCTTTATAACGTGGATTGAGAGACTTCTTTTTTGTGAGTAGTCTCTTTTTTACGCTTTTTTTTAGTTTTTGGTGGTGCGAAGTGGGGAGTTGTGGTAAAGTTGTTTATAAGAAAGTGGGGATGGACTATGTTCATGGGCGAATATCAACATAACATTGATATAAAGGGTCGTTTAATCGTGCCATCTAAATTCCGTGAACAATTAGGGGATCAATTTGTCATTACCCGAGGGCTTGATAAATGTCTCTTTGCTTATCCGCTTGATGAGTGGACGAAAGTAGAAGAGAAGATTCAAACGCTCCCACTGACTAAAAAAGATGCTCGTTCTTTTACCCGTTTTTTCTTTTCTGGGGCTTCGGAATGTGAGCTTGATAAGCAGGGTCGGATAAATATTCCGTCCAATTTAACAAGCTATGCGGAACTCGAGAAGGAGACGGTGATTGTCGGGGTCGCAAGTCGTATTGAAATTTGGAGCAAGTCGGAATGGGATAAATTCTTTGATGAAGCCGAAGAATCGTTCGCCGATATTGCCGAAAATATGATTGGCTTTGATATTTAAAAAGAGGAGGGGCATAAAGATGTTCCAACATGAGACAGTATTGTTAAAAGAAACGGTGGATAATTTGAATATCAAGCCGGATGGGGTTTATGTGGATTGCACACTCGGTGGTGCAGGGCATAGCGCTTACTTACTAAGTCAGCTTTCAGAAAAAGGACATTTATTCGCGTTTGACCAAGATAACAAGGCGCTCGCTCACGCCAAAGAGCGATTAAAGGGATACGAAGGACAGGTCACGTTTATCAAAAGCAACTTTAGATATATTAAGGAAGCATTGCTAGAAGTTGGGATTACCGAAGTGGATGGGATTTTGTATGATTTAGGTGTTTCGTCACCGCAACTAGATGAACGGGAACGTGGATTTAGTTATCATCAGGATGCACCGCTAGATATGCGAATGGATCAAGAGGCAGAACTTACGGCACGCGATGTCGTGAATGATTGGCGCTATGAAGATCTTGTGCGTATTTTTTTCCGTTATGGCGAGGAGAAATTTTCGAAGCAAGTGGCGCGTGAGATTGAGCGCAGGCGTGAAGTGGCGCCGATTGAGACGACTGGGGAATTAGTGGATGCGATTAAAGCCGCGATTCCAGCACCAGCAAGGCGAAAAGGTGGACATCCGGCAAAACGGGTTTTCCAAGCGATTCGGATTGCAGTGAATGACGAGCTTGGCGCAGTAGAGGATTCGCTGAAAGAGGCGATGGATTTACTGAAACCGGGCGGACGAATCAGCGTGATTACGTTCCATTCTTTAGAAGATCGTATTACAAAACAAATGTTCACAGAGGAAGCGAAAGGACCAGAACTGCCGCCAGGGTTACCGATTATTCCAGATGAATATAAGCCAAAGATGAAGTTAGTAACAAGAAAACCGATTCTCCCGTCTGAGGAAGAACTAGCAGAAAACAACCGTGCGCGTTCAGCGAAACTTAGAGTGGTGGAACGGAATATTTAGGAAGTAGGAGTGAAGTAGATGAGTAACAATGTAGCCTACAAAACGAATGTGGAACCGAAACGCGTACATAGGGAAGCACCACAACCGCAGCCTAAAAAACAAATTTTAAAACGTGGCAAAATAACGTTGGGCGAGAAGTTGATTGCGTCTGTTTTTATTATCGTTATTGCGGTATTTGCTTTTAAAATCATTCATGTACAAGCGCAAGTATATAGCGTGAACCAAGGCATACAAGAGAAACAGGCAGATGTAGATAAACAAGTGAAGGCGAATGAGGATTTGTCGGCAGAAGTGGCAGACCTTAGTCGTTATGAACGCGTATGGCAAAAAGCGAAAGAACTTGGATTGAAACTCGATCCAGATAATGTGAAGGTAGTGGAAGGCAAATGAAAAAACGAGTAGGAAACATGCGAAGAGGCGCCCTGGTTCTTTTTATCATCTTTGGAGTTATTTTTCTGTCGGTTATCGGACGCTTCTTTTACATGCAAGTCGTTGGCGATGTTAACGGCGTTCCACTTGCGGCCAAAGCGGCTAAACAGCATTTACGAAGCAGTGTCATTGAAGCAAATCGCGGCTCTATTTTAGATCAAAAGGGCGAAGTGATTGCAAAGGACACTGCTTCTTATACGTTGGCGGCAGTGCTTGATCCGAAGCAAACGGTGGACGCGAAAAACCCGCATCACGTGGTGGAAAAAGGAGAAACAGCAGCGCTTTTGGCGAAATATTTGCCGATGAAAGAAGCGGATATTTTGAAGAAACTGCAAAAGAAGAATCTCTTCCAAGTTGAGTTTGGTAAGGCTGGGAAGAATTTATCGGCAGAAGTGAAGGACAAGATTGAAGCGTCGAAATTGCCAGGTTTGGTGTTTACGAAACAGGCGGAACGATTTTATCCAAACGGTGTATTTGCCTCGCATCTGATTGGTTATGCGCAGCAAGAAGAGGGCAAGGATGGAATTTCGAAGTTGATTGGTAAAATGGGCATTGAGAAGGCGTACAATGACATTTTGACGGGTAAAAATGGCTCGATTAATTATGACGCGGATAAATATGGCTACATTTTGCCGAATACGAAAAGTACGGTGAAAGAAGCACAAGATGGGCAGGATATTTATTTAACGTTGGATAAGAAGATTCAGACGTTTTTGGAGGATACGCTAAATACGGTGGATGCGAAATATAATCCGAAGAATATGATGGCGGTTGTGATGAATCCGAAAACGGGCGAGATTTTGGCGATGAGTCAGCGGGACACGTTTAACCCGACGACAAAGGAAGGTTTAACGAATCAATGGGCGAATTTGCCGGTTGAGATTACGTATGAGCCTGGTTCGGTTATGAAGATTTTCTCGCTAGCTTCGGCGATTGATTTAGGTGTGTATCATCCGAATGCGTATTATCAATCGGGGACGTATAACGTTGGTAGTATCCCGATTCATGATCATAATGCTGGTGTTGGTTGGGGTTCGATTACGTATCGTGAAGGCGTAGAGCGTTCGAGTAACGTTGCTTTTGCGAAACTCCTAGCGGGTATGGGTCCGGATAAATTCAAAACGTACTTGCAAAACTTTGGCTTTGGCGCAAAAACGGGAATCGATCTTCCGAATGAGGCGACTGGTAAAATTCTGTTTGATCGGAGAATTGAGCAGGTGACAACGGTTTTCGGTCAAGGTACGACGGTGACAATGATGCAAATGCTTCAAGGTGCGACGGCGATTGCGAGTGATGGTACGATGAAACAGCCGTACGTTGTGTCAAAAATTGTTGATCCGAATACGGGGAAAGTGACGGAAACGAAGCCAGTCACGACGGGTAAACCGATTAGTGCAGCAACGGCGAAACAAACGCGTGAAGAGTTGCGGAATGTTATTACAGGTAAGGTTGGAACTGGGAAATTGTACGCGATTGATGGTTATGATATTGCTGGGAAAACCGGAACGTCACAGATTCCGAATCCGAATGGTGGTGGCTACATGACGGGGAATGATAACTATATTTTCTCCTTCATGGGCATGGCGCCAGCGAAAGATCCGGAGCTTGTGATGTACGTGACGATGCAACAACCGCAATTATCTGGTACGGAGACGGGCGGAAAAGCGGTGTCGGAAGTTTTCAATCCGGTGATGAAAAACAGTTTGCAATACTTGAACATTAAATCGGCGGATACGGCAAAACTAAAATCGGTCGAGATGACTTCGATGGCTGGCAAGACACCAGATGTTGCGAAGAAAGAATTGGAAGCGAAGAAATTGATTCCAGTCGTGATTGGTAACGGGAAGAAAATTGTGCAACAGTTGCCACTAGCTGGAGAGAAAATTTTAGAAGGGCAGCGGGTTATTTTGATGACAGAAGGGGACATGACGATTCCTGATATGAAGGATTGGGCGAAGAATGATGTGCTCAAAGTTTCGGAAATAACGGGTGTGCCATTTACGGTCAATGGAGATGGTTATGTGTTGAAACAGAGTCTTTCTGCGGGATCGGTGCTCAATGATAAGTCGCAGGTGACAATCGATCTCACCACGCCTGATAAAATTCCGAATTTCAATAAAGTCCCGAAAGTAGAGGATAATAAAGAGGATTCGGCGGATACGACAGTGCAAGAGGCAACGGGATTAAATGCTTTATTAAATTAGTAAAATGAGAAGCAGGCGCACACTTTTTCGGGAATCGTAAGCGTGATGTGCCTGCTTGTTTTGATAGCTGGGGAAACATTGTTAAAAGACTAGTATTTCGCGGCTGTTTTTGCTAATATAGAATAGAAGATTTGTCATCGTTACGCGCGCTGATATGCACTCGTTTTTTTAGAGGTTGCGATATCATTTTTTGCGTTGGGCTGTGGAGGCGATGAGATGGAAGGGAAGTTCGAAATGGAATTAGAGAAGCTGATGCAGGCGATTCCTTATAGCCAGTTGGTGCAAGCCAAGGAAGATACGCTACATATAGAAGTGGAAAGTGTCGAGCAGGACAGTAGATTGGTGACGGCGGGTACGTTATTTGTGTGTATCGACGGGGAAGTGGTAGACGGGCATGCGTTTGCGAAAACGGCGCAGGAACAAGGCGCGGTCGCGATTGTAGCGGAGCGGATGTTGGCGGATATCACGATTCCAGTTATTTTAGTGCAGGACGGGAAACGGGCGATGGCGATGCTTGCCGCGGCGTTTTACTCGTATCCAACGGCGGAAATGAATTTGATTGGCATTACGGGAACGAACGGCAAGACGACGGTGAGCCATTTGGTGGAGTTCATTTTAGCGGATCATGCGGTGACGACGGGCTTGATTGGCACGATGTATCGCAAAATTGGCGCAGAGATTTTGGAGACGAAGAACACGACGCCTGACAGTTTAACGTTGCAAAAGACGTTCCGGCAAATGCGGGATCAGGAAGTGACAACGGCGATCATGGAAGTATCCTCACACGCGCTTGTGCAAGGCCGTGTCTATGGCTCGGAATATGACATCGCGGTATTTACGAATTTGTCGCAGGATCATTTGGATTATCATAAGACGATGGAAGAATACGCCCACGCGAAAAGTTTATTGTTCGCCCAGCTTGGAAATGGGTACGGAGGTTCAGCCAAGACGGCGATTATTAATGGGGATGACCCGCACGCGAAAATGATGGTTGAGGCGACAGGCGTGAGTTTGTTGACGTATGGCATCGACGGCGCGGCGACATTCCGAGCTAGTGATATCCGGATTAGCAGCAAGGGAACGGGATTCCAGCTTCATTTTCAGGATGAGGTCTTCGCGGTGCAGCTGAAATTGATTGGCAAATTTAACGTGTATAACGCGCTCGCAGCAATTGCGACGGTTTACGCGGCGAATGAAACACCACACGCGATTCCAGATATTATCGCTTCCCTTGAAAAAGTGCAAGGTGTAGCGGGGCGGTTTGAACTCGTGGACGCGGGGCAACAGTTCCCGGTGATTGTGGATTACGCGCATACGCCAGATGGTCTGGAAAATGTATTGAAAACCGTGACCGAGTTTGCAACAGGACGCATTTTTGTCGTCGTAGGTTGTGGCGGTGACCGGGATAAAGGCAAACGTCCACAGATGGCTCAGATTGCTGTGAAGTACGCGACGGATCCGATTTTTACATCCGATAATCCGCGGACAGAAGTGCCGATGCAGATTATTGAAGATATGCTAGCTGGTGTCCCAGACGCAATGTATACGGTAAAAGAACATCGGCATGACGCGATTCGGTTTGCGGTACAGCAGGCGAATCCAGAAGATGTTATTTTAATCGCTGGAAAAGGGCATGAAACGTATCAAATCATTGGCGATATTGTTCATGATTTCGATGATCGCAAAGAAGCACGCGAAGCCATTTTAGCAAAAATATTATAACGGGACATTTTACGATAGCGAAAGATACAAAATAGATTGGAGCGAAAAAGCGTGTCATTATATTGGATAGTTACAACATTTGCGATGGCTTTCATTATTACTGTCATCGGGGTACCTTTATTTATCCCGTTTCTGCAAAAATTAAAGTTCGGTCAAAGTATTCGTGAGGAAGGCCCACAAAGCCATCAAAAAAAATCAGGGACACCGACAATGGGCGGCCTCGTATTCTTACTTGCGATGGTTATCAGTTTCGTAATCATGACGCTAATCGGCGGTTGGTTTGGCAGTGAAGCATTGCTACTACTCATCCCACTCGTATTATTCGGCGCATTAGGATTTTTAGATGACTACATTAAAGTCGTGAAAAAGCAAAACTTAGGATTGCGTTCGAAGCAGAAGTTTCTAGGACAAGTTGTTATCTCCATCTTGTTCTACGTGATTTATCGATGGAACGGTTATCCAGACACACTGACGATTCCATTCACATCAACAGAGATCAATCTTGGCTGGTTCTTCCTCATCTTCGTGATTTTCTGGCTCGTAGGATTCTCCAATGCAGTGAACTTAACAGATGGTTTGGACGGTTTGGTTTCAGGGCTTTCCGTTATCGCATTCGGTGCATTCGGAATCATCGCGATTTTCCAAGAACAAGATGTCGTAGCGATGTTTTGTTTGGCGATTGTCGGAGCGATGCTAGGCTTCCTACTTTTCAACAAGAACCCCGCAAAAATTTTCATGGGGGACACAGGGTCGTTAGCACTTGGTGGCGCGATTGCCGCGATTTCGATTTTGCTACAACAAGAATGGATGTTGCTTTTAATCGGACTCGTCTTCGTTATCGAAACGGCTTCGGTGATCATCCAAGTGTTCTACTTTAAAGTAACAAACGGAAAACGATTATTCAAAATGAGTCCGATTCACCATCACTTTGAGCATGTCGATATCGGCTGGTCAGAATGGCGTATCGTCTTCACTTTCTGGGGTGCGGGGCTTGTCTGTGCGATAATTGCACTGCTCGTCATCCTTTAAAAAATGGGAATGAGTTGAAACTGGGGGAATAAAAATGAAAAACATTATTCAATATAAGCATCGCAAAGTACTTGTATTGGGCTTAGCGAGAAGTGGTGTCAGTGCGGCATCATTACTTCATAAACTCGGCGCCTTTGTGACAGTGAACGATCAAAAGCCGTTTAGTGAGAATCCAGAAGCGCAAGGCTTGCTAGAACAGGGCATTAAAGTCATCTGCGGCTCGCATCCTGTGGAACTTTTGGATGAAGGGTTTGAACTTGTCGTGAAAAATCCGGGTATTCCGTACGACAACCCGATGATTAAAAAAGCGCAGGACTTGATGATCCCGATTATTACAGAAGTCGAGCTAGCGTATCAAATATCGGACGCGCCAATCATTGGTATCACAGGGACAAACGGAAAAACAACGACGACGACCATCGTGCACCATATGCTGAACGAAATGACGCCAAATAAATCATTACTTGCCGGTAATATCGGTTTTCCAGGTTCGGAAGTTGCGGAGAAGGCGACGGCAGAGCAGTATATCGCTATGGAGCTTTCCTCGTTCCAGTTGATGGGGATTCGCACATTTTGCCCGAAAATCGCGGTGATCACGAATATTTATGAGGCGCATATCGATTATCATAAAACGCGTGAAGAATATGTAAAAGCCAAGTGGCGCATCCAAGAAAACCAAACGAAAAATGAATTCTTAGTTATCAACTGGGATCAAGATGAATTGCGGAACATGACGAAGCGTACGAAAGCGAAAGTTATTCCGTTCTCGCCAACACAAAAATTGGGCGAAGGCGCCTATGTCAAAGATGGCAATATCATGTTTTACGACGAAATAATCGGCAAACGTGATGACATCCTGCTTCCAGGAGAGCACAACTTAGAAAATATTCTTGCTTCCATCGCTGTCGCTAAAATCTGTGATGTGAGCAACGAGCAAATCATGCATGTGTTGGAGACTTTTAAAGGCGTAGAGCATCGGACGCAGTTTGTCAAAGAACTGAACGGACGCAAATTCTACAACGACTCCAAAGCAACGAATATTTTGGCAACACAGAGCGCGCTTAGCGGTTTTAATAAACCAGTGGTGCTTCTGGCTGGAGGGCTCGATCGAGGTACTGAATTCGACGAACTCAAACCATTTTTCAAGAACGTAAAAACATTGATTACATTCGGCGAAACAGCTGAAAAAGTAGGACGCGTTGGTAAAGAAGCCGGCGTGGATGTGCACCAAGTTCATGATGTGACGGCTGCTGTGCCACTTGCCTATGAATTATCCAATCCAGGCGATATCATTTTACTGTCACCAGCATGCGCGAGTTGGGATCAATACAGAACGTTCGAAGTTCGAGGCCGTGCCTTTATGGATGCCATCGAAGAATTGCCAGATGAGGTGGAAAAATGAAATTTGTTATAAGCGGTGGCGGAACGGGCGGACATATTTATCCAGCCCTTGCGCTAATCCGAGCAATTAAAAAGCGAGACCCAGAAGCTGAATTTCTTTACATCGGAACAGAAAAAGGCCTCGAGTCAACCATCGTAAGACGCGAAGGGATTCCTTTTGAAGCCATCGAAATCACGGGTTTTAAACGCGCGCTATCTTTAGAAAACGTCAAAACAGTGACGCGTTTTTTCAAGGGTGTGACGCGCAGTAAAGCCTTGATTCGTGCTTTCAAACCGGATGCTGTCATCGGCACAGGTGGCTATGTTTGTGGCCCAGTTGTTTATGCCGCAGCAAAACTGAACATCCCGACACTTATCCATGAACAAAATAGCGTGGCCGGGTTGACGAATAAGTTTTTAAGTCGGTATGCCAACCGTGTGGCGATTTGTTTTGAAGAAGTGAGCGATTCCTTTGCTGCTGAAAAAGTTGTTTTCACAGGGAATCCGCGCGCATCCGAAGTAGTTGGCATCGAATCAGGCGCTGTTTTAACCGAGTATGGTTTGGAGCAAGATAAGCCGACAGTCCTTGTTTTCGGGGGAAGTCGCGGTGCCAGAGGAATTAACGAAGCCGTGGAAGCCAATCTTACAAAAATCGGGAAACGCGGTTATCAGCTGCTTTATGTGACCGGCGATGCCCATTTTGAGAAAATCAAGGAAAAGCTGGTGGAAATGGAGCTAAACAAAAATATCAGCATTCAGCCATTCATCTACGACATGCCAAAAGTACTTAACGTCTGTACCTTAGTCGTATCAAGGGCCGGCGCGACATCGCTGGCAGAATTGACCGCACTAGGCGTCCCAAGTATCTTAATCCCAAGCCCGTATGTCACGGCGAATCATCAAGCCAAAAATGCCGAATCACTGGCTAAAAAAGCAGCAGCATCCGTCATCGCAGAGTCAGACTTAACACCAATACGCTTGCTAGATGAAATCGATACGATTATGGAAAGTCCGGAAAAACTGGCAAAAATGCAATACGAAGCCAAGCAGCTCGGCGTTCCCGATGCAGCCGACAAGTTGGTAGATGCTATCTATGACATCATCAACAACTAAAAACAGATGAGGAGGACAATCACATGGCGAGTAATAAAAAAATTGTTTCTATCGAAAGCAGAATTCCAGAACTCAAAAAATACCGCAAAAAGAAGCTCATTCGCCATATGTCGATTCTAATTAGTATCTTCGTTCTTCTCATTTTAATTACGCTTTATTTCCTATCACCACTGAGTAAAGTGCAACGTATTTACGTCGATGGGAACCACCAAGTCGATGAACAAACCATTTTGACAGAAGGCGATTTGAATTTGGAGGCTTTTGTTTTCGGGATAAATAAATCCAAAAGCACCGCAGCACTCGAAAAAAATCCGCTGATTAAAAAGGCGAAGATCGAACTCCGAGGCCTAAACACATTACGCGTGCACATCACAGAAAACAAAACAATCGGCTATCAAGGAAAGAACGGCCAGTATTTCGACATTTTAGAAACAGGCAAATTACTCACCACGCAGCCGAAGCAGTTCCCAATTGGCAATAATCCTATTTTTAGCGGCTTTAAAAACGGGCAAGTGCTAGAAGACATGGTTGCACAGCTCAATCAATTACCAGAAGGCGTCCTGCTATCCATCTCCGAGATTCACTTCGCGCCGACCAAAAGCGATGATGAGCATATCAGCCTATACATGAATGATGGCAACCAAGTCTCCGCGACAATCTCCACCTTCGCTGAAAAAATGGCACACTACCCGTCCATCGTGGCCCAGCTAAAAGACGGCCAAAAAGGTATCATTGATTTAGAAATCGGTTCTTATTTCCGCACCTATTTAAAGGACAAAGAAGAGAAAGCCTCGTTAGATAAGAAAAATTAATAAATAGATTACAAAGTTCGCTAGGATAAAACGTACGAAATAGCACATAATCGAATTCCCGATAAGAATGCACGTTCCTCTTTTGGCGATGAATTAAAAAAAATGCTAAAAAGTTGCTGAAAAACATCCTTTGTGCTTTTATTACCATGCTTCTTGGTGTAGACTGTAGATATGTGTTGATTGAATAGTATATCTTTTATCCTCTACTTATTATGTTTGTCTGAGAGGGAAATCTTGAAGAACAAACACCAACCATTAACAATAAACTTTAAAATAAAACTTACTACTGAATTTTTGCAAGTAGACAAATAAAACAAGACAGAATATGAAATAAAGGAGGTGCCGATAAATGGGAGAAAACGAAATTTACGTAAGTTTGGATATTGGAACATCGTCTGTGAAAGTGATTATTGCCGAGATGGCCAATGACAGACTCAATATTATCGGTGTGGGTAATGTGGCGTCCCAAGGAGTCAAAAAAGGCGTCATTGTTGATATTGATAAGACAGTAGAATCGATTAAAAAAGCCATTGAACAGGCAGAACGTATGGTAGGCGTGCACGTATCCCAAGTGATTGTGGGTATTGTTTCGAGCCAAGTTCGACTGGAAGCTTGCCGCGGTGTCGTCGCGATTAGTGGCGAGAATCGTGAAATTACAGATGATGATGTATGGAATGTCATTGACTCTGCGCAGGTGATTTCACTCGCTCCAGATAGAGAAATTATCAATGTGATTCCGGATCAATACGTGGTCGATGGCTTCGAAGGCGTCAATCCAAGAGGCATGATCGGTGTACGTCTTGAAATGGAAGGAACACTTATTACAGGTTCAAAAGCGATCCTACATAATACGTTGCGTTGCGTAGAACGTGCTGGGTTAGAGATTACAGACATCGTGCTTCAACCACTTGCAGAAGGCTCGGTTTCCTTAACAGAAGATGATAAAGAATTCGGTACGGCACTCATCAATATCGGTGCTGGTACAACGACAATTAGTGTATTTGAACAAGGGAAATTAACGTATACAACGGTATTACCAGTTGGTGGAGAACATGTGACGAAAGATTTGTCACTCGGTTTAAACACATCGACAGCCAACGCCGAAAAAGTGAAATTAGAGCACGGTTATGCTTTTTACGATGATGCTTCTGAGGACATCGCATTTGGCATCGACGTTATCGGCAGTGATCAGCAGCAACATTTCACACAACTCGAAGTAGCAGATATCATCGAGGCGCGTATGGAAGAAATTTATACGTTGGCGTTAGAAGAATTAGCACGCGTAGGTAAAGCACACCTCCCTGGTGGTTATGTGTTAACCGGCGGCGTGATGTCGATTCCAGGCGCCATTGACCTTGCCGGCAAAGTTTTTCAAGCCCATGTAAGGTTAGCAATTCCAGATTATATCGGTGTTCGTGAGCCGAGTTTCACGACCGCTGTTGGCTTAATAAAATATGCCTATCAGATGGCTGAAAAAGAAGGCAGAAGTTTAAATTCGGAACCATCCGAAGCCGTAGAAGTAAAAGAAGAGCAGTATTCCAAACCGAAGCAAAAACCAAAGAAAACCGAAGAAGAGAAAGTTTCCACCAAGATGAAGAATTTCTTCGGTGCATTTTTCGATTAGAAGAAGTACGTGTTTTCGTTAAAAAGGTAAAATTAGGAGGCAAATAGTATGTTAGATTTTGACACGAGTGCAGAAAGCTTAGCAACAATTAAAGTAATCGGAATCGGTGGCGGCGGGAACAATGCTGTCAACCGAATGATTGAACATGGTGTCCAAGGTGTCGATTTTGTCGCAGCAAATACGGATGCACAAGCTTTGAATCTTTCTAAAGCAGAAGTTCACTTGCAAATAGGCACGAAATTAACACGTGGACTTGGAGCAGGAGCTGTTCCTGAAATCGGTAAAAAAGCTGCAGAAGAAAGTCGCGAAATGATCGAAGAAGCGCTAAAAGGTGCGGATATGGTTTTCGTAACGGCTGGTATGGGTGGCGGAACTGGGACTGGTGCAGCGCCGGTTATTGCGACGATCGCCAAAGAAATGGGTGCTTTGACGGTAGGTGTCGTGACGCGTCCATTTGGCTTTGAAGGTCCCAAGCGTTCGAAACAAGCGGCAATTGGTACAGAAGCCATGAAGGAAGCGGTAGACACGCTGATTGTTATCCCGAATGATCGTTTATTACAAATTGTCGATAAAAATACGCCGATGTTGGAAGCATTCCGTGAAGCCGATAATGTTTTACGCCAAGGTGTACAGGGTATATCTGATTTAATTGCTGTTCCTGGTTTAATTAACCTGGATTTCGCCGATGTGAAAACAATCATGACGAATCGCGGTTCGGCTTTGATGGGAATCGGTATTGGAACTGGTGAAAATCGTGCGGCAGACGCAGCTAAAAAAGCAATCTCATCTCCACTGCTGGAAACATCGATTGACGGTGCAAAAGGCGTGTTGATGAATATTACAGGTGGTTCTAATTTGAGCCTGTATGAAGTGCAAGAAGCAGCTGAAATCGTATCTTCTGCATCCGATGAAGATGTAAATATGATTTTCGGTTCGGTTATCAATGATGATTTGCAAGAAGAATTGATTGTTACCGTTATCGCGACAGGTTTTGACGAAGCAGCTCAAGCAAAACAACAAGCCCAAGCGCAAAATCGTCCCAATCCAGCGATTCAAGTCAATCGCCCTGGTTACGCGGTGAAAGAAGAATCTAACGCGCCACAACAACAGCAGCAAGCATCGAATGAAGAACACCCACAAGCGCCACACGTAGAAGAGCAGCGCCAAAACCTCGACGTAGAAGTGCCTGCATTCATCCGCAACAGAAACCGTCGAAACTAATAAAAGTATGGAAAAATAGGTGATATGTGATGAGCTATAACGAAAACTTACAAGCGATTGAAGATAAAATTTCCGAAGCAGCAAAAAAAAGCGGTCGTGATGTGGCAGATGTGCATTTAGTTGCCGTAACTAAGACGGTGGACATTGTTGCGATGGAGAAGCTATACAATCTCGGCATTCGTCATTTTGGCGAAAATCGAGCGGAAGTTTTTACAGAAAAAGTAGAAGCGTTTGCGGATAAACCCGATATTGTTTGGCATTTTATTGGATCATTACAAACACGAAAAGTGAGAGCCATCCTACCATATACGCATTTTTTACATTCATTGGACCGCAAGTCATTGGCTGATGAAATCGAAAAACGTGCGACTCAGAAAGTTGCTTGTTTCTTACAGGTGAATATTTCTGAGGAAGAAACAAAACATGGTTTTAGTGCTGAGGAAGCCATCGCGTTTGTGAAGGCGCAGAACTATGAGCGTATTGAAATTGTTGGACTGATGACCATGGCTCCAAACACCGATGATGAGCAGACTTTACATCACGTTTTTCAAGGATTAAAAGCAGTGCAGCTAGAAATAGAGAAACTTGGAATCCCGAATGTTCCGTGTCATGAATTGTCGATGGGAATGACGAATGATTTTGAGGTTGCAATAGAGGAAGGCGCAACGTTTATCAGAGTAGGAAGAGCTTTAGTAGAGGAAAACTAAATGTGGAGGTGTAAATCAGATGGGATTAAAAAATAAATTTAAATCTTACTTTTTCTTAGATGAGGAAGAGGGCGAAGATTATTACGAAGAGCAACCGGTTGCGGCGAAACCTCAACCACTTCGCGAGGTTCCAACTGAGAAAAAAATGAAAAAACCAACAGGAAAAAACTATTTTACGAATCAAAGCGAAGTAGCACCAGTCGATGAGCATAAAGTGGTAAGCATGAATGGGGCTCAATTTTCAAGCCAAATGGTTCTTGTGGAACCGCGGGTGTATGCAGAAGCGCAAGAGCTTTCTGACTACTTGAAGGAATATAAGACGGTGGTTGTGAATTTGCAACGTATTAGCCATGACCAAGCAATCCGAATTGTGGACTTTTTGAGTGGGACTGTGTATGCTTTAGGTGGAGATATTCAACGTATTGGCAACAATATTTTCCTCTGCACACCAGAAAACGTCGAGGTCGATGGCGCTATTTCTGAGATGTTAGAAGAACAAGATTTTATGTAAATGAGGTGTAACACATTATATTAGCATATCAGATCGCACACTATGTCTTCTTAGTACTGGATTATTTCCCGTACGTACTGTTTGTTTATATTTTAATGTCTTGGTTCCCGGGTGCTTACGAAACCACATTTGGCCGCTTTTTAGCGAAAATTTGTGAACCTGTTTTAGCGCCGTTCCGGAGAATTATTCCGCCAATTGGTGGAGTCCTTGATTTATCACCGATCATTGCCTTTTTTGCGATACGAATGGCGACGTTTGGCTTACAGTACTTAGTGTATAATTATTTATTACCACTATTTTTCTAACATGTTGATACCGAAATGAAAGCTGTCTGGAAATCAGGAGTGCTTTCATTCGGTATTTTTTGGAATTGTGTGGGTGTTAAAAAACGGGGAAGCGTGCTATAATGGGTTTTATGAAAGCACGACTATATTGCAAAATGGCTTTTTCGTAAGGGTCATTTTGTTGTTAAAGGGAGTAAGGGGAACATGGAAGGGATTTATCAACATTTTAGAGCAGAAGAGCATAGTTTTATTGATGTAGCCTTGGAGTGGATTGTGCAGGTTGAGGACCAGTACACGCCTCGTTTGACGGATTTCTTGGATCCGCGTCAGCGCCTGATTTTGGAATCGGTGGTTGGAGGATATGACCATATCAAGGTGAGATTCTGGGGCGGTGTGGCGCATGCAGAACGTCGACGCGCGCTTATTTATCCGGATTACTATGAGCCGACCGATGCTGATTTTCAGATTACGTTGTTTGATATTCGCTATCCGGTGAAGTTCACGACACTGTCGCACCAGATGATTCTTGGAACGGTGATGTCACTCGGTATGAAACGCGATATTTTCGGCGATATTTTAACGGAAAATGAGTTGTGGCAATTTTTTGTGATGGGCGAAATGAAAGAGTATATTCGTTTGCAACTCGATAAAATAGGGAAAGTGAATATCATGTTGGAAGAATTGAGTCTGGATCAAGCGTTGCCTGTGCGCGCGGATTGGGAGTATGTTGGAACGACGATTACGAGTTTGCGTCTGGATCTTGTCGTGGCAACAGCGCACAATATTTCCCGCCAAAAAGCGAAACAACTCGTGCAGGGGAAGCTGGTGAAGGTGAATTGGAAAACGGTTGAAAATCCTGATTTTGAGTGTGAGGAATTGGATATTATTTCAGCGCGCGGTTATGGTCGTGTTAAACTGGGAGAAATCAATGGACACACGAAGAAAGACAAGATTCGGATGGAAATAGGTTATTTACGTTAATATTTTCGTTTTTTGAGACGATAATACTTGCGAGAAGGTCAGAATTTTATTATAGTAAGAGACAGGTATATATGGAATGAATTTTTATGGTATAATAGAAGGGCTAGCCTAGATTTAGTTAGGCTTTGACCATATGGAGGTGTTGAGCATGCCATTATCACCGCTGGATATACATAATAAAGAGTTTAGCCGTGGTTTTAGAGGTTATGAAGAGGATGAGGTGAACGAATTCCTCGACCAAATTATTAAGGATTATGAACAACTGATTAAAGAGAAGAAGCGCTTAGAGGAGACGCTATCTTCAAGAGATGATCGCTTAGGACATTTCACAAATATTGAAGAAACGCTAAACAAGTCCTTGATTGTGGCTCAAGAAGCTGCGAACCAAGTGATTGATAATGCGGATAAAGAAGCGAAGTTAATCGTGCGTGAAGCAGAGAAAGACGCGGACCGTATTTTGAGTGATTCGTTATCAAAAGCCCGCAAAATTGCCATCGAAATTGAAGACTTGAAGCGTCAGTCTAAAGTGTTCCGTGAACGTTTGCGCTTACTTGTAGAAACGCAAATGGATTTAATCAAGAGTGATGATTGGAAGCAATTGATGGAATATGAAGTCGATGCAACCGAATTGAAATCAGCAGAACCAGAGAAATTAGAAGTAGTAGAAGAAAACGATATCGAAAAGCTATAATAGAGACAAGTACACGTTCTGAATACATCCTGTTTTAAAGCGAGCTGGTGATGGTGAGAGACTGGCAAATAGGATAGAATATGGAAATCACTCTGGAGCTCTTTTTTTGAAAGGTACACGTTGCCAATTAGGAAGAAGCGTAAGTCGGCGTTAACGATATAACGAAGTGGGCAAAGATGCATGATCGATGTCAACAAGGGTGGTACCGCGACTATTTAGACTCGTCCCTTTTTTGAGGGAGGGGTTTTTTGTGTTGAAAAGCGGAAACGGCCCGTTCAGATCCGACAAAAACTGGAGCGGCACAGGAAAAGCCACTCTTGCTTTTTGCGGAGGGCGTGAAGTTTTCGAGGAGTTGGCCGTTGAAGCTGGACCTGAAAATGAGATACGCAAGCCTTGTCGAATACAAGAATAAAAAATAACGATATACAAAGGAGAATGAACTGATGGAGTACAAAGATACGTTATTAATGCCAAAAACAGAATTCCCAATGCGAGGTAATTTACCGAATAAGGAGCCGGAATGGCAAGCGAAATGGGAAGAGATGGATTTATATGACCAAATTCAACAAAAAAATGCGGATAAGCCTACGTTTATTTTGCATGATGGGCCGCCGTATGCGAATGGTGAGCTACATATGGGCCATGCGATGAATAAAGTAATCAAGGATATGATTGTTCGTCAAAAATCGATGAGCGGCTTCCGTTCGCCATACGTGCCTGGTTGGGATACGCATGGTTTACCGATTGAACAAGCGCTGGCGAATAAAGGTGTGAAGCGTAAAGAAATGTCTGTTGCAGAATTCCGTAAGCTTTGCGCTGAATATGCGTATAAACAAGTGGATATCCAACGTGCAGGATTCAAGCGCCTTGGTGTGACTGGTGAGTGGGCGAATCCTTACATCACGCTACAACCGGAATATGAAGCAGAGCAAATCAAAGTTTTTGGTGAGATGGCTAAAAAAGGCTACATCTACAAAGGGAAGAAGCCGGTTTATTGGTCTCCATCTAGTGAATCTGCTCTGGCTGAAGCGGAAATTGAATATCAAGATAAGAAATCTGCCTCGATTTTTGTGGCGTTTAAAGTAACGGATGGTAAAGGTGCGCTAGAAGAAGGTACGAATATCGTGATTTGGACAACGACGCCGTGGACGATTCCTGCCAATATGGGGATTACGGTAAATCCAGATTTAGAATACGTGGTGGTAGCGGTAAATGGCGAGAAATTTGTGGTGGCAGAAGCACTGTTCCCAAGCCTTCGCGAGACATTAGGTTGGGAAGCGGCTGAGGTCGTGAAAACGGTTCGTGGCGCAGAGCTTGATCGCGTTGTAACGAGACATCCATTTTACGATCGGGATTCCTTGGTGATGAATGGCGGACATGCCACAGCAGAAGCTGGTACTGGTGCGGTTCATACGGCGCCTGGACACGGGGAAGACGATTTTATCATTGGGCAAAAATATGGCTTAGAGACATTGGCACCACTAGACGATCGCGGTGTTTTCACAGACGAAGCACCAGGTTTTGAAGGCGTGTTTTATGATACGGCGAACAAAATGGTAACGGAGAAATTGGAAGAAGTCGGCGCGTTATTAAAAATGGAATTCATTACGCACTCGTATCCGCATGATTGGCGTACGAAGAAACCGGTTATTTTCCGTGCGACACCGCAATGGTTTGCATCGATTAATGCATTCCGTCAAGAGTTATTAGACGCTGTGCAAGGGGTGACTTGGACGCCTGCATGGGGCGAAACGCGTTTATTCAATATGGTTCGTGATCGTGGGGACTGGGTTATTTCGCGCCAACGTGTATGGGGTGTGCCACTTCCGATTTTCTACGCGGAAAATGGCGATTCTATCATCACGGACGAGACGATTAATCACGTTTCTGAATTGTTCCGCGAGCATGGATCGGATATTTGGTTTGAGCGGGAAGCGAAAGATTTATTACCGGCTGGATTCACGCATGAAGGTAGTCCAAATGGTGAATTTACGAAAGAAAACGATATTATGGATGTTTGGTTCGATTCAGGATCAAGTCATCAAGCCGTTCTTGAGGCACGTCCTTATCTGAATCGCCCGGCTGATCTTTACATGGAAGGTTCTGACCAATATCGCGGTTGGTTCAACTCCTCGTTAACGACGAGTGTAGCTATTAGTGGCGAAGCGCCGTACCGCAATGTTTTAAGTCACGGTTTTGCCTTAGATGGCGATGGTCGTAAAATGAGTAAATCACTTGGAAACACGATGCTTCCAGGAAAAGTTATCAATCAATTAGGCGCGGATATCGTGCGTTTGTGGGTTGCCTCTGTGGATTATCAAGCAGATGTGCGTATCAGTGATAATATTCTAAAACAAGTATCGGAAGTCTATCGCAAAATTCGTAACACGATGCGTTTCTTGCTCGGAAATATTTCTGATTTCGCGCCAGCAACGGATGCGATTGCCTATGAAGATTTACGCGAAGTCGATCAATATTTACTAATTAAGCTGGATGAGCTCGTTAAAAATGTTCGTGCAAGCTATGATAAGTATGAGTTTTCAACGATTTATCACCAAATCAATAATTTCTGTACGGTAGAACTTAGCCAATTTTATATGGATTTTGCGAAGGATGTTGTGTATATCGAAGCAGCGGATAGCAAAGACCGTCGCGCGATGCAAACGGTTTTCCATGAAGCGGTCGTTGTTTTGACGAAGTTATTGGCACCGATTTTACCACATACGGCGGACGAGGTTTGGTCACATTTAGCGGATCAAGACGCGGCGAGCATTCATTTGACGGAGATGCCGGAAGTGAAGCATTATCCTGTGACAGAAGCGATCACGGAGAAATGGGATCAATTCATGCAAATTCGCGACGTGGTTCAAAAAGCATTGGAAGAAGCGCGTAATGAAAAAATTATCGGTAAATCGATGCTGGCAAAAGTGACGCTGTTCGTGGATGGCGAAGCGAAACAATTGTTTGATTCATTGGAAGGCGACTTCGCACAACTACTAATCGTGTCTGATTTTGAATTAGTGGAAGGCTTAGAAGGAGCGCCGGCCAACGCGGTGAAAGATCACCATGTTGCGGTTGCAATCACGGTAGCAGAAGGCGAAACATGCGAACGTTGCCGCGTCGTGAAGAAAGATGTTGGCGAGAATCATGATCACCCAACGTTGTGTAAGCGATGTGCGGATATTGTAGTGGAGAACTATCAAAACTAATAAAAATGGAAATCTGAGGTCGTTTGATAGCTACTGGTGCTTACAGAGGACCTTCAGTTCATAGAAACGGAGGGACCTTGATGGCACACATTAACTTCATTAAAGTACATGGTTCGCAAAATGATTTCTTTCTTATTGATGAGACTAAAAATAATCTCAGTCATTGGCAAGATGCAGATCGAGCGAAGTTAGCAGTCCGTATTTGTGATCGAGATGAAATGCTCGGTGGCGCGGATGGTATCTTGTTCGTTTCAGAAAGCTCAGATAACGCCTCAATCGGCCGTATGCGCGTTTTTAATGCAGATGGCTCTGAAGCATCGATGTGTGGAAATGGCTTGCGTACGGTGGCGCGTTACCTGCTAGAACAGCATGACTTGCAAGAAGCAACCGTCGAGACGATGAAGGCGACACTACACGTATCGAAAGCGGAAGAAATCGGCGCTGGTATTCCAACGTATCAAGTTGAAATTTCGCCGGTTTTATTCGCGCCAGAAACGTTGCCATTAAACTGGGATGAAGCGCAAATGATAGATAAGAAGGTTCCGGCGTTTGACGATGAGTTGCGTTTTTCAGCAGTAGCGGTGCCCAATCCTCATTTAATCACCTTTGTGGACCAGGCGACGCTCGACTCCGATAAACAAACGAAGCTTTCCACGTACCTAAACGGCGAAAATCCTTATTTTACAGATGGTGTCAATGTCAGCTTTGTCAAGGAATTGGCGGAAGACACTATCTACGTTCGGACTTTTGAGCGTGGAGTTGGCTTTACGAATGCTTGTGGAACGGCAATGTCGGCCTCAAGTCTGATGAAAAAACTGCTTCACAATGATAAACTGGAAACGCCTGTTCATGTGTATAATAACGGTGGTCGCGTCAAAGTCACTGCCAGCAAAGATTCAGATGGCGCGCTACATCTGCAACTGATTGGTAATGCTACTTTTGTGTACCACGGGACGCTTGCTGTTACGGATACAACGATCAATCTGATTGAGAAAAGTGATACCAAGGAACAAGCGCAGTATCAAGCAATGGTGGAAGAAGTTCAAGCCTTCCTACAAAAAAACAAGTGAAGTTAGGAGTAAATCTATGAATACAAACAAAAAGAAAGCCATACCATTATTCACTATTGGCGGGTTTGCCTTGTTGATTTTCGTTATTGTCGCACTAGCGGTCAATTCCGAACCAAGATGGGTGGTCAAATTCGATTTAAACTGGATCAGCCGTATCCAAACAAACATATCCGCTTCAAAAACGAGTCTAATCGAGAATTTAACGTTCTTCGGTAGCGCAGAACTGGCGATTATTTTAACGGTAATTGCCGTGGTTGTTCTATTCATCTTGCGTAAATTCGTTGTTGGACTATGGTTCGGCGGAACAGTACTAGTGTGTGCGGTTCTAATGAATACGGTTCTAAAACATATTTTTGAGCGTCCGCGTCCAAACTTTGACCGTCTTATTTCAGAAACCGGTTTTAGTTTTCCAAGTGGTCACGCGACAGGCACGACGATTTTTTACGGGTTAGCAGCGATGTTCTTGATTTTCACTGTAAGACAAATGTGGGCGAAAATCGTGATTGGTGTCGTTGCACTAGGCTGGATATTCTTCATCATGTATTCCCGTGTGTACCTAGGCGTTCACTACCCAACCGATGTATTTGGCGGCTTCTTATTCGGAATCGCGTCCATCTTTATCTCGCTTGGCGTGTACTTCCTCGTCCGCGAACCACTGCATAACTTACTAGTAAAATGGCGCATAAAAGATCGTAGTATTATTAAATAAAAATACTACGGTTAATAGCATACAAAATAAGTAAGGCATCGCGAAATCTTTTTTCGGGTAGAAAAGTATATATTGCTTTACACAAATCGAGCGAAAGCGTTTGTATTCCATCGGGATCGCGGAAGCCGGAAGCGGAGTGTACGACTGTACATGAGAACCGGAAGTCCACGGCCCCGATGGAATGCGAGCGCTTGTCGCCGATTTATATGGGTTATGCTCCAAACTATCTTTAAGTTGTCGCAATAATGGCGCACTTAGGTAAATATTGCTTGCATTTTTAGAATGAAAGCGTTAAAATGGTTGTATTGATAAAATTAATATTGCCCTTACAGGTGGTTTGTTGGGATGCTGTAGGTGCTTAGCAAGAGCTTATTCACATGTTATAAAGGGTACTGATCCTTAAACTATGAGTATCTTTTATAATATGTGAATTTTTATATGAAAACCAAGGTGAGCTTGTTGTTTAGCAGTTTCCCAGTAAGTTTTTAATTTGTAAAAGGAACATATTAAGAAAAAATTTTTGGAGGTTTTTGACACATGCAAGAAGGTACAGTGAAATGGTTCAATGGCGAAAAAGGTTTTGGATTTATCGAAGTTGAAGGTGGCGACGATGTATTCGTACACTTCAGCGCAATCGAAGGAGAAGGTTTCAAAACACTTGATGAAGGTCAAAAAGTGGAATTTGAAATCGTAGAAGGACAACGCGGACCTCAAGCTGATAAAGTAACAAAACTTTAATTCTAGCGCGAGAACGTGGATTGAGATTGAGTAATTGCCGATTTTTTGGTAGTTGCTCAATCTTTTTTAATGAAAAAAACACAGTTTGTAAGTTTCCTCAAGAAAGGAGGGCTTACAGACTGTGTTTTGCATTATACAAGCAAGGTATAGAGCATTTGATTGTCATTAATCGGCATGAAACTAGGATCAAAAACAGCAATGCGTTCAAGCAATTTTTCGTAGTCATTCGGATTTTCTAACAAGACACCGATGATAACGGGTCCTTGATTCCGGTTTACTTTTTTTGTGTATTCGAACTTGGTAATGTCATCATATGGGCCGAGGACGTCGTTTACGAACTCACGCAAGGCACCTGGACGCTGTGGGAAATTGACGATGAAATAGTGTTTCAGGCCTTCGAAAACGAGGGACCGTTCTTCAATTTCTTGCATCCGATTGATGTCGTTATTCCCACCGCTGACGATACACACGACGTTTTTGCCTTTGATTTGTGGGCGGAAATGGTTGAGTGCCGCGACTGAGAGGGCACCAGCTGGCTCTGCGACAATGGCTTGCTTCGTGTACATGTCTAGAATCGTTGAGCAAACTTCGCCTTCATCGACTTCTGTGACTTCATCCACAAGCTTCTCGCAATGTTTGTACGTCAGTTCCCCGACTTGTTTCACTGCAGCGCCATCGACAAATTTATCGATTTTCGGCAGGTTCACAACTTTGCCAGCGAGTAATGATTTGGCCATTGATGGTGCACCACTTGGCTCTACGCCGATGATTGTGGTATCAGGACGCACTGCTTTCACATAGGACGCAACACCTGAAACCAAGCCACCGCCGCCAATCGCAGCAAATACGAAGTCGCAGCTTTCAGAGCCTAGATCATCGAGCATTTCAACAGCAACCGTTCCTTGACCAGCGATAATATCTGGATCATCAAATGGCGCGATGAACGCCTTGTTATGCTCTTCGCTAAACTTCTTAGCCGAATAAGCCGAAGCGTCAAACGTATCACCAGTCAGGCGAACTTCGACAAACTCGCCACCGAAAAAGCGAACTTGCGATACTTTTTGTTGAGGCGTCGTCGTTGGCATGAAGATTGTTGCTGGTACGCCAAGTTTTTGGCACGTGAAGGCGACTCCTTGGGCGTGATTTCCAGCACTGGCGCACGTAACGCCATTTTTCAGTTGTTCTTCGGTTAGTTGGGCGATGGCGTAATAGGCGCCGCGCAGTTTGAACGAACGAACCCACTGTAAATCTTCGCGTTTTAAGTAGACGTTGCAGTCATATTTTTGTGATAAGTAGTAGTCTTTTTCGAGTGGCGTGTGCTTGACGATAGATTTTAACGTGTCATACGCGTCGAGCACGTCTTGTTTGCTAACTAAAGCATCGACATCAACCATTTCCATAACATCCTCACATCCTCATTTTTAATAGGCGCGTGCCTTGTTTTCGTAATCGGTAATCATGGATTCATGCTCCATCGTTTGGGCGATATCATCGAGGCCTTTGATAAATTTCTCTTTCCAGGTCGCATCGATATCAAAATCATACGTGCCTACCGAGCTAATCACTTGTTGCTTCGGCAAATCGACGGCTATTTCTTCGTTCGCCGGAATAGCCGCCAGTTTCACGCGTGCTTCTTTTGGCAAACTGATGGGCAAAATACCGTTTTTCGTGCAGTTCATATAAAAAATATCGCTGTAACCGCCGGCAATGATGACGCGGAATCGGTAGTCGAGTAGGGCCCAAGGAGCGTGTTCACGACTGGATCCACAGCCAAAATTCTCACCGGTGACAAGGATGGTAGCTTCTTGTCGGTCAGGAGCGTTCAGCGGAAACTCTGGGTTCAAGGAACGATCGGGAAGGTAGCGCCATTCGTCAAAGAGAAATTCGCCAAATCCAGTTCGTTCGATGCGTTTTAGAAATTGTTTCGGGATAATTTGATCGGTATCAATGTTATCGTTCATCAGGGCTACAGTTTTTCCTTTATGCAACACCATTGCTTCCATTTTGCCACACTCCTTTGCGAATATCGATAAAGCGACCGTGAATCGCTGCTGCTGCGGCCATTGCTGGGCTCACCAAATGTGTTCGTGCGCCTTTACCTTGACGTCCTTCAAAATTACGATTGGATGTCGAGGCACAATGAATGCCTTCTGGTACTTGGTCGGGGTTCATGCCGAGACACATCGAACAGCCGGGCTCGCGCCATTCAAAACCTGCATCGATGAAAACTTGGTCAAGACCGATGCGTTCTGCGGCAAGGCGAACTTGGCGGGAACCAGGAACGACCATCGCGCGGATGCCGGATGCGACTTGGTGGCCTTTTACGATTTGAGCAGCTTCTTCGAGGTCCGAAAGTCGTGAGTTGGTGCAAGATCCGATGAAGACGTAGCCAAGATCGATTTCGGAGGCTGATTGGCCAGGTTCAAGTCCCATGTATTGATAGGCACGCTCGTCGTCGATGCTTTCGATTGCTGGGAATGCTTCTGTGACTGGAACGCCCATGCCAGGATTGGTTCCCCAAGTGACATACGGTGCTAGATCGGAGACGTCAATTTCGATATCGCGGTCATAAGTCGCATCAGGATCACTTGGCAAAATCGCCCAATCCGCGATTGCTGCATCCCAATTTGTCGGTGCATATTCGCGCCCTTTAATATAGGCAAACGTTGTGGCATCTGGTGCCATCATGCCCATTTTGGCGCCGCCTTCGATGGACATGTTACAAATCGTCATGCGTTCCTCCATCGTCATATTCCGAACGGCTTCCCCGTAGTATTCGACGGCATATCCACTACCAAACGCGACGCCATACGTTGCGATCAGGTGCAGAATAACGTCTTTTGCATAAACACCTTTTGGAAGCGTCCCGTTAATTTTGACACCCATTGATTTAGGTTTTTGTTGCCAGATGGATTGCGTAGCAAGGACATGTTCCACTTCACTCGAGCCAATGCCAAAAGCCATCGCTCCGAAAGCGCCATGTGTTGCGGTATGCGAGTCACCACATACGATTGTTTTGCCAGGCTGTGTTAGCCCCGTTTCAGGTCCGACCATGTGCACGATTCCTTGACGTTCACTACCAACATCGGCAAGCGTGACGCCAAACTCTTCACAGTTTTTGCGAAGCGCATCGATTTGTTTTTTTGCAACGACGTCATGAATGTTGAAAATATCTTCGGTCGGGACGTTATGATCCATTGTAGCAAACGTGCGATCCGTGCGGCGAACTTGTCTTCCTTCCATTCGCAATCCTTCAAAAGCTTGAGGGGAGGTAACTTCATGCACCAAATGCAGGTCGATGTATAACAGTTGCGGTTCACCTTCTTTCCCAAATATGACGTGACGATCCCACAACTTATCGAACATTGTTTTAGCCATTGTTATTCTCCTCCTTTAACTCGTTTTTTAACTTCATTTGTAAAATCTGTGGTCGATGTATTCCCGCCAAGATCTTTGGTTAAAAATCCAGCTTCCATGGTATCAGCGGCCGCTTTGTCAAGATAATCCGCCGCTTCGAAAAGTTGGAAAGACTGGCGTAGCATCATTGACACGGATGAAATCATCGACATCGGGTTGGCAATATTTTGACCGGCGATATCTGGCGCGGAACCGTGAATCGGCTCGTATAATGATGGGCCGGATGCTGGATGACTCGCGGAAGGCAACATGCCAAGTGAACCGGTGATAACAGAGGCTTCATCGCTCAAAATGTCACCAAACATGTTTTCCGTCACGATAACATCAAAAGTGGTCGGGCGTTGGATAAGAATCATGGCCGCAGCATCGACATAAAGATGTTCTAGCGTGACTTCGGGATAGCGTTCAGCGACGCGTTCGACGACTTGACGCCATAGTTTACTGGACGCTAGCACGTTCGCTTTGTCCACCGAAGTCACCTTATTGCGACGCGTTTTTGCCAACTCAAAAGCTTGTACTGCGATGCGCTCGATTTCTGAGGCCGTATACGTTAATGTATCCACCGCGCTGTTTTCATCCCAATGCTTCGGTTCGCCGAAATAAATACCACCAGTGAGCTCGCGGACGACGATAAAATCGGTACCTTCTACAATTTCCTTTTTTAATGGAGAGAGGTGGGCAATCGTGGTTGGAACTTGGATAGGGCGGATATTTGCGAACAGGCCTAGTGCTTTACGCAAGGCAAGCAATCCTTGTTCTGGCCGATTCGGTGCATTGTCCCATTTTGGACCACCAATCGCGCCAAGCAAGATCGCGTCTGCTTTTTGACAAGCGGCAAGTGTTGTTTCTGGAAGTGGGTCGGATAAGGCGTCAATGCCGGCACCGCCAAATGGATGTGTTTCAATTTTAAAATCTAGTTGGAATTTCTCGGCGAGGGTTGCTAGAACTTCTAGACCGCTCGCCATGATTTCTGGTCCAATCCCGTCGCCAGGAAGGGCTGTAATGGAATAGGTCACTTGACTGGTACCTCCTCGTTTGTTTGTTGTTTTGCTTCGTTTGCTTTTGCGCTGGCGTGGAGGTAAGATTTGGCGGAGGCGGTGAGGACGTCATTGTCAATGCCAATCCCATGATACGTTGCGCCGTCTTTATCTTTGACGATAACATGAACCTCAGCTTGTGCATCGTGTCCCGCAGTAATCGCTTGAATACGATAATCTGTAAGCTCAACATCTTGCTCCATCAGGCGGTTAATCGTATTATAAATCGCCTCAATACTACCGGCGCCAGTCGCTGCATCTTCTAAAACAGAACCGTCTTCCGTATGAATGCGGACAATCGCACCTTGAACGCCACCCGTCACGTACTGTACTTGCAAGTGATTCAGCTCGTAATCATCTGCTTTTTCGGACGTTTGCCCAAGAATCAACGCGTGTAAATCGTCTTCGGTCACGTCTTTTTTCACATCTGCCAAATGTTTAAATCGTTTAAACGCGTCATTTTTCTCATCGTCGGTCATCGTATAGCCAAGTTCCTCCATACGTGTCACAAAAGCGTGGCGACCAGACAATTTTCCAAGTGGAAGTGAGTTTTTCTCGACACCAACCAAAGCAGGCGTGATAATCTCGTACGTCGTCGGTTCTTTCAAAACGCCATCTTGGTGAATACCAGATTCATGCGCGTAAGCATTACCACCGATAATCGCCTTATTACGCGGAACAGGCATACCAGAAAGGCGGCTGATCAAATCACTCGTTTTCTTCGTCTGATTCAAAATAATACCGGACTCTGATTTGTAGTAATCATTGCGAATATGAAGCGCCACAGCAACTTCTTCAAGCGCTGTATTCCCAGCACGTTCGCCAATACCGTTGATTGTTCCTTCCACACGTCGCGCCCCATTCTCAATGGCAGCAAGCGCGTTCGCAACCGACATCCCAAGATCATCATGACAATGCGTGGAGAAAATAACTTCATCAAAACGCGGAATATTTTCACGCAAGTAGCGGAAGAGGGCACCAAATTCCGTTGGGTTCGTAAAGCCAACCGTATCCGGAATATTAATCACCGTCGCCCCAGCATCGATCGCGGTTTGCACAGCTTCCACTAGAAAAGCAGGATCCGTACGCGTCGCATCTTCTGGTGAAAACTGAACGATTGGGAAAAGTTTTCGAGCATGCGCGACATGGTGTTTGATTGACGCCAACACCTGCGGCCTGCTCATGTTTAATTTATGCTTCATATGTACATCACTAGTAGCAAGAAAAACGTGTACTTGGGAACTCGCAGCACCGCGTAACGCCTCATAAGCGCGGTCGATATCACGTTCCACAGCACGAGCAAGCCCGCAAACCGTTGCATTCTTAATAATACTAGCAATCTCTTTCACCGAATGGAAATCACCGTCAGACGCAATCGGGAATCCCGCTTCAATCACATCAATCCCGTAAGTCTCAAGCTGACGCGCAATCTGAATTTTTTCCTGTTGATTAAAATTGACGCCCGGCGTTTGTTCACCATCACGTAGGGTCGTATCAAAAAATTGAATATAAGCCATAGTTTTCACCTCATTAGAAAAGGGGGCAGCGTTTCGATAAACACTTATCTTCGTCGTTAAAGTCTGCGCGCTAGTGCTCACGTACAAATCGTACATGCCGCTCCAGTGCCCGACTTTTCCTAGAATCTAAGTATCCGTTGAAACGCTGCAGGTTTTCTAAATCCCCAATTCTCTTCCTATTATTTTTGTGGTTTGACGAAAGGCATCATTTCGCGTAGAGATGCACCAACCGCTTCGATTTGGTGTCCTTTTTGTTCTGCGCGCAAACGATGGAATTCTTTGAAACCATTTTTATTATCATCAATAAATGCTTTGGCAAAGTTGCCGTTTTGGATGTCCGTCAAGACTTCTTTCATTGCTTTTTTCGTGTCGCTCGTTACAACGCGTGGGCCAGAAACGTAGTCGCCGTATTCCGCTGTATTTGAGATCGAATCACGCATTTTTTCCATGCCACCTTCATACATCAAGTCAACAATTAATTTCAACTCGTGTAATACTTCGAAATACGCAAGTTCCGGTTGGTATCCAGCTTCAACTAATGTCTCGAAACCAGCTTGTACTAAATGCGTGGTACCGCCACATAATACCGCTTGCTCACCGAACAAATCTGTTTCTGTTTCTTCTTTAAATGTCGTTTCGATAACACCGGCACGAGTTGCGCCAATGCCTTTAGCGTAAGATAATGCCATGTCTGTTGCTTTTCCAGTAGCATCTTGATAAACCGCGAATAATCCCGGAACCGCGCCACCTTCCACGAATGTACGACGAACTAAATGTCCTGGACCTTTTGGTGCTACTAAGAACACATCCACGTCAGCAGGTGGTTTAATTACGTCAAAATGAATGTTAAAACCATGCGCAAAAGCTAAGGCATTTCCAGCTTCTAAATTCGGCTTGATTTCAGCTTCATAAGTATCTCCTTGCGTTTCATCTGGTAAAAGGATCATCACGACGTCCGCCGCTTTCGTAGCATCTGCCACAGATAAAACCTCAAAACCGTCATTGCGAGCAGCTTCGGCTGATTTTCCTTCACGAATCCCAATAATGACATTGTTCCCGTTATCGCGTAAGTTTTGCGAATGCGCATGGCCTTGTGAACCGTAACCAATTACCGCAACTTTCTTACCTTCTAACGCGCTTTCTTGTACCGAATCTTCATAATAAACTTTTGTCATTTTCCTAACCTCCATAAATTATCTTTATATATTTCTCAGAAAAAAGGTTTTCTGGGATTCAAAATGATTATTTAGCGCTACGAGTAAAGCCAGTAACACCGGTGCGAGCCATTTGTTGTATGCCATATGGGCGAATGCTGTCAACAAATGCATTGACTTTTTCACTCGTTCCCGCGACTTGCACAACAACGCTCGTTTTACCAACATCGATAATCGTCGCACGAAACGGCTCAATAATCGAATTAAGTTCCGCTCGTGTCGTTGCAGGGGCGTTGACTTTAATTAAAGCCAGTTCCCGCTCCATATGTGGATCATCGGTAATATCACTCACTTTTAGCACATCGATTTGCTTGTTTAACTGTTTCGTCACCTGTTCAATTTCATAGAGCGAATCGACATGAACGACGATGGTAATGCGGGAAACATTCGGCGTTTCGGTCCAACCAACAGAGATACTATCAATGTTATATTGGCGACGCGAGATAACACCGGTAATCCGATTTAGCACACCACTTGAGTTATTAACAGTTGCTGTAATGATACGTCGCATTTATTCCACTCCTTCCATTTGATGATTCGCCTTGCCTGGTGGAATCATTGGTAGTACTAGCTCGTTCGGCGATACAACGCAGTCGATAACGATTGGGCCAGGATAGGCAAACGCTTCTTCCAAATCTGCGGCCAATGTTTCTGGATCCGTCAAACGAACACCTTTCACGCCATAAGCCTCCGCGAGTTTCACAAAATCAGGCTGACTCTGGAAAATGGAGTGGGAGAAGCGTTCATTGTGGAACTTTTCTTGCCACTGCCGCACCATGCCAAGCGATCCGTTATTAATAATGACCGTTTTCAAATTGATGTTGTAGTCATTCAAAATCGCGAGTTCTTGATTTGTCATCTGGAAACCACCATCACCGACAAAAGCAACGACCGTTTGTTCCGGATAGGCGAGCTGAGCACCGATAGCCGCTGGGAAACCGAAGCCCATCGTACCAAGTCCGCCACTCGTCATAATTTGGTGATCATGACGAAACGGATAAAATTGCGCGACCCACATTTGGTGCTGCCCAACATCGGTAGCAACAAGCGCTTTGCCTTCCGTAATCTCCCCGATAATCTCAATCACTTTTTGCGGTTTGATTTCCGCTTTTGAATCCCGATTATACGTGAAGGGATGGCGTTCTTTACGCGTCATATTTAGCTTGTACCAATGCGTTTTGTCCGCTTCCTCCGTTACAGTCATTTCCAGCAGTTGCGTCAACGTTTCTTTAATATCCGCAACAATCGGAATTTTCGTTGTTAAGACTTTGCCGATTTCCGCAGGGTCGATATCGATATGCGCAATCACCGCATGTTTCGCGAACTCTTGTGGCGAGCCAACCATGCGATCATCAAACCGCGAGCCAAAATTAATGAGCAAATCAGGATCCGTCAGCGCCATGTTTGCTGCGTAAGAACCGTGCATCCCGCCCATTCCGAGGAAGAGGGGATGATCTTGTGGAAAACTACCAAGTCCAAGTAGCGTGTTCACGACTGGAATTTGATAGCGTTCCGCAAAATCGAGTAGTTCCGCCGTCGCGCGCGAATGATTCACACCAGCGCCAGCTAAGATAACCGGTTTGCTAGAAACCGCTAAAGCTTGCATCAATTTTTCAAGTTGCATGCCATTTGGCTTCACGGTAGGCTGATAACCTGGCAAGTGAATTGTGTCATCGTTGACCTTATCGGTTGTTGCGATAGACATATCTTTCGGTAAATCAATCACGACGGGACCTTGACGACCCGTTGTGGCAATATGGAAAGCTTCTTTAATAATTTTCGGAATATCTTTCACATCGCGTACTTGGTAATTATATTTTGTAATCGGAATCGTTAAGCCAATCATGTCGGCTTCTTGGAACGCGTCTTTTCCGATACCAGGTGTGGCAACTTGGCCAGTGAAAACGACCATCGGGATTGAATCGCTCATCGCGTCCGCAATTCCCGTTAAAGCATTCGTTGCACCAGGTCCACTTGTAACGACGACAACGCCAGCTTTTCCGGTGACGCGAGCATAACCTTCCGCTGCGTGCACCGCGCCTTGTTCGTGACGCGTCAGAATATGCGGAATATCGCAATCATAAAACGCATCATATAGTGGTAACACAGCCCCACCAGGATAGCCAAAAATCATCTCTACATTCTGCGCATTCAGAGCATCAATTAAAAGCTCCGCACCGCTTTTTGTCGTCGTTTCCTTCTCTACTTTGATCATTTTCTTCACCTCTCCTTATCACTCTAAGAAATCATCCGGAAGTTGCAGTACGCCACCAGTGTGAGCTGATGTCACGAGTGCAGCATAGCGAGCCAGATAGCCTTTTTTAATTTTAGGAACAAATTTAGGAATCCCAGCGCGACGAGCCTCTAAAACTTCAGGCGCCACATCGACATTCAGCGTCCGATTCGGCAAGTCAATCACGATCGTATCGCCATCTTCAATCAAGGCAATCGGACCACCAGACGCCGCTTCAGGAGAAATGTGACCAATCGCGATGCCACGTGTTGCACCAGAGAAGCGACCGTCCGTGATTAGCGCCACATCTTTTCCAAGTCCGCGTCCCACGATAGAAGACGTCGGAGCAAGCATTTCCGGCATTCCCGGACCGCCACGAGGACCTTCATAGCGAATCACGACCACATGACCTTCGCGAACCGTATGATTATCAATCGCTTCAACAGCCGCGTCATGCGAATCGAAACAAATCGCTTTTCCGGTAAAGACGGATACCGATGGGTCCACGCCGCCGACTTTGATCGCCGAACCTTTTGGCGCGATATTTCCGAATAGGATGGAGAGACCGCCCGTTTTTGTATACGGATCTTCTTTTGGATGAATCACGTCCGTATTGTTAATTTTCGCATTTTCGACATTTTCACGAATCGTTTTACCAGTCACCGTAATCCGGTCGGGGTGAATCGCATTTCCAAGGTCGACAAGCTCCTTCATAATAGCAGGAACACCGCCAGCCTCGTGGACATCATGCATCGAATACGCAGAGGACGGCGCGATTTTGGAGAGGTAAGGGACACGACTTGCGATTTCATTGATGCGCTCCAAATCGTAATCAATTTCCGCTTCGTTCGCCAAAGCCAAAACGTGTAGCACTGTGTTTGTCGAGCCGCCCATCGCCATATCTAGCGCGAAAGCATCATCAATCGCATCACGCGTAATAATATCGCGAGGACGAATGTCTTTTTTCACAAGATCCATCAAGTGGAACGCCGATTCGCGGATCAACTCACGGCGCGCCTCCGATACAGCAAGCGTCGTTCCATTGAACGGAACCGCCATACCGAGCACTTCCATCAAGCAGTTCATCGAGTTCGCTGTAAACATCCCAGCACACGATCCACACGTCGGACAAGCATTTGCTTCCATATCTAAAAATTCTTCTTGGGACATGCTACCTTCTTTAAAAGCACCAACCGCTTCGAATACAGAAGAAAGCGTCAAGGCTTTACCTGTTGCAGAAAGCCCAGCCTTCATCGGACCACCAGAACAGAAGATTGCCGGCACGTTCGTACGCACAGAGGCAAGCAACATACCAGGCGTAATTTTGTCACAGTTCGGAATATACATAACCCCGTCAAACCAGTGGGCATTGATAACCGTTTCCGCCGCATCCGCGATAACCTCGCGACTCGGAAGGGAATAGCGCATCCCGATATGACCCATCGCAATCCCATCATCGACCCCAATCGTATTAAATTCGAACGGGATACCACCAGCTTCACGAATCGCTTCTTTCGCAATATCCGCGAGCTCACGCAAATGCACATGACCTGGAACGATATCGATGTAAGAGTTACAGATGGCGATAAATGGTTTATCCATATCACCTGGACTTTTGATTTGACCGGTTGCGTGCAGAAGACTCCGGGCTGGAGCTTGTTCGACACCTTTTTTGATTTTATCACTACGCATGAGCATATTCCCCGTTTCTTTATTATAATTGTTGGTCGAAGCTGAATTTTTAGAATATATCAACTAGCATGACCTTTTAAAGCGAAAAATGACATTGATAACGCATCTTGGCAACAAAAAAGCATCCCATTTTTGAGTAAAAAAATGGGATGCCTAGATAAGAATCCCATTTAATGATAAACAGGATCTAAACGACTGCTTGTTTTAAACAGTGTTCCAGACCCTTGCTAGAGTAATAAAATTGTAATGACGTCATTTCGGTTAGATGTTTTCATAAGTCATTAACTCCTCTAAATCAAATTTATCAACAATGAGATACTTCATTCGTATGTAGCCTATGTGAATTCAATAAATATCAATCAATGTAATATTATTATTAATTATAGCTTTTGACGGGGAAATGTCAACCGTTATTTGAAAATTTGTTGCTTTTGGATTTCATTGAAAAACTAGAATACATAGCTAAATCGGTTGGTAGATAATAATGTAAGCGTGTACAATGATAATGAAAAAAGTTTTCAAAAAATTAGTATGTGGTGATAATAACAGGTGACATTCTGCAAAAAGTTTGCGTAATGAGGTAGAATTTGATAATTTTAGAGAGAAGATATATTGAAACGGAAAGTCAGGTATGGACATGGGGAAATTAGAAACGGAACGGTTGCTGTTAGTAGAATACAGTTTGGAATGGATTGAAGCGACGATTGCTGGTGTGGACGAATTGGAGCGCGTATCAGGCTATGAGGTGTCCAGAGACTGGCCTGGCATCGATTTCTTTTTTTACCTACCATATGTATTGGAAAGCGTGAAAAAAGAACCAGAGATGACGAAATGGACGCATTTAATCGTGTTGAAAGAGGAGAACAAGGTCATCGGAGAAATTGGCGGACAAGGCAAGCCAGAAGAAACAGGGGAAATCGAGTTGGGATATAGCATTGTGCCAGCGTATCAAAATAATGGCTATGTGACAGAAGCGTTAGGGGGGCTGTTGGTATGGCTGAAACAACAACCAGAAATCAAGCGTATATTTGCTAGAAGCTTCGAGAGTAATCCGCATTCGATTCAAGTTTTGCGCAAGTCCGGATTTTTATATCAGCCGAAATATGATAAAACGGAGTCTCGCGGTAAGATTGTTTTGTGGGAATACCCAATGGATGAGGGGACATCATGATTATTATACCATCAGGAAAGCCAAAGATTTGGGACAAGCAGGAGGACGCGGGACCGGTGACGGCGAGCCAAGCGTATACCGGAAACTTTCATCGTTTATGCCGGACCTATGCTGAAAAATTTGATGGGGATTATCTGGTTTTATCGCCGAAGTATGGTTTTTTAACGCCTGATTCCGTTGTTTTAGGGACGTATGACGTGCGGTTTACTGCGCGAGGTGTGACCAAAGATACGATTTCGTTAGAGGAATTAAAGCAGCAATGGCAAGCACTCGGAATCGAGCAGGAGACAATGGTGATGCTTGGAGGAAAGAAATTCGAACCTTTGTTAGCGGCGATTACAGATGGGAAACAACAATTTTCATTCCCGCTTCACGGAACACGAGGAATTGGCGACATGCAAAAAAGGCTGCGCACAGCGATAAATACCGGCGAGCCTCTTACATTTAGCCAATCGTCGAAATAATAAGCAATGCGATACCGATGAGCAGGAACATCACGCCCATATCGGTATTTTTCCGTATGAAAAAATAAATTGTTTGTAAAAACACGAGAATGGCGAGTGCCAGTACAATCGTGTGGAGCATGTGAAACACTTCCTTACTCTTGAAAAATAGCCTTGATTTTGTCCAGCAGACTGACTTTTCCAGTGGTGTCTTCTGTAATAACCGGCGTTTCGTGGAGATGCGTATCTTCCCGGTTGATTTCGTGGTCTTCCGCAAGAACAAGGCCAATCGGTGTATCGTCGTCTTCGCGTGCCACAATCGAGAATGGCATCTTATGCTTTTCTGCCAACATGATGTAAGAACGCAATATTTCATAGGAAATGGAGCCGTTTAAGAGCAGTTTGGCCTTCGGGTGATCTTTCATTTCCTGTTCTAATTCTTTGGTACAATATTTTTGAAAAACTTCTTGTTTACTCATCTGGATTTCGACACGTTCTCGAAAGGTGCCGAGATACTTTTTGCGTTCGGCAGGATTAATTTCTTTTGCGCCATGGATACCGCGATCGATATAATCGTCAATGCTTTCTGGCATATTGATTCTCCTTTTACTGTGTATTCCTTTTAATTGTAACATGGATTTGTGAAAAAAGGAACAACATTGGGAGAGTGGATGAAGAGAGAAAAAAACTCCAGGTCTGTTTTACTTCACGGGTTGTGGAGGTAAAACAGACCTGGATCTTTTTCTGGATTTGCGTCACGTTTGGCACCTCCGGATCCAGCTTCAAGAGCCAGCCTCTCGGAAATTTCGTGGCCTCCGCAAAAGTCAAAAGAGGACTTTTACTGCGCCCCCTATGTTGTGGCACTTATGAGGCATCACTCGCCGATTTAGAGCCTCAATACGAGTGCGAACAGAGTGAGCATTCGTTCCATGTACTGCGTCATGTTTGGCGCCCCCGGATCCAGCTTCAGAAGCCAGACCCTCGAAATTTTCGTGCCCTCCTCAAAAACCAAGAGCGGGTTTTCACTGCGGCCCCTAACAAATTTTTTCGGGTCTAACGGGCTTCTTCAGCATTTCTCTATTCAAACCACTCAAATCCATCCTGTGACACCAATTTATCCGCTTCTTTGGGTCCCATTGTGCCGGATGTGTAGTTCGGGAAGTGTTCTTTTGAATTCGACCAGACTGCGGCTACTTTGTCGATGAAGTTCCATGATAGGGAGACTTCATCCCAATGTGAGAAGTATGTTGCGTCGCCGTTTAGACAGTCTTGAATTAATTTTTCATAGGCTTCTGGTGTGTTCATGCCGTCTGGTGAGGAGTGTGCGTAGTTCAGGTTGACTGGCATGGTCAGCATTCCTTGGCCGGGTTCTTTGACATTCATGTGTAGCGTGATACCTTCGTCTGGTTGAATATGTATCACCAGCACGTTTCCTCCAAGCGATTGGTCTGGACCGAAAAGGTTCATCGGTACGTTTTTGAATTGAATCGCAATTTGCGTTGTTTTCTTCGCAAGGCGTTTCCCGGTTCTAATATAAAACGGAACGCCGCTCCAGCGGAAATTATCAATCATGAGTTTCGCTGCGACAAATGTTTCGGTATTAGAATCGGAATCGACATTCTCTGCTTGACGGTAACCGAGCAGCTCTTTGCCGTCTACTGTTCCAGGACCGTATTGCCCGCGTACGAAATATTTGTACACATCGTCGCCTTCAATGACACGCAGAGAACGGAGCGCGCGCACTTTTTCATGGCGAATTTCTTGTGTGGTTAATTTAATCGGTGGCTCCATCGCAAGCAAGGATACGATTTGTAAAATATGATTTTGAACCATATCACGAAGCGCGCCACTTTCTTCATAATAACGCCCGCGATCTTCTACACCAAGCGTCTCACTCAATGTTACTTGGACGTTATCAATATAGCGATTATTCCAAAGCGATTCAATGATAGAATTCGCAAAACGAATCACGGAAATATTTTGTATCATTTCTTTGCCTAAGTAATGGTCGATGCGGTAAATCTCGTTTTCATCAAACGCTTGACGCAGTGACTCATTGAGTTCTTGGGCACTTGCTAAATCGCGACCAAATGGTTTTTCAATGATCAAACGGCTAAATCCAGCATTATCGACAAAACCTTCTGACTTTAATCGACTTGCGATAGTTCCAAAGAAATTTGGCGCCATAGCAAGGTAGAATAGGCGATTTCCTTGTAGTTCGTATTTTTTATCGAGTTCATCAGATAAATCTTTCAGCTCGACATACGATTCACGATTGGTTACATCGTGCGATTGGTAGTAGAAATGTGACGCGAATTCTTCTGGGTCGAAGCCTTCTTTTTCGATGCCTTTCAATGATTCTACGACTTTTTCACGGAAGAAATCATTGGTCCATGGACGACGAGCTGTACCGATCACTGCGAAATTTTCTTTCAAAAAGCCTTTCGTGAAGAGATGGTATAGCGAAGGGTAAAGTTTGCGATTTGCCAAATCTCCCGTACCGCCAAAAATAGTAATTAAAGCTACTTGTTCTTTCACTTCTGTCATACGTGCTTACCCTCTTTCTTTATTGTGTGGAACATACCTCAGATAAACCGGCGACAAGCGCTCGATTTGCGTAAAGCTGTCAATACAACTTACCTAGAAAAAATGAGCGAGATGTTTTAGCTTTTATTCTGAGAATGAGACAATTAAGATATAATCATAGTCGCCCTCATTATTCCTTACTATTTTAGCCGTTTGATTTCTAATGTGCAACTGATTGAACCGGAAAAGTCGGAAAAGCTTAGCGGTGGGAGTGCCATAAATGGGCTAAATATGGTATGATTAATAGCGGATTAGAGAAAGGATTGTGAGACAAAGATGGAATTGATTTTTCTCGGAACAGGAGCGGGTGTCCCTTCCAAAGGCCGTAACGTAACGGCAATTGCGCTCACGATGCTAAATGAACGAAATAGTATTTGGCTGTTTGATTGTGGGGAAGCAACGCAACATCAGATTTTACGAAGTTCGATTCGATTGAGTAAACTGGAAAAAATTTTTATTACGCATTTGCATGGGGATCATATTTTCGGCTTGCCAGGGCTTCTTAGCAGTCGTTCTTTTCAGGGCGGCGAAACGGAACTTACGATTTACGGACCTGTGGGGATTGCGAATTATATTCGGACGAGTTTAGCGGTGAGTGGCACGCATTTGAAATACCCGCTTGAAATTGTGGAAATTGATAGTGAAGTCGTGTTTGAAGATGCTGATTTTAAAGTTATTTGTCGCGAGTTGGATCACGGCATTTTGAGTTATGGCTACCGGATTGAGGAGGCTGATAAGGCGGGATCGCTTGATGCGGAAGGACTTTCGGCACTTGGTGTGAAGCCAGGACCGATTTTTAAGGAGCTGAAAGAAGGTAAGACGGTGACGCTTGAGAATGGCGAAGTAGTCGATGGAAGCCAGTTTATTGGACCCGCTAAAAAAGGACGGGTTATGGCTATTTTTGGCGACACACGGACGACGGCGAATGAGTTGGTACTCGCGGATCAGGCGGATGTCATCGTGCACGAAGCGACATTTGGTGCTGAAATGGGCGATATGGCTGGAGAGTACATGCATTCTACGACGATAGAAGCTGCCACGCTAGCTAAGAATGCGAATGCAAAACGGCTGATTATCACGCATATTAGTTCGCGTTATAGCCGGGAGGACAATCGCGAATTGGTCTCAGAATGCCAAGCGATTTTTCCTAATACGGAAATGGCGACCGATTTTGCGATATTTGAACTATAAAGGAGTTTGGAGAAGGATGAACGATTTTTTGAAGGGGAAAACGGTGATGATTACAGGTGCATCCAATGGGCTCGGAGCAGAGATGGCACGGCAAGTCGCGGCACAAGGCGCACACACGATTCTGACGGCTCGCCGCACGGAAAAATTGTCAGATTTAGCAACACAGATTCAAGCGGATTATGGTGTTGTTAGCGCTTACCACAAAATGGATATGACAGACTTTGAAGAGATAGAAGACGTGATGCAAAAAATCGGCGATACAAAAATCGATGTCCTAGTAAATTGCGCTGGATTTGGGATTTTTGAAGAAGCTGTAAAGACTGATTTTGCGACGGTGGAACGGATGTTTGATACCAATGTACTTGGTTTGATGCGCTTGACGCAACTCGCTTTACCAGACATGTTGGCGCGTAAGTCGGGGCATATTATCAACATCGCCTCCCAAGCTGGCAAAATCGCGACACCAAAATCATCCGCTTATTCCGCAACAAAATTCGCAGTTTTAGGCTATTCCAATGCTTTGCGAATGGAAACCAAGCCATCAGGTATCCACGTAACGACGGTGAACCCTGGGCCGATCGCAACTAGCTTTTTCGACATTGCCGACAAATCGGGCGACTATTTAGACAATGTAGGTTTCTTGGTTCTGAAGCCTGAAAAAGTAGCTGCAAAAATCGTGGCAATTATGGGGAAACCAAAGCGTGAAATAAATCTACCGTTTTTGATGAACCTTATTTCGCGAATGTACCAGGTCATGCCACGCGTCATCGAATTTTTCGGTAAAGGCGCATTTGAGAAAAAATAAAAAAGGGAGGCTACTTAAAACAGACTGTAGAAAAACTGCTTCACGTGATTTTCCGCAAAATATCAGCGTGTCGACAAACGCTCATTTTCGTCGTTAAAAGCTCTGTTCCAGTGCTCACATACCTTAGTATGCTCCGCGCTGGTACTCGCTTTTGCCTAGAAACTAAGCATTTGTCGACACGCTGTACTTAAAAAATAGTCTCTTTTTTGCTGTGTAATTTTTGTTCAAAATTTAACCGAATCCAGCTTGCATTATTTAAGAGGAGAGAGTATAATTAAGAGAGGAACAAACGTTCGTTTTTTGGAAGGTGATGAGTGAAGTGGATAAGACGCGTAAAATTATTCATATTGATATGGATGCTTTTTTTGCTTCGGTAGAGGAGCGAGACCATCCGGAATATCGTGGAAAGGCACTTATCATTGGTGGAGACCCAAATAAACGAGGTGTCGTCTCCACATGTTCATATGAAGCTAGGAAATTCGGTGTCCATTCTGCGATGCCGACAAAGCAAGCATATAAACTATGTCCACACGGCATCTTCATCCATGGAAATATGGAACATTACCGAGAAGTATCCGCACAAATCCGTGAAATATTTCATCGTTATACAGATTTAGTGGAGCCAATGTCTTTAGATGAGGCTTATTTAGACGTTACCGAAAACAAAAAAGGAATCAAATCCGCAATGAAGATAGCCCTGGAGATCCAACATGCGATCTATCACGAACTCGGTTTGACCGCATCAGCAGGCGTTTCATACAATAAATTCATCGCCAAAATTGCATCAGATTTTAAGAAGCCAGCAGGGATGACCGTCGTATTACCAGAGGAAGCAGAAGCCTTTTTAGAGAGTCTACCAGTTACGAAATTCCACGGTGTTGGGAAAGTCACAGCCGAGAAACTACATCGATTAGGTATCCATTCTGGCGCGGATTTAAAAGCATGGGAGGAGTGGGATTTAATTCGGGAGCTGAATAAACAAGGCTATCGCTTGTATCGAGCAGTGAGAGGCTTATCAGATTCTAAAGTAAACCCACATCGCGAGAGAAAGTCTGTTGGCCGAGAAACTACATTTGCTAACAATATTTTCGATGAACGAGAGATGCAAGAGATGTTGCTTTTATTCTCACAGAAAATAGAAAGTTCACTGGAACGCATTGGCAAGCACGGTAAGACAGTGGTTTTAAAGCTACGATACAGTGATTTTAGTACCATTACTAGGAGGTTATCATTAATGGAATATACACGAGATGCACGGGTTATTTATGATGCTGGGGCCAGTTTATTAAGCGATGTATATAGTGGAGAAGAGAGCGTTCGCTTAGTTGGCCTGACGGTAACGAACCTGAAACCGTTGCACTTTGAAAATTTGAAACTAGAAGGATTTTAAAGAAAAATCTTGTTTATTATGGCATATCATTGTTATACTTAAGTTCGATAATGATTGTTGGGAGTTGTTAGTTAATGAAAAGGGAGTCAGGGAGAATTAGACCAATCAGGCGGGAAGACATACAAGGAATGCATGTCTGGGAGCTTGATGAAGAAATTGCCATGGCAAGCGGTATTACGAAACCACGATCTTTAGAGGTTTTTCAAACGATGTATGAGAAATATTTTTTTAACGTCAACCAATCGTTACAACTATACAGTATTGTTTTAGATGGAAGAGTCATTGGGCGTGCCGAACTAGGCTTAATTGACCGAGAAAATGGCCAGGCAGCTTTTGGTATCGTTATTGGGGAACGATCAAGTTGGGGAAAAGGTTACGGAAAAGAAGCTATCTTAGAGTTGTTGGACGTGGCTTTCAATGCATTACATTTACATAAGGTTTATTGTGAAGTATATACATTTAACGAGCGATCATTAAATATGATGCACTCGCTAGGTTTCCATCAAGATGGGATATTACGGGAGCATGAATTTTTTCACGAGGCTTATCATGACTTAGCTGTTTTTAGTATGCTGGAGGCTGAATTCAGAACGGCTTTTGAAAAAAATAGCAAATAAGAAAGGTGCAGTTTCTGTGGATATGACCAACAGGTACTGCACCTTTCTTCGTAGATAAAGATTATTTCATTTCTAGTAAGCGATCTTTTAATTCTTGTTCCATAGTTACAAGTTCTTTTTCTGCAACGGCGCGTTTTGCACGGCCTTCTTGTTGAATCTTCAAGGTTTCTTGTAGCGTTTCGATGAGGCTTGATTGCGTTTCTTTTAGTGTTTCGATATCAACAATACCCCTTTCGTTTTCGCGCGCTGTTTCAATAGCATTTGTTTTTAGCATATCGGCATTGCGTTTTAGAAGCTCGTTTGTGGTTTCCGATACTTGGCGTTGCGCTTCTGCCGCTTGTTGTTGACGTAGTAAGGTAAGCGCGATGGCGACTTGGTTTTTCCATAATGGGATAGCTGTCATAATCGATGACTGAATCTTCTCAGCTAAAACCTGATTCGTGTTTTGAATAAGACGAATTTGTGGTGCTTGCTGAATAGTGATTTGACGGCTAAGTTTCAAGTCATGCACACGTTTTTCCAGGCGATCTGCGAATTGTGTGAGATCATTTACTTCTTGGAAATCCATTTGATCACCGGATTGTTCTGCTTTTTTGCGAAGTTCAGGAAGAAGCTTCGTATTGATTTCTTCTTGTTTTAATTCACCAGCTGCGATATAAATATTTAACGCCTGGAAGTAGTCTTTATTCTTATCGTAGAGTTGTTCTAAGAAGGAATTGTCTTCCATTAAACGTTTTTTGGCATGTTCTAATTTCAGGGCGATACGATCGATCTGTGTGCCCATTTTTTGATATTTGGATGTGATCTCGTTGATGGATTGTTTCACACGGGAGAACATTTTTGTGAAAACGTTCTTGTTGCGTGCGGCAAGTTCATCTGGATCGGCTTCTTGCAGGCGGAACATCAAGTCACTGATGATTTCGCCGATTGGACCAACGTCTTGCTTTTGAACTTGGTTGAGCATCGAGTGGGAGAAGTCATGTAGCTTTGCTTGTGCTGGTGCGCCGTATCCGAGGATAGCCGCTTGATTTCCAGGCTCGATTTGTTTGGCAAGTTCCACTGCTTGGCGACGGTTCGCTTCTGGAAGCATGTCAACCAAGCGGGGAGCTTTGTCTGTTTCGTTGTTCACGATTTCTTGTACGGTTTGTGAGCCGTTTGTGCCGAATGGATCGGCGAGTAAATCATCTAATGTCTTGTTGAAATTAGCATCGATAACCTCTGCTTTCGGTTGTTCATATGTTGGTGTTTCTGTTGTTTTTAATTCAGGTTCGTTTGGCTTTTGGTTCTCGGTCATTTGGGTGTTCTCCTTTCAAATTTCTTTTCCTGTTTGGAGATGGAATTCTTTGCAACTTCTAGCTCGAAATCAAGGCTCGATACGTCCTTGTTAAGCAGTGCAAAGAGGTCTTTCTCGATAACGCGACCTAAATCATTCAAAAGGGCACGAGTGTCAGAAAGTGTTTGGTAAATCTTCTTGTCCTTCACAGGTTGGCTGTTTAGGAAAGCGTATTTTTCTGTTAGCTCTACCAAAGAGTCCAAGTGGGAGAAAAAGAAATCCTCTGCATCATAAAAGCGTTTTGGTTCTTCTTTCACAATACCGTAGATGCGTTTTGTAAGTAAGAGTGTTTTGTCGCGTTCCTGGAATGTAAAAAGATTACGGTGAGCGGACGTGATTTTTTGGAGACGCAGTATTTTAGCTCGCGATTCTTCTAAGTTTGTGCGAATGTATTTGTATTCTTTTTTTGTAAGCCCAGTCTGTATGGCATGTGCTTTGTCTCCCGCTTTTGCAGAAAAGAAGAACAGGACGGCGGCCACGACAAGTGTTACGACACTAATAAGTAACCAGTTGTTCACAAAGATGTTTGCCAAGATGCCGAACAAAATGAGTGTTAAAACGATTGAGCCAGTGAAGGCCATAAATTTTTTGAAAACTACCATGTCTATCTTCTCCTTAGGCTTCCTTATTTTTTTAAGGATTAAGTATTTGTGAAAATTTTTTAGAAAATCATCTGAAAAGGCTAACCTGATTTGAGTATATCATACCATATTGGAGGAAAAGATGTTATCAGTCGTGCGATGTAAATTCCCCTCAGACTTGATTATGGTATAATGATAAAAAAGACTTAGAAATGGAGTGGTGGCATGGATTCGTTAGAGGAAAAAACGGTGAAGCGTGAGACGATTTTTGATGGGAAAATTATTAAATTAGTAGTGGATGATGTGGTGTTGCCAAACGGTGCAACGAGTAAGCGTGAAATCGTGAAGCACCCTGGTGCGGTGGCGGTTGTTGCGATTACGCCTGAAAACAAAATGGTGATGGTGGAACAATATCGGAAACCGCTCGAGAAGGCAATTGTCGAGATTCCTGCTGGTAAAATTGAACCAGATGAGGCTCCGGAATTGACGGCTGGGCGCGAGCTGGAGGAGGAAACGGGATACAAAACGGATGATTTGAAGCATCTTGTGTCTTTTTATACATCGCCTGGTTTCGCGGATGAGTTACTACATATTTATCTTGCGGGAGATTTGAAGAAGCAAGCAAACCCGCTTCAGGCAGATGAGGACGAGTTCGTGAATATTGTGGAAGTAAGTTTGGATGAGGCGTTACAATTAATAGAAGAAAAGGTTATTTGTGATGCTAAAACGGTATACGCTGTGCAATATTGGCAGTTGCTTGAGGCGACTAAATAATTCAGAGAGGAAGTAGATGAAGATGACTGCTGTTTTTCTGCATTTTACAGGAAATTGTCGTGAGGCTTTGGATTACTATGCGGGAATTTTTGAAGTCGAGCCAAAGGAGATAGTGACATATGGTGAGGCGCCGTCGAATCCGAATACTAGCGGAAATAAAGATGGGAACGCTGATAAAATTATGTACAGTGAAATCGATGTCAGGGGTTTGCGCGTGATGATGTCGGATATGCCGGACGGTATTCCAGCGACTCTAGGTGATAATGTTAGTATTGTTGTGGAAAGCGATGATTTGGAAGACTTAAAAGCGATTTTTGCCAAGTTTGAAAAAGGCAGTAAGATTTATATGCCACTTGAAGAAACGTTTTGGAGTAAGGGCTATGCCATGATTGCTGACAAATTTGGGACGCAGTGGCACTTTAGTTATCGTGATGTTTTGACGAAATAAGAAAATGGATTAGCGTATCGGATGGCTTTCTGGTGCGCTTTTTTTGATGTGGATGGTTATTGATTGACTAGGTGGTCAGGCGGGAGTATAATCGCATTGACTAGATGGTCAATTGTGAATTGGAGGGGTCAAAAATGAAAGCGATAGAGACGAATGAATTGACGAAGTTCTATCATAAGAAACGGGCGATTGAAGGTGTGAATTTGTCAGTGGAAGAGGGGGAATTGTTTGGGTTTATTGGGCCAAATGGTGCTGGTAAATCGACGACAATCAAGCTGTTGCTGAATTTCATTTATGCTTCGAAAGGCCATGCGACGATACTTGGCAAGGATATTGTGAAAAATTCGGCGGAAATTAAGAAGATGGTCGGGTATGTGCCGAGCGAGGTGCGTTATTATCCGCAAATGACGGCGAATGATATTATTGGATTCGCGGCGAAGTTTCATCATATTGATCAGGCGCAGACGCAGATGAAGCGTTATTATGAGATGTTTGATATTGATCCGCATAAGCGTTTTGGGGATATGTCACTTGGAAATAAAAAGAAGGTTGCGATTGTGGCCGGGCTTATTACGAAGCCGAAGTTGCTAATTTTAGATGAGCCTACGAATGGGTTGGATCCTTTGATGCAGCATCACTTATTTAAAGAGATGACGCGCCAAAATCAAGAGGACGGCATGACAATCTTTTTGTCGAGTCATAATTTGCGGGAGATTCAGGAGTATAGTACGCGAGCTGCTTTTATTCGTGAGGGTGAAATTGTAGCGCTGGAAAATATTGCGGATCAGGAAATGTCGGGGAAAGTGATTATTTTGAAAGGGGATCGGTTGCCGGTGACGGAGCTTGTCAATGCTGGCGCTAAAGTTGTGGAAACGACGGAAACGAGTGCGAGATTGACGTTTGATGGTAATGTGCAAGCGGTTTTGCCGATTCTTGCAGCGGAGGGAATTAAGGATTTGTCGATCACTAATCAAGAGTTGGAAGATAAATTCATGACGCTTTATGAAGGAGGGAAGGCAAAATGACTATTTTAAAGATTGAATGGAAAACGCATATTAAGAGTTTGCTCGTTTGGTCGGGGGTTGTGGCGCTAGTGCTCGGTATGTTCATGGCGTTCTTTCCTAGTATGCAGTCAAGCGGGATGCAAGAATTAGTGAACACGAAAATGAATGCTTTACCGAAAGAAATGATGAATGTTTTGCATATTAGTTCGATGGCGGATTTAACAAAAATTGATGCGTACTTTGCGTATGTGTTTCAGTATATTTTTATTGCAGCGTGTGTATATGCAGCTATGATTGGGGCGCAGGCGTTGGTGAAGGAAGAGACGGATGGGACGATTGAGTTTTTGTATGCGCAACCGATTACGCGTTCGGAGTTAGTAGCTTGGAAAATGGTCGGGAACGCGATTTCATTTATTGCTTTTTGGGCTATCACGTTTGTTGTTTCAACGGTATTGGTTGTTTTCTTGAAGCAGGACGGGGCGAATACGGGGGATTTGGTGCAGTCGCTGGTGCGGGTTTTCTCAAATGAGTTACTGGTGGCCTTGTTGTTTATGAGTGCTGGGTTCTGTTTTTCAGCGATTGTTCATTCGGCAAAACAGGCGACACCGGTGGCATTGGGCCTCGTTTTTCTGACTTATATTTTAGGGATTCTTGCTGGTTTGAACGATAAGGTGGACTTCTTTAAATATTTCTCGCCGATCAATTTTGCGATTCCGTCTGATATGATCAAAGCTTCGATGGAGAGTGTGAATGTGTGGATTAGCGTGATTTCGATAGTTGTGTTCGTCGTGCTGACTTTCGTATTGTACCGGAAAAAGGATTTGAGGGTGTGATGGAGGATAAACGGGATAAAATTTTGAAGGTCGCGGTGGAGGAATTCGCGGATCATGGGTATAAGGCGGCTAGTACGAATCGGATTTCAGAGGTTGCTGGTGTTTCGAAGGGGTTGATTTTCCATTATTTTGGCTCCAAAGAAAAATTGTATACCGCAGCGGTGACGTATTCGGTGGATTTAGCGATGCAGGAAGTACCGATTGGGGAGATGCCGACGGAGAACTTTATGGAAGGTGCGATTTGGTCGACGAAGCAGAAGTTGCATTTTAGCAAGAATTATCCGGCTGCGTTTAAGTTGATTATGCAGTCTTACGCGAATCCTCCGGCGGCGCTTGCGGAGCGGTTACATGCTTATTATACGGAGATGTTGCAAATGCAAGATGTGTATATGAATCAGATTTTTGAGCGGGTGACATTGCGTGCGGATGTTGTTTTGGAGGATGCCCATGATGTGATTCGTGCTTTGTTCGATTATACAATTAAAATAGCGACGGATTATATTAGGGAAAACCCGAATGCGACGATGCAGGAAATGCAACCGCTTGTGGATAAATTTATGCATATGATGGCTATTGTGGAGCGTGGCATGATTCAAAAAACATGAATAAATGGGAAAACAAGCCTAGATTTTGTGATTTAGGTTTGTTTTTTTGTAAATTGGAAAATTTTTCAGTTGTTTCGCTTGCTTTTTTATGATACAACATAATTGTAATGCAAATGTAGTTACTACACAGGAGAAGGGGAAAGATGATGGACGATATAGCTGTTGTGACAAAAGAACAGATTATTGCCGAATTACAACAATTGGCGCAGGAACAGGGGCGTGTGCCGAGGCGTAGCATGTACAATCATTTTGAAAAAGCACGACAATTATTTGGTTCATGGCCGGATGCATTAAAAGCAGCGGGTTTGGAGAATGAGCCGAAACGTTTTTACAAGGAGGATTATTTGATTGCAGAGGTTAAGCGAATTTCGCAGGAGTTGGGACGTCCGCCGATTAGTGGACCGCATGAGTTCCCGCTTTATATGTCTGTGATGGAGTATTATGATTCTTGGGAAGCCTTTCTTGAGCGAGCTGGTTTGACGAAGTTTGCGGGGGAAGAGGAAGGTAAAGAAGTGAAGGAAAAATTGATTCGCGACATTTTGGAAATGGAACGAATTATGCGGAGATTTCCGACGATGAGCGAATTCGAGGATTACCGATTGGTGCGTTATTATTTTGGTAGTTGGAAGAATTTCAAGGTGGCTTGTGAGGAGAAGAAGCAAGGCGTTTCTTGAAAATAGATAAAGTAAGGCCAGCATCCTATACGCTCAGATGCTGGCTTTTTGGTATGTTAAACTTCGGTAAAGCTTTCGTGATGTGTGCTGACCATGGCGACTTCTTCGGCAGCTGGATCTAGAAAGTTTTTAGCGCTGTTGATGGCGATAGGGCCTTCGTGTAAGCCAGCCGCGATGATGCGCATTTTGCGTGGGTAGGTGCAGATATCACCACATGCATAAATGCCGGGGACGCTCGTTTCCATTTGTTGATTGACTAGGATGCCGTATTCGGATGTGTCGAATCCCCAGTCGAGCATGGAGCCGAGATTTACTTTTACACCGTGGTTCACAATGATGGCATCGGTGTCAATTTTTGTTGTATTGCCGTTTTTATTACAGTGAATCACGCAGTTTTTGAGATGGGTTGAATCGCCTTGTAGCGCTGTTATTTCGTGGTTGACATGGACGCAAATAGAGGAATCATGCATTTCTTTGACGCGTTCTTCGTGTCCTTTAAAATTCTCGCCGCGATAGACGAGATGGACTTCTTTTGCGATGGGTTCTAGCGCCTGTGCCCAGTCAATAGCGGCATTGCCTCCACCTGAAACAACGACGGTTTTATGTTGGAAACTGGCTAGGTTTTTGATGTCATAGAAGAGGCTGCTGGCAAATGTTTCGCTACCGGATACTTCTAAAGGGTGGACTTCATACGTGCCACTTCCTGCTGCGATAATGACGGTTTTGCTGTGATGCTTGTTGCCATTTTCTGCGGTTAGTTGGAAGGTGCCGTCTGCTAGTCGATTGAGTTCTGTGATACGCTCGCCGCACACGATGGTAGGCTGGAACGTTTTTGCTTGGTCATGTAAGTTTTTCACAAGTTGTTGTCCTTCGATGGCTGGAATACCGCCGATGTCTCGGATGATTTTTTCTGGGAAGAAGTAGCGAATCTTACCGCCAACTGCTGGCTCGGCGTCGATGATTTTCGTTTTTAGGGAACGCAAACCGCTATAAAAAGTTGTGAACAAGCCAACTGGTCCTGCTCCGATAATCGTTACGTCATACAAGTTTGACAACGACTTCACCTGCTAACTTGGTTGCGACTTGTCTAATTTCACAGGCTTGACACGTTTCGTATGGTAAACATAGTGGAACGCCAGTACGTGGGTCGAGCATAATATCGGCCTTAATGCCAAAAACGTCTTCTAGTGTTTGCTCGGTCATCACGTCGACTGGTGAGCCTTCGGAAATGACTTGGCCAGAGCGAATAGCAATCATATGATCAGCGAAGCGCGAGGCGTGATTTAAATCATGAACGACCATGACAATCGTGCGGTTTTCTTGCAGATTTAACTGTTTTAACAACATCAAGACTTCCAGCTGGTGAGTCATATCAAGAAATGTCGTTGGTTCATCTAAGAATAAAATATCGGTTTCTTGTGCTAGCGCCATCGCAATCCAAGCGCGTTGTCGTTGTCCGCCAGATAAACTATCAATGGGGCGGTCAGCGAAATCGTTTAGACTCGTCACACGAAGAGCCCATTGGATCATGTCGCGATCCTTGACAGACATCGATTTAAAACCGCTTTGATGAGGAGATCTGCCGTAGGAAACGAGTTCGGTCACGGTCAGACCATCAGGCGCCGTTGGGTTTTGTGGCAGAATCGCTAGTTGTTTCGCGATTTCTTTTGTGGATTGGCGGTGAATTGCTTTTCCATCTAAGAAAACGTTGCCTTTAGAAGGTTTCATCAGGCGGGACATTGTTTTTAGAATGGTAGATTTACCCGAGCCGTTAGCGCCAACTAGTGCCGTAATCTTGCCTTTGGGTATTTCGATATTTAAAGCGTCTACGATAACACGCTTGTCGTAGGCGATTTGTAAGCCGTCTGTCTTTAAATTGTTCATTTATACATCGCTCCTTAGTTTCGCGATTGATAATCATTCTCATGACTAGTATAGAATCTTTTGGAGAAAGTTGCAATAGCTAAGCGTTATTATTCGTATTTTTTTGCGCTAGAGCCATTTTTAGTCTTGCTTTTTAGGAATCGTCTTGCTATAATTTCGTTTGAGATTGATAATCATTATCAATTAAAAAGGAGGAGTAACATGAAGAAAGTAGTGTTTTTAATGTTGACCGCTGTGATGGCAGTTGTTTTAGTTGGGTGTGGTAATGACGAAGCTGCGGAGGGGAAGGCGGAGACGCACGCGTACAAGATACCAAACGGGAAAACAGTAGAGATCCCGAATAATCCGAAAAAAATCGTTGTAACGGAGTATATGGGATCGCTCTCAGCTTTAGGTATTAAACCGATTGGTGCTACATCGTTTGTATTGAAAAATCCTTATTTGGATCCTTATAAAAAAGGGGTGGAAGATATCGGTGACCCGGCTTCTGTTGAAAAAGTGGCGGAACTACAACCAGATTTAATCATCGTATCGGGTGAGGATCAGTTTAATCAGATGAAGAAAATTGCGCCGACGATTTTAATACCGTACAATACATACAAAAGCGTGCAGGATGAATTAACGGCGATTGCTGAAATTGTTGGGAAAGAACAGGAAGCAAAAGATTGGCTCGCTGATTTTGATAAGAAAGCCGCGAAAGCACGGGAGAAAATAAAAGGTGTGGTAGCTCCAAATGCGACGGTCGGGTTATATGAAGGCGATGATAAAAATTTCTATGTTTTTGGAGATAATTGGGGTCGGGGTGGACAAGTTCTTTATAACGCATTACAATTAAAGGCGCCTAAGAAAATTCAAGATGAGGTCATTGAAGGCGATGGCTACAAACAGATTTCGCTAGAAGTGCTACCTGATTTCGCGGCAGACTATATGTTTGTGACACGATTTAAGCATGGGGATACTCGCAATGGGGCGCTTGATGGGATAGAAGCATCGAGCATTTGGAAAGACTTGCCGGCATATAAGGCAAATCATATTTTTACGATGGATTTTGATGAAATGTATAACTACGATCCGATTGCGGTAGAGGGGCAAATGGATTTGATTGTGAATAAAATCGTGAATAGTAATAAATAAAAGCTAGAAGTAACGACGGTTCAGGCGGAGTGCAGGAATTAGTTGGAAAGCTGGATACTGCATTTTCCCGCATCGAACCAATACATATTATGAGGGGATCAGGGTACGATGAAAACAAAGGAACTTTCCCAATTAAAAACGCGACCAGCAATGGCTACTGTGATTTTGACGGCTGGCGTTGCGCTACTTATCGTTTCTGCTTTTATTGGTATTGCTGTGGGTGCGGCGGATATCGATATAGCGACGGTTTGGGACGCGTTGTTTCATTACAATAAAAGTTTAACGACACATCAAATTATTTGGGAGCTGCGTATTCCTCGCGTGCTTGCGGATATGATGGTGGGAGCTGCGTTTGCGGTTGCGGGTGCTGTGATGCAAGGCATGACGCGAAACCCGCTCGCTGACAGTGGGTTGCTTGGTCTCAATGCTGGATCAGCGTTTATGATTGCCGTGTGTTTCGCATTTTTACCTGGTCTTAGCTATAATTATTTGATTTTCTTTTCTTTCCTTGGTGCTGCGCTTGGCTGCGTCCTTGTTTTTGGCGTGAGTGCGCTTGTGAAAGGAGGCTTATCTCCAACGCGGTTAGTTTTGGCAGGTGCAGCGGTAGCTTCTTTGTTGACGGCATTAAGTGAAGGAATCGCGATTTATTTTAAGCTGAGTCAAGATTTGGCTTTTTGGTTTGCAGGTGGTGTCGCAGGCGTGAAATGGTCGCAAATCGCAGTGGTCTGGCCGTGGCTTATCGGTGCGCTGATTGCGGCGATGTTGCTCAGTAAGGCGGTAACAATTCTGAGCCTTGGTGATGACATTGCGATTGGACTCGGACAAAATACGACGCGGACAAAATTACTATCGATGCTTGTTGTGCTGATTTTGGCGGGACTTGCGGTTTCGGTCGTTGGTCCAGTTGGTTTTATCGGCCTGATCGTGCCGCATTTGGTTCGTTATATGGTCGGTGTGGATTATCGCTGGATTATTCCGTGCTCGGCTATTGTTGGTGCGCTTTTGACGCTGTATGCGGACATTGGTGCGCGGATGGTGAACCCGCCGTATGAGACACCGATTAGTGTTATTTTTGCCCTTATTGGTGTACCTTTCTTCCTTTATGTGGCGCGTAAAGAAAGGAGGAGTCTGTGATGATGGGAACGACAACGGAACAAAAAGTCACGCGAAAACGCTGGCTAATCTTGATTCTACTCGCGATTTTACTTGTGGGCACGTTCGTTTACAGTGTCAACGCAGGTTTCTCAAAAATTCCATTTCTAGATGTTATCAAAACTTTATTTGGACAAGGCTCGCCGCAAGATACATTGATTATTTCGCAGTTCCGGTTACCGCGTATTATCGTGGCAGTGCTCGTTGGCGCGGGGCTTGCGATTTCAGGCGCACTATTACAAGCAGTTTCGCAAAATAGTTTGGCGGATCCGGGGATATTGGGAATAAACAATGGTGCAGGGCTTGCAGTTATGCTCTATATTTCATATTTCCCGTCGACATTAGATGTACCTGTTATGTTTATGCCTTTCGTTGGCTTTACAGGCGCGATTCTAACAGCTTTTGTCGTATATGGCTTATCCTACAGCCGCCAAGAAGGGTTGTTGCCGAATCGCCTCGTACTAACAGGTGTAGCGGTTTCAGCCGCAGTCGCAGCGCTGATGACACTCTTAACCATTCGCCTTGACCCTGAAAATTATCAAATTGTGGCGGAATGGCTTGCGGGAAACATTTGGGCCAGTAACTGGCAATACGTTTTCGCACTAATTCCGTGGCTTATCGTTTTGGTTGGTGTGGCGATGTTCAAAATAAAAACCCTCGACATTCTAGGATTTGGTGATCAAGTAGCAACTGGGCTAGGCGTCAAAACGGAAAAAGAAAAAGTCATCCTACTCCTTGTTGCTGTAGCTTTAGCAGCGGCTTGCGTTTCTGTCAGTGGTGGTATTGCTTTTATCGGCTTAATCGGTCCTCACATTGCACGGAGGCTCGTTGGTAGTGGACATAAATGGGTCCTGCCGATTTCGGCGCTCGTTGGTGCGTTACTGCTTCTTGTTGCGGACACAATTGGACGGATTATTGTGCAACCATCAGAAATTTTTGCAGGTATCGTGGTTGCGGTAATTGGAGCACCATACTTCTTATACTTATTAGCGAGAACTAAATGATAATGATTATAAAAAAGATAAATATCCTCCTTGTAATTGATAATCTGGATAGACTTTTCAAAACTTTTATGCTATCTTTAAATAGATATAAAAACCACTTACTCCAATTGTTTTAGTGAGTTAAAGGATGAGTAAGTAGACTTGATTTTTATTTAGAATTATTATAAACTACTAATTGAGAATGATTGTTTGTTCCCGAGGGAGGGCATAAAATGGAAGGCCGTATTCAGCGGATTAAATCACAATTGCATGAAGCAAGTTATAAATTAACGCCACAAAGGGAAGCAACCGTACGCATTTTATTAGAAAATGAGAAGGACCATCTGAGCGCAGAGGACGTTTATTTACGTGTCAAAGATATTTCACCGGACATTGGATTAGCGACGGTTTATCGCACGCTGGAACTTTTGACGGAGTTACGCGTGGTCGACAAAATTAATTTTGGAGACGGCGTGGCGCGCTATGATCTTCGTAAAGAAGGCGCAAAGCACTTCCACCACCATCTGGTATGTCTGGAATGTGGATCTGTTGAGGAAATTCAAGAGGATTTGCTGGATGACGTGGAGAAAATTGTCGAGCAGAAATGGGATTTCCTTGTGAAGGATCACCGTCTAACGTTTCAAGGCATCTGTACGGTGTGCAAAAGCAACATCAAAAAAGCCGAATAAATCAACCAGCGGACCGACAAACGCTCATCTCCGTCGTTAAAAGCTGTGCTCCGATGCTCATGTACTTTAGTACATTCCGCTTTGTTGAGGCACTTTGAAGTAAAGCGAATTAGAGCCTCAATATGCAGTAGAAAGAAGTGAGACTGCCGTCCTTTAAGCGCTTTTTCCTAGGATCTGAGCATTTGTCGGCCCGCTGGGGTTCAGTGGTGGAGGTAAAGAGCTTTGCTGGACATTTGTTAATTTATTTCGCTTTTGGTATACTGGTGGGACAGTGACAATGTACAGGGATTTAGTAATTGTGGCACGTCGATTTGAGGAGATTACGTATGGATGATTTGATACTTGATTTTTTACATTTTTTGCAGGTGGAGAAGGGTTTGTCGGCGAATACGTTGGTTGCTTATGAACGGGATTTGCGTTTTTTTGCGCGTTATTTGGAGGAAGAACAGGGGGCGCTAGCGATTCGCGACGTAGAACGGATACATATTGTGAGCTTTATGGCTTATGCTAAATTAGAGGGGAAATCACCGAGAACGATTGCGCGCTACATTGCCTCATTGCGTTCTTTTTTTCATTTTCTGTTGCATGAAAAACTGGCGGATCGGGATCCGATGATTCAAATCGAGACACCGAAACAAGCGCAGGCATTGCCCAAAATTTTGAATCTGAATGATGTGGAAAAATTGTTGGAGGCGCCGAATGGGGCAAATCCGCTAGGTATGCGAGATCAAGCGATGTTGGAAGTTTTGTATGCGACGGGGCTTCGGGTGACAGAGTTGGTGCGCCTTCAGATGGACGATTTGCATTTGCAGATGGGCTTTATTCAGACGATTGGAAAAGGGGATAAGGAGCGTATTATTCCGCTTGGCAAAACGGCCACCACGGTTTTGGAGCGTTATTTGGAGTTTGGTCGTCCGAAATTGCGACGGGTGTCAGAACGCAATGACTTTGTGTTTTTGAATCATCATGGGCGCGGTATGACACGACAAGGTTTCTGGAAGAATTTGAAACAGATTGCGGCGAAGGCAGGAATTGATAAGCCGATTACACCGCATACATTACGGCATTCGTTTGCGACGCATCTGCTGGAAAACGGGGCGGATTTACGTTCTGTGCAGGAGTTGTTGGGTCATGCGGATATTTCAACGACGCAGATTTATACACATGTTACAAAAGCGCGTTTAAAGGATGTTTACAAGCAATACCATCCGCGTGCATAAGGTTGGATAATGAAAAAGGAGCGATTTTGAAAATGAATTATACAAAGGTTATGGAAGCGGTCAAAAAAATCAAGGAAACCTATAGCGGGAAGCCGAGAATCGGACTTATTTTGGGATCAGGGCTAGGCGTTTTGGCGGACGAAATTACAGAGCCGACCGTGATGAAATATAAGGATGTGCCGCATTTTCCAGTTTCGACAGTAGAGGGGCACGCTGGGCAGTTTGTTTTTGGTAAGTTGGAGCATCAAGAAGTAGTGGCGATGCAGGGGAGGTTCCATTTTTACGAAGGGTATTCGATGCAAGATGTGACGTTCCCTGTGCGCGTTATGAAGGAACTGGGCGTTGAGATATTAATTGTAACAAATGCGGCGGGTGGCGTGAATGAGTTGTTCCATGCAGGTGATTTGATGCTGATTTCGGATCATATCAACTTCACGGGAACGAGCCCACTTATCGGGCAAAACGATGAGCATTTCGGACCGCGTTTCCCAGATATGTCGGACGCGTACCGTTTAGATTTACGGAAACAAGCGCGTCTGTTGGCACAGGATTTGGAAATAGAAGTTCGCGAAGGTGTTTACGCAGGATTTACTGGGCCAACGTATGAAACGCCAGCGGAAATTCGGATGATGCGTACGCTTGGCGCGGATGCTGTCGGTATGTCGACTGTTTCGGAGGTCATTGTTGCGAATCATTGTGGCCTGCGTTGCCTCGGTATTTCTTGCATCACGAACATGGCTGCAGGAATTTTGGATCAGCCGCTGAGTCACGAAGAGGTTATTGAAACGACGGAACATGTGAAAGAAACGTTCTTGACGTACGTGAAGGCGCTCGTTGGAAATGTGAAATAAAAATAAGAACGGAGTCTGGTGCAACACTTACGAATTGGGCATCAGGCTCCTTTTTGGTAGTACATAAAGCTTAAAAAAATTGGGAAACATAATATTGGCTATTGTTCTGCGACGTGCTTGTATGCTACTATATAAAAGAACTTTTATACATTCTTTGTGCATTAGAAAATGCGAAGAATGGTGTAATTAATTTAGCAAAGGTGGGATTGACGTGGCGTTTGAATCATTTGGGACTATGCGAGTGAATGAAGTTGGACATCTAGAAATTGGAGGGGTGGACACTTTGAAGCTGGCGCAAAAATATGGCACACCGCTTTATGTATACGACGTTGCGTTGATCAAAGAGCGTGCTCGTGGTTTTAAGAAAACGTTTGAGGAGCTTGGTGTGAAGGCGCAGGTTGCTTATGCGAGTAAAGCTTTTTCGGCGATTGCGATTTATCAATTGATGCAGGAAGAAGGTCTGTCGTTGGACGTTGTTTCGGGCGGCGAATTATATACGGCGATGCAAGCTGGATTCCCAGCGGAGCGGATTCATTTTCATGGCAATAATAAAACAAGACATGAGATGGAAATGGCGATTGAGTACAGTATTGGTTGTATCGTGATTGATAATTTTTATGAGATTGAACTGCTCGCGGAAATTTTGCGTGAAAAAGAGGCTTCTGTGTCTGTTTTGATTCGTGTAACGCCTGGTATTGAGGCGCATACGCATGATTATATTTTGACTGGGCAAGATGATTCTAAATTTGGATTTGGTTTGACGAATGGTCAGGCGGAGGATGCGATTAAGCGCGTGTTGGCCATTGATGATTTCCAATTAATTGGGTTGCATTGCCATATTGGGTCGCAAATTTTTGAGACGACTGGTTTCAAATTGGCGGCGCACCGGATTATGGAGCAGTTAGTTATTTGGCGTGATGGACTAGGTTTTCATGCGGATGTGCTCAATCTCGGTGGTGGTTTTGGGGTGCGTTATACGGCGGATGATCAACCGTTGCCACCATCTCAGTATGTGCGCGAAATTATTGCGGATGTGCGTGAAGTTGCGATGGCGAACAATTTGGATATGCCGGAGATTTGGATTGAGCCTGGTCGCTCGCTCGTTGGTGAGGCTGGTACAACGCTTTATACGATTGGTTCGCGCAAAGAGGTGCCTGAGATTCGTAGCTATGTGGCTGTGGATGGCGGGATGTCAGACAATATTCGACCTTCTTTATATGAGGCGAAATATGATGCTGTTATCGCGGAACGTCCGTTAGAAGAGCCGGCTGAGACAGTATCGATTGCTGGGAAATGTTGTGAGTCTGGCGATATGCTGATTTGGGATCTACCACTTCCAAAATCGGATGCGGGTGAGGTTCTGGCAGTATTTTGTACAGGGGCTTACGGGTATTCGATGGCGAACAATTACAATCGGATTCCTCGTGCTGCGGTTGTTTTCGTAGAGAATGGGGAAGATAAACTGGTTGTTGCGCGAGAAACTTATGAAAATCTGGTGCAACTGGATTTACCGCTCCATTAAGGTGGGTTTTCTATGACAGGAATTAATTTTAAAGTAGAGGCTTTTGAAGGGCCACTCGATTTGCTTCTGCAACTGATTCAACAGCTGGAAATCGATATTTATGATATCCCAATGGCGGATATTACAGATCAATATTTGGAATACATCCATTTGATGAAAGAGATGGAACTCGATGTGGCTAGCGAATATCTTGTGATGGCGGCGACACTTTTAGCGATTAAAAGTAAAATGTTACTGCCAAAGCAAGAGCTTGAGGTGGATTTTGAGTTCGATGATTCTGTCGATCCGCGTGATGAATTAGTCGAGAAATTGATGGAATATAAGCGTTTTAAAGAAGCTGCGAAACAATTGAAAGAAAAAGAGTCGGAGCGCAATTTTTATTTTGGGAAGGCGCCAATGGATTTGGGGGAATACGATATGTCTGGCAAACAGGCGAATTTAGACGTGTCACTCAATGATATGCTGGGGGCTTTCCACAAGATGCTTCGCCGGAAAAAATTGAGTCAGCCACTTCATACGCGTATTACGAAGCAAGAAATTTCGATTGACCAACGGATGAATGATGTGATGGACCGGATTGAGGCTACGCGCGGTCGGGTTGTGTTTGAAGATTTATTTGATGCGGCGACAAAAGATGACCTGATTGTGACTTTTTTGGCTGTGTTGGAACTGATGAAACGTCGCCAAATTAGTGTGGAGCAGTCGGGGAGTTTTGCGGCGCTATATGTTTTTAGTAGAGGTGAAGAAGAGCTGTGAGTAAAAAATTAGGAATCCTTGAGAGCTTGCTATTTGCGGCGGGGGATGAAGGTCTGAGCACGAAGCAACTGACAGAGGTCATGGAAATCAGTCATATTGAAGCGCTGAATTTGTTGGAGACGCTCAGTGATAACTATGCAAAATCGGCAGAACGTGGTATTGTTCTGTTAGAGCTCGCAGGGACGTTTCAATTAGCGACGAAAAAAGAGCATGCGACCTATTTGCGAAAATTAGTCGAAGTACCTGGTAACACAACGCTCTCTCAGGCATCGCTTGAAACGCTAGCTATCGTTGCTTATCGCCAGCCAATTACGCGGATGGAGATTGATGATATCCGTGGTGTGAAAACGGATGGTCCGATTCATACGCTAATTGCGAAGGGTTTGATAATGGATAAAGGTCGCGTAGAAGGTGCTGGTCGTGCTAAACTGTATGTAACGACATCCGAATTTTTGGATTGCTTCGGCTTGAATAAATTAGAGGATTTACCATCGATGGACAACATAGATTCTGAGGAAATGATTCAAGATGAGATGGACTTATTTTTCGATCGTTTTGGTGGGAAATAGGATAGATGGAATAATAATTAGTGAATAGCTAAAAAGAGGTGCAAGATGGAACGGTTACAAAAAGTAATTGCGAATGCAGGCATCACGTCGCGTAGGAAAGCCGAAGTGATGATTGAAGAAGGAAAAGTGAAGGTCAACGGAAAAGTGGTTCGAGAGTTAGGTCTTAAGGTTGGCAACTCGGATAAAATCGAGGTAAACGGCATTGAGCTAACGCAAGAAGTGAAACGCTATTTTCTATTGTACAAGCCGCGTAGTGTGATGTCCGCTGTGTCGGATGATAAGAAACGTCGCGTTGTGTCTGACTTTTTCGTGGACATTCCAGAACGGTTATATCCGGTTGGGCGTCTTGATTATGACACTTCTGGTTTACTACTCATGACGAATGATGGCGATTTTGCCAATCAATTAATGCATCCAAAATATGAAGTTGAAAAGAAATACATCGCGCGCGTGAAAGGGATTCCGTCCAAAGAAGCCCTGCGCAAATTAGAAAATGGCGTCATGATCGAAGGCCGCAAAACGGCAAAAGCGAAAGTCCGTCTGCAAACTTTTGATAAGAAGAAAGAAAAAGCTATCATCGAGATTATCATTCATGAAGGGCGTAATCGCCAAGTCCGCAAGATGTTTGACACGATTGGACATCCAGTTCAGAAATTATCACGCGAAGCCTATGCTTTCCTTGATTTAAAGGGATTGAATGCTGGCGAACGCAGAGAATTGACCCATCATGAAGTGAAGAAATTAAAAGCGTTGACACAGTTTGGTGATAAGAAATAGTGAGTCAAATGAATAGCTTAGAGTTCAGGGGAAATATAACCGCAGTAGAGAATAACAGATAATATTACTTTTTCAATGAAAATCTAGGGAATGTGTGTCTATATCCCTAGTTTTTTGTTGCCGTTTTATTGAAAGTATTCATTATTTTTCACAAACAAAGGCTTAAAAATAGCTAAAATAAAAAAAAGCATGTATAATTTGTCCAAGATAGTAGCTTTCTTTTTTTAATTTGGGGTTGTCTGTGCTATAGTAAAGTTGTGAACAAAATGACAATAAAAAGGTACGAAAGACTAGGGAATATGAATACATACCGAAATAAGTTTCCTTTTTTAGAGAAACGAGTAAGGGGATGATTACCTATGAGTGAGCAAGTTAAAATTCTCGTTGTGGATGACGAAGACCGGATCAGGCGTTTACTTAAGATGTATCTTGAACGTGAGAATTATAAAATTGAAGAAGCTAGTGATGGAGATCAAGCGTTACAGCTCGCAATTGATAATAGTTATGATGTCATTTTGCTTGATTTGATGATGCCAGGAAAAGACGGCATTGAGGTTTGTCGTGAATTGCGTGAATATAAAGCGACTCCGGTTGTTATGTTGACAGCGAAAGGCGAGGAAGCAAATCGCGTGCAAGGATTTGAGGTCGGCGCAGACGATTATATCGTGAAACCGTTTAGCCCACGCGAAGTTGTCCTACGTGTCAAAGCTGTTCTAAGACGCGCGCAACAACATAGCCAACCTGTTGCAACGAGCGTACCAGGTGATATTATTACTTTCCCACACTTAAAAATTGATAATGAGGCGCACCGAGTTATTGTGGAAGGCCAAGAAATCAATTTGACACCGAAAGAGTATGATTTATTATATTACTTAGCGAAATCGCCAGACAAAGTGTTTGATCGGGAATCGCTACTAAAAGAAGTTTGGCGTTATGAATTTTTCGGGGATTTGCGTACGATTGACACACACGTGAAACGTCTCCGCGAGAAATTATTCGATGTTTCAGAGGAAGCAGCTAAAATGATTGTGACCGTCTGGGGCTTAGGCTACAAGTTTGAAGTGACAGAAACAGAGTAAAATAGTCCATATAGAAATAGATAGGTTAACAATGCCTATCTATTTCTTGATATTACTACATAAAACAGCAAGCAACGAGGTGCTTGAAATTCGGATTAAAGGGCTGGTGACAATGAGATTTTGGCATAGTATCGTTGGAAAAATATGGGGAACGATTATTCTTCTACTAACGGGAGTTCTAGTGGCAACCGGATTTTTTATTGCGATTGTTTATGAAGACCAGAATACAGAGCAAATAACTGGTGGCATTGAGGCGACGACGGAGCATATCGGGAATTTAATTGAGGAGGGTACGGATACTGACACGCTTTCATCTGCTTTTCAATTATTGGATAAGTCGATAGGTGTCATCGTCGAACAGAATGGGAAAGTGGTGGCTTCTAAACAGACATCGATGCATTTGGATAGTGGAGCGTATTCGCATTTATTCGCGGACAAGAAAATGAATGACCATTTAGCTGAGGGAAAATTTATCCTGGAGCAATATAATTTCTACGGTGAAAGTAATGATGAATCGGTACATATGGGGGCCCAGCGTTTTAAGACGTTAGACGGTCATATTAATACGGTTTATGTGTATAGGTCGTATGATGATATTTTGAGATTGACAGGTCAAGTGACGAAAACGTTGCTCATATCTGGGATTGTGGCAATTTTAGTGACGTCTGTCTTGTCGTTTATTTTATCGTCGCGCATGGCTTACCCACTCAGGGAAATGAAGAAGGTCGCGATTGCGGTCTCGAAGGGGAATTTTGATAATCGGGTGCCGACGTATACGCACGATGAGATTGGAGATTTGGGGATTGCGTTTAACAAGATGGCGCAACAACTGAAATACAATATTAGTGCGCTGAGGCAGGAGAAGGAGCAGTTGTCCAATATTTTAGTTGGGATGGCGGATGGTGTTATTAAATTTAACATCGATAAGACGATTATTTTGAGTAACCCGCCGGCGGAACAGTTTTTGCATGATTGGTTCTTTTCGATGGAAAACGAGGACAAAGTGCTGATCCCGCCAAACTTGGATTTAATGCTGACGAATATTTTAGAGACGCGTGAGGAGCAGGTTGGGGAAATTGTGTTTGGAGACCAGACTTATGTCGCAATTTTGACGTTGCTTTATAATGGGGACGACATTCGGAGTATCGTAACGGTAATCCGGGATATGACGGAGGAGAAGCGCCTGGAGAAGATGAAGACGGATTTTGTGAACAATGTGTCGCATGAGCTGCGGACGCCGATTTCGATGCTTCAAGGCTATAGTGAGGCGATTATTGATGGTGTGGCGCAGACGGATGAAGAGGTGCGTGAATTTGCGCAAATTATTTATGATGAGTCGCTGCGCATTGGCCGCCTTGTGAATGATATGTTGGATTTAGCGCGGATGGAAGCTGGTTTTGAGCAGTTGGATAAACAGCGCTTGCAGGTAGCGCCGTTCTTAGAGAAAGTCGTCTCCAATTTTGAAGTGTTGGCGAAGGATAACAATGTGAAATTGCAGTTGGTGATGGATGATCATGATTTGGAGTATACATTTGACCCAGATCGAATGGAGCAGGTATTGGTGAATTTGATCATGAATGCGATTCGCCACACGGGGCGAGAGGACTACGAGGGTGTTGTGGAAGTGCATGAAACGGCGGATTTCCACTCAGATGAGCTCGTGATTAAAATTATTGATAACGGAAGCGGTATTCCAGAGGCCGATATTCCTTTCTTGTTTGAGCGTTTTTATAAAGCGGACAAAGCACGAACGCGCGGGAAAACGGGTACGGGTATAGGTTTATCGATTGTAAAAAATATCGTCGAAGCGCATAATGGTAAAATAACGGTGGAGAGTCATCTAGGCATTGGTTCGACATTTATTGTCACATTGCCGCTTTCCACAGATATATAAAGGAGTTTGATGAAATTGACAGAACGCATGCAAAAATTTTGTAAAGATTCATTGGTAATTAAGACAAGTCGGGTATTTCCATCCGATACGAATAATCATAATACGCTTTTCGGTGGGCGTCTGATGACCTATATTGACGATACAGCATCTATCAGCGCTTCCCGTCATTGCCGGACGGGGATTGTGACAGCTTCGACGGATTCGGTCGATTTCTTGCAACCTATCAAAAATGATCACTCGGTATGTTTAGAGTCTTACGTGGCTTCAACGGGACGCTCGTCGATGGAAATTTTCGTGAAAGTGATTGCGGAAAACTTGAAAAATGGCGATCGTTATTTGGCGGCGACGTCATTTCTAACGTTTGTCGCGATTGATGATAATGGCAAAACAGTTGAGGTTCCAACCGTTGTCGCGCAATCGGATGAGGAGAAAATGATTAGCCGTGACGCGCAAGAGCGTAGTTTGGCAAGGAAGAAGCGTCTGACGCAGAGTCGGGAACTTGCGGCTTCCCTTTCGACCGAAATTCCTTGGGGATAAGCAAGTGGTTTTGCATGATGGCACGGCTTATGGTACAATAACGAACGTAATACAATAAAATATAGTTCATCTTCGGGGCAGGGTGTAATTCCCGACCGGTGGTTAAAGTCCACGAACTGTTTCTTTTTGAGATGGTTGATTTGGTGTAATTCCAAAACCGACAGTATAGTCTGGATGGGAGGAGATGTTGGTTCGCTTACTTTTTGGCGCACTTACTTGAAAAATTGGCTAGTTATGGTCTTTTTGGATGGGACGTTTTTGAGCTACGGTTTTTTAGCGTGGTTTTCTGGAGTCTTATTTGAATGTACTATGCTTGTTTGGAATTTCACATACCATCCCTCGATTGCATTTTCGAAGGGATTTTTTTCGTGTTCGTGTGGTTATTAATAAAGGGAAACCGCAGATTCTTAGGATGAACATCTAAGGAGAAGTGATTTTGATGAAGAAGTATTCTTTAAAGGCGTTTGTAAGTATTGCAGTATTGGGAGCGGTGGCGTTTGTCATCATGTTAATTCAGTTTCCACTATTGCCAAGTGCACCATTTTTAAAATTGGATTTCAGTGATATTCCTGCTATTATTGGCGGTTTATTATTTGGACCGCTCGCGATTGTGTTGATTGAGTTTGTGAAGAATGTGTTGGAGTATTTAGTGACGGGGAGTTTTGTTGGGGTTCCAATCGGGGAATTAGCGAATTTCTTATCTGGTATTTGTTTCGTGCTACCAATTTACTATGTTTTCCGCTACACACGCTCGACGAAAGCGATGATTTTAGGTGCTGGGATTGGGACGGTGACAATGACGGTCATGATGTCGTTGTTTAATTACTTTATCTTATTACCGTTTTATATCACGGTCGGTGGTTTGCCTGCAGGAACGAATATTGCAGCGCTTGTTACGACGGCGATTGTACCGTTTAACTTGCTAAAAGGTGTCGTTGTAGGAGCGGTATTCATCCTTGTTTACGGTAGAATGCGATCGTGGATTTTGAAAAATACGATTGTAAAATTAAGAGTGAAGAAAGATAAAAAGCACCACGGCGTTGTGTAATGCTTTTTGAGATAATTAGGGTTCAAATTTTAGCGGGTCGCCTTGAAATGGGTGGTCCGCTATTTTTATGGAGAGCGATGGGCAGGCTTGTTCGGCGTCGGTGGCGTCGTTTTCGAGCTGCGCGGGGATAGGGGTATTGCCGCTATTGTGATCGAGTGTGTTGTAGGCTAGGCCTTCGTCGTTGTAGTCGAAAATAGCGGGAGCGTGGACGGAACAGGCGCCGCACGCGATGCATGTAGACTGGTCGACGATGGTATATTTCATGTTTTTTGACACCTCCTGATTTTTAGTTGGGAAACGCTTCTCCTTGTTATTATAGAACCATTTGGAGAAAGTGTCTAATAAGGGGTTAAAAAACTTTTTTGGCAAATAGGGATGTCGAACAAATGTTTTCGTGTTAGAATAGATGAAAAGAACGGGAAGGGGCTGGTTGGGATGGATGAATTAGATCATTATTTGTTGGCGATTATTGCATCATTTCCATTGAAACGAAAACCAGCTTTTTTGTTTGCGGTTGCGACGGGGAAACGGACGGGGCAGGCGGTGCAGGATTCGCATTTATTTGAAGTGACGCCTTTATTTGGCTGTGTGCCGACGCTAAGACAGGTGAGTTTTGACGCTAGGTTGGAGCGGATGCAGGAGGATGGTTTGCTCGAGATAACGGAAGATGGTGTTGGTTTAGTGACGGAAATCGAGACGCCTTTTAGGATGCGTTTTCCGTACATAGATGGGTTTTTGTATCAGAATCGGACGGGGCCTTTTTTTGAAAGATTGCTGTTGGCGATACAGGTTTTTAGTAATTTTAAACATGAGCAGAAGCATTATTTGCCGATTGTTCGGGATGAGGCGGCGCAGTGGGCGGTGAAACGTTGGCTGGCTGATCATTTGGTAGGCGATACAAAAGAGGCTGTGCGCGGGCGTTTTTATGCGGAATTGGAGCAGTGGTTAGAGCAGGTGGATGGTGCGCTTTATGTGCCGCGTTTTTCTGGTGGGGATTACATCGGCAAAACGGCGCTTCAAGTGGCTTCAGAACTAGGCGTGACACCTTGGCAGTATTATTTTGCATGGTTGAATGGTTTACATTGCTTGTTTGGTCGGTTGGTGTTGGATTTTCCGCTTTTAAATGGGCTAATGCCGGATGCAGCGCAAGGATTGACGAGTTCGGCTCGGAAAACGTGGCAATTGGCGGAACAAGGTGTTTTGTTTGAGAATATGGCGGGGATTAGGCATTTGAAGGAGAGTACGATTCAAGATCATATTGTGGAAATTGCGGCGACGATTCCGGGATTCAATGTGGGCTCTTGGGTGGATAGCGCGATGATTACGGCGATGTCACAGCAGCCATGGCGATCGTTAAAGGATATTAAGCAGGCTTTTCCAGCATTGGATTATTTTCAAATTAGAGTAGCGCTGATTGCTAGAAGGAGTGGCGTCATATGCAGTTAGAGCAGGAATTAGAGCGTTTTTTAGGGTTTCGTGATTTTAGAGTAGGTCAGCGTGAAGTGGTGGCGCATGTGCTAGATGGGAAAGATTGTTTTGCGATGCTGCCGACGGGGACTGGAAAAACGGTATGTTATCAGTTGTCGGGGTATTTGCTAGATGGCACGGTGCTTATTGTGTCGCCGCTTTTGTCATTGATGCAAGACCAAGTGGAGCGGATGCGGGCCAATGGCGAAAAACGTGTGGTGGCGCTGAACAGTTTTTTGAGTTTGCAGGAGAAACAGCATGCGCTCGAGGATTTATCGGCGTATAAATTTATTTTTGTTTCCCCAGAAATGCTTGCTAACAGGCAGATTCGGATGGCGATTCAGCGTTTAACGATTGGACTTTTTGTGGTTGATGAGGCGCATTGTATTTCGCAGTGGGGGCATGATTTCAGGCCGGATTATTTGGAGCTTGGCGCTGTTAGAGAGGAACTTGGCTCTCCGGTGACGCTCGTTTTGACGGCAACAGCGACGAAGAAAGTACGCGCGGATATTAAAAATCAGTTGCGTTTGAAGGCATGTATGGGTGTGATTCATTCTGTGGATCGACCGAATATCGCGTTGGATGTGCAAAAGTTGGATTCGAGGCTTGAGAAACAAGCGCAGCTTTTGAAGTTAACTGGTTCGTTGAAAGGGCCTGGTATTGTTTATTTTTCTAGTAAGAAATTGGCGGAGCGTTATGCGTTTGAGATTGCGGAACAGCATGGATTGCGTACGGCTTTTTATCACGGAGATATGAGCGGTGAGGATCGTGTGACAATTCAGCAGCAGTTTATTCAGAATCAGCTACACCTTATTTGTGCGACAAGTGCGTTTGGAATGGGCATCGATAAAGGGGATATTCGTTATGTGATTCATTTTCATATGCCGGGGGATTTGGAGGCGTATTTGCAGGAGATTGGTCGCGCTGGGCGAGATGGTGCGCCGAGTATTGCGATTTTGTTGTACGCGGACGGGGATGAGGCGATTCAATTGCAATTGCAGGATCGTGATTTGCCGGAAGAAGAGTTGGTGCATCTGAGTCCTGCTTTAACGGAGCAGTTGCCAATAACGGAGCGGCGCTTTCTGGAGTTTTATCGGGAACTGGGTTTAACGCCCAACCAAATCAAGGAAAAAATCCAGTTTCGTAAGCGTTGGAAACGAGAAAATCTCTATACCTTTTTGAATTTTATAAAAGGAATTACGTGTCGGCGCCAGTTTGTTCGTTATTATTTTGAGGAAGAAGCGAAACAGGAGGCAGTTTCCGATTGTTGCGATGTTTGTGGTGTGGATTACGCGGATTTTGAGGGGGAGAATGAAACGATTGAGCAGCAGCAGGACTGGCAGAAATATTTGGAATACTTATTGAAATGAGGGCAACGTATGGCCAATGCGGTAGAAACGATGAAAAATATGTCCAAAAAAGAAATAACGCGCGTTTTTTTATTGCAAAATGGGTTGTTAATTTTACTCGGAATTGGTATTATTTTTATCAGTACTGGTATTTTAAATTGGATGGGGCAATTGCGCTTTGATTGGGTTTCTGTTTTCCTAGGCGTCGCTTTGGCGTGTGTGTTTGGGGGACTTAATGCTTGGTTGGATCGCTTGTTGCCAGAACGCTTAACGGATGATGGTGGGCTGAATCGGCTTATTTTTCGGAACCGGAAACCGCTAGATATATTTTTGCTTTGTTGTTTGATTGGCGTGACGGAGGAATTTATTTTTCGTGGTATTATCCAAGTTTATTTCGGTTTTTGGGCGAGTATGATTTTGTTCGTGCTTGTGCATTTTCGCTATTTAAATAAAGGATATTTGTTGTTCAATGTTATAATAACTAGTATAATTATTGCAGGACTATTTCAATTCAGTAATCAGAATTTAATTGCCGTAATAATGTTTCATATCGTATTCAATTTTATTGGTGCACTAGATATGAGAAATAGATATCAGAATGAAGGAGGGGTCGCGCGTGGTTAAGAAAGAAGACGAACACATGGGAAAAGACGATCAAGAATTTAAACAATTAGGTGACGAGTACGATGATGATTATATTGATTCGATCCCATCACGTTCCCAAAGCAGACGCGCTAATAAATCAAAAAAAGCTATTTTCCGCTATCCAATATTGAATTTATTAATTATTTTCTTTTTGCTCATCCCGATTGTGTGTTTAGGTGTGTATTTGTTCGTGCTTAATTTTGGCTCCAATAGTGATGACAAAGTGACGACGGAGAATGCCCAAACGGAGACAACGAAGACGAAAGAAGTCAATATCTCGAGCAATGAAGAAAAAATAAAAGAAGCCAAAGAAAAGGCGGCCGCAGAGGCAAAAGCGAAAGAAGAAGCGGATAAGAAGGCAGCGCTCGAGAAACAACAGGCAGAAGAGGCTAAGAAGAAGGAAGAAGAAGCACAGAAAGCCGCCGCTACAAAAGCGGAGCAAGATCGCATTGCCGCTGCGAAAGCAGAAGAAACGCGTAAACAACAAGAAGAAGCCGAAGCTGCTGCTGCGAAAAAAGCAGAGCAAGATCGTCTAGCAGCTGAAGCAAGGCAAAAAGAAAAGGATGCCGAAGAGAAAGCTGCAAATGAGGCTGCATCGTCTCACACGGTTGCTGCTGGGGATACCCTTTACAAAATTGCGCGTCAAGCTTACGGTAATACAAACGTGGCCGCGAATGTCGCAAAAATTAAGCAAGCGAATGGCATAACGAATGATAACGTGCCGATTGGAACAGTGCTTAAGATTCCACAATAAGCATGTGAAAAAAATAAGAAGAATCGAGAATGACAGTGAACCGTTTTTCTCGATTTTTTTCTGGGAAGCAAGGTGTGTTTTTTGGCAAAAGTAGCTTTGATTACGACTGGTGGAACGATTGCTAGTACGAAGACGGAGTCGGGACGTTTGGCCTCAGGAGAGCTTTCGGGGCAAGAATTGGCGGAGCTTTGTGAACTACCGGCAGAGATTCAGGTTGAGATTTTTTCGACGTTTCAGTTGCCATCGATGCATATTTCGTTTCAAGATTTGTTGTCGCTAAAAGACTTGGTGATGCAAATTTTCGAGGATGATACATACGACGGGATTGTTGTGACGCACGGCACGGATTCGCTGGAGGAGACGGCTTATTTTCTGGATTTGGCGATTAGTGATGCGCGACCGGTTGTCGTGACGGGATCGCAGCGGGCGCCTGGTGAAGCTGGGTCAGATGCGTATATTAATATTCGGCATGCGATTTATACGGCGAGCGTGAAAGAATTGCGGGATACTGGGACGGTTGTTGTTTTTAATGAGCGTATTTTTGCAGCGCGTTATGTCAAGAAAGTGCACGCGTCCAATATTCAAGGATTCGGTGCATTCGGATTTGGCTATTTAGGCATCATCGATAACGATCAAGTTTTTCTATATCAGAAGCCTGTGGAGCATGAATCTTACCTTATTAAACGCGCGATGCCCTCGATTTACATCGTGAAATGCTATTTGGAAGCGGATGGATTGTTCATTGATGCCGCACGTGAAGCTGGCGCGGATGGAATCGTGTTGGAAGGCGTGGGGCGTGGTCAAGTGGCGCCTAGGATGATGCCAGCAATTGAGCGTGCGTTAGCTGCAGAAATTCCAATCGTTATTTCAACAAGCGCGGAAGAAGGCAATGTTTACACGACTTATGATTACGAAGGCAGCACGTACGATCTCTATAAAAAAGGAGTCATTCTTGGAAAAGATTATGATAGCAAAAAGGCACGCATGAAATTAGCAGTTTTAATCGCTGCGGAAGAAGAAATTTGCCAAACTAATTTCAGATAAGACGAAGGAGTCGAACCATAAAATGAGTAAAAAGATTTGTATCGCGATTGATGGACCTGCTGCTGCGGGAAAAAGTACGGTGGCAAAAATTGTCGCGAAGGAATTGCAGTATATTTACATCGACACAGGCGCCATGTACCGCGCTGTAACGTATGCTGCGATTTCGCAAAAAGTGGCCTTGAATGATGAAGCGGCGCTAGGGAACATGTTGCAGGAGACATCGATTCGCTTTGAGCCGGGGGAAGTACAGCAAGTATTTATTGGTGGAGAAAACGTGACGGAAGTGATCCGTTCGTTGGAAGTAACGGCGAACGTATCCGAAGTGGCGGCACATCCTGTTGTTCGAGAAGAGCTGCAAAAGCGGCAACAAGTTTTCGCGGCAGAAGGCGGGATTGTGATGGACGGTCGTGATATCGGTACAGCCGTGTTACCACATGCAGAGCTGAAAATATTCTTACTAGCGAGCGTAGATGAGCGCGCAGAGCGTCGTTATAAAGAGAATGTCTCCAAAGGGTTCCCGAGCAATTTGGAGCAATTAAAAAAAGAGATAGAAGAGCGCGATCATCTTGATTATACGAGAGAACATTCGCCATTACAGAAGGCAGAAGACGCGATTGAGCTAGATACGACATCAATGACAATTGCGGAAGTAGCAACAGCAATTCACCAATTAGCGGAAGAAAAAATCACCGAGTAAGTCTATACATTTTCTGCGGAAGTCTAGATATACAGTTTATTTTTATTTTTAGTAAGAAAAATCACGTGAATTCGACCTAAAAAACTTGACAAATGAACGTATTTGTAGGAAGTTAGTAGAGAGAGAATTTATCTCGTTAACAGGATTTTTGAAAACCCATTTTAGATTGAAGTCGTATTCATGCTTATTTCATCGCTTTTTTGCGCTTACTTATTTTTGAAACAGTCAATCTTGGGGAATCCTAGCTTACGATAAACGTTTTTAGAGGAGGGCTATGCATGTCTGAAGAATTAAATGATGTAGAAGTTAGAAATTTTGAAGAAGGCGACAAAGTCACTGGTACTGTTACTAGTGTAGAGGATAAACAGGTTTACGTTGGTATTCCTGATTCCAAACTAGATGGTGTTGTCCCAATCAGTGAATTATCTAATGTTCATATTGAGCAAGCATCTGATGTGGCGAGTGTTGGCGATACGTTAGACTTAATCGTTTTGAAAGTAGAAGACGATGTGTTGGTATTATCAAAACGTAAAGTAGACGCGCTTCAATCTGTCGATGATATTAAAGCAAAATTCGAATCCGGTGAAGTATTCGAAGCAGTCGTGAATGATGTTGTCAAAGGCGGCTTAGTAGTAGATCTTGGCGTGCGTGCGTTCGTGCCAGCATCCCTTGTAGAAGACCATTTTGTAGAAGATTTTGCGTCGTATAAAGACCAAACTTTGACGTTTAAAGTGGTAGAATTTGAGCCAGAGAATAACCGTGTGATTTTATCGCATCGTGCTGTTGTCGAAGCTGAGAAATCAGGTAAGAAGCAAGAACGCTTGAATGAAATTAAAGAAGGCGATGTTGTCGAAGGTACGGTTCAACGCTTGACTAGCTTCGGCGCTTTCGTTGATATGAACGGCATTGACGGTTTGGTTCACATTTCCCAAATCTCATACCAACATATCGCGGCACCATCTGATGTTTTAGAAGAAGGACAAACAGTGACTGTAAAAGTTATCGGTGTCGATCCAGCAAACGAACGCATCTCTTTATCTATTAAAGAAACACAACCAGGCCCTTGGGATGATATCTCTGAAAAAGCGCCAGTTGGTTCTGTTCTAAAAGGTAAAGTAGCGCGTCTTGTGACATTCGGTGCCTTCGTGGAAATTTTCCCTGGTGTCGAAGGATTAGTCCATATTTCTCAAATTTCGCATCAACATATTGGTACACCTCAAGAAGTATTAAAAGAGGGCCAAGAAATTGAAGTGAAAGTGCTAGATGTGAATGAGGCAGACAAACGCTTGTCACTTAGCATTAAAGAGTTGACAGAAGCGCCTGCTGAGGTTGCTGATTATGAGTTGCCAGAAGAAAACACTGGATTCCAACTTGGAGATTTAATCGGTGACAAATTAAAGAATCTAAAGACAACAGACGATAAATAAGCGATAAAGTGTTAACTTTCGGATTGTAGAAAAACGGCTTGACATGATTTTCTACCAAACCTCAGCGTGTCGAGAAATACCTAGTTTCTAGGCAAAGGCGAGTACCGAAGCGGAACATACTTTGGTATGTGAGCAGCGGAACGGAGCTTTTAACGACGAAAATGGGTGTTTCTCGACACGCTGAAAGTTTTTTATCCGCTAGGGCGGGAAGCTCGTATCACGTATTGTTTACGTGTTACGAGCTCCCCGCTTTTTATTTGTGAAATTTAAGTTGATACTAGGCGTGTTTACTGTTAAACTAAAGAAAGTCTGAAGTAATTTAAAGAAAAAGAAGGTGAAATAATGGTTAAACCAGTAGTAGCAATTGTCGGTCGTCCGAATGTCGGCAAATCCACTATTTTCAACCGCATCGTTGGCGAACGTGTCTCGATTGTGGAGGATATTCCAGGTGTCACGCGGGACCGGATTTATAATTCGGCTGATTGGCTTGGACGTGATTTTAATATTATTGATACAGGTGGAATCGATTTAGGAGACGAGCCATTCTTAGCGCAAATCAAGGCGCAGGCAGAGATCGCGATTGATGAAGCAGACGTTATCATTTTTATTACGAATGGTCGTGAAGGCGTAACAGATGCCGATGAACAAGTGGCCAAAATTTTATACAGATCTAAAAAACCGATTGTTTTAGCGATTAATAAAGTCGATAATCCAGAGATGCGTGATCAGATTTATGATTTCTATTCGCTTGGATTCGGCGAGCCATTCCCAATTTCGGGATCGCATGGCTTGGGGCTTGGAGATTTACTTGATGAAGTATTTAAGAAATTCCCAGAACGTGAGGAAGAAGAATACGATGAGAATGTTATCAAATTCTCTCTAATCGGCCGTCCGAATGTTGGTAAATCCTCCATTTTGAACGCTTTATTAGGTGAGCAACGCGTCATTGTTTCGGATGTTGCTGGAACGACGCGTGATGCGATTGATACGCCTTATGAATTTGAAGGGCAAGAGTACGTGATGATTGATACGGCGGGGATGCGTAAACGCGGAAAAGTCTATGAATCAACGGAAAAATATAGCGTACTACGTGCGATGAGAGCGATTGAACGAAGCGATGTTGTTTTAGTTGTGCTAAATGCGGAAGAAGGCATTCGTGAGCAAGATAAGCGAATTGCAGGCTATGCACACGAAGCAGGGCGCGGTATTTTAGTCGTCGTGAATAAATGGGATGCTATCGAAAAAGACGAGAAAACAATGAACGCGTTTATTCAAGATATTCGCGAGCAGTTCTTGTTCTTATCTTACGCACCGATTGTTTTCGTGTCAGCGGTAACGAAACAACGCTTGACCAACCTATTCCCAATGATTAACGACATCAGTAACAACCATTCTTTACGCGTACAATCAAGTCTATTGAACGATGTAATCATGGATGCCGTTGCGATGAACCCGTCACCAATGGATAAAGGTAAACGACTTAAAATCTACTATACGACGCAAGTTGCGGTTAGACCACCAACATTTGTAGTCTTTGTAAACGAACCAGAAATGATGCATTTCTCTTACGAACGATTCCTAGAAAACCGAATTCGCGAAGCCTTCCCGTTTGATGGCACGCCAATTCGCTTAATAGCACGCCAAAGAAAGTAACTAGTGTAGAGCATACACTATGTAAATCGGCGGCAAGCGCTCGCATTCAGGAGATTCGGCGGACTTCCGGTTCTCACGTACACCAGTACGCTCCGCTTCCGGCTTCCGCCGAATCTCCTGAATACAAACGCTTTCGCTCGATTTGTATAAAGCGAAGTGTAGCTCCTACTTGATCAATGTAAAGGAGTGACGGTTTAATGACGAAAAAACAAAAGATTGCTGTTCTTGGTGCTGGAAGTTGGGGCACTGGGTTGGCGCTAGTTTTGATTGAAAATGGGCATGATGTTGTTATTTGGGGAAATCACGCAGAAGTGGTTGAGGAACTGAATACAAAGCATACCAATCAACATTATCTTCCTGATATGACGCTTTCGCCGAAGATGCGGGCAACGCTCGTATTGGAGGAAGCCCTAGCTGGCGCAGAGATGGTCGTTATTGCGATTCCGACGAGCGCTATGAGGATTGTTTGTAGTCAACTAAATGATGCCTTAAAAGAACCGACATTGCTTGTACACGTGAGTAAAGGTATCGAGCCTGATACGAACTTACGGATGACGCAAGTAATTGAGGAAGAAATTGCACCTGAGAAACGTTCTGCACTCATTGTTTTATCTGGACCTAGCCACGCCGAAGAAGTTGTCCGTCATCATCCGACGACACTTTGCGCGAGTTGTAAAGATTTAGCAGCAGCAGAAATTGTGCAGGATGCCTTTTTAAACAACAATTTGCGGATTTATACGAATGAAGACGTGATTGGTGCTGAAATCGGAGGTGCTTTGAAAAATATTATCGCACTTGGCGCTGGAATCACAGATGGCCTTGGTTACGGCGATAATGCTAAAGCGGCTCTCATGACGCGCGGTATGGCTGAAATTACGCGACTTGGCGTAACGGCTGGTGCTGATCCACAGACATTTTATGGACTGACCGGAATTGGCGATTTGATTGTTACGTGTACGAGCGTGCATTCGAGAAACTGGCGCGCAGGGAATATGCTTGGTAAAGGTGAGAGCTTAGAACGCGTGCTCGAAAATATGGGAATGGTCGTGGAAGGCGTACGCACAGCCAAAGCCGTTCACCAATGGGCGAAAAAGCTTGATATTGACATGCCAATCACAGAAGCCATCTACCAAGTCCTATTTGAAAAAGAAGACCCTCAGATTGCCGTTGACCGCCTGATGGGGCGCGATCGCAAGCTTGAAAAAGAAGAATATTGATGAAGAAACTGCTTTATACGATATTTCTCCAAACTTTAGCGTGTCGACCAATGCTTAGTTTCTAGGCAAAAGCGAGTACCAGCGCGGAGCGTACTTAGGTACGAGAGCACTGGAACGGAGCTTTTAACGAACAAGGGTTACAGGCTCACTTCGTTCTCCTGCATATTGAAGTTGTAACTCGTTCTACTTCGGACAACCCCAACAATGAGTGTTTGTCGACACGCTGAAAACCTCCTGCAGATTCGTTTGTAGGAGGTTTTATGTTACTATAGAGTTAAAATCTATACAAATTCGGAGGGATAACAATGATACAAGTCCAAAGAACAGGAACGCAATTGTCGCTTACGTGGTCACCAGGCGATATTCCAGTCGGTTCAACGATTTTTCAGGGCCATACAGCAGAGCCTAGCGCTTCCAAAAAACAATTATTAGTCACCGACCAAGAGACACATCTGCTACTTTTAACAGAGGATTTACCAGTCTTTTTCACAATTCAAAAACCAGATGGTGCAACGGAAGTCATCGGGGAGCGAATTATTCCACTAGAGGGTTGTTTCAATTTCCGAGATTTAGGTGGCTACGTGAATACAGCTGGAAAAACAGTGAAATGGGGGCAATTATACCGTTCTTCGCTCCTCACGAATTTAACGGCTAAGGATGAAAAGACGCTCGAAACGATGGGAATAAAGTGGATTTGCGATCTGCGTAGTACGTCCGAGATTACGGCGAAACCATCCCCGTCTATTCCAGGCATTGCGAACCGTCATATTCCGATTGGAACGGCTAAAAATGAGTCGAGCGAAACGCAAAAAATGGATATTCCAGAGGATCATCGTGTTTATGAACCGTTGATGGGAGAAAGCTATCGCGTTTTCGTGCAGTCTAAAGATGGTTTTCGCGAAATTTTGGAATATGTTATCGATCAAGCGGATTTGCCGTTTCTATTCCATTGCACAGCTGGAAAGGACCGCACAGGCGTTTTAGGCGCACTTTTACTGAAGTTGCTGGATGTACCAGAAAAGACGATTTTAGCGGATTACGAGCTTACGAACCAATATGCGGATGCCATTTTAGGTGAGATGCAAGGTTTGGTGGAGGCTTTCTCTGGGAGTACCAAAAAAATAGAACTAGAGAATTTCCGACCAATGGCAGAAGCAAAACCCGCCTATTTAGAAATTGCATTTGATGAGATGCGAAAAGAATATGGTTCAGTAGATGCTTATTTAGAAAAAGGAATTGGGATTAGCGCTTCCAAAAAGGCAAAATTCCAGTCTATGATGTTAGAAGGATAATAGTAGTTGAAACCTAGAGTTGTCAGGCAAAAGCGCCGATTTTCGCTCGTTTTTTAAGGAATTTGAACTATTTTTCTTATTTGGTGTGTTTTTACTTGCTATTATAGGTCTCTCGCGTTAGTATTATGCTTAACAGCTTGATACAATCACGTTTCCAGAACTAGGACTAGGAGAATGATGGAGAGACTTTTTTGTAAAAAATAAAGCTTTTCGCTTCTAAATCCTTGCAGTTGTAAGGATAATGTGATAATCTTTTATCAGAATCACTGAAACGGCGATAAAACGCCATTCCAGCCGAAATTCTTCTTAGAATTTCCATAGAAGTTTAGCTTATTTTGGAAAATGGATAATACAAGTGTTAAGGAAGACCTGCTCATTTGGTATTATTCTCTTAAGGAGGTGAAAAAACAATGGCAAACAAAACTGATTTAGTAAATAGCGTAGCAGAACTTGCAGATCTTTCTAAAAAAGACGCTGCTAAAGCTGTAGAAGCTGTTTTTGAAACTATCCAAACTTCTTTATCTAAAGGTGAAAAAGTTCAATTAATCGGATTTGGTAACTTTGAAGTTCGTGAACGTGCTGCCCGTAAAGGACGCAATCCACGTACGAAGGAAGAGATTGACATTCCTGCAAGCAAAGTTCCAGCATTCAAACCAGGTAAGGCGCTTAAAGAAGCTGTTAAATAACTACATACACTTTTTAAGCACAAAAAAAGGAGTTCCTCGGAATTCCTTTTTTTGTTGCTAAAATTCAAGTTTACTAGTTCACAAAAAAACGAGCAATGGTGTTTGTATTTCCCGATTTTGGCGGAACGAGGATGGCAAATTCAATGCATTCTTTTGCCTATTTAGGTTCTAATTGGCTTCCCTTCAAAGAACCATAACAAAGTGGAACATGCCTTTGTATGTAGGAACCGGAAGTCTACTACATTTGCTGATTGCAAGCGCTTGTCGCCGGTTTATCTGTTGTCGCAACAAGACTATGAGTGATTAACGTTTACCTGGTTTGCTTGCTATGTTAAAATAACGAGGTAGATAAAGACTGGTTATAAAGGGGATTATTATGGAGCAAATAGATAAACAAAAGATTGCGGATGCAGTCAAAGTTATTTTAGAGGCGGTTGGAGAGAATCCGGAACGTGAGGGATTACTTGATACGCCAATGCGTGTTGCAAGAATGTATGAAGAAGTTTTTTCTGGATTGCAAAAGGATCCTTCCGTTCATTTTAATACGGTTTTTGAGGAGCAGCATGAGGAACTTGTTTTAGTGAAAGATATTCGGTTTTCATCGATGTGTGAGCATCACTTAGTACCGTTTTTTGGTGTGGCGCATGTGGCTTACTTGCCGCAAAATGGTCGAGTGGCTGGGCTTAGTAAGCTTGCGCGTGTGGTGGATGATGTGAGTAAACGGCCGCAATTGCAGGAGCGTATTACGACAACGGTAGCAGAAATTATGATGGATAAATTAAAACCGCTTGGTGTTATGGTTATTTTAGAGGCGGAGCACATGTGTATGACTATCCGTGGTGTCAATAAACCAGGTGCTAGAACGGTTACAAGCGCTGTTCGTGGGGCTTTTAGAAACGATGATAAGCTGCGTAGTGAGGTTATGGCGCTCATTAAGAATTAAACGGCTAACCAAGCTGATAGCGATTTTTGAAGGAGTTATGGTATAATTTAAGGTACAGGATAAACGAGATTTGAAGGGGATTTTGTAAATGAGTTATCAAGGTGGCGTAGCGCAGTTGAAGCAGGTAGAGGCACTTGTTTTAGATCAGACAGCTTATCGGTTTTTGGGTGACAATTTTGATGGGCCAAAAATGGACAAGGATCAGATGTTGTGGCTACATGAGGCGATTAGAGGGACTGATTTAGAGGATAGTGTGGCTCAGCAAGTGATTGGTGCGACGCTATATGTGATTTTAGCTCATGATACGCATGATGGGATTGATGAGCCGAGTGATGTGAGGCAAAAGACGTGGCAAGAACGGCAGTTAACGGTGCTTGCTGGGGATTTCTATAGTAGCCTGTATTATCGGGCGTTGGCTGATTTTGGCATGATTGACTTGCTGGCGGCTTTACAGCGTGGTGTTCAGGAGACGAATGAGGCGAAGGTCAACCTTTATCAGCTGCATATTACTGGTGATGAGGATTATTTAGCGCATTTAGTGATGTCAAAAGCGGCCATTTTTTCTAAGTTTGCGACTTATTTCGAGTGCGATGAGACTTTTACGTTTGTTGGAGCACGCGCGATTCTGTTAACATACCTTTTGAAAGAACGCAAAAATTGGTTGGTGACTGGGAGCTCGCTGTTTGAGGCGGCCTATGAACACGGCTATATGGCGTTAAATGCACAGGCTGATTTTGCAATGTGGTTAGAGGATTTGATTGTGACATTGAAGGCTGAAATCAAGGCAAATATAGACGGGTTAGTTATTTCTGACATGACAGAGAAACGTTTGCAAGAGCTACTCGGACAATAGAGGAGAAATGATGGGTATGATAGAGACGAAAGAAGAGAAAGTTCATAATGTGTTCGAAAAAATTTCTCCTAGCTATGACCGAATGAATAGCTTGATTAGTTTTCATTTACATGCGAAATGGCGTCAAACAACGATGGATTTTATGCGCGTGAAGGCTGGTTCCTCAGCGCTTGATGTTTGTTGTGGGACGGCGGATTGGACGCTTGCGATGGCGGAAGCGGTAGGTGTGGAAGGTTCGGTTATTGGTCTGGATTTTAGTGAGAATATGTTGGCGGTCGGTCAAGAAAAAGTACTGGACTCGCCGTATTCTAATATTACGCTAATGCACGGGAATGCGATGGAATTGCCGTTTGCGGATGATTCGTTTGACTACGTGACGATTGGTTTTGGTTTGCGTAACGTGCCGGATTATATGACGGTTTTGCGTGAAATGTATCGGGTGTTGAAACCAGGTGGCTTGTTGACCTGTTTGGATACATCAACGCCGACGATTCCAGGTTACAATCAGTTATTCTTCTTTTATTTCCGCCATATGATGCCTTTGATGGGTAAATTGTTTGCGAAAAGCTATGAGGAATATGCGTGGTTGGAAGAATCAACACGAAGTTTCCCTGGTATGAAAAAATTAGCTGATATGTTCCAAGACGCTGGATTCGATCATGTCCGTTACGTTCCGCATAGTGGTGGGGCAAGCGCGACGCATTTTGGGTACAAAAAGAAAGAACAATAGGTGGGGCAGATGAAACTTAATTTTCTATATTCTAATATTCAGGCGGATGTTGCAGCGATCGAAGAGGAATTGCGCAGAGCTGTTGCATCCGAACAGGCCCCTTTGATTGAGGAGGCGGCTTTACAACTTCTAGATGCTGGCGGAAAACGGATTAGACCGATTTTTGTGTGCCTCACAGCGAGACTTGGTCAGTTTGAATGGAATCAGGTAGAGCAGGCGGCGGTGGCAGTAGAGTTAATACATATGGCCTCGATCGTGCATGATGATGTTGTGGATGATGCGGATGTGAGGCGCGGCCGACCAACAATCAAATCGAAGTGGGGAAACCATGTTGCGATGTATACAGGAGATTTCTTGTTTGCGAAGTCACTGGAATATATGACAAAAATCCTGAATCCAGAGGCGCATCAAGTGCTTTCGAATGTGACTGTGGAGCTCGCTGTTGGTGAGATTGAACAATTGCGCGCCAAATATAATTTCAATCAAAATGTGCGGACGTATTTGCGCCGGATTAAGCGAAAGACAGCGCTTTTGATTGCGGCGAGTTGCCAGCTGGGTGGAATTGTAGCACAACTGGATCCGAAAATGCATCGAAAACTGTTTTTGTTTGGGTATTATGTCGGGATGTCGTTCCAAATTACGGATGACGTTCTTGATTTTACTGGATCAGAGAAGTCACTTGGTAAGCCAGCTGGGGACGATTTAAGACAAGGGAATATTACGTTGCCAGTATTTTTTGCAATGGAGGACGAGGCTTTTCGGGTGAAGTTGCGCGGGATTACGGAGCAGACGACAAAGGATGAGATGCAAGCGTTTATTGCGGAAATCAAGGCATCCGGAGCGATTAAGAAATCAGAAGCGGTCGCGGAGAGCTATTTGCAAAAGGCGATTGCGATTTTAGAGGAGTTTCCGCCGTCGAAGGAACTGAAACCGTTGAAGCAGATTGTGCAATTTTTGGATAAGAGAAAATACTAGGAGGTAGGAAGATGGAGAGAACGTATTTGATGGTAAAACCGGATGGTGTCGAGCGTGGCTTGATTGGTGAAGTCGTGGCGCGCTTGGAGAAAAAAGGACTCAAATTAGTTGGTGCAAAGTTGATGCGCATCGATGAAGAATTGGCAACACAACATTACGCGGAACATGTCGGTAAGCCATTCTTTCCAGACCTCTTGCAATTTATTACGTCTGGTCCAGTTTTTGCGATGGTTTGGGAAGGCGACGAGGCAGTTGCGATTGCGCGCCTCATGATGGGCAAAACGAATCCGCTTGAAGCTGAGCAGGGAACGATTCGCGGGGATTTCGCGGTACATATGAATCGGAATGTGATTCATGGTTCGGATTCGGTCGAAAGTGCGGTGCGCGAGATTGGTTTGTTTTTCAAAGCAGAAGAGTTGCTGTCGTATGATAAAGCAATAGATGTGTGGTTATAGGTAATGATGCGAAGGCGTTTGTATTTGGAGATTGGAGTGAACCGGAATGTACGGAAAGAGCCGGAAGTTCGCAAGTCTTCCAAATAGGAGCGCTTTTTGTGTATTTCGTGCGTTTTGACGCTTTTCCTGTTTACGTGGGTGGCAAATTATGATATGATACTACACATACACTTTAAAGCGCTAAAATGACGATGCTTATTTTTGAAATAGAGGAAAGATTAAATAGATGGAGAGGAAGTTGAAAAATGAGATATTTAACAGCGGGAGAATCACATGGCCCAGGACTTACGACGATTATTGAGGGATTGCCAGCGGGGATGCCACTTTTGGCGGAGGATATTAATCGGGATTTGAAGCGACGTCAAGGTGGACATGGACGTGGGGCGCGGATGCGTATTGAAACGGATCGTGCGCAAATTTCAGCAGGTGTTCGTCACGGTAAAACGATGGGCTCGCCTGTTGCTATTTTTGTGGAGAATAAAGACTGGAAAAAATGGGAAACGGTGATGAGTATTGAGCCGGTACCTGCGGAAAAAGAGGCGTCGCGGAAAGTTTCTCGTCCACGCCCAGGTCATGCAGATTTGGTTGGTGGGATGAAATACGGACATCGTGATATGCGTAATGTATTGGAGCGTTCTTCGGCTCGCGAAACTACGGTGCGTGTGGCCGCTGGCGCGATTGCTCGGAAATTATTGCTTGAGCTTGGTATCGAAGTCGCTGGACATGTGCTCGAAATTGGCGGCGTGCGTGCGGAATTGACGCGTGATTACTCAATCAAGGAGATTCAAGAGATTTCTGAGGCGTCATCAGTGCGTTGTTTGGATACGGCAAAAGAGGAAGAGATGAAGCAGAAAATCGATGAAGCGAAGAAAAATGGCGATACGATTGGCGGCATTGTCGAAGTTGTCGTTGGCGGCGTGCCTGCGGGGCTTGGAAGTTATGTGCAATGGGATCGCAAACTCGATGCAAAAATTGCGCAGGCAATCGTGAGCATTAACGCGTTTAAAGGCGCGGAGTTTGGCGTTGGTTTTGAAGCGGCGCGTAAACCTGGTAGTGAGGTCATGGATGAGATTTTATGGTCGGAGGAAGATGGTTATACGCGACGCACGAACAATCTTGGTGGTTTTGAAGGTGGAATGACGAACGGGATGCCGATTGTGGTTCGCGGTGTTATGAAGCCGATTCCGACGTTATACAAGCCTCTTCAAAGTGTGGATATTGACTCGAAGGAAGTATTTAACGCGAGTGTGGAGCGTTCTGATAGTTGTGCGGTTCCTGCGGCGAGTGTTGTCGCGGAAGCGGTTGTTGCATGGGAAGTAGCGCAAGCGATTTTGGAGAAATTTGATAGCGATCGTTTTGACGTACTACGGGCGCATGTGGAAGAGCATCGCGCTATGACGAAGGAGTTTTAAAAATGGCAGAAATCACGGTGACGACGAAGGATAAGGTGTACCCGGTCTATATCAGTCAGAATGCGCTACGTGAGCAGGCGGAAAGCTTGGTTGCAGAGCTGAGCCGTTTTTCGCAGGTGTTTGTGATGACGGATGCGAATGTCGCGGAAATTCATATGGCAAAAATGAACGAATTGTTGGCGCCACTTGAAAAGGTTTCGTATTATGTGACGCCTGCTGGTGAAGAAGCGAAGACATTTGCGGTGTATGAGGATGCTATGACGAAGGCGATTGAGATTGGTCTGGATCGCAAATCGGTCTTGCTTGCTTTTGGTGGTGGCGTGATTGGAGACCTTGGTGGTTTCGTTGCGGCGACGTATATGCGAGGCATTGCGTTTTATCAAATTCCGACGACCGTTTTGGCGCATGATAGTGCGGTTGGCGGGAAAGTTGCGATTAATCATCCGCTAGGCAAAAACATGGTTGGGAATTTTTATCAACCGGAGGCCGTGATTTATGATACGTCTTTACTGGGGACGCTTTCGGAGCGGGAGATGCGTTCTGGTTTTGCGGAGCTGGTGAAGCATGCGTTGATTCAGGATCCGGCGTTGCTTGTGGAATTGATGGCAACGTACAAAACGCCGATGGATTTGTATCGCGTGGATTTGACGAACTATCTTGCGCGCGGTATCGAGATTAAAGCGGAGATTGTGTCGCAGGATGAGACGGAGCAAGGGGTGCGCGCATATTTGAATTTTGGGCATACGATGGGGCATGCGATTGAGGCGTACGGCGAATTTGGCAAATGGCTTCATGGGGAGTCGATTATGTTCGGGATGGTTTACGCGCTGGACATGAGTGAGCAGTTGTTAGGTCTGACTTTTGATAAAGAGGGACTGCTCAAATGGCTTGCGGCGTTGGGATATGATGTACACTTACCGGCGAATCTTGATTTTGCTGTTTTGCTAGAAAATATGAAGCATGATAAAAAGACGACATTTAACGAAATAACAATGATATTGCTTGAAGAAATTGGCAAACCGAAAATTCAAAAAGTGTCGGATGATGTGATAGAGGCAACATTTAGAAGAGTGAGTCAGGAGGCGTAGAGAAATGATCAGAGGTATTAGAGGGGCAACAACAGTGACGGAGAATACGCCGGAAGCAATTTACAAGGCAACAATCGAGTTATTTCAGGCAATCGTGACGGAAAATGATTTGAAACCAGATGCGATATCGTCTGTTTTGACATCGGTAACGGGTGATATTGATGCGGCGTTTCCTGCCAAACCAATTCGTGAATTAGCTGGATTTCAGTTTGTACCAATTATGGGTGTGATGGAAATTCCAGTAGCAGGGGCACTGGCGATGTGTATTCGCTTAATGGTGAACGCGGAGGTTGGCGAAGTCGGGCAACAAGATGTGGCTCATATTTATTTAGAAGGTGCACGGGTTTTACGACCAGATTTGGCGAAGTAGGGGGTAACAGGAATGAAATGGAAAACAACATTAAACGGCTTACATTCATACAAACCAGGAAAACGGGAAGAGCAAGTCATGGCGGAACTAGGCCTGACGGAAATTACAAAACTGTCTTCGAATGAAAATCCACATGGCGTTTCTGAAAAAGTAGCGGATTACTTGAAGCACGTGGATGTGAGTGTGGAAATCTATCCGGATGGCTGGGCGTCTGATTTACGAACGCAACTCGCAGCGTATCATGGTGTAAAAGAGGACGAGTTGATTTTCACGAGTGGCGTCGATGAGTTGATTGCGTTACTATCGCGCACGCTGTTGTCTCCTTCGACGAGCACGGTCATGGCCGCGCCAACATTCCCGCAATATCGTCAAAACGCATGCATTGAAGGCGCGGAAGTCCGAGAAATCGCGTTAACGAAAAATGGTGATCATGATTTGCCAGGAATGCTTGCGGCTATCGATGAAACGACGAGTATCGTTTGGATTTGCAATCCGAATAATCCGACTGGAAATTACATAGCGCTAGATGCGATTATTCACTTTTTGCGTCAAGTTCCAAAAGACGTTTTAGTGGTGCTAGATGAGGCGTATATAGAATACGTAGAGCCGCAATCAGAGACACATACAGCGCTGATTTATGAGTTTTCGAATCTGATTATTACGCGCACATTTAGTAAAATTTACGGTCTGGCTAGTTCTCGCGTTGGTTACGGTATTGCGAACGCCGAAATTATCAGCCAAATTAACATCGTGAGGCCACCGTTTAACACGACGACAATGGGGCAAAAATTAGCTCAGATTGCACTGGCGGATCAGGATTTCATTGAGAAATGTCGTATGGAAAATGCGACTGGTCGAAAACAATATGAAGCCTTCGCAGCGCAAAATGAAGCGGTTTTCGTGTACCCATCACAAGGCAATTTTGTCCTAGTCGATATCGGGCAACCGGCAAACGATGTGTTTCGCTATTTAGAAAAGAATGGCTATATTGTGCGTTCTGGCTCGGCGCTTGGATTCCCAACAGCGGTACGGATAACGATCGGAAAAGCAGCGGAAAACGCAGCGGTGATTGCGTTGCTGCAACAATTAGTAAAGTAAGGGGTTTTGAAGGATGAAAGGAACAGTCGTTATCGTCGGACTTGGTCTGATTGGTGGATCTATCGCACTTTGCATTCGTGCGAAACATCCGCAGGCTCATATTATTGGTGTCGATATTTCAGAACAAACGATTTTAGCAGGCGATTCGCTTGGCATTATCGATGAGGGAACGACGAATTTGGCGGATGTTATTGCGCGTGCGGATTTGCTTGTTTTTTGTTGCCCAGTGCAGCAAACCGAGCAATTTTTAACGGAGTTACCAGGACTGCCACTGAAAGATAGTTTGCTCATCACGGATACAGGTAGCACGAAAATGCGGGTGATGCAACATGCGACGGCGATTCAAGAGGCAGGCTATACATTTATTGGTGGGCATCCGATGGCGGGTTCGCACAAAAGTGGCGTGACTGCTGCGAAATCGTTATTGTTTGAGAATGCGTATTATTTGTTGACGCCAAGTGAGGACGAGGACCCAAAGCATGTGGCCCTTTTGAGAGAATGGTTGGAAGGTACGAATGCGAAATTCTTGGAGTTGTCGGCGGCGGAGCATGATAATATTACGGGGATGCTGAGTCATTTACCGCATATTGTGGCGGCGGCACTTGTAAATCAGACGAGTGCTTTTACGCAAGAACATCCCGCGGCGTTTCGTTTAGCGGCAGGTGGTTTTCGCGATATTACGCGGATTGCTTCTTCTGATCCGACGATGTGGACGGATATTTCGCTTTCGAATAAAGACACGTTACGCGAACTACTTGGAAATTGGCGCGACGGTATGAACGAAGCGATTGATATGCTGGAAAAAGAAGATAGCGACGCGATTTATCAATTTTTCGATACGGCGAAAGAGTTTCGAGATTCGTTGCCGGTCCATCAAGAAGGCGCGATTCCATCTTTTTACGACTTGTTTGTCGATGTGCCTGACTATCCAGGTGTCATTTCTGAGGTCACTGGTTTTCTTGCGCAAGAAGAAATTAGCTTGATTAATATTAAAATTCTAGAAACACGCGAAGACATCATGGGGATTTTGCAGATTACATTCCAAAATGAAAAAGACCGCGAACGTGCGAAGCGTTGTATCGAGAAATATAGTCATTACCAATGTCACTTTTAGGGGGAAAACGATGCAGTTAATTACGAATAAGCAAGGATTAAATGGGACGATTCGAGTTCCAGGAGATAAGTCGATCTCTCACAGAAGCATTATGTTTGGTGCTTTGGCGGAAGGTACAACGACGGTGACTAACTTTTTAATGGGAGAAGATTGCCTGAGCACGATTGGCGTATTTCGCGCGCTAGGTGTGACAATTGACGTAACGCCAGAAAAAATAGTGGTGCAAGGTAAAGGCTGGGACGGCTTGCAAAAACCAGCGGAAACACTGGATGTAGGCAATTCAGGAACGACGATTCGGTTGATGTTGGGAATTTTAGCTGGGCGTTCGTTTGACGCGAAAATCGAGGGTGATGCTTCGATTGCAAAACGTCCGATGGGCCGGGTGATGAAGCCACTGCGCGAAATGGGTGCGATTTTTGAAGCGAAGGAAGCTAATTTTGCACCGGTAAAAGTGATTGGAACAAAGCTTGACACCATGACATACACGTTACCCGTTGCTAGTGCACAGGTGAAGAGCGCAATTATTTTTGCGGCACTACAAGCAGAGGGTGAAACAACAATCATCGAAAAAGAAAAGACGCGCGACCACACCGAGCAAATGATACGCCAATTTGGTGGGGAAATCGAAGTGGATGACCTGACGATTCGTGTTTCTGGCGGTCAGAAATTCCGAGGCCAGGAAGTCGTTGTTCCAGGCGATATTTCCTCCGCAGCGTTCTTCATTGTCGCGGGATTAATCATTCCCAACAGCAAAATTCGTCTAGAAAATGTCGGCATTAACCCAACGCGAACAGGGATTATCGATGTTGTCCAAGCGATGGGCGGGAAAATTACCGTTGAAAAAACAAGCGCAGTTGGGGACGAGCCGGCCGGAACGATTACCGTTGAATCGAGTGATTTAAAGGGCATTGAGATAGGTGGCGACATTATTCCGCGTCTCATCGATGAATTGCCAGTCATTGCGTTATTGGCATCCCAAGCGACGGGAAGAACGGTCATTAAAGACGCAGAAGAATTGAAAGTGAAAGAAACGAATCGTATTGATGCTGTCGTTACAGAACTGTCGAAAATGGGTGTGGCACTCGTTGGGACAGAAGATGGTATGATTATCGAGGGGCAACAAAACTTGCATGGTGCAACCGTAAAATCCTACGGCGATCATCGTATGGGAATGATGTTGCAAATTGCAGCATTGCTTGCAGATTCTGATGTAATGTTAGAAAATGCCGAAGCGGTCAAAGTTTCTTATCCCACTTTTTTTGAGGATGTAGCTTCTTTATATTAAGTTGAAAAAACGTGTGCAACTTTTGCACACGTTTTTATAATGTGTGCAATAATTAAGTTTTTTTGCACGCATTATGCTTTGTGTGCTATACTTAAAGAAAGAGAAGGGACGGACTCAAATGCTATTAGAATTGCCTAAACACAACGTAAACACAGATACAGTAACCATTTATAAGCAATTGGCAAAGTCGAATCGTGCCTTGGCAGAATTAAAAGGATATTCCGCGACGATACCGAATCAGTACATCCTGATTAATGCAATGACACTTAATGAAGCCAAAGATAGCTCGGCAATCGAACAAATTATCACGACACATGACGATTTATATCAAGCGATGTCCAAAGATAAAGTGCGTGACGCCGCTACGAAAGAAGTGCTCAACTATCGACACGCGCTTTGGGAAGGCTATCAGTATATCTTAAAACGGGACATCATCACAACGGCTCTCATCGAACATATCCAACGCATCATTGAAAATAGCAGAACGGGGATTCGTAAAGTCCCTGGTACGGCTATCAAAAACGTAACGACAGATGAGATCATCTACACGCCACCACAATCAGAATTGGAAATTAGAGATTTACTGGCGGATCTGGAGCAGTATATTAATTTGGATGACGGCACGGATCCACTCATCAAGTTGGCGCTTATTCATTACCAGTTCGAGGCAATTCATCCATTTTACGATGGGAACGGGCGTAGTGGGAGAATTTTGAATATATTGTACCTTGTATTGATGGGACTACTCGAGAGTCCGGTGCTTTATTTGAGCAAGTATATTTTGCGTACGAAGAAAGAATATTACGTGTTACTCCTAAAAATACAGCAGGATAGCGCTTACTTTGAGGAGTGGGTGGTGTATATTTTAAAAGGGGTAGAAGAAACGGCGCAAGAGACGCTAAAAATCATTCGTTCGATTACGGAGGCAATGGCTGAGTACGGGCAGGCGTTGAAGGAGAAGTTGCCTAAATTATACTCAAAGGAGCTAGTCGAAACACTGTTTTATGAATTTTATACGAAGATTATATATGTGGAACAACATCTAAATATTTCTCGACGGACTGCGGTGACTTATTTGCAAAAGTTGGAGGAGCACGGTTTTCTTATTTCGGAAATGATTGGGCGAGAACGGGTATATAAGAATAAAGTGTTATTTGACTTGATTGAGCAGGCGAATAAGTAAACGGGGGTCGGAGAAAGACTGTTTGACTTGTTTTGACCTTTCCGTTATAATAAGCCTACGAAACTAGGATAGATGTGAGGAGATTACTAATGAAATTTGCAGAGCAGATGTTAGCGGCTTTAGAGCAGGAAAACTTGCCTGAGGCGCAGAAATATTTTAAGCAAGCCTTACAAGATGGAACGGATGAGGAGCAGTATTGGTTAGCGGAACAATTGATGCAACTGGGTTTCTTGGAGGAAGCGGAAGATTTGTATGAACTTTTGCTTGCGAAGTATAAGGACGAAGGGGAATTATTGGTTCGTGCAGCAGAGGTCGCGATTGAGAAGGATGATATCGAGACGGCGATGGAATATTTGGAACAGGTCAATACGCAGGACGAAGCGTACCCGGAGAGCTTGCTAGTGCTCGCAGATTTGTATCAGATGCAGGGGCTTTTTGAAGTGACAGAAGCGAAGTTACAGCAGGCCAAAAATTTGCTTCCAAATGAGGCTGTGATTGATTTTGCATTGGGTGAATTTTATTTGTCAACGGCACGATTTGCGTCGGCGGTGCAGAGTTATCAGGCGGTGCTTGATGTGGGCGTGACGGAAATTGCGGGTAGTCAGATTTTTGAACGGATTGCGGAGAGTTTGGCGAGCAGTGGTTCTTTTGAAGAGGCGATTAGCTATTATGAGAAGGCGATTGCGGAACAAGAGGACGTTAATACGCTATTTGGACTTGGTTTGACGAGTTTTCAGGCGAGGGATTACACGAAGGCAATCTCAGCTTTAGAACGCTTGAAAGAGCACGATCCGGGATTCACGACACTTTACACGTACCTTGCTAAGAGCTACGAGGAAAATGGCGAGCCAGATAAAGCGCTGGAAGCATTGGTCGATGGTTTGAAGCAGGATGAATTCAATAAAGAAATGTTTTTGGAAGCTGGAAAATTGGCTTGGAAAAACGATCGGGCGGCGGATGCGGAACATTATTTCCGTCAGGCGATTGCGCTTGATCCAGAGTTCATCGATGCGATTTTAGAAGTGAATAAAATTTTGCTGAAAAAAGATGATCATGAGGGCATTGTAGAGCTCGTGGAATCGTTAGAACGCGAAATTGTCACGGAACCGCAAATTTTCTGGGACGTAAGTGTTGCATATCAGGAGCTGGATATCTATAATAAAGCAAAAGAAAACTATGAATTAGCGCATCCGCATTTTAGCGAAAACGCGACATTCTTGAAGGAATATGGCTTATTTTTACGCGAAGACGGCGATATTGCGAAGTCGGAAGAAGTATTGGCCATGTATTTGACACTCGAGCCCGGTGATGAAGAGATTTTAAGTTTATTAGGTTATTAATCCCCACTTTGATGGGAAGGAGTGAGTGAAATGAAAGCATCAATTAGCATTGAAGACAAGAAGGAATTTGTTAGATGGTTGTTAAATAAGCATCAAATGAAAATTAGAGAATCGATGTGGATTCTAAATTATATTGCAGGTCATGACCAAATTATGAAATATGTTCACTTCGTTGATAATGCAGAAGGGTGCCCTCGTGGACTTGTGCTCACTGCTCTCGGAGTGGATGACGAGCCGTTTCGATTCTTTAAGGGGAATATTGTGACGACGGATCCAGAGAAGGCGTTTCATGATATTCGTTTGAATTGGGATGAGGACATTTATATTCAGTTGCATTTCCCGGAAAGCTTGACTTCTCCTCGTTACGCTTTTGTGCGCGAGGATAATCCGTTTGAAGAGCTACAGATTTCGGATAAGGAGAAGCAAATCGCGGCGCAGTTCTTGGATACGGTTGTGGAACATTTTTCAAAAGAGAAATTGTTGCTTGAAATCGATGAGGCATTGGATGCGCACGACGAGGAACGATTCCAGAGCTTGATGGAGCAGTTTAAACAATATAGCTAATTTGAGAAGCATCTGTCCTTTTGGATAGGTGCTTTTGTTTTTCGTTTGAGGAGGAAGTCTGGTATTATGGGAAAAGAGAGTTCTTATGGGGGTGCAGGATGTATCGTTATTTGGCGAACAGGTCGTTTTTGCGGTTGCTGTTCATTGTCAATTTGTTGGGGGCTGTGTATGGGTATATTTGGTACGTTCCTCAACTGAAAATTACAGAACCACGATTTTGGATTTTTGTGCCGGATAGTCCGACGGCGATTTTATTTTTTGTATTTGTTTTGATGGCTTGGCTGGCGAAGAAACATTGGCCGCTAATGGAGGCGCTGGCGTTTGTTTGCTTGGTGAAATACGGATTATGGGCTGTTGGGATGAATATTGCTTACATGATAAATTTGGGGTACTTGGATACGATGAGTTTGATGTTGCTTACGTCGCATGGTTTAATGGCAGTGCAGGGACTGGTTTATGCGCCATTTTACAGGATTAAGTTTGAGCATTTTGCAATCGCAGCGATTTGGGTGTTACATAATGATGTCATTGACTACTTATTTGGCCAGATGCCGATTTATGGAGGGCTTGACCAGTACATAACGACGATTGGATACTGCACATTCTGGCTGACGATTTTCGTTTTATGGACGGTTTATGAAAAAACGCTGAAAAAGGGTGCCTTTAAATTAGAATTTCCTCATGAAGCCTAAAAGTTGTTGAGGTTTGGCGTTTTCTCCTATATAATTAAGGTAATACGTAGTAGTTAGGATGGGGATTTAAGATGAGTATTCAAATGTATATCGTTTATTTTTTGATTGTGGCATTAATACCTTTATGGGCGCAATATCGTGTCAAAAGCACTTATTCGCATTATTCGAAGGTGGCAATACGCACGGGATTGACTGGAGCGCAGGTGGCGCGTCAAATCTTGGATGCAAACGGTTTGTCAAACGTGCCGGTGCATGAAACTGGTGGCGTGCTAAGTGATCACTATGATCCACGTAAAAAAGCGGTGTTTCTATCATCGGCGAACTTTAATGGTCGTTCGATTGCGGGAACAGCGGTAGCGGCACATGAGGTGGGGCACGCGATTCAAGATGCAGAGAACTACTCGTTTATGCGTTTTCGTTCGGCACTTGTCCCAATTACGATGTTTAGTTCGAATGCCTCTTGGGTGTTCTTAATCATCGGGATGTTGGCGACTTTGCCAAACTTAATGTTGATAGGGATTGTTTTAATGGCAATCGGTGTATTGTTCCAGTTAATTACATTACCAGTCGAGTTTGACGCTTCAAAACGTGCACTCGTACAAATCAATCAACTTGGCCTTGTCGAATCAGACGAATTACCACAAGCTCGTAAAGTGTTAAGTGCAGCCGCAATGACGTACGTTGCAGCGATGGCAGTAGCCGTTTTGGAGCTTTTAAGATTGATTTTAATTTTTACAGGTATGAATCGAAACTAGAATTAGAAAAACGCTCTGTAATGGGCGTTTTTTGATGGGGAGAAGGATGATTGGATGGATTTTGATGTAATTGTTATTGGTGGTGGGCCGTCGGGATTGATGGCGGCAATCGCGGCGGCGGAGAAAAATAAGCGGGTTCTGCTCGTTGAAAAAGGGCCAAAACTAGGCAGAAAACTGATTTTGTCGGGCGGTGGGCGTTGTAATGTGACGAATCGCAAGCCTGCGGAAGAAATTATCAAGAATATACCGGGGAATGGGCGCTTTATGTATAGTCCATTTTCGGAATTTAATAATGAAGATATCATCGCCTTTTTTGAGAAATTAGGGGTGGCTTTGAAGGAAGAGGATCATGGCCGGATGTTCCCTGTGACGGACAGCGCGCGTTCAGTGGCTGATGCGATGATTTCACGGCTCGATAAGCTAAACGTGAAAATCTATATGAAAACGCCAGTGAAGCGTGTGAACTACCAAGAAGGGCAGGTTGTGGGCATTACGCTTGCGGATGGTCAAGAAATCGGTGCGCGAGCTGTGATTGTGGCTGTTGGTGGCAAATCAGTACCGCGGACAGGATCGACGGGAGATGGCTATGCCTGGGCGCGCGAGGCTGGGCATACGATTACGGAATTATATCCGACAGAGGTTCCAATTACATCGCGCGAGGCCTTTATCAAGAGCAAAGTGCTGCAAGGCATTTCTCTACGTGACGTGGCGCTCTCGGTTCTAAATCCAAAAGGAAAACCGATTATTACGCATCAAATGGACATGATCTTCACGCATTTTGGGGTGTCGGGTCCAGCAGCATTGCGCTGTAGCCAATTCGTGATTCAAGGTTTGAAGAAATTCGCGGTTCCGGAACTAACGATGATGATTGACTTTTTTCCAGATATATCAAAAGGGGAATTGGAGCAGGAAGTGATGGGGCTCGTGAAGGATAATCCTAAAAAGGCCGTCAAAAATGCGTTGAAATCGGTAATGCAAGAGCGGATGTTATTGTTTTTATTGGAACGCGCGGAAATTGATATCGATGCTGATTGTATTTCGGTTGCACAGAAAAAATGGCAGGCGTTCATCGAAACATTGAAGAAATTTACATTCCAAGTGAACGGGACGCTCGATTTCGAGAAGGCTTTCGTGACGGGTGGCGGTGTTTCTGTGAAGGAGATTATGCCGAAAGAAATGCAATCGAAGTTGATGCCAGGTTTATTTTTCTGCGGTGAAATATTAGATATTAACGGGTACACGGGTGGTTATAATATTACGTGTGCGCTTGTGACAGGGCGCTTGGCGGGAGTCAATGCGGCATTGCGCTAAGACAAATATAATAAGTGGAGGCAGTTTCCCCTAGAAAAATTGGGATTGCCTCCACTTTTATTTTTTCATGGTCGTTTCATATTGTTTAATCCAATCATCCACAGTGACTTTACTTGATAGCTCGCCGATCAGTTCGTATGGGATTTTCTTCGGGTTTGTGAATCGAATGCAGCCTTTTCCCATGTTGAGTTTGGTGGTCATATGTTTAGGATACTCGGTTTGGAACCAGTCTAAAAGGGCTTCATTGCCGAAAATTCCCATGTGGTATACAGCGATGTGTTGTTTTTGCGCTGCGATGGCGAAAAAGGGAAGCGAAAGATTTGAATCGCAGTGGTAACCATCGGGGTAACGGGATTTTGGAACAACGTAGGAAGGCATGCCATACTGGATTTCTTTTTCGAAACCGGCTGGAATGTTGGCATCCACCACGTGCATAAGTTTAGCAAAAGCGTCTTTTTTATCGGGTGCTATGTCGTCTATATATTCTTCGATTGTCATGTTTTTCCTCCTAAGTCTTGCATGAATTGTTCTACGATTTCGTCGCGACGTTCTAGAAAAATCGCATTATCTCGGCTCGGATGTACGCGGTTTGTGAGGACGATCAGCGCTGTTTTGTGTTGCAAATCGATGACGATGAAAGTGCCTGTGAAACCGGTATGGTACATAGCGAAATGATCCGTAGACGGGACTAAATCCCAGCCGAGGCCGCGTGAACGATTTAAATCTGGTGTGTAGTTTTTGGCGATATTGGTGATGCTTTCGTTGCTGAGAATTGGTTCGCCATCATGAAGCAGTGCTTTTGTATAATGAATCAGGTCTGAGAGATTGCTGAATAAGCCGGCGTGACCTGCGACGCTGTCCATTTGCCAAGCTTTGAAATCGTGGACGGTACCTGTGATAACGCCGCGATTTGGGTGGTCTTCGGTTGGGACGCAGGATTCTGGTGAAGTGGGATGGTAGCTCGTGTTTCGCATGGCGAGCGGTGTCAAGATGTTGCGTGTGACTTGTGCCTCTAAATCGTCGCCTAGTTGCTCCACGATATAGCCGAGTAGTAGAAAATTGGCATCTGCGTAGGTGACATTTGTTCCCGCAGGATTGGCTTGTGGCGTCGCTATACAGTAACGATAGACGTCTTCTTTTGATTCGATGGTGTACGCAGGAATATTTTTTGCCAAACCAGAACTATGTGTTAAAAGGTGCAAAATCGTGACCTCTGGATAGCGAAAATCTGGTAGGAAATCGTGTACTTTATCAGCTAGGTGCAAGCGTCCAGCTTCGATATGCTGCAAAACTAGAGTTGTCGTTGCGATGACTTTCGTTAAGGATGCGATATCGTAGACGGCGTCTGGCTCTAGCATTACTTTTTCAGGGATGAGTTGTTTCATACCGATAACATGTTGTTTTGTGCGATGAGGTGTGATGATGGCGTAGGAAATGCCTGGCACAATGCCATCGGTGACTAGTTTTTTTAATCGCGTATCCAACATGGGCGTTCACTCCTTATATTGAGGAAGCCAAATTGATTCATTGACAGCTTCCAGTGGATTTGAAATCGCGCGTTTGTTTAATCCGAGTTCGATTGTTTTTTCCACAACGGCGAGTGTAACAGCGTGTGATGTGTCGCGTAACGTCGCAACTGGTGGGAGTAAGGCCGCGCCGATTGTGCTGACATCTTCAACTTGTGTAGCAACGGCGTGACTGGCAGCGGCTAACATGTCGTCCGTAATTTCGCGAGCTTCGGTAATCACTGCTGCGAGGCCGAGCCCAGGATAAAGTAGGGCGTTGTTAGCTTGTCCGATAAAATAAGTATGGCCATCAAACAAAACAGGCTCAGAAGGGCTCCCAGTCACGACAAGCGCCTTCCCTTTTGTCCAGTTGATTAAATCGCGCGCAGTAGCCTCAGCAAGCTTTGTCGGATTCGATAGAGGCAAAATGGCAGGGCGTTCGACATGGCGACTCATTTCCAGTACAATCTCCTTTGAAAAGGCGCCCGTTACGCCAGAACAACCAATCAGCATCGTCGGTTTAACATGTTGCACAATCGCGAGTAAGTTCGTTAATTTCTCTGCAAAATCGGCAGTGTCACGTGCATATTTTTGCTGTCCAGCAGTTAGGTTTGGCAAGTCGGATATCACCAAGCCAGGGCGATCCACCAAGTAAAAACGAGCTTTTGCCTGTTCGGCGGTTAAGCCTTCATTGGCGACCATTTCTGCGACCAATTGATCGGCAATACCGATGCCCGCCGTCCCAGCACCAAAAATCACAATGCGTTGCTCGCTCAGCGGTAAATTTGATACGCGCGTAGTAGCAAGGGCCGCTGCAACAACCATCGCGCCAGTTCCTTGAATATCGTCGTTAAACGTGCATAATTCTTGACGATACGTTTCTAAAATTCGGCTTGCGTTGTCTCGTCCGAAATCCTCCCAATGAAGTACGGCTTTTGGGAAACAAGTTTTGACGGCAGCCACAAAACGGGCGATGAATGTATCATATGCAGGTGTCTCTAAGCGCGACGTCCGACTTCCTAAATAGCGAGTGTCGGCGCGCAAGGCCTTGTTATTCGTACCAGCATCGATGACGATCGGCAACACACAATCTGGCGCAAGCCCCGCCGCAACCGTATAGACCGCCAATTTTCCAATCGCAATGCTGACCCCGTTCAAGCCCCAATCGCCAATTCCAAGAATGCCTTCCCCGTCCGTCACGACAATCATCTTTATTTTCTCAGGATTCGGAACATTATTTTGGAAAAGCGAAACCAAATCGAGCGCACTATCTGCCTGCAAAAACAGCGCGTCTTGCGGGTTTTCCCAGTTTTTGTGATAGTGCATCACCGCGTCTCCAATCGTTGGCGTATAGATAATCGGCATCAACTCCGTCACATGATCGATCACTACTTTATAAAATAGCGTCCGATTCTCACTATAAAGCGTCATCAAAAACAGATGTTTCTCGAGGGGTGTCGTTTTTTTATGTAAAGCCGCATAAATACGCGTTGCCTGTTGTTCTAGCGTCTCGATTGTCGCGGGAATCAAGCCGTCCAAGCCCCATTCCGCGCGTTCTGTCACTGTAAACGCTGTACCTTTATTTTGAAAAGGGTCATTTAATCGTGCATATCCATTCATCATTTTGCATCCTACTCCTTTAGTTATCCTGTCTATATTCTACACCAGAAGTGGCTAAAAAATCGACTAATTTCCCTGCGCTTGTCAGAAATGTTCGGAATTTGTATAATGAGGGGTGAAGCGGGGTGCATAAAAATGGAGAAAATCGTCATTATTGGCGGAGGAATCGTGGGCATGACGGCTGCGTATTTACTCGCCAAGCAACAAAAAGAAGTCATCGTTATCGATAAAAAAGAGCCAGGTCAGGCAACAGTTGCAGCGGCTGGGATTGTGTGTCCGTGGTTATCGAAGCGCCGGAACAAGGTGTGGTACGAGCTGGCCAAAGATAGTGCGCGCTATTATCCGACGCTCATGCAAGAACTCGCGCAAGATACGACGCTGAATACGGGTTATAAAATGGTTGGTGCATTGTGTTTACGAGAAGACGAGACGAAGCTTGCGGAATTAGAGCAAATTGCCCGTGATCGCCACGAGGAGGCATCAGAAATCGGTGATATTAAACAATTGTCGAAAGCGGAAACGCAAGCGAAATTTCCGATTGTAAATCCAGCATTCGGAGGCGTTTTTGTGAGTGGTGGCGCGCGCGTGGACGGGAAATTGCTCGTTTTGGCGTTAGCGGACGCAGCAACAAGGCATGGCGCTAAGATCATTCGTGATAAAGCGCAACTCGAGAAGCATGGCGATACGGTCATCGTTGCTATCGGAAATGAGGTCATTATTGCTGACAAAATCATACTCGCAGCGGGGGCTTGGTTGCCAGAATTAGTGCAACCGCTCGGACTACAAGCCGCGATTCACCCGCAAAAAGGACAACTACTCCATCTTCAATTTGAGGAGGGTATCGACACGAATGAATGGCCGGTTGTTTTGCCACCGAGTGCGAAAAGTATCGTGCCATTTGATGATGGTCGGGTAATCATTGGTGCCACACATGAGAATGAGGGCGGTTTTGACTTGGAACCAACCGAGGCGGCCATCGAAGAAATTTTAGAGGAGATTGCTCGCTTTGCTCCGGCTGTAAAAAACGCAAAACTGGCGGAAATCCGGGTAGGTACGCGACCATTCACACCAGACTTCACGCCAGTTATTGGTACCTTGCCAACTGCAAAGCATATTTTTGTAGCTAATGGATTAGGCTCATCAGGACTCACAACAGGCCCTTACGTTGCCAAAATTCTTGTTGATTTGATTCAAGGGAGGACGCCGAAAACCGATATTGCTGGCTTTGATCCGAGCAGCGCGATTACTTCATGATGCGACGTAGCTGTTTCAAGTACTGATATTTCACGAAGAAATAATAGATAGCTTGGACGGCGATAAAGATACCAATCACGATACCAACATTTTGCCAAATATTGAAATCAAGTAAGTTTTGTAGGGCGAGGAAGGCTACGAGTGAATGGATAACTGCCACGAAAAGCGGTAAGAAAAACATGACGCGTAGTTGCCTCGCTACGATTTTATGCAGTTCGGATTTCGTTAAACCAATTTTGAAAAGCATTTTGTATTGTTGCTCGTCTCGTTTCAAATCGCTATGCAAGCGCAAGTAGATGAATCCGGCCGAGAAGGTGTAGAAGACAGCACCGCATAAGACGGTCAGTAGGAGAAGAAGGCCGTTGGTTTGTTGCATAGTTTGCCACTGTATAGCGAGTGATTCAAAACCAGTATAGATACCTTTGTCACTGTCTTGATTTTTTTCATTCCAACTATCAACATTATTTTGTAGTTTTTTTGCAGAGGCTGCGGTGCTTTCCCAGTCAACCATATGAAAAATGGTGTATGGAATTTTTGAATTATAGTTATCCTTGGGGTTTTTATAACGAACTTCTGCTTCCTGCCATAACGCATCAATATCTGCTTGATTGGCAATTATTGTCCCGATTTCTACACTGCTGGAACTGGAAGCATACGGGAAACGATTGATCGGCGCTACTTTTTCAACAGGTAGCGTTGTTTTTTGATTCGAAAGCTGAATTTCAATTTTATCAGGAGCATCACTTTTCAAATGGAGTTCACTGAGACTTTCTGTTGGAAGCAAGACGACTGTTCCTGGTGGTGTCGTTATTTTTGCTTCATTTCTCAAGTCCATCAATGCATTATAGTCTTCTATGGACAAGAAAGTATAAAAAACATCGGTATCGTCAGAGAATTGATAGAAATGTCCATTCGCTCTTTTATAGGAATCGCCTTGGAGCGTTTTTTCTGTATAGGAAATGATATCTTTGCTAATCGTGTCTTGCCCATAACCGGTATACGTAATCGCATATGGGTTTTCCGACATCTCCGCAAGCCCGCTACTACCAATCGCTGAGCTCGTTCCCATCGCAGTAATCGCTGTTGCAGAGATAATCGCCACGATGAAGAACGTACTCACATTATCACGCATTTGATAGATTAACTCTGAAAACGTAAGAAGATTTGTGCGTTTAAAAAAGAAACGTTCTCTCTTACGCAAACGTGTTAGCATAAAAACAAGCAACTGACTAAAGAAGAAATAGGTGCCAATGACGACTAGAATGACGCCGGTGAAGAGCGGGGTGAGAGCGAACGATTCACGATTTGTAAAAATAAGAACGATGCCGTATCCGGTTGTAATAAGCACTAAAGCAAGTAGCGCGATATACCATGCGGCTTTGATTTCCTTTTTCGGCTCCTTCTGTGAGGCGAGTAGAGCTTTTAGATTATTGACGCGAATCGTAAAAGAAGTAACGAAAGAAATGACTAAAAACATCAATCCAAAAACGCCAAATGTAAGCAAAATCGGTTTCCAAGGGAAGTAAAAAGGCAATGTTTCCGTTAACGCTAAGATTTTAGAACAGATCAGCAAGATGACCTTCGAAAAAATAAATCCAAAGATAACCCCGCAAACGACCGCAGAAAGCCCTGCTAACATATTCTCCCAGAAAATCAATTTAACGAGCTGTTTCTTATTGATTCCTTGAATGAGCAGTAAACCAAATTCTGCTTTTCTCGTTTTCAAAAACGTACTAACGGCGTAAAAAATCGCAAAAGCTGAGAAAATAACGATAATCACCTGTGAAACTTGAAAACCAATCATCGCAAAATAACTCATGGTTTCGCTAGAAGAATCAATACTGTCCTTAAATTCAGGGTGAAAAACGAGCAAAGCATAGACAAAAAACATCGTCACCGCGAAAAAACTAGTAAAGAAATAAGGACCATAGACTTTCGGATTACGGCGAACATTATTAATGACGAACTGGCGGAATGACATGTTGTTTTCCTCCTAGTAGCGTCAAAGTGTCCATAATTTGCTGGTAAAAGACAGCCGTGTTATCGCCGCGATAAATTTCGTTGTATAGCGAACCATCTTTAATAAATACAACGCGATCGCAGTAGGATGCAGCTTGCGGATCATGCGTGACGAGCAGGATGGTCGCTTCCTCTTCTTTATTCAATCGGCTAAGTAGTTGCATGACTTCCTCACTATTTTTGGAATCCAAATTTCCCGTAGGTTCATCCGCTAAAAATAATTTCGGTTCATGAATCGCAGCGCGCGCAACGGCTGTCCGTTGTGACTCACCACCTGAAATCTGATACGTCCGCTTATCTAAAATCGGCGTGATGCCAAGCTTTGCAGCAATCACATCTAACTTTTCATTCATCGTTTCCAGTGGGGTGCCATCGAGTGTGAGTGGTAGTAAAATATTTTCACGGACGGTCAACGTATCCAATAGATTAAATGATTGGAAAATAAAACCGAGTTCCTTCCGTCTAAATTCGGCGAGTTTATCAAAAGATAATGTATAGGGGTTTGCATCATGGATTTGCACAGTCCCGCTTGTTGGTGGGTCGATGGTAGCGATCATGTTGAGTAGCGTTGTTTTTCCGCTACCTGAGGGGCCCATAATCCCCACGAATTCTCCTTTTTCAACCGATAAATCCAGATTAGAAATTGCCTGGTATTGCACGTTTCCTGTATATATTTTATTGACTTGTTCTACTTTTAAAAGTGTCATAACAAGACCTCCTCTTTCGTTGATAGGACTAGTTTAGCAAACAAACGGGAAAGTGCGGTATCGATTCTAATGACAAAAGCTTACGTTGTTGTAAGTTTCAGCAAAAGCTCCGTTCCATAGTATAGTCCATGCTGCTACTCGCTTTTGCCTAGAAATTAAGCATTTGTCGCCACGCAGAGGTTTGTCGTGAAATCATGTATGGTGGTTTTTCCACAGTTGGAGGCTTATGTTATTCTCCGTTTATTTCTGGATAGGAATTCGAATTAGAATCGTTGTGCCGGAGCCTATTTGAGATTCGATGGCGAGTCGATACCCAAGCTTTTGACATATTTCTGATACGAGGAAAAGCCCCATGCCTGTAGAATGCTGGTATTTGCGGCCGTTTTCTCCTGTGAAGAAAGGGCGAAAAACACGAGGAAGGTCTGATTTTTCGATGCCGATACCGTAATCTTGGATAGTCAGTAAATAGCCTGTGGACTCTGTAATCGCTGTTATTTCGATGTTACTTCCTTTTTGTGGTGAGTATTTAATCGCATTGGACAGGAGTTGTCCCAACATAAAAACGAACCATTTTTTGTCGGTTTCTAAAAATAGACTGGAATCGATGTCGACTTTTGGATAGAGTTGATGTCGGATAAAAAGCCGTTTATGTTCGTTGATGGCTTCGGTGGCAAGCGTTTTTAAGTCTGTATGGTCAACAACGAAATCATTTTCAAAGGTTTCGAGGCGTAGTGTGTAAAGAACCGTGTCAAGGCCTTGCTTGATTTTATCGGTCTCTTCTTGAATGCTACGAAGCGTTGGGTCGGACTGGTTTTGTGTCATCAGCTCGATAACCGATACGGGGGTTTTCATTTGATGCACCCACTGATTGATGAAAATATTGCGATCGGCATCTTTTGCGCGCCATTTTTGTAAGTCGATTTGGTAGGCGTGGTATTGTTGCGCTAAGTAGCTTTCGAAGGCTTGTGTGAACGGGGAACCTTCGTTAGGATGAAATTCGGATGCTACGACATCGGCTTGTTCTAGGCGCTTAAAGACGCGGCGATATCCGAAGTAGCGGACGGTTAGGAACAAGATACTGAGCACTATCCAGAGAAAAAGGACATAGATGGTGAGGCGAGCACTGCTGTATCCGTCTAGCCAAAAGATGCCCACAGTTGAGAGCGATAAAATGAGTGCGAATAGAAGGAAGGATAGGTGACTACGAAAAAATAAACGCATTATGATTCCTCCTTGTAAACCCATTGGTAACCGTAACCGCGGACAGATTTAATCGAATCTTTGACACCAAGGTCTAGTAGCTTTTTACGGAGTCTGGCAACGTTGACACTCAACGTATTATCATCAATAAACGTGACTTCATCCCAAATTTCTTCATATAAGAGATCGCGATTTGCAACATTTGGAGCAGTTCGCCAAATAACTTCGAGCAGTTTCGCTTCATTTTTGCTAAGTTCTAGCGTTTTGCCAGCGCGTTCAATTGTGAATTTTAGCGGATAAAAGGAGAGTGTACCTTCATGAAATTCAGGTTCTTGATATTGGTTGGCAAAATCGCCATAGACGCGTCGCAATTGGGCACGCACTTTCGCGATAACGACTTGATAGGAAAATGGTTTTGTGATGTAGTCATCCGCTCCGTTTTCAAGCGCCATGACTTGGTCCAGTTCTCCATCACGCGCTGAGATGAAGATAATTGGGCAGACCGAGACTTCACGAATTTTGCGACACCAAAAGTAACCGTCATATTTCGGCAAATTGATATCGAGCAGGACAAGGTGAGGCGTTAGTTCTTCGAAAAGAGGCATCACGTCATCGAAGTCGGTTGTGATGTGGGCGTCTAGATTGTATCGGCGTAGGTAATCTTGTAATAGCGTCGCGATTTTTGGGTCGTCTTCAACGATTAGTATTTTTTCCATGGTTTTGGGCTCCTTTGTTGTGGGCCTTATGAAGCATCTTTTGCTGAATTAGGCCCACAATATGAGTGCGAACGCAGTGAGCATTCGTTCCTTAAAATGGCCGTTGGATGCAAAATAAGACTTATTTTTAAAACAGTAACGCAAAATTTTTTTAGTACGGTGCGCTGGTCTAGGTTTGTTGTGTGGCATTTTTTTATCGAGTGTGGCGTCATGCTCTGCGCCTCCGGATTCAGCTTTGTTGTGGTTCTTGAAAAGCGTCGTGTGCTTTTTTAGAACCTCAATATGCAGTTGAATACAATGAAACTGCCTTCCATTTGCCAGACTCTCGAAAATTTTGTGGCCTCCGTAAAAAAACAAGAGCGGGTTTTCACTGCGAGTCCTAACAAATAAAAGGTTGTCAGTTTCGCTTTGCTCAGCTGCCTATTGATTCACTAAATCAAACCAAACAACGGTTTGATTTAGCAACATAACGGGCCGTTTCAGCTTTGTTGTGGGTCTTAGGAAATGTCCTGTATTTCCTTAGAGCCTCAATATGAGTGTGAGCAAAGTGAGCATTCGTTCCTTGCACTGCTTTATGCTCTGCGCCTCCGGATCCAGCTTCAACGGCCAGACCCTCGAAATTTTCGTGCCCTCCGCAAAAGCCAAGAGCGGGTTTTCACTGCGGCCCCTAACAAATTTTTTCGGGTCTAACGGGCCGTTTCAGCCTTTCGTCGGATCTAGCTTCAACGGCCAACTCCTCGAAAACTTCACGCCCTCCACAAAAAGCAAGAGCGGCTTTTTATTGCGGCCGCTCCAGTTTTTTTCGGAGCTAAACGGGCCGTTTCAGCCTTTCGTTCTTCATATCAACGGCTTCTTATCCTCATCCAACGTAAAACCTTCTCCCATCACGTCATGCACGACGGAAACGGAGACGAAGGCGTGTGGATCAGTCGCGTTCACAATGTTTTTCAGCTGCACAATCTCATTCTTCGCAACGACAATATACAGCACATCTTGATCTTTTTTCGAAAAGCCGCCGCGTCCTTCAAGCACCGTCACGCCTCGATTCATCGCCAGCATCACATGGTCGGCAATTTTATCATTATGGGCGGAAATTATCAAGGCACCCCGGGCGGCATAGGCTCCTTCTTGCATGAAATCAATCACACGAGCGCCAATGAAAACCGCAACGAGTGTATACATCACTTGCCGAACGTCCAAATAAGATAACGAAAGCGTCAACACAACGGCGTCAATCGCAAACAAAGTCCGTCCCATACTCACGCCTTTTTTACGATGTAGCACTTGGGCAATGATGTCGCTACCACCCGTTGTCCCGCCATAACGAAAGACAAAACCAAGCCCAATTCCCGTAAAACCACCCGCAAAAAGCGCCACGAGTAAAAGGTCATCATGCAGATCAAGGCGATACGGCACGCGTTGGAAAACCCATAGAGCTAGCGAAAGGCCCACCGTTCCAATAATGGTATAAATCAGCGCGCGATTTCCAAGAATGCGCCAGCCTATGAAAAACAGCGGAATATTTAAAATAAGGTTGGAATACGCAGGATCAATACCTGTGAAATGTAGTAATAGTAAGGTAATCCCAGTTAATCCACCTTCCCCAAGATCATTCGCGATATTGAAGTTTACAAGTCCGAACCCGTAAATCGTTGTTCCAAGTAAAATAAAGATAATATTTTTAACACGAACATCTTGCCACACAGGCATCACTCCCTTTTTTATTGCTTCCACGTATAAATTCCTTTTTATAGACGTAGCAAGGACTTCTTAGCTATAATGATTATAACAGACGTAAAATGGGTAAATAAAGCCTTACGTTAGTTTACCACAAAAGGAGCGAAACAAAGCATGGCAAAAACGATGCAGCAGTTGCAAGATGAGGTAGGCGCGTTGATTGGCCAGTTCGAAGAGGGATATTTTTCTCCTTTAGCGATGATGGCGCGCGTGACAGAGGAAACAGGAGAGCTTGCTCGCGAGATTAATCATTATTACGGCGAGAAACCGAAGAAAGCCAGCGAACCAGAGAATACAGTAGCCGCGGAGCTCGGAGATGTGTTATTTGTCCTCATTTGTATGGCAAATTCGCTAAATATTAGCTTAGAAGAGGCCCACGATACGGTCATGAAGAAATTCAAGGAACGTGACGCCGATAGATGGACCAAGAAGGAGGACAAATAAATGAAAGTAGCAGTATTAGGTTTTAAAGGTAGAATGGGGCATGAGGTCGTAAAAACGGTCCTCCGTGAAGCAGATTTGGAACTAGTTGCAGTACTTGACCATGCGCCAAAAGAAAAGAACATCAACGAAATTGCGGAATTTTCGGATTTGGACGTACCCGTATTTGATGATTTAGAAAAATTACTGACTAGTGTAACGCTGGACGCCGTTGTTGACTTTACGACGCCGAAAGTTGGCTATTCCAATACAAAATTAGTGTTGACGCATGGTGTGAGTCCAGTTGTTGGTACGACAGGTTTTACACCAGAACAAATTACGGAATTGACAGAACTCGCAGCATCGAAAAAAATTGGCGCGATTATTGCTCCAAATTTTGCGGTGGGGGCGGTGCTGATGATGCAATTTGCGCAAAAAGCGGCGAAATACTTCCCAGATGTGGAGATTATCGAACTGCACCATGATAATAAACTGGATGCGCCAAGCGGTACGGCTGTGAAAACGGCGGAAATGATGGCGGAAGTTCGCGATCCGAAACAACAAGGTGCGGCAAACGAAGAGGAAACGATGAAAGGGGCTCGTGGTGCGGATTATGAAGGGATGCGGATTCATAGTGTTCGCCTACCAGGTTTGATTGCGCACCAACAAGTGCAATTTGGCGCAGAAGGCCAAGGACTCACGATTCGCCACGATTCCTACGATCGCATTTCTTTCATGTCAGGCGTTGCTTTTTCGATTCGCAAAACGGCAGAATTGGACACACTAGTCTACGGTTTAGAAAATTTAATTTGATGAGGAGTGGTTAGTACATGAACATTGCCTTAATCGCACACGATCGTAAAAAAGAATTGATGATAGAGCTCACGTTAGCTTATAAACTCATCTTAGAGCCACACACGTTATTCGCGACAGGAACGACTGGTTTGCGAATTATGGAGGCGACTGGACTTTCGGTACACCGGTTTCAGTCAGGCCCGCTCGGTGGCGATCAGCAAATTGGTTCCCGGATTTCGGAGAACAAAATGGACTTGGTGATTTTCTTACGCGATCCACTCGCAGCGCAACCACACGAACCAGATGTGACCGCGCTCATTCGATTATGTGATGTTTATGAAATTCCACTTGCAACCAATATCGGAACGGCAGAAGTATTATTGCGCGGTTTGCAAGAAGGATTTATGGATTGGCGCGATTTAAGACGCAACGAAGAATAGGAGTTTTAATGGATGAAAGCAATTTTTAAGAAAGCCGTGCCTGTTTTAGCGAAACTAGAACAGGCTGGTTTTGAGGCTTATTTTGTAGGTGGCTCTGTACGAGATACGTTGCTCGGTCGTGAAGTAGCGGACATTGATATTGCAACAAGTGCCTTTCCAGAAGAAGTAAAGCAGATTTTCACGCGGACATTTGATACTGGTATCGAACATGGGACGGTTTCTGTCTTGGAAGCGGGAGAAATATATGAAATTACGACGTTTCGCACAGAGGGAACGTACGCCGATTTCAGACGCCCAGATGAGGTTGTTTTTATTCGTTCGTTGGAGAAGGATTTGGAGCGTCGCGATTTCACGATGAATGCGATAGCGATGGGGCTTGATGGCCGATTCATTGATCCGTTTTGCGGTCAGCAAGATATGAAAAATAAACAGATTCGCGCGGTCGGTCAGCCATGGGAACGATTTCACGAAGATGCACTAAGAATGATGCGCGGTGTTCGTTTTGTAAGTCAGTTAGATTTTTCACTGGAAAAAGATACATATGAGGCGATGCAACAAAATATCGCACTTCTGAAAAACATTGCGGTGGAACGGATTGCCGTCGAATTTGTGAAATTAATGAAGGGTGAAGCGGTCAAAACGGCATTGCCATTAGTAGAGGAACTCGAGATGTTACCGTATTTACCTGGATTTGTAGGCCAAAATGCCGCGATTCAGAGATTAGCGTCTTGGGATTTAGCGGCGGCTCGTGATGACGAAACAATCTGGTTTATCGTTGTCCTCGCTGTGATGCCGGAGAATGTAGGAAACTTTTTGCGCGCTTGGAAATTGCCAAACAAGCTAATCCGTGAGGTCTCAAAAGCGTATGATTTGGCGGATAAACGAGTGTGGAGCGACTACGAATTGTTTGCAACAGGAACGCATACGGTAGCGCTAGTCGAAAAAGCACGATTTATCCAAACGGGCGAAACAGAGTGGACGGCTTTACACGAACGCTTTGACGGATTACCTGTCCAGTCACGAAGCGAGATTCAGGCGAGTGGCGATGACATCATGGCATGGACGGATAAAAAAGGAGGCCCTTGGCTAAAAGATTTGCTAGCGAGGCTCGATCAAGCCATCATTGAAGGAGAAATAAGGAATACACAGTCAGAAATTAAAGGATGGGTGGAACATGTTATCAACGAATCGGCGTAAATTATTGGATGTATTTCGAGCAGCAGAGGGTGGTTTAGTTTCAGGTCAAGAGATTGCCGATGCGCTGAACTGCAGTCGGACAGCCGTATGGAAGCAAATAGAAGAGTTAAAAAAAGCTGGCTTTGAGATTGAGGCAAAACGAGGAAGTGGCTATGCGATTCAACCAGCCGAAGAAATTTTCACAGAAGACATGCTTTATTTTCGCGCCAAAACGAAATTCATCGGGCAACAGGTAGCTTTTTATCCAGAAGTAACATCCACGCAAATCGTTGCGCATCAACTCGTTGGCGAAGGAGCGGTCGATGGAACAGTCGTTATCGCTGACGAACAAACGGCAGGAAAAGGACGCTTAGCAAGACCGTGGAATTCGCAAAAGGGAACAGGAATCTGGATGAGCACGATTCTAAAACCCGAAATCCCGATGCAACAAGTGCCACAGTTTACTTTTATCGCGTCGTTAGCCGTTGCTGAGGCGATTGAGAATATCACAGGTTTAGAGCCACAAATCAAATGGCCGAATGACCTTTATATCGAAAAACGTAAAGTATGCGGTGTTTTAACGGAAATGCAAGCCGAGGCAGAGCAGGTAAACGCGATTATTATTGGGACTGGCATCAACGTGAATCAAGACTTTTTTCCAGAAGAATTGCGTGATAAAGCGACATCCTTAGCTATTTTAGCAGGTCACCCAATTTCCAGAGGCGCGTTATATGGCGAGATTGTCTCTCAGTTGGAAAAATACTATTTGCTATTCCTAGACCAAGGTTTTGCGCCGATTAAACTATTGTGGGAAGCAAGAGCCATTCCTTTTAGTGAAAAAATCGTAGCAAAGACGTTAAGAGGCGAGATTCGTGGAACGGTGAAGGGAATATCAGATGAAGGTGTGCTGATCGTTCAAGATGCTGTGGGAGAAGAACACAAGATTTATTCCGCAGATATTTTGCTCGGTTAGTAAATTCATTTTTTAGGCGAAAATTGGCTGGCAGAAACGAACGGTGTGGCATGAAAAAAGAAGGATAAGGCATGATTTACGCGTATAGATATACAAAATTCGATTTGAAATCCCTTTTTAGCGTTTTTTCTTTTAGAAGATACTCAGGTATACTAAGAAAAATTGCTGAAAAGGAGCGCTGAATAGATGGAGTTTAAATGGTTGGTTCGGGATGAATTATCTCAGTTGAAGGATATTGATCGTAAGGAATTCGTTGGGGAAGTTTACTATGTTCGGAATCAAATGTTGCAATTAGTGAAGGAATACTATGATATCGAAGGCTGGCTCGAGAGTGAGCTCACGATTTATGTGCAACGTTTAGAGTCGCTTTTTGACCGAGATGGCATTATTATTGGAGCATACGAAGAAGGTATCTTGGTTGGGCTTGTGTCCTTGGAAAGCTACCTTATTGACGGTAAGACGATGAAGCTGGACATGTTATACGTCAGCCATGATTATCGCGGAAAAGGGCTTGGTCGGCGGCTTATCGATATTATTTCCCAAGAGGCAACAGAGCTCGGTGCAAAGGAACTATATATATCCGCGACACCAGTTCGTAATACAGTAGACTTCTACTTGAGGCTAGGCGCAGAATTAGCGAATCCACCAGATATCTATTTATTTGAGCTGGAACCGCTAGATATTCATTTGATTTTACCGATATAAAAAAGAGGAGATTTGAAATGATGAAGAAATTATTATTTTTAGGAATGTTAGGCGTGTTTTTAGTGCTTGCTGCATGCGGTAGTGAGAAGACGGAAGATAGTAAGCAATTAGACAAAATAACGTTAGCAGAATTCCAAGCGAAATTGGATAATAAGGAAAGCGGTTTTGTGTATATTGGTAGACCGACCTGTCCAGATTGCCAGGCTTTTCAACCAACGTTGGATAGTGTTTTGAAAGATAAAGAGATGCGTTTGGCTTATTTTGATACAGATGCGGCACGAGAGACGGCTGAGGATGATACAAAAACATTTTTGCAGGACATGAAAGTAAAGACAGTCCCAGTTATTTTCTACTTGAAAGATGGTAAAGAAGTGGCGCGATACGATGGAAATGATGATAAGACCGCGCTAAAAGGTTGGTTTGGAAAATACAGTAAATAGAAAGGGAGGCGTATGTCGCGAAGTATTTCGGTAGGCATGCGCTCTTTTTCTAATACTGTCAATTATAGTCAGTTTAAGAACTTTCGAAACGGCTTGAAATGTGTTACTATAGCAAGGAGGAAAGCAATGATTGGCTGTATCTTCGAGTAAGAACGGCACATGTTTTCTTTGTTTAAAAATATTTTGCTTTGATCCAATTAGGACAGAGACAAAAGGAGCCGATTGAAATGAAAAGACCTGTTGATTTTTTACAAATGAAAGAAGCACAGGAGAAAATAACGATGTTAACTGCTTATGATTATCCGTCAGCAAAGAATGCCGAGAAGGTGGGAGTCGACATGATTCTAGTGGGTGATTCATTGGGAATGGTTGTTCTAGGATATGATTCCACGATTCCAGTGACGATTGCTGATATGATTCATCATACGAAAGCGGTGCGGCGGGGTGCTCCAGATACATTTATTGTTACAGATATGCCGTTTCTAAGTTACCATGGTTCGACAGAGGAAACGATTCGAAATGCCCGGCAAATCATTCAAGAAACGGGTGCAAATGCGCTGAAATTAGAAGGCGCTGGTGATGTGTTCACCAAAATCACGCATCTGAGTGCTGGTGGTGTTGCTGTTGTTGCCCATCTTGGTCTGACGCCGCAAACGGTAGGTTTAACAGGTAGTTACAAGGTGCAAGCGAAAACAAAAGAGGCAGCACAAGGTTTATTGAGGCAAGCAAAAGAAGCAGAGGCAGCGGGTGCTATTGCGCTCGTTTTAGAAGCCATCCCAAGACAACTGGCAAAAGAGGTAACAGCAGCTATTTCGATTCCAACAATTGGTATTGGGGCTGGCGTGGATACGGATGGTCAAGTACTGGTGTATCATGATGTGATTCAATACGGAACGGATCGTGTAGCTAAATTTGTGAAGACGTACGCAGATGTAGATGCCATGATCGATACCGCTTTGACCTCCTATGTTAGCGATGTGAAGTCGGGTAGTTTTCCAGCTTTGGAGCATACCTTTACGATGAGCGAAGAAACGCTTAAGGGTCTATACGGGGGCCAATGATATGAAAATTATACGCGAAATAGAGGCTTTGCAAGCAGCTGTCAGATCTTACAAGAAACAGCAGCAAACGATTGGTTTTGTGCCGACGATGGGTTTTTTACACGAAGGTCATATGGCACTTGTGAAAGCGGCTCATATGGAAAATGATGTTGTAGTTATGAGTATTTTTGTGAATCCAACACAGTTTGGACCAAATGAAGACTTCGAAAGCTATCCCCGTGACGAAGCGCGAGATACGGTACGTGCAGAGCAGAATGGCGTAGATATTTTGTTCATGCCTTCTGTTGAAACGATGTATCCGGAGAGTTTGACGGCAACGATTCATGCGCAGAAACGAGTTTCTGTATTGGATGGAGCGACTCGAGAAGGGCATTTTGATGGGGTTTTGACGGTGTTAGGGAAATTGTTTCATCTTGTTCAACCGGATAACGCTTATTTTGGTCAGAAAGATGCGCAACAAGTAGCTGTAGTACAAGGCTTTGTTGCTGATTATTTTTTCCCGTTGAAGATTTGTGTGGTTCCGACTGTTAGAGAGCAGGATGGGCTAGCAAAAAGTTCACGCAATGTGTATTTGACAGAGCAGGAGCGCAAGGAGGCACCAGTTATTCATGCCGCATTGCGAAAAGCTCGCGAAGAAGTGAAGGGGCAAGATAAGGCGAGCGTGTTGGCAAATATTCGAGCAGCCATAGATCAGAAAAACTCGTATGAAAAAATTGTTTATCTAGATATGTATCAGTATCCTTCGTTTGAACCTGTGGAAGATTGGGAAAAACCTATTATTATTGCGATTTGTGTGCAATATTCGAAAGCTAGATTAATTGATAATGAAATCATAGGAGGTGCATGACATGATGCGTTCCATGATGCATGGTAAGATTCATCGGGCCACTGTAACGGAAGCTAACCTCAATTATGTTGGTAGTATCACGATTGACGAGGCGATACTGGAGGCGGTTGATATGTTGCCAAATGAAAAGGTACAGATTGTAAATAATAATAATGGTGCTCGTTTGGAGACTTATATTATACCTGGAGAGCGAAATAGTGGTATTATTTGTTTGAACGGTGCAGCGGCTAGAATGACGCAGGTTGGCGATACGATTATTATTATGGCTTACGGTATTTTTTCGGAAGAAGAGATAGCGAATCATCAACCTAAAATAGTGGTTCTGAATGAGCTTAATCGTGTTGTACAGACTTTGCCAGAAGAAAAAGCGCGAACAACACTATGAGATGTGGAGGAAGCTAGGTTTTGAATCTAGCTTCCCGATTGGAGTAAAGGGGGGATAATCGTGAAAAATAAAAGATATATCGTCGTCGATTTGGAGACTACGGGAAACCAAGCGAATAAGGCGGATAAAATTATTCAATTTTCGGCGTGTATTGTGGAGGGCGGCAAGATTATAGATCAGTTCTCTACTTTCCTAAATCCGGAGAAGCGGATTCCTCCTTTTATTAAAGAATTGACGGGAATAGCCGACAAAGACGTGAAAGATGCACCATTATTTGAAGATGTGTCATCGATTATCCATTCGCTGATTGATGGCGGTATTTTTGTAGCGCATAATGTGAGTTTTGATTGGACTTTCTTACAAAAAGAGATGCATGAAGCTGGTGAAGTGCCACTCAAAATGAAGCTTCTTGATACGGTGGAATTAGCGCGAATTATGTATCCGACAGTGGATAGTTTTAAATTGCAAGACTTAGCTGATGAGTTTGGACTAGGTCATGATGCTCCCCATCGAGCAGATAGTGATGCGCGCGTTACGGCTGAATTGATGTTGCTTTTTCTAGAGAAATTGGAGACATTACCGCTTGCGACTATTCGTAAACTAACGACGCTTTCGCAACATTTAACCGGATACCTTGCGGAGTTGCTTTTTGAGATAGAGATGCGTAAAGAACGCGAATTGGCAATGCTTGATACAAAATGGACAGAATATAGAGGTCTCGTGATTCGCAATAAAAGCATACAAGAAGTGCAGTATAGTCGGGCGGATACTAGACGGTATCCAAAGACGGATGAGGAGAAAACGGCACTTTTTAAGGAAGCAGATGAAACTTTAATACCTCGAGCTGGTCAATTTGTGATGATGGATACGGTTATGACATCATGGGAAAAAGAAGAAAATGCACTTATGGAAGCAGGAACAGGGATTGGGAAAACTTTAGGTTATTCTTTGCCAGCGATTTATTTTGCGAAGGAACGCCAAATTCCAATCGTGATTAGTACATATACGAACCTTTTGCAATCTCAAATATTCCATAAAGATATTCCGTTACTTTCCGCGCTGACCGATTTCGATATACAGGCAGTTGTGTTAAAGGGGAGAGAGCATTATATCAATTTGTTTAAATTTGAACAATTGCTATCGGAAGTAGATAAAACCTATGATGTTGTCTTGACGAAAATGCAGATTCTTGTATGGTTGACGGAAACGACGACTGGGGATATTGATGAGGTGAATTTATCTGGTGGTGGTCAGCTTTTCTGGAATCGAATGAAGCATACCGGATGGTTTTTGTCTCCTCAAAAAGATCCGTGGTTAGCCCATGATTTTTATTTGTTTAATCAGAGGCAAGCCAAGGCGGCAGACTTAATTATTGTGAACCATGCCTTACTTTTACAGGATCATTTTAGTGGTGGGAAATGGTTGCCAGATTATGAATATGCAGTTATTGATGAGGCGCATCATTTCACAGATGCGGCACGCGCACAACAGAGCTTTGTTTTTTCCTATCGTCGGATGAAATTTTTTATCAATCGCTTGGGAACACTAGGAAAAGAAGCTATGCTACAGCGGTTAGAACTCATGTTTCCGGAACAACATCAGCTTTTTGATATTGAGATTGCTATCATAAAGCTAGAAGAGGCGTTAGAGAACCTATTCTTACTGTTGGCGCAGAAGTTACTAAAGGCAAATAAGAATGCTACGGAGTTAATTCTGGTTGAGAATGTCATCGATGAGAAATTAGATGCAGCCTTGTTTTTCGCAGGTGAAAAGGTACTATTGCTGATGCGTGAAGTGAGTAACACGCTCGACCATGTTTTGGAACATGGTAAGCGAGAGGCTGAGAAATTTAGTGAGGGCGAATCGGTATTTTTAGAAGAAGTTTATTCGTTTGTAATTGATTGGAAACGCGCGGAGAGCCAGCTTTCTCGGATGCTTTACGAGAAGGAAGAGGCGATGATGCTTTATATCGAGGCAGATAAGAATAAGGCGCTTAGTAGTGTACGGCTTAGAGCAGATATTGTGCAGGTGAATCATACGCTACAGAAGGATTTCTTTGATACTAAAAAATCAGTGGTTATGACGTCTGCAACACTCACGGTAGATGATTCGTTTGCTTATATTCGGGCTGAGTTAGGCTTAGACGCTGCTATAGTGACCAAACAGATTAAGTCACCGTTCGATTATGGAGAGAATGCACGAATCCTGATTCCTTCTGATATGTTACCAGTGAAAGGAACACCTGTTGAGGAGTACACGAGCAAGTTAGCAGGTTATCTCAGTGCCATTGCCAAAGAAACATCGGGTCGCATGCTTGTCCTGTTTACTGCCCATGATATGTTACAAAAAACATACCGAAAAATGAATCAGGATTCCTCTATTGCGGAATATCGTATTTTAGCGCAAGGTGTGTCATCGGGTAGCCCAGCACGGTTAACGAAACAATTCCTCGCGTTTGATAAGGCCATTTTACTAGGGACGATGAGTTTTTGGGAAGGGGTTGATATTCCGGGCGATGATTTATCTTGTTTGGTCATTGTGCGTCTGCCGTTTGCTCCGCTTGAGGATCCCTATACGAAAGCTCAAATTGCGTTGCGTAAAAAAATGGGGCTCAATGCATTTCAAACCTATTCGCTACCAGAAGCTGTTCTTCGTTTTAAACAAGGCTTTGGAAGGCTGATCAGGCGGGAAACAGATCGTGGGATTGTGTTCGTTTTTGATAATCGCATGGATACGACTAATTTTGGAAAAGCATTCTTGAACTCGATTCCTGAGGTGCCTATTGTAAAAGGCAAAGAACAGGAATTATTGGAGGAAGTGAAGAAATTTTTTGAATAAGCGTTTTTTCGCTTCAAATATCGTGAGGGTATTGCTATAATAAACCTATGCCTGAAATTGGCGACAACAGCGTAAAAGCTAATAGAAATGAGAGTAGATATGTTGCGAAAAAGTAATCGAAAAAGTTACTGGAAGTGGATTTGGATTAGTATTGCCGCGATTGTCGTTGTAATAGCAGGGTTTTTCATCTTTTTCTACAGCGCCCAGAAGCCGGTTCGCGCAGATGAAGAGACCGCACTTGCACGCATTGATGGCAAGGTAGATTTGAAAGAGCAAGAGAATTTTTATTTGTATAATGGCTCGAATGGTGTCTACTACGTGCTAACAGGAAAGAATAGTAAGAAGAAAGATATCATTGTGTGGGTTCCTAAGAGTAAGAAGGGGACAGTGGTCGTCAAGTACGCAAAAGATGGTATAACAAAAGACGAGGCAATTGCTAAAGTGAAGCAGGAAAAGAATCCAGTTAAGATTCTGAATGTGACGCTTGGTATGGATAAAGGTGTGCCAATTTGGGAAGTGTCCTATTTAGACAAGGATAACAACTTGAATTATTATGATTTGGATTTTGAAACAGGCGAATGGTACCGAGCAATTGAGAATTTATAAAACTTTTTAAAATTTAGGAGGGAACGTGCATGGACCTACCGCTATCGAGACGTGTCCAAGAAATTGCTGCATCGCCAACACTTGCGATTACAGCAAAAGCAAGAGAAATGAAGCAAGCAGGAATCGATGTTATTGGGCTTGGAGCTGGGGAACCGGATTTCAATACACCACAAAATATCATTGATGCTGCTGTGGATTCGATGAACAAAGGATATACCAAGTATACAGCAACAACGGGGATACCAGAATTAAAGCAAGCGATTATCGACAAGTTGCAACAAGATCAGAATTTAGCGTATAAGCCGAATCAGATTTTTGTGGGAACTGGCGCGAAACATGTGCTTTATTGTGCTTTTCAAGCTATTCTGAATCCTGGCGATGAAGTCATTATACCTGTACCTTACTGGGTGACTTATCCGGAGCAAATTAAGCTTGCTGGCGGTGTGCCAATTTTTGTTGAGACTGGTTTTGATGCGGATTTCAAGATTACTGCCGCTGATTTTGAAAAGGCTATAACCTCACAAACGCGTGCGATCGTGCTTAATTCTCCAAACAATCCAACGGGGATGGCTTACTCGAAAGCGGAACTTGTTGCGATTGGCGAAGTTGCGGAGAAACATGGCATTTATATCGTTTCTGATGAAATTTATGAGAAGTTATATTACGGGGACAAAAAGGATCTCGTTTCGATTGCTTCTTTGAGTGACGCGTTATATCAATGGACCATCGTGATTAATGGCGTTTCCAAAGCGTATGCAATGACTGGTTGGCGTATTGGCTATGCAGCTGCGGCAGAATCGATTATTGCGAGTATGGGAAGACTTGCCGATCATATGACGAGTAATCCGACAGCAAACGCTCAGTATGGCGCGGTGGAAGCTTATAATGGGGATCAGGCGGTTTCTGAAAGTATGTATAAGGCGTTTGAGGGACGGATGGAGCGGTTTTATCCAGTGTTGGAATCGATTCCGGGTTTTAGACCGAAGAAGCCAGACGGTGCCTTCTACTTCTTTATTGATGTAGCAGAAGCAGCACGTATGAAGGGCTTTGCAGATGTGGATGCTTTTGCAAAGAGCTTGTTAGATGATGCCTTTGTCGCGGTTGTTCCAGGCTCAGGTTTTGGTATGCCGGATTATATTCGGATATCCTATGCGACAGACCCAGCATTATTTGAACAAGCGCTTAACCGAATGAAAGATTTTATGAAAAATTAGGGAGTGTAAACATGCAAATTACGATTAATCAAGCAGCAAAATATGTAGACAAAGAAGTAAAAATTGGCGGTTGGCTCAGCAATAAACGTTCTAGTGGTAAAATCGCCTTCTTACAATTACGCGATGGAACTGGCTTTATGCAGGGCGTTGTTGTCAAAGAAGAAGTCGGTGAAGAACTGTTTCAAACAGCGAAAGGTATGTCTCAAGAAACGAGTCTTTATGTTACTGGGACGATTCACGAAGATACGCGTTCCCCGTTCGGCTATGAAATGGCTGTGACTGGAATTGAAGTTGTCAGTGAGTCTGTCGATTACCCAATTACGCCGAAAGAACACGGCACAGAATTTTTGATGGATCACCGTCATTTATGGTTGCGTTCGAATCGTCAACACGCGATTATGAAGATTCGTAATGAAATTATTCGTGCGACATATGAATTCTTTAACGAAGAAGGTTTCTTGAAAATTGATCCACCGATTTTGACAGGAAGCGCACCAGAAGGCACAACCGAGCTATTCCATACGAAATATTTTGAAGAGGATGCCTTTTTATCACAAAGCGGTCAGCTGTATATGGAAGCTGCGGCGATGGCATTTGGAAAAGTTTTCTCATTTGGACCGACTTTCCGTGCAGAGAAATCGAAAACGCGCCGTCATTTAATCGAATTTTGGATGATTGAGCCTGAGATGGCATTTTACAAATTGGAAGATAGCTTAAAAGTACAAGAGAATTATGTGGCATTCCTTGTCGCTGCTGTGCTTAAGAACTGTCGCTTAGAATTAGATCGTCTGGGCCGTGACGTCTCGCATTTAGAGAAAATGGTCGCGCCGTTCCCACGAATCACGTATACAGAAGCGATTACGTTACTGAAGAAATTAGGTTTTGAAGATATTGAATGGGGTGACGATTTTGGAGCGCCGCATGAAACAGCGATTGCGGATAATTTTGAGAAGCCAGTTTTCATCACGCATTATCCAAAAGCCATTAAACCGTTTTATATGCCAGAAGATCCGAATAACAGTGAAGTCGTGCTATGTGCTGATTTGATTGCGCCAGAAGGATATGGTGAAATTATCGGTGGATCAGAACGTATTCATGAGTTAGCGATTTTAGAAGCGCGCATGAAAGAGTTTGATCTGGATCTGGAAGCCTATAGCTGGTATTTAGATTTAGCACGCTACGGTTCTGTGCCACATTCTGGCTTTGGACTTGGCCTAGAGCGCACAGTTGCATGGATTTCAGGGACAGAACACGTTCGCGAAACGATTCCATTCCCAAGACTGTTGAATCGTTTGTATCCGTAATAAAAGACGCTTACTTGGAATATAAAAACAGCCAGTACCCACAAAATTCATTTTTGCGGCGTTCTGGCTGTTTTTATATTGCTAAAATCCTACCAAGACAAGTCAAAAACACAAAAACTCTCCCAAAAAGGTTTTTTCATCACGTTTCCCTCGTTTTTCATGGTATAATTTCTAATGAGGTGTTTCATGATGGATAATAAAATAATGCAAAAATGGTTAGCCGCGGGAAATGTGACGTTACCGCAAGTATTAGTCGAGAACTACGCTAAAATCGGCATGAATGAGCAGGAGTTTGTCGTTGTTTTACAGCTGCAGTCCTTTCTTGAAAAAGGAATCTATTTTCCATCGATGGAAGAAATCGCCGGGCGAACAACATTTAGTACGGAACAGGCTTTTCGAATTATTCAGGCGCTCGTTAACAAACAGCTTGTCATGATTACACAAGTGAATGAAGGTGAGCAAGTCTATACGGAGAGCTATGCGCTGGATCCGCTTTGGGAAAAACTGATGCTTTTTTTCGAGAATCTGCATCAAGAGCAAAAAATGATGTCGCGTGAGACAGAGCAAATGAGTTTGTATTCGCAGTTTGAGAAGGAGTTCGGACGTCCGTTATCCCCGATGGAGGCGGAAATGTTGTCTGCTTGGGTGGATCAGGATCATAATAGCCCGGAGTTGATTCGGGAGGCTCTGAGAGAAGCTGTACTCTCGCAAAAATTGAGTTTTCGCTATATGGATCGAATTTTACTCAATTGGAATCGTAAAAACATCAAAACGCCGGAGCAGGCGCGTGTGGCTTCCGCTGCTTTTCATGAGCAAGTGGCAGGTAATACATCGGATAAAAGCAACGTGACGAGGGTAAAGAAAAGTGAGAATTCGATTCCGCTCTATGATTGGCTAGATAAGAGAAAAGGGTGAACATATGCTAACGAACAAGCAAACCGTGATGTGCATCGAGACAATGGCAGACATGTTTCCTGCTGCCCACTGTGAACTCGAGCATAAGAATACATTTGAATTACTGGTCGCTGTGGTACTTTCTGCGCAGTGTACCGATATTTTGGTCAACCGCGTAACTGCATCACTTTTTGAGAAATACCATGGACCTGAGGATTATATCCAAGTCCCGGTGGAAGAGCTGGAAAATGATATACGGTCGATTGGTCTATATCGGAATAAGGCAAAGAATATCCAAGCACTGTCTCGAAAAATTCTGGATGAGTTTGGCGGGCAGGTACCAGAGACGCATGCGGAGTTGGAGAGCTTGCCTGGTGTGGGGCGCAAAACCGCGAACGTTGTGCTCTCCGTGGGTTTTGGAGTTCCAGCGATTGCTGTTGATACACATGTAGAACGCGTTTCTAAACGATTGGGTATTTGCCGGTGGAAAGATTCCGTGGTCGAAGTCGAAAATACATTGATGCGAAAACTGCCAAAAGAAATGTGGTCAGATGCGCATCATGATATGATTTTCTTTGGACGTTATCACTGTAAGGCAAGAACTCCAGAATGCTCTACATGTCCGCTCCTATACCTTTGCCGAGAAGGTAAAAAACAAGCGAAAGCGAGAGGATTTGATGGCTGATTTTCAGTATGCAAAAGAATTGGAACATCCTTTATTTAAAACGCCACATGTTGCGGTCGAAGAAATAGACGAAGCATCGATTTTTGTGACAGGGTTACCGTTTTGGCAGGAGCAACTTTTTTATACGCGCGGGCGGGGAGAGATGCCTTGGCACACGGACCCAGGACAAGCGTGCAGACGCATGGCAAAACAGTGGCGAAATATTGCGCAAGAGTTAGATGCATCTTTTAAATTGCGTGAGGAGCCTGATATGTCGATTATTCGTGACGGATTAGGTATTTACCTTTCCATGCTTTTTTGGAGCAATGAGAGGCCTGTGCAGTTAAATGAGTTGGACAAGCATATCGAGACGTTGGAACTTATTCCGATGAACTTGCAGGAGCGGTTAGCTTTTGTTATGGGAAAGTCAGGTGGATATCCAGCTTTTAAACAGTTGAATGAGTTGGTACAGGAGCAGAGGAAGCTAGCTTTGAAAGGACTGACTTAACAAAGAAATGCATTTCAAATTGGAATGCGTTTTTTTGTTGCATAAAAAAACCACTCTGCAATATGCAGAGTGGTCGCAAGCTATTTTAGTTGGCCGGTGGCGGTGTTGTATTGTTTTGTGTGCCGTCCGTGCCAGTTCCATCCGTTGCAGGTGTATCTTGCTGTGTTTGATCAGGTGGAATGGTAATGGTTGTTGTCGCTGGTGAACCGCGTTTGCCGTCCTTCACTGGTACAACCATAATGACAACGCTCGAGCCTGGTGATCCGCCACTTACCGTGATAGATGTGACACCATAGTTCTGAGTTTGTCCGTTGACACTAACATCGTATGTGACGCCGGGTCCATTGGATGCCCAACTTGCGGAGATTGTTTTATTGGCCGCATTATATGAGCCATTTAAACCTGCTGGTGCTTGTAACGCCGTTCTCTCGGCTTCTTCTGTCGCTTTTCTCTCAGCTTCTTGTTGTTCTTTTTGCTTGTCTGCTTCGGATTTTTCTTTCTCTTTTTCTTCTGCTGCTTTTCTTTCAGCTTCTTTTTCAGCGTCAGTTTTCTCGTCAGTTTTCGTCTCTGTTTTCTTCTCAGCCGCTGATTTGGTTGGAATCGTACCGTCTAAGAATAGTTCATACGAGATATTTCCGCCGCTTGCGCCAGATCCTGCACGTGTGATTGGATTACTTCCAACGATAATCGGAATCTCATTCACATTGCTAGGTTTTTTGAAGTCTGGATTTTTCTCACCGGAAACGAGATGTTCCATGGTTGCTTTAAACATATAGGCTGCAATGCGTGTTTCACTCGGTGATAGGTAGTACTTGTTCGGTTCGTCATAGCCAGTCCAAATCGATACCGTGTAACGAGGGGAGTAGCCGACAAACCATGAATCGGGTGTACCATCACTTGGAATGCCATTTTTGATACGGACGCTTTCATCATAGTTGGTTGTACCTGTTTTCGCGGCAATATTCCAACCAGGGATGTTTGCTCGCGTACCAGTACCTTTTGTGAGAACGTCTTTTAGCATATCGCTAATCATGTAGGCTGTTGATGCTTTCATCGCTACAACAGATTCAGGCTCCATATTCACTTCTGTTTCGCCATCTGAAAGGAGAATCTTGGTAACCGTATGTGGCTTGTTATAGACACCGCCATTACCGAATGCACCATAAGCACCTGCCATCTGGATAGGGGAAGCTTCACCACTACCAATTACCGTTGATTCATAGACTTCTTTATAGTTCAACCCAAGATTGTTCGCAAAATCCCGTGCACGATCGTAGCCTACTTCTTTGGAAGCTTTTACGGCAGGGATGTTACGAGAGGAATAAAGCGCATGACGCATCGAAATTTCTCCTAGATAACCAGAATCATAGTTTCGCAATTCTTGACCACTTGAATATTGATAAGGGGCATCATTGAAAATATGAGCTGTAGACCAGTCTAGGTACTCAATAGCTGGCGCATAACCTAAAATAGGTTTCATGGTAGAACCGGGTTGGCGTTTAATATCGGTTGCACGGTTCAGTCCACGCGATATTTTCTTAGTGCCAGCAGTTTCGCGTCCACCACCAAGGGCTTGTACACGACCGGTTTCCGTATCCATGATAACAACCCCAGCTTGGAATTTCGCGTCTGGGTAGTTAATAACCTCATTCGTATTTAACATTTTTTCCGTATACTTTTGGGCATCTGGATCGAGAGCTGTATAGATTGTTAAACCATCTGTAAACGGATTGTATTTGTCACCAATCTCATCGATAACTTGATCGACATACGTATCATAAGCGTATGTTTTTTGCTTACGTGTCGCTTCATCTACTAATCCGTCTGTAATGGCAACCGATTGAGCAGCTTCCATTTCGGATTTCGAGATTTTATCGTTGTTATACATTAATGTCAAAACGATATCGCGACGTTTTTTCGCTAAATCAGGATTTTCAAATGGATTAAAACGGTTCGGACTTTGAGGCATACCAGCAATTAGGGCTGTTTGTGCTAAATTTAAGTCTTTTAGTTTTTTGCCATAGTAATGTTCGGCGGCTGTTTCCATACCATGGATGCCGTCGGATAGGTATACTTTATTGATGTAAATTTCTAGGAGTTCGTGTTTGCTGTATTTTTGCTCAAGTTGCACTGCCATCCACGCTTCTTGTGCTTTACGATCAAGCGTTTTGTTTGTGTAATCTAGGTAGGACATCTTAATGATTTGCTGTGTCAACGTACTAGCACCTTGGGAACCAAAGCCGCCTGTGATATTGCCGACTGCCGCACTCGCAAGTCGTATCGGGTCCATTCCATTATGCTCGTAAAAGCGGGAATCTTCCGTTGATAGAACTGCGTTTTCTAGCTGTTTTGGGATATCTTTATACTCAATATATTCCCGGCGTTCTTTACCGATTTCTGCATAGACATCTCCATTTTTATCTAAAATCTTAGATGAAAGAGGGTCACGCAATTTGGAATCTGTCAGTTTTGGCGCTTCTTTTGCATACGAATAAAATGCGGTTGCGCCACCAGCAATGCCTGCAAATGCGAGAAAGAGTGCGGTGAAGAATACCACTTTGACAACATTTCCAGTGATACGTTTACCTTTCCCAGTTGGTTTCTTCGTCTCAGGTTGTTTTGCTTGGCTATTGCGGTACTGAGATCTTGTCTGCGGTTTATCTGCCATAGAAAATTTCTCTCCTTTAATGTTGAGGGGTTGACTGATTTAGAAATAATGCTTTCTAATGATGCTTAAATAGTCTAGCCTCGGATTTAGACCATAAGGAATCTGGTCCGCTACGTCTTTTAATTCTTGAAGGGTCACTGATTTTCTCCCACCGTCAAGCATTCGTTGCCAAAATGGCTGGAAATGTTCAAAGGGGATGAGATAGACCTCACCAAGTGTTTGAAAAGCGATGATAACAAAAACGATACCGTCTTGCTTCTGGACGCCTTCCATATGTGTTAACTGATGTTGATGAAAGTTACTAAGAGGAAATGAGCTTGTATTTTTGGTCTCCTTTGCTTCAAAGTCAATATACTTTCCTTGATAAACACCGTTGTAGTCCGTGGTTGATGGTGTTTTGAAGTAGGCTTCCTTTATTTTTGCGCTACTTCTTTTTGGGTAATCAACACCGACGATTTGCACAGGGGTTGGTTTCTTGTGGATGACGGCGAGCCCATGGGTTAAATAGTAGGCGTTTGTGTCATTGAGATCTTGCTCGAGTGACATGCCGCGTTTTCCGTAAGAGACCGTCTTTTTTTGTGCGTTGGAGGCGGTAGGTGTATTGGGCTGATACTTTTTTCCATTTGGATATCGTATGGCCATCTATGATTCACCTCTTTTAAATCGATCGAACGGCAGAACTCGCCATTCTTAATTTGGACTAACACCTATTATAACAAATATAAACGAAAATGATAGGGGAAATCTGCCTATGCGGTTGTTGTGCGTATTTGGAAAATCGCTGAAAACCAAGACAGAACGTACCTTCGCATCGGGTTGTGTGGCTCAGAAAAAAATCAATATTTTTTTAGTTTCAGGGATTTCACTGTGAATTTTAATACGTTACTCATTAGAAAAGTAGGCGTTTGCCATCAAATATGGTATGCTGTTCTCATACTTTTATATAGAAGGAATTGGTTTTTTATGAGTGAAATGAAGGATTTAACGATAGAAATGTTGCGTCATAATGAGGCTATTTGGGAACTTTATCTTTCGAATCGAACTGAACAGCAGGTATTTGATTTTTATAAGGATATGAAGCCGTTTGTGGATGGGGTCAAGGAAACGTGTGATGTTTGGCTAGCGCTCGTGATTCCGTGGGTGAATACGGCGCGTCCGACATACCTTGGAGAGGCCCAGTTGCAACAAGTGGCGGACAATATTCAGATGATTGCGGTCAGTGCGTTTAACGGGAAATCGTTTTATAAGCATTTTAACGATCATTATCAGTCGGTGGAATATACGTTGAAACGCGTATTGGAGAAGGCACCATGAAATCGATTTTTGTGTCGGGCTATAAGAATTTTGAATTAGGCATTTTTAAGCGGGATGCGCCAGAAGCGGGATTTATCAAGGAGGCGATGAAGCGGCGGCTGATTGGGCTGATGGATGATGGCTTGGAATGGGTGATTATTTCGGGGCAAATGGGTGTGGAACTGTGGGCTGGTGAAGTGGTAGCCGAGCTTAAAAAAGAAGAATATGCGTTGAAATTAGCGGTTTTGACGCCGTTTTTGAATCAGGAAAGTAATTGGAATGAGGGCAATCAGTTGTGGTATAATGAGATTGTTGGCACGGCGGACTATGTGGCGGCTGTGACGAAGCGGGAGTATGAGAATCCGCGCCAGTTTCAATTGAAGGACCAGTTCGTGCTGGATCACACGGATGGGACGTTGCTTGTCTATGATACGGAGCGTGAGGGGGCGCCTAAATTCTTCTATGAAAAAGCAAAGGTATACGCGGAGAACGGTGACTATCCGATTTTGTTGATTGATTTTTATGAGTTACAAGAAGTAGTAGAATCGCTCAACGCTGACTTTTAAGTGTCTTTTTTAGGAAATGAAGGATTATAAATTGACAAATGCGCCGAACTTTGAAAAAATGGAGATATGTAACGTAAAGTAACGCTAGGTGATAAATATTTTTTGCGATATTTGATTCGTAGCTCCAACCCTCAGCTTGTCGGCAAATGCTTAGATTTTAGGCAAAAGCGAGTACCAACGTGGAGCATACTAGTGTATGTGAGCATTGGAACGGAACTTTTAACGACGAAGATGAGTGTTTTCCAGGATTCAGCGTGTCGGAAAATGCTTAGATTCTAGGCAAAAGCGAGTACCAACGTGGAGCATACTAGTGTATGTGAGCATTGGAACGGAACTTTTAACGACGAAGATGAGTATTTTCCGACACGCTGAAGCGACGTTAGCATACAGAAACTAGATATAGAGGTGAAGTTAAATGGCTTCTGAACAATTTGAATATAATTTGACTGGTAAAGAGATTTTAGAAAAAGAATTTAAAACAGGTCTTCGTGGTTATAATCCGGAAGATGTAGATGAATTTCTAGATAAAGTTATTAATGATTACAGTACTTTTTCACAAGAAATTGAGGCTCTACAACAAGAGAACTTGCGTCTTCGTTCTGAATTAGAGGATGCTCCGAAAGCAGTTGTGGCACCGAGTTTTCAACAAACAACGCAGCCTGCTGGAACGACGAATTTCGATATTCTAAAACGACTGAGCAATCTCGAAAAACATGTTTTTGGAAATAAGCTAGACGACAACCAATAAACGTGATAGAATGATTGAGGTAGCGTTTGGGTAATTGCTGTTTTCCCTATGAAAACAGAGGAAAGTCCATGCTCGCACGGTGCTGAAATTGCCCGTAGTGATCGTGCCTGGTGAAACAATAAGCCAGGGCACTCCGGATTACCGGTTTGACGGCAGGTGACGCACCTAAGTCTTCGGATAAGGTGTTCGAACCTTGAAAGTGCCACAGTGACGAAGTTTCATCAGAAATGGTGGAAGTGGAACGAGGTAAACCCCACGAGCGAGAAACCCAAATATTGGTAGGGGCACTTTTCCCGAGGAATAACAACGAGGGACGAGGTACATAGCTTCACCGCTATGTGCAGATAGATAATTACCGCTTTTGTGTGATCCTGTAATCACAGAAGTACAGAACATGGCTTACAAAACGCTATTTTCAGGATGAATTAAAAAAGTGAGGGCTGTTTCAAAGTCGGACGTATGGCGGATTTCTTATGCTAAGAGATGCCATAACTTAGTGCACCATGTGTGTGACTAGGAGCGTGTGCCTTTTGGAATGGCTCTTTTTTTAGATATTAATGAGGTGAGGATGGCGATTATGAGGGAATTTGAATTAGTAGCAACAGCTGCGGCTGGGCTCGAGGCGATTGTGGCAAAAGAGGTGCGTCGACTCGGCTATGAGTGTGAAGTTGATAATGGCAAAGTGTATTTTAAAGGGGACGAAATGGCGATTGCGAAGGCGAACTTATGGCTTCGTGTGGCGGATCGTGTGAAAATTGTTGTGGGGCGTTTTACTGCGACGACTTTTGATGATTTATTTGAGCAAACGAAGGCGCTACCATGGGAAGATTTGTTGCCTTTGGATGCTAATTTTCCGGTTGCTGGGAAATCGGTGAAATCGACATTGTTTAGTGTGCCGAATTGCCAAGCGATTACGAAAAAAGCGATTGTGAGCCGTTTGAGCGAGAAGTACCGCAGGCAGGGACGTTTGATGGAGTCGGGTGCTCTTTTTAAGTTGGAGGTTTCGATTTTAAAGGATGAAGTGACAATTACGCTTGATACGAGTGGTGCTGGTTTACATAAACGTGGTTATCGTGTTGGGCAAGGTGGTGCTCCATTGAAGGAAACGATGGCTGCGGCGCTTGTTTTGCTTACGAGTTGGCATCCGGATCGTCCGTTTTATGACCCGGTTTGTGGTTCTGGGACGATTCCGATTGAGGCGGCTTGGATTGGACGGAATATCGCGCCTGGTTTGCGTCGGGATTTTGTGTGTGAATCGTGGGATTGGATGTCTGCAGATATTTGGAAAGAGGCGCGTGCAGAGGCAGAAGCTGCGGCGAATCATGAGCAACCATTAGATATTACTGGGACGGATATTGACCACCGAATGATTGAGATTTCGGAGCAGAATGCGTTTGAGGCCGGACTGGAAGATGTGATTGAGTTCAAGCAGATGCAAGTGGCTGATTTTACGACGGAAAAAGAGTACGGTGTTATCGTTGCGAATCCGCCGTATGGGGAACGTTTGGAAGATGAGGAATCGGTTCGTGAACTGTATCGTGAAATGCGCGCGGTGTATCGCAATATGCCAACGTGGTCGGTGTATGTGTTGACGAGTTATGAAATGTTTGAGGAAGTGTATGCAAAACGAGCGACGAAGAAACGCAAACTATATAATGGGTATTTGCGGACGGATTTGTACCAATATTGGGGACCAAGACCGCCACGTAAAGATTAAAGAAAGCGGGGAATCAGGATGTCGGAGAGTTTACAAGAACTAGAACAGGAATTTTTGGATTATGTGAAGAAAATCAGTGCGTTTGAAGAGGCGCTTAGCTTAGTTTATTGGGATCTGCGAACTGGTGCACCGGAAAAAGGCGCGACGCAACGCTCGGAAGTGATTGGTACGCTGAGTGGTGAAATTTTCAAAATGAAGGTTTCGGAGGAAATGGCGGCTTTTATCGCGGGTCTTTGGGTAGAAAAAGCGGATTTGTCTGATGTGACGCGCCGATCGTTGGAAGCGTGCAAAAAAGAATACGATTTGAATAAAAAAATTCCGGCGAACGAATATGAGGCGTATACGAAATTGGTGGCGCAGGCTGAGACAGTTTGGACAACGGCACGTGCGAACAATGACTATGATTCATTTAAGCCTTATTTGGAGAAAATCATCGCGAGTAAGCGTCAATTTGTGGAGTATTGGGGATATCAGGACAATCCTTATGATACGTTGCTTGATCAATATGAACCGGGGATGACAGTGGCGGTATTGGACGATGTTTTCGCGAAGCTTCGAGAAGCGATTTTGATGCTGCGCAAAAAAGTAGAGGCCGCGAGTTACCAGCCTGATGGGACGTTGCTGCATAAACGGGTGTCAAAAGCGAAACAAAAAGAATTTAGCGAGCGTATTTTGACGAAAATGGGCTTTGATTTTGAGGCTGGGCGCTTGGATGATACGGTTCATCCATTTGCGACGGGGCTCAATATTGGGGATGTGCGGATTACAACGCGTTACGATGAAGCGAATTTTAAAATGGCGGTATTTGGGATTATTCACGAAGGTGGGCACGCGATTTATGAGCAGAATATCAGTCCGAAACTGGTTGGGACGCCGCTTGCGAATGGTGCTTCCATGGGGATTCATGAGTCGCAGTCGCTATTTTATGAGATTATCCTAGGTTCGAGTTTTGAATTTTGGCAGAGTAATTATAAGGATTTCCAAGAGATTACGGCGCCTGCGTTTGATGATGTTTCAGTTGAGGAATTTTATCGTGCGGTGAATCTTTCGGAGAGTTCGTTGATTCGGATTGAGGCGGACACGTTGACGTACCCGCTGCATATCATGATTCGTTATGAGCTTGAAAAGGCGATTATGAACGGCGAAATTGGTGTGGATGAGTTGCGTGATGCGTGGAATGATAAATATGAAGCGTATTTAGGTGTTCGTCCAGAATCGGATGCGGATGGTATTTTGCAGGATATTCACTGGTCTGGCGGCGATTTCGGATACTTCCCGTCGTACGCGCTCGGTTATATGTATGCGGCGCAACTGTTTGCCACGCTTTCTAAGGAGATTCCAAATGTGTCGGAAATTCTGGCGAGCGATGATTATTCGTCGATTCGCGAATGGTTGACGGAGCATGTGCATCAGTACGGAATGCTGAAAAAACCGCTGGAAATTTTAAAGGATACGACTGGTGAAGGCTTAAATCCGGATTACTTGATTCAGCTTCTAAATGACCGCTACGATTTTATTTACAAATTAAATGAGGCGTGAAAAGCGTTTTCATCTAAAAATAAGGTTGACCCAGGATTTGTTGAAGGCTATAATAATGGAATAACTAGATTATATGGCGGTTTCAGAGCTCCTGCTTTGTACCACGAAAGATCACTTATATAAAGGCTGTGATATGGACAGCAAGTTTCTACCCAGTTACCGTAAATGACTGGACTATGAGTGAGAGTAACGTTTTATAAGGAAGGTGGCGACTGTTGCTGCCTTTTTACGTCTACTTCTCATTATTAGTATGAGTGGTGGGCGTTTTTTTAGTTCCCGCGCTCTTTAAATTAGAGAGGGGTCATCAAGCTGTGAAATTATTAGAAGAACATATCAAAAATCGAGGTACGGTGCTGCCTGGTAACGTATTGAAAGTCGATTCTTTTTTGAATCATCAAATTGATCCTGTGTTAATGCAGGCGGTCGGAAAAGAATTCGCGAATCGGTTTGCGAACCTAGGTATTACAAAAATAGTGACGATTGAGTCTTCGGGCATCGCACCAGCAGTTTTTGCGGGGCTTGAGTTAGGGGTTCCCGTTGTTTTTGCAAGGAAGAAGAAATCATTGACGTTAACGGAAAATCTATATACAAGTAGCGTTTATTCCTTCACGAAACAAGAGACGAACGATATCTCGGTATCAAAAAATTTCTTAGGTAAGGCGGATAAAATTCTGCTGATCGATGATTTTTTGGCGAATGGGCAGGCTGTTCTTGGTTTGTTGGAAGTGGCAGAACAGGCGGAAGCGGAAGTCGTCGGGATTGGTATCGTGATTGAAAAGTCGTTCCAGCAAGGCCGAGCATTACTTGAAAAAACGGGTTATCCGATTTATTCCTTAGCGCGGATTGCCTCTTTAGAAAATGAGCAAATTCGTTTTGTGAAGGGGGAGTAACGCGATGTTAGGAAAAGGGAGAATTGCGGCACTTGGTTTTCAACATGTATTAGCGATGTATGCGGGAGCGGTTATTGTGCCGCTTTTGATTGGTGGTGCGCTTGGCTTTACGAGTGCGCAGATGACTTATTTGGTTTCGATTGATATTTTTATGTGCGGGATTGCGACGCTTTTGCAGTTAACGATGAATCGCTTTTTTGGCATTGGATTGCCGGTTGTTTTGGGCTGTGCGGTTCAAGCGATTGCGCCGATTATTTTGATTGGTGAGCAGTATGGGATAGGTGCGATTTACGGATCGATTATTGTTTCAGGGATTTTTGTTGTCCTGATTGCGCCGTTTTTCTCGATGGTTGTGCGATTCTTTCCGCCGGTTGTGACGGGATCGGTTGTCACAATTATCGGGTTGACGCTGATTCCGGTGGCGATTAATAATTTGGCTGGTGGACAAGGTGCGGCGGATTTTGGGTCTCTTTATAACCTGGGACTTGGATTTGGGACGCTTTTCGTGATTATTTTAGTGTATCGTTTTGGACGTGGCTTTAGTAAGGCGATTGCGGTGTTGATTGGACTCGTTGCTGGATCGGTGTTCGCGGCTATTTATCGCGGTATTTCGATGCAACCTGTTGTGGATGCGCCGATGTTTCATGTGCCTACGCCGTTTTATTTTGGGATGCCGACGTTTAACTGGGCGGCGATTTTGACGATGATATTGATCGCGCTCGTGAGTATGGTCGAATCGACGGGTGTTTATTTTGCGCTTTCTGATATTACGAAGCGAAAATTGGAAAAATCGGATTTGACAAAAGGATATCGGGCAGAGGGCTTGGCGATTGTGTTAGGCGGTATTTTTAATACGTTTCCATACACGGCTTATTCACAAAATGTTGGTTTAGTGCAGTTGTCGGGCATTAAAACGCGAAAAGTGATCTACGTGACGGCGGGGATTTTGATTGTGCTAGGCTTGTTGCCAAAAGTGGGCGCGATTACGACGATTATTCCGACGCCGGTGCTTGGTGGGGCGATGGTTGCGATGTTTGGTATGGTTGTCGCGCAAGGGATTAAGATGCTTGGCAAGGTTAATTTTACGTCACAGGAGAATTTGTTGATTATCGCTTGTTCGGTCGGTGTCGGGCTTGGCGTGACGGTTGTTCCGGATCTTTTCAAAGTGTTGCCGGACTTTATTCAATTGTTTACGAGCAATGGGATTGTGGCTGGAAGTATCACGGCGATTGTTTTGAATATTATTTTTAACATCATTCCGCATCGTAAGGAAAAAGATATAACTGAACCTGCGCGTGTTGATTTGTAGCGTTCGTTCACCGGGGATTTCTATGGTATAATAAGGACTTACATAGAAAATCTAGGGGGAACGAAAATGACGAATCAAAAAGATAATTTATTAGTCGTGGACGGCATGGCTTTATTATTCCGTGCTTTTTTTGCGACGGCGGTTTCGAAGCAATTCATGGTCAATCAACACGGTGTACCGACGAATGGTGTGCAAGGATTTATGAAGCATCTCTTTGCGGCGATCGATCAAAATAACCCGACGCACACGCTTATTTGTTGGGATATGGGTTCGCAGACGTTTCGCAATGAGCTTTACAGCGGATATAAGGCGGAGCGTAAAGCGCCACCGGAAGAGTTGATGCCACAATTCGATTTAGTGAAGGAAGTCGCGGCTTCGTTTGGCTTTATTAACGTTGGTGTGCCTGGTTTTGAGGCGGATGATTGTATTGGTACGGTGACGGTGAAAATGGCTGGAACGGGTATCGATACGACGATTTTGAGCGGGGATAAAGATTTATTGCAGCTTATTGCGCCAACGAATGATGTATGGATTTTGCAAAAAGGATACGGGAATTATAAGCAGTATAATGAGGCGGCTTTTGTTGAGGAGTGGGGCATTACGCCGACGCAGTTTATTGATGTGAAGGCGTTGATGGGCGATACGAGCGATGGTTATCCAGGCGTTCGTGGCATCGGTGAGAAGACCGCCTTAAAATTGATTCAGCAATATGAGACAATTGATGGTATTTTAGCACATGTGGATGAGTTAAAACCTGGGCAGCAGATGAAATTGAAAGAAGACTTGGAGATGCTGCGCTTATCTAGGCAGTTAGCCGAGATTCATACGAGTGTACCGTTAGAGTTTGATATCGCGCAGTGTGTGTATCGCGGCTTATTACCAGAAGCCATCGATGTTGTAGAAAAGTATGGGTTGAAATCTTTACGACGAGATATTATGTTATAAAAAGTAGACGCCTTGCAGAGATGCAAGGTTTTTTTGTAGTAAATCCAGCATAATACGAAGCTGTTTCAAGATGCAATAAATTTTAACATTTTTTGTGTCAAAACGTAAAAAAACGGACTAGGAAAAAGAATTTGCCTATGATAGACTAAATAGCGAAACCAGCTAGATGGAAAAGGAGGAACATCGATGAAATGAGAGGATAAATTCTTGAAGGGGTGATTTTCTTTCAGCAGGACAGATTATTGTTACAATTTTCTTTCTAAATAATATATAATACTTAAGAGGAGATGCGAGATGAAAAAATTTATATATGTTATGGCGATTATTTTGATTGCAAGTAGCGTTTTATTAGGTGCAACAACGAAGGCTGATACTTCTGTAACAAAGGTAGGCGCTAGTAATGGGAAATTTAAATTAAGCATGCAAGTACATGACAATCCGATTGTCAGCTCGGGAAAAGTAACAATGAATTTTACGCTGGATGCTTCGGCAGACGCGATTGTAGATGAAAATGGGTTGATTGAAGTCAGTATTCCAAAAGAGATTTATTCGGCAGGGAATTTGACGGAATTAAATAGTGATGCTTTTACGTATGACCATACAGATAAAACGACAGATCCGACGCATATTTTGATTTATGTGAAGCCGGATGCTAGTTTCAATGTCGGCAAGGCTTGGTCGGCTTCCTTTTCGATATCTTTCCAAGCCGTGTTAATGCGCGCGGATACGACGGTTTCTCCAGATCCAATTTTTAAAGCAACATACGCTGGGCAAGAGGTCGTACAAACGTTACAAATACAGCCACAGCAAATTGGGACGCCGACGCTTTTTGAGAAGTGGTGGCATTCAAGTGTTGATAAAGATGGGATAAGCCTTCTTGACCCTGTGGAATCGCAATATAATGTGTTCCAATTAGCGCTGAATATTTATAAGAATGTAGAACTAAATAATGTCACTATCACAGATACCATGCCAGATGGGCTTCAAGTCAATCCTAATCCTGCGCTGACCTCAGGTGTTGACGCGACGGATAAATCTATGGTGGACGGGATTCGTATTATTAAGTATGATTCGAACGGAAATCGTACCTATGTGACATCAAAATATGCAAATGATATTCAATTTGATGCGGCATCGCAAAAGTTAACGGTACATTTCGATCATATTGCAAAAGATGATATGTTTCTTATCGAGTATAAAGTAAGTGTGACGCACATTTATGACACTTACTTGAATACAGCGACGATGACGAGTAATGAATTTACGAAATCTAGTAGTAGCACCTTGCGCATTGATGGCGATGCGAATTTTAACAAAGTCTTGAAAAAAGAGGTCGACAAGAAAATAGTGACGGTGAACGACAAGAATCTGCAGTACACCTTGACTTTGAATGCGATTACCGGAACAATCAAGGCAGGCCAAACGTTTGTCGATAAGTTAGATAGCCGACTTACGTACAAAAATATAGTGGATGATGCAGATGGCACGCTCGATATTCAGGAAAATAACAACACGTTGACTATTACGGTGAAGAAAGATATTCCTATTGGCGAGGGCAGAACACTTGCTTTTAACGTCGATCCAAGCAAACTTGCGACCGGAGATTCTGTACCAAATAGTGCTTCGATTATGCTACAAGGTGAGTATTACGATTCTAATGTTGTGCAAACGAAGAAAATCAGTGGGGAAATCGTGTTGAATAAAGTGGACAAAGATGATGCGACAAAAGTTTTATCTGGCGCGGAGTTTAAACTTGTCAATAGCGGCGGGAAAACATTGCATACAGGAGCAACGAACACCGATGGGAAATTAGCTTTGCACGGCTTGGCACCTGGGGATTATCAGTTGGTGGAGACGCAAGCACCAGACGGTTATAAACTGGATGCGACGCCTATTCCATTCACAGTGACGGAGAGTTCTTACCAAACGATTGCTTTATGGGCTAAAAATGAGAAATTAATTCGAGGTAAACTTGTCGTTCAAAAAGTAGACGAGGAAACCGGAGCAAAACTTTCAGGGGCTGCGTTCCAATTGGCTTCAAAAGAGGATCCGAGTGTGACATTAACTGGGACGACCGATCAGGATGGAAATCTGATTTTTGCGGATGTCATTCCTGGCACGTACACATTGACTGAAACGGCGGCTCCAGCGGGCTATCTACTTTCTAGCGAGAAGAAAGAAATTACTTTTTCAAGCACAGAAAGTCAGGAAGTTACAGTGACTGTGCCGAACAAGGCGATGACTGGTTCAGTTATTCTGACAAAACGAGATAAGGAAACGAAGGATGTATTAGAGGGAGCAAAGTTCACCCTGAGGCGAGCAGATGGGCTTGTTATTCAAACAGGACTTAAAACGGATGCATCTGGAAAAATCATCGTGTCGAATTTATTGCCAGGGGACTATCACTTCATCGAAACATCAGCTCCAGATGGCTATGAGTTAGACGTAGAGCCTGTCGCGTTCCAAATCGTGTTTGCAAATACAGACAGTGTGGAAGTCGAGAAACTGAATCAAAAGAAAGCGAAACAGATTATCGTGCCACCAGTTGATCCACCAGTAACGCCGCCAAATAACGGAGGAAATCCACCGAAGCAGCCAGAAAATACGCCAGAACCACCAAAAAACAACGAGCCGCCATCAAAAGTAATCAAGGTGCCAGCAACTCCGGCCAAACCTGAGACAGAAAAGCCAACGACACCTGCTACTTCACCAAGAAAACTACCAAGCACTGGCGACACGACAAAAGGCGATGTTGCTATGGTTCTTTCGGGCTTAGTACTTTGCTTATGGGCGTTTCGCAAGAGCAATAAATAATTTGATTCATAGGAAATGATTAGAGCGACTTCTTCTTACTCTTCTGGATAGCTTGGCGTGCCAAATCATCCGCTTTCTTGTTAGAAGCGCTGGGAATCCACTGAATGAAGAAGAGGTCGATCGAGTCTATCAGCTGAAGGATTGTATCTAAATGTGGCTGAAATAGAGGATTTTTTGCATAGCGTTTTTCAATTGCATCGATGGCGACTTTTGAATCGGAGTAGAGGCGAATAAAAGTTGGATTATAAGGAATAGCTTTTGTGAGTGCGGTTTTGATAGCGATAAATTCTACCTCATGATTGCTCAAAATGCCGAGCGGAATACTTATTTGTTCATGGGTGCCATCTGCTGTAATCACGATACCAATACCACTTGGCCCCGGATTACCAGCACTGGCACCATCCACATAAATTTCCAAAATATGACCTCCTATATGTATAAAATACCGAGATATAACGCAAAGTAAGATGGAGCCTCGAACTTGTCATTCCCGGGTAGGCTCTAAATTCTGCTTTACACAAATCGAGCGAAAGCGTTTGTATTCCATAAGTTTGGCGGAGCGAGGATGACAAACTCATTCCATTCCTTTGCATATTGAGGTTCTAATTCGCTTTGCTTCAAAGAACCACAACAAAGCGGAGCATGCTGGTGTATGTGATGACTGAAAGCAGGGAGAGGGTAGTTTCCTCGACCATGCAAGAAGTTAAGCGAAACGGCTCTTGTGTAGCAGAACCGCAAAGATGTTCCGCATCCTTGTTCTAAATAATGAAGGACCGCCTATCCGCGATGCTTATAGGCATAACTCATTTCGAACAGCCGGGAAGGATTACATGCTCGCTTTGCTCTCATGCATATTGGGGCTGTAACTCATTTCATTTCGAACAGCCCCAACAATACGAGCGCTTGTCGCCGATTCATTGGCGTATGCTCAACCCAATTTCTTTACGTTTGTGGCTTGGGGGCCGCGATTGCCTTCCACAACTTCAAAGGTAACGCTTTGTCCTTCGTCGAGTGTTTTGTAGCCGTCTCCTTGGATTGCGGTGAAGTGGATGAAGATGTCCTCGCCGTTTTCGATCTCTAGAAAACCATAACCTTTTTCATTGCTGAACCATTTTACTTTTCCATTTTGCATCGAATGAATTCCTCCTAAGTTTGGTCAAATGGCTAGTGAGAGAAACTAGAGTAGACCTTTTTTCATACGGCAAGGGGTGGAGACAAGCGAGTATGATACGTTAATAATAAACCTGTGGCTGTGGCTACGTCAAGTTGTTTCTAAAGCGTTTACATTGATTTGCTTTTTTTCATAAAATTGAACCCTTTGGAGAGGCGAATTCTGGCAGGGTATGTTAGAATGGAGAGGTGAAAGAAATCAAGGTTGGAGGAAAATGAAAATGCCAACACCAAGCATGGAAGACTATATCGAGAAAATCTATTCATTGATTGAATCCAAAGGTTATGCTCGAGTATCAGATATTGCGGAGGAGCTTTTAGTGCATCCGTCTTCTGTTACAAAAATGGTTCAGAAACTGGATAAGGATGAATATCTGGTTTATGAGAAATATCGTGGCTTAATTTTAACGCCAAAGGGGAAAACGATTGGGAAACGATTGCTGGAACGGCACGCGTTGCTTGAGAATTTTCTTGGGATTATTGGTGTGGAAGAGGCGCGCATTTATGAAGATGTGGAAGGAATTGAGCATCATTTGAGCTGGAACTCGATTAACCGAATTGGGGATGTCGTCCAGTTCTTTGAAGAAAACCCGGATGCCCTTGCTAAACTTCAAGGAATGCAGCATGTGTCGCGATATCCAGAAGATTAATTTTTTGAAAAGATTTCCTGTCAGTGCTAATGGCTTTTACGCGCAATTTTTGTAGAAGGCTCAAGACTAGTACTAAGCCGGTTTATTTCCGGTGCAACAAAAAGAAAGCCGTTACATTGTGTGTTGGCAAGTATTTGTCGGTGTGCAAGGCATTTTCAGGGATTTTTTAATAGTTACATATTGAGAGGGGAATTTAAATGGCAAACAAAGTAAAGTCTGACATTGAAATCGCATCCGTAGCAGAAATCAAACCAATCACAGAGGTTGCAGAGGCAATTGGATTAAGTGTAGAGGAATTGGAGTTGTTCGGTAAGTACAAGGCGAAACTGAGCTATGATACGATTCACTCGCTTGTGAACAAAGAGGATGGCAAGCTGGTACTGGTGACGGCAATCAATCCAACACCTGCTGGCGAGGGTAAATCGACGGTGACGGTTGGATTAGGGGACGCTCTCGCGAAAAAGAAAAAAACAATGATTGCGCTTCGTGAACCATCGCTTGGCCCAACAATGGGTATTAAGGGTGGCGCAACTGGTGGCGGTTATGCACAGGTTATTCCGATGGAGGACATTAATCTTCATTTTACTGGTGATTTTCATGCGATAACGGCGGCAAATAATGCGTTGTCGGCGTTTATCGATAATCATATGCAGCAAGGAAACGAGCTAAGAATTGATCAACGTCGCATCGTTTGGAAACGCGTGGTTGACTTGAATGATCGGGCGTTGCGCAAAGTCATTGTTGGGCTTGGTGGACCGATTCAAGGTGTGCCGCGCGAAGATGGTTTTGACATTACGGTGGCATCTGAAATTATGGCGATTATTTGCTTGGCGAGTGATTTGAAGGACTTGAAACATCGCTTGAGTGAGATCGTGATTGGCTATAATTATGATCGTGAGCCTGTGACGGTTGGTGAAATGGGCTATGAGGGGGCGCTGACATTATTATTGAAGGAAGCGCTTAAACCGAACTTGGTACAGACCTTAGAGCACACGCCGGCGATTGTGCATGGTGGACCTTTTGCGAATATTGCACATGGTTGTAACAGTATTTCGGCGACAAAAACGGCGCTTAAATTAGCGGATTATGTCGTGACGGAGGCTGGTTTTGGTGCGGATCTTGGTGCGGAGAAATTCCTTGATATTAAAGTACCAGCGCTTGATAAAGCTCCGGATTGTGTCGTGATTGTAGCGACGATTCGTGCGCTTAAGATGCATGGCGGTGTTGCGAAAACGGAACTTGGTGAGGAAAATGTGAAGGCGTTGATTAAAGGTTTTGCGAACTTGCAAAAACATGTGGATACGGTGACGCAATTTGGACTTCCTTATGTTATCGCGATTAATAAATTTATCACGGATACAGATGCGGAAGTGGCACAACTGGAAGCGCTTTGTAAAGAATATGATATCCCGTTCTCCTTGACGGAAGTTTGGGAAAAAGGCGGTGCTGGTGGCGCTGAACTTGCGGATAAAGTCATCGAAGCGGTGGAAAGTGGCAAAGCGAACTACACGCGGATGTACGATGATGCGGATTCGATGGAAGAGAAATTAAACGCGATCGTTACAAAAGTTTACGGTGGACGTGGCGTGGAACTTTCGAGCAAGGCGCAAAAGCAAATCGCGGAGTTCAAGAAATATGGCTGGGATCGCTATCCAATTTGTATGGCAAAAACGCAGTATTCCTTGACGGATGATCCGACGATGCTTGGTCGCCCAACGGATTTCGTGATTCATATTCGTGAGTTTATTCCGAAACTTGGTGCAGGATTTGTCGTTGCTTTGACGGGTGACGTGATGACGATGCCAGGACTTCCGAAGAAACCGGCGGCGCTCAATATGGACGTCGATGAAAAAGGAAACGCGATGGGATTGTTCTAATTTTATAGGTGAGAAGGAGCTGGGAATCTGAATGTGGATTTCCCAGCTTTTTTGTTGGTTGCTTAGTTGCCGAAACTTCGCTAAAATAGAAGAGACATATACGGAATGGATGGGAAGTAATGAAACAATTAAAAGTAGAAAATTTGACGAAGACATACGGCGAGAAAAGCCTTTTTGAAGATGTGACGTTTGCGATTACGGAAGGGGAGCGTATCGGGGTTATCGGTGTGAATGGTACTGGTAAATCGACGCTGCTTTCGATTATTGCTGGGATGGAAGAAGGCGATAAGGGCGCGATTACGAAGGCGAAGGATTACACGATTGGTTTCTTGGCGCAGGATCCAGTTTTGACGGACGAGCATACGGTACTGGAGGAAGTTTTCCAAGGGGAGACGCGGGCGCTTCAGGCGGTTAGGAAGTATGAGCAGGTGCTGCTTGAGATGGCGATTGATCCGGATGATACGAAGCTGCATGACCGTTTTACGGAGGCCCAGCACGCGATGGATGCGACGAATGCGTGGGATGTGAACACGGATGCGAAAACGATTTTAGATCGCTTAGGGATTACGGATTTGACGGCAAAAGTTGGTTCGCTATCTGGTGGGCAACGCAAGCGTGTAGGTCTTGCAAAAGTGATGATTGAAACGCCGGATTTGCTAATTTTGGATGAGCCTACCAACCATCTTGATTTTACGTCGATTCGGTTCTTGGAGGATTATTTGAATCGGTTCCGTGGTGCGGTTTTACTTGTGACGCATGATCGGTATTTCTTGGATCGCGTGACGAATCATATGCTGGAAATTGATCGAGGTACGGCATACCGCTACGTCGGGAACTACGAGAAATTTATGGAGTCGAAGGCGATTCGGATGGAAAATGAAATGCGTGAAGGCGAGAAGAATCGCAACTTGTATCGCAAAGAGCTTGCTTGGATGCGTCGCGGTGCGAAAGCTCGTTCTACGAAGCAAAAAGCACGTCAAGATCGCTTCTCGGATTTAGAGGGGAAAGTGAAATCGAAGACGGACGATACGGAATTGCAGCTTGATTTTGCGACGTCGCGGCTCGGTAAACAAGTATTTACGCTCGAAAATGTGGATAAGCGTTTTGCGGAGAAGCATGTTTTGCAGGACTTCAGCTTGATTATTCAGCCTGGGGAACGCATCGGGATTACTGGGAATAACGGGACTGGGAAATCGACATTGCTCAATATGTTGGCTGGTCGCGTGACGCCTGATGCTGGTGAAATTTCAACGGGGCAGACGGTTCGAATTGGTTATTATACGCAGCAAAATGAAGAAATGGACCCGGATCAGCGGATGATTGCATACTTGCAAGAAGCGAGTGAAGTCGTGAAAACATCGGACGGCGAAGTTGTGTCGGTTTCCAATATGTTGGAACGTTTTTTGTTTCCGCCAATTACGCACGGGAAGAAAATCGGTAGTTTATCGGGAGGCGAGAAGCGTCGTCTGTTCTTGTTGAAAATTTTGATGGAGCGCCCGAATGTACTCTTGCTGGATGAGCCGACGAATGACTTGGATACGCAGACGCTCACGGTTTTAGAGGATTATTTGGAGACGTTTAATGGAACGGTTATTACGGTCAGCCATGATCGCTACTTTTTGGATAAAATTGCTCGGAAACTGCTCGTGTTCACGGGAATTGGCCAAATTGAGACGTATTTGGGCGAGTATAGTGATTTCTTGACGGATTATGAGTCGCGCAAAGGAAAATCGAAAATGTTTGCGATGGAGCCGGAGAAGGAAGTTGTTGTGGAGGAGAAGCCAAAAGCGAAGGTCAAGCATACGTTTGAAGAGAAGCGTGAGTGGGCGGAAATTGAAGGTTTGATTGAGGCGCAAGAGGCTAAAATGACGAGGATTAACGCGGATTTGGAAACGGTTGGTTCGGACTTTACGAAGGCGAATGAGCTTAATAGCGCGCTTTTAGAGGCGGAAACAGAGCTGGAACGTTTGATGGAGCGCTGGGAATATTTGTCGCAGTTTGCTGATTAAGTGAGAAGTGGGGGCATGAATGGATGAAGCAATATTTGGAGTTGGAGCGGTTTGTGTTGGAGAATGGTACGCAAAAAGGGGACCGGACGGGGACGGGGACGATTAGTACGTTCGGTTACCAAATGCGCTATGATTTGGCGGAAGGTTTCCCAATCATGACGACGAAACGTGTTCCTTTTAAATTGGTGGTCAGTGAATTGTTGTGGTTTTTGCATGGGGATACGAATATTCGTTACCTTTTGGAGCATAATAATAATATTTGGAATGAATGGGCGTTTGAGCGTTGGGTGAAGAGCCCGGATTATGCGGGGCCGGACATGACGGATTTTGGTTTGCGTGCGGAATCTGATGCGGCGTTTCAGGCGGTTTATTTGGAGGAGATGGCGAGCTTTAAGGCGCGGATTTTGGCGGATGATGCTTTTGCGGCGCAGTACGGTGAGCTTGGTAATATTTACGGGAAGCAGTGGCGGGAATGGCGGACGTCGACTGGTGAAACGATTGATCAGTTGGCAGATTTGATTGCGATGATTAAGACGAATCCGAATTCGCGACGCCTGATTGTGTCGGCTTGGAACCCAGAGGATGTGCCGAGTATGGCGTTACCGCCGTGTCATACGCTGTTTCAATTTTATGTGGCGGATGGGAAACTTAGTTGTCAGTTGTACCAACGAAGTGCGGATATTTTTCTGGGCGTGCCGTTTAACATTGCTTCGTACGCGCTTTTGACGCATTTGATTGCACGGGAAACGGGTCTTGACGTTGGTGAGTTTGTGCATACGATGGGAGACGCGCACCTTTATAATAACCATATTGAGCAGGTGAAGGAGCAGCTATCACGTGAACCGCGTGCGTTGCCAAAGCTTGTTTTATCGGATAAACCGGCATCGATTTTTGAGTTTGATGTAGCGGATGTGACGCTTGAGGGCTATGATCCGCATCCGGCGATTAAAGCGCCGATTTCAGTTTGAGGAGGACGACGATGTTAACGTTTATTTGGGCGCAGGACAAGGATGGCTACATTGGCAAGGACAATACGATGCCGTGGCGCTTGCCTGCTGATTTGCAGCATTTTAAGAAGGAAACGAACGGCCACACGATTGTGATGGGGCGTAAAACGTACGAATCGATTGGAAAAGCTTTGCCCAATCGGGAAACCATCGTTTTGACGCGTGATCAGAGCTATTCATTACCTGACGCAAAAGTGGTGCATTCGAAAGAGGCGGTACTGGAATTGGCAGCTGGAAAAACGGTGTTCATTACTGGTGGCGCGGAAATTTATCAGCTGTTTTTAGAAGATGCGGACGCTCTCATTGTGACGCATGTGGAAGCCAATTGCGGTGGGGATACACGTTTTCCGGTGATTCAGTGGTCTGATTGGAAGTTGACGAAGCGTGTGGACGGTGTTCGGGATACTAAAAATGAGCTTGATTTTTGGTACGGATGGTATGAAAAAATAGAGGTTGAGTAATGGATACGATGAAGGCAATGCGATTTAGATTTCACGTGCTAGGTTATTTTTTAGTGACCTTATTATTCGTGGGTGCAGGTCTAATGCTAGGAGCGAGCGGCGCGTCGGAGAGTAGTGTCGCGACGCTGTTCTCGTTTGCTAAATACATGGTACTGAGTTTGGTGGTCGGTGTCATTGGGATTTGGCGTGCGAAAGAGCTGGGCTCGCGTCTGTTTTTCATCTGGCTAGTCGTGGTTCCGGTAGCGTATGTTTTATTTTTGATAATGGTCGTGATAACAAGGGCTCACTCGTAGCTCTTGTTTATTTCGGCTAACGCGTTTGTAAACCTTGTTCAAAATGAATAATTACAAGTATCTAGCCCTATGCTAAATTATAAGAATATATCGAAAACATGAGATTGTTCCTATAATTGAAAAGTGGGTGATTTGTAACAATGTTTTTTAAAAATGCAAAATGGCGAGCTAGTGGCACAGTGTTGGTTTTATTATGGTTTTGTTGGTTGTTATCGTTTTTAGATCGGATGGTCATAACGGTGGCTTTACCTTACATAGCGGAGGATTTTGAGTTGACATCCACGCATCAGGGGCTAATTATTAGTACCTTTTTTATGGGTTATGCGCTGTTCCAGATTCCAGGTGGAATGCTTGCGGACCGGTTTGGCTTTCGTAAAATGACGAGTATTGCAGTTGGCTTTTGGTCGCTATTCACGATGCTGACAGGGGTTATTTTTTATTATCCTCTATTTTTAGGGGTTCGGTTTTTCTTCGGGCTTGGTGAGGCGCCACTTCCTGGATCTTCTTATAAAGCGATTGCGACTTATTATCCAAAACGGCTTCGTGGCCGCATGACGAGTATTCAATCGACGGTCAACACGTTGGGGCCGGCTTTTGCGAGTGTGCTAGCGGCTTATTTTATTAGTGTTTTTGGTTGGCGGCATTTATTTATTTTTCTAGCGATTCCGGGTTTTGTTGTGGCATTCTTGTTTTACCGATTGGTGCGGGATAATCCGAAAGATAACCCACGAATGAGCGCAGAGGCGTTGCAGGAGCTAGAGGAAGATGAGCCGACCGTGAATGTGACAAAGCCAAAAGCGAAGATGTCGACGATTTTCAAAAATAGTTTGGTCTGGAAAGCGGGACTCGTTTGGTTTTTCTTTGATCTTACTTTTTGGGGCTTCACTTCTTGGTTGCCGTCTTATTTGATGAATGAGCGGAACTTGAGTTTGCAGGCGACGGGGTTTTATAATGCGCTGCCGTATCTTGTTGGAACGGTTGCGATGCTTCTTGGTGGGGCAATGTCGGACCGATTTAAAGAACAGCGCCGGTTTATTTTTGCGATTTCGATATTGGTTGCAGCGGTTTCGTTATTTTTCATTATTAAAGTGCCTTCCATCGAGTTAGCGCTTGTACTACAATGTGTGACGGCGTGGTTCCTATTTTTATCGCAGGGTATCTTTTGGGGAATTGTCGTCGATATTTTGCCAACAGATCAGATGGCGACGGGGTCATCGGTGGTGAACTGCTTAGGCTCAATTGCAGGAATTGTATCACCTATTTTCATCGGGAAATTACTCGATATTTCAGGAGGTTCTTACGCGACAACTTTTACGTACTTGGCGATTTGTCTCGTGTTAGCAGGATTGATTGTACCGACATTAAAAACCCAGAAAACAATATAAAAATGGCGTTAAGTCAAGGTTTGGGTCCTTGATTTAACGCCATTTTCATTTTATGCTTCTGCTTATGCTTCTGCCAATGTTGGTTCTTCTTCTTTTAGTTCACCGGTAGCTTTACTTGTGACAAGTCCGGCCACCATACTATCGCTTACGTTCAGCGCTGTACGGCCCATATCGATTAGTGGCTCGATCGAAATCAAGACACCAGCGAGTCCGATTGGCAAGTTCAGCGTGGAGAGCACGATGATTGCGGCAAATGTTGCACCGCCACCAACACCAGCAACGCCGAATGAGCTGATTGCAACAACAAGCACGACGGTTAAAATGAATTTCCACGAAAATGGATCAATCCCAGCCGCAGGAGCAATCATAATCGCAAGCATTGCCGGGTAAATCCCAGCACAGCCGTTTTGCCCGATAGATAAACCGAATGATGCCGCAAAATTGGCAATACCTTCTGGCACGCCTAATTTTTTCTGCGTATCAATATTCAGAGGAATCGCACCAGCACTCGTTCTAGAAGTGAAGGCGAACGTCAAAACGGGTAGTGATTTACGAATATACGTCATCGGGCTAGTTCCTGTGAAAGCGACAATCACGAGATGGATAACGAACATCGCGATAAGCGCTGCGTACGAAGCGAGCACGAAATTTCCGAGTTTTAAAATCGCGGACGTATCACTAAGGGCAACAGTACTTGTCATAATCGCAAAAACACCATAAGGAGTCAGGCGAAGAATCAGCTTCACGATACGAAGAATAATCGCATAAATCGCATCGACACCTTTCGCAAAAGTAGCGGCTTCTTCGGGTTGCTTGCGCTGTACACCGAGGAAAGCGGCGCCGATAAACGCTGCGAAAATAACGACGGCAACTGTGGAAGTCGCACGCGCACCAGTGAAATCAAGGAATGGATTAGCAGGCAAGAGCTCCACGATTTTTTGCGGGAACGATAGATCGCTAATTCCTGCAAATTTATCTTGAAGTTCCGTTGCACGAGCTGCTTCGGTTGCACCTTGTGAAATATTGCTAGCATCAAGATGGAATAAAAGAGCCGCCCCGATACCGACGAAAGCGGCGATGGCAGCCGTGATAACAAGCGTGCCGATAATCCACATACCAACTTTTGCGATATTGGTTTTTAGTTGAAGCCGTGTAAAAGCAGTGACGATGGAGATGAAGATAAGCGGGATGGCGATCATTTGCAGCAGTTTGACATATCCGCCGCCGATGATTCCTAGCCATTCCGTCGTTTGCGTTGTGACATCAGATGCCGCGCCATAAATAAATTGCAAGACGAAACCTGCGATAATACCGATACCAAGCGCTAAAAGCACCCGTTTTGAAAATGAAACATGACGCTTCGCCAGCCAGCCAAAAACGAAAATAATGATGGCCGCTACGACTAAATTAATAATTAAAAATGCTGTGTCCATGTAAAAAGTCCTCCCTTTTTTAACCCTAGAAATTATGAAAGTGTATAATTCCGATAAGATTTGTTGGTATTAGATTACATGGAAAAAGGAGGTTTGTCAAGGATGAAAAGCTGAAGAAGCCCGTTAGCCCCGAAAAAATTTGTTAGGGGGCGCAGTAAAAGTCCTCCTTTGACTTTTGCGGAGGCCACGAAAATTTCGAGGGGCTGGTAATAGGAAGGCAGTTTCATTGCATTCCACTTCATATTGAGGTTCTAAAAAAGCACACGACGCTTTTCAAGAACCACAACAAAGCTGGATCTGAAAGCGATGATAAGTCAAAACACGGAGCGTTCCCGCGAACAAGATTGCCAGATTATGAACGACTACCAAATCATTATTAGTCCTCCGTCCAGATTTATTGGCGCACAAGGAACGAATGCTCGCTTTGCTCGCACTCATATTGACACTCTAAGGAAACAAAATACGCTTCCTAAGAGTGTCAACAATCTCCGAGAGTCTGGTAATAGGAAGGCAGTTTCATTGCATTCCACTTCATATTGAGGTTCTAAAAAAGCACACGACGCTTTTCAAGAACCACAACAAAGCTGGATCTGCAAATGATGATAAGTCAAAACACGGAGCGTTCCCACGAATAAGATTGCCAGATTATGAACGACTACCAAATCATTATTAGTCCGCCGTCCAGATTTGTTGGAGTACAAGGAACGAATGCTCGCTTTGCTTACACTCATATTGGCACTCTAAGGAAACAAAATGCGCCATAAGCCCCTCAACAAAAACCCCCGACCAGCGATTTTCACATCACTACTCGGGGCTCTCATCCTCCTAAACGTTCACTTTCTCCCGCTCCTCCAAAATCGATGCCTGAGCCGCCGCAATCCGAGCAATCGGAATCCGGTACGGCGAGCAAGAAACATACTGCAATCCTAACCGATGGAAAAACTGAATCGATGCAGGATCGCCTCCATGTTCTCCACAAACGCCCATCTTAAGCGCTGGATTTGTCATCCGTCCTCGTTGCACCGCAGTTGTCACCAGCGCACCGACTCCTTTTTGATCAATCGATTGGAACGGATCTGTCGGCAAAATTTTCTGTTCTTGATACGCGTACAAGAATTTATTCGCGTCATCTCTAGAAAAACCAAACGTCAATTGCGTCAGATCATTTGTCCCAAAACTGAAAAACTGTGCTTCTTCCGCAATCTCATCTGCTGTAACGCATGCGCGAGGAATTTCAATCATCGTCCCAATATCGAATGGCAACACCAACTGTTCTTTTCGGAATATTGTTTGAATCGCTTCTTTCAGCTGGTTCTTAATAATCGCGATTTCTTCTCTGCTAGAAACGAGGGGGACCATAATCTCAGGGTATACCGCAATCCCTTCATCATGAATCTGAATCGCGCTTTCCATAATGGCTTCGGCTTGCATGATATAAATTTCTGGGAACGTGATAGCCAGACGACAACCGCGATGCCCAAGCATTGGATTCGTTTCTGCTAAATCGTGGACGCGCTGCTGAATTTCTTCAGCAGGTTTCCCAATTTCCCGAGCTAATTTTTCAATATCACGATCCGTTTTCGGTAAAAATTCATGTAGTGGTGGATCAAGCAGGCGAATATTTACGGGTTTTCCATCAGCAGCTCGGAAAATACCTACAAAATCCGTTTTTTGCATCTCTTTCAGATGGGCTAGGGCAATCATTCTTTCTTCTTTTGTCTCCGCGATAATCATTTGACGTACGTGTGGAATTCGGTCTTCTTGGAAAAACATGTGCTCTGTTCGGCAAAGCCCAACACCTTCCGCACCAAAATGCAATCCGACTTCCAAATCTTCAGGAGAATCTGCATTAACACGAATAATAAGCCTCTTCGTCTCATTCACCCAGCTCATCAGTTCTTCAAAATGACCACCGATTTCTGTCTCGACAAGTGGGATTTCACCGAGATAAATACTTCCAGTCGAACCGTTAAGTGAGAGGAAATCACCTTCCGTAAGCGTAGCCGTCGCGCTTTGCATCATTTTTTTCGTTTCATCAATCGCAATCGCATCGCATCCCGCCACACAACATTTCCCCATACCTCGAGCAACAACAGCCGCATGCGATGTCATACCACCGTGTGCTGTCAAAATCGCCACACTTTTCGCCATGCCTTCAATGTCTTCGGGCGAGGTTTCGTTGCGCACGAGCACGACTTTTTCGCCACGTTCAGCGGCTTCAACGGCATCTTCTGCATTAAAATAAATTTGGCCGGTCGCAGCACCCGGAGAAGCTGGCAGGCCAGTTGCAAGTGACGTCGCGGCACGCAAACTCGCTTCATCAAAAGAAGGATGGAGTAGCTGATCAATTTGAGCCGTATCGATCCGCATAATCGCTTCCTCTTTTGTCAATTTCCCTTCATGCACAAGGTCCACCGCAATGTTGATTGCCGCTTGCGCCGTCCGCTTCCCATTTCGCGTCTGCAGCACAAACAGTTCGCCTTTTTCAATGGTGAATTCAATATCTTGCATGTCCAAATAATGCAGTTCAAGCAAGGCAGCAACGTCGAGCAATTGTTTGTAAACCTCAGGCATCGTATCTTCCAAATGTGAAATCGGCTCTGGCGTCCTAATCCCGGCAACGACATCTTCTCCTTGCGCGTTCAACAAATATTCACCGAAAAAGATATTTTCGCCTGTCGAAGGATTTCGTGTAAAAGCAATTCCTGTTCCGCTCGTGTCGCCAGTATTTCCAAACACCATCGATTGAATATTGACAGCGGTTCCAAGTTGATTATCAATGTGATGGAGGCGACGATAAATGGCTGCTCTCGGATTTTCCCAAGAATCAAAAACAGCGGTAATCGACAAGCGCAGTTGGTCGAAAGGATCCTGCGGGAAATCACGACCAGAAGCACTGACATAAAGCGCTTTATACGTAGCAATCAAGTCCCGCAAATCCTCGGCAGAAAGCTCTGTATCGAGCGTATAATTTTTCTGTGCTTTTAGATCAGTAAGCGCTTGCTCGAAACGGTAACTAGGAATTTGAAAAACGACATCGCCGAACATCTGGATAAAGCGGCGGTAGCAATCATAGCTCGAACGCGCGTCATTGGTGGCCTTTACAAGCCCAAGAATCGATTGATCGTTCAGTCCCAGATTAAGAATTGTATCCATCATTCCTGGCATCGAAAAAGGGGCGCCTGAACGTACGGAGATGAGAAGCGGATTCGTAGCATCGCCAAATTTCTTCCCAGTCTCTTCCTCCAAAATGTGTAGATGTGTCATCATTTCAGCATAAATATCGTCCGATAAGTATTGATGGTGCTCATTATAGTCTTTACAAGCCTCCGTTGTAATCGTAAAGCCAGGCGGGACGGGCAGTCCAATATTCGTCATTTCGGCCAAGTTGGCACCTTTTCCACCTAATAAGTACTTCATTTCCTTCGAACCTTCATTAAAATGATACACAAATTTTCTCAAAATAGTCACCTCTAACATTAGATTTTTATTTCACTTTTTCAATGATTAGGGCTGCAGTTTCTTCGATAGCTTTGTCCTCTACTTGAATGATACGGCACCCGAGTTGTTTAAAAATGCGATATCCGTAGTCGAGTTCCTCTAAAATCCGATTTTCACTAGAGTAACTGCTCGTTTCGTCTAAACCAATCGATTTTAGGCGTACTTTGCGAATGGCGGAGAGTTTTTCTGGACTGTTTGTCAGGCCGATAATGCGATTTCTTGGGATTTGGGTGAGTTCTGTTGGAATCGGCACCTCTGGAACGAGCGGGACATTGGCGACTTTGTAATTTTGGTTGGCGAGATAGCTGCTGAGCGGTGTTTTACTTGTGCGGGAAATGCCGATGAGTACGATATCTGCTTCCAGTAAACCTCGTGGATCCTTGCAATCGTCGTATTTAACGGCAAATTCGATAGCGGCGATTCGGTCGAAATAATGTTGATCAAGCCTGCGCATATTGCCGGGATCTTCCTTGGATTGCTGTCCGGTTTTTTGCTCGATAGCTTTGGTGAGATTGGACACAAGATCGATGCAGGGCATGTCGTGTTGTGCACAATAATCGCTGGAAATGCTGCCTAACTGCTTTTGCACTAACGTTTGGACGATAATCGCATCTGCTTTTCGGGCCTCTTCTAAAATTTCCAGCAACGCTTCTTCGTCTCGAACAAAGGCGTGGCGGCGGATATCAGCGCCACCTTCCAATGTAAATTGAGCAGTTGAAGCGCGAATAAGGTGTTGTGCGGTTTCTCCGATGGCATCTGAAATAACATAAATGATGACAGTAGACTTCATTTTTACCTCCGATTTATTCATTTTTGAACGTATCCACGAAAAGTTGCGTCAATCGTGTTTTAGAAACTTTTCCAATGGCTTTTTTGCCATCCATAACAGGCAAGGAGTCAATCTGATGAATCACGAGTTGTTGCGCTGCGTAGAGGGCAGAGTCTGTTTTTGTGACAGTTAAAATATTGGGCATCCGCGTCATAATCGTCGCAATTGGTGTCGCCTTTTTGTCGGTATCTGCAAGTGCACCTTTTAGCAAGTCTTTGCGAGAAACAATGCCGATCAGTTCGGTCGCCTCGATCACGTATAAACTACCAGTATCCTCTAAAAAAAGCGTGACAATCGCATCGTGAATCGAGGTTTCTTTCGTTACGAAAACTGGTGTCGTCATAATTTCGGCTACCTTCAGATGGCGAATATCTTCATAGATAGTAGGATTTAAATCGAGCCCCGAATAAAAATAACCAACTTTCGGACGGGCATCTAAAATACCAGTCATCGTCAAAATCGACAAATCAGCGCGTATCGTGGCACGCGTTAACTCCAGCGAACGTGCTATTTGGTCGCCTGTTGCGGGTTCGTTTACTTTTACAAATTCGATGATGGCTAGTTGTCGTGCTGAGAGCTTTATTTGGCTCACCTCATTTCGATATAGGATATGCTGTTTATTATATAGTATGACATAATAGAATGCAAATGTTTAATGTGTCATACTAATTAAAAATAAGAGTTCCTATTTTTGCTTCCGACGCAGAGCTTCGTTATAATTAGCGAAAGAAAAGGGAGGGCGATTTTTTGTGCCGAAGAAAGTAACGTGGCTGGAGCTATTTTTTGATTTATTATTTGTCGGGGCAATCGCGTCTGTCACGCATGTTCTGCTTTATATAGAAGATGGCGTGGTCGATGCGAGTGTTTTTTGGAAGTTTGTGCTGATGTTTGTGCCGTTATGGTGGGCTTGGACGGGACAGACGTTATTTATCAATCGCTATGGCAATGATTTGTTACCACAACGATTGCTTATTGGACTCGAAATCATGTTTGTATTATTAATGATTTCAAGCTTCAATATTCATTTTGATGAGACGTATATCACTTTTTTCATTGGTTATATCGGATTGAGGATGATTACGGCGATACAATATCTTTTTGCCGCAAAAAAAGAAAAAGCGGCTCGTCGGAATGTGGCGCTTTTTCTAGGGAAATATTTCTGGATGGGGATTTTCATATCTTCCATCTCGCTATTTTTAGATGGAGAATGGCGTTATATCATGCTTTACGCAGGAATTGTGCTGGATATTCTGGTACCGCTGATAGGGCGAAAGCGATTGCGACAAGTCCCGATTCACACGGAGCATTTATTGGAACGCTTTGGTTTATTCACGATTATTCTGTTGGGAGAATCGATTGTTGCGATTATTTCTGTGTTGTCGACGGAAGTGATGGACGCGGGCCTGATCTTTTATGCAGCCTGCGCGATTGTTTTGGTATTACTGATTTGGTGGCAGTATTTCGATAATCTGGAGAAAAAATTAGATAAGGAACAGCAAACAGCAGGGCAACTGATTATTTATGGACACTTATTCCTGTTTTTATCGCTCTCGACGACGGCGGCAGGTATCAAAATGCTTGTTTTGCCAGATATATCGTACCATTTCGTTGTTTTCTTCCTGTTTAGCTCGGTTTTGGTGTACGTTCTTGCTTTTTCAGGAACATTTCATCTATATCGGGTTCCAGAAGAACGGCTTGCGTGGATACATTTGGCGTTGTTTATCAGTTTAATCGTAGCCTTATTTGTTCTCGTTTGGTTCGTGGTGCTTTCTCCTGCGCTCGTATTATTGGTTTTATGTCTATTTTTCCTCATTTTTGGAATGATGACATCCAAATAAAGCAAACAAAGGCATCCACTTACGCGGATGCCTCTTTCAAAATTATACGTAAAACAAAATACAGAAATACATAAATCCAGTGCCAGCGATGACGAACAAATGCCAAATCGCGTGCATGTACGGAACTTTTGGAATGCTGTAAAAAACCGCGCCGACGGTAAACATGATTCCGCCGGTGACGAGCAACCAAAATCCGACTGGTTCCAGTGTTAAATAGAGCGGCTTAATGGCAATCATGACGAGCCAGCCCATCAATAGATAGAAAAGCGTCGAAACGAGTTTCCATTTTCCGAGCAAAAAGCATTTATACACGATTCCTGCTGCGGCAAGTCCCCAAATGACGCCGAATAATGTCCAGCCGAGCGATCCTTGTAGTGTGATCAAAACAAGTGGTGTGTAAGATCCGGCAATCAAAACGTAGATGGCGACATGATCCAAAATATTAAATAATTGTTTCGCTTTCCCTGGCTTGAAACTGTGTAGCATCGTCGAGCAGAAATACAATAACATCAATGAAATACCGTAAATTAAAAAACTGACTAAATAAATCGGGTTATCCCGCTGTACTGCGAAAACAATGAGCATCACTAGAGCCGGAATACTAAGTAAAAAACCAACGCCATGTGTGACCGCATTTGCGACTTCTTCTTTCCAATTGTACGCTTCGTGCATGTTTATCACCAAACTTTTCTGAAAAATTAAATTTTCTATTCTTGTTCTTATCATACGCCTTTTTCGAGAAAATAGAAAGTGAAAAAAAGCCTTGAAAGTTTAAGATAGTGTAAAGAATACCAAAACCATCGTTCTTAGGTACAACTTCCGCCTGATATTTAGCTATTAGAATAGTACTATTGTGATTTTCTTGCTATAATAGAAAGAAGAAATCTAGAATTGGATGTGGAAATAATGACAAAAATAAAAATTGTGACTGATTCAACAGCAGGATTAACGCCAGAAGAAGTGGCGAAATATAACATTCATATTCTACCGTTAACCGTCGAAATTGATGGAGAAACATACAATGCGACGGACATTGAGCCAGCTGAATTTATGGCAAAAATGGCAGCTTCGAAACAACTTCCTAAATCATCGCAACCAGCAATTGGAAATATTGTAGCCTTATTTGAGGAATTAACAGCGGATGGTAGTGAAGTATTAGCCATTCATTTAACGGAGAAACTAAGTGGTACGGTGTTAACGGCGCAACAAGCCGCAGATATGGTGGATGGCAAAGTAACAGTCATCGATTCGGATTACATCGCCCGTGCTTTGGCGTTTCAGGTTATTGAAGCGGCGAAAATGGCGCAAACTGGAACAAATACGGTAGAAGACATTTTAACAAAAATATCATCGATTCGCGCGAAAACAAAGCTTTATATTTGCGTTGTGACCCTCGAAAACCTCATTAAAGGTGGGCGTGTCGGCAGAATGCAGGGTATTATTGGAAGTCTCTTGAACATCAAGTTGATTGCCAAATTACAAGACGGCGCACTTGTTGAAGAAGCTAAGATTCGCAGTAAGAAAAAAACGATGGATTATTTAGTGGACGTGTTAAAAGCAGAAACGAAGAAGGTCAAGGAATTCAACGTGGTACACGCGAATGGGTTGCAGATGGCCGAAGAAATCAGAGCACATGCGAAAGAAATTTTCCACTTGCCGGAAGTATTGTTGTTAAATGCCGATTCGGTTATCTCAACACATGCTGGAAACGGCGCGTTTGCGATGATTTACTATACAGAGTAGGTTAGGTGAAGACGTTGAATAAGAAAAAATATTGGCTCGCGGGGATCGCTATCATCATCCTCGCGGCCATTCTTACCTTTTATTTTATCCAAAAAGAGCAGGAGAGAAAGCGTGAAGAAGCGCGTGTTTCGGTCCATCTTGTCGCGATGGGAGATTCGTTAACAGAAGGTTCTGGCGATGAGGAAAACGATGGCGGTTACGTCGGGATTATTAAGACCAAATTAGCCAAGCGTGAAGATGTGAGAAGTGTGACGACGGAGAACTATGGTGTCGGCGGTAATCGGGTGGACCAGTTGCTGAAACGTTTGGATACACAACCTGATTTTCAAGATGATGTGAAAGCTGCCAATGCGATTTCAATCACGATTGGTGGGAACGATGTGGTGAAAGTCATTCGTTCTAAATTATTGGATGCGAAGAAATCCGATTTTACGAAGGCGAATGAGAAATTTGACGCCAATTTGACGAAACTTTTGGATGACATTCGCGATTTGAATCCGGATGCGCCGATATACTTGTTTGGTATTTATAATCCGTATACGACTTATTTTAGCGAGATGAAGGTGCTTGACGATATTATTAGCGAGTGGAATGCCTCAACAAAAGAGACATTGGCAAAGGTGAATGATACGCATTTTATTTCGGTGAATAAGCAGTTGGAAGAGCGTTCTGCAACGAAAGAAGGAAAGGCAAATCCGAATCTTTCAGACGATTTGTTTCATCCAAATCATGCCGGCTATCAGAAAATGGCGGATGCTTTATACAAACAAATGGTGACATCGATTCAAAATGGAAATATAGAGTAGAGAAGGTGACGGCTGTTGAGGTCAAAAGATAAGCAAACAAACTACTGGAAATGGGCGTTTCTGACGTTTGTCGGGATTTTAATAATCAGCATTGGTTGGATTTATATGTCGATATTCTGGTTTTCGCCACATGTGCCGGAAGATGCGGGGCGGATGGTGAGCACGAAGGATATGGTGGAATTTCCAACATCAACGAATAAGGCGGATTTGAATGCTTTAATTGCGCATTATTTGCAGGATTTTCAGAAAGATAATGATGCGGATATCAAATATGACGTGTATTTAGCGGATGATGTTGTTTTTACTGCGGAGGCTCATTTTTTGGGACAGCCAGTGGATCTTGGGCTTAATTTTACGCCAACTTTGCGGAAGGATGGCGTGATTGTTTTGCAGCAAGTGGATCTGAGAATTGGGGCGTTACCGCTTCCGGTTTCTGTTGCGATGAAATATGTGCAGAATCAGGTGGAATTGCCGGATTGGGTAACGGTTTCGCCAAAACGTAAGAAAATTTATTTGGATATGAATAAATTGAAACTAAAAGGTGACATGCGAGTACGTGTGGATGCGCTTGATTTGAAGAAAGACGATATTTCGTTTACACTATTGGTACCGACGAAATAAGATGGGGAGGTAAGATAATGAGTGAAAAAGCAATTTTTGCGGGTGGCTGTTTTTGGTGTATGATTAAGCCGTTTGATACGCAACCAGGGATTGAGAGTGTTGTGGCGGGTTATACGGGTGGCCATACGGTGAATCCGACGTATAAAGAGGTTTGTAGTGAGACGACCGGGCACACGGAGGCTGTTGAAATTACGTTTGATCCGGCTGTTTTTCCATATGAGAAGTTAGTGGAGGTATATTGGCAACAGACGGACCCGACAGATGCTGGTGGTCAGTTTGTGGATCGTGGCTCGTCGTACCGTCCTGTTATTTTCTATACATCAGAGGAACAGCGCGTGATAGCGGAGAAATCGAAGGCCGGTTTGGATGCGAGTGGGCGTTTTAAGCGGCCTGTCGTGACGGAAATCGAGAAGGCTGGGCCATTTTATGTGGCGGAGGAGTATCATCAAGATTTTTATAAGAAGGATCCGAATCATTATAAGAACTACCGCAGTCATTCGGGACGTGACCCATTTATCGATGCCAATTGGAAAGGGTGATTTGCTGTGAATCAAGAGGAGAAAGCGAAACGGTTGAAAGAACTAGACGAATTGCAGTATCAAGTGACACAGAAAAACGGCACGGAAAGCCCGTTTAAAAACGAGTTTTGGGATAATAATCAGGCAGGGATTTATGTAGATATCGTGTCTGGTAAGCCGTTGTTTTCGTCGCTGGATCAATATGATGCGGGATGTGGTTGGCCGAGTTTTACGAAGCCGATTGATGCGCTTGAGGTGTTGGAAAAACGGGATTTGTCGCACGGGATGATTCGGACGGAGGTTCGCTCGGTGGATGCTGATTCGCATTTGGGTCATATTTTCCCGGATGGACCGCGTGAATCGGGTGGCATGCGTTATTGCATTAACTCGGCGGCGCTGCGTTTTGTACCGAAAGATGCGCTTGAAGAAGAAGGATATGGCGAATATTTACCGTTTTTTACGTGATAATTCATATTTTTAATGAAGTTTGGATAAAAGCTTGCGTAAAGCCGAGGACTTGCATACCACCTTATATATTGGGTAGGAGTGTACTTGGCTTTATGCAAATCGAGCGTATGTCCTATCTTCAGCATTGAATACCCCTGCTAAGTTGTGATAGAATTGGTAGGGGTATTAGTTTGTATTTTTTCGAGGAGGAATGACGATGCAAAAAATTGCTGTGCTTGGTTTAGGTGGGATTGCGCAGAAGGCTTATTTACCGGTGTTTGCGCATTTAGATAATGTGGAAGTGCATTTGTTTACGCGAGATTCTCAGAAGTTGAAGGCGATTAGTGAGAAATATCGTTTTCATAATACGCATCATTCGGTGGATTCGATGATTCGTGCGCAGGTGGATGCGGCGTTTGTACATACGTCGACGGCAAGCCATCCGGAGATTGTTCGTGCATTTTTGGAGGCTGGTATTCCGGTTTATGTGGATAAGCCAGTGGCGGATGATTATGAAACGACGAAGGAATTAATCGAGCTAGCGGAAGCGAAAAATACGTTATTGATGGTTGGCTTTAATCGTCGTTTTGCGCCTCGATATGCGGCTTTGGCGGAGAAAACGGATACGAATATGATCTTGATGCAAAAACACCGAAAAGCGCAGGCAAGTGAGCCTCGGGTATTTATCTTTGATGATTTTATTCATGTGGTGGATACGGTGCTTCATTTGTTGGACGCGCCAGTGGAGAAGATGACGGTTTTCCCGACGATGAGTGGGGATTTGTTATCAGCGATTACGGTGCAGTTTTTGGCGAATGGTCGGACGGCGACGGCGATGATGAACCGGGAAAGTGGTACGAGCGAGGAGCGTTTGACGGTATTTACGCCGGATGCGAAATGGGAAGTGGAGCATGTGACGGAGCTGCATGTCTATGAAGGAACGGGTCATTCAGTTGTGCGTTTCGGTGACTGGGAGACGACGCTTTATAAACGCGGATTCGAGTCGATTATTACGGACTTTTTGACTGCGGTACGTGAAGGTAAGGCGGAACCTGTTTCGAAAAAATCAGCGCTTGAAACACATCGGATTTGTGAAGAAATTTTACAGCATGTGCCGCGTTGACAAAAGAGAGGAATGGACAGCTTGGGACGATCGTTTTATCACTATTTAATGACTTATCGCGATACCATCAAACGTGATGCGGCGACGAAATTTGCGAATGATGCTTTTAAAGATCATAGTTTTCCGAAGCAGTCTACTGATTATTATGAGTTGTGTGAGTATTTGGAGCTTAATGCTTCGTATATTCCGAGCATGACGTTGTTTGATGATTTATGGGGTAACTATATTTTGGATGAAGAAAAAAATGGGAGGCGTTAAGATTGAGTATTCATATTGAGGCGAAACAAGGCGAGATTGCAGAAACGATTCTTTTACCGGGAGATCCGTTGCGTGCGAAATACATTGCGGAGACTTTTTTAGAGGACGTTATTTGCTTTAATGAGGTTCGTAATATGTTTGGATATACGGGGACATATAAAGGGAAGCGGGTATCGGTGATGGGAACTGGTATGGGGATTCCGTCGATTTCGATTTATGTGAACGAGTTGATTCAAAGTTATGATGTGAAAAATTTGATTCGTGTGGGTACGATGGGCGCGATTCAAAAAGACGTGAAGGTTCGCGATGTGGTGATTGCGCAAGCGGCTTCAACGGATTCACAAATTAATCGCAATACGTTTGCGGGCGTTGATTTTGCGCCAGTGGCTGATTTTGATTTGTTGAAAAATGCGTATGATGCGGGACTTGAAAAAGGCTTAGCGATGCGTGTGGGGAATGTTTTTTCATCGGATCGTTTTTATAATGAGCAGTTGGATAAGCAACAATTAGCGGATCATGGCGTGCTTGGAATCGAGATGGAAGCGGCGGCGCTTTACACGATTGCTCAGAAATTTGGGCGTAAAGCACTGGCGATTTTGACGGTGAGTGACCATATTTTTACTGGGGAAGAAACGACGGCGGAAGAGCGCCAAACGACTTTTAACGATATGATTGTGGTTGCGTTAGAATCTACGTTGAAGTAGGGAGAATCTAACGAAAGAAGGTTACAAAACAAGATGATGCATTTTATTTCATTCATGATAGCGCTGAGTTTGGCAGGTTTTCATACATCAGCTGATTATTTAGCGGGAGATATCGAGAAGCCAGCCGCGGAGACAGAAACGGCGAAAACAGACACGAACACAGAGGCGGAAAAAGAAACCGAAACAAAGACTGAAAAGGAAACGGGCGGTAAGGATTATCAAAATGATCCGCTTTATCCGTATATTGCCCAGCAGAATAAATTAGAGGAAAAAGATGGTGTTCAGTATATTACGAACCCGGAAAATATTTTGGTGCTTGCGAATAAAGAGTATTCGTTGCAATCTTCTTATTCACCACCTGATTTAGTGCGTCCGAATGTGACGTTCTCGTTTGGTGATGCGCAGGTTGAAAAAGCGCAGATGCGTAAGGAAGCGGGCTCGCAACTAGAAGCGATGTTTACGGCGGCGAAGCAAGATGGCTTAACGCTTTATGCTGTGTCGGGCTACCGTTCGTACAAGCGCCAACAGGAAGTTTTTAGTGCGGAAGTTGCTGCGAAGGGCGAGGCGAAAGCGAAGGAGGCTGTTGCTGTTCCTGGAACGAGTGAACATCAGACGGGTCTTGCGATGGATATTTCATCGCGTGATCAAGGGTTTAACTTGACAGAGGCTTTTGGTGAGACGCCTGAGGGGCAATGGTTACAGAAGAACGCGCATAATTATGGTTTTATTTTGCGGTATATGAAAGGCAAAGAAGCTGTGACGCAGTATCAATATGAATCTTGGCATTATCGCTATGTCGGGAAGGATGCGGCGACAATTATTTATGAGAATGATTGGACGCTTGAGGAATTTTTCCAGCATGTGCAGGCGTTGCAGAAGAAAATTGATGGTGGAACGGCGAAATAAGATGAGAGAATCTTCACGTGATGTGGGGGTTCTTTTTTTGTTAGAAACAAGTGAGTTGACTTATATACCCCCTATAGGTATAATGAAGATATAAAGTTGAGTGAAGGAGTGTTGGAGATGGCGCATGATAAACCAATTGTAGCAAGGTCTGAGGAGGATACGAAACAGGTGTTGAATCGTTTGCGGCGTGTGGAAGGGCAGGTTCGTGGGATACAGCAAATGGTCGAGGAAGATCGTTACTGTGTGGATATACTAGTGCAGATTTCGGCGGCTAATTCAGCGCTTAAGAAGGTTGGATTGCAGGTGTTGGAGCATCACGCGAAGCATTGTGTAGTGGATGCGGCGCAAAATGGTGAGTCGGATGAAGTGATGGATGAGTTATTGAAAGTGATACGGCAGTTTTCGAAAACGTAAATAAGTAAGGGGGTATTTTTGAAATGGAAGCGAAGAGACAGGATTTAAATGTGTTTGGTATGACGTGTGCGGCTTGCTCGACGCGTGTGGAGAAATCGCTGAATAAGGCGGTTGGTGTGGAAAAGGCGAATGTGAATTTGGTGACGGAGAGTGCGGCGGTTTATTATGATCCTGAGCAAATAGCGCCGGAGCAGTTGATTGAGATTGTGAAGCATGCGGGGTATGATGCAGCGGAGAAAATGTCGAAAGAGGAGAAGGACGCGGTATTGGAAAAGCAGTTTAAGCGTGAAGTACGGCGGTTTATCTTGTCTGCGATTTTGGCATTGCCGTTGTTGCTCACGATGGTGACGCACATTCCTTATCTGCACCATACGGCGTTTGCGATGGGTGTGGATGCGGTAATTAGTCCAACGATTCAGCTGATTTTGGCGACGGTGATTCAGTTTTATATTGGTTGGCGGTTTTATGATGGGGCGTATAAGTCGCTTCGTGGTAAGAGCGCGAACATGGATGTGCTCGTGGCGTTGGGGACGTCGTCGGCCTACTTCTATAGCTTGGCGGAGTATGTGCGGCAGCTTGTGAATCCGAATGTGGAGGCGCATTATTATTTTGAGACGAGTGCGATTTTGATTACGTTGATTTTGCTTGGAAAATTGTTGGAGAGTTACGCGACATCGAAAACGACGCAGTCTATTGCTGGTTTGCTGAAACTGCAATCGAAGGAAGCCGTTGTTTTGCGGGAGAATCAGGAGTGGAAAGTGCCTGTGGATGAGCTTGCGATTGGCGATGTGATTCTAGTGCGACCTGGTGAAAAAGTGCCGATTGATGCGGTCGTGTTGAGTGGTGAGACGAGCGTTGATGAGTCGATGATTTCTGGGGAACCGGTGCCTGTGGAGAAGAAGGCGGGAGACGCGGTGATTGGTTCGACGGTGAATTTTGATGGGGGATTTCAGGCGAGGGTAACGAAACGGATGGACGAGACGGTGCTTTCGACGATTATTCAACTGGTGGAAGAGGCGCAGGGTGTGAAGGCGCCAATTCAGCGTTTGGCGGACCGGATTTCAGGGATTTTTGTGCCGATTGTGTTGGTGATTGCGGTCGTGACGTTTGCGATTTGGATGATTGCGACGGGCGGTGTGCTCGATCAGTCGCTGCAGGTGGCGATTGCGGTGCTCGTGATTGCGTGTCCTTGTGCGCTTGGCTTGGCGACGCCGACCGCGATTATGTCGGGAACTGGGAAAGGTGCGGAAAGCGGGATTCTTTTTAAAGGCGGCGAGCATTTAGAGCGGACGGCAAAAGTGGATACGGTGATTTTTGATAAGACGGGGACGCTGACGGAAGGGAAGTTGCGCGTGACGAATATGCTGGATAATCATGTGGATTTCAAGCGTTTTGCGGGCGCGATGGAAGCGCAGTCAGAACACCCGATTGCTAAGGCTGTATTGGCATATTTAGAGAATGTGGATGAGAACGAGGTACGTGCGGAGAAAATTAGGGCGAAAGCGGGACATGGCATGGTTGGCGTTTTGAACGGTGCAAAAGTGTCGTTGGGATCGTATCGGTTTATCGCGCAGTCTGTGGCTATCGAGAAGGAAGCGGATGACGTGATGCAGCAGTGGATGCAAGCTGGGCAAACGATTGTGGCAATGAGCATTGACGGTGTTTTTGCGGGTGCGTTTGGCTTGTTGGATACACCGCGAAAAGAGGCAAAGGAAGCGATTTCGAGACTCCAGGAGCTGGGTGTTAAGACGGCGATTGCATCGGGTGACCAGCGCGTGGTTGTGGAGAATATAGCGGCGGAGCTTGGTATCGATGATGTGTACGCAGAACAATTGCCGAATGATAAGAGTGACCTCGTGGCTGGATTGCAAAAACAAGGGCATGTCGTGGCGTTCGTTGGTGATGGAATCAATGATGCACCAGCACTTGCGACGGCGGATACGGGAATTAGTATCGGAACGGGGACGGATATCGCGATTGAAACGGGCGATGTGACGCTTGTGGGCCATCAGTTGACGCTCGTTCCACAAACGATTCAATTGAGCCGAGCAACGATGCGAAATATCCGGCAAAACTTTTTCTGGGCATTGGCTTATAACTGTGCAGGAATTCCTATTGCGGCGATTGGCTTGTTAGCGCCTTGGGTAGCAGGACTTGCGATGGCGGGGAGCTCGGTTTCGGTTGTGGCGAATGCGCTGCGTTTGAAACGTGTGAAATTAAAATAATATAAAAAAGCGCTTAGAAATCTATTTTCAGACTTCTAAGCGTTTTTTGTATGGCTCAATTGATATACAGCAACATATATTTTTCTTCGGTATTGGCTTGTTCGAAAAATGCTTGTACATCGCGGAAATATTCGTATGCGTAAGGTATAAAATCTTCGTCGACTTGATCCGATAGGGGGTAAATCTGATGTTCTACTAATTGTTCGGCAGTCACTCGGGTTTTGAAATCATGCTCTGTAATATTTTTAATGGTTTGGTGGCATGCCTTTACTTCTTTGGGGGTTAAATATCTAGCGGAGCCGTAGCCGATATCTTCGTTGCTGATTGCTTGACCGCCCATAATGATTTGATACATAGGAGACATTTCTAACTCAGGTTCAACTAAATCAACCATTCCTTTTCCGGTTAAAACGAAATGGATGCAATCCCAAGCTTTATCGATATCTAGTAAATCGTCTTCTAGTACATGATTGTCAGAATACAGGAATTCTGAAACGGTTATTTGACCGGTTTTTAGTGAATGAAACTGGTCTGGCGTGATTTTGCAATAGTTTCCAATCATACCCATGAACAACACTCCTCAAAATGATATAAATAATTATAGCATGACTTGATTTGCAAAGCGATGATGATAGAATTTTTAAGTTGCTATTGACTTTTTCGGGATAAATGTTTAATATAATAAACAAATGCGAATAAGGAGCGATAAAGATGCAACGGTATACATATTTAAAGTTAGCTTTAAAAGAAAACGGACTGACTTTACAACAAGCAGCAGACCGGATTGGTGTCACGAAAGGGTATCTCAGTCAACTTATCAATAATAAAATCAAGGAACCAAGCGCTCAAAAATTGCAGGCTTTGCATGAAGTGCTTCATTTAGAATACCCCCCGCGTGAAAAAAATATCGGTGTTGTGTTCGGTAAATTTTACCCGCTGCATACGGGGCATATTTATTTAATTCAGCGAGCGGCGAGCCAAGTGGATGAGCTTCACGTGATTCTTTGCCATGATGATGTGCGTGATTTCGAGCTTTTTCAAAAGAGTTCGATGACGAAGCAGCCTACTGTGGAGGATCGCTGGCGCTGGTTGTTGCAGACGTTTAAGTACCAGGATAATATTAAAATTCATGATTTGTCGGAGGATGGGATACCGCCATATCCGGATGGTTGGGATGAGTGGGCGATTCGGGCGAAGAAGCTGCTTGCGGATAATCATATTCAGGCGAACGCGATTTATTCGAGTGAACCTAAGGATGCGATTCGGTATCAGGAATTGTTGGGCGTAAACACGGTGGTTATCGATGCGGAGCGGTCGTTTATGAATATTAGCGCGACGCAAATTAGGCAGGAGCCGTTTCATTATTGGGACTACATTCCAACCGAGGTGAAGCCGTTTTTCGTTCGGAAAGTAGCGATTTTGGGCGGGGAATCGAGTGGAAAATCTACGCTAGTCAACAAGCTTGCGAATACGTTTAACACGACGAGTGCTTGGGAGTACGGACGGGATTATGTTTTTTCGCATCTTGGTGGGAATGAGAAGGCGCTCCAATTTTCCGATTATGACAAAATTTCGCTTGGGCAGGCGCAGTATATTGATTTTGCGGTGAAATATGCGAATAAGGTGGCGTTTATTGATACGGATTATGTGACGACGCAAGCGTTTTGCATGACGTATGAGGGACGGGAGCATCCGTTTGTGCAGGCGATGATTGAGACGCAGCGTTTTGATTTGGTGATTTTGCTGGAGAATAATACGCCTTGGGTGAACGATGGGTTGCGGCATCTTGGAAGTAAGGCTAAGCGCAAGGAGTTTCAGGATTTGTTGGAACATTTATTGAAGGAAAACGGGATTCCGTATGTGGCGATTACGTCGGGGAATTATGAGGAGAGGTATCTGGAGAGTATCCAGCTTGTGGAACAATTACTGAACGATAAAAAGGAGAATTCAGATGAAATCAGTCGTTTTGAAGATAGGTCGGAATAAAGTATACCCTTATATCAGTGTTTTGCTTGTCACGGTTGCTTTTTTAGCGACGAATCCATTGGTCAATTTTGAATGGCGTTATTTATTGTCTTATGTGGGCGCAATCTGTGGGTTGATTTGCGTAATTTTATTGGCAAAAGGGAAGAATAGCGGCAATGTGTTTGGCATGTTGGCAGCGTTTAGTGAGATGAGTGGGAATTTTTTAGGACGGAATGTTGGGGCGGCATTGCCGAGTTTTTACTATTTCGTGACGCATATTTTCGGACTGGTGACTTGGAAAAAACATATGGATGCGGAGGCGACGCTTGAACCGCGGAAGTTGACGGAACGCCATTTTGGAATTGCGATTTTGTTTATTATTGGTGCTTCTTTTGTGAATATGTATTTGACGGGGATTCTTGGGGTGGCGAATGATCCGTATCAATTGATGCTGAATAATTTCATTTTCGCGCTTGGCGTGACGGCTCAATTTTTAATGATTGCGCGGTTTAGTTTTAACTGGTATTTGTGGATTATCATGAATATCTTGGTGATTTCGCTTAATATTTATACGAAAAATCCGATTATCGCGACGCAATATGCGATTTACCTTTTTAATGCGGTTTATGGGTTGTTGGAATGGCATGAATCCGAAGCTAAGAAAGCGTAGGCATCCATCGTGCAATAATTACCTGGGTGGGGTATAATAAAATAGAGAAGATAGCAAAGGAGTGGTGAGAAATGGCTAAGTTGGTAGTAGAAGTGGAAGGCATGAGCTGTGAGCATTGCGAGAAACGGGTTCGTGAGGCTATCGAGTCTGTCGAGGGCGTGGAAAAAGCAGTGATTTCACTCGAAGCGGGCACGGCGGAAGTGACGTATGATGATGGGAAAAATGTACAAGATGCCATCGCAGAAGCCGTGGATGAAGCAGGTTATGAAGTCGTTGCGTAGAGGAGATAGGACGAGTCGAACTGGGAAGGCCGCAATGCTGGATCAGCTTGGCTCGTCTTTTTTGTCGGGTATAGCAACAAAAGCTACCCATTCGGAGCAAAAGCTGATAGAATAAAGGAAAGTTAAAAATATCATAACTAGGGTGTTTAGTGAGAAAGTGGTGAACATAGGAATGGAACAAGGACCAACAAATCCAAATGAGCCGAAAAACGAAGAGAAGCAAGAGCCTACCTCTCGAAAAGGCTTGGTAAAAATGAAGATATTCCCGTTTGTTATGCTGTTATTCGGTTGTGTTTTTGCAACGGCTTTAGTAACGGCGCTCGTAATGTCTGTGGGCGGGGACAAGCATGTCAAAGTGGCGATTCCTGAACGCAAGGAATTCACGAAGCTTTACGATGTGTACGATGAAATTCAGAATAAATATTTTAAAGATGTGAATACAGATAAGATGATGGAAGGCGCTATCAACGGGATGGTGGCATCTCTTGGCGACCCGTATTCCTCGTTTATGACGTCGAAGGAAGCAGAGGAATTTGATAATACGATTTCTTCTAGTTTTTCAGGAATTGGCGTAGAAATTCAGGAGAAAGATGGTTACATAACCGTTGTATCGCCAATCAAGAACTCTCCAGCAGAAGCGGCGGGATTACGTCCGAATGACAAAATTATCGAAGTGGACGGCAAGTCGATTAAAGGCATTTCTTCCACCGAAGCAACAACGAAAATTCGCGGTAAAAAAGGAACGAGCGTTACACTAACGATTTCGCGTCCTGGAACGGATAAACCGTTTGATGTGAAAATTGTTCGCGACGAGATTCCGATTGAAACGGTCTATGCAGAAATGGGCGCAGACAAAATCGCGACGATTCAAATTACTACCTTCTCAGAAAATACGTACAGTGAATTAGAAAAAGCTTTGAAGGATATGGAATCTAAAGGCATGAAAGGCTTAGTCATTGATTTGCGTGGGAACCCAGGTGGTTTACTCGATCAAGCGGTGGATATTGCAAGTTTATTCCTGCCAGATGGTAAAGTGATCGTTCAAGAACAAGTGAAAGATGGTTCGAAACAAACGATTAAAGCGGATAGCAGTGCGCACAATGGTTATAAAGTGAAGGTTCCTGTCACGATGCTGATTGATGAAGGTAGCGCCAGTGCTTCTGAAATTTTGGCGGCAGCAGCGCGTGAATCTGGTGATATCAAGCTAGTCGGTGCGAAATCGTTCGGTAAAGGTACGGTACAAACGGCGTTACCACTTAGCGATGGCTCGTTGTTGAAACTCACGATTGCGAAATGGTTAACACCAGACGGCGAATGGATCCACGAAAAAGGCATTAAACCTGACGTAGCGGTGGCGTTACCAGCCTATGCGACGATGGCGATTCCAGATGCATCTAAAACCTATAAAGAAGGCAGTTTTGGTGACGATGTGAAAACGATCGAGACAATGCTTGCTGCACTTAAATATAATGTCGGAAAAGTCGACGGTCTATTCGATGCTGATACAACAGATGGCGTGAAGGCGTTCCAAGAAGCAAGCAAGTTAAAAGTGGACGGTATCGTAACTGGTGCAACCACAGATGCCTTGATTACTGCTATTCAGAAAGAACTAAAAGCCAATGATCCACAGCAGAAAAAAGCGGTTGAGTTAGTGAAAGAAGAATTGAAGTAAGGAGGGCTTTACATGGATAATTTTCTTGAAATCGAAACATCTGTGAAGCGTGTTTTTAACAGTTTTCGCCATGAAGTCGATGGCATTTTAGACCGAAAGCTGACCGGTGGCGAGTTTCGCGTGCTCAGTCTTATCTCGAGCGGAATCAATCGCACGACAGATTTATCAAAAAAACTAGACGTATCAGCGAGTCACATCACAGCGATTACAGATTCCCTCGTTGCGAATAATTTCATCACACGACACCGCTCCGAAGTCGACCGTCGTATTGTGGTGCTTGAGTTAACCGAGGAAGCGAAAGACTTTGTAGCCTCGATTGAGCAGAAGAAAAAAGAAATGATTGTCCGCCGCTTCTCCGTTTTTACAGAAGAAGAACGCGAACAGTTTCAGGAACTGCTGAAGAAGTTAGCTGAAAACTGAAAAGCCGAAAGAGCCCGTTTAGCCTCGACAGAATTTGTTAGGGGGTGCAGTGAAAAACCGTCCTTGGTTTTTGCGGAGGCCACGAAAATTCCGAGAGGCTGGCTCTTGAGGATAGACAGCACTGAGAGCTAGCGTCAAACGAACGCTGAGTTAGAAATAATGTGAACATTGAGTAGTAACGAAGGGACTCCGTGCTTCCTCTAGGTGAAGGTATGGAACGAATACTCACTTCGCTCACAATCATATTGAGGCTCTAAAAACAAAATAAGTTTCCTGGATGAGAACCGATCTTTCTAACGAGAGACTGGATTCTCATCCTTTTTTTGTCTCTAAATTCCCTCCTTTACAAACCAAATAAAATAGGCTATACTAATCATAAAGTTGCGTTAAGGAAACATTTTTAGTTGCGACTAAAATAATCTATCAGAAACAAGGTGATACGAATGCTAGTCGAAAATTTATCCATATCATACGGTCAAAAACGCGTCGTGGAGAACATCTCCCTTCAAATATCACCAAGAAAAATGACAGGAATCATCGGACCAAATGGCGCGGGAAAATCAACACTCCTAAAAGGTCTCATCGGCTTAATCCCCTGTGAGTCCGGCACGGTAACTTGGGAAGGGCGGCCCATCGAAGCCATGCGCGCCAAAATCGCTTACGTTCCTCAAAGAAATACGGTGGATTTAACATTCCCAATCACAGTGCTGGATACCGTCCTCATTGGTACCTATCCGAAACTCGGCCTCATCAAGCTTCCTAGAAAAAAAGAACGCGAAATCGCACGAACAGCGTTGAAGCAGGTCGAAATGCTAGATTTCGCAAAACGTCAAATCGGTGAGCTTTCAGGTGGACAATTACAACGGGTTTTCATTGCGCGGGCTCTCGCACAACAGGCGGATATCTTTCTTCTAGATGAACCGTTTGTCGGGATTGACATGACAAGTGAAGCACTGATTGTCGCAGTATTGAAAAAATTACGAAATGCCGGCAAGACCATTATTGTTGTCCACCATGACTTTCACAAGGTGGCCAAGTACTTTGATGATGTTATTCTACTAAATCAGCATGTAATGGCACATGGCGAGACGGCGGCGACATTTACCGAAGCAAACATTTTAAAAACATACGGGCAAGGATTCGGATGGGGAGGTGTTCAGTGATGTTATTTTTAGAAGGTTTGATGCAATATGAATTTTTGCAAAAGGCGCTGTTGACTTCGGTAGTTGTTGGCGTGGTCTCTGGCGTGATTGGTAGCTTTATCATTTTGCGGGGCATGTCACTGATGGGGGACGCGATTTCTCATGCGGTTTTGCCAGGGGTTGCGATTTCCTATATGTTGGGCATCAATTTTTTCTTAGGGGCGACGGCTTTTGGAGTTGTGGCGGCGCTCGGCATAGGTTTTGTGAATCAAAATAGTCGGATTAAAAATGATACGGCGATTGGGATTGTGTTTAGCTCGTTTTTTGCACTCGGGATTATTATGATTTCGCTGGCGCAGAGTTCGACGGATTTATATCATATTTTGTTCGGGAATGTGCTGGCGGTTCGGAGCAGTGATATGTGGATGACATTTGGTATCGGTGCGCTGGTTATTTTGCTGGTGGTGCTGTTTTATAAGGAATTGTTGGTGAGTTCGTTTGATCCGACGATGGCAGAAAGTTATGGCTTAAAAGTGCGGACGTTGCATTATTTTCTGATGACATTGTTGACGCTCGTGACGGTGGCATCGCTACAAACAGTGGGAATTATTCTGGTGGTTGCGATGTTGATTACACCAGCTGCGACGGCGTACTTGTTGACGAATCGCTTGTCGGTCATGCTTTTTTTGGCGGCGGGGTTCGGGGCGGTCAGCGCGATTATTGGCTTGTATTTTAGCTACATGTATAATTTGGCATCGGGAGCATCGATTGTGCTCGCTGCGACGGCGTTATTTATTATCGTATTTATCTTTTCGCCGAAACAAGGCATTATTTTTGGAAGAAGGAGCGTGAAACAATGAAGAAAGTGGTTTTAGCGAGTGTGATTGGGTTGTGCATTTTTTTACTCACGGCATGTGGCGGTAACGAGAAGAAGGCGGCTTCGGATAAATTGCAGGTGGTGACGACGTATTCGATTCTGTATGATATTGTGAAGCAGGTCGGTGGCGATAAAATTGATCTGTACAGCATCGTGCCAACTGGGACGGATCCGCATGAGTATGATCCGTTGCCAAAAGATGTGCAAAAAATGGCGGATGCGGATTTGGTTTTTAATAACGGGCTGAATTTGGAGACGGGAAATGGCTGGTTTGATAGGTTGATGGCTTCTTCTGGTCAAAAAGAGGCGGTAGCGCTGAGTGAAGGTGTGGCGCCGAAGTTTTTGACGGCGAAAGGGAAGGAAAGCGAGACGGATCCTCATGCTTGGTTGGATTTGCAAAATGGGATCAAGTACGCGGAAAATGCACGGGATACGTTGGTGAAGAAAGACCCGGATAATGCAGATTATTATCAGGAACGCGCGGAGAAATATATCGCGAAGTTAGGCGCGCTCGACAAAGAAGCGAAGACAAAATTTGCGGATTTGGAGCATAAGACGCTGGTGACGAGTGAGGGCGCGTTTAAGTATTTTGGCGCGGCGTATGGACTAAATGCGGCTTATATTTGGGAAATAAATACGGAGAATCAAGGGACACCCAATCAGATGAAGCAGATTATTGAAACGATTCGCGCGAAGAAAGTGCCAGTTTTATTCGTGGAAACAAGCGTTGATCCGCGTAGCATGGAGAGCGTGTCGAGCGAAACAGACGTGCCAATTTCGGCTAAACTTTTCACAGATTCTACCGCGAGAAAAGGAGAAACGGGAGACTCGTATTTGGAAATGATGCGTTGGAATATAGATAAGATTCATGAAGGCTTGAAAAAATGAGGAAAGGAATGTGATGCATCGCTATACCGGCGAGGTCATCACATTCCTTTTTTATAGTTGCATTAATTTTCGTTCTGTAAAACGGACGCGAATGGAGAGGATGAACGCGGCGATAAACAGTCCAGCGCTGAGGCCAATCCAGAATCCGAATGGTCCGAGATCTGTGTACGATAAGATCAATCCAAGTGGCAGTCCAATCACCCAATACGAGATGAAGGCGACGACCGAGGTCACCATTACATCTTTATATCCGCGCAGTGCTCCAAGAACTGGTGACAATAGCGCATCAGCAAATTGGAAAAGAACAGCGTAGATCAAGAAATGCGTGATCAAATCTGCGAGTTTGGGATCGGAGGTGTAGAGAAAGGCGATCTGGTCAAGAAATACGAGCAATAGTATACCGTTTAAAACTCCGATAGAGATCGCAGAAATCATTCCGATATGGCGGTATTTCCGAGCGTCCACAATGCGCTTTGCTCCCGTCTCAAACCCAACCAAAATCGTTAACGCGGCCGCGATACTAAGCGGAAACGCGTACAGCAATGTTGGCACGCTTATCGCGGATTGATGCGCCGCAATAGTATCTGTCCCAAAACGCCCCATAAACACCGTCACCGCTGAGAAAATACTCACTTCAAAAAGAATCGTCAAACCGTTCGGCACACCAAGTTTGATAATTTCCCGTATTTTTCCCCAGTCCACTTTTGCGAACCCAGAAAAAATATGGTAATCGCGTAACCGTTTTTGACTTTGAATCAAAATAATCGTCACAAGCAACACGACCCAATACGTAATTCCAGTCGCATAGCCACTTCCGGCGCCACCCATTTCAGGAAAGCCCCAATTACCGAAAATCAATAAATAGTTCAAGAAAATATTCACCGGTACCGTAATCAACGTAATCATCATCGTAACTCGCGTCAGCCCTAGCGAATCAATAAACGCACGCAAAACGGAATAAAAAAAGAAGGCCGGTATACCGAAACAAATCCCGTTCAAAAAATGTTTTGCGATATCGGCAACGGCAGGCTCAAGTCCCATCGCGCTCAAAATCGAAGGAACGAATAAAAAGTTAAGCGCTAATAACAAGGCGGCGAGTCCGACCGCGATATAAAGTCCATTGCTCACAGTTCGTTTAATATCATGACCCTCCCCACGGCCAATCAGCTGCGAAATAATCGGTGTCACGGCCATCAATAACCCAGATAAACTAGCGTTAAAAGGCCCCCATAACGAGTTCCCGATAGCTGTCCCGGCGAGCGCTTCATTGGAATAATGCCCAGACATCATCGTATCAATTAAAGCCATCGAAAACAGCATCAATTGCGAGATAACAACAGGCGTGAAAATAACTAAAAATTGGCGCCATTTTTCACTGCGCGTGAATGTTTGTTCCAAAACGGAGCTCCCCTTTCTCTTTTTAAACACTTCAACACCCGATTATAGCATAGGAAATAGTGCGCCGTCACGGAAATGTGGAGGTCTTTTTCTCTAACTGGAAAGTAAAGCTCTATGCGAATTCGCTTGTGTCTGTTATAATAAGGGTTCGTGGTAGGGGCGAGACTCTACGGGTTGGGAGAGGGATAATTGAATAAAGAGGAATTATGATGCAAAAATTCTTGGACAAAATCTTTCAGTTGAAAGCGCATCGGACATCGGTTCGAACGGAAGCTTTAGCTGGAATGATAGGTTTCTTCACCGTTGTCTACATTATTGTTGTCAATAGTTCGATTTTGGCAGAAGCGGGTGTACCGTATCAAGGCGCCATTCTTGCAACGATTTTTATAGCTGTTGTAGGTTGTTTGGTGATGGGTTTTTGGGCAAATGCACCGCTTATTTTGATGCCAGGAATGGGAATCAACGCACTGTTCGCGTACAATTTCGTGCAAACGCTCGGATTGTCATGGCAGCAAGCACTAGCCGTCGTTGTTGTCAGTGGTTTTTTATTCATGATCTTAGCATTTACACCGTTAGCTAGAAAGTTGAACGACACGATCCCGCTGATTTTAAAGCAGGGAATCACGGTCGGATTAGGGCTATTTTTGGTATTGCTAGGTCTTGAAAAAGGACAAATCGTATCGCGTGGAGAACATTCGATTTTAGCGTTTGGCGATATGCATGATCCATTTGTGCTGGCCACGTTGATTACGCTTGTACTCACGATGATTCTGCTAGTCAGAAAAATACCGGGAGCCTTTTTGTGGAGCCTTGTGATTGGAACGGTTGTCAGTGTTCTTTTCGGTGTTCACGGCGAGGTTTCGAAGGATTCGCTCAGTTTGGCACCTTGGAAAGACGTCCTTTTTCAGGCTGATTTCACTGGTGTAAGCCAAATCGCGTTCTGGACAAGCGTTTTCTCACTGACGATGGTGCTTGTATTTGAAACGGTAGGCTTAACGCATGGTCAAATGAAACAACTAGACCAAATGGAGAAATTGCCACGCGTACTACAAGCGAGTAGTTTTACAGCTTTCTTGTCAGGATTATTTGGCACAAGCCCGACAATTTCGGCATTAGAAAGTGGTTCGATGTCGGCAAGTGGGGCGCGAACAGGATTGGCATCTGTGACAGTCGCTATCTTTTTCTTGGCATCGCTCGTGTTAATGCCGTACATTTCATTTATTCCAAACAGCGCGATTGCTCCGATTCTAATCGTTATCGGTATTTCGATGCTACAGGAAATCAAAGAGATGGACTTTGGCAACGCGGCGGATACTTTTGCAGCACTGCTTATCGTCATCATTATCCCATTCTCCTACAGTATCGCCGACGGAATTGCGGTCGGATTTATCGCGTACCCGATTTTGAGACTATTCTCAAAAAATCGAACGCGTACCCCGATACTCATGTATATCATTGCCGCGCTATTTTTGATACAATTTATCGTGCAGTGATACAGTGTGGTCTGGGCCTAGAAACAGTTCTAGGCTCAGATTATCTACATAAAATAAAGAAAAGAGGAATCAATGTGATTTATTATTATCTTATCGCACTTGTTATTATCGTGATTGACCAGTTCACCAAATGGCTCATCGTGCAAAATTTAGACCTAAGGGAAGTTGTGGAAATCATTCCAGGTTTTCTAAATATCACATCGCATCGCAATTCCGGTGCTGCTTGGGGTGTTTTGGAAGGAAAAATGTGGTTTTTCTATCTGATTACGCTCGTTGTGATCGGCGTACTCATTTACTTCATGCAACGTTACGCGAAAAATAGTAAACTTTTAGGTGTAAGTTTAGCGCTTGTTTTAGGCGGTGCGATTGGGAATTTTATCGATCGTATTCTCCATCAAGAAGTGGTTGACTTTGTACAAACAATTTGGGGAAATTATTACTTCCCAATTTTTAATGTCGCGGATGCAAGTCTGACGATAGGCGTGATTTTACTCATTGTCTACGTGTTCTTGGATGATCGCAAATCGAAAGGAACGAAAAAATGACGCAAAATACCGTAATTATTCCGGAAAAACTAAATCACGAACGCTTGGACAAAGGTCTCGCAGAACTATTGGGAATGACCCGTTCTGGCATACAAACGCTGCTGAAAGATGACGCAATTCTAGTCAATGGCGAGAAAACAAAAGCGAACTACAAATGTAAAACAGGCGATGAAATCACGTATATCGTTCGTGAAGCAGAAGAACTCGATATTGAGGCTGAGGATATCCCGCTCGACATTTATTATGAAGATACGGACGTGCTTGTCGTGAATAAACCGCAAGGCATGGTGGTGCATCCATCCGCAGGTCACACATCTGGAACGCTTGTCAACGCCTTACTTTTCCACTGCAAAGATCTTTCTGGCATCAATGGCAAAATTCGCCCAGGCATCGTGCATCGTATTGATAAAGATACGTCCGGTCTCTTGATGGTCGCAAAAAATGATAAAGCGCATGAGTCATTGGCCGAGCAGCTCTACGATAAAACGAGTGATCGAGAGTATATAGCGCTCGTGCACGGTGTTATCAAGCATCAAAAAGGCACGATTGACGCTCCAATCGGCCGTTCTAAAGAAGATCGTCAAAAAATGGGTATCGTGAATGATGGAAAAGAGTCGCGCACGCATTTTGAAGTGTTGGAACGTTTTAAAGGTTACACATTGATTAAATGCCGTTTAGAGACTGGCCGTACACATCAGATTCGCGTACACATGAAATATATTGGGCATCCACTTGCAGGCGATCCAAAATACGGATTGAAGAACACGATTAAAGGTGAAGGCCAATTTTTACACGCATCAGAGCTTGGATTTACACACCCGACAACGCAAGAGAGAATGAAGTTTGAGGCGCCGTTACCTGAGGTTTTTCAGGAAGCTTTGGAAAGTTTAAGAGAATGAAGTTGTGATTGGGATGTTAATTTTTTGAGATCCATGTTATACTAGAGTGAATAAAAGAACCGTCAGTCGAAAAGCAACTGACGGTACGGAATCCGCTTTAAGGGCGGACAGCCTTTCATGATGAGAAATAATCCACTAAGTTTGGCGGCCTAGGGGGATTATTTTTTTTGCGTTAAATGCAAGAAAAATGTCAACAGTGCAAGCAGAAATATACCACCTGTGAAAAGCATCGCAAAAAGCGCAATGATGTCCGTTACTGTCATATGACAACGCCTCCTTTCTGAGGAAACGCTTATCCGCCCAAAGGACTTCCGTGCGCTTATTATAGCATAGGAATAGCCTGAAAAGGGGCTTATTTCCAAAGTCGCATTTTAATTGATTTGACAGGTTTTTAACCCCATATTTGTACTTTATGCGATACAAGATAAAACTAGTTGACAAACCGAGTCTAGTACGATAAACTGAACCTAGTTAAATAACAGTCCTTTAACATAGTCCAGAGAGGCTAAGAAGGTAACGTGATTTGGGAGTTTCTATGCCCAATTGGATTCTATACGTATACCCTTTGCTGCGCTCTTGGCAGAGGGTTTTTATTTTGTTTAAATGATATGGGAGGGGAAGAGAATGCCAGAAGAGGTTGTTGTGATGGATGAGGCGGCGATTAAACGGGCGCTTACAAGGGTGAGTTACGAAATCATCGAGCGTAATAAGGGTACGAAGGATTTGGCGCTTGTCGGCATTAAAACACGAGGTATTTTCCTGGCGAATCGTTTGCAGGCTCGTATCAAGGAGATTGAGGACGTGACGGTTCCGGTCGGTGACGTTGATATCACGCTTTACAGAGACGATTTGAGTTTTAAAAATGAGTCTTCTGAGCCATCGCTAAATGGTACGAATGTTCCTTTTGATATTAGTGGGAAGAAGGTTGTGCTGGTCGATGATGTGCTGTATACAGGCCGAACGGTGCGTGCCGCAATGGACGCGCTGATGGATGTAGGACGCCCGGCTGGGATTCAGTTGGCGGTTTTAGCAGATCGGGGACACAGAGAACTACCGATTCGAGCGGATTTTGTTGGTAAAAACATTCCGACTTCGAGTGAAGAACGGGTAGAGGTACACTTGGCGGACGTCGATCATGCGGCGGATGCTGTTACAATAATTAAATAATACACTTTTAATGGGCAGTCCAGAGAGGCTGATAAAGGGTGATGAATGGAGAATAGGTCTAGCCTAAATCCAGTACATAGCTGCTCTTTGTCGCAATTTGGCAAGGGGTATTTTTTATGACTTAGAGTCGGAAAGAGGGAGTAAAATGACAGAAGAAACGACACCTGAAAATTACGTAAAACCGGTACTAGATATTCACGAGAAGCCGGCTTGGAATAAATGGATTGTGCTTAGTATCCAGCATCTGTTCACGATGTTTGGCTCGACGATCTTTGTACCGACTGTGACGGGCTTGAATCCGAGTGTGGCGCTGATATCGAGTGGGCTTGGGACGCTTGCTTACTTAATTATTACGCGAGGCAAAATTCCGGCTTACTTAGGTTCATCGTTTGCGTTTATAGCGCCGATAACGATGCTACTCACGGCGAAATCTGGCGGAGGGCCTGGAGCGGTTATGGTCGGGACGTTCTCGGTTGGGGTTGTGTACGCGATTGTGGCGCTGCTCGTTTATTATGTGGGAATTGAGTGGATTAAGCGCGTATTACCGCCAATCGTGGTTGGACCGGTTATCATGGTTATTGGTTTGTCACTGGCACCGAGCGCTGCGGCGATGGCGATGGGGACGAATAATGGTGGCGAATATGATTACAAAATCTTGCTGGTAGCGCTGATAACGCTGGTCGTGACGATTGTCGCGATGATGTTTTTCAAAGGATTCTTCGGACTTATTCCGATACTATGCGGATTCGTCATTGGTTACCTGGTGAGTATGGCGTTTGGGCTAGTGGATTATACATTGATTCAAAATGCGAGCCTGTTCCAAGTGCCAGACTTTACGGTTCCGTTTGTGAATATGGATCCAGTTGTCACGCTGACGGTTGTGCTTTCGATGGCGCCGCTTGCTTTTGTGACGATGGCGGAGCATATGGGGCATCAGCTACTTTTGAACAGAATTACGAATCGTAACTTTTTTAAAGATCCAGGGTTGCATCGTTCGCTTGCTGCGGATGGAACGGCGTCGATTATTGCTTCACTTATTGGTGGGCCGCCTGTGACGACATACGGTGAGAACATCGGGGTGCTGGCGATTACGAAGGTGTACAGTGTTTTTGTTATCGGGGGTGCGGCGGTTTTGGCTATCGCGTTCGGATTTATCGGCTACATTAATGCGGTGATTACTTCGGTACCAACAGCGGTGCTCGGCGGGATTTCTTTACTCTTGTTCGGTGTTATCGCAACGAGTGGTCTGCGGATGATGATTGAAAGTCACGTGGACCTTAGCGTGAACCGCAACATGATTATTGCATCGGTTGTCCTTGTTGTCGGAATCGGCGGCTTGCTAGTTGAAATCGGTTCTTTCAAACTGGAAGGTATGGCGATGGCTGCTCTACTTGGAATAATCTTAAATTTAGTCTTACCAGAGGCTAAAGCACATAAATAATAACATCTACGAAGACCTCTGAAAAAGCGCAATTTTTTAGAGGTTTTCCTATAAATAGTATCTAATTTTTAGAAAAGGTGGCGGTTCGAATGAAGGATTTAGTGTCGATGGAAGAGCTTTCTGTAGCGGAGATTGGTGAGTTATTGGAGCAAGCAGCGCGTTTCAAGCAAGGAGAAATTTGGACTCCGAAAAAGCAAATGTATGCGGTAAATATGTTTTTTGAGGCCAGCACGCGAACGCATAATAGTTTTGAAATGGCTGAGAAGAAGCTTGGCATCGATGTTTTATCTTTCGACCCATCTAAATCGAGTGTGACAAAAGGGGAAACGTTATACGATACGGCGCTGACCATGCAGGCGATTGGTGTGGATGTAGCGGTTATCAGGCATTCGGACGAGAATTATTATGAGCCACTTCGCAAATTAGGGATTGCGGTTGTGAATGGTGGCGATGGCTGTGGGCAACATCCGAGTCAGTCGTTGCTGGACTTATTTACAATCAAGGAAGAGTTTGGCGGTTTTAAAGGATTGAAGGTCGCGATTGTCGGGGATATCGTGCATAGCCGAGTGGCAAATTCGAACATGCAGGCGCTCAAACGTCTTGGTGCCGAGGTGTTTTTTGCGGGGCCGCCGGAGTGGATGCGTGAGAGTTGCGCGGAGCTTGGGACGTATATGGCGATGGATGATTTGGTGGAGCAGATGGACGTGATTATGCTCTTGCGTGTGCAGGAGGAGCGGCATGATGGTTTGCTGAGTTTTACGAAGTCGGATTATCATGAAAAATATGGCTTGACGGAAGCGCGGGCGGCGAAGATGAAGGAACGCGCGATTATTATGCATCCGAGTCCTGTGAATCGGGATGTGGAGATTGCAGATAGTTTAGTAGAATGCGAAAAATCGCGCATTGTGGAACAGATGACAAATGGTGTGTATATTAGAATGGCAATTTTAGAGGCTGTGTGCCAAGACAAAGAAACGAGGGTGACGACATGTACGTATTGAAAAATGGAAAAGTGTTGACGGAAACTGGGGATTTGGTAGTGAAGGACGTGGCGATTGAGGATGGTCGCGTGACGGCGATTGGTGACGGGATTGAGGCGAGTGAAGGCGCGCGCGTAATTGATGTCGCTGGAAAATTGATCGCACCGGGACTCGTGGATGTGCACGTGCATTTGCGGGAACCAGGTGGGGAGCATAAGGAGACGATTGCGACTGGGACGGCGGCTGCGGCTCGTGGTGGGTACACGACGGTGTGTGCGATGCCAAATACGAAACCGGTGCCGGATACGGCGGAAGTGATGACGCAGGTTGTGGATCGGATTAAGGAAACGGCTGCGGTTCGTGTGTTGCCTTATGCTTCGATTACGTCGAGCTTGAAGGGTGACGAGTTGGTGGACTTTGCTGCTTTGAAGGAGGCTGGCGCGTTTGCATTCACGGATGATGGTGTGGGTGTGCAGACGGCGGGCATGATGTATGAGGCGATGTTGGAAGCAGGGAAGCTTGATATGGCGATTGTGGCGCATTGTGAGGATAATTCGCTTGTGTATGGTGGGGTCGTGCATGACGGGATTTTTGCGAAGGAGCATGGTTTGGCTGGGATTCCGAATATTGCGGAGTCGGTTCAAATTGCACGGGATGTGTTGCTTGCGGAAGCGGCGAACTGTCATTATCACGTTTGCCACATTTCGACGAAGGAATCGGTTCGTGCGGTTCGTGATGCGAAACGGGCTGGGATTCGCGTAACAGCGGAGGTTTCACCGCATCACTTGATTTTGAATGAGACGAATATTCCAGAGAATGACGGGAATTGGAAAATGAATCCGCCATTGCGCGCTCAGGAAGATCATGCGGCATTGTTGGAAGGGTTGCTTGATGGAACGATTGATTTTATCGCGACGGATCATGCGCCACATTCGGCAGAGGAGAAGAACGTGCCAATGGAAAAAGCGATGTTTGGAATCGTTGGCTTGGAGACGGCATTCCCACTACTTTACACGCAATTTGTGAAGACGGGTGAGTGGACGCTGAAACAATTGATTGATTGGATGACGGTGAAACCTGCGGCGTGCTTTAATCTTCCGTACGGTGTGCTTGAAATCGGTGGGGTTGCGGACGTGACGGTCATTGATTTGGAAAAAGAAGCCACGATTGACCCAGAAAATTTTGCATCAAAAGGTAGAAATACGCCATTTACTGGTTGGAGTTGTGTTGGTTGGCCAGTAGCGACGTTTGCAGAAGGCGCGCTTGTTTTTGAAGAAGGGGTGGAGTAACGCATGGCAAAACGGATTTTGATGTTGGAAGATGGGAACTTTTTTATCGGTGAGGCCATTGGTAGCGACCGCGAAACGATCGGAGAAGTGGTTTTTAATACAGGCATGACGGGGTATCAGGAAACGATTACGGATCCGAGTTATTACGGGCAAATCATCACGTTTACATATCCGCTTGTTGGGAATTATGGCGTGAATCGTGACGACTTTGAATCGATTCACCCGGCTGTAAAAGGTGTGGTGGTGCGTGAGGCGGCGGAATTTGCTTCGAACTGGCGCAACCAATTGACGCTGGATCAGTTTTTGAAGGAAAAAGATATTCCTGGGATCGCGGGGATTGATACGCGGAAATTGACGAAGATTATTCGTAAGGAAGGGACGCTAAAAGGGATTTTGGCTCCGGAAAAGGCGAATCGGGAGGATTTACTGCATCATTTGCGTTCGGTGCGCTTGCCGGTCGATCAAGTGCGCGAGGTTTCTTGTTCCAAGGCATTTACAAATCCGGGTGAAGGAAAACGCGTCGTGCTCGTGGATTACGGCGTGAAAAGTAGCATTATGCGCGAGTTGAATAAGCGGGACTGCGATATTACGGTCGTGCCTTACAATACGACGGCGGAGGAGATTCTGGCGATGCATCCGGATGGTGTGATGCTTTCAAATGGACCGGGAGACCCGAAAGATGTGCCGGAAGCGGTGGAAATGATTCGCGGTTTGCAAGGAAAAGTGCCGCTGTTCGGGATTTGTCTGGGACATCAGCTTTTCGCTTTAGCAAACGGGGCGGATACGTTTAAACTGAAATTCGGGCATCGCGGGGCGAACCATCCTGTGAAGGAGCTGGCGACGGGACGCGTTGATTTCACGGCGCAAAATCATGGCTACGCGGTTGATGCGAATTCGCTTATTGGAAAAGATATTGTCGTGACGCACATCGAATTGAATGATGGAACGGTGGAAGGCTTGGCGCACAAGGAGTTTCCAGCTTATACGGTGCAGTACCATCCGGAAGCGAATCCTGGACCGAGTGACGTGAATTATTTATTTGACCAATTTATAGCGATGATGGAGAAGGAGGGAGCGGAACAAAATGCCTAAACGTGAGGATATTGAAACTATTTTAGTGATTGGTTCTGGCCCTATTGTGATTGGACAAGCTGCGGAATTTGATTATGCAGGGACGCAAGCGTGTCTGAGTTTGAAAGAGGAAGGATACCGCGTGGTGCTTGTGAACTCGAACCCGGCGACGATTATGACGGATGTGGAGATGGCGGACAAGGTTTATATTGAGCCGATTACGCTTGATTTTGTATCGCGGATTATTCGGAAGGAGCGCCCAGATGCGATTTTGCCAACGCTTGGTGGTCAAACGGGACTGAACATGGCGATGGAACTTGCGGAAGCGGGAATTCTAGATGAGTGTGGCGTGGAAGTTTTGGGAACGGACTTGGTGGCGATTAAGAAGGCGGAGGATCGCGAGGCGTTTCGTGATTTGATGCATGAGCTTGGCGAGCCGGTTCCGGAGAGTGACATTATTCACAGCTTGGAAGAGGCGCAGAACTTTGTTGCAAAAATTGGCTATCCGGTGATTGTACGCCCAGCTTATACGCTTGGTGGTTCGGGCGGCGGGATTTGCCTGAATGACGCGGATTTGGCGGAGATTGTGGCGAGTGGCTTGAAACTCAGTCCAGTGACGCAATGTTTGCTGGAGCGCAGTATTGCTGGTTTTAAAGAGGTCGAGTATGAAGTGATGCGCGATGCGAATGACAATGCGATGGTTGTTTGTAACATGGAAAACATCGATCCGGTCGGGATTCATACGGGGGATTCGATTGTTGTGGCGCCGAGCCAGACGCTTTCGGACCGCGAGTACCAAATGCTTCGTGATGTGTCGCTGAAAATTATCCGCGCGCTTGAAATCGAGGGTGGCTGTAACGTGCAGCTCGCGATTGATCCGGATAGTTACGATTATTATGTGATTGAGGTAAATCCGCGTGTGAGTCGTTCGTCAGCGCTTGCTTCGAAGGCAACGGGTTATCCGATTGCGAAACTCGCGGCGAAAATTGCGGTGGGCTTGACGCTCGATGAGATGAAGAATCCGGTTACAGGAACGACCTACGCGCATTTTGAACCAGCGCTTGATTATGTTGTGTCGAAAATTCCACGCTTTGCTTTTGATAAATTTGAAAAAGCGGATCGCCGTTTAGGGACGCAAATGAAGGCGACTGGCGAGGTCATGGCGATTGGTCGGAATTTGGAGGAGTCACTTTTGAAGGCGGTTCGATCGCTTGAAATCGGGACGACGCATCTGTATTTGGACGAGGCAGAGAACGCGAGTTTGGAAGAATTGGAACGTAAAATTTGCTTCCCAGAAGATGATCGCTTGTTCTTCTTAGCTGCGGCGCTTCGTAAAGGCTGGACAATTGAGGATTTACACGCTAAAACGAAGATCGATTTGTTCTTCTTATATAAATTGGAGAAAATCATTAAGCAGGAGTCGGAAATCGCGGCGAATGTTGGGGATTTGGAAGTATTGCGCGCGGCGAAACGGAACGGTTTCAGTGACGGTGCCATCGCGAAACTTTGGGATATGACGGCATTTGAGGTGTACGATATTCGTAAGGAAGCGGAAATTATCCCGGTTTACAAAATGGTGGATACGTGTGCGGCGGAATTCGAGTCAACAACGCCATACTTCTACAGCAGCTACGAGGATGAGAATGAATCGATTCGTACGGAGAAGGAAAGCGTGATTGTGCTCGGTTCTGGGCCGATTCGGATTGGGCAAGGCGTTGAGTTTGACTACGCGACGGTGCACTCGGTTTGGGCAATTCAGCAAGCGGGGTATGAAGCGATTATCATCAATAATAACCCAGAAACGGTCTCGACGGATTTCAGTATTTCGGACAAACTTTACTTTGAACCGTTGACGCTAGAAGACGTGATGCATGTGATTGAACTCGAAAAACCGCTAGGCGTTGTGGTACAATTTGGCGGTCAGACGGCGATCAATTTGGCAGACGGTTTGGCAGAACGCGGCGTGAAAATCCTTGGAACTTCGCTAGAGGACATCGATCGCGCGGAAAATCGTGATAAGTTTGAGAAAGCGCTCGTGGAACTTGGTATTCCGCAGCCTGCTGGGAAAACAGCGACGTCGATTGATGAAGCGATTGCGGTGGCAACGAGTATCGGCTATCCGGTGTTGGTGCGCCCATCTTACGTGCTCGGGGGTCGTGCCATGGAAATTGTGGAATCAGAAGAAGCGTTGCGCTACTATATGAACAACGCGGTAAAAGTGAATCCGAAACATCCGGTACTTGTCGATCGTTATGTGCAGGGCCAAGAAGTGGAAGTGGATGCGATTAGTGACGGTGTGAACGTTGTGATTCCAGGTATTATGGAACATATCGAACGCGCGGGAGTCCATTCTGGTGACTCAATCGCGGTTTATCCTGCGCAAAGCTTGTCGCAACACGTCAAGGATCTAATTGTTGATTACACGACGCGACTTGCGAAAGGTCTGAACATCATCGGGATGCTGAACATTCAATATGTTGTCGCGGATGAAGAGGTTTTCGTGATTGAAGTCAATCCGAGATCAAGCCGTACCGCACCTTTCTTGAGCAAAATTACCGATATTCCGATGGCGAATGTGGCGACGAAAGTCATTTTAGGGAAAACATTGTTAGAACTTGGCTACAAAGAAGGTTTGGCGCCAGAGAAACAAGAAATTTTTGTTAAAGTACCGGTGTTCTCGTTCGCGAAATTGCGTAGCGTAGATACGTCGCTTGGCCCTGAAATGAAGTCGACCGGAGAAGTCATGGGGAAAGATCGTACGCTTGAAAAAGCGCTGTATAAAGGTTTTGTGGCGAGTGGTGTGAAAATGCTCGATTACGGAACGGTGCTATTGACAGTCGCGGATCGTGATAAAGCAGAAGCAACGGCACTGGCGAAACGCTTCAAAAATATCGGCTTCACGATTATGGCGACATCTGGAACAGCGCTTGTTTTAGAAGAGCAAGGCATTCCAGTTTCTAAAGTGAAGAAAATCGGCGAAAATCAAGAAACGCTTGTGGATTACATCCGTAATGGGCAGGTAACGCTTGTGGTGAACACGTTAACGACTGGAAAACAACCAGAGCGTGACGGTTTCCAAATTCGTCGGGAATCGGTCGAAAACGGTGTGCCGGTTTGTACGTCGCTAGATACAGCAGAAGCAATTTTGCGGGTGCTCGAATCACGGTCGTTTGAAATGGAAGCTATGCAACCTGCTCGAGTGATCGAAACAGTTTAAGAAAACGGGGTGGAAGAACGTGAGACAAACAAAGATGGAAGTAGTCAGTCAAAAGTTAATCGCGAATCGGGTGTTTGAGCTGGTTTTAAAAGGGGATATTGTTCTGGAGATGAATCCGGGGCAGTTTATGCAGCTCAAACCTCGGCGAGCGGATTTGCTTTTGCGACGCCCGATTAGTATTTGTGCGATTGATAAGGAGGCGAAGGAGTGCACGCTATTGTACCGCGTGGACGGGGATGGGACGGCGGATTTTGCGGAGCTTGTAAGTGGGGATGCGCTAGATGTCATCGCCCCGCTTGGAAATGGCTTTGCACCGACGGAAACGAAACCTGGCGAACATGCCTTATTAATCGGAGGTGGGATCGGGGTTCCGCCGCTTTATCAGCTCGGAAAAGAACTGGTAGCACAAGGATCGACCGTGACGTTTGTCTTAGGTTTTAGCTCTGCGAAAGATGTTTTTTATGAAAAGGAAATGGGAGAATTGGGAGATTGTTTTGTCGCAACGGTGGACGGAACGCGAGGCACGCAAGGTTTTGTAACGACGGTAACCGATGCGCTGGATTTTGTGCCAGATACGGTGTACAGTTGCGGGCCAACTGCGATGTTACGCGTGGTTTCCGAACGATTTGCGGGCCCGCGGACGTTTTTGTCGCTAGAAGAACGGATGGCATGCGGCGTTGGGGCTTGCTATGCCTGCGTTTGTCAGCGCACCGATGACCCGACGAAAAGCTATAAAGCATGCGATGAAGGCCCGGTTTTCCGAGCTGGGGAGGTAGTCATATGAACCGTTTAGCCGTTGAAATACCAGGATTATCACTAAAAAATCCAATCATGCCCGCGTCCGGTTGTTTCGGATTCGGCAAAGAATACAGCAAGTTTTACGATTTGAACCTGCTCGGGGCCATCATGGCAAAAGCAGTGACGCCAGAACCGCGTTACGGCAATGCAACGCCGCGCGTGGCGGAAACACCATCCGGTATGTTAAACGCGATTGGCCTCCAAAATCCAGGTCTCGATCACGTCATGGCGCACGAAATGCCTTGGCTAGAGCGCTTCGACACGCCAATCATCGCGAACGTAGCCGGCGCATCCGAAGAAGACTACGTCAAAGTTTGCGCGCGAATTGGCGATGCGCCAAACGTCAAGGCGATTGAGCTTAATATCTCGTGTCCGAACGTGAAGCATGGCGGCATCGCATTCGGCACCGATCCAGAAGTAGCCTATCGACTCACGAAAGCAGTCAAAGCCGTTGCCAGTGTTCCAATCTACGTAAAGCTTTCGCCAAACGTAACCGATATCGTTCCAGTCGCGAAAGCCATCGAAGAAGCAGGCGCCGACGGACTCACGATGATTAACACCCTTCTGGGGATGCGTCTCGATCTCAAAACGCGCAAACCAATACTGGCAAATGGTACTGGCGGCTTATCAGGACCATCCATTAAACCCGTCGCAATTCGCCTGATCCACCAAGTACGCGCCGTTTCCAACATTCCAATCATCGGCATGGGAGGCGTCCAAACCGTAGATGACGTCCTCGAATTCCTCATCGCAGGCGCAGATGCCGTCGCAGTAGGCACGCTCAATTTTACCGAGCCGTATATTTGCCCGAACTTAATCGACGCCCTGCCAGCCCGCATGGACGAACTAGGAATCACGACATTAGCCGACTTAAAAAAGGAGAGAACAAACGCATGACAAAGCCAATTATCGCACTCGATTTCGCCTCATACGCCCAAGTCGAAGCATTTTTAAAACGATTTCCAAAAGGAGACACGCTGTCCGTCAAGGTCGGCATGGAACTTTTTTACTTAGAAGGTCCACACCTGGTGGAGCGCTTAAAACACGACGGTCACGAAATTTTTCTCGATCTAAAATTGCATGACATCCCGAACACCGTCAAAAGCGCGATGATTGGGCTCGCTCGCATGGGCGTCGATATGGTCAACGTGCACGCTGCAGGAGGTCGCGCGATGATGGAAGCCGCACTCGAAGGCCTCGAAATTGGTTCCAGCTCTTCCCGCCGTCCGCGTCTCATCGCTGTCACGCAGCTAACGAGCACGAGCGAAGCAGAAATGCAGTCTGACCAACTCATCCAAGCAAGTCTGATGGATTCCGTCCTACACTACAGCAATCTCGCGAACGAAGCAGGTCTCGATGGCGTCGTTTGTTCTGCGCTTGAAGCTGGAAAAATTAAAGAAATCACCCGTCCCGAATTTTTACGTGTCACACCAGGAATTCGCCTAGACACCGACACAAAGGACGATCAAAAACGCGTCGTAACACCACATCAAGCCCGCGAAATCGGCGCAACCGCAATCGTCGTCGGCAGATCCATCACCAAAGCAACCGACCCATACCAAGCATACGAAACCATTTTAAAGGAGTGGAACAAATGACAACCGAAAAACAAGTAGCCGAGCAATTACTAAAAATAAAAGCTGTATTCCTCCAACCGAACGATCCATTCACGTGGGCATCCGGCATCAAATCGCCAATCTACTGCGATAACCGCCTCACATTAGGCTTTCCAAAAACACGCCAATTTATCTCAAAAGCACTGGCAGAAAAAATCGAAACCGCCTTTCCTGACGTCGAAGTACTAGCAGGAACCGCAACAGCCGGCATCCCGCACGCCGCATGGGCAAGCGACCTCCTAGACCTGCCAATGGTTTACGTCCGTTCCAAAGCAAAAGAACACGGCAAAGGCAACCAAATCGAAGGTCCAATCGAGAAAGGTCAAAAAGTAGTCGTGATTGAAGATTTGATTTCAACAGGAGGAAGCTCGATTACAGCCGTAGAAGCCTTGCGCGAAGCAGGATGCGAAGTACTAGGAATCGCTGCTATTTTTACATACGGATTAGAAAAAGGAAGAACATTGCTTGGCGCGGCGAATGTGGAAGTTGCGGCACTTACGAATTATGAAACGCTACTAGAAGTCGCGCTGGACGAAGGCTATGTATCAGAAGGTGACATGGCAACGTTGAAAGAATGGAATAAAGCCCCAGAACAGTGGTTAAATTAAAACGTAAATAATCTAATAAAAAACGTAATACTAGATATTCGAGTCTGGTATTACTTTTTTTGTCTCAATTTATGTTCAAATTGGGGCATGAAAAAGAAGTATATCCTAATTTTGTGACTAAATAGTGAAATTATACTCAAAAATGCGCTATTTAATGATTATTAATACTTATAAGTCTAGATTTTTATGTATACACAGTTTATACTATAAAAAGTTATTACTTGGCATCATCATGAAGATATATTCAAAAGCTATACCATAATCCAAGTTTAATAACAGGAAGGGAGTTTTTGTTAGAAAGAAAATAGAGAAAAATTCGAAAATTTGAGAAAAGAGGGGAATTCATGTTTAAAAGTAAAGCCACTATTTTTTTAGCGGTAGTTGCATTTCTAGTTTGTGTATCATTTCAAGGGATCAATCAGAAAACGGTAGCAGCGGCAAAACAAAACGATTATCCAATTATTCTCGTTCACGGTTTGACTGGCTGGGATCGAAATGAAGTATTAGGCTTCAAATATTGGGGCGGACTAAACGATATTCAAGAAGTATTGAAGCAGAATGGTTATCCAACGTATACAGCCGCAGTTGGCCCAGTGTCTAGTAACTGGGATCGTACAGCAGAGCTCTACGCGTATATCATGGGAGGAACTGTAGACTATGGCGCGGCACATGCCGCAAAAGAAAAACATGCAAGATATGGGCGTACCTACCCAGGGATTTATCAGCGATGGAGCGATGTGAACAAGATTCATTTGGTTGGGCACAGTATGGGAGGTTTGACGATTCGCCAACTGACAAGCATGCTGGAAGAGGGAAACGCAGAAGAACAAGCATATTATAAAGCAAATCCAGAAGCAGGTATTTCTCCATTATTTGTTGGCAAAAAGCATTCTGTACAAAGTGTAACTACCCTTGCGACACCTAATAATGGCACCTCTTTTGCCGAAGATAACAATGCACTTGTGCCAATCATTGAAGATATGATTATTGGTATGAGCGCACTCAGTGGTAAAATACTTAATCCGGTTGTCTACGATTTCAAATTAGATCAATTTGGTCTAAAACGTCAACCGTATGAGCTTTTGTCGGCGTATCATGACCGAGTTTTCAGTAGCTCTATTTGGGATTCAAAAGATATTTCCAGTTACGATTTATCGGTGGAAGGCGTCATTGCGAATCAAAAAAATATGCAAACAAAATCCGATGTATACTATTTTTCACATACAGGGCAAGCAACGACACAAACACCGATTTTCAAACAACAAATCCCTGTACTCACCATGTTCCCAGCCATCATTCCGGGCGCAAAATATATGAACAGTTTCAGAAAAACAGCATCAAATGGTATGAAAATAGACGATTCTTGGGCAGCAAGTGACGGCCTAGTCAATGTTATTTCTAGCTACTATCCATTTGATTCTTTGGCAAAACAAGCAGATAATAAACCGGTGAAAGGCCAGTGGAGCTATTATCCGGCTAAACAAGGCTGGGACCACTTAGACATTAATGGTATTGGTGATAAATCTTCTTCGCTAGTTAATGCCTTTTATCTAGACATCGCTAAAGAATTATCAGCATTGCCTAAATAAATAGCAATAAGGACACGGCTTATACTCGCTGTGTCCTTATTGTTCTATGTACTAACGAATTAGTCCATCAGTTTTCCAGTCGATTCTCTCAAAACCAACTCCGTCCCAATCGCGACATTCACAATCGGTGCACTCGGATTTCGCAGTCGCCATTCCATTGTTTCCGCGGCTTTTCTCCCCATAAATCGCAAATCGGTGCACATCGTCGTCAGCGGTGGTTGTGCCAAAATCGCGAATTCCGTATTATCAAAACAAACTATCGACACCTGTTCTGGAATCGCAAATCCCTTCGACTGAAAATAGGAATTCAAAATAAAGCCAAGTCCTGAGTTCACACAAAACCACGCGCTCGGCCATTCCTCCAAGCCTTCCAACGCCTGAAACAACGCGGCCTGCTCCTCTTTGATACTCGTGATTGTATAGTGCGAATTCACCGGCAACTTGTAATGCCGCATCGCCTTACAATATCCTTCAAAACGTTCCTCATAACTCGGCGAAAAATCAACATCGCCAACAAAGCCAATCCGTTCGTGCCCAAGCGTTATCAAATGTTCCACGGCCACAAATGCACCATCTTTATTCTGTGATAAAATCGTATCCGTCCGCAAATGTGGATCGTGGTGGTCAATCATCACAGTCGGCATCCCCAATTCCAAAATCTGCTTCACAAAAACATCACTAATATGCGACAAAATAAAGATTCCTCGCCAATTCTTCTCCTCTAATTCACGCGGCAAACGTTTCGCAGCAATGGCTTCTGGACCAACAGCAAGCGTCATTAAATAAAAGCCCCGCGCCGTCATTTCCTGCTCTAAACTCAAACAAATCTCACCAAAAAAACTTTTTTGCGATAGGGCGAATTCGGTTGCCACTAGCGCAAATTGATTGTCGGTAGGCGTGTAAACCACGTCTTTTTTGTATTGATATCCCATTTCATCTGCTTTTTGTAAAACGAGCCGCTTTGTTTGCTCGCCAACGCCATTTTTATTCCCTAAGGCTTGTGATACCGAGTTTTTTGAAATCTGCAAAGCGTCTGCGATATCTTGCATTGTGACTTTTTTCATTCATTTTCCTCCTAGATGGGACTTTCTCTCATTTCATTATAAGAGTATTAGCGACAGAATGCAATTGAAAAGTAATGTTATTTGTAATGTTATTGTAAATTGTGCAATTACTGCCCTTGAAGTATTTAAAAGCTTTCTATACAAAAAGTAATTGTTGACATTACAAAAATGTAATGCAATAATGTAATTGTAATTCAAGCGCTTACAAAATTACAATATGATCTAACTAGGAGGACATGAAAGATGAAATTAAAAAAAGTGGTGTTTTCTGTTTTATCCGTAGCATTAGTAGGGAGTTTGCTAGCGGGATGTGGTTCGGGAAGTAAGGATGACGCGTCGGCTGATGGCAAGACGAAAGTAACATTTTGGGCCGCGCCAAATCCAACACAGATGAAGTTTTGGGGAGAAATGGCAACAGCTTTTGAGAAAGAAAATCCAGATATTAAAGTAGAAGTATCACAAATGAAAGAAAGTCCATCTTCGGAAGCAACGGTGCAAGCGGCTATCGCGTCGAAAACAGCGCCGACTATTTCGGAAAATATAAATCGTAGCTTTGCCGCACAATTGGCGGACAGTAAAGCCATCGTGCCAATCAATGAAATCGACGGCATGAAAGAAGTGGCTGAAAAACGTAAAATGACTGATAGCCTTGACGCTTGGAAATTCTCGGATGGTAACCAATATGTGTTCCCAGTTTACTCTAACCCGATTCTTTTCGCATGGCGTACTGATATTTTGAAAGAAATTGGTGTGAATGAAACGCCAAAAACATATAGTGATGTGCTCGCTGCTGGTAAGAAACTAAAAGCGAAATATCCAGACAAAGTGATTTGGGCAAAAGCAGATTTGGCGGATCCGACAGCTTGGATGCGTTGGTTTGATTTCTTCCCACTGTACAATGCGGCTTCAAAAGGTAACCCGTTTGTACAAGATGGTAAGTTTGTAGCGGACGACAAAGCTGGAAAAGAAATGCTAACGTTCATGTCTGAGCTGCAAAAAAACGACCTATTATTAGCTGGTCAAGCAACCGATCCATTCGAAACAGGAACGAGCATCATGGCTGATCTTGGTCCGTGGTCATTCCCGAACTGGGCAGAGAAATTCCCAGAGCTAAAAAATGGCGAAACATACACGGTTAGCACACCGCCAGTTCCAGATGCTTTAAAAGATGAGAAGAATGTAAACACCTACTCGGATGCAAAAGGAATCGTGTTCTACGCACAAGCGAAAGATGCGGAGAAAAAAGCCGCGGTTAAATTCCTAGATTTCGTTTACAGCAACGATAAAAATGATCTGAAGTTCCTCGAAACAACAAACTTAATTCCAGCGCGTGATGATGCAACAGAGAACGCAACATTCACCGAGTTCTTCAAAGAAAACCCAGCGCTAAAAGTATACGCAGAAAACGTACCGTACGCGATTCCAGCAATGGATAATGCGGATTACAATGACATTCAACAAATCATCGGTGAACAAGCCTGGAATCCAGTGGTTCGTGGTGAGAAGAAACCTGCGAAAGCTTGGAACGACATGAAGAAAGCTGAGGATGAGGTGCTTCAGAAATGAAGAAGCTAAACAATAAATTGGGCTGGTCTTTCACCAGCCCCTATGTTATCTTCACGATTATCTTCTTTCTAATTCCGCTCGTTTGGGCGATTTGGCTCTCCGTGACAGATTGGAATATGATGAGTCCAGATATCAATTTTGTTGGACTGGATAATTTCACAAAAGCGATTGCAAGCCCAGCGGTGAAAGCCTCGTTTTGGGTGACGTATAAGTTCTTGATTGTATTCGTACCACTCGCGATTATTATGTCTATGGTCGTTGCGGTACTTGTGAACGGGTTACCGAAATTCAAAGGTTTATACTTAGTTGCTTTTTTCCTGCCTTATCTTTCATCAGGCGTTGTGACGTCTTTGATCGTGAAAGGTTTGCTATCTTATAACAGTCCGCTGAACATCTTTTTGCGTGACAATTTTGGCTTGAATATCGATTGGTTAGGAACGCCGATGACATCGCTATTCGTTATTTCGCTGATGATTGCTTGGAAAATGTCAGGGTATTACGCACTGATTTTGATATCAGGATTATCTAGTATTAACGAAGAAATCTACGAGGCGGCGGCGATGGATGGTTCGGGCAGGTTCCGCACCTTCTGGAAAATTACTATTCCGATGATGTATCCTGCGCTTTTCACGGTAATCGTGTTGGCGGTAGGCGTGAGTTTCGGGATATTCACCGAGGTTTACCAGCTAACTGGCGGTGGGCCGAACTTTGCGACGAATACGTGGCAAATGGAGATTTATAACCAAGCATTTGTTAACTTGAAATCAGGCTATGCTTCGGCAATCTCGCTTGTGGCGGCTGTTGTGACGTTTGCATCGATTGGTGTTATTAAAAAAGGACTAGAGAAATGGGGCGAGAGAAATGGTTGGTCGTAAAAGTAAGTGGGGGATGACGGTTCGTTATACGTTAACCACATTGATTCTATTAGTCATGATTTATCCGTTTATTTATCTCGTACTCAACTCGTTTGCGGCATGGGATCAGGTCGACCGAAAATTGTTTCCGACTGAGTTCACGACGCGTTCTTGGAGTTGGTTGTTCGGAGATGCGGCGATATCGGCTCCGGCACCTTGGATTCAAGCGTTTATTAACACGATTATTGTAGCGACGATTGCGACGGGACTGATGTTGTTATTTGCGATTATGGTCGGTTACGCGCTTGCAAAAGTGAAATTTAAAGGGAAAATGTTCGTGAATAACGTGATTTTGTTCCAAATGTTTTTCCCGGCGATTATTTTATTGATTCCGCAATTTTTGATGATTACGAATGTAGGTTTGCTTGATACGTACGCTGGGATGATTATTCCGACGATGATGAGTATGTGGGCGATTTTTATGTATACGAACTTTTTCAAGGCGATTCCGGATACGTTGATTGAGGCGGCTAAGCTTGATGGGGCAAGCGATTTGAAGATATTATTCCGCGTTGTTTTACCGATGTCGAAATCGATTAGTACGGTTATCTTCTTGTTCTTGTTCACGGATCGTTGGACGAACCTATTATGGGATTTAATCGTGACGAAAAGTGATGAGACGGTGACGCTGAACGTGCTGATATCGCAAATGTTTGGACCTTACGCAACGTATCCTGGTCCGATGTATGCGGCGTCGGTTGTGCTGACTTTACCGCTGATTATTCTGTTTTTATTCTTCTCGAAAAAATTCCAAGAGGGTATGCAGTTTACATTGAAATAAGGGGTTTGAAAGATGCTGAAATGGTGGCAGGAAACGGTTTTTTATGAGATTTATATGCCGTCATTTAAGGATGGTAATGGGGACGGGATTGGTGATTTTAAGGGCTTGCTTGAAAAAGTGCCTTACTTGGCTGAGCTTGGCGTCGGTGGGATTTGGTTGACGCCGTTTTACCCGTCTCCGAAAGTGGATAATGGCTATGATGTGAGTGATTATTATGCGGTGGATCCGGATTATGGCACGATGGCGGACTTGGAGGCATTTGTGGCTGAGGCGCATCGGCACGGGATTCGGGTGATTGCGGATATGGTCGTGAATCATGTGTCGACGGAGCACGCGTGGTTTGTGGAATCGCGAAGTTCGAGAACGAATCCAAAACGGGATTGGTTTGTTTGGCAGGATGCGCCGAATAATTGGGAATCGTTTTTCGGTGGTTCGGCGTGGGAATGGGACGCGGGGACGGAGCAGTATTATTATCACAGTTTTGCGACGGAGCAGGTGGATCTGAATTGGGCCAATCCGGAGGTGGAGCGCGAGATTTGGAAGGTGTTCGATTTCTGGTTGGATAAGGGATTGGACGGGTTCCGGCTCGATGTGATTAATAATTTGACGTTGACGCGGGACTTTATGGATAATCCGGTTGTGGACGGTGAGCAACAGCACGTTTTCGATAAGGATCAGCCGGGCATGATGGCGAAAATGGCGGAGATTGGCGAACGGATTCGTGCGCGTGGGGATTATTTCACGGTGGGCGAAATTAGTTCGGATAACTTGGCGGAGATTGAACGGTACGCTGGGTCGGACGGGCTGGACGTGACGTTTAACTTTAATTTTGGCAGTGTGGCGAGCCGTGACGGGATTGTGGCGGAGCTTGCGCGGATGCAGCAGGTGTATGCGGATGGTCGGATGCCGACGTTGTTTTTCGGGAGTCATGATATGAGTCGTTCGTGGAATCGTTTGGCGGACGGGCGTGAGGATGTGGCGCAGTTGCTTTCGATGCTGATGTTGACAGCGCACGGTGTTCCATTTGTGTATTTTGGCGAGGAGATTGGGATGGCAGATTTTGTGCCGGAGTCGATGCGCGAGATGCGGGATGTGCAGGGCGTTTACGCGTATGAGTTGGCTTTGCAGGACGGGAAGTCGGAGCATGAGGCGTTGGTCGCGGCGCAGGAGAAGACGCGGGATAAGGCGAGGGCGCCGATGACTTGGCCGGAAGGGTTTTCGGATAAAACGGAGGCTTGGATTGGTGAAGTGACGCCTGATTTTGCGCGTGGACAGCGGATGTTTGCTTTCTATCAAGCGTTGATTGCACTTCGAAAAACGGCGGATTTTTGTGAGCCGGGATATCGTGATTTTAAGGTGGATGGTGAGTTGTTGACGTATGTTCGCGGCGAGCATCTGGTTTGCCTTAATTTCGGGGCGGCACGTGAGATGGAGAACAAGTGGGGCGATTTGACGCCTGTTTTAGCGAATTTGGATGTGGTTGTGGACGCGGATAGGATTATGCTACCAGCGTTTGCGGCGGTAATTTTTAAGATATGAAGGAGTTTATTATGAACGAGATTGCGGTTTTATTGAAGGAATATCGGGCGGGGAATGTGCCTGCAAAAGTGGAGCGGCTGGCGTTTGTTGGCGCTGGTGACAAGGATGTGTATAACATTACGGCGCCGTTCGTTGTGGATGGCAAAGAAGTGATTGCGGGTCGGATTGAGTCGCGGGACAGTGAGATGGCGGAAATCGGCTTTTTTGAAAAACAGGACTTGGCGTGGATAAGGCTTGCGAATATGCCAAAATTGGCGCTGCAGGATCCGTTTATGACGCGCATCGATGGGGATTTGATTATTGGTGGCGTGGAAGTGTTTCCAAGTGAAGCAGATCCTGAGAAATTGGCGTGGCGGACTTGTTTGTATCGTGGCAAGGGAATCGCGGATTTGACGCTGTTTTTCGAAGGCCCGGTTGGCATGAAGGATTTGCGGTTGAAGCAGTTGCCGAGTGGGGAAATTGTCGTTTTGACGCGTCCGCAGGGTGAAAAAGGTGGGTGTGGCAAAATTGGTTTTTGTCGGATTCAGAAAGTAGAGGATTTGACGGTGGCTTTGATTGAAGGCGCACCACTCTTACCGCCACATTTTGCGGAAGACGAATGGGGTGGCGCGAACGAGATGCACCTTTTGAAAAATGGCAAATTAGGCGTGCTCAGCCATATTGCTAATTTTGATGCGGCTGGCGATCGGCATTATTACGCGGCGATTTGCATGATTGACCCGAAAACGGGTGCCATCGAGGCCCCAATGGAAATTATCGCCGAACGTGCGGATTTTCTTGCGGGACCGACGAAACGACCGGATTTGAAAGATGTTGTTTTCAGCGGTGGATTGATTCGGAATGTGTCTGGAACAGCTGATTTATATGTTGGAATAAGTGATGCGGACGCGCAGAAACGCACGATTCGTGATCCGTTTGTGAAATTTGAAGGATAGGGAGATTAGGAATTATGAATATTTATCGTTATGAGGAAAATCCATTAATTACACCGGCTGATGTGGCACCGCATCGCCCAGATTTTGAAGTTTTAGGGGCGTTTAATGCGGGTGTGGCTCAATATAAAGATGAGACTTTATTGCTTTTACGTGTGGCAGAGAAGCCGATTAGTGAGGATCCGAACATTATCAAGGCACCAATTTTTAATATGGAAACGAAGGAATTAGATATCTTGGAGTTCCGATTGGATGACCCGACATATGACTTTGAAGATCCGCGAATGATTCGTGAAAAAGATAAAATGGAAGGTTTCACGTATTTGACGTCGCTTTCCTATATTCGAATTGCGCGAAGTAAGGATGGGCACAACTTTACGGTCGATGAAAAACCGTTTTTGTATCCGTTTAATGAATATCAAACATTCGGTATTGAGGATGCGCGCGTGACGCAAATCGACGACGTTTACTATGTGAATTTCAGCGCGGTTTCTGAGATGGGCGTGGCGGATGCGATGGTTTCAACGAAGGACTTTGTGAGTTATGAGTACGAAGGAAACATTTTTGCACCGGAGAATAAAGATGTTCTGATTTTTCCAGAAAAAGTGAACGGGAAATATTACGCGTTACATCGTCCGAGTTTGAAGAGTATTGGGAATTTGGATATTTGGATTGCGTCTTCACCTGATTTACATAGTTGGGGCGATCACCGTCATTTGCTCGGCATTCGTGATGGTTATTGGGATAGCGGCCGGATCGGTGGCGGTGCCGTGCCAATTAAGACGGAAAAAGGTTGGCTGGAGCTGTATCACGGCGCGACGAAAGAACATCGCTATTGTATGGGAGCGGTCCTACTCGATTTGAATGATCCGATGAAAGTGCTGGCGCGGACAGAAACGCCGATTTTAGAGCCAGAAGCGGATTATGAGAAAAATGGCTTTTTCGGCGATGTTGTTTTTGGCTGTGGCACGATTGTAGAAGGCGATGTTGTCAAAATGTACTACGGTGTGGCGGATACGTCGATGGCTTGTTGCGAGATGAGTTTGGCTGAAATTCTGCAGCAGCTGGAGGATGAGAGCCGATGACTTGGCAGGAAAATTGGCAAAAATGGAGCGTGGCGTCGAAGGACGATGCGGCGCTTCAACAGGAAATGACGGAATTATCTGACGAAAAAACGAAACGGGAGCATTTTTATCGCTATTTGGAATTTGGGACTGGCGGAATGCGCGGGGAACTTGGTTGCGGCACGAATCGAATCAATACATACATGATTCGCTGGGTCACGAGTGGCGTCGCGGCACATATCGCAGAACAGGGACGTCAGGCGGATGGCGTGGCGATTGCGTATGATTCGCGGCATTTTTCAGCGGAATTTGCGTTGGAAGCGGCGTGCGTTCTTGGTGCAGCTGGAATCAAGGTTTATTTATCCGACGCGCTACGCCCAACCCCGGAGTTGTCGTTCATGGTTCGCGAATGGGGCGCGGCGGCAGGAATCGTGATTACGGCAAGCCACAATCCAGCAGAGTACAACGGTTTCAAGGTTTACGGAGCGGATGGGTGCCAGATTACGCTAGACGTTGCGGATCGAATAACGGCTTATTTGACGGGGATCTCCGACTTGTTCGCGATTCCGGTAGGTGACGAATCGTTGCTCATCGAAGACGGGTTGCTCGTTCGAATCGGTGCAGAGGCGGACGCGGCTTATTTAGATAAAGTCCGCGCGGTGACGCAAAATCCAGATCTGGCAAAAGATTACGGCGCAAAGCTTGCCATTGTGTACACACCGCTTCATGGGACAGGGGGACCACTCGTCACGCAGAGTTTGGCACAGGCAGGTTTCACGAATGTCCGCGTTGTGGCAGAGCAAGCGATTCCAGATGGTGCTTTTCCGACAGTTGCGTCGCCGAATCCAGAAGACCACGCCGCGTTCGCGATGGCAATCGAAGCAAGCCGTGACGCCGATATCCTGATGGCAACAGATCCCGATGCCGACCGGATTGGCGTGGCTGTGAAAAACGAACAAGGCGCCTATCAAATTTTGACAGGAAATCAGTTGGGCGCTTTATTGCTACACTATTTAGTCACCCAGCCGAACTTGCCAGAAAACAGCGCGCTCATCAAAACCATCGTGACCAGCGATCTAGGTGAAAAAATCGCCAGCAAATACGGCGTAAAAACCTACAATACGCTAACCGGTTTCAAATTCATCGGTGAAAAAATCGCAGCATGGGAAACCTCAGGAGAAGCCACATTCCTATTCGGCTACGAAGAAAGTTACGGCTACCTCGTCGAACCATTCGTCCGCGATAAAGACGCCATCCAAGCGGCACTTTTAACAGCAGAAGTCGCGCTATCCTTCCAATTACAAGGCAAAACACTATACGAAGGCTTGCAAACGATTTACGACGAATTCGGCTATCACGAAGAAGCTTTGCACACGATCACCGCAAAAGGGGAAGAAGGCGTCGCAAAAATCCAGAAAATCATGCAAACAATGCGCGCAACAACAGTAGAAGATGCAATCCGAAAAGAAGACTACCAAACCGGCTTGGCGAAAGACTTAGAGACAGAAACAACACAAAAAATAGCCCTGCCAAAATCAGACGTTTTGAAATTCTATATGGCAGACGGCTCATGGTTCTGCATCCGACCATCAGGAACCGAACCAAAATGCAAAATCTATTTCAGTTGTGTAGGAGAAACGGAAGAAGAAGCAAGAGGGCGCTTACAAAACCTCGAAAAACAAGTTTTAAATCAAATCAAGAATATCTAAAAAAACAGTGATGAGCAATCTAAAAGTAGATTATTCATCACTGTTTTACTATAATAAAAGAAAAAGTTCGGGAGGCCAGCAAACATGAAAATATCTGATATGAAAAATCTCGGAGCTGTCAATGGAGAAAAACTGAATGCAGTCGGAATACAATCAGCCGAAGAATTACGAGCCATAGGAACAGAAAAAGCCTATTTACGCGTCAAACATCTAGTGGATGACGGTGCCTGCCTTCATTTCTTATATGCCCTAGAAGCTGCGATTCAGGATATCCCAAAAAAAGAATTAACCGAGGAAAAGCGGGGAGAATTAAGGCGAATATATCAATCTGAGGGGGAGCGATAGGCTGCGATGAAAAAAATAATGTTCCCGTGTATGATGATTCTATTATTTCTAGGTGCATGCAGTAGTACATCAACAATGCAAAATAAAACGCCTATCTATAGCGCTACCATCTATGCTAATAATTTGCGTGTAGATAACATAAAATGGATTAGCGGAGAAAAATTAAATTTACAAGAGGGGAAGTACGAGCTAGAGAGTACTACTAATATTTTTGACCAGAATTGGAATAAAATGTAAATATGCGATTTAGCCGTGGGAGATAAAATTAAAGTTTATTTCAGCCCTCCAGTAGTTGTTAAAGAAACAGATCCGGGACAAATATCTGCTAACTATATTAAGAAAATAGTTAAGTCTGATTAATAGGAACATGAAAAACTGGTTGGCACCGTGCCAACCAGTTTTTCATCTAATTCCGCAACCCCTTCACCGTTTCCTCATCCGGCGTCACAAAATAAGTCGTCTGATTATCATACGTCACATACCCAGGTTTCGCACCACTCGGCTTCTTCACATGCTTAATCAGCGTCGCATCCACAGGAACCGACCCCGACAACCGCGCTTTAGAATAAAACGCCGCAATCATCGCTGCCTCCGTAATCGACGCTTCATCCGGATTCGCATCTTGAATCACCACATGCGATCCCGGTAAATCCTTCACATGGAACCATAAATCCGTATTTCGCGCCACTTTATTCGTCAAATAATCATTTTGCTTATTATTTTTCCCGACTAGAATTGGCAATCCAGTACTTGATGTGTATTTCTCAAGCGTCGGATTCTGATTCGGTTTCCGGCTTCCTTTTTTCTGCTTATACTTGATGTATCCTTGTTCCGCGAGCTCCATCCGGATTTCCTGAACGTCCTCAGGCGACGCGTCCTCCAACTGCTGCTGCACCGTCTCCAAATACGCAATTTCCTGCTCCGTCAAGCGCATCTGCTCCTCGACAAATTTCACAGCCTTCTTCAATTTCTGGTATTTATTAAACAAAAACTGGGCATTTTGAGGCGGCGATTTCCGAATATCAAGCGGAATTTTCACCGTTCCCATATTCTCATCATAAAAATTCTGGACCTCAATCTCCGTCATGCCACGCGAAACTAAATGCAAGTTCGCCGTCAACAACTCACCGAAAATCCGAAACTCATCCGCGCGTTCCGTATCCACAAGCGTTTGCTCCAATTTCTCCATTTTCAACCGGTCACGATCAATCTCGTTTGCCAGCAAACGCTCCAAATCATGTGCAATTTGATGCACCCGATCGCGCGTTGCTTTCCCGCCATAAAACCGATCCAACAAAGCACCAAGTGAATCCGATTCCGCCGTCACGTCCGTATCCGCAAGACGCATAAAATAGAAATCCTCTTTCTCATTCTTCGTAAACAAAACCGGTTCCGCCGGTTTGGCACAGTCCGCAATCACACTAAAAAAGGCTTGCGGCAACGTTTCCCGATTCACCAATCCAGCTCGCGCAACAACCTCATTCGCAAGCAACGGACTAAATCCAGCGACACCAGAAACGATTTGCTTCGACATTTTGCCAGCATTGAAATCCAGTTTTGCGAGCAGATCATCCTCGCTCGCCGTCCACGGGTCCAACTTATCCGAACTCGGCGGCAAAATATAAGAAGCGCCAGGCAACAGCGTCCGGTAACTATTAAAAGCCGGCGAAACATGCTTGATACAGTCCACAATCGTCTCTTTCTCACGATCCACGAGCACAACATTACTGTGGCGCCCCATAATCTCCACATACAAATCACAAAAACGCGTTTCGCCAATCTCATCTTTCCCACGAATCCCAAAAATCAAAATCCGATCATTCGCGACTTGGCGAATCGACTCGATAATCGCGCCCTCCATATACTTCCGTAACAACATACAAAACATCGGCGGCTGCGCAGGGTTCTCCATCGTTTCTTTCGTAATCTGGATGCGCGCGTAGCTCGGATGTGCCGAAATCAAAATGCGTTGGTTTTCCCGATTTTTACGCACGTGTAGTACTAATTCATGTGCAAACGGTTGATGTATCTTCATAATCCGCCCAGTTTCGCACTGTTCGGTCAGTTCCTCGGTCATTGCTTTTAAAAACATTGTATCAAATGCCATTCGTTTGTTTCATTCCCTTAAAAAAATTATTTAGTTCGTCTGACTCGAGATTTCTTCCCCGTTTACCGAAGAATAACTGTAGTCAATATTCATCGTGCCATCCTCTTTTACCTCGGTGACACTGATGTAAAGCGTGCTATTCATCGTGGATTTCCCAGATGTCACATCAAATTGAATATCATCATGCTTTTTGCCACTCTTATCGATGTAACTAATGACAAACCCACCGGATTTCACGTCAAAAGGCTCTACGTTTATTTCCTTCGTTGTTTCATTTTTCAGCGCTGGAATCGTTGCAACCACTTTGCCACCGTTGCTAACCGTTATTTCAGACGATGCGCTGCCACTATAATTATCTCCGCTGACGACAAAATCCTCTTTTGGTGCGGAAACTGCGAAACGTAATACAAAAGCCAGTGCGATAATCGCGACCAGCACGAGACTGAAAATCAAGACATTCTTCTTCATGTTGCGAACCTCTCTTCATTTTTTCTTTTATTGTACCATAAGAACGGTGAAACTTGCCTGATAATCTTGCTTTTAGATGTTTTATTTCCTTATTTTTGTTATAATGAAGAGGTGAAATTAGAATGCGAGAGGCTGATCGAAATGGTAAAAAGTATGACTGGGTTCGGGCGAGCAGGGAAGCAATCAGAGAATTTCAAAGTAACCGTAGAATTAAAAGCTGTGAATCACCGCTATTTGGAGACTGTTTTCCGGATGCCACGGGTGTTCGCCTACTTAGAAGCGAAGTTAAAAAAGAGCATCGCGGAGCAGGTGAAACGTGGCCGGGTGGAATGCGCGATTACAATAGAAGGAAACAAGGCGACGAAAGAGAAATTGGTTATCAACTGGGACTTGGCGGATGAGTATATTCGCTTTATGCGCCAGGCAACGCAACGTTATCAGATGGAAGACGCGTTGAACATCCAGGAACTCTTACTCGATCCGCGCTTTTTAGAAATTGTGGAGAGCAATGAACCGGATTCAGAGCTTGAAGAACTCCTGATAGGCGCAACAACCGCTGCTACAAAACGGCTCGACGACATGCGGGCGACAGAAGGCAGCGAGTTGGCGCTACATTTCAAGCATCATTTGGAGACGACGGAGAAATTACTAAACGAGATTCAAGCGTTTGTCCCCGAAATGGAAGCGACCTACCGCGAACGACTCGAAAACCGCTTGCTTGGCTATGTTGGCGAAGATTTCGATAAAGCGCTCGTCCTCTCTGAAATTGCGATTTTGCTCGAGAAATCAGACATCAATGAAGAACTCGAACGCATGGGAAGTCATGTGAAGCAATTTTCGCATATTATCTTACTCGAAGAACCGATTGGCCGGAAGCTCGATTTTCTCATTCAGGAGATGAATCGCGAAATAAATACGATTGGATCGAAAGCTAGTCATTTAGAAATTACGAATCGTGTGGTAGAATTAAAGACGACACTTGAAAAAATGCGCGAGCAAATCCAGAACGTGGAATAATTTTTCAAGCAGTATGAAATTATTAGAAAAGAGGAACGCAAACATGACAGATCGAGGACTTCTCATCGTTTTATCTGGTCCTTCTGGAGTTGGGAAAGGGACGGTTAGAAAAGCAGTTTTTGACGACCCGACGACTTCATTTGAATATTCCATTTCGATGACAACCCGCCAAGCCAGGGAAGGCGAAGTGGATGGTGTGGATTACTATTTCCGCACGAAAGAACAATTTGAGCAGGCAATTGCGGACGGGAAAATGCTAGAATATGCGCAATATGTCGGTAATTATTACGGAACGCCGCTTGATTATGTAGAAGAAATTTTGGTAGCAGGAAAAGATGTTTTTCTTGAAATCGAAGTGCAAGGAGCTTTACAAGTACGCGAGGCGATGCCAGAAGGAATATTTATTTTTCTAACGCCGCCAGACTTGAGCGAGTTGAAAAACCGCATTATAGGGCGGGGTACGGAGTCTATGGAGGTCGTCGAGGAGCGGATGAGTGAGGCTCGCCGTGAAATTGAGATGATGAACGCCTATGATTATGCCGTCGTTAATGATATAGTAGATAATGCCGTTCAAAAAATTAAGGGAATCGTTCAGACCGAGCACTTAAAAACAGAGCGCGTCATTCATAAATACGAAAAAATGTTGGAGGAGTTGGAATAGATGTTATATCCATCAATTGATAATTTGTTGTTAGTTATTGACTCAAAATACTCGCTAGTAACTGTAGCTGCGCGTCGTGCCCGTCAAATGCAAAAAGACCACGATCCAGGTACAATGGATGATTTCAAATCGCACAAAGCGGTAGGAAAAGCGCTAGAAGAGATTTACGCAGGAAATTTGGTTATGGGGAAAGACAAATAAGCGATAAAAAGAGTAAGAATTCCGATTTGGAATTCTTACTCTTTTTGCTTCTAGAAGGATTGCCATTCATGAGGTGTCTCAAAACCTCCGCGGGGTGACAAGTTTTTAGTTTCTAGGAAAAAGGCAGTACCAGAGCGGAACGTACTAGGATACGCGAGCACTGGAACGGAGCTTTTGACGACGAAAATGAGCGCTTGTCGCCCCGCGGAATTTTTTTATGTTCCTTCATATAGTAAATCATTCAACAAGTCTATATTTTTCACAATCCACGGTCGATTGGACGAATCCAGCACATCACTATCTCGCAATTCCCGCAGAATCCGCGATGTATACCCCCGCGAAGTTCCAGCCATTTCCGCAAGCAATTCATACGTCATAAAACTCGGCAACTCGTGCACTTTATCCGAATTATACAAAGCCATATGCTCCGTCAATTCCACCAAAGCGTGCAAAATCCTTTTTTTCGAGTCTAGCGATTTTCGAATCAACGCATTACCGAGTTGCATTTGCGTTGTCGCCAGGAAATTAAGTTGCAAATAATTCCGCGGATCCTCCAATTTTACCGTGGACATCATAAAATTAAAATCAATAATCCACACTTGCGCCTCTTTCAACGCCACGGCTTCCAAAACGGGGTGCATCCTCTCTTTCAACAATGGGAAATTAAACATATCATTCCTCTGAAAAAAGAAAATCAGTGTTTTCCCGGTCAATCTCGATTCATAATACACCGAGAAATCTCCTTTTTCGATCATATAAAAAGAACCGCGAGTCGTTGGTGTTAAGCGAATAACTTCTCCTTTATTTAGCTTCCTCTGATAACAGTATTTATTAAAAACAGGATTTTTCCGCAACAATTTTAAAATTTGTTCAACGGAGTAAAAAACGTTTAATTCGGATTCGTGATACATGATTTTTCCCCTCTCCAAACAGGTATATATGTACCTAAAATAGTGATTTTCGAGTGCTTTTAAGACTTAAAAACAGGATATAGCTAGGAAATAATAATTCATAAAGTTGTCAAGAAGACGCAATTCGGACGTTCACAAACAACATTTTTTCACAAAATAGAACTATATGTATCTATTTTACCCTCATTTGGTTCAATATATCACGGAAACCAGCAAAAAACGAATATTGTGGTACGTGGTATGATTGGTTCATGGAAAAGCGGTACACATTTTTCTTACAGGATGTTTACCAGATAGGCTTGGAGGTGGTAATGATGAAACTTCTTAGACGGACGATGGCAGTGACGCTTGCGTGTAGTTTTGTAGTAACGAGTGTAGCGCCAATCATGAGTAGTGCAGAGGGCTTGGTAGAAACGGCAGCTGAGGCAAATATAGAGCAACCAAAAGCAACCGAAGCGAAAACGGAAACGACGCCTGAATCAGCAACACAAGAGGTCGCGAAAGAGAGGAAAGGGCTTCAATCATCACGATTACAAGCTACGGCAAATGTTGCGAACGTCACGGATTATTTGCAACTGGAAGCCGCGATGAAAGATGTTACGGTTACAGAAATCAATATTATGAATGATATCAATTTTTCAAACTATACAACGGGGAGTGCGGCGGAATCGAATCTCAGCATTCCAACGAGAAGTATCACGATAAACGGAAATGGTCATACGGTTGATTTTAGAAGTCGTGGTTATTTAATGTCATTTGGCTCGAATAAAGTGGATATTGTGATCAAGGATATTAAAATGTTCGGTCGGAATTACTGGGGTCCGCTGCGTTTATCGGGAACGGCGGGTAAAGGAACGCAACTTACCTATCAAAATATTGAATATACTGGCGCCCAACTTACTTGTTCGTATGAGGCAGACGTGAATATTATTGGCAATGTCGTGAACAGATCGGTGAATTCTTACGTTTCTCCTTTTGATAGTGTGACGTATGCGGCTTTGACGAACCAAGTAAACCTGGAAATAACGAATATTAATTTTCAAGAAAATTCGACGTATACTGGATCGACCACGAATGCGACGGTCATTAATCTTGGGAATAAAGGAACAGCGACGGTTGGGAAGAACGCAGAGGTATACTTGATACGCGGTGGGAGTTCTGGTGAAGAAGGAACGTGCGCTTTCAGGATTGATGGTAATTTAAATATTGATGATGGTGCTTATGTTCAAATTCGCACAGAGACGGGAAGTACGGCTGGTGGGGTGATATTAGGAAGTAGCGGTAGTTCATTGCACGTTAGTAAGAATGCCGAATTGCTCGTTAATACGCTGGGCGCTGGTTCAGATGGACGTAACCCGATTTATATTGCCTCTGGTGCCTCGTTAAAAGTGGATTCCGGTGCCAAATTAAATATCCGTGCTGAAAATACTGGAACATCAACAGGTGCCGCGATTTATACAGGTGACAATAGTAGTTTTATCGTTGCAAAAGATGGCACGTTTGATGTTCAAACAGATGGTACGGGCTCTAAATATTTGATTCGGATTGGTAACGCGTCTACTTTTCAATTTGCCGATGCTAAAAGAGTGAATTTGCAGTTGAACAATACGAATGCTGGAAGCCGCCTGATTTATATGTACGGCACTGCTGGAAAACTTAATGTGGACGTGCAATCGGTGAAAGCTTGGACGGGAACAGATTGGCTCGGAGACGGGAATCAAACGTATTTTTGGAATCCGATGTATGGGATGAATATTAAATACAGTAGCTCCAATGTCAGTTCGGTAACAGCTAACTCGGTGAATGAGGCGACGCAAACGAGCTTTATCCAAAATTTCCGGACGCAGAATTTTAAACGGGTATTGTTTGAAGGAATTCCTGATGTGGCGGTATCGATCAATGATTTGACAGATGACAAGGCGGCGATGAATAGCCATACGATTACCGGTGTCACTAATCCTGGTGCGTACGTAAAATTCTCCGGTGACGCAGCGATTGGGACAGGAAGCATCACGTCTCAAGATTTCAACGACGCAACTATGTATCATGTTATTGCAGACGCGGAAGGAAAGTATACGTTCACATTGCCAGCAGGAAGTTACGTGACAGCAGGAAATCAAGTCACTGCCTATTCTTATCTCAACGGTAAATCTGCGACGGCGACCACGACTGTAAAAGATGAAACCGCGCCGGATGCCCCAACGTTGCATGCCATCAATGACAAAGCAACAGTCGTGGCGGGTGATGCAGAAGCGAATGCGACGGTCACCATTTATAAAAAAGCCGATCATACTGTTTTAGCAACAGGAAAAGCAGATGGTAGTGGCCATTATAGCATTGCCGTCCCAGTATCGGAGCGCCCAATCGTGCCTTATATTGCTTGTTATGCGGTGGCAACAGATGCTGCGGGAAATACGAGTGAAAAATCGGCAGACGTGATTGTAGCGGATACGACGAAACCAACAGCGACGCCAGTGACGCAGTATGCAACAGTTGGTGACACTTTTACGACGAATGCAAAAGATCTGCTGACAGATGTGTATGATAATGCTGGAAATGGTGATGATAACCTCATCTATACCATCAGCAAACAGCCTGATTTGAGCAAAGTTGGCTATACGACTGTGGAGATGACGCTTAAAGATCAGGCCGGAAATACGACGCCGATAACGGTGCCAGTTTTTGTGAAGGACGCAGGGACAATTAGTAACGATCAGGCGATGATGCAGGCGAATGACATCACGATTCAACTTGCGGAATATCCAGCGAGCGAAGCGGAATTGAACACGCTCATAAGGCAGCGTTCTAATTTGAAAGCTTGGGCGATTCCGAGTGGTACGGACATTACGAGCCAAGTCGCTATCGTTGATAAGGGCGGCCTAACGAATACGCCTGGCGAATACACGGTCACTTTTTCTGTGGATGGTATTGGGAAACGGATTAAGGTGAAGGTGCAAGATGGTGCTTTAGCGCTCGGAAATGTGACGGAAAACATTTCGTTTGGCGAGCAAATGATTACTTCTAAGACAAAAACGATAAAACCTATTGATGACGTTCAACTCTCTGTGAGTGATACGAGAAGCGTTTCGTCTAATTGGCTAGTCAGTGCGCAACTTGAAACACCACTACAAACGACTGACGGAAAAGTTTTGACCGATGCTTTAGCGATGAAGACCGCACAAGGTGAAACACCCCTTAGCACAGAGCACGCCATTCCAGTCTACTCTAATGAACGCATGCAACGCGGTTTAACGGAAATCGACTTGAATTCAAGCGAAACATCCTTAGTGATGAACGTGAAACCAGGAACTGCTATGGCAAATAAACAATACAGTACGAATATTCGATGGACGTTAGAAGATGCCCCCTGATATTCGAGTCGAATTTTGACTCTTTTATTATAAAAAATTTAGAAACAAGAAGGAGAAATATAAAATGATGAAATTAAGTAAAGTAGCACTAGTAGGTATTTTGGCAGCAAGTAGTTTGGCGATTTATGCAGCACCATCACACGCGGCGGAGGTTGGTTCGACGACTTCAAAAGGTGATATTATTTTTAAAGAGGATGATGGCACGACACCAACAAACCCAATCGATCCGACAAATCCTGGTGATGATGTAACGCCAACAGATCCAGATGCGCCAACACCAACAACGGGTGCGCTTCGTTTAGACTATGTATCGAATATTCATTTTGGAGAGCAAACAATTTCTGGTAGTGATACAACATATAAAGCCAAATATGATGAAGTCGTTTTGAAAAGTGATGGTAGCACAAAATATGTACCGACTTTTGCGCAAGTGACGGATAATCGTGGAACGAACGCTGGTTGGAAATTGCAAGTGAGTAATGATCAGTTTAAAGCGGGATCGAGCGAGTTGACTGGTGCAGTATTGACGTTGAAAGATGCGGAATTGAACTCGGCGAATGCGGCGAAACCGATGAATAATCAGAACGTTGTATTGAACGGGAATAGCGCGATTCAAGATGTTGTGAACGCACCAGTTGATTCTGGAATGGGTGTTTGGACGAACGCGTTTGGTAATACGGTCGGCGCCGATGCGGATGCTGAAAATGCGAGCGTGACGCTGAAAGTTCCAGGTGCGACGAAGAAAGATAAAGATGCGAAATATGTGACAACACTGACTTGGACATTAACAGACACGCCTGATTGATCGAAAAAAACAAGCGATATAATTCCGGGATTCGGAGTTATATCGCTTATTTTTTGTGGAAGATGGTGAAAAAGGCTGGATATTGTTCGAGTAAATCTTGGTTGGGTGAATAAATATGCGTCGTGCCTTCTTTTCGAACGGCGACTAAACCGGCCTCCTTTAGCAGTTTAATGTGGTGGGACATCGTGGATTTTGAAACGTCGTAGGTATCGCTCGTCACGCGCTGTTCTCCTTTTTGAAGTAAGCAGCGGAAAATATCGAGGCGAATCGGATCACCTAAAGCTTGGAATAAAACTAACAACTGATCTGTATTTGGATTATTATTTTTCATAAAAGTATCATAGCACATTACATATTAGTTGCCTATCAAAAAATGTTATGGTAAAGTATTGTAGTTCGAAAAAAATCGAACAATATAATCGAAGGAAGAAGGGCGAACAAATGCTAGTTATTCAAGCGAAGTTGGAAGTCCAAGAAGATAAGGTTGCTGCTTTTTTGAAAGAAGTGGAGCCGTTGGTTGAGGCGTCACGCGCGGAGTCGGGCAACATTAGCTACAAGTTGACGTGTGCCGTTGAAAATACGACCGAGTTTTACATGATCGAGCAGTGGGAAGATTTAGCTGCGATTGATGCTCATAATAAAAGCAAGCATTTTCAAGCGTTCCAAGCCGGTGTTGGCAGCATGTTGAGTGCGCCGCCGACCATTCAAGTACTCAGCACATTAGAAAGGAAGTAATATTATGTATAAAAATAATGACTTTGAAGATATTATCAAAAACCGCCGTTCGATTCGTACATATGACGACTCGGTGAAAATTAGTAGAGAAGAGATGGAGCAAATCTTGACGGATGCGATGCGCGCGCCATCATCGGTGAACATGCAGCCGTGGCGTTTTGTTGTGGTGGAGAGTCCAGAAGGTAAGGAGAAATTGCGTCCGCTTGTGCGATTTAATACGCAGCAAAATGATTCATCGTCGGCCATGATTGTGATTTTTGGTGACTTGAATAGTTTTGAGAATGGGGAGAAAATTTTTAGTAGCGCGGTGGAGCAAGGATTGATGCCGGCGGATGTGAAAGAGAAGCAAATGGCTGCGTTGACACCTTATTATGCGAACTCGCCACGTGAGGAATTGGAACGTGTGGCGTTGATTGACGGTAGTCTGGTTGCGATGCAGTTGATGTTGGTCGCGCGGGCTTATGGTTATGATACGAATCCGATTGGTGGATTTGAGCGGAAGGAAGTTGCCGAGGCGTTTGGGATGGATACAGAGCGTTATGTGCCGGTGATGATTGTTTCGATTGGGAAAGCAGGCGGCTTGGGGTATGGTTCGTATCGGATGAGTACGGATGAGACTGTATTTTGGAAATAAGGTCTGGATCATATGACAGATAAATCGGCGACAAGCGCTCGCATTCAAGAGATTCCGCGGACTTCCGGTTCTCACGTACACGAGTACGCTCCGCTTCTGGCTTCCACGGAATCTCTTGAATACAAACGCTTTCGCTCGATTTGTTTAAAGCAGGATGTACGTCTTACCCAGAAAAATGGGGATTCGTGATATCCTGTTTTTTTGTGTATAAAGTCGATTATGTTAAAATAATCTATGAACCCATTGTTTTCCTTGGATAATTATGTTACCGTAGAAATTAGTAAAAGTTTATGCTAGACAGAGATTAAAAATATACATAGAAAAGGAGTTTTACCTTTAAAATTATTAATGAGAACGCAGATAAATTAACGCGTCGGAAGAAATACAACAAGATAATAACGGTCGCTACGAAAGAAGTTTGATATCTAGACTCAAAGATAGGGGCTCTGCATTGTATATAATATAAAATATCAAAGCTAGGATTCCTCACCCAAAAGGAGATTCCTAGCTTTTTCTTCACCTTTCTAACCTCCAGCACTGTTTTTTCCCGCGCTAAAACGGTATAATTGATGGGAAGGTGAAAGAGGTGACCTAGATGTTGGATGGAAAAAATATCTTACTCGCGGTTTCTGGTGGAATCGCTGTTTATAAAGCTGTGGCGCTTACGAGTAAATTGACGCAGGCGGGCGCGAATGTGAAGGTTATGATGACGAAAAGTGCGCAGGAGTTTGTGCCGACGCTTTCGTTTCAGGTGTTGTCGCGCAATGATGTGTATACGGATACGTTTGATGAGAAGGATTCTGGTGTTGTGGCGCATATTGACTTGGCGGACTGGGCGGATCTTGTGATTGTGGCGCCGGCGACGGCGAACGTGATTGGCAAGATGGCGAACGGGATTGCGGATGATATGGTGACGACGACGCTGCTTGCTACGGAGGCGCCGATTTGGGTAGCGCCAGCGATGAATGTGCACATGATTGCGCATCCGGCCGTGGTTAGGAATATTAATCAGCTTTACGCGGACGGTGTTCGTTTTATTGAGCCGAGCGAGGGATATCTTGCGTGCGGGTACGTTGGGCGTGGCCGTTTGGAGGAACCGGAGCGGATCGTGGGTCATTTGACGAGCTTTTTTGCGGAGAAGAATACGACGCTTGCTGGACGGAAAGTCGTGGTGACGGCGGGGGCAACGATGGAAAAATTGGACCCGGTGCGTTATTTTACGAATCATTCGACGGGGAAAATGGGCTTTGCGGTCGCGGAAACGGCGGCTAGATACGGCGCGGAAGTCGTGCTGGTGACGTCGTCTACGAAACTTGCGGTGCCGCACGGTGTTCAGGCGGTTTATATTGAAACAGCGCAGGAGATGTACGAGGAAGTCATGAAGCATCAGGATTCGGCGGACGTTTTTGTGATGAGCGCGGCGGTCGCGGACTATACACCAAAAGTGATTCATGAGCATAAAATTAAGAAGCAGCCAGGTGATTACGCGATTGAGATGGTGCGCACGAAGGATATTTTGGCGGAAATTGGTCAGAATAAGAAGGCGGAACAGGTCGTGATTGGCTTTGCTGCGGAGACGCAAAATGTGAAGGAGAATGCGCTGAAAAAACTGCATGCGAAAAATGCGGATTTGATTGTGGCGAATAATGTGGCGCAAATTGGTGCTGGTTTTGGCGTGGACACGAATCAGGTGACTTTTTATGGGCAGGAAGATGCGGAGAAGGTTTTCCCGTTATTGTCTAAACAAGAGGTAGCGCGCGAAATTATCGAACAGGCTGCGCGTTTGTTGGAGGAAAAGTAAGATGGCAAGAGTAGCCCAAGTGATTGTGGATGTGCCAGCGATGCAGGTTGATCGCCCGTTTGATTATCTCATTCCGGAGGCTTGGCAGGATATTGTGCGACCTGGGATGCGTGTTTCGGTGCCGTTTGGGAACCGGGCGTTGCAGGGGTTTGTTGTTGGTACGTCGGACACGAGTGAGTTCGCGAAATTAAAAGAGATTCGGGAAATGATGGATTTGGCGCCGGTTCTAAATGAGGAGCTTTTGGAGCTTGGGGATTGGATTTCGCAGGAGACGCTGGCTTATCGGATTACGGCGTATCAGGCGATGCTACCGGCGGCTTTGCGGGCGAAATATGAGAAGTATTTTGTTTTGCTGGATACTGCGAATGATGAGGCACAGCGGCTTTTTGAAGAGTATGAAACGATGGATTGGAAACGGGCGGAACAGCTCGGAGCCTTGCCAACGCTTCAAAAGTGGATGAAGGACGGCATCGTCGAATTGGTGTATCAGGTGAAAAACAAGGTGACGAAAAAAACGATGCGCGTGGTCAAACCGCTTGCGTCTGTGCAGCAGTTGGAGGACGCGATGGCGGGGCTTTCGAAAGGGGCCAAAGCGCAAAGCAAGATTTTGCAATTTTTCCAGGTTTTTGATGAGGAATATATTTCGGTGAAAGCGTTGCGGGAGAAGGTTCAGACGACGGATGCGACGATTCAGAAGGTGGCGGCGCTTGGCTTGATTGAGATCGTGGATCAGCATGTGTCGCGGGATCCTTATGAGCATCATGATTTCAAGGCGAGTACACCGCTGCCATTATTGCCGGATCAGCAGGCGGCGCGGGATGCGATTGTGGCTTCGGCCGCGGCAGGAGAACAGGAGACATTCTTGTTGCACGGCGTGACCGGGAGCGGGAAAACGGAGATTTATTTGCAGTCGATTGAGGCGGTACTCGCGGCTGGAAAAGAGGCGATTGTGCTCGTTCCGGAAATCGCGTTGACGCCGCAAATGGTGGAGCGCTTTAAACGCCGCTTTGGGAAGCTTGTCGCGGTACTTCATAGCGCGCTTTCGGCGGGTGAAAAATATGATGAATGGCGCAAAATTGAGCAGGGGAAAGCCAAGGTCGTTGTTGGGGCGCGTTCTGCGGTTTTTGCACCATTTTTGAAGCTCGGTATTATTATTATTGATGAGGAACATGAAACGAGTTATAAGCAGGAGGATAATCCGCGGTATCATGCGCGGGACGTGGCGATTGAGCGGGCGAAGCGGTATGGTTGCCCAGTTGTGCTCGGTAGTGCGACGCCTTCTTTGGAGTCGTTTGCGCGGGCTGGGAAAAAGCGGTATACGTTGCTTGAATTGCCTACGCGTGTGAATGATACGGCGCTTCCGGAGGTCGAAGTGGTCGACATGAGTGAGGAATTGCGCAACGAGAATCGGACGGAATTTTCGCAAGTGTTGTTGGAAAAAATCAAGGATCGGCTGGCGAAAAAGGAACAGGTTGTGCTGCTTCTGAATCGGCGCGGGTACTCGTCGTTTGTGATGTGCCGGGATTGTGGCTATGTCGTGGAATGTCCGAATTGCAGTATTTCGCTGACGTATCATCAGGCGCATAATCAGATGAAATGTCATTATTGTGGGTATCAGGAAGGCGTGCCAAACCATTGTCCAAGCTGTGAAAGTGAGCAGATTCGGTACTTTGGGACAGGGACGCAGAAGGTGCAGGAGAGCTTGGCGAAATTGATTCCGGAGGCGCGTGTGATTCGGATGGATGTGGATACGACGACGAAGAAGGGTTCGCATGAGAAGCTGCTGAACCAGTTTCGGGATAAGGAAGCGGATGTGCTCTTAGGTACGCAGATGATTGCGAAGGGGCTGGATTTTCCGGATATTACGCTTGTAGGGGTGTTGAATGCGGATACGATGCTGAATTTGCCGGATTTTCGGGCGTCGGAGAAAACGTTCCAGTTGTTGACGCAAGTGAGTGGTCGCGCGGGACGGCATCAGTTGACGGGCGAGGTTATTGTGCAGAGTTACAACCCGGAGCATTATAGTATCCAGTTCGCGAAGACGCATGATTATATTGGTTTTTACAACCACGAGATGCGGGTTCGCAAAATTGGTTCGTATCCGCCGTTTTATTATTTGACGCTGATTAATGTGAGCGACGAGGATGAGATGAAGGCGGTTCGGACGATTCAGGAGATTACGCAATTTTTGCAAGGGAAGTTGGGGCCAGATGCGATTATTCTGGGACCGGTGCCTAGTTCGATTGCGCGGATTAAGAATAAATATCGCTATCAGTGCATTATTAAATATAAAGTGGAGCCGGAACTGAAGGCCGAACTGAAAAATATTTTGTTGCATTACCAAAAAGAGCAAGTGAAAGGGCTGACGATTACGATGGACGTGCAGCCGTTTGTGATGATGTAAAGGAGAATGAGGATGACGAAGATAATTTTTATGGGGACGCCGGCTTTTTCGGTGCCTGTTTTAGAGCAAGTCGCGGATAAATATGAGGTGATTGCGGTTGTGACGCAGCCGGATCGTGCGGTGGGACGTAAGCGTGTGTTGACGCCGCCACCAGTGAAGGAAGCTGCGGTTGCACGGGGAATTCCGGTTTATCAGCCGGAGAAGTTGCGGAGTTCGCCGGAATTGGACGAATTAATCGGACTTGGCGCGGATTTGATTGTGACGGCGGCATACGGACAGATTTTGCCGAATGCGTTGCTCGAGGCGCCGAAACATGGGTGTATCAACGTGCATGCGTCGCTTTTGCCGGAGTATCGTGGCGGTGCGCCGGTGCATTATGCGATTTTGGATGGGAAAACGGAGACGGGCGTGACGATTATGTACATGGTCGAGAAGTTGGACGCTGGCGATATGTTGGCGCGCCGCAGTATTCCGATTACGGATGCGGATAATGTGGGGACGATGTTTGAGAAGCTGAGCGAGGTTGGTGCGTCGCTTTTGATGGACACTTTGCCAGACCTTCTAGCTGGAAAATTGACGCCCGAACCGCAGGACGCGAGCCGTGTGACGTTTGCGCCGAATATTAAGCGGGAGCAGGAAAAAATCGACTGGACGCGTGATGGTCGAGCGATTTTTAACCAGATTCGCGGACTTTCGCCGTGGCCGGTTGCTTATACGACGCTTGCTGGGAATGCTTTTAAAATTTGGCAGGCGCGCATCGAAAAGACGAATAAAGAAGTCCCAGCTGGACAAATTGTCTGGACGACAAAACACGATTTTGCGATTGCGACGGGTGACAAAACGGTCATCGTGCCGGAAATCGTACAACCAGCAGGCAAGCAAAAAATGGCTGTTGCTGACTATATGGCGGGAGCCGGGCAACATCTAAATCTAGAAACAAGGTTCGGTGAGATATGAAAAAACCAGAAACAGTCCGCGAAATAGCGTTGGACTTAATCGAGAAAATCGAAAATAACCAGTCGTTTAGTCATTTACTAATCAACGACGCGCTCAAAAATAGCGATTTAAATCCAATGGACCGCGGACTTTTAACCGAGCTCGTTTACGGAACGACACAACGCCGAATCACGCTAGACTTTTACTTAGCGCCATTTTTGCGACAAGCACCTGAAAATTGGGTTTTGAATTTGTTGCGGTTATCGGTGTACCAATTGGAGTTCCTCGATAAAGTGCCAGAGCATGCGATTCTACATGAAGCCGGCGAAATTGCGCGTGAACGTGGGCATGATGGCGTGACGAAATTCGTGAATGGCGTGTTGCGGAATGTGATTCGTAAAGGTGTGCCAAAAATCGAGGACATTCAGGATGAAACAACGCAAATCTCTGTGGAATCTAGTTTGCCGACATGGCTCGTGAAGCGTTGGATCGCGCAATTTGGCGCTGAAAAGACACGCGAAATTGGGTTGTCCTTTTTAGAGGCGCCGTCGCAAAGCATTCGTGTTAATGAAAATAAAGTGACGGTTGCGGAACTTCAAGCCGAGCTTTCTGCGCAAGGGATCGAAACGGAGCAAAACGCCTATATTCCAGAGGCTTTAATGATGGAACGCGGCTCGATTGCTGAAACGCAAGCCTACCATAACGGTCGTTGCACGATTCAAGATGAGAGTTCGATGCTTGTCGCGCATGCCTTGCAACTAGAAGACGGCTTACATGTGCTCGATGCATGTTCGGCGCCAGGTGGAAAAACAACGCATATCGCTGAAAAAATGCATAATACCGGCGAAATCGTCGCGCTTGATATTCATCCGCATAAAACGAAACTAGTGAATAAAGCCGCGAAACGCCTCGATTTGACGAACATCACGACGGAAGTGCTTGACGCCAGAAAAGCGAGTGAACTTTTTGCACCAGAAAGCTTTGATCGTGTTTTGGTGGATGCTCCTTGTTCCGGATTTGGCGTGTTGCGTCGTAAACCAGACATTAAATATAGTAAAACGGAGTCTGATATCGAGAATTTGGCGCGGATTCAGCAGGCAATTTTAGCTGAGGTTGGCGCATTGCTTAAAGAAAATGGTATATTAATATACAGTACGTGTACCATTGACCAAACGGAAAACCGTGGTGTTGTGGAGAATTTTCTTGAAAATCACCCGGAATTCCAATTAGAACAAGTACAGGTTCCTGAAAAAATGAGTCCTTTCGTACAAGGAGATTACCTCGAATTAGTGCCGACAGATATAGGAAGTGACGGTTTCTTCATCGCCGCATTCCGCAAAATAACCAACAAATAAGCAAGGGAAAGACAGGTTTTAATGGTTGAAATTTTCCCAGCAGTGTGAGGTGTAAGCAATATGCATGCAGAATTTAGAACAGATCGAGGCAGAATCAGAAATCATAATGAAGATAACGGTGGCATTTTCGAAAATCAACTCGGAAATCCGCTGGTCATCGTTGCAGATGGAATGGGTGGTCACCGAGCTGGCGACGTTGCTAGTGAAATGGCGGTTCGTTTACTCAGCGAAAAGTGGCAAAATGTTGCTGATATGAAGTCTGCGGCAGAAATCGACGCATGGTTCCGCGAAGCTATTCAAGCCGTGAACGAGCAAATTTTGGCGCACGCAAAACAAGATCCAACCCTTCAAGGCATGGGAACAACACTTGTTGCGGCCGTTTTTTCAAATAGTCAAATCATCGTGGCAAACGTTGGCGATAGTCGTGGTTACATTATGAAAAATGGTGTGCTAGAACAGCTTACCGAAGACCATTCGCTCGTCAATGAACTGCTTCGTAAAGGCGAGATTACGAAAGAAGACGCGGAGAATCATCCACGCAAAAATATTTTATTACGCGCGCTAGGCATTGAAGGAAACGTAGAGACGGATGTCTTTATTTTGCCATTTCAAGCGAAGGATCAGCTGTTGCTTTGCTCGGATGGTTTATCGAATATGCTGACGGAGCAAGAAATCGAAGCGGTTCTCACAAGCAAACGAACGCTCGCAGAAAAAGCGGACATTTTTATCACGAAAGCGAACGCAAACGGTGGAGAGGACAACATCACGGTGTTGCTTTTGGAGCGGAATTTAAGGGAGAAAGGTAGGGATGTATCATGATGATCGGCAAGCGAATTAATGACCGTTACAAAGTTGTCAGCGCAATCGGTGGCGGCGGAATGGCCAATGTTTTTCTTGCACATGACATGATTCTTGATCGCAATGTGGCTGTCAAAGTATTGCGCATTGATTTAGCAGATGAAAGCAACTTGATACGCCGTTTTCAGCGAGAAGCACAATCAGCGACAAGCCTGGTGCATCCAAACATTGTTAGCATTTACGATGTAGGCGAGGAGAACGACCTTCACTACATCGTAATGGAATACGTAGAAGGAATGGATTTAAAGCAGTACATTCATGAAAACCATCCAATTCCATTCGAAAAAGCTGTGGATATCATGCTCCAAATCGTTTCAGCCGTTGCGGTAGCCCACAGTGCACATATCGTCCATCGTGACTTGAAGCCACAAAATATTTTAATCGACCATGACGGCGCTGTGAAAATTACCGATTTCGGTATCGCGATGGCCCTTTCTGAAACATCGATTACGCAAACCAATTCGCTACTCGGCTCGGTGCATTATTTGTCACCAGAACAAGCCCGAGGCGGCATGGCAACACAAAAATCAGACATTTACTCACTCGGAATCGTCCTCTACGAATTGCTTGTCGGGAAAGTCCCGCATGACGGTGAATCGCCGGTTTCCATCGCAATCAAGCATTTACAAGCAAGCATCCCATCGATTCGCGACCAAAACCAAGATATTCCACAAAGTTTAGAAAATATCGTTATTCGCGCGACGGCCAAAGATCCATTTTTGCGCTATCAAACGGCTGAAGAAATGAAAGCAGATTTAAAAACGGCGTTGGACCCAGAGCGGCGCAACGAACCGAAATACGTATTCCCGATGGACGATGGCGAAACGAAAACCATCCCGATTATCGCAACGAAAAGCGCGATGCAAAACCTCGATAATACGGTGGTCAGCGCCGCTGAAAAACCAGAAGAACCTACCGAACCACCGAAAAAGAAAAAGAGCAACAAAAAGAAAATCTGGATTATTTCCGCCGTCGTTCTTTTATTCGCGATTATCATCGTTGCCCTCTGGCTCATGGGTCGTCCCCCAGCCACAGTGAAGATTCCAAACGTGGCAAATGATACGAAAGAAACCGCCGTGCAAAAACTGCAAGACGCGGGCTTTGTCGTCGGAGAAACGTTTGAGAAGAATAGCGATAAAGTCGATGAAGGAAAAATCATTGAAACCGATCCCGAAATTGGGACAGGCGAAGAAAAAGGCTCAACAGTCAATCTATACATGAGCATTGGCGCGAAAAAAATCACGGTAGAAGATTACACCGGCAAGACATACGATACCGTGAAACAAGTATTAGAGCAGCAAGGCTACAAAAAAGTAAGCTACACCGAGGAATATAGCGATTCCGTCGATTCAGGCGTGATTATTTCGCAAGATCCGACATCAGGAAGCGAGGTTGTTGCTGCGGATACAGAGATTTCATTCGTGGTGAGTAAGGGCGCGCAACCGTTAACGCTAAAAGACTTATCTGGATTTAACCAAGTCGGCTTAGACGATTATGCGAGCTCTAACGACATTACTATTTCCGTTGGCAGTGAAGAATATTCCGATACAGTCGGCGCTGGCCAAGTCATCTCGCAAAAACCAGAAGCAGGTGCGTCTTTAAATAAAGGCGATAAAGTGACGGTTGTGATGAGTAAAGGTCCGAAAGAAAAAGAAGTGAAAACGGTCAAACGAACCATTAATATCAAGTATGAGCCGGAAGATCCAGCTGCGAATCCGCTCGTACCACAGCATATTCAGATTTATATTCAAGACAAGAATAACAGTATGACGAAAGCCTACAAAGAAATGGATATCACGAAAGACACAACCGAGACGCTATCTTTTGACATTGAAGAAGGCACACAAGGCGGTTACAAAGTCGTTCGCGATAATACCGTTATTTTAGAGGAAACCATTGATTATCCAAATTCATAAGAAATGAAGGTGACTTTTCTGGAAGGACAAATTATGAAGGCGTTAAGCGGTTTTTATTACGTTTATTGCGAGGGCAAAACCTATCAATGTCGCGCGCGTGGTAATTTTAGAAAACGTGGATTGACACCACTCGTCGGCGATCATGTCGTTTTTCAAGCAGATAATTTAAAAGAAGGGTATGTGCTAGACCTACTTCCTCGGAAAAATGCGCTAGTACGCCCACCGATTGCGAATGTCGATTTAGCATTGCTCGTTTTTTCAGCAGTGGAGCCGGATTTCTCCGCTAATTTAGCCGACCGGTTCTTGGTAGCTATTGAGTTGGAAGACGTGGAACCCGTTATTTGTATCAGCAAAATGGACTTGGCGGATGACGCGCGAAAAGCCGAAATCGCCGAGTACCAAGCGATATATGAGGAAGCGGGATATCAAGTGCTGCTGACGAATACCGAAATCGATAAAAAAGCTGTTCTTGACGTTATCGCTGGGAAAATTGCCGTGATTGCAGGCCAGTCCGGTGTTGGGAAATCGACGTTACTCAATGCACTGAATCCGAACTTAGATATTGAAACAGGCGTCATCTCGTTCGTGTTAGGACGCGGAAAACATACGACACGTCATGTGGAATTGATGACAATCGGCGACGGTTTTATTGCGGATACACCAGGTTTTAGCTCGATTGAAATGGACGAATTAACGACTGAAAATCTCCAATTTTGCTTTCCAGAAATAGATCGGCGTCGCGGCGAATGCAAGTTCCGCGGTTGCGTTCACGAAAACGAGCCGAAATGCGCCGTGAAAACCGCAGTTGAAAATGGTGAAATTGCAGCTTTTCGGTACAAGCATTACATTCAAATTTTAACCGAAGTCAAAAACAAAAAAGAGAGGTATTAACATGGGAAAAATAGCTCCATCGATACTCAGCGCAGACTTTGCCAATTTAGCAGCAGATATTAAGGAAGTGGAAGGATACGGTGCGGACTACATTCACGTTGATGTGATGGATGGTCATTTTGTACCAAATATCACGTTCGGACCAAGTGTTGTCAAAGCCATTCGACCGGTTACAAAATTGCCACTGGATGTACATTTGATGATTGAAAATCCCGATTTATACATTCCGGAATTTGCAAAAGCTGGCGCGGACTACATCTCAGTACACGTAGAAGCATGCCCGCATTTACACCGTACTTTGCAGTTAATTCGTTCATTTGATGTGAAAGCGGGCGTTGTTTTGAATCCGGCGACACCGATTGAGATGATTCAGCATGTGTTGGAAGAAGTCGATTTAATACTATTTATGACGGTTAATCCAGGATTTGGCGGCCAGAGTTTTATTAAAGAAGTGCTACCAAAGATTACAGCCGCGAAGCAAATGATTGACGAAAAAGGCTTAGACATTGAGATTGAAGTAGACGGCGGCGTGGACGATAAAACTGCACCACTATGCGTAGCAGCAGGCGCCGATGTTTTTGTCGCAGGATCGTATATTTATGGAAATAAGAACAGAGAGAAAGCCGTGGACAAGCTGCGGGAAATTGTGGGGGAATAACGAAAAGCTGAAGAAGCCCGTTAGACCCGAAAAAATTTGTTAGGGGGCGCAGTAAAAGTCCTCTTTTGACTTTTGCGGAGGCCACGAAAATTTCGAGGGGCTGGCTTCTGAAGCTGGATCTGGAAACGATGATACGTCAAAAACCCGAAGCGTTCCCGCAAACAAGATTGCTGGACTACGATAACCACCAAATTATCACTAGTCCGCCGTTCAGCTGTAGAGAAATTTGTAATGGAGCCTGTCATGACGAAGTACAAGGAACGAATGCTCACTCTGTTCACACTCGTATTGAGGCTCTAAATCGGCGAATGATGCCTCATAAGAGCCACAACATAGGGGGGCGCAGTAAAAGTCCTCTTTTGACTTTTGCGGAGGCCACGAAAATTTCGAGGGGCTGGCTAAAAGGAATGCAGTTTCATTACATTCAACTGCATATTGAGGTTCTAAAAAAGCAAAAAACGCTTTTCAAGAACCACAACAAAGCTAGATCTGGAAACGATGATACGTCAAGAACCCGAAGCGTTCCAGCAAACAAGATTGCTGGACTATGAATAACTACCAAATTACTATTAGTCCGCCGTTCAGCTGTAGAAAAGTTTGTAGTGGAGCCTGTCATGACGGAGTACAAGGAACGAATGCTCACTCTGTTCACACTCGTATTGAGGCTCTAAATCGGCGAATGATGCCTCATAAGAGCCACAACATCTCTATGCATACCAAGGAGGGAGATAAATCCAATGAAAACCTTACATATCATGGTCGGAGGTCCAGAATCGGAACTCCCTGATATATCACAATACGACAAAACAATCCCGTGGATCGGCGTTGACCGCGGTGCCATTCGCCTTACCAATCGCGGTATCACACCTATCATCGCGATGGGAGACTTCGATTCCCTTTCCAAACCAGAACTAGCGCACTTAAAAACACTAACCGAAGTAACCGAATTCCCAGCCGAAAAAGACGAAACAGACACCGAAATAGGCCTTCAGTGGGCGCTCGCTCAACAACCAGACCTCATTCGAATTTTTGGCGCGACGGGTGGTCGTCTGGATCACCTACTTGCGAACATTATGATGCTCATGCAACCACGTTATCTGGATGTTATCTCTAAAATCGAGCTAATCGATCGCTATAACTATATCAAAATGTACATGCCAGGCGAATATACAGTTTCTCGAATTCCGGACAAAAAATACGCCGCCTTCATAACGATGGCAGACGTGACAAAACTGACATTAAAAGGATTCAAATACCCATTAACCGAAGCCGACTACCCATTTGGAGCCGCACTTTCCAGCAACGAATTTCTGGACGAACAAGGCACGTTTTCATTCCAAACAGGTTTAATTTTATTTATCCAAAGTAATGACTAGAGGGAGTATTGCAATGAAAGATAATACAGCTTTAATCGCAAAAAGATCGAAAATAGCCCTGATTGTGACGATTATCGGATTGATTTTAAGCGTTCTCGTACAAATTTCTACCTTTATTAATCTCGGAAAAAGCAGCACCAATCCGTTATATAATGCCTTGATGAGCATGACTTACATTGGGATTTTTTTCATGATTATTGCGGTTGTTGGACTGATTTTCCTAATCAAAAAAAGCTATTACAAAGCTGGCTTAACGTTAACAATCACGGGAATCGCATGTGCTATTTTTGTGAATCCATTCCCTGGAATCGCGATTCTTATTGGTGGCGTCATCGTTTCTAACGTAGATAAACTAGAAAAAGGCGAACGCTGATGAAGAAAAGCTTTCAAATCTTGCTATTAGTATGTTTATTTCTCGCACTCTCCGCTTGTTCGACAGCTCCCAATGGCTTAAACGACAACAAGAGTTCGAGTCCGGATGAAGCGGCGGACAAGCTCGCAACACAGACAATTGAAGCTATTTTTGCTAAAGATGCAACGAGTGTCCAGAAAAATACGGTGGGGAATGCATTATTCGACTTGCCGACATATAATAGCACGTATAAAGAAATAATTGAGGGCAAAGATTACTTATATGGCGCCTATTACCAAAAAGATAAGATTTATTATTTGTTCACATTCATGGATAAAGAAAAGCCGGAAAAACTAGAATTGACGCTTCAAAAAGTGGATGGTGCATGGCAATTGCTGGCGCTTACTCCTTGGAATACGAAAGGAACAGACCTGACTGAAAAAGAGATTTACAATAAGATTGGTAAAGGGACTGGCGAGGATATTCGAATTTTTGAACGTGGTGCTAATTTTATGCGGATATAGAAGTATGTTGAATAGTGGGTGAGATCACGATTGTGTTCTTGTCTGCTATTTTTTTGTTCGGGCTGGGATGATGTGATAACTTAGGCTTCAAGCTTCGTAAGAATAAGACTGCAAATGAAGTGACTAGGGACGTTTCACAAGAACGGTTTTTAGACAAAGAAAAAATGCAGCGTCCGAAGACCTGCATCCATTTTCTTATTAAACACGTTCAACTTTACCGGATTTAAGCGCACGAGCTGAAACCCAAACTTTTTTAGGTTTGCCGTTTACTAAGATACGAACTTTTTGTAAGTTTGCTTTCCAAGTACGTTTGCTTGCGTTCATCGCGTGGGAACGTTTGTTACCAGAACGAGTTTTACGACCTGTGATTACGCATACTTTTGCCATCGTTATTTCCCTCCTTACAGAGCTACTTCAAAAAAGCTGCTAGTTACCCATCTATCGCATAAAAATAGCTTTTTGTTTTTCATATACTACAATAATTTATCATAAACAGACTTCAATTGCAACCTCTTAAGCGAAAAACCTGCAAAGAATTTTTACTTGACACCATGAAAAGCGGAAACAGCCCGTTAGCTTCGACAGAAATTGTTAGGGGGCGCAGTGAAAATCCTCTTTTGATTTTTACGGAGGCCACGAAATTTCCGAGAAGCTGGCTGTTGAAGCTAGCCCATGAAAAGCGGAAACAGCCCGTTAGATCCGAAAAAAACTGGAGCGGCCGCAATAAAAATCCGCCCTTGATTTTTGTGGAGGGCGTGAAGTTTTCGAGGATCTGGCTGTTGAAGCTAGACAGAGCGTGAAGCAATCACCAAACGAACGCAGAACATGATTTATGCTAAGTTAAGAGTAGCCTTTGGTTTTCTAGGATGTGGCTTCTGGAGCTGAATCCGAAGGTGCAAAACGTGATGGTGGAGAACATGGAACGAATGCTCGCTTTGCTCATACTCGTATTGAGGCTCTAAATCGGCAAGTGATGCCTCATAAGAGCCACAACATAGGGGGCGCAGTGAAAACCCGCACTTGGTTTTTGCGTAGGCCACGAAAATTTCGAGGATCTGGCTGTTGAAGCTAGACAAATCGTGAAGAACCCTACAAACGAACGCTGAATATGACTTACGCTATGCCGAAAGTAGCCCTTGCTGTTTTGGGCATCACGCATAAATCAGGGCGAAAAGTTTTTCAAGTGAAAGCAATGCTCTTAGCCAAGCACAAGGAACGAATGCTCACTACATTCTCATTCATCCAAGTTTCCAGCTCATATACTAATTAAGCAAGCATCATAGTTCAGCATCTAAGAGCCACGGATGGATTACCTGCTCGCTACGCTCACATGCATATTGACAATCTAATTCCGCAAGGGGCATGGAACGAATGCTCGCTGTACTCACACTCATATTGAGACTCTAATTCAGCAAAAGACGCTTCATAAGAGTCACAACAACAAACTCCTTCCCAACCCCCTTTAATTATAGTAGAATAGAAAGGAACAGAAATGTTAGTGTGATTTTTTAAGTAAAGATAGCAGGAAGCGCAGGCAAGAAATCGGCTTCTTCCACAAAACCTACTTAATAATAAGGAGGAACTATAAAGATGACAATTGAAATGGAAACAAAACTTGGCAAAATTGATATCACAACAGACGTGATCGCAACGCTTGCTGGGGGTGCGGCAGAGGAGAATTTCGGCATTGTTGGGATGGCGAGTCAACATCAAATCCGTGATGGCTTGACTGATATTTTACGTCGTGAAAACTATACGAAAGGTGTTATTGTTCGTCAAGAGGATGAGGGTTTAAATATTGATATGTATATTATTGTTGGTTTTGGTACCAAGATTTCCGAAGTGGCTCATAACGTACAAGAGCGCGTGAAGTATACATTAGAAAAAACGTTGGGCATCACAGTTGATTCTGTGAATATCTATGTTCAGGGTGTCCGTGTGACGAACGAATCATAAGGGAGGATACGTAATCGTGAGTATGTATCAGTTGAATGGAGAAAAATTAGCGGCAATGATTGCAGCTGGATCGGAAAATTTAGCAAAGAACGCAGATTTCGTAGACTCTTTGAATGTCTTTCCAGTTCCAGACGGAGACACTGGGACCAATATGAATCTTTCTATGACGAGCGGTGCGCAAGAGGTTAGTCGAAATAGCATGAGCACGGTTGGCGCAGTAGGAAGCAGTTTAGCAAAAGGACTTCTAATGGGAGCGCGCGGTAATTCGGGTGTTATTTTATCCCAACTTTTCCGTGGTTTTTCAAAGTCTATCGAAGGCAAAACCGAACTTAATACGAAAGAATTGGCAGCTGCGTTTACGGCTGGCGTGGAGACCGCGTATAAAGCCGTGATGAAACCAGTCGAAGGTACGATTTTGACGGTGGCTCGTGAAGCAGCAAAAGCGGGTGTAATCGCGGCCAATGAATCAGATGATATCGAATTCGTGATGCAACAAATCCTTGAAAAAGGTAGAATCGTACTTGCCAAAACGCAAGAAATGTTGCCAGTTTTGAAAGAAGTTGGCGTCGTGGATAGTGGTGGGCAAGGCTTGATTATTATTTATGAGGGATTCTACGCGGCGTTAACAGGCAATGAAGATGGCATAACGAACTACACGGCTTCGATGGGCGAGCTTATTAATGCCGAACATCATCGCCACGTGCAGGATGTCATGTCAACAGAAGAAATCGTTTACGGTTATTGCACGGAAATCATGGTGCAAATCAATGAAAATAAACCGGGACAAAAGAAATTTGATGAAGAGAAATTCCGCGCGGATCTTTCAGAAATGGGCGATTCCTTGCTTGTTGTTGCAGACGATGAAGTGGCAAAAGTCCATGTTCATACAGAGCATCCGGGAAATGTTTTCAATTACGGTCAACAATACGGTAGCCTCATCAAAATGAAAGTCGATAATATGCGCGAACAACATCGCGAAGTCGTGAAAGATACACCGGCAGAAGCATCTGAAAAAGCGGCTTATGGTATCGTGACGGTTTCGGTTGGAGAGGGTATTAAACGCCTATTTGAAAGTGTTGGCGCTACGGTCGTTCTTTCTGGTGGTCAAACGATGAATCCAAGTACGGAAGATATTGTGAAGGCGATTGAATCAGCAAATGCCGAGCAAGTTTTTGTACTACCGAACAATAAAAATATTCAAATGGCTGCAGATCAAGCCGCGCTTATTTTAGGCGAAGATAAGGTTAAAATTATTCCGACGAAAACGATTCCACAAGGTTTAGCGGCATTGCTTGTTTTCCAAGCAGATTTCACATTTGAGGATAATGCGAATGAGATGATTGCGGCTATTCAAGATATCGCGAGCGGACAAGTGACGACAGCGGTTCGTGATACGACGGTGGAAGGCGTGACGATTAAGAAAGATGATTATATCGGGATTGTGGAAGGCGACATTAAAGTGAGCCATCCAAGCCTTGAAGCAGCTACAGTTGCGACGCTTTCTGAAATGGTCGATGAATATAGTGAGATTGTGACGTTGCTTTACGGGGAAGACGTGACGGAGGCGGATGCTGAAAAAGTAGCGGAGCTTGTGTCGAATCAGTATCCTGAGATTGAATTTGAGATTCATTCTGGTGGGCAGCCGGTCTACCCTTACATCTTCTCCGTCGAGTAGTCGCTCAGCGACGCGGCAAACGTCCATCTCCGTCGTTAAAGCCTGTGCTCCGATGCTCACGTACAGTCGTACGCTCCGCTTCGGTGCTCGGCTTTGCCTAGGATATGAACATTTGCCGCGCCGCTGAGGTTTGGCGGTGTATCCAAACTGGAACAAGAGATTGAGAGATTTTATACTAATTAAGAAGGGGTGAAGTGAGATGAAATTTAATAGTGTGTTTGATATTATTGGGCCGGTGATGATTGGGCCTTCGAGTTCGCATACGGCTGGGGCTTGTCGGATTGGCGCTGTGGCTCGGAGTGTTTTTAATGAGATGCCAATGCAGGTGGATATTCATTTGTATGGTTCTTTTGCGAAGACGTATAAGGGGCACGGGACGGATGTGGCGCTGATTGGTGGTTTGCTTGGTTTTGAGACGGATGATGAGCGGATGCCGGACGCGATCAAATTGGCCGAAGAGTGGGGCATGCATATTAATTTCATCGAGGAACGCGAGGAAGCGGCTCACCCCAATACGGTAAAATTAGTGCTTAAAAATGGGATGCAACAGACAACGTTGGTTGGGGCATCAATCGGTGGCGGTAAGGTCGAAATTGTACGCTTGAATGAGTTCGAGCTCGAGTTTACGGGAATGTCGCCGGCTGTTTTAGTGTTACATAAAGATCAGTTTGGCGCAATTGCAGCTGTTTCGGGAATTTTTGCCAAGCATGAGATTAATATCGGACAAATGAAAGTATCTAGAAAAGTAAAAGGCGACGAAGCTTTGATGGTGCTTGAGGTAGACCAGCGCGTGGATCAGGTTGTTTTGGACGAGATTAAAGGGTTACCAGACATTTATCAGGTGGCTAGTTTTGTTTTATAAAATTATAAATAAAACATGAAAGTAAAGGAGGTCAAGAAAATGTTCCATTCAGTTGCAGAACTTATCGATATCGCAAATCGCGACAATAAACCAATCTCGGAAATTATGATTGAGCGTGAAATGCACGTTACGAACAATACGCGTGAAACTATTTTGGAGGTCATGGATCGTAATTTAACTGTGATGGAAGAGGCTATTGCGCGCGGGGAGGACGGCGTCGAGTCCACTACTGGCTTAACAGGTGGTGATGCGGTTCTCATGCGGGAATACATCGCGAAAGGTAATATGCTCTCCGGCGAGACGATTTTAGATGCGGTGGCTAAAGCGATTGCGACAAATGAGGTCAACGCTGCGATGGGCGTGATTTGTGCGACGCCGACTGCGGGTAGCGCTGGGGTTGTTCCTGGTGTGCTTTACGCGGTGAAGGATCGTTTGAACATGTCGCGTGATGATATGTTGCGCTTCCTTTTCACGGCTGGTGCATTCGGATTTGTAGTGGCGAATAAAGCCTTTATTTCTGGCGCGGCAGGTGGTTGCCAAGCGGAGATTGGATCGGCGAGTGCGATGGCGTCGGCTGCGATTGTGGAGGCGGCAGGCGGGACTCCGGAACAATCAGCTGAAGCGATGGCGATGACGATGAAAAATATGTTAGGACTTGTTTGTGATCCTGTGGCTGGTCTTGTTGAGGTTCCGTGTGTGAAACGTAACGCGCTAGGGGCTTCACAGGCGATGATTTCAGCGGATATGGCATTAGCGGGTATCAAAAGTAGAATTCCATGTGATGAAGTGATTGAGGCAATGTACCGCGTGGGGTTACAAATGCCGAGTTCATTACGTGAAACCGGCGAAGGAGGTCTAGCGGCAACACCTACTGGTAGGGCAGTACAAAGAAAGATCTTTGGTTTGTCGCCGCAAGAGGAACGTGAAGAATCTGAATGATATTCCAGTGACTGACGTGAAGGGTGTCGGCGCTGAAACGGCAAAAACGTTAAAAGAATTGGATATAGAGACAGTAGCAGATTTACTTTTCAATTTTCCGTATCGGTATGAGGATTATCGGTTGCGGGATTTGTCCGAAGTGGCGCATGAGGAGCGGGTGACGGTGCAAGGCGAAGTCCTGACCGAGCCTACTCTGGCCTACTACGGGAGGAAGAAATCGAAGCTGTCTTTTCGCGTTGCATCGGGGCATCAAGTCGTGAAAATCGATTTTTTCAATCAGCCGTACATAAAAGGTAAACTGGCGATTGGCGATGCGGTGACGGTTTCAGGGAAGTGGGATAAAGGTCGCGCGCAGATTACAGCTAGTAAATATAAGTTGGGACATCAAACCTCGGAAGAAGCGCTTGAAGGGGTCTACAGGCTAAAAGGCACGATTCGAAATAAAACGTTGCTGAAATTCACGGCCGCTGCTTTTGACGCGTACAGTGACTCCATCGTTGAAATTTTACCTGACAAATGGCTGCAAAAATATCAGCTGATTTCAAGGCAGGAAGCGGTTCAATTTTTACATTTTCCAAAAAGTCCGGAAGAGCTGAAACAGGCGCGGCGTCGGATGGTGTACGAAGAATTCCTGTTGTTCCAGTTGAAAATGCAGCTATTCCGCAAAATAGAGCGTGAACGGACTGGCGGAGTATCGATTGATTATGATGTCAATGATCTGCGTCACTATATCGAAAGCTTGCCATTCCCGCTTACCGGCGCACAAAAACGAGTGGTCAATGAAATATGCGGCGACATGAAATCGCATTTCCATATGAACCGCCTGCTTCAAGGGGATGTAGGGTCTGGAAAAACCGTCGTGGCCTCGATCGCTCTCTATGCTGCTGCAAAAAGTGGTTTTCAGGGTGCATTGATGGTACCGACAGAGATTTTGGCAGAGCAACACGCGAATTCGTTAGTCGATTTATTGCAACCCTTCGATGTCACCGTCGGACTCCTAACAAGTAGCGTCAAAGGCAAGCGGCGGCGCGAAATGTTGGCGTTGCTGGAAGCAGGAGAAATCGATGTTCTTGTCGGAACACATGCCCTCATTCAAGACGAGGTTATTTTTAAGAAGTTAGGGATTGTCATCACGGATGAGCAACATCGATTTGGCGTCGAGCAACGTCGTGTCTTGCGCGAAAAAGGCGCGTTTCCCGATGTTCTATTCATGACAGCGACACCGATTCCGCGGACGCTTGCCATCACGGCTTTTGGCGAAATGGATGTGTCCGTTATCGACGAATTGCCGGCCGGTCGGAAGCAAATCGAAACGTATTGGGTGAAACATCAAATGCTCGAACGCGTCATCGGTTTTATCGAACAGGAAATCACGAAAGGGCGTCAAGCCTACGTGATCTGCCCACTTATCGAAGAATCAGAGAAATTAGACGTCCAAAATGCCATTGACGTATATAATATTCTAAACGGCAAATGGCAAGGCAAGCACTCGGCGGGCTTGATGCACGGTAAACTTCCATCGGTAGAAAAAGACCAGATTATGCGGGACTTCAACGATCACAAAATCGATTGCCTCATCTCTACAACGGTTGTCGAAGTCGGCGTCAACGTTCCAAACGCAACGATGATGGTTATCTACGACGCAGACCGGTTTGGCCTCGCGCAACTGCATCAACTTCGCGGTCGTGTTGGCCGTGGCGCCGAGCAGTCCTTTTGCGTCCTCATCGCCGACCCGAAAACCGAAGTCGGCAAGGAGCGGATGACCATCATGACCGAGACAAATGACGGCTTTGTTGTCAGCGAACGCGATTTAGAACTCCGCGGTCCCGGCGACTTTTTCGGCAAAAAACAAAGCGGTATCCCAGAATTTAAAGTCGCCGATATGGTGCATGACTATCGCGTTTTGGAAATTGCCCGCCAAGACGCCGTCGAAATCATTTATCACGATGGCTTTTTAGAACAAGCAGAATACGCTCCATTACGCGACTTTTTCGAGGCGAACGGCGTCTTCGGGGAACAGAAATTAGACTGATTCCCGAAACATGCCTAGCCTTATAACTTGCATGTTGAGAGCATTTTTTATATATTACTCTTAGTATCTGGTGTTAAAATTCAAAAAAGAAAAGGAGGGAACGCGGATGAAAAAATATCCGAAAAAAGAAAGGCAAACGCGGCTGGTCCAAGCGATTGAAGACAATCCGTTTATCACCGACGAACAATTGGCCGAAAAGTTTCAAGTCAGCGTGCAGACCGTTCGACTAGACCGGGTCGCACTCGCGATTCCAGAACTTCGCGAACGAATCAAACACGTGGCTTCCGAAAACTACGCAGATGCCGTTCGCTCCCTTCCAATCGAAGAAATTATCGGTGAAATCATTGACATTGAATTAAATAAAGGCGCTATTTCGATTTTTGAAGTAGGTCCAGAACATGTTTTTAAACGAAATAAAATTGCCCGCGGACATCATTTGTTCGCCCAAGCTAATTCGCTAGCAACGGCGATTATTCCGAACGATTTGGCACTTACAACGCAAGCCACCGTCCGTTTTATTCATTCCGTAAAAGAAGGCGAGCGTGTGATTGCCAAGGCGAAAGTGCGTGATGACCGCGATAGTAAGTCGATCACGATTGTCGATGTTAACAGCTATGTCGGGGATGAACTGGTTTTAAAAGGAAAATTTGAGATGTACCATACAAAAGAAAAAAGGAGTGACGTGAAATGAGAATCGCGATAGATGCAATGGGCGGCGATAATGCGCCTAAAGAAATTGTGCTCGGAGTTATGAAAGCCGCGGCACAGTATAAAGATGTAGAGTTCCTCCTTTTTGGTGATGAAGTGAAAATCAATGAATATTTGGCGGATAAAACGCGCATTCAAATCATACATACGGACGAAAAAATCGAAAGTGACGATGAACCAGTCCGTGCTGTGAAGCGTAAAAAAAGAGCATCGATGGTCTTAGCCGCGCAAGCCGTGAAAGATGGCGAGGCAGATGCGTGCATTTCGGCGGGAAACACGGGTGCTTTGATGGCAACGGGTCTGTTCGTGATTGGCCGCATTAAAGGCATCGATCGCCCAGCGCTTGCACCAACTTTGCCAACCGTTACCGGAAAAGGTTTTGTGATGCTCGATTTAGGTGCGAATTCCGAAGCAAAACCCGAACACCTTTTGCAGTTTGGATTAATGGGTTCGGTTTACGCGGAGAAAGTCCGTAAAATCGAGCGTCCGCGCGTGGCATTGCTCAATATCGGAACCGAGGAAACAAAAGGAAACGATTTGACGAAGCGCGCTTTTGAGTTAATGAAGAATCAAGACGTGTACCATTTTGTCGGCAATGTGGAATCACGTGATATCATGATGGATGTTGCGGATGTTATTGTAACAGACGGTTTCACGGGGAACATGGTGTTGAAATCGATCGAAGGAACAGCCGGCGCATTCTTCAGCCTGATGAAAATGAGCTTAATGAACGGCTTCAAAAATAAAATCGCTGCATCGTTCTTGAAAAAAGATTTGATGGAACTAAAAGCGAAAATGGACTACAGCGAATACGGCGGCGCTTGTTTATTCGGCGTCCAAGCCCCAGTCATTAAGGCACATGGCTCATCCAATGCGAACGCGATTTTTTCAACGGTTCGTCAAGCACGCGATATGGTCCAAAAGCAAGTCGTGGAAACAATTATAACCGAAGTGGCGAGCGGTCACTTAAAAGCAGAACAAGATAAAGCAAATCAAGAAGGAGGCACGAAAGATGAGTAAAATAGCATTCGTATTTCCCGGTCAAGGCTCACAAAAAGTCGGCATGGGGCAAGATGTTGCAGCAGAATATCAAGAGGCAAAAGCGGTTTATACAGCAGCTGACGCTAAATTAGGCTATTCCATCACCGACGTGATCGAGAACGGTCCAATGGAACTTTTAACAAAATCAGAAAACGCCCAACCAGCGCTTGTTTCGACGAGTGTGGCAATTTTAAAAGCATTGGAAACGTATGGTGTCCAAGCGGATTTCGTTGCAGGACATAGTTTAGGCGAGTACAGCGCGCTTGTTGCAGGCGGTTTTTTGTCAGCAGAAGACGCGATTTATTTAGTACACCGTCGCGGTAAATTGATGGAAGCAGCTGTGCCAAATGGTCAAGGCGCGATGGCAGCAGTTTTAGGCTTAGATCGCGAAACACTAGGCGCCATAACGGATTCCGTAACGACAGAAGGCGATGACGTGCAGCTAGCGAACCTCAACTGCCCGGGCCAAATCGTGATTTCAGGAACCGTAGCAGGCGTTGAAAAAGCAGGCGAACAAGCAAAAGTTGCAGGTGCCAAACGCGTGTTACCTCTTGCAGTAAGCGGCCCATTCCACTCTAAATTAATGGTTCCAGCGGCCGAACAATTCCAAGCAGAGTTAGAAAAAGTAACTTTCCAAGACGGCACGATTCCAGTCGTGAATAACGTTGACGCAAAAGCAACGACAGATAAAAACGCGATCCCAGAAAAATTAGTACAACAAATCTATTCGCCCGTTTTGTGGGAAGATATCATTACGAATCTCGTAGCAGAAGGCGTGGATACGTTTGTTGAAATCGGTTCAGGCAAAGTACTTTCCGGCCTAATCAAGAAAATTAATCGCGATGTAACGATTCTAGCAGCAGGTGATGTAGCCTCTGTCAAAGAAGTAGCGGAACAATTGAAGGAGGCAGCAAAACAATGACTTTAACAGGAAAAGTAGCCCTAGTTACAGGCGGTTCGCGCGGCATTGGTCGCGAAATCGTTCTGACGCTAGCCAAGCAAGGCGCAACGGTATTTTTTAACTACAATGGCTCTCAGGAAGCAGCAGAAGCAATCGTTAGCGAGATTGTAGCAGCGGGCGGAGAAGCAGCGGCGATGAAAGCAAATGTTGCTGTGGAGGAAGACGTACAAGCCTTATTTAAAGAAGCAGTCGACAAATACGGTCGAATCGATATTTTAGTCAATAACGCAGGAATTACGCGCGATAACCTATTGATGCGCATGAAAGTAGACGAATGGGATGCGGTTATCGATACGAATCTAAAAGGCGTTTTCCTATGCACAAAAGCCGTTTCTCGCACGATGATGAAACAGCGCTACGGTAAAATTATTAACATCACGTCCGTTGTTGGCTTGATTGGAAACGCAGGTCAAGCAAACTACGTGGCGAGTAAAGCCGGCGTTATCGGTCTTACGAAAACAACGGCGCGTGAATTAGCAACACGTGGCATTAACGTGAACGCGGTCGCTCCAGGTTTCATTGCTACGGAAATGACGGATGAGCTTGATGAAGCAACAAAAGAAGCAATGTTAGCACAAATTCCGCTTGGTAAATACGGTTCAGTGGAAGACGTTGCGAATGCTGTATTGTTCTTGGCAAGCGATGTTTCAAGCTACATGACGGGGCAGACGATCGCAGTTGATGGCGGCATGACAATGTAGTCTTGCCGGGCGACGAGAAATACCCATCTTCGTCGTTAAAGTCTGTGCTCCGATGCTCACGTACCTGAGTACGCTCCGCTTCGGTGCTCGACTTCGCCTAGAATCTGGGCATTTCTCGTCGCCCGGCAGTTTGGTGGTACGGGGATGATTTGGAAGGTAGTCAAGGTGAAATTAATAAATTCAGAAAAGTGCTTAGCTAGGAGTGAAAAAATGTTGTTCGAATTAACAAATGAACAGCGGAGCTATCTTGGCCTGACGCTTATTGAGGATAGTTGGGATAGGGTCGTATTCAATGAACACATAACGCTATTTTTTGATGGTGATGCATTATGCAAACAAATAAATGTCCATGAGAATAGCTATTTTGAGACCAGTCTAAATGAAAATACTTCTGAAAATAGAACAATCCTGCTTCCAAAGACAGCAAAAGGAAAACCGAAGAAATTGAATTTTACTGCGCTACAAAATTGTCGAGGCGTTGGTGTCTATTTTAGATACAATGGCTATGTTACAATTGCTAATTTCACCACGCAGACGACATTCTATAATTCTTTTGGCAATGAAGAGGAAGGGCAGAGTTTTGATGATTTAAAACTCTGGTTGAATCAATGGATGCGCGACTCAACAGAGAAAGATTTGAAACAGCTAAATGCCTTTAAATCAATGAAGCGCCAACGTAAAAAATACCAAGCGGGTGACTTTTTTACCTTTAAATTAGGGAGAAGAAAATTTGGTGTAGGCAGAATCTTGTTAGTTATTGATCCAATTCGAAAAGCGGTTGAAAAAGGCATATTACAAGAAAAGCATTATGGCTTGCATCTGATGGGAAAGCCTATAGTCATTAAAGTGTATAATAAAGTCAGTGACACTGAGAACTTTGATTTAGACGAACTTGCCACGTGTCCGGCTTTTCCGTCAGATTTTATTGCTGACAATGTTTTCTATTATGGAGAATATAATGTTATTGGAAACAGGTCGCTTCAACCAGCAGAGCTTGAATTTCCAATTTCATATAGTCGTAGCATTGATGGACAAGATCCTGATACGGTTTATCTTCAATATGGTATGATTTATTTAGAAACGAATATTAAAAACTATAACCGCTATCTAAACGAGGCAATAGACGCTATGCACTACAGTAGCAATCCATATCGATTTGAGTCCATTGGTTTTAGTATCCTGTTTCGAAATCGAGCGGAACTACTGGGCAGAAAGCTGGATATGGCAGATGACAAAAGTGATTTGCGCCATCCAGAAAACGCTAAGATAAAACAGGATATTTTTACCCACTTTGGCTTAGATGCAACGAAAAGCTACGCGGAAAACTATGAGATATACCTAAATAAATAGCTCAGCGGCACCTGGAATATCGCTAATTTAAACAATTTTTTAATTAATAGTTTACGAATACGAAGAAATCCTATATAATACTTGGAGGGAGGTGAAGTAAACAATGGCAGAAGTATTAGAGAAAGTAACTAAGATCATCGTTGACCGTTTAGGCGTCGAGGAATCTAAAGTGACTTTAGAAGCTTCCTTCAAAGACGATCTAGGTGCAGATTCACTAGACGTTGTTGAATTGGTTATGGAACTTGAAGATGAATTTGGTGTAGAAATTTCAGACGATGATGCAGCAAATATTGAAAAAGTTGGGGACGCTGTGAAATACATAGAGGCGAACGCATAATTCCGACTTGTTTTAAACAAATGAACGAGGGTGTCTAGGTAGCACAGACTGTTTTAGACGGGTATTCCGGTTAAAAATTCTGTCGCGCATCTAGACATCCTCTTTTTCCACATTAAAGTTTATTTTCTAAGCAGACTCTTATTTTAAAGATGTTTAGAAAATAAAGCTCTGGTGTATCGAAATGGAGGCTTTACGGATGAATCTTTGGGAAGAATTACAGGAAAGTGTTGGTTTTACATTCACGGATACGAATCTTCTAAAAACGGCTTTTACGCACTCGTCTTACGTGAACGAACATCGCAAGGAGAAAATCGAGGATAATGAGCGTTTGGAGTTTCTAGGGGACGCGGTGCTTGAGGTGACCGTTTCACATTATTTATTCACGAAATTTCCAAATATGGCGGAGGGACAAATGACGAAAATGCGTGCAGCAATCGTTTGTGAGCCCTCGCTCGTCGATTTTGCGGAGATGGTGAACTTCTCGCGGTATGTGCGACTTGGACGCGGGGAAGAGCGCGCTGGTGGCAGAACACGCCCGGCCTTGCTCGCAGACGTATTCGAGTCCTTTATCGGAGCGCTATTCCTCGATCAGGGGCTGGACAAGGTCGTGCGTTTCTTAGAGCGCGTCGTGTTTCCGAAAATCGATGTGGGCTATTTTGAGCAGACCGTCGATTATAAAACGCAGCTACAAGAAATTGTGCAAAAAGACCGTGACGTCGTGATTACGTATACGATTCTAGATGAAAAAGGACCAGCGCACAGCAAGGCTTTCGAAGCTATCGTCGCCATCAATCAAGAAAAACGCGGCGCTGGAACTGGTAAAACGAAGAAACAAGCGGAGCAAAATGCCGCCAAAAGCGCTATCCAAGCGTTGCGCCAAAACTAAGCGGTGAAGGAGTCCGGACATGTTATTAAAGCGATTAGAAATGAATGGTTTCAAGTCATTTGCTGATAAAATGGTAATTGATTTTGTGCCGGGCACTACAGCGATAGTAGGCCCAAATGGAAGTGGAAAAAGTAATATTACCGAGGCGATTCGCTGGGTACTTGGGGAGCAATCTGCCAAAAGCCTTCGCGGTGGCCGGATGGGTGACGTTATTTTTGCTGGAAGTGATTCGCGAAAACCGATTAATTTTGCGGAGGTTTCGCTTGTTTTTGAGAACGAAGATCGTTTTTTACCGCTTGATTATAGTGAGGTTTCGGTGACGAGACGTATTTTCCGTAATGGAGATAGCGATTATTTGATTAATAAGCAGTCATGTCGTCTGAAAGATATCGTGGATTTGTTTATGGATTCAGGCCTTGGACGCGAGTCGTTTTCGATTATTAGTCAAGGGAAAATTGATGAGATTTTAAATAGCAAGCCAGAGGAACGGCGGTCGATTTTTGAAGAAGCGGCGGGCGTTTTGAAGTACAAGCATCGGAAGAAACAAGCGGAAAACAAGCTTTTTGAAACGGAAGAGAACTTGAACCGGGTGCAGGATATTTTATATGAGCTGGAAGGGCAATTGGAGCCGCTTGAGATGCAGGCGAGCGTGGCGAAGGACTATTTATTCCAGCAGGAAGAGTTGGAGAAATACGAAGTGACGCTACTCGTGGCTGAAATTGAAGCTTTCACGGAAAAAATCGCGGTCCAAAAAGCAGAATTTGCGAAGAATGGCGAGATTTTGACGGCGATGCAAGCGGAAATTAAGCAGGAAGAAGCGCAGATTTTCGCGCAGAAGCAGATGCTCGCGGATATGGATGCGCAAATGGACGCGACGCAAGCGGAACTTCTCGTTGTGACGGAACGCTTGGAACAACTGGAAGGGAAGCGAAACGTGGCGCTAGAGCGGAAGAAACATAGCAATGAGAACGAGCAGGCGATGCATGAAAACCTGCAGCAACTCGAAGCGAAAATCAAGACGTTTGAAGCGCAGAAACAAGTGCTTTTGCAAGATAAGCTAGAAAAAGAAACCGCGCTCGAAGTTTTCCTGAAAGAAAAGAAAGTGCTGGAGGCCAAATTGGCGGAGTATAGCAACTTGTCGGAAGAAAAAATCGAGAACATGAAAAGCGATTATATCGAGTTACGCCACACGCAAACAACGATGAAAAATGATATTGGTTATTTGGAGCGTCAGTTGTCGCAGATGCAAGGTCGTTCGGAGAAACTGGATCATGAGAATCAGCAACATATTACAGAACGGAACGAAATTATTGCGAATGTCGAAATTTTGAAGAAGCATGTGGACGAAATGCGGACTAAACTGGCGGATCAGATGACGCATTATCAGGAGATTCAGCAGGAATTGGCGAAGCAGGAAGCGGTGTTCACGAAGCAAGAGCGTGATATGTATCGGCAATATGAAACGATTCAACAAGCGAAATCGCGTCAGGAAACATTGGCGGAGCTTGCGGATGATTACGCTGGATTTTTCCAAGGTGTTCGTGAAGTTTTGAAGGCGAAGAAGAAGTTGAACGGGATTATGGGCGCGTTTGTGGAATTGGTCGAGATTCCGGAGCATTACCAGAAGGCGCTTGAGATTGCGCTTGGTGCGAACGCCCAACATATCATTGTGCGTGATGATCAAGCGGCACGTGAAGCGATTAGCTATTTGAAACAAACGCGGGCTGGACGGGCGACGTTCTTACCGCTGACAACGATTCAACCACGCCAAATTCCAATGGCAACAAAGCACAGTTTAGAGCAACAACCAGCGTTTGTCGCATTGGCAAGTGATGTGTTGACGTACGATGCCCAAGTGGAAAACGTGATTTTGAACGCGCTTGGTACCACCATTTTGGCGAAGGATTTAAAAGGCGCGAACGTACTCGCCAAATTGGTAAACTTCCGCTATCGTGTCGTGACGTTGGAAGGCGATGTCGTGAATGCTGGCGGTTCCATGACCGGTGGAGCAACAGCGCAAGGCAAGTCATCGATCATGACGCGAAAACATGAATTGGAAAACTTGAGTAAAACGATTGCACAAATGACGGTATCTGTTGCGAAAACGGAGAAACAATTTGCGGCATTGAAAGAAGAAGTAAAAGGAAAACGAGAGCAGTTGGAAGAAGCTAGATCTATCGGCGAATCGTTGCGTTTACAGGAAACGGAATTGCTCGGTAAAAAAGAACGCGCGGAAGAACGCTTAGCCGTCGCGAACAAACAGCTTCAAATTTACGATATGGAGAAAGAAGAAGGCACATCAGAGCATCAACAATTGACCGAACGGAAAGAGAAATTGCAACAAGAGTTGACGGTGCTGGCGCTGGAAATTATCGATAAAGACGAAGAGATTCAGCGGATGACGAAGCAAAGTAAAGAACAAGAACATAATCGTGCGAGCGATCAGGAGAGCTATTCTACGCTGAAATCCCGTGTGGCAGTCAGTCGTGAACAGCTTCAGACGGCGGAACAAGCTCTGTTGACGCTGGAAACCGATATGGCTGATTACTATAACCAAAAAGAAGCGATCACGTCGAAGCTGGCGATGCTCCAATCGAATCTGGAAACGGTGCATACGAGTACAGAAGAGCTAGCAGAAATCATTGATAATGCGCGTATCGAGAAAGAACAGGCCGCGACGAAACGCGACCAATTACGCGAAAAACGGACGGCATTACAAGAGAGCTTGGCAGTTCAAGAAGAAGCGTTACAGCAAAAACATAATCAGGCAAGTTTCTACATGGAGCAAAAAACAACCGCAGAGGTCAGCCTAAGCCGTTTAGACGCAGATGTAGACAATCGTTTAGAGCGCCTATCAGAAGCTTATGTGCTCACGTTTGAGGCGGCTAAAGAACGCATGGTGGAAGATATGGATATCGATAACGCACGATCCAAAGTCCGTCTATTAAAACGCTCGATTGATGAGCTTGGCGTGGTCAATATTGGCGCCATCGATGAATTTGAGCGGATTAAAGAACGTTTTGATTTCCTAAATGGGCAACAGGCTGATTTACTCGAAGCTAAATCCACGTTATTCCAAGTGATGGACGAGATGGACGAAGAGATGAAGAAACGATTTGAAGCGTCTTTCACCGCGATTCAAGCTGAATTTGCGATTGTTTTCCCCGAGCTTTTTGGTGGTGGACAGGCAAGACTTATTTTGCAAAATCCGGATGAGGTCTTAACGACAGGCGTTGATATCGAAGCGCAACCACCAGGCAAGAAGTTGCAAAATCTGAGTCTACTTTCGGGTGGAGAGCGTGCGCTAACTGCGATTGCTTTATTATTTGCCATTATTCGCGTGCGACCGATGCCATTCTGTATTTTGGATGAGGTGGAGGCGGCGCTGGATGAGGCAAATGTGACGCGTTTCAGTCGTTATTTGAAGAAATTTGAGACGAATATTCAGTTTATCGTCATTACCCACCGCAAAGGCACGATGGAGGAAGCGGACGTGTTGTACGGTGTAACAATGCAGGAATCCGGTGTTTCGAAGCTCGTTTCGGTACGCTTAGAAGAAACCGCAGAACTAATCAAATAGAGGAGTTGCAAACCCGATGACATTTTTCAAGAAAATAAAAGATAAATTAACGCAACAAACCGATTCTGTAACGGAAAAATTTAAAGAAGGTTTAACGAAAACACGTGACAATTTTTCAGGCAAAATGAATGAACTTGTGGCGCGTTATCGTAAAGTGGACGAGGAATTTTTTGAAGAGTTGGAGGAAATTCTGATTCAGGCGGATGTTGGATTTGAAACGGTGATGGAGCTTGTCGAGCAGTTGCGCGAAGAGGTGAAGTTGCGCAATATTCAAGATCCAAAAGAGGTTCAGGAAGTTATTGTGGAAAAACTGGTCGCGATTTATCACGGCGAAGAGGAAGAGTTGCCAGAGCTAAATATCCAATCAGAAGGCTTGACTGTGATTCTGTTTGTCGGCGTGAACGGTGTCGGTAAAACGACAACAATCGGAAAACTGGCACATCATTTGAAAGCACAAGGCAAGAGCGTACTTCTGGCGGCTGGCGATACGTTCCGTGCTGGGGCAATTGATCAGCTAGATGTCTGGGGAGAGCGCGTCGGCGTGGACGTTATCAAGCAAGCGGAGGGCAGTGATCCTGCTGCTGTGATGTTTGACGCGGTACAAGCGGCCAAAGCGCGTAACGTAGACATTTTGCTCTGTGATACGGCTGGACGCCTGCAAAACAAAGTAAACTTAATGAATGAGCTGGAAAAGGTGAAACGTGTCATCACGCGTGAGGTGCCAAATGCGCCACATGAAGTGTTGCTTGTCTTAGATGCGACAACGGGACAGAATGCTTTTGTGCAAGCGAAGCAGTTCAAAGAAGCAACGGATGTAAGCGGGATTGTGCTAACGAAATTAGATGGCACAGCAAAAGGTGGTATCGTGATTGCGATTCGTAATGAGCTACACATCCCGGTGAAATTCGTTGGTTTAGGCGAAAAAATGGATGATCTTCAAGCCTTCGATGCGAATGAATATGTTTACGGACTATTCGCAGACGTGATTGACGGCGCGAAAGAATAATGAAAAGAACCCATCCATCAGAATCATTTTTCTGGTGAACGGGTTCTTCGCTATTCCTCGATTTTTTGGTAATGTAGTTCGACAAATTGTCCAAAAGTAGTGGTATCAACTAACTCTAGGCGTTCTAAATAGTCGCCATCTTCGAATAAACGCTTTCCTTTACCAAGCAGGATCGGTGTAATCTGAATCCACCACTCATCAATCATATTGGCTTCCAGAAGTGGTTTTAATAAGTTGCCGCCACCTACAATCCAAATGGGCTTTCCATCTTGTTCTTTTAATTTGTTGATAAAAGAAACAGGGTTTTCGTGAATCGTATGTGTGTCTTCAAATGATTTCGTTGTGTCTCGCGTGAAAACATACACCTCTTGATTTGGATAAAATGGTTCGTCTTGTTGCAGCTTTAGAACTTCCTCATATGTGACGCGGCCCATGACGACAGCATCAATATTTTGGATGAATTTTTCATAGGTTGTTCCCTCGCCTGTGTCTGTTTCGAATAGCCAGGTTAAGCTATTGTCTTGGTCGGCAAGGTATCCGTCTAGCGTAACGGCGCCGTAAAAAACTACTTTTCTCATGTTATGCATCGCTCCTTTCGCGTTGATAGGTTTTATTATAGCACAGATGTTTGGTGTTGGAGGTTTCTTCACGCTCGGGCTAACTTTGTTGTGGCTCTTATGAGGCATCACTCGCCGATTTAGAGCCTCAATATGCATGAGAACGCAGTGAGCAGGTAATCCATCGGTGGCTCTTATCCGCCAAGCCCTAAACCATCACAACTCAAATATTGAAACGCCATATTTTAAAGCATCTAATCATGCCTAGCGTCATATTTTACGCCTCCGATTTAGCTTTGTTGTGGCTCTTGAAAAGCGTCGTTTGCTTTGTTAGAACCTCAATATGCAGTAGAATGTAATGAAACTGCCCTCCTTTTAGCTATCTCCTCGAAAACTGGGGCGGTCTCCATAAAGAGCAAATACTATTCCTAGTGTAGCGGAAATCATGTTCTGCGTTCGTTTGGCGGTTGCTTCATGGTCGGGCTAGCTTCAAGAGCCAGCCTCTCGGAAATTTCGTGGCCTCCGCAAAAATCAAAAGAGGATTTTCACTGCGGGCCCCTATGTTGTGGCTCTTATGAGGCATTACTCGCTGATTTAGAGCCTCAATACGAGTGCGAACAGAGTGAGCATTCGTTCCTTGCACTCGTCATGGCTTGTGCCTCCGATCTAGCTTCAACGGCTAACTCCTCGAAAACTTCACGCCCTCCATAAAAAACAAGTACGGTTTTTTATTGCGGCCGCTCCAGTTTTTTTCGGAGTTGAACGAGCCGTTTCAGCCTTTCAATGCTTGACATCCCCCATTTTTCCACGTATTCTTATATAGTATAAGCGGGTTTTAGCTAGGGAAGGAACGATGCGGATATGTTTGAGAAAACGACGCGAATGAATTTTTTGATTGATATCTATGATTCGCTTTTAACAGAGAAGCAGCGGTCCTATGTTTCGCTTTATTATTTGGAAGATTTGTCGCTTGGTGAGATTGCTGAGGAGTATGAAGTGAGTCGGCAGGCGGTGTATGATAATATTAAGCGGACCGAGGCAGTGCTCGAGAACTATGAAGAAAAGCTCGGCGTTTTAAAGAAATATCAGGAGCGTGAGCAATTAATTGAACGTCTGGAACGGCGATTACAGGAAGAACAAGTGTTAGACAATGAAGTGGCTGGTCTGCTTCAACAACTTAAAAATATGGATTAGGAGGCGGCGCACATGGCATTTGAAGGATTAGCCGGCCGATTACAAGAAACGATGAACAAAATCCGCGGAAAAGGGAAAGTGAATGAGGCGGACGTAAAAGAAATGATGCGTGAAGTCCGACTTGCTTTACTGGAAGCGGATGTTAACTTTAAAGTCGTGAAACAATTTATCAAAACGGTGAGTGAACGTGCTGTCGGCAGTGAGGTCATGAAGAGCCTAACGCCAGGTCAGCAAGTCATCAAAATTGTACAAGAAGAACTAACAGCATTGATGGGCGGCGAGGAAAGTAAGATCGCAGTTGCCGATAAGCCACCGACTGTTGTGATGATGGTGGGGCTTCAAGGGGCGGGTAAAACAACAACTACCGGAAAATTGGCGAACTTACTACGCAAAAAATATAATCGTAAACCACTTCTTGTTGCGGCTGATATTTATCGTCCAGCAGCGATTAAACAATTGGAAACGCTGGGCAACCAATTGGATATGCCTGTCTTTTCTTTAGGAGATCAAGTCAGTCCTGTCGAGATTGCAAAACAAGCGATTGCGAAGGCGAAAGAGGAGCATCTGGATTATGTTTTGATTGATACGGCGGGTCGTCTGCATATCGATACGGAATTAATGGATGAGTTGGTAGCGGTGAAGGAAATCGCGAATCCATCTGAAATTCTACTCGTTGTCGATTCGATGACGGGGCAAGACGCGGTCAATGTAGCGGAAAGCTTTAATGCGCAATTAGATATTACCGGTGTTGTATTAACGAAACTTGATGGGGATACACGTGGTGGTGCGGCGCTTTCCATCCGTTCCGTAACGCAGAAACCGATCAAATTTGTTGGTATGGGCGAGAAGATGGAAGCACTCGAAAGTTTCCACCCAGACCGGATGGCGTCGCGTATTCTTGGCATGGGCGATGTGCTTTCGCTGATTGAGAAGGCGCAGGTTTCTGTCGATGAGGACAAGGCGCGCGAGCTTGAGCAGAAAGTAAAAGATATGTCGATGACGCTGGATGATTTCTTGGAGCAGTTGCAACAAGTACGCCAAATGGGGCCGCTTGATGAGCTTCTAAAAATGATGCCGGGTGCAAATAAAATGAAAGGTCTCGATAATATGAACGTCGATGAGAAGCAGTTGACGCATATTGAGGCAATCATTAAGTCGATGACAAAAGCGGAAAAAGACCATCCAGATATCATTAATGCGAATCGTCGGAAGCGTATTGCACGTGGTTCTGGACGACCGATTCAAGAGGTCAATCGACTTTTGAAACAGTTTAATGAAATGAAAAAAATGATGAAACAGATGTCTGGTATGGGCGGAAGTGGAAAAGGTAAGAAAAAACGTGGCGGATTAGGTAATTTTAAAATGCCGTTTTAAAAAATATCTACAAAAAAACATAGCGAAAAAGCTGTGTTTTTTTGTGGATTTCTTTGTGAATAAATCCCATTCAGTTCGATAGTCCTTTTTTACGGAAAATAGGTTTGTTAATAAAGAAACAAGAAAGTCATTGGGGTAAGTAGTAATAATAATTAGAAAAAATAATTTTATTTAGAAATATTTTATTTTTTTCTTAACGGTATGCAGAAAGAGGTATAATAACCTAATTTTAGGAATTATTCGTTGTATTATATTCAAATGTAGTTACTTTCGCTTTTTTTGTATAATATATTTTTTTATTGGGTATAGTAGTTTCATGCGTCGAAGGTCTTACATACGAGGTTAGGTTGAGACTTATTACGTTATTATTACATTTGTTACAAACATTTAGTTTCGACCTTTATGAATCCCTAAATCTGGAAGATGTTTATTTTTCAGTTTTTTGAGAAAGTAGGTGATGAGAAATCAGTTTTTGTTGATATTTCGAATTAGAAGGTTGTGTGGTTAGCTTAGACGTTGGGCAGTAATGGAACTTGTTGTATTAATTTCAGCTCGGTTTAGGCCGAAGCTTGAGGGGGAAATAATGATGGGGAAACAACAGGTGGATTATAAGCGCAGAATGAACAGTAAGCATAATCAAAAGGCGAAAGTTTTAGCGACTCTTTTTACAGCGGCAACTATTGTTGCTGCACCGGTATCGATTAACTATAGTGCTCTAGATCGGGGATTAGAGCTAAATGGTGTTTCGGTAGATGCGGCATCGGTTAGTTTGTTGAATTCAGCTAATCTGAATGCGAGTTACTCAGGTGGTAAGCTGATTTTGACGATAACTGGGAATCAATTAGTGAATATTGCGATTGGGAAACATTATCATCCATATTTTAAATTGGCTGATGAATTGAAACCTCTTTTGTCACATCCTTCTATACGTGCTAATACAAGAATTGATTATGATATCCCATATTTACAGGGGTTTTCAACGAAGCATAATACGGGAACGGTTACGGGAAGTGCTTTAAAACTGAATCCAACAGGTGGGACGGTTGGTGCAGATATATCTAATGGATTACGTCTTTCGGTTGGTGGGCAATCGGTGTTTACGCTGACAATTGATTTGGCAGCGATTGGGACGCTTGCTTTACCAGCAGGTCTGGGCGATAATGACTTGGATTTCTTTGCGCGTGTTGGAGATGGATTATTGGATATTGATTTGTTGGGGACTAATTCGGCTTCGGCGTTTATTGTTTCGTTGGATGATGCCGACGCTGATGCGGATGCCGATGCGGATGCCGACGCCGACGCTGACGCCGATGCGGATGCTGACGCTGACGCGGATGCGGATGCTGACGCCGATGCGGATGCTGACGCCGATGCGGATGCTGACGCCGATGCAGATGCCGATGCTGACGCCGATGCCGATGCCGATGCTGACGCCGATGCCGATGCTGACGCCGATGCTGACGCTGACGCGGATGCCGATGCTGACGCCGATGCAGATGCCGATGCCGATGCAGATGCCGATGCTGACGCTGACGCGGATGCGGATGCTGACGCCGATGCAGATGCCGATGCAGATGCCGATGCTGACGCCGATGCTGACGCTGACGCGGATGCGGATGCTGACGCGGATGCCGATGCTGACGCCGACGCCGATGCTGACGCCGATGCAGATGCCGATGCTGACGCCGACGCCGATGCAGATGCGGATGCCGACGCGGATGCGGATGCTGACGCGGATGCCGACGCCGATGCGGATGCTGACGCTGATGCCGACGCTGATGCCGACGCTGATGCCGATGCTGACGCTGATGCGGATGCCGATGCTGATGCTGATGCAGATGCGGATGCCGACGCTGATGCCGATGCTGACGCCGACGCTGATGCCGATGCTGATGCAGATTCCGACGGGGACATTGATTGGATGAGCTATATTGTCGATAGACCGCTCATCAATCCTGTTCATGAAGGTGATACGTTTATCCGTGGTGATGGGCTCTATGATGATGCGCCTAGTCCTATCAATAGTTTGATTCAACGAGCTCAGGCTTTAGCTCCAGAACTTCCAGAAGGAACGGATTTGGAGTTAACGCTACAACTTCCAGATGGTACTATTATTGGTGATGTAACGTTAGATGATGATGGGGATTATGTTGTCAATGTCTCTGGTCATGAGTTGGATGCTGGTGATATTATTACGGCCTATCTAACTGCAACTAGAGGAGAAGCTACTAAAACTAGCGCCATTGCCTCAACAGAGGTACTTCCTTTAGTCGATGATACAGATGCTGACGCCGATGCGGATGCCGATGGTGATACAGATCCTAATACGCCAATTAATACAGGAACTGGCGGCACAGGTGGAACTGGTGGTACGGGCGGTACTGGTTCGGTGATCGTGCCTATTAGTACAGGGACTACAGGTACTGGAACGACGAGTATGATAAGTGCAGATACTTCCATGTCTGGCTCTGACGGCTCATCGTTACCGTCTACTGGTGATGAGGATTCCACTACTGCGCAATGGTTCGGCGCTGGATTGCTCGCTTTGGCTGGTGGATTCTTACTAAGATTGTTTAGAAAAAAACCACAAGAATAATTCGAGTTTTTCACGTCAGGTAACAATAATAGGCCTCCTTATTTTTCGGAAATAGGGAGGCTAAATAAGGAGTGGGCGGTTATGCAAAGTATAGATGCTGTTTTGGAAATTAAAAAAGCGATTGAAAATGAGGCAAAACAAGTTGGAAATATGAGTTGGCTCGGAAATTGGAAAGTCTTCCTATCACTGGAACATTTTACAAAACGCGCGACGGTTATCAATTACAGCAACGCGTCACTCGATTATATTTTTAAGCAAATAAAAAAAGAAACGAATAAACACACTGCTAATTTTAAAATTGACGTGGCTTACCAGTTCGAGGTGATGCTTTTTTCGGAATGGAACGATATGGCGCTACATACGAAGAAGAATTATTGCCGTCTCGGTGTTTCGTTTGATAAGGGATTCCGTACGGCTTTGTTGGAGCAAGAGGTCAACGGAAATGCAATGATACAGCCAAAAGAAGATGGTTTGGCGCTAAATGTGGAGAACTTGAATCGGTATTTGATACAGTCGCATAAGGAACATGGCAAATTAGAAATCGAGGCGAATTCCGAAGTGATTGTTTTTGATACGATTGGGTTTTACTTCGATGGAGATGTTGTCTGGCCGCTTTACCGTGGGGAGTTAAATCATGGGCGACGCATTATTTCGCAATTGGAGCCTTCAGAAGTGGAGGAGCTTATCCAGCAATCTGGTGCGTATTTGGCAGATCAGGTTGGTGCGGATGGTGAATTTATCTATGGTTACTTCTCTTGTTTTGATAAGAAAATAAAACATTACAATAGTCTGCGTCATGCGAGTTCCACGTATTCGATGCTGGAATCGTATGAAGTGTCTGGCGATCTGAAAATTTTGCGAGCTGCCGAAAAAGCATTGCGTTTTCTGGCGATTGATCTGATTCGGGAGCAGGAAAACCGTGCGTATGTCATTGAGCGCGATAACAATGAGGTTAAGCTCGGCGCGAATGCAGCGGCGATTTTGGCTTTTTCAAAATATATGCAGGTGACTAAAAATAACGACTATTTAGCGCTTTCTCAAAAGCTGGCGCATGCGATTTGTGACCAGCAGCAGGAGGATGGCCGGTTTATTCATGTTCTTGAATACCCAACGCTTGCAGTAAAAGACGCTTTCCGGATTATCTATTACGATGGAGAAGCGGTTTTAGGCTTGCTGCGGTTATATGAACTCGATCGCGATTCACGTTGGCTGGACGTTGCAACGAAAGCGTTTGATCATTTTATTAAAAACGAGTACTGGAAAAATCATGATCACTGGCTCAGCTATTGTACGAATGAAATAACGAAATACTTGCCGGAAGATCGCTATTTTGAATTCGGTCTAAAAAATGCTTTCGGACGTCTGGATTTTATTCATGACCGCGAAACGACATTCCCGACATTTTTAGAGTTGACTGTGGCAACGCATGATATGTGCGAACGGATTGAAGCGGAAAACAAAGCGTATTTGCTAGAAGGCTTTCATCGTGAAAAATTAGAGCGCACCATCGAAAAACGCGCGGACTATCAACTGAATGGTTTTTTCTATCCAGAACTTGCGATGTATTACAAAAATCCAGCACGTATTCGGCACAGTTTCTTCATTCGCCACCATTCGTTCCGCGTTCGCATTGATGATGTCGAACATAATATTTCCGGCTACTGTCGCTATTTACACCGAATCACAGCGGATTTGCCAGATAAAAAGAAAGAAAAAATGAAGCTGTAAAGAAAAAACACTTTACAAACAAATCCTTTACTGGTAATATATATACTTGTGTAAGACTTTATGGAGGTGTATATATAAATGGCAGTTAAAATTCGTTTAAAACGTATGGGTTCTAACAAGAAACCTTTCTACCGTATTCAAGTTGCAGATTCTCGTTCTCCACGTGATGGCCGTTCAATCGAAACAGTGGGTACATACAATCCACTATTGAACCCAGCAGAAGTGAAAATCGATGAAGAAGCAGTTTTAAAATGGTTGCATAACGGTGCGAAACCATCTGACACAGTTCGTAACTTGTTGTCAAATGAAGGCATTATGGAAAAATTCCACAATTCAAAACTAGGTAAGTAATAAAGGTCATGGCTATGGAGGATTTAATTCTAACCATCGTAAAGCCTCTTGTTGATCATCAAGATGACGTTGTTGTCTCGGTAGAAGAGAGCGCTACAAGCCTTCTTTATAAGTTATCAGTAAACAAAGATGATATGGGCCGCGTGATAGGCAAGCAAGGACGGATCGCGAAATCGATTCGTACGCTTGTCTACGCATCAGGCAACCGTAGCGAGAAGAAAGTACGTCTCGAGATCATTGAATGACCGCCCCACAGTATTTGTGAGGTGGTTTTTGTTGTGGTTCTTATGAAGCGTAGTATGCTGAATTAGAACCTCAATATGCATGAGAGCGAAGCGAGCAGGTAATCCATCAATGGCTGGTACTGGACGCAGAGATCGGACTTATAAGTGAATCACGATTGATATATTGCCCTAATCCAGCTTTGTTGCAGTGGAATATAATGAAACTGCCTTCCTCAGCTCTTCATATGTTACAATAAAACAAACACCCCAAACGGATAAGGAGCGTGCCTCATGAAAATTATCCAAAAAGTCACTGTGAAACAAATTCTTACAGAGAAAAGTAAGGAGAAATTATTTCAATTCTACTTAGAACAACGGCAAACGTTACAAAAAGAAAGCGATCAACTCCATTTTGAACAAAAAAAGATGGAGCACAAAAATAAGTTCAATCAAGAATCGGTGAATAGTTACTTCGAGAAAGAAATTGAAATGCGACATGAGAAAGTAAAAATTATTGAATTCCAAGTCGAACAGCTCGAAATTTTACCGATTGGAAGTGAAATCAAAGAGCGCGAGTTGGAAGCAATCCTAGATGTTGCAGTTGGCGATGCTTGGGACGAGACCATTTTTGCGAAAACGATTGTAGTGAAAGATGATGTTATAATAGAAATACGCTAGAGGTGAAAGCATGGAGCAGATGTTTAATGTAGGAAAAATAGTGAATACACACGGTTTAATGGGAGAAGTTCGCGTTATTTCGCAGACGGATTTTGCGGATGAGCGCTTTGCCCCAGGAAATGAATTATTTTTATTCGCAAAAGGTAGCAAGAAGCCTGAAAAACTAATTATCAAGACGCATCGGAAGCATAAGAATTTTGACTTGTTGACGTTTGAGGGCATTATTGGTATTAATAATGTCGAGCGAATGAGGGAAGGGATGCTGAAAGTGCCGGAATCGCAGCTTGGTGATTTGGAGGAAAACGAATATTATTTCCACGAGATTATTGGGTGCGAGGTGTACACGGAGGAAGGCGAATTGCTCGGAACAATTAGTGAAATCTTGACGCCTGGCGCGAATGACGTTTGGGTTGTGCAGACGAAGGGCCAGAAAGACAAGCTGATTCCGTATATCGCGGACGTCGTGCAATCGGTCAACATCAAGGATAAGAAAATCACGATTTCTGTCATGGAAGGATTGTTTGACTAAATGAAAATGGATGTTTTGTCGATTTTTCCAACGATGTTTGATGGCATGACCGGGAATTCGATTATCAAAAAAACAATTGAAAAAGGACTCGTGGATGTTTCTATTACGGACTTTCGGGAATATGCAGAAGGAAAGCATCAAACGGTCGATGATTATCCATATGGCGGCGGCGCTGGGATGCTTTTGAAGGCACAACCGATTTTCTCAGCAGTGGAAGCGTTGCGGGAAAGAACGCCAGATACGAAGCCACGGATTATTTTGATGGATCCAGCTGGCAAACGATTCGACCAGAAATTGGCGGAGGAATTTGCGCAGGAGGAACATTTGATTTTTATTTGTGGGCATTATGAAGGCTATGATGAGCGGATTCGCGAGTTTTTGGTCACGGATGAGGTTTCGATTGGTGATTATATTTTAACGGGTGGCGAAATTGGGGCAATGGCGATGATGGATAGCGTGATTCGTCTGCTTCCTGGAGCGCTTGGGAACGCGGATTCGGCTGTGACGGATTCTTTTTCTACAGGCCTGCTCGAGCACCCGCACTACACGCGACCAGCGCAGTTTCGCGATATGGGGGTTCCGGAAGTACTTTTGAATGGGAATCATAAATTGATCGAAGAATGGCGGGAACGTGAGTCATTGCGCCGTACATGGGAACGCCGACCAGACTTACTTGAAAGTTATACTTTATCTGACCAGCAGCAAAAATGGTTGGAGGAGATACAAAAAGGAGTGGATTAGGCATGGGGATTTTTAAAAATGAAGAGGCTGAAAATCGCGATGATGTATTGAATCGTGACGTGGAATCGGTGCTTGTATCGACTGGCCCGACAGCGGTAAACCATGATGTTGTGCAGGTTGTTTTTGTTCGTAATTACGTGCAAGCGGAGGCGAAAGTAGGCTGGGCCGCGACATCTGATTTCTCAGGGATCGTTCGAGGTTTGCAAGAACAGGCCCACGAGCTCGGCGGAGATGCGGTACTTAACTGCCATTTCGAGGAGCAGTTCATTCGAGAAGAAGATGGCAAATTACTCATGAGTCAAGTCGGTTATGGCACGGTAGTCATGACGAAAATTACGAGATTTTAATAGAAAAAACGAAGGAGAGCCAATGCGTGATGGTTCTCCTTTCGTGTTTAGTTGAGGCGTTTTTTCGCGCGCGTCACTGCTTTTTCGAGGAACGGCATCGGATCCAGAATCATTTTTCCATGTCCAACAGCGAGAATGCGCGGATTATGTAGCATTATTTTCTCCGTGGAAGCAATACCAGCTTCCAAATCCCACGTGCCCATCGTCGGGAAAGGGAAGAGTGGACGCGTATCGCCTGCGACTGCGATGCCGCCCTGTGTTTGTAGTAAATCACCAACAATGACAGCTTTCGTCCGATTATCAAAAAAGGAAACGGATCCAGGTGTATGACCAGGCGTCTCAATCACAGATAAGGAGCCAATCATATCGCCTTCTACGATTGTTTTGTCAACGTTGACAGGGAATGTTTTCGGATAGGAACCTTTGATTGGTTTCTGCGCTTCAAACGCGTACGGCACAGGATTTTTGATTAACTGTAATTCGCGGTCAGAAATCATAATTTTCGCATCAGGATGAGCTTCTGCAATCGTCTGTAGCGACCCAATATGATCGCCGTGTGCGTGTGTTAAAACGATATATCGGAGCGGTAAACCAATGGCTGCTATTTGCTTTAAAATTTTGTTAGCGCTCATCGGCAAGGCTGTATCAATCAGCGTGAGGAAATCTTCATCTTTCATCAAATAACAGTTTACCGGAAATAGGAATGGCAATGTGGTGAGTTGTGTGAGGTTATTTTGCGTCACCGATTTCATCTTTGGAACACGTCCTTTCTTCTTGGAATAGATAGCATCATCATACCATATTTTAGCCATCAAGAAAAAACCCTTTACACACCATGATAAATGTGATAAATTAGATTAGTAACTGGACAGATCCAGTTTTATAACGATGTTCCGCTTCATTACATATGTTGAATGAAAGAATGTCTGTTGGAAGGAGATGAAATGTAATGAATTTGTTAATCAATGAAATTACTAAAAGTCAATTAAATCCAGACGTACCTAGCTTCCGTCCTGGTGATACTGTTCGCCTTCACGTGAAGGTTGTCGAGGGAACTCGCGAACGTATTCAGCTTTTTGAAGGTGTTGTAATCAAACGCCGTGGAGCAGGAATCAGCGAAACTTTCACAGTTCGTAAAATCTCTTATAGTGTTGGCGTTGAGCGTACATTCCCTGTACACACACCGCGTATCGCTAAATTAGAAGTATTACGTCGTGGTAAAGTACGTCGTGCGAAATTGTATTACCTACGTGATCTACGTGGTAAAGCAGCTCGTATTAAAGAAATTCGTTAATTATAAAAAGACGGTCGGCATCGCGCTGATCGTCTTTTTATGTATCGCTTGCAAAAAAGAACCAATCGCGTATTCTGATACTATCAAATAATGGAAGGAAGTCGAAACGATGAAAAAGCTCATTCCTTATTTAACAACGGACCACTGTAAAGAAGCGGTAGACTATTATCACGCCATTTTTGGAGGGGAAATTAAAAATTTTCAAATGTCAGATGGCATTCCTGGTTTTGAACAATATCCGAATAAAGTCCTCCACGCAGAAATCGTCATTAACGAAAATTTGGCGCTCTATCTCAATGATATTTTCCAAACGCCTGTCACAGAAGGAAACAGTGTCATGTTAGGTTTAGAATTTGATTCGGAAGAGGAGATTACCAATATCTACACAGCGCTTGCCGAAGAAGGCACAATCGAAATGGAACTCCAAGAAGCTTTCTGGGGCGCCGTACACGCGAAGGTTATCGATAAATTTGGATTTAGTTGGGAACTAAACTGGGAGAAATGACAAGAAAAGGCTTAAATCCGTTTTATGAGATTCAAGCCTTGCATATTATGGTTATTGGTAGTTATCCAGTATTGGAATAATTTTATCCGCATGATTATATATATCCAGAACCTCATTGATATCAATGGTTGTCTTCGCTTCATCATTTAACGTGATGAACTTCCGACTATTGTTTACATGTAATCTAAGTATCCATTTGCGGATATTATCGTCTAGTATAATATTGAAATACGAACGATTATCTCTAAAGAAAATACGGCTTGTATCAATTTTATCTTTTAAAAGGAGTTTTACAGTTGTGAATGCTTCGAGTTCCTCGTGTGTTGTTTCAATTTCAACTTCTTCTGCTAAGGAATCTTGCAAAATTTCCTCTACCTCTACGGAAGAACTAACGTTATTGTTTAGTGCGGCACTCAGCTTGTTGTTGACTTGGTCAGAAATATATTGACGGAAACCGCGCCTTACGACAGGTGTAAACTTATCAATAACGGCTTTTGTTTTCATACCCTCATAGACCTCATTAATGACGAATTTTACAAACTCTTCACTTGGATTATCAATTTCTTGCTCGATGAATTTTTTTATGTGACCTAAATATTTTAAATCGGAGGCATTTTTAGCAATCGCTTCAACATCGAAATTTTCTTTATGAAATTTAATGATTTCAGGAATCTGTACATCTTGTAAATCAGTGAGTGAGAACGTGAAGAAAGGTGTAGGATCCATTTTGTTAGGCGCTTCCAAATCTGTATAAATACGATATTCGTCACCATTTGTCAGTATCCCGAATTTTGCCGATGTTGTACCGAAATACCTGAAAAGTTGCGAATCATGTTTTTTAAGTTTCTCATTAATAGACTTTGCTTCGATTAAAATTAATGGTTTACCGTCAGCCAAAATAGCATAGTCAACTTTTTCACCTTTCTTTATGCCTACATCTGCAATAAATTCTGGTGTGAACTCAAGAGGGTTAAAAACATCATAACCAAGTATTTGAAAAAATGGCATAATCAATGAGGTTTTCGTAGCTTCTTCTGTGATAATTGATTCTTTCAGTTGCGTGATACGGTCTCCAAGTACTTTTACATTTGCGGTAAATTGGTCTTGTTCCATTTTTATTCGCTCCCTATTTCAATCTATTTTCGAAAAGTGCTATGTAAGGCCTCCTTATTCATTATAAAAGCTAGTACAATTATATCATGGAATACACATTTTTACATATCTTAGGCGGAGGAGAGAAATAAAATGTATATATTAACAGGGCACAACAACCACATCACCGTCGAAAACCAATTAGGTCAACACTTCCAACTAAACGGTGAACTCGTCCGCGGAGGCTTCATCGCAGACCCAACATCGATTCAAAACTGGCATAAAGCGGACGAAATCACGCCAATCTCTCAGCTTGAAAAAGACGAAATCATGACGCAAATCATGCAACAAACAATCCACAGCCCATTCAAAATCTTGTTCGCCTAGCCGGGAATTTGAAAAAGTTTCAGAAAGTCCTTGAAAAGCACACGAAACTTTGATATGATAAATCTCGTAGTCGAATGAGTAGGTGATTTGACATATGCAGTCTAGCCGTGGTACAATAACTTCTGGTTAATGAATGACAAGAAAGAAGGAGCATCCCGCTTCTCGCCTCGTAAATGTATTTTTGCAGGCAAAGAATTGGAATTATAATTCACGTATGACGTATGTGAATTTTCTGATGTGCGGGTTTGTAATGAAACCGGCGCTTTTTTTATGCGTACTTTCACTTGTTATGAGTAATAATTTATGGAGGTGGCTCACCATTAGCAAAGACATGTTGGTAAACGATGGGATTCGTGCACGTGAATTAAGATTGATTGATCAAGACGGCGAACAGCTTGGTGTCAAAACAAAAGCTGAAGCACTTGAAATTGCGGAGAAAGCCAATTTGGATGTTGTTCTAGTTGCACCGACAGCGAAACCGCCAGTAGCTCGTATTATGGACTATGGTAAATTCCGCTTCGAGCAACAGAAGAAGGACAAAGAAGCTCGCAAGAATCAAAAAATCATCGTAATGAAGGAAGTTCGTTTAAGTCCTACGATTGACGAACACGATTTCGATACGAAACTACGTAACGCGCGCAAGTTCCTTGAAAAAGGCGATAAAGTAAAATGCTCTATCCGCTTTAAAGGGCGTGCGATTACCCATAAAGAAATCGGTCAAAAGGTGCTTGACCGTTTTGCAAAAGAGTGCGAAGACCTTTGTACAATTGAGCAAAGACCAAAAATGGACGGACGTTCAATGTTCTTAGTCCTAGCGCCAATTCAAGAGAAGTAAAGTTCTGAGGAGGAAAAATTCATGCCAAAAATGAAAACTCACCGTGGCTCTGCTAAGCGTTTCAAAAGAACAGGTTCTGGTAAATTAAAACGTTCGCACGGTTACACAAGTCATATGTTCGCAAACAAATCTCAAAAACAAAAACGTAAACTACGTAAAAGTGCGTTAGTTTCAAAAGGTGACTTCAAGCGTATTCGCCAAATGGTCGCTAAAATGAAATAAGCAAGTTTTAATTCGGAAAAACACAGAATCTATTTTTGTGAAAACCCATTAGGAGGTAATTTATATGCCACGCGTAAAAGGCGGAACAGTAACACGCAAACGTCGGAGAAAAGTAATTAAATTAGCGAAGGGCTATTACGGCTCGAAGCATACACTATATAAAGTAGCAAACCAAGCGGTAATGAAATCTTACCAATACGCTTACCGGGATCGTCGTCAAAAGAAACGTGATTTCCGTAAATTATGGATTGCACGTATCAATGCGGCAGCTCGTTTGAATGATCTTTCTTACAGCAAATTCATGCACGGTTTGAAATTAGCCGGTATTGACATGAACCGTAAAATGCTAGCAGATCTTGCGGTGCACGATGAAGCAGCTTTCACGCAAATCGCGACACAAGCAAAAGACGCGTTAGCTAAATAAGACACATTGCATAAGCGGTGAACAGAGAATTTGATTCTTGTTCGCCGCTTATTTTTATGCCTAGAAGTGGTTTTGCCAGAAAAAATCGCGTATACTATAGAAGGAAAAGATGTAATTTCGAGGAGGAACGAAAGATGGATAAACAGTTAGAGATGTTGAAAGAGCTTACTGACGCGAAAGGAATATCAGGAAATGAGCGTTCGGTGCGCGAGGTCTTCAAGGATTACATAGAGCCACTTGCAGACACGTTTGAAACGGACGGACTTGGCAGTGCGATTGCAACAAAAACAGGAGACGCGAACGGTCCAAAAATCATGATTGCGGGTCATCTAGACGAAGTTGGATTCATGGTGACTCAAATCGATGACAAAGGTTTTATCAAATTCCAAACAATCGGTGGCTGGGTTAGTTCCGTGATGTTAGCGCAGCGTGTAACGATTGTGACGCGTTCTGGAGAAGAAATTACAGGGGTTATCGGTTCGAAGCCGCCACATTTGATGAGTGCAGCCGAGCGTCAAAAGGCTTTTGACATTAAAGATATGTTTATCGATGTTGGTGCGGCGGATAAAGAGGAGGTCGTGAGTTGGGACATTAAACCTGGCGATATGATCGTTCCTGCGTTCGAATTTACCGTGATGAAAAATGAGAAATATCTCCTTGCGAAAGCGTGGGATAACCGGATTGGCCTTGCGATCGCGATTGAAGTGTTGCGCAACCTACAAGGCGAAAAACACCCGAATATCGTCTATGGTGTTGGAACTGTGCAAGAAGAGGTCGGCTTGCGTGGTGCTAAAACGTCGGCGCACCAAATTATGCCGGATATCGCCTTTGGTGTCGATGTTGGGATTGCAGGCGATACACCAGGCGTGACGGCGAAAGAAGCAGTCAGCAAAATGGGTGAGGGTCCGCAGATTATTATTTATGATGCGTCGATGATCAGTCATGCGCCATTGCGGAATTTTGTGACAGATGTGGCGGATGAACTGGAGATTCCTTATCAATTCGAGGCGATTGCTGCTGGTGGAACGGATTCAGGTGCGATTCATTTGACTGGAAATGGGATTCCATCGCTTTCAATCACGATTGCGACGCGTTATATTCACTCACATACATCCATGTTACACCGTGATGATTTTACAAATGCGGTGAAACTGATTACGGAAGTTGTGAAACGTTTAGATGCGGATAAAGTAAAAGAGATTCGTTTAGGTTAAGAAAAGCTAGCATCACAACAGATGAGCTGGGAGGGTTTACAACAGTGAAATCCGTATGTATTCTTGGCGGAACAGGTTTGATTGGTTACGCCGCAACAAAAGCGTTTCTAGACACGGAGGACTATCGCGTGACGACATTCTCCTTGCCGCCGGTACCGGAAGATGGCGTTCTAGACGCGCGTGCAAAACATCATTTTGGTGATATAAATGAGATGTCTGATGCTGAGATTGTGAAATTTTTAAAAGGGCAGGATATTTTTATCTTTGCAGGTGGGGTAAACGCGCATTATATTCCGAAAAAGCCGGCGAAAGCGTTTTTCTTTCAGGCGAATGTGGAGCCTGTGCAACATTTGGCGCAACTTGCGCGACAGGCTGGGGTATCTCGATTTATTCTCTGTACATCGTTTTATAATTATTTTCATGCGCTGTGGCCTGATATGCAGTTGACAGAGCTTCATCCGTATATTTATGCAAGTGTGGAGCAGGAGATGCGTCTGTTGGCTGAGAACGGGAATGGCTTGGAAACGATTGCGCTGCGCTTACCTTATGTCGTGGGGCTAGTTCCTGGTCGTGTTTCTGCTTGGCAAACGTACGCCAAACGCTTGCAACGCAGGGAGTTTCCGCTTTACGTTGATCATCATAACAAGGCGACAGGTGGTTCGTGCTATATGACGGCAAAACAGGTCGGTCAGGCGCTTGTTGGAGCGGCGAGTGAGGATGTCGTGCCTAAAAGCTATACGCTAGGTTGGCGCAATATCTCAAACGAGGCTTTCTTGATGCAAGCCAAACGCGCGTTGCAATCAGATATCAAAATTAAGACGTTAACATTGCGCGAATTTCAAGCAGTAGCAAGGAAAGAGGCGCATGAGATTGAGCTAGCAGGTCGCGAGGCAGGTTTTGAACCAGTAGCCTACACAGAACTATTAACACGAGCGCTTTACGTAAATCCAATCGAGGCGCTAGACGTGCTCGACTACCATGCAGACAATGTAGAAAAAGCAATTCAAGAAGTTTTTACGACTCTTTAATAGAAAAACGATGATGCCAAGATTGCGCATCATCGTTTTTGCGTTTATAGGATACCTAACTGCTGTAAGAATACAAGGAAAATCGCGATAGGGCATACATATTTTAAAATCAATAACCAAGCCGCGAAAAGTTTGAATCGAAACGCTCCGCCTGATGTAATTTCATCCAGTAAAACTTGGCGTGGCATCCGAAATCCGACAAAGATAGCGATTAAGAAAGCGCCAATTGGGAGTAAGATATTCGATGCAAGATAGTCCGCAATACCGAATAAATTTTTCCCGAAAAGTGTGACGTCGGCTAGAACGCCAGTACTTAGTGACGTTGGGACAGCAAGCAACGTTACAATCGCAACAACGATGAGAAGTACGCGTTTTCTGGCTTCTGGTCGTTTTTCGAGGAAGGCTGTGACTGGCACTTCGAACAAGTTGAAGCTGGATGTCAGTGCCGCGAATAGGAATAAAACTAAGAATAATAGTAGGAGCACAATGCCGAACGGGACTTGGTTGAAAATCGCTGGTAAGACGATAAATAAGAGTCCAGGTCCTGCTTGTGGCTCGATTCTGAATGAGAAAGCAGCTGGAAATATCGCAAGTCCAGCGAATAAAGAAACGAGCAAGTTCATCAAGGCAATCGTCAGCGCGCTACTCGGCAAGAATACATCGCGTTTTAAGTAGGAAGCATACGTGATCATCCCACCAACGCCGACTGCCAGCGAAAAGAAGCTCTGTCCAAGCGCCTGCAAAATCCCATCGGAAGACAAATCCTCAAACTTCGGCTGTAAAAAGTAAGAGACACCATCCATCGCGTTCGGCAAGGTCAATGCGTACACAATCAATATGAGCAAAAATAGAAATAAGGCAGGCATCATCCAACGATTCGCGCGCTCAATCCCAGCCGTAATCCCTTTTAGCAGTACGAAATAGTTAATCGCAATGAATATGACCGTTGCCAAAATAACCTGTAGTGGATCATTGGAAGTCGTTACAAATAGCTCGGTCAAAGCATCCACAGACAGTCCATGAAGTGCTCCGGTCGCGGCTTTCCATATGTAAAGTATCGCCCAACCACCAACCACACAATAAAAAGCAAGAATAAAGAAGCACGTGAGAACACCGATGCGCCCCGTCCAATCCCATTTTGTGTTAGGTGCTAATTTTCGATAGGCCGCAATGGTTCCGCTCTGCGTGTTTCGACCGATAACAAATTCGCCAAGTAACACGGGCAAGCCGATAAATATCGTGAAGATAGCGAAAATAAGAAAGAAAGCGCCACCGCCCGCATTTGCTGTCACGTAAGGCATTTTCCAGAGAGCTCCCAATCCGATTGCAGAGCCTGCAGATGCTAAAATAAATCCTAATTTTGATGTCCATTGTTCCCGATTTGTTTGCATAATACTTTTAATCTCCCCTTTAGTGCGTTTCATCTTTAACGTATTATACCAGTTTTGCGTAGAAGAAAACAACCTGAAAATAAGCTTTTCACGAATAGTTATGCATTATTATGCTATAATAGATAGGAATGGGAGCGTGATGAATCGTGGAAATGATCAAATCAACGAAAAACGACCGCGTCAAAAATTGGCGTAAATTGCAAACGAAAAAAGGGAGACAACAAGAGTTTTCCTATCTGGTAGAAGGCTTTCATCTTGTGGAAGAGGCGTTGCGCCAAGACGGCTTAGTAACCGAGCTGATTGTAGCCCCAGATGTGAAGATACCGGAAGAATGGAATATCACGAATATCCCTATGTTTTATGTGAATAAAGAAGTGGCGACAAGCATAAGTGAAACCATCACCGATCAAGGAATATTCGCCGTTGTGAAAATGGAAGATCCGGAAATCATGATGCTGTTCGGTAAGAAATTCTTGTTGCTAGATGGCGTGCAGGATCCAGGAAATGTTGGAACTTTGATTCGTACAGCCGATGCCGCTGGATATGACGCCGTTGTTCTCGGTCGTGGAAGCGCGGATTTATACAATCCAAAAGTGATTCGATCGACACAAGGAAGCCATTTCCATATTCCAGTTTTGCAAGCGAATTTGTTAAATTGGATTGAGCGCTTGGAAGAAGAAGGCGTGCCAATTTTTGGAGCTGTTTTAGACGATACCGCGACAAAATTACAAGACGTGGAGCCGCGCGAAACATTAGCCTTGATGGTTGGTAATGAAGGAAACGGTATCCAGACAGAACTCCAAACACGACTAACGCATAAGGTGTACATACCGATATACGGTGCCAGCGAATCGCTGAACGTTGCGGTAGCGGCGGGGATTTTGATGTATGGGTTGAGGAAGTAGGCCGTTATCTGGATTGCGAGTTCTGTTTAAACCGTGTTATAATGAAACTAATAAGAATAATGCAGAAAGGAGTGATTTGATATGAGCAGATTTGTTTACCCATATCGGAAATTGGTTATTCAGTATAGGCAGGTGAAATATCTACAAAGAAGTGGATCTCAAAATACGGAGAGATATCGCGAGCAAGTGCAGGTTTTACGCAAGCTCTTACTACATCCGAGTAAATTATTGACTGTAAATAAGCAGGATCGGGATGAAGATTGGCTGAACAAATATATCAATCACTTAAATATGCTTGTTCAGAACGATGCACTTTATAAAGTTGCAAAAGAAGAGCTGACAGTATGATGATAAATAGCCCCAATAGATATTTACAGACTTTGCTGGAAGAAGTGAATAAAGAAATGGTTAAAAATAACGTCCGTGCGGGCGTTATTTTAATAGGCGGTTTATTAGGGAAATATCTTTTGCAAGATGAATTTCGAGAAACTTTTGATATAGATATTATGATACGGGAAGTGGAAGATGCTAACAGCTTTAGAAAGGTGCTAGACCAATTTTCAATTGATGAGGTTACTGTTGTGGAAATTCCGCCCAAAGAAGAAATAGAATTTGCGGATGTCTTACGTTTTTCTAATCTCACAGTCTATATCCCTACGATTGAATATTTTGCTTTGACTAAACTATTTAGTACTCGTGTCAAAGATGAGGAAGACTTGCAGAAGACTGGAATTTTAAAGCATTGTAATATAATCGAATTACTGGAAATGATAGATGACTATAAAGCGTTTGTATTGAACCCTAAAAATAGGGATTACAATTTTTATAATATTGATTCTTACCTAAAATTGAATCATATAGATAGAGTGTCTATTATTGAGAAATAAGAAAAACAGTACGAACCTAAAAATCAGGTTCGTACTGTTTTTGTCTAGTCGCGCATCTTCACTTCTTTAATAAGCACGGGTTTCAAAGCGGATTTGACACCGCCCATAATTCCTTTTGCGGTACTCCAATCAATGTTAAATAGGGTACCAGAACCACCTGTCGTAATCATCGTGACTTCGGTGACGTGGTTAAAATCATGCACGACGATGAATAAAGCGGTATGATTACCTGGACGCAAAGATGTCTGGTCATAGGTTAGCATCCCTTGATGGAACTCACCGAATTGGCGCAGTTCTTCAAAGCTAAGATCGTTCGCTGATTGGGATAATTTAATTAAATCCATCGTTTCGGCTACGCTACTTTTTACAACATACCTGGATTGAGTCATGATTTGTGATCCCTCCAATGACGTTTTCCTGCGCTAGCTTATCTGATACCTCTATTTTACGCTTAAATAAGGTATTTTTCAATGTATCTAATCGCTTATTAATTGTAAGCTAGTGAGTTTAAATGAGTTACTTTCTAGCTCCGAATATGGTATAATAATTTTAGAGGTGAGAACAATGAAAGAAGAAACGCATACAATGTGTCCGAAGTTCGAGAATGCCTTTTCGCTACTTGGTAAGCGTTGGACTGGTCTGATTATTAATGTCTTGTTGGATGGACCGAAACGCTTTAAGGAAATTGCAGGCGAGATTACGCAAATGAGTGATCGTGTCCTTGCAGAGCGCTTAAAAGAGTTAGAAGAATCCGGAATCGTCGTGCGCCATGTGTACCCAGAGACACCTGTTCGCATTGAATATGTACTGACTGAAAAAGGTAAAGGCCTGGAGAAAGTGATGATTCAAGTTCAGGAGTGGGCGGAAGACTGGATTGAATTGAAAAGCTGAGGAAGCCCGCTATGTTGATGAACTTTCAAGCCGTTGTTTGGTTTGATTTAGTGAATCAATAGGCAGTGGAGCATTGCGAGACTACCAACCTTTTATTTGTTAGGAGGCGCAGTAAAAGTCCGCTTTTGACTTTTATGGAGGCCACGAAAATTTCGAGGGGTTGGCTTTTGGAGCTAGATTCGAAGGCGCATAACAATGTTTATGCGCCATATTTCTTTTTTACCTTGATAATTCCAACCAAACATACTATAATGAGACGTATCAACTAAATATACTTAAAGACGTTGAAGGAGACAAGTAGCTTTACGGATTCATTTTTAGGGAGAGGTTATCTTAGACTGCAAATAACCTCATGTGATACGTATGTGCGAACATTTCAGCTCTGGAGTCGCTGTCGGGATTTTTGAAAATGAAAGACAGATCGGTGTGAAGCCGTTATTTTAATGAAGTGGATGGCTTTTTGGGCTGTCTATTAGGGTGGTACCGCGTGATTATAACCTCGTCCCTTTGTGGATAAGGTTTTTTATTTTGGCTAAAAATAAGGAGTGAAGTAGTGTGTTAGATCAGTTGGAGCAATTGAAACAAGAGGCTGTGAAGGAAATTGCGGCTGTGGAAAGTTTAGAGACGTTGAACGATTTACGTGTGAAGTATCTAGGTAAAAAGGGACCGATGACGGAAATTATGAAGCAGATGGGCAAATTGTCTGCAGAGGAACGTCCGAAAGTGGGGGCCGTCGCGAATGAAGTTCGTGAGCAATTAACGAGCGCGATTCAAGAGAAGCAAGAGGAATTGGGCGCAGCGGAAATCAAGAAGCAGCTTGCGAATGAAACGATTGATGTAACGCTTCCTGGAACGACTGTAAAAGAAGGCACGGCGCATTTATTGACGCAAGTTATTGAAGAGATTGAGGACTTGTTTATCGGAATGGGCTACACGATTGCTGAGGGGCCGGAAGTGGAGAAGGATTATTACAATTTCGAGGCATTGAATTTGCCGAAAGATCACCCAGCGCGCGATATGCAAGATAGTTTTTACATTACGGAAAATACGTTATTGCGTACACAAACGTCTCCTGTACAGGCGCGCGTGATGGAGCAACATGATTTTGCGAATGGCCCGATTAAAATCATTTGTCCGGGTAAAGTGTATCGCCGCGATAACGATGACGCGACGCATTCCCATCAGTTTACGCAAATTGAGGGCTTGGTTGTGGACGAAAATATTACGCTAGCCGACTTAAAAGGAACGCTGACGGTGCTTGCGAAGAAAATGTTTGGCGAAGAGCGCGATGTGAGATTGCGTCCAAGTTTCTTCCCGTTCACGGAGCCTTCTGTTGAGATGGATATTTCGTGTTTCAAATGTGGCGGTGAAGGGTGTCGCGTGTGTAAAGGCACTGGTTGGATTGAAATTCTTGGTTCTGGCATGGTGCATCCGAATGTGCTTGAAATGTCAGGAATCGACTCGAAAAAATATAGCGGTTTTGCATTTGGAATGGGTCCAGAGCGTGTCGCGATGTTGAAATATGCGGTGGATGATATTCGTCACCTGTACACAAACGATTTGCGGTTTACAAAACAATTTTCGGTGAAAGAATAAGGGGGCGAAGAGGCATGTTAGTATCATATCAATGGGTAAAAGAATATTTTCCAAATCTGGCGGTTTCAGCAGAAGAGCTAGGAGAACGGATTACGCGTGGCGGGATTGAAATAGAAGGCGTGGAGCATTTGAACGCTGAAATCTCGAATGTCGTAGTCGGCGAAGTCATCACATGCGAAAAACATCCGAATGCGGATACGTTAAATAAATGTACGGTGAATGTTGGCGAATCGGAGCCTGTTCAAATTATTTGCGGCGCGCCAAACGTTGCTGCTGGCCAAAAAGTGATTGTCGCTCGTGTTGGTGCGAAATTACCAGGTGGCATGAAAATCAAGCGTGCGAAATTGCGCGGAGAAGTGTCAGAAGGCATGATTTGCTCGCTACAAGAGTTAGGATTTGAAGGGAAAACGATTCCGAAAGCAGTGGCTGATGGGATTTTTGTATTGCCGGCGGAAGTGGAAGTTGGCGCGGATGCGACGGCGCTACTTGGCTTGGATGATGCAATCTTGGATATGGCGATTACGCCGAACCGTGCGGATGCGCTTAGTATGACGGGTGTGGCGTATGAAGTTGGCGCGATTGTGGATCAAAAACCTGTTTTTGACGCGATTCCGGAAGTAGACACGCAAGGCGATGTATCGGAATATGTGCAAGTGAGCGTGCAGGATGCGGACACGACGCCATTTTACGGGATGCACGTTATTAAGGACGTTGTCGTTGGGGAATCACCACTTTGGCTGCAAACGAAGCTGATGAAAGCTGGGATTCGGCCGCATAACAATGTTGTTGACGTGACGAATTATATTTGTTTGAAATACGGTCAGCCGTTGCATGCGTTTGACTATGCGCGACTTGGCAGTAAGGAAATTGTGGTTCGTCTTGCTAGTGATGGAGAAGAAATTGTAACGCTTGACGGCGAAACACGAGCGCTGAATGCTGGGCACGCGGTGATTACAAACGGGACGAATCCGATTGCGATTGCAGGCGTGATGGGTGGCGAAACGTCTGAGGTTATCGAAACAACGACGACGGTTGCCTTAGAAGGTGCCATTTTTAGCAGTAGTTACGTTGGCCGTGCGTCTCGTGAGCTTAATTTGAGAACCGAAGCGAGTATTCGTTATGATAAAGGTAGCGACGCTTGGAAGGTGGAAAAAGCGTTGCAACATGGCGCGGCGTTAATCGCTGAACTTGCAGGTGGGACGCTTGTTGGTGGCTTGGCGGCCGTTGATAATCGCGCAAAAACCGATAACGTGATCGAAACAACACTGACGCGGATTAATCGTGTTTTAGGAACCGAAATCAGCCCGACAGAAGTACAAGCTATTTTCGCAAAATTACAGTTTGAATTGGCTATAGATGGCGATACGTTAACGATTACCGTTCCATCGCGCCGTTGGGATATTCTGATTGAAGCGGATATTTTTGAAGAAGTCGCACGTATTTATGGCTACGATAAAATTCCATCAACATTGCCGAACAGCGTTTCAGCGGGTCATTTGACAGTCGAACAAGCCGCTAAAAGAACGATTCGTCGCTATTTGGAAGGCGCTGGGCTGAATCAAGCGTTAACGTATTCCTTAACAACCGAACAAGCGGCAACAAAATTAGCGCTTTCAGAAGAAAAAGCCGTGTCGCTTTCCATGCCGATGAGTGAGGAGCACAGCCATTTACGAACAAGTATCGTACCACAACTTCTGAAAGCCGCAAGCTATAACGTAGCTCGTAAAAATAGCAATGTCGCTTTATACGAATTAGGTACGGTTTTCTATGCGACAGAAGGCGATAATTTACCGCTTGAAACCGAACATTTAGCTGGACTTATCACAGGAAGCTGGCGGGAAACCGATTGGCAAAAACAAGAGAAGAAAGTCGACTTCTTCCTATTAAAGGGTATGGTCGAAGGTGTCGTTGCAAAACTTGGACTTGAGGCCGCTTTGGAATGGACGCAAACAGAAAAACAAGATTTGCATCCTGGAAGAACTGCGAGCATTTCACTAGCCGGCGAAGAACTTGGTTATTTAGCGCAAATACATCCGTCTCTTGCCGCGGAGCTTGATTTGAAAGAAACGTACGTGTTCGAGCTGGATGCGGCAAAACTTTTAGCGGCACCGAAAAAAGCAGTGGCGTACCATACGATTCCGAGGTTCCCAAGCATGACACGCGATATCGCTTTATTAGTGAACAAAGAAGTGAGTCAAGCCGCGCTAGAAAATGAAATCAAAGCACAGGCAGGCAAACTGTTAACGAACATCCAACTTTTCGATATTTTTGAAGGCGAAAAACTTGGTGCAGATAAAAAATCGATGGCTTACACGCTCACATTCCTTGATCCAGAACGCACATTGACGGATGAAGAAGTGACGAAAGCCAACCAAGCGATTGTTACCGCACTTGAAACGAAATTTGACGCGGTAGTACGATAATTATTGAAACTGTTCTTTTCCAACTGGAGGGGAGCAGTTTTTTTGCACCTACTGGTCATTTGCGGTATAGTAAATAAATAGTTTAGGGGGTGAACTTCTTTTGGAGAAAGACAAAGTAAGGCAACTAATCAAAAGCTACGAAGAAACATACATATTTGCGACACGGCAACTACATGATGCGATTGCGGAACAGATTTTAGGGAAGCAGGGCATTTCATTTGAACAATTTTTAGTATTGCGTTATTTAGCGGAGCATGGCGAGTCTAGTCCGAACGACCTGGCGACGGCGCTCAGCATGCACAAAAGTGCGATCACAGCGAAGATTAACCGGCTATTCGAGAAGGATCTCATTCATCGCATGAAAAATGCAGAAGATAAGCGCGGATTTAGGTTAACAGTAACGGATAATGGGGAAAAGGTATATCAGTCGTGCGAACAGAAATTGGAAGAACTCGTGTCTAACTGGCTTGAAATTCTAGGCGAGGAAGACAGCGAACAGTTTTTAGCGTTGTATAAAAAAATCACGGAGTCAGTCATCGAAAAATAAAGAGGGGGATTCGATCAAATGAAATGGATTGTAAAATTTAGATGGCCTATCGTCGCAGCCTGGCTCGTTGTCATGGCGGTGCTCATCTTCACGGCGCCGAACATGGCTGATTTAGTCCGAGAAAAAGGGGAAATCAAGCTCCCAGACGGCTATCCGTCATCGCTTGCCACCGAAATGGAGAAAAAACATAATCCTGATAAACAAGGTCAGGCCTACATCGCGGTCTATACATCTGATAAAAAACTCACAAAGACAGACTTAAATAACATCGAAGACTCACTCAGCGATATCGAAAAAAACAAGAAGTCGCTTCACATTACGAGCGTCGTCGATAGTTTCAATCAACCAGAGCTAAAAGATAAATTCCTATCAAAAGACGGCAAAACGATGGTCGCAACATTCAACGTGGATGCAGGAGACACCCCAGTCAAAGAAATCCGCACTGATATCGATAAAAAAATGGACATCAAAGGCGTGGACACATATTTAACAGGTAATGCTTTGATTCAAGAAGATGTTGTCCAGAGTTCCGAAGACGGTTTACATAAAACAGAAGGCATCACCATCGTCTTTATTCTAGTCGTATTAGTATTAGTTTTCCGTTCCGTTGTGGCGCCATTTATCCCGCTACTAACAGTTGGAGTCAGCTATTTAACCAGCCAAGCAGTGGTCGCGTTTCTAGTCGATCAATGGAACTTCCCCGTTTCGACGTACACCCAAATATTCATGGTTTGTATCCTATTTGGAATCGGAACAGATTACTGTATTCTACTGATGAGCCGTTTTAAAGAAGAAATCGGCAATGGTTTATCAGGGAAAGAAGCCGTGTTTGCCACGTATCGAACAGCCGGTAAAACCGTTATTTATAGCGGCATCGCGGTACTCGTTGCCTTCGCGTCACTCAGCTTTGTCCAATTCGAACTATACCGCTCGGCAGTCGCTGTAGCAGTCGGCATTGTGGTGTTGCTCGCCGCACTGTTTACCATCGTTCCATTTTTTATGGCAACGCTTGGCACGGCGCTATTTTGGCCACTCAATAAAAACGTTGGGCACAAAGAAAATAAGTTATGGGGCGCAGCAGGCAAATTTGCGTTCGCCAGACCATTTCTCGCCCTTCTCATCGTAGCCGCAATCACCGTACCGCCAATCATCATGCACACAGGGAATCTATCCTTCAACTCCCTCGACGAAATCAGCGACAAATACCCATCCAAAAAAGGGTTTGACGTCGTTTCCGATAGTTTCGGAGCAGGCCAAGTCGCGCCAACCACCGTGTATTTGGAAAATGATGATTCCATGAAAACCACGGAATATTTGGCGCTACTCGAACAAATTTCGACAGACTTATCCCACGTGGACGGCGTCGAAATGGTTCTGAGTGCCTCAAGACCAACCGGCAAGCGTCTCGATGATATCTACATCAAAGACCAAGCAGGCAAAGTTGGCGATGGTCTAGATACGGCAGGCCAAGGCGTCGGCACAATTCAAAAAGGCTTATCCGATGCTAGTTCACAGATGGCGAAATCAGAGCCACAGCTAAACGAAGCGGTTAAAAGCGTTGGAGAGCTCCAAGCGGGAACCGTCGCAACAAAAGATGGCGTGGACCAACTGCAAGCCGCGTTAACCCAAATTTCGACTGGCATTAAAGCAGGAGCATCAGGCGCAGGCGATTTAGAAAAAGGGATCCAAGAAGCACGCGCCCAACTCGCCAAATTACAAGATGGTCAAAAGCAAATCCAAGCAGGCTATACCCAAATCGGAACCGCTTTACAAAAAGTAGCCGATCAAACATCTAGCTTCCAAAATCCAGCGAAACCAGCGATTGACACAACTGCTTTAGACGCCTTGTTCAGCAACATGGAAGGCTCCCTAAAAGCGTACATCGCAAGCCATCCAGCCGCAATGGCCGATCCCGATTTCAAAGCGATCATGGCTGATTTTGCCAAACTCGGTCAAGCAACGAAAGCGCTAGGGCCACAAATCCAAGCAAGCATTGACAAAGAAATGGCAAAAGCGAAACAACAAATGACAGCTCTAAATCAAGGCATCCAAACATTAGCCTCAAGTATGGCCGAATTAAACGCCAAAAACGCGGAAATAACACAAGGACTCGGCGCTTTCAACAATGGCCTCGGTCAAATTGAAACCGGCTTAACCCAGCTAGAAACAGGCCTAAATCAAGCAGCGACAGGCGAAGATCAAGTCGTGGTAAAAATGCCTGAAATCTCATCCGCACTTTCCCAACTCGCCGCTGGACAAGGCCAATTACAAACCGGATTCACCGCAATGTCAGGTCAAATAGGACAATTAACAACAGGCTTAAAGCAAAGCGCAGATGGCTTAGGCAAAATCCAAACCGGCTTAACAGACGCCAACGATTTCGTGAAAAATTGGTCCAATGTACCGTACGACGAATCAGGCATCTACATCCCAGAACAATTACTAAATAACGCTGACTATCAAAAAGTACTTGATCAATACATGTCGTCGGATGGCAAATTAGCCTCACTGAATTTAGTTTTAACAAAAAATCCATACTCCGATGAAGCAATGGACACCATCGATGGCATAAACGACCAACTAAAATCAAGTTTACAAGGCACGAAGCTCGAAAATGCGAACATCGGAATTGGCGGAATGACAAGCATTAACTACGATACGAGAGACATGTCCAGCGCTGATTACCAATTAGTATTAATTTTTGTGCTAACAGGCGTATTCATTGTCCTAGTCGTTGTGTTACGCTCGCTCGTGATGCCACTTTATCTCATCGCGTCGCTCGTGTTAACGTATTTCGCATCCATTGGGATTGCCGAAATCATCTTCGCCAGAATCATTGGCTATGATGGCCTAACATGGGCAACACCGTTCTTCGGATTTGTCGTACTTGTCGCACTCGGAATCGACTACTCGATCTTCCTGATGACCCGATTTAACGAATATCACGGCATGCCGATTCGCGAACGCATGATTTTAACGATGAAAAATATGGGTGGCGTCATCTTTTCCGCGGTACTTATTCTCGGAGGAACATTCGCCGCGATGATGCCAGCAGGAGTGCTATCCCTACTAGAAATCGCCTCCGTGGTGCTCATAGGACTGCTACTCTATGCATTCGTCGTCCTACCGCTATTCGTCCCAGTCATGGTTCGACTATTCGGAAAAGCAAACTGGTGGCCGTTTATCACTAGAAAAAATGATCATCAGGAAAACATCGACCCGAAAGATCGTAAATAGAATGAAGGCTGAGCAGTGTAAAAAGCTGGTCAGTCTTTTTGGAGTTAAGAAATAATCCATTCAAATGTAAAATAAAATGTTGATTTAACACAAATCGTGTGATAATGTTGAGTTATGTTAAAAAAGGGTGGCTATGATGAGCAGAAAAATAAATACGGGATGAACAACTTAGTACTTCTCTTGATTTAACATATGTAATCGCTTAAAAAGAAAACAAAAAGGAGAATAATTCTATGAAGAAAAACAGATTAGGGAGATTAGTAACTTCATTAATGGCGGGAGCTTTGATTATCTCCATACCATTAGCTACCGTACAAGCAACGGTTAGTCAAAATGTAAACTTTACGTTTAGTTATAATGTGGTTAGTGGGGCGAAAAACAATAAATATCATAAACTAAGTAAAGGGTATGTTAATCTCAAATTAGCTGTTTCCGGACAAGGAAAATCAACCGAAAAAATTGATGTAAGCCTTTTTAAGGAAAGATGGGGTCCAGATGATTATTATGGCGTAAGACCGTGTATACAAGGAAAAGGTGGTGCAAGTGTAACGACGACACATGAATATTATGTTGGAAGCGCCTCTTCTGATTTTTATATTAAAGCCGAGAAAGTGAGTAATAACTACACAACAAAAGGTGTTGGGACTATTAAAAATAAATAAGGTGGCGTAAAATATGCTGACAGCAAAAGACCTACTTCTTGTTGCCCTTATTATCTATGCGTTCTTTCTAATTCGGTGGATTAGGAAGAAAGAGCCAATTGAGAAAATAATTTTTAAATCGTGTATGTTTATTTATATATCAGGGGTTGTGGGCTATACAATATTCCCAATTATGACGAATAGTAGGTTAATTGAAGATACTCGATTATTTAGAGAAGGTGTGTCAGGAATTAATATCATCCCTTTTGCGACTATTTGGGAAATTTACATGTATAGTGGAGATATGGATGTCAGTCAAGGTATCTTTCAAGTAGTGGCGAATATCATTATGTTTGTACCGCTGGGCTGTCTGTATCCACTATGCTCAAAGTATAAAGTAAGCTGGAAAAGGATGTTTTTGTTAGCTGTTGCGTTGTCTGTGTCTATAGAACTTCTCCAATTACTACAAAACATATTTTATCAAGTTGCTTTCAAATATGTTGATGTGGATGATTTGATATGGAATGTGAGTGGCGGATTGATTGGATACGCATTATTTCGACTTTGCAAACCAATTTTTCAAAAACTGAGGGTTATCATTTTTGATAAGAGTAAAATCTAGCGAATTGGGAAACCATGAAGCTAGTTTTTTATTTTGGCAAATGGATATAGTTCGAATTTCAAGTCTGCGTTTTAGTTGACATGGATGATAATTTAATATAAAATACGAACGTAAGTTCTTGTTGGTGAGGTGTCCGAAAATGATTGGAAATGATATTTTGTACGGGGCGTATGAAGTGAATAACGTCATGCAAGATTTAATAGCAACTAAAGCAATGCAGAGACTTCAAGGCGTTCATCAAGCTGGAGCCGCATATCTTATTCATGATGGTTGGACGGTAACGAGGTTGGAGCATTCTATTGGCGTAATGTTGCTTATCCAGCGCTTTGGAGGCAGTATAGAAGAACAAGTGGCGGGGCTACTACACGACATTTCTCATACTAGTTTTTCTCATGTCATCGATTATCTCGTTGGCGACAATACAGAAAGCTACCATGATCATATTTTTTTAGATACGATCCGCAATAGTGATGTTGCTCCAATTCTTAAAGAAGCTACCACTGATTTGGCGTTGGATAACCTAGCACAGTACCAATTGCTAGAACAGCCAAGTCCTCATCTTTGTGCCGATCGGATTGATTATTTTTTAAGAGATATGCGGACATATGGCTATATGAGGGAGGAGGAAGTCGCGCTTTTCTTGAATGACCTGTCTGTTGTGGATGGCCGGTTTGTGTTGCAATCAGAAGATGTTGCGCTTTGGTATATCCAGAAATATCAAGAGTATGTCGATGCCGTTTTACTGAACCAAAAAAATATATACAGCGCCTGGAAAATGACGGCGATTTTGCGATATACCTTAGATTCAGACTATGTAACCATGAAATTTTTAGAAATAGGTACAGACGCAGAGGTTATGGAGAAATTAAGTGGGATTTCAGATGCGAAACTCCAAAAGGAACTTGCAGCTTTACATACGAAGGTTGAGGTAGAGCTAAATGAGCAGAATTACGATTTTCATATGCGAGGAAAAACGAGAGTGGTGGATCCGCTTGTACAAACAATAAACGGCGTTGTTCCAATCTCGACCATAAATGAAGAAGCGAAATCGAGCATTAAAAATTTACAGAAAAAGTATGAAAACGGTTCATTTATTCGAGTGATACATGTATAATTGTGGTATCAAGAATAAGTGGGGGGAAACAACATGATTCAATTAGGAAATGATTGGGATGCATTACTACAAGAAGAATTTATGAAGGATTACTATTTGAAATTACGAGCGTTTCTGAAAGTCGAATATGGGAATCAGAAAGTATATCCCGATATGTATGATATTTTTAATGCGCTGAAATATACGGCATATCAAGATGTAAAGGTTGTGATTCTTGGGCAGGATCCTTATCACGGAGCAGGGCAGGCGCATGGAATGTCATTTTCTGTGAAGCTGGGTGTCAAGACGCCGCCGTCACTTGTTAATATGTACAAAGAATTGGCGGATGATTTGGGGCTAGTGATACCGAATAATGGTTATTTGCTTCCGTGGGCAGAACAGGGTGTATTATTGCTAAATACTGTTCTGACGGTTCGGGAAGGGAAGCCAAATTCCCATGCGAATCAAGGCTGGGAGAAGCTGACGGATACTATTATTTCGTTACTTGGGCAAAAGACAGAGCCGGTGGTGTTTTTATTGTGGGGAAATAACGCGAAATCTAAACAGCCATTGTTGCGAAATCCGAACCACCTGATATTAACATCGGTACATCCAAGTCCATTGTCAGCGAACCGCGGTTTTATGGGATGCCGACACTTTTCGAAAGCGAATCATTATTTAACGCAGAGTGGCGTCGCGCCGATTAATTGGCAAATTCCGAACATATAAAAATGATATCCTTACTTGGCAACTCATTGCGAGGTAAGGATATCATTCATTTAATTTCTTCGCAATAATTTTCGAGCTTTATCAGTGTTTGCGAAATGCCATTTTGTGTAGCGTTGAAGTGTTTCTTCTCCTTTGGCATCTAGAATATCCGCCGCGACTTGATCGACTTTGGAGCTGGCGCCTTTAGGGATTTGGAAGCCGAGTTCTCGCTCCATTTCATGAAAAGCTTCTACAAAACGGGATCTAGCAATAATCGATGCCGCGGCAACAGAGAGATGCAGACCTTCTGCTTTCGTTGCGAAGAAAACATCTTCACGAACGACGGAGGCTTCTTTGGCAAGGTAGCGATAATAGGTGTTCTTTTCGGCAAATTGGTCGATGAGAATCGCGTCAGGCTTGATAGGTGCTATTTTTTTGAGGACGTTTTCTAATGCGCGATTATGTAGAATGGCTTTCATCTGGCCTTGGTTCATGCCTTTTGCTTGTAACTCGTTGTATTTAGGATTGGGCAGTAGCAAGAGGCTATGCGGGACAACGGGGATGATTTTTTTAGCAATCTCGCAAATTTCTGGATCGGTCATCGCTTTCGAATCTTTCACACCGAGCTGCTTCAAAAGAGGCATCATTGCCTGATCGACATAGCAAGCCGCAACGATCATTGGCCCGAAATAGTCACCAGTACCAACTTCATCCGAGCCAGCAACGTTTTTTGACGCGAAACCTGCTGGTAGGACGGATGTGCTTATTTTTGTAGACTTCGCTTTTGGTGTTGTTGCAGTGCCCCATTTAGCGGCTTCACGTTCACCAGTTGCGCCTTGGAACATCACTTTTCCAGATTTATAAGCGGTGATAGAGAGACCAGTTTTTTTCACAGCAAAAATTGCGCCGGGTGGTATTTTGTCGGACATATGAGATAAGTAAGCTTTTTGCATGGCTTCGATTTGTTTTGGTGTGGCTTGAATAACGGTGTTTGCGATTGGAATCAACTTCTTTCTTTTAGGTTCATTGCTTTTTATTTTACCATAATTCACGGGATTGTTTCATACTTAAGACTGAAATCGTTCTAGATTAGAACATTTGCGCTTTTCTTCGGTTGCTTTTCATGATAAGATGGGGTACAAGTAGGATAAATGTGTGCTGAGGATATTAATGAGGAGGAAGACAGATGGCGGATAATACTAGAAATAAGCTAACAACAACAATATATGGAAGAGAATATACGATTGTTGGTGTAGAATCTACCGAACATCTTCGTCTGGTTGCGCGTCTGGTTGATGAAAAAATGCATGAGATTGGTGCACAGAATCGGTCCTTAGACAGTGGTAGACTCGCTGTGTTGACTGCCGTTAATGCCACACATGATTATCTGAAATTAGAGGAAAAATATCAAGAGTTGGAGAAAGAGCTGGCTCGAATTAAAGGACGCGAATAAATTGATTTTAAATGCTATTATACTCATTTTGTTGATTGGCGGATTCGTCAACGGCTATCGTAACGGTGTTTTACGCCAGTTAATTATCACGATTGGTTATCTATTAAGCTTCTTTGTGGCGTACAAGTATTACGAACAGTTAGCACCGCATATTACATTTATTCCTTACCCAGAGTTGGATAAGTCGAGTGATTTGTATGCGCTACTTGATGCGCTTCATACAGAGAATGCGTATTATAATAGCATTGCTTTTCTGATGATTTTCCTAGTTGCGATTATCGTTGTGCACATGATTGCTTCTTTGTTTAAAGGCGTTACGAAGGTACCGGTTTTACGTCAGGTGAATGGCTTGATTGGTGCAGTGTTAGGAGTTTTACAAACGTACTTGGTTATTTTCTTGATTCTGTATATCGGCGCGATTTTTCCAGCAGAGTGGGCGCAAAATGCGATTACTGGCTCGTCGGTCGCTACGTGGATTCTGGAAAATACACCGCTGTTATCCGATTCATTTTACAAGTGGATGACGGGAATGCTACCTAAATAGTTTTTATGTATGTCAGCGAAAAGCTGGGGCTGCTCAGTTCCAGCTTTTCTGCTTGTTTTTAGAGTCTAGTGGTAGTAAGTCAAGTGAAAAGGAGTAGTTATTCGAGTAAAAACTTCGTTTTAAGACCGAACAAAACTA
>NZ_JNFB01000034.1 GCF_000766145.1 Paenilisteria newyorkensis | reverse complement strand
CTTGAATTGTCAAGTCAAGTGCAACACGATATCAAAGAAAACTTCATACGGTGTTTTCCAACCCAAGCATTTTCTTGGCCTTTTATTCAATTCGTCAATGGATTGTCTGATTTCTTGATCCGAGTAATTCGCTATATCTTCATTTTTGGGAAAATACTCTCGCAGTAAACCATTGGTATTCTCATTCGTGCCACGTTGCCAAGGTGCGTGTGGATCAGCAAAGTAAAACGGAAGCCCATCAAGCATAGCGTTAACATCTGCATGTTTAGCAAATTCTTTGCCTCTATCTGGAGTAACTGTTTTCACTTTGTGCTTAGGCAATTGCTGAAACATGGCAATTAATTTTGGCGTGACAAAGCTAGCATTTTTACGTGGAATTTGTTCTGATAAGAGATAGCGAGAATACCTATCTGTTAGCGTGATTAAGCAAGGTAAGCCTGTTTTCCCTAAAACGGTATCTGCTTCCCAATGACCGATACAATGGCGCTCGTCGGCTTCCTTCGGACGATCATGGATGGAATGAGAGATTTTAATTTTTCCTCTTGTTTCCTGATAGCCTTTCGTATGTCTTGTTTTCCCGCGATGACGCAGTTTTCTTGCGATTCCGCGCTGTCCATTGATAAGTTTCCTGTCTTCCAATTGTCCAGCATAGATCCCCCGATAGATAGTGATATAACTTATTTGAATGGGAGCTCCCTCCAGTTTTAATCGCTTTGAGATTTGTTCTGGAGACCATTGATGGTGAAGAAGCAGATGCTGTACTTTCTGTTTGATAGGCAAATAACTCAGCAATGGCTCACGATGACAGGCTTTGCGCTTGCATGTATAGTTTTGTTGGGCTTGATTAGCAGAATAGGTACTATCGACTGTATTTCGCTGAATTTCTCTAGACACAGTGGACGGTGCGCGTCCAAGTTCCTCCGCCATTTCTCTGATGCTTTTTTCTTCCGCTATCCCTACTAATATTTTTTCGCGTTCAGATATGGTAAGATGTTGATATGGGCTCATAATGATAACATCCTTTCAAAATAGTTGTGTCGCAATTACTATTTTACTCGGATTTTCATTATGAGTCTCTTTTTTAGTTACCGTTGCACTTCAATTGTAAATTCAAG
>NZ_JNFB01000033.1 GCF_000766145.1 Paenilisteria newyorkensis | reverse complement strand
GGGTTTGTCAAGAAAAGTGTGTAATTAAGAAATAGAAATATAATGCGACACACGATTCTCAAGGGAATCCAAAAGAAGGAGCTGGTTCATGACAAGCGACCAGTTTTGAATGTGTCCCTCTGCCCATTTCGAATGTAGTTCTTTCACGCGTAAAAAAAGGACTTTGAGTAAGGCGTTTTCCTGTGGGAAGGCGCCTTTCTTTGTGACTTTTCGAAAACTGGCATGGACACTCTCCACGGCATTGGTGGTATACATGATTTTACGGATGGCGCTGCCATAATCAAATAATTGTTCCACATGCTTGAAATTCCGTACCCAAACATCGAGGGCACCTGGATACTGACTCCACTGTTGTCGAAAGGTCTCTAATTGGCTTTGGCACGCTTTTAGTGAAGGCGCACCATACAATTTCTTAAGAGAAGCCGTAAAGGCTTTATAATCTTTGGATGGGACGTAACGAAGGGAATTCCGAACGAGATGGACGATGCAACGTTGGACAACCACTGTTGGGAAAATAGCTTTAGCGCCTTCTTCTAAACCAGATACACCATCCATCGAAAGGAAGAAGACATCCTCTACACCACGCGCTTTTAATTCATCAAAAATTTGCATCCATCTATTTTTGCTTTCACTCTCATTGAGCCAAAGGCCGAGTATTTCTTTGTCTCCCTGCAGTGTATAGCCTAGAATGGTATAGACGGCGTAGCCTTTGGCTTCATAACCATCTCGAATCGTTACGTACATGCAGTCCACGAATAAAAAGGCATAGCACTTAGACAATGGGCGACTCTGCCACGTTTCTAATTCTGGTAGGACTGTATCTGTGATGTTTGAAATCATTTCATGAGAAATTTGAAAACCATAAATATCTTCGATTGTCTTGGCTATATCACGTTGTGACATGCCACGCGCATACATAGCTAACACCTTATTTTCAATGGCGGAGACATCTTTCTGACGCTTCGGAATAAGTTGCGGGTCAAATGTACCAGAACGATCTCGTGGCACATCAATAGGAACTTCGCCATAGCTTGTTCTCACCGTTTTAGTCCCATAACCGTTACGCCGATTATCATCTTCCTTATCTTCACGAGAATGCGCGCTATACCCAAGATGATGTTCCATTTCTCCTTGTAATAATTGCTCAAAGAGCGGTCCAAATACGTCTTTCAGGGCACTTTGCATCTCTTCCACAGACTCCGGCTGGTATTCTTCTACAATGGCTTTCGCAAGGGCAACGGTTTTAGGATCACGCTTTTTCTTTGGCATCGTATTCTCATCCTTTCAAGTTTTTTATTCATTGTACCAAAAAAGAAAAACTGCATAAACAATGAACCTAGGATTCATTATTTACACAGTTTATTTTACACTCCC
>NZ_JNFB01000032.1 GCF_000766145.1 Paenilisteria newyorkensis | reverse complement strand
TGATGTGCACCCCAAAAGTTAGACCAAAAATCTAACGTTTGGGGTGTTTTGCTGTGGCAAAATATGATGTATCATTTAAACTGCATGTGGTTCGAGAATATTTAGAAGGAAAACAAAGTTATGCTGATTTGGCTAATAAATATAGTATAGCCGGTCATCGACAAGTTAAAAAATGGGTAGATCAGTATTTGGCCTTTGGCCAAAAGGCATTCACCAAGAAAAAGAATCGTGTTTATACTGTTCAAATGAAACTAGATGTATTACACTTTATGAAAACGACGGGTGCATCTCTTCAAGAAACAGCCAACCATTTTCAAATTCCAGATTGTGCATTAATCTCGACCTGGAAGAAAAAACTATTAGAAAATGGTATAGATGCACTTGCGAGACCAAAGGGGTGTCCTTCATTGACTAATAAGCCAAAGAAAGTAAAGAAGAAAGAGATGACGCGAGAACAAGCACTAGAACAGGAAAATGAGTTATTACGAGCGGAGCTTGCTTTCATAAAAAAGCTCCGAGCTTCTGGGGAAAATATTCCGAGCCATCTGCTAAGATCCAAGCCCGAATCATCCAGGAGCTTCGACAAACATTCCGATTGACGCTCCTCTTGAAAGTCACTGGTATGCCTAAATCTACGTATATGTATTGGCAAAAACGATTAGTTGCGTCATCACCCAGGGATGATTTAGAAACAGTCATTCAGTCGATTTATGAGGAAAATAACCAAGACTACGGACATCGTCGTATTGGCTTGGCATTGCGAAAACGTGGCATCGTAGTGAATCACAAGAAGGTACTAAAAATAACACGAAAATTAGGTATTCTATGTACAAAATACACTCGGAAATCTAGAAAGAAATACCGTGCTTATAAAGGCAAAGTTGGCACCATCGCTAAAAATAAAATTCGTCGCCGTTTTCAAACGCCTTTATACTATCAAAAACTAACAACAGATATTACGGAATTTAAGGTAGGAGCAGATCAAAAGCTATATCTGAGCCCCATTATGGATATGGGGACAGGGGAGATTATTTCTTATCAAATGAACGAACGTCCAAACTTGGCTTTTGTGCTAGAAACGTTGGAACAGGCATTACAAATCGTGTTGCCTCAAGCACCCTATCGGGTGACCGTCCATTCTGATCAAGGATGGCATTATCAGCATAAGAAATGGGTATCTCTTTTAAAGAAGAATAAGGTTTACCAAAGCATGTCCCGTAAGGGAAATTGTTTAGATAACTCTCCTATGGAAAATTTTTTCGGCTTATTAAAACAAGAGATGTATTATGGGTGTGTTTTTCAAACCTATCAGGAATTAAAACAAGCAATAGATACGTATATTGACTACTACAATCATCGGCGTATCAAATTAAAATTGGCTGGCTTGAGTCCGGTAGAATACCGTCTTCAGGCCAGCCAAGAAGTCTAATTAAATTTGGTCCAACTTTTGGGGTTCAGTACA
>NZ_JNFB01000031.1 GCF_000766145.1 Paenilisteria newyorkensis | reverse complement strand
CTCTCAAAACTGAACAAAACAGAAGATAAAACAAAAGCAGGTTTCCTTTTCCTTAGAAAGGAGGTGATCCAGCCGCACCTTCCGATACGGCTACCTTGTTACGACTTCACCCCAATTATCTGTCCCACCTTCGGCGGCTGGCTCCATAAAGGTTACCCTACCGACTTCGGGTGTTACAAACTCTCGTGGTGTGACGGGCGGTGTGTACAAGGCCCGGGAACGTATTCACCGTGGCATGCTGATCCACGATTACTAGTGATTCCGGCTTCATGTAGGCGAGTTGCAGCCTACAATCCGAACTGAGAATAATTTTATGGGATTAGCTCGACCTCGCGGTTTGGCAACCCTTTGTATTATCCATTGTAGCACGTGTGTAGCCCAGGTCATAAGGGGCATGATGATTTGACGTCATCCCCACCTTCCTCCGGCTTGCACCGGCAGTCACTTTAGAGTGCCCAACTAAATGCTGGCAACTAAAATCAAGGGTTGCGCTCGTTGCGGGACTTAACCCAACATCTCACGACACGAGCTGACGACAACCATGCACCACCTGTCACTTTGTCCCCGAAGGGAAAGTTCTGTCTCCAGAAGGTTCAAAGGATGTCAAGACCTGGTAAGGTTCTTCGCGTTGCTTCGAATTAAACCACATGCTCCACCACTTGTGCGGGCCCCCGTCAATTCCTTTGAGTTTCAACCTTGCGGTCGTACTCCCCAGGCGGAGTGCTTAATGCGTTAGCTGCAGCACTAAGGGGCGGAAACCCCCTAACACTTAGCACTCATCGTTTACGGCGTGGACTACCAGGGTATCTAATCCTGTTTGCTCCCCACGCTTTCGAGCCTCAGCGTCAATTACAGGCCAGTAAGCCGCCTTCGCCACTGGTGTTCCTCCACATATCTACGCATTTCACCGCTACACGTGGAATTCCACTTACCTCTCCTGCATTCAAGTCTCTCAGTTTCCAATGACCCTCCCCGGTTAAGCCGGGGGCTTTCACATCAGACTTAAGAAACCGCCTGCGCTCGCTTTACGCCCAATAAATCCGGACAACGCTTGCCACCTACGTATTACCGCGGCTGCTGGCACGTAGTTAGCCGTGGCTTTCTGGTTAGATACCGTCAAGGGACAAGCAGTTACTCTTATCCTTGTTCTTCTCTAACAACAGTGCTTTACGATCCGAAAACCTTCTTCACACACGCGGCGTTGCTCCGTCAGACTTTCGTCCATTGCGGAAGATTCCCTACTGCTGCCTCCCGTAGGAGTCTGGGCCGTGTCTCAGTCCCAGTGTGGCCGATCACCCTCTCAGGTCGGCTATGCATCGTTGCCTTGGTAGGCCATTACCCTACCAACTAGCTAATGCACCGCGGGCCCATCTGTAAGTGATAGCCGAAACCATCTTTCAAACAGGCGTCATGCGACGCTTGTTATTATTCGGTATTAGCCCCGGTTTCCCGGAGTTATCCCCAACTTACAGGCAGGTTGCCCACGTGTTACTC
>NZ_JNFB01000030.1 GCF_000766145.1 Paenilisteria newyorkensis | reverse complement strand
ACCCGTGTTAAGCTTTTCAGCGCCGATGGTAGTAGGGGGCTTCCCCCTGTGAGAGTAGGTCGTCGCCGGGCAATGTATTATTCCACAGTAGCTCAGTTGGTAGAGCAATCGGCTGTTAACCGATCGGTCGCAAGTTCGAGTCTTGCCTGTGGAGCCATTATGGAGAGCTGTCCGAGTGGCCGAAGGAGCACGATTGGAAATCGTGTAGGCGGCGAAAGTTGTCTCAAGGGTTCAAATCCCTTGCTCTCCGTTCTCTGTAACTTTTATTATTTAGGCCCGTTGGTCAAGCGGTTAAGACACCGCCCTTTCACGGCGGTAACACGGGTTCGAATCCCGTACGGGTCATTTCTTTATTTTAGGGGGCTTAGCTCAGCTGGGAGAGCATCTGCCTTACAAGCAGAGGGTCAGCGGTTCGATCCCGTTAGCCCCCACCATTTATTATTTTAATATCGTCGCGGGGTGGAGCAGTCTGGTAGCTCGTCGGGCTCATAACCCGAAGGTCGCAGGTTCAAATCCTGTCCCCGCAATTAGTGGTTCCGTGGTGTAGGGGTTAACATGCCTGCCTGTCACGCAGGAGATCGCGGGTTCAAATCCCGTCGGGACCGCTTTATTTATGGCTTGGTAGCTCAGTTGGTAGAGCACTTGATTGAAGCTCAAGGTGTCGGCAGTTCGATTCTGTCCCAAGCCACCTTAATATATTTGGAGGGGTAGCGAAGTGGCTAAACGCGGCGGACTGTAAATCCGCTCCTTCGGGTTCGGCAGTTCGAATCTGCCCCCCTCCACCATTTTATAGTAGGGGCATAGTTTAAAGGTAGAACTAAGGTCTCCAAAACCTTCAGTGTGGGTTCGATTCCTACTGCCCCTGCCAAAATAGTAAATTTAATAATGGCGGGTGTGGCGAAGTGGTTAACGCACCTGATTGTGGTTCAGGCATTCGTGGGTTCGATTCCCATCATCCGCCCCATTTTTAAACGGTGGGCTATAGCCAAGCGGTAAGGCAACGGATTTTGATTCCGTCATGCGCTGGTTCGAATCCAGCTAGCCCAGTTTTTGTTTTTTGCGGAAGTAGTTCAGCGGTAGAACATCACCTTGCCAAGGTGGGGGTCGCGAGTTCGAACCTCGTCTTCCGCTTATTTTTCTTACGAATGTGGCGCCATAGCCAAGTGGTAAGGCAGAGGTCTGCAAAACCTTTATCACCGGTTCAAATCCGGTTGGCGCCTCCATTGAAGTTTATTTAAGATTATAGTATAATTATATTATGCCGGCGTGGCGGAATTGGCAGACGCGCTGGACTCAAAATCCAGTGATCTCACGATCGTGCCGGTTCGACCCCGGCCGCCGGTATCAAAGCAACCCCAACACTTTAAAGTGTTGGGGTTTTGTTTTTCTGATATAAAATAACTCGAGAGATTCCACAGGATTTCCACTTTGTATTTAGGCTCTGTGTCAATTGTTGGTGTAAAATATCGAGGGGCAAGCTAGGGAAACCATAGCTTGTGCCTCTTTTTAGCCTACAGAAATATCGAAATCTTTAATAAAGTGTTGTGCAAGAATCTTGGCGCGGAATCGTGCAAAGCTTCGATAATCGTAAGAAGTACGCTTGATGACTTTGGTTCGATTGTTGATGCCTTCTACGAAGCCATTCGATAGATGCGGGTAAATGAAAGCATTGATAATTTCCGTTTCCCAACGATCAAAAGTGCCGATAGCCTTTATGAATTCTGGTAGCTCCTTATCTTTTACGAGTTGATAAAAGGCATGTAAGGTCTTGCGAACATCGCGGCGTTCTTTTGCTTTCAAAGATGTTGGCAGTATACTTAAAAGAAGGTGCAGAGATACTATGGAGCAGTGCTGCTTGATGCCAGGATACGGAGAAGCGCTGATAGCGCGCAATGATGCCTTGATTTTTTTCATCAAACGATTTGCCACAAGGACAAAGATATCGACGCTTCCGATAATGTACGTAGACGTATTTTTCTGCCATTTTAAGATACTTAAAAGTGTGTATGCGATAGTCTTTGATACGATCTGTCCGTGTTCTGCAGAGGGGACTGTACTGAACCCCAAAAGTTGGACCAAATTTAATTAGACTTCTTGGCTGGCCTGAAGACGGTATTCTACCGGACTCA
>NZ_JNFB01000029.1 GCF_000766145.1 Paenilisteria newyorkensis | reverse complement strand
ACAGAAGGTAAAATCACACCAAACGAGATGACCATCCCTGGCGACAAAAACATCACAGGTACGTACACAGATGACGTGAAATCCGTCGTTGTGACAATCAACGGTACCGTCTACAAAGGCGGAACAGTAGCCAATGGCGAATTCAAATTCTACAGCCAAGATAAAATCAAAGCCGCAACAGACAAAGTAAGCATCCAAGCGTTCGATAGCGTTGGCAAATTACTCGATACAAAAACAGTCAAAATAAAAGCACCAGTCGTTGTCACAGCAGGCGACATCACACTAGACACATATACAGTCGGTGACAAAAACATCACAGGTACGTACACTGGCGACGTGAAATCAGTAGTCGTAACAGTGAACGGAACAGCCTACAAAGGTGGCACATTCAACGCAGACGGCACGTTCAAATTCTACGCACTAGACAAGATCAAATCAGCAGACGATGTCATCGCTATCCAAGCTTTCGACAAAGCAGGAAAAGTACTTGACACGCAAACAATCAATATTCAAAAATAAATGGCAATATAGGCGAGAGACTCATAACCATACATGGTGTTTCTCGCCTTTTTTATTGTAGAACTGGTCTTGATATGCTTGTACTTGTAACTACATGGAAAGGAGGCAGATGACATGAAAGAAACGATTCGTATTAAAAATATGTATCAAATAATGAAGAGATACGTGTGGTTTTTAATAAGCACAACTCTTATAAGGGGCAAAATTTTCATTGCCAACTATTCGAAGATTGGTTTCATGAAATGACGATGATTGAGAATAAACTTAAAATTGCTTTTGAGAGCAAGACCGGCGAAGCGATCGGCGCAAAATTGATGCAGGGAAGAAATCGATTGTGTCTTGATTATGGTCAAGTCTATCGAGAGGTTATTCAAAGTTGTAAAGGGAATCATTGGTGAGCAATAAATAAGTGTGCAAACAAATCTATCTGTCTGTTGACAGGACTTTTTTGTGTTGGAGAGAAGCATTCTAGGGGTAGAACCAGCATCTCCGAGTAAATCGGACATTACCTAATATTCTGACTATAATGGTTAGAATCTCTTGTAAATCGAGTTTCTTCTATATTATAGTAGTGGCCACAATCTCGTTAACAGAGAGTGGCCTTATTTTTATGAGAAGCAGGCTACTTCTACTGGTCTTCGGTAGGCATCATGGTTAAGTCTTCTTTAATCCGGTATATCGTCGGTCTTGTGACTCGATTTTTCTCCGCAATGCGTTTGATTGGCAAGCCTTCTTCTAACATTCGCACAATCTGATGGTATACTGCCTGTTTTTGTGGATCTTTTGCATCTGCAGCGTATAAAATCGGCCGACCTTTATAGACGCCTTTCTCCTTCGCTATCGCAATTCCCTGCGCTTGCCTTCTTTTACTTTCCGTTCTTTCCCGTTCTGCAATCATCGCCAGCAGCTGAAGAATTAAATCCTTCACGAAACGATCCAAGAGTGGATCACCAATTGGCTCGCTTAATAAAGGCATACTCGTCACCATCAACCCAATATTTTTTTCTTTCAGTACATTGACGGTTTGAATAATTTCAGCATAATCCCGACCTAACCGATCGATTGCCTCCACCATCAAAAAATCTCCTTCGCGAACAAAATCCAATGCTTTTCTAAATTCTTCGCGATTAATAAAATCAGCACCAGATTTTTTCTCAACAAAAATTTTCTCCGCGCCATGATTCTTAAATTCTTCCAACTGACGATCTAAATTCTGATCCGTGGAACTTACACGTGCATATGCGACTTTCATGCCCAAAATCACTCCATTTTTGAACCAATTTATTTTACACCCTAATTTTACATTAAAAATAAGCATAAAGCAATGAATCCGAAGTGTCTATTTAGGGTTTACCCTAAGTTTTCATAGTACTATTAGTATTTACCGTTAGGTATTGATTATTTAATACACAACAAAACGGTGAAAAACATGCTATCCATACAACAGCACATCTTTCACCTTATAATACTATTTAGCCACTAATCATATTCAAATATAATTGATAGTTCTTGTTGCCTCCAGACAAATTATAGACTGTTTGGAATCCCTTGTTTTTTAGAATGTTCTGGGCTGCATTGCCTGTTACGCCTTTATTACAGTAAGTTACTGTAAGTACTGTAGGGTCAAGTAACGTTGCCTGTTCTCGGAGCTCGGCCAAAGGAATGTGTATGGCATTTTTAACAGAAGATGCTTCAAATTGCTTTTTGGATCGTGTATCAATAATCTGCATTTTCTCGCCTTCATTTTGTTTCTGAATGAGTATTTCTGGCGTTATTAGTGGATTATCATGTATCGCATTATCCAAGGCCATACCTGTATACAACACAGGATCTTTTGTCGTTGCAAATGGTGGAGCATACGCTAAATCTAAGTGAAATAGATCCGCTGCCGTTGCCTTAAA
>NZ_JNFB01000028.1 GCF_000766145.1 Paenilisteria newyorkensis | reverse complement strand
CAAACGGAGACTTCAAGCTGTATGCCCAAGGTTTTGGTTTAAAAGTTGGCGACACATTTGAAGTACGCGGTGTCGATGCCAATGGCAAAAAAGGCCCGGTAACAACAGGAATAGTACTAGCTACATCTGCATCTCCAGCGGCATACACTTTAACAGTAGAAAACGCTGGTCTAAGCTCTAAATCAATTACTGGAACAGCAGGAAATGGCTTCACCACAGTTCGTCTATCCATCGATGGTACGATTGTTAAAGTAGGCCAAATTGACGCAGACGGTACGTACAGCATCGCTACCAACAACCTTATTCAACAAGGCTCAAAAGTAGAAGTAGTAGGTTATACGGATAAAACAGAAATGGCTCGTAAAACAGTGAACATCGTCAATGATGAAAAGCCAACATTAGAAGCCCTAACGATCGATGACGACGCAGTGAAAGGTTCCGTAACAGCAGGTTCAGCAACAAGTTTCCGCGTAAGCATCAACGGCGTTTTAACGAAAACTGGTACGATTGCAACAGATGGTACATTCCAGTCAAGTATCGGTAAACAAGCGGTAGGGACAATCGTTACAATTGAAATCAAAGACGCGGGAGGTTACAACACACTTCGCACAGCAAGCGTCACGGTAACAGGTTCAGCCGTAGTGAAACTAACAGCACCAGTCCTAGAAAAAATGGACGGTAGCTACATTGTTGGAACAGCACCAAAAGGTACAGAGTCAATTACAGTTTACGAAAATGGTGTAGCTGTGAGAACGCAAAACGTAAGCACGATGACAGCAAACGCAGACGGTAGCTTCACATTCAAAGCATATGTAGCAGCAAGTGCAACAAGCGTTCAAGTCCAAGCAAAAAATAGTGATAAACGTATGAACAGTGATTTATCAGTAGCATTTACAAAATAAATTTTAAAAGGTCTGCTCCGATTTTTAAATGGGGGCAGGCTATAGATAGAAATAAAGCGTTGTAATTAAGAACAACCATCAATATAAAGGCAGAAAAGGAGTAATAACTTTACATGAAATCAAAAAAATTAGTAAGTATTTTAGCAATCACTTCGATCTTGGGGACTAGCATTGTAACACCATTTAACGTATTAGCGGAGACACCAGTACAAGCAGCGGTATCAGCAACTGCACCAACTTATGTAGCACCAACAACACAAAATAAAGTTTTAGAAGTATCACCGGGACCTTATCTACAAATGGTTCGATTCGATGGAGATTATATTACACTCAACCTGATTAAATTCGTTAAAGGCTATGGTGTAAGAGTTGTACTCCCAAATGGCACATCAAGAGAGTTTTATTCACAGTATGCTGCTGGAGCTCAAAATGAATTTGTCTATATTTATGTAGGAGATCAAAATTTAACAAGTCCATATTCCTTCTTTTCAACGGAAGGTTTGTATTCAAACGGTAAGCCTTACCCTAACAGTTACCACACATTTTACACGGCTCAATATATGGGATATCAATATGATACAGCATTCGGTCAAAAAGTGTACAACCTATTCCAAGATGGTAGCTTATCAACCATTGGATCAGGCGTGACACAAGCAGAAATCGATGCTGCAAGAGCGGCCGCGGCAAACGCACCAGCATCTCCTGAAAAAGACAAGTTAGTTAATCTAATCACGAAAGCACAAACAGAGTTCACAAATAACACAGCATCTAAAAATACAGCAGCCCGCGACGCCGTTAATGCGCTATTTACTAACAACACACCAACATCAGGTGCCATCAAGCCAACAACGACACAAAGCACGATTGATGCGGCTAAAGCACTAGCAAACCAAGTAACAGATGCAACACAAAAAGCAGCGATGCTAGCGGATATTCAAAAAGCACAAGATTTGCTAAACACACGTACACAACAACAAGCCGATAACGCAGCGGCAGATCAGTCAGTCAAAGCGCTATATCTGAATGACAATCCTGCGACGGATGCTATCAAATCAATAACAAATCAGTCAGCAATTAATAAAGCACAAGATGCAGTCAACAAAGTTACTGACGCGGTAACAAAAGCAGCATTACAAAAACAAGTAGACCGTGCACAGGAATTATTGAACAATCGCACAACCCAAGCAGCAGCAGATCAAGCACAACAAGCAGTAGCTAACTACGCAGTCAACCAACTATTCTTAAATAATACACCAGCGAGTGACGCGATTAAAGCTTCTACAAATCAAGCAGCAATTGACAGCGCACAAGCAGAAATCAATAAAATCAAAGATCCAGCGCTAAAAGTAGAACCACAGAAAAATTTAGATCGCGCACAAGAATTGCTAGATCAACGCAATGCAAATGCGAGTCAAGCAGAAAAAGCGAAACAAGACGCAGCGAAAAAAGCAGTGGATGAACTATTCAATAGCAACACCCCGACATCAGGAGCAATCAAACCAGCAACTAATCAAAAAGCCATTGATGACGCTCAAAAACTAGTCGATGCGATCACAGATCCAGCAGTGAAAGCAGAACGTCAAGCGGATCTAAATAAAGCACAAGACTTA
>NZ_JNFB01000027.1 GCF_000766145.1 Paenilisteria newyorkensis | reverse complement strand
CTAAACAAGACGCAGCGAAAAAAGCAGTGGATGAACTATTCAACAGCAACACCCCAACATCAGGAGCAATCAAACCAGCAACTAATCAAAAAGCCATTGATGACGCTCAAAAAGCTATCGATGCAGTAACAGATGCAACAATTAAATCGAACTTACAAAAAGATCTAGACAAAGCGCAACAGCTACTAGACGCAACAAGTGCACCATCGAATTACAGCTTAACAGCTAACGATGCTGGCCTTACTGCTACAGCTATCACAGGAACAGTTGGAAAAAGTATCACGAGCGTGCGCCTATCCGTTGATGGCACTATTGTAAAAGTCGGTCAAATCGACGCAGATGGCACATATAGCATCGCGACTAACAAATTCATCAAAGCAGGTTCAAAAGTAGAAGTCGTAGGCTATGAAGATAAGACAGAAAAAGCTCGTAAAACAGTAACAATTACTAATGATGAAAAACCAGTTCTTGGTCCTGTTACTGTAGACGATGATGTAATCAGAGGTTCCGTAACAGCAGGATCAGCAACAAGTTTCCGTATCAGCATCAATGGTGTAGCCGTTAAGACAGGAGCAATCGCAGCGGATGGGACATTCCAATCAAGCATTGGGAAACAAGCCGCAGGAACAGTTATTAAAATTGAAATCAGAGATACGACAGGTTATAACACATTACGCGTAGCAAGCACAACAGTAACCGGATCTGCTGTGGTGAAATTAGTAGCACCAACGCTTCAAAAAATGGAAGGTAACTACATCGTTGGAACAGCACCAAAAGGAACGGAATTAATTACAATTTACGAGAATGGCGTAGCTGTGAGAACACAAAACGTAAGCACAATGACAGTGAATTCAGATGGTAGCTTCACATTCAAAGCATATGTAGCACCAAGCGCAACAAGCGTTCAAGTCCAAGCGAAAAACAGTGACAAACGCATGACAAGTGATTTATCAACAGCATTTACAAAATAGGTTCTCACGTAGCGGTATGTAATGTACCGCTACGTTAAATTTGAACAGAATTCATCTACTTTAACTAGATGAAAATTAAATCATAGGAGCGTGTATAAATGAAGAAAGGGTTATTGAAAAAGGGAAGTAGCATAGCGTTAGTAACAATACTCATCGGGAGCCAGCTAATGACTGCAGTTCCATTTAACGTATTGGCAGCAGAAAATCCAGCAGGAACAATCGGTGCACAAGCCCTTCCAACTTACAGTGTGACAGTTGGTACTTGGCCTGAACTGAAAGCGGCTCTTACAAGCGCGGCTATCACAGATATCTATATCAATGCTGATATCACTATCGGAGAAACAACATCTGTAACGAATACAACGAAAAATATTCACGGAAATGACCATACGTTAAATGCCAATGGTAAACAAATTAAATTAGCCACAGCAAACACTGTGGGGTTAATAGAAGACTTAAGAATCACAAATACGGATATTTATGGATTGTTTTGGGGTAGTGTTGCCAATCTAGAGGTTACTTATAAGAATGTAGATCACAGCGGTGGACAAATGATTTATTTACCATATGGACATCTAATTATTGATGGAACTGTTACTAGTATTTCGACAACAGAGGAAGTTTATGAAGGGAAAGACTTGACGATCTTGGATAATGCAACGGCATATTTTGCTACGACCTCAACTGCAAGAAGGAATTCGCCGATCAATTCGGAAGCTGCAGCAGGAAAATTAATTGTAGGTAATAATGCCAACTTAATCACTCGATCAAAAGCTGCATCGATTTATGGCGGTACCAATTTTACGCTTATAAACTATGGGAATATGGATTTAAAATCGGATAACTTCCAAGCTATCCATCTAGCAGTTGGAAGTAGCATGTATTTTCAACCTGGTAGCGTTTTAAAAGCTGTTGCAGGTGATCCAGTGGAAGAAGCGGTAGAAGCAACTACAGGTAATATTTTTGTAGAAGCAGGCGCAACTTTTGAAGTAGAGAGTAACGGGAGTCAAGGTGCAGTAATTACTGGTGATACGTTTAAGCTAGCAGAAGGCTCTAACTTCTCTATAACGAACTTTAACCCAGCAGGTTCAGCAATGGGGTCGTATGCTAGTGCAGTTAATGTCATTTTACAATCTGCTCAGGGTGTTAGTACATGGGATCGTGGAACTGTTACAAACTCAATGCCAACTGCGACTTATCCAGGAGTTATAAATGCTCAATTTACATTATCAGGTTATTTGAAGAGCGTGTCACAAACGAAGCTGACATCCAATAACGCGCTATTTAATAGTAGATATAATACTGGAGCAACAGGTAAAATTGTTGGTGGAAGCTTTTCATCAAAAGCAATCGATCAAACAACAATTAATAAATTGGATACAGATTCTACTTTGGCAACAGGGACAGCAGAACCAAAAGCAGATGTTGTAATCAAAGTGGGATCAACAATTATTGGCCAAGGAAAAGCTGGGGATGACGGTAAATACAGTATTACTATTCCGAAACAAGTAGTTGGTGCAAACGTTACAGCAACGGCAACATGGAATTCTCAGGCTTCAAGTGCAACAGCAGTAGTACAAAAAGGTACTGCTGATCAGGACGCGGCTAGAACTGCTGTGGATGCCCTATTCACAGATGCAACAAAAACTGGCATTAAATCGACAACAGACCAAGCGGCAATCGATGCGGCACAAGCTTTAGTGAATAAAGTACAAGATCCAACAGTAAAAGCAGACT
>NZ_JNFB01000026.1 GCF_000766145.1 Paenilisteria newyorkensis | reverse complement strand
AAGAAAGTTGTTCTTTGAAAACTAGATAAGAAAGTTAGTAAAGTGCGGTATAAGTCTTTGACTTGTACCAACCAAGTAAGAACCGAGAATCAACTGAAAGTAACCTTTCAACTAACCGATACGGCCATCGCTGGCTCGTAGACGTTAGGAACATACCCGTGGTGTGTGCGTAAGCACAACAAACCACATGGTTAAGTTAGAAAGGGCGCACGGTGGATGCCTTGGCACTAGGAGCCGAAGAAGGACGGGACTAACACCGATATGCTTTGGGGAGCTGTACGTAAGCGTTGATCCAGAGATTTCCGAATGGGGGAACCCACTATCTTTAGTCGGATAGTATCCTTATGTGAATACATAGCGTAAGGAAGGCAGACCCAGGGAACTGAAACATCTAAGTACCTGGAGGAAGAGAAAGAAAAATCGATTTCCTGAGTAGCGGCGAGCGAAACGGAAAGAGCCCAAACCAAGAAGCTTGCTTCTTGGGGTTGTAGGACACTCTATACGGAGTTACAAAAGAAAGTGGTAAACGAAGTGGTCTGGAAAGGCCCGCCAAAGAAGGTAACAGCCCTGTAATTGAAATCATTTTCCCTCCAGAGTGGATCCTGAGTACGGCGGAACACGTGAAATTCCGTCGGAATCCGGGAGGACCATCTCCCAAGGCTAAATACTCCCTAGTGACCGATAGTGAACCAGTACCGTGAGGGAAAGGTGAAAAGCACCCCGGAAGGGGAGTGAAACAGTTCCTGAAACCGTGTGCCTACAAGTAGTTAGAGCCCGTTAATGGGTGATAGCGTGCCTTTTGTAGAATGAACCGGCGAGTTACGATTTGTTGCAAGGTTAAGCGGAAAAAGCGGAGCCGTAGCGAAAGCGAGTCTGAATAGGGCGCATGAGTAACAGGTCGTAGACCCGAAACCAGGTGATCTACCCATGTCCAGGATGAAGGTGAGGTAATACTCACTGGAGGTCCGAACCCACGCACGTTGAAAAGTGCGGGGATGAGGTGTGGGTAGCGGAGAAATTCCAATCGAACCTGGAGATAGCTGGTTCTCTCCGAAATAGCTTTAGGGCTAGCCTCGAGGTAAAGAGTCGTGGAGGTAGAGCACTGTTTGGACTAGGGGCCCTTCTCGGGTTACCGAATTCAGATAAACTCCGAATGCCATGTACTTATACTCGGGAGTCAGACTGCGAGTGATAAGATCCGTAGTCGAAAGGGAAACAGCCCAGACCACCAGTTAAGGTCCCAAAATATATGTTAAGTGGAAAAGGATGTGGGGTTGCATAGACAACCAGGATGTTGGCTTAGAAGCAGCCACCATTGAAAGAGTGCGTAATAGCTCACTGGTCGAGTGACCCCGCGCCGAAAATGTACCGGGGCTAAACATATTACCGAAACTGTGGATGAACCTCTTTGGAGGTTCGTGGTAGGAGAGCGTTCTAAGGGCGGTGAAGTCAGACCGGAAGGACTGGTGGAGCGCTTAGAAGTGAGAATGCCGGTATGAGTAGCGAAAGACGGGTGAGAATCCCGTCCACCGAATATCTAAGGTTTCCTGGGGAAGGCTCGTCCGCCCAGGGTTAGTCGGGACCTAAGCTGAGGCCGATAGGCGTAGGCGATGGACAACAGGTAGATATTCCTGTACCAGTGCTAGTTGTTTGAGCAATGGGGTGACACAGAAGGATAGGGAATCGCACGGATGGATATGTGCGTCCAAGCAGTGAGTGTGAGAAGTAGGCAAATCCGCTTCTCGCGAAGCATGAGCTGTGATGGGGAAGGAAATAAAGTACGGAAGTTCCTGATTTCACGCTGTCAAGAAAAGCCTCTAGTTAGACGAGTACTGCCCGTACCGCAATCCGACACAGGTAGATGAGGAGAGAATCCTAAGGTGAGCGAGAGAACTCTCGTTAAGGAACTCGGCAAAATGACCCCGTAACTTCGGGAGAAGGGGTGCTCTATTAGGGTGCAAGCCCGAGAGAGCCGCAGTGAATAGGCCCAGGCGACTGTTTAGCAAAAACACAGGTCTCTGCAAAACCGTAAGGTGACGTATAGGGGCTGACGCCTGCCCGGTGCTGGAAGGTTAAGAGGAGTGCTTAGCTTCGGCGAAGGTACGAATTGAAGCCCCAGTAAACGGCGGCCGTAACTATAACGGTCCTAAGGTAGCGAAATTCCTTGTCGGGTAAGTTCCGACCCGCACGAAAGGCGCAACGATCTGGGCACTGTCTCAACGAGAGACTCGGTGAAATTATAGTACCTGTGAAGATGCAGGTTACCCGCGACAGGACGGAAAGACCCCGTGGAGCTTTACTGCAACCTGATATGGAATGTTTGTACCGCTTGTACAGGATAGGTAGGAGCCGAAGAGACGTGAGCGCTAGCTTACGAGGAGGCAATGGTGGGATACTACCCTGGCTGTATGACCATTCTAACCCGCCACGCTTAGCGCGTGGGGAGACAGTGTCAGGTGGGCAGTTTGACTGGGGCGGTCGCCTCCTAAAGAGTAACGGAGGCGCCCAAAGGTTCCCTCAGAATGGATGGAAATCATTCGCAGAGTGTAAAGGCACAAGGGAGCTTGACTGCGAGACTGACAAGTCGAGCAGGGACGAAAGTCGGGCTTAGTGATCCGGTGGTTCCGCATGGAAGGGCCATCGCTCAACGGATAAAAGCTACCCCGGGGATAACAGGCTTATCTCCCCCAAGAGTCCACATCGACGGGGAGGTTTGGCACCTCGATGTCGGCTCGTCGCATCCTGGGGCTGTAGTCGGTCCCAAGGGTTGGGCTGTTCGCCCATTAAAGCGGCACGCGAGCTGGGTTCAGAACGTCGTGAGACAGTTCGGTCCCTATCCGTCGCGGGCGCAGGAAATTTGAGAGGAGCTGTCCTTAGTACGAGAGGACCGGGATGGACACACCGCTGGTGTACCAGTTGTTCCGCCAGGAGCATCGCTGGGTAGCTATGTGTGGCAGGGATAAACGCTGAAAGCATCTAAGCGTGAAGCCCCCCTCAAGATGAGATTTCCCATTTCTTCGGAAAGTAAGATCCCTGAAAGAAGATCAGGTAGATAGGTTTGGAGTGGAAGTATGGCGACATATGGAGCGGACAAATACTAATCGATCGAGGACTTAACCAAAAGAATGGCATTCTGGTTCTAAACGGTCACGCACAGACCGACTTTCTTATCTAGTTTTGAGAGAACAGCGTTCTTTCGATGAAAAACATTGTCTGGTGGTTACGGCGAAGAGGTCACACCCGTTCCCATCCCGAACACGGAAGTTAAGCTTTTCAGCGCCGATGGTAGTAGGGGGCTTCCCCCTGTGAGAGTAGGTCGTCGCCGGGCAATGTA
>NZ_JNFB01000025.1 GCF_000766145.1 Paenilisteria newyorkensis | reverse complement strand
TCCGCTTGACGTTCTGCTTTCACTGCTGGATCTGTGATCGCATCGACTAGTTTTTTCGCATCATCGATGGCTTTTTGGTCTGTCGTTGGTTTGATTGCTCCTGATGTTGGGGTGTTACTGTTGAATAGTTCATCCACTGCTTTTTTCGCTGCGTCTTGTTTCGCTTTTTCTGTTGCTGCTGCATTCTTCGCATCCAGTAAACCTTGTGCTTTGTCTAAGTATTCTTGTAATAATTCTTGTACTGTCGGATTTGTTAATGCATCAACCAATTGTTGCGCACCATCAATCGCTTTTTGATCGGTTGTATCTTTAATCGTGTTGCTGGTGAGGCTATTATCTGTGAACAATGCAATTATTGCTTGTATTGCTGCATCTTGTTTCGCACGTTCTACTTGCAATGTATCAAATAGGCTTTGTGCTTGTTCCAAGTCTTTTTGCAATACTTCTCTTACCGTTGGATCAGTGACTACATCAATTAATTTTTGTGCATCGTCAATAGCTTTTTGACTGATTATATATTCATCAATTTCGTTGCTTGTCGGTGTTTGATTGATAAATAATTCATTAACTGCTTTTCTGGCTGCATCTTGTTTTGTTTTCTCTGTTGCTGGTGCATTGCGTTGATTTAATAGTTCTTGTGCGCGATCCAAATCTTTTTGTAAACTTACTTTTAGAACAGGGTCTTTGATTTTGTCGATTTCTGCTTGCGCGTTATCGATGGCATCTTGATCTGCGGAAGCTTTGATTGCGTCACTTGCTGGTGTGTTGTTCACGAATAGTTGATTCACTGCATAGCTTGCAGCTGCTTTTTGATTCAGATCATCTGTTGCTTGTTGTGTGCGTGCATCAAGTAAGCTTTGGGCTTTGTCGATATCCTTTTGTAAGTCTGCTTTTACTGTTGGATCTTGTACTTTGTTTACTAAAGCTTGTGCCACATCGATTGCTGCTTGGTCTGTTGTTGGTTTAATGCCTGTTTTTGTTGCATCTGTAAATAGGGCGTCAACAGAAGTTTTTGCAGTATATTGCGTTGCTTTATCCACTGTTTGTTTTGCTAACAATTCTTTTGCTTTGTTAATATCGTTTTGTAAATTGGTTTTATCTGTTCCTTGTGCAAGTTTATCTACCGCTGCTTGTGCTTCATCAATTGCTGCTTGGTCTGTTGTTAGCTTCAGGCTATATTTATTAGAGTCTGTGAAAAGAGTATCGACCAGGTTAGTTGCATTCGATAAATCTTGGCTAGCTGACGTTAAACCATCTCCAAATACATAAGCTCTAGTTGAAAGATGAGATCCACTTTTTGTATAATAAGACACATTAATTAAGCCGAATTTAGGAACATCAACTTTTTTATCTAATGTATAGGTTTTTACCCCTGTAGTTGTTGGTGTTTCCACTACCCCATAATTATACAGCTCTCCACCAACGTTATTAATTATATTGATTCTAATTGTCCCACCAATACTAAGTTTCGTTAAATTGACTACGATATTAAGCTTTCCGTTAGCTTCAGTCATAGTTATATCTGTTCCTGTTTGAGCTGGTGTATCACTGAAGTAGTCATTTGCTACTGCTGCTTCTGCTAGATGTCCACCGCTCAATGATTCTGATAAACTTAATGATGTTGGGAAGATTTGCGATGCTACGATTGTCGTTGTTAATAAACCTACTGCTATTTTTTTACCTGTGTTTTTCATTTTTTACCTCTTTTCAGTTTTTAAAATTTCATTCTTACAATCATGGTTTTTGCACGATGAAAACTTTACAACAGAAACACGTAACATGTATAAAAAAGCCACAAATTCTTATGGAGGATATGGCTCCTTTATGATAGAAGAAAATTAATCATAGAGAAACTTTCATAACAATAAACGGCATATTACGTAAATCAAAATGGTATTGTTATATATGGACCTTCTGCTTGCGGTGTCGGGATGCATGAGGCGTCCACTTTTTCAAGCCCCTCTATGGTCACAAGATATGTTGCTGTTCTGTATGTTTCATAGTTTTCTCCCGTTTTTTCATTATTTAAAAAGAGGCGTATATCGAATTCTCTGTGGGCTACCGTAATAAAATCACCAACAGCGATTGGTACATTATTTTGCGTTGCCAAAGCTTGGTCTCGTCCAATGAAATCTTTCTTGAAAATTTCTTTACCTTTAGCGTTATTAATCTTGACTGTGGCATACGCATCTGCGAAATAGGAATGAGGCTCACCAAAATTTTGGGTAATGGTTGCTTTCTTTGTGCTTAAATTAATGCGCATATTGGCAAACTCCCAATCACTATAGCCTTTCAGTTGGAATTGAAATTGTTCCCCACTCAAAATATTTTGTGAGCTTTCTTTTTTTACTGCAATTAAATCGGCATAATTTTTTTGATAATTCGCTTGATCAGTATCTGGCAGATAGGTAATCCCTTTTCTGAGCATTGATTTCAAGATAATATTATCTTCGTTTTTGAATTTGCTGTTATCACTGATTGTGGAAGCAAATGTCGCGAGTTTCTGTTTATAGTTCGCCAGTGCATCTTGAACCGTTACTCCTGTTAGGTCACTGGTTAGACCGTATTTTGTTACTTTGAATACTTGATTTATCGAGGCGTTTGTAAGTTTAGTGGCTGTTCCAGTAATGCTAAAACGTGTTGGCTCTTGATGCATCACCTTAATTGTAAAGCCTGGTTTAATCGCGAGTTGGAACTTGCCCTTCTCGGTCTTAACTCCATTCATAGTGCTTTTGAAAACAGACTGCCCGTTCTCATTGAATACTTGGATGGAGGCATAATCATCTTTAAAATAAACATGTGGATCACTTTTTGTAATAGCAAACTCCAGATTCCCTTTCTCAGGATCCACTGATGCTGTAGCAAAAATATCATCACTTATTCCTTTAAAAATCAGTTCTTGTGTCGCAATATATGACGTTTGCAGTTCATTCATCTGTATAGTCGCATTGTTGCTAAAGTCTGATACAGCCAAATAGTTTGTTGATGGCTCGTAAAAACGATCGACTCCTGTAGGGATATCTAGCGAATAGATTCCAATTGGCATATTTTTAAGCGTAACTGTCGGTGCCGTAATCTTAACTTCTCGTACTACATCTTCGCCATCCTTAATCTTTAATGTCCTACCTTTTATTTGCGTGAAATCATTGATCGTAAATTGGATATTCATAGTATTCACTACTTTGTATTTTTCAAGCTGATTATTGCTCACTAAGCCCCATTTAGTATCCAAGGCAATATCTTTTTTTGCTTTTTGCAAATTATCACTAGAGAGAAGCGATGCCAAAGGATACACAGCTTTATTTCCAGAATAGAGGTTTTCCACTTTTTGTTTGAGAGACATAGAACCTTGAACCAGTTCTAGATAGGGTGTGAAATTATAGTGACTTACTTCTCCAAAATACTTGCTCAACAAATCTAGAACTAGCGGATTTTCCCCAAGTGTCTTTGCATTTACCTCAGCACGATGCGATTGGTTAAAATGTGCAAAGGCTGGGTCTCCTGCTTTATCTTTCATGAGCGTCAACATATACAGTTTATTTCTCAAGTTCCAATCATTTGTTGGCGTTTTCGCCGTATAAACATTTTTATAAAAATCCGTTTCTTGTGTCGCTAGATTTCCCTCATAGAGCCAACCGTTGTAGTAATCCTTTTTCTGCATGGAGTTGGCGTAAATATTATTCCATACCTCTCCTGTAGAAAATGTATTATCCGCCATGAATGTTCCTTGGTAACCATGCCCAATCTCATGAAGTCCGCCCCAACCTGGCTTTAGCCAAAAAGCAATGACAGATGGGCTTGTTTCGGCGGTATGAGTGTCTCCATAGTACCCCGCACCAGCTCCGTTTTTATCTGCTTTTGCAAAATAGCGATTTGGGATGTTTTTATCTGTCGCTTTTTGTGGTGTGAAAGATAAACCCGCAAGCTCATTGTACGTTTCAAATACGTTGTCGTAATAAGCTAGTAAAGCACCGATGGAAGAGAAATCATTCATTTTTTTCAGGTAAGCTTTATCGCCTTTTGGAACTAAAATCTGGATGTATTTATTGCCGATTAATCCGAAGCTCGCATTCGTTTTATCCCATTTCCCCCAAAAATTAGCCTCGTTATCTCCCTGTTTAAAGACTGGTAGATCTGTAATATTATCACTTACTTTATATTCGACTACAGGAGCATTCCCATCTGCCGTGTAGACTGTCCTAACAAAAGGCACAGCGTCATTGATAGCTGTTACAGTTACCCACGAACTTCCGATAGTTTGAGAACTCTCCGTTTTGTTATCATCATTTAATAATTCTAGCGTGACGTTTCCTTTGAATTTCGTATTTTTTTGTCTAATCTCGATAGTCCCAGCCTTAGGGAGTACAATACCTAAATCTTGTTTATCATGATTAATTCCTTTGCTAAACCCTTGATTTTTTAGCCATGTTGGATCCTCTAACGTGTACAGTTTTTTCTCCAGTGTTGCCGCATTTACTTTTGGCTGCATCATAGTGACAGTCATCACTATAGTAAGTAACAAAATAAATGCAAAAACCACTTTAATCTTAGTATTCATCATTCGTCATCTCCTCTTTTCTAAAAATTTTATCCCCATCTCGTTACTCGAAGTAAGATTAAACTACTTCTTAATAATTATCATATCATTATTAAGACTATTCTTTATTAAAAGATTGCCGGTAATAGTTCGATAATTATATTTAAATTCAACATTTCTGTGAACATCTGGATTATTTTTAACAATTCGGAGAATAGGATTCTGTTACACCGCTTTTACCAGATTGTCTTACCTTTAGAAAACAGAACAAGGCACAGCTTATCCAACAATGGAATACGGTTTATTTAGAAAAAGCAGTAACTACCTTGAAAGAGCTAGACACGTTTGATGAAACCTTACTAGAGCATATCTCTCTACTAGGCTGGAAACACATTAACTTTCTTGGGGAATATCTTTTTTCTGTCACGGATGATATGACATTTCAAACCTTAAAACCACTAGATTCCCGACGGACGAAAAGCACCGAAATCTATTGTGACACAATGGATTTCGGTGCTTTCTAAAATTTCTTAGCGTTGTATATTCGTGTTTTGCTCTCCCTACCCTATTACAAATCACCTATGATTATCTGGTTAAAACAAACCCGGAAGTAATAAAATATATGGAGCACATCTCGCTAATTAATTGGCAACATATTACATTTTTAGATGAGTATAAATTTGACATGTTATCTATCCCAATACAGTTGCAAGCGTTAAATATTCAACCTTACATACCTTTAATCTTTTGGTAGAAAGAAGTTTGCAATCCTTATCGATACAAACCCCCTTTGCTCGCTCAGTACCCCTAGTATGTTTAAAATTTACTTTGTTAGTGCTGTAGATAGATCACTTGTCATGCGTTTGTCGCTGTTTTTCGCTTGGACTTGAACGCTTGTTGCACTTGGTGCTACATACGCTTTGAATGCAAAGCTACCATCTGGGTTCACAGTCATCGCACTTACGTTTTGCGTTCTTACGGCTGCACCATTTTCGTAAATTGTAATTAATTCCGTTCCTTTTGGTGCTGTTCCTACGATGTAGTTACCGTCCATTTTTTCTAGGACTGGTGCTGTCAGTTTCACTACGGCTGATCCTGTTACCGTGACACTTGCCGTACGGAATGTATTGTAACCTGTCGTATCTCTGATTTCAATCGTAACAACTGTTCCGACTGCTTGTTTCCCAATGCTTGATTGGAACGTCCCATTGGCTGCAATTGTTCCTGTCTTAACGGCTACGCCATTGATACTTACACGGAATCCTGTTGCTGACCCTGCTGTTACAGAGCCTTTCACTGCGTCGTCATCGATCGTTAAGGCTTCTAATGTTGGTTTTTCATCATTAACAATGTTCACTGTTTTACGAGCCATTTCTGTTTTATCGGCATATCCTACTACTTCTACTTTTGAACCTGGTTTAATCAGATTGTTTGTGGAAATACTGTAGGTGCCATCTGCTTTAATTTGACCGACTTTGACGATGGTACCATCAATAGATAGACGGACAGTTGTCAAACCAGATCCAGCGGTTCCAGTAATGGTTGTTGCGCTTAGACCCGCGTCGTTAGCCGTTAGACCATAGGCAACTGATGAGGAAGAGCTGAGAACGGTTCCTGTCGCGATTGGCCCTTTATTTCCTTTGGTATCGACACCGCGTACTTCAAATGTGTCGCCAACTTTTAAACCAAAACCTTGGGCATACAGCTTGAAGTCTCCATTTG
>NZ_JNFB01000024.1 GCF_000766145.1 Paenilisteria newyorkensis | reverse complement strand
GTAGTTGCTAAGCGCTCCGCTAGTTGTTGTTTCGCTTTCTCTAAATCGGCTTGTAAGGCTGCTTTTTTATCCGCATCGGTCACTTGGTTGATGAGGTTTTGTGCATGTGTAACGTCTTCTTGTGTGATACTAGATAGAATATTCCCTTTAGGGTCTTTGTTTTCAAACAAGTTGTTGATGGCTTCACGGGCTTTGTCTTGGGCTTCTTTCTCAGCTTGTGCTTGCGCTTCTTTCTCGGCTAATTGTGTTTTGACTTTCTCTAAATCGGCTTGTAGTGCTGCTTTTTTATCCGTATCAGTCACTTGGTTGATGAGGTTTTGCGCATTCGTGATGTCTTCTTGTGTGATGCCAGTTGTGATATTGCCGCTTGGGTCTTTATTTTCAAACAAGTTGTTGATGGCTTCACGGGCTTTATCCTGGGCTTCTTTTTCTGCTTGTGCTTGTGCTTCTTTGTCCGCTAATTGTGTTTTGACTTTCTCTAAATCCGTTTGTAGTGCTGCTTTTTTATCCGTATCAGTCACTTGGTTGATGAGGTTTTGCGCATTCGTGATGTCTTCTTGCGTTAGTCTAGCTGTGATGTTGCCATTTGGATCTTTGTTTTCAAACAAGTTGTTGACTGCTTCACGGGCTTTATCTTGGGCTTCTTTCTCTGCTTGTGCTTGCGCTTCTTTGTCCGCTAATTGTGTTTTTGCTTTCTCTAAATCCGCTTGTAGTGCTGCTTTTTTATCCGCATCGGTCACTTGGTTGATGAGGTTTTGCGCATTCGTGATGTCTTCTTGCGTTAGTCCAACTGTGATGTTGCCATTTGGATCTTTGTTTTCAAACAAGTTGTTGACTGCTTCACGGGCTTTATCTTGCGCTTCTTTTTCTGCTTGTGCTTGTGCTTCTTTGTCCGCTAATTGTGTTTTTGCTTTCTCTAAATCCGCTTGTAGTGCTGCTTTTTTATCCGCATCGGTCACTTGATTGATGAGGTTTTGCGCATTCGTGATGTCTGCTTGCGTGATGCCTGTTGTGATAGTGCCATTTGGCTCTTTGTTTTCAAACAAGTTGTTGACGGCTTCACGGGCTTTATCTTGCGCTTCTTTTTCTGCCTGTGCCTTCGCGACTTTATCTGCTAGTTGTGCTTTGGCTTTGTCTAAATCGGCTTGTAGCTCTGCCTTTTTCGTTACATCTACTACTTGATCCACTAGATTTTGGGCATTCGCAATGCTGTCTTCTGTCACAGTCGCTGTAATATTGCCTTGTGGGTTTTTGTTTTCAAATAAATTATTGACAGCTTCACGCGCTTCATTTTGTACTGCGACATTATCTAACAGCAATTGTTTTGCAGACTTATCTGCCTGAATATTAGAATACGTAGTCGTATTCAAACCAGAACTTGACGGGGAATATGATAGGAATTTGACCTGTGACTGTGTCGTTGTTGCCGTAAATGTGACCGTACGTGTACCTGTTTTCGCTATATTACTGGCGCTTACCCCTAACGATTTACTATTCGTTGCATCAACTACAGAGATATACGCGCTATACGTCGCTTCGTAATCAACAGAAATGGTGTATTCCTTCCCTATCTCTGTATCAATAATAGCTGAAGGTCCCCAATGACCCGCATTAGATGCGCTGTGTACGCGAGCAGTTGTAAAACTTTGTCCGTCATTAAAAGATATCCAATCATTGGTTCTAGACGTCCCACTGTACCAATAGTATCTATTCGTGCTCTCTACATAAGAAGTGCTAGTGAGCCCATAAGGTAAGTTTTTAAAACGATCTGATGTCAATTGTATCAACTTGTTGGTGGTAGAAACATTATTTTGTTGTTCTGATGCTGCTGCTGGTGTTGCCAAGACATTAAATGGTGTGACCACACTTGTTCCGATAATTGATGTTAAAGCAACCACACTCATTAATTTTTTCATTTTCATTTTTCATTCCTTCTTTCTTTTATTATTTGTTGGCTTACGTTTAGTTTAGCAGGCTTTTGTGCTGTATCTGCGTATTTATAACAAATTCATTTTTCTTGTCAATTCATTAGAGAAAAACTAGACACACAGGTAAAGACTTCATATATATAGATAACCACTCCTCTTCGTTTTCTAGGTGCATCCTTGTTACAAGACTAATCTTATCAGGATTTAGTACGCCTGTTTTCCACATTTCCAGAGCTTGCTTCGCCCAATTGTTACTATTTATTGAACATCCAATTTTGCTTGTAATTTATAGGTATTGAAATAAATAGTCCGTTTCATCGAATAGATAATATCTTCTGCTTGCAGTTTTTGGAGGATGTTCGTGACCGTGTTGGGGTTAAGGTTGGTGTATTGCGCGAGCATGCCTTTACTGATTTGGGTGGGGAAACAGATGGTATCCGGGTCATCTTGCATCGATTGCCCAAATTTTTCTCCGAGTTTCCAAATAGCGCGACTGATGCGTTCTTCGGAGGGAAGTCGTAATAATGCTTCTTTTTCCATCATCCGTGCGACTTGGTTTTGCATGTGCACGTAATGGTAGAAGTAGCCCTCTTGCGTGTTAATGACGTTATCAATGATGTCTTCTTTCGCGTATTTCACCACGGTTAGTTCGTTCGAAATGACCTGGTAAGCGTATTCGGAACGGCTGCCTAACAAGAGGTGACTCAGTCCAATGACATCTTGATGTGCATAAAAATCAATGACGTTTTCGGTATTTTTCGTGGCAACTAAGTGACCAGATGCAATGAAAAAGATGTCGTCTACCTCATCGTCCTCTTCGATCAGTATGTCGCCTTTTCGGTACTTTTTTCGCGTGCCTTCGAGTGGAAAAATCGTATCCTTTTGTAAAAATGTTTGGAATTTTTCTTCGCTAAACTGTTTTTCGATATGGCGTTGGTCGTATAAAAGGGTCATCATCTCTACCTTCTGTCTCATGTTGTTTTGCCTCCTTCAAATTAGTTTGTGTGGTGTTCTCCTTTGCCTACTTACACTTTACCAGCTGACGATTGAATAAACGGATTTTTCTAAAAAAATGCAACTTTTTTTCATTTCCTTTGATAAAATCTTGCTGTTTCGATCAGAACAACACGAAACCGAGTAGCCATGTCTTCTTGTGGATCATGTATTGTTTTCATAATATATCCGCCAATTTTGACTTCAATTTGGATATATCTACATGTAGCGATTTTTGATTGGTTGTTAGTACTTTTTCTTGGTATAGATTTTGGAAAGCAACAGTAACCGTATTGGGATTTAGATTTGTATATCTCGCAAGCATGCCTTTGTTGATTGGCTTTGGGAACACAGTGATATCTGATTGTGGTATTGATTCTCCATATCTTTCGGACAGCCTAAATAGAGCTAAACTGACTCTATCCTCAGAAGGTAATCGCAATAACTCTTCTCGCCTCACCATCTGTGTCACGCGATCTTGCATATACACGTAATGATACAGATATCCTTCTTGCGTATTTAGTAGTTTCTCGATAATGTCTACTTTTTTGTATTTAATTACCTTGACCTTATCTGAAACGGCTTCAAAGGAACACGAAGATGGCTTCTCAAGCATGAGGTTTTCCAAGCCAATAATATCCTGACTTCCGTAGAAATAGGTAATTCTCGCTTGTCCTTCGCACGCTATAATATATCCTGACACAATGAAAAAAATCTCTTCTACGACTTCAGATTCCTTCATAATTTGTTCGTATTTTTCGTACTGTTTTATAGTCCCTTTAATTGGATAAACGTTATCCTCCCTTAAACTCTGTAGAAATCTTTCTTTGCTAAATTCCTTTTCGACAACACTCGAATTATATAAAAAATTCATTCCTACTGCTCGTTGATTCATCATTTTGTCTCTCTTTCTTTTGATTATAGTCTCTTTTAATAACTATAGTATCGATACTATCATGGATATATTAGTTCTATTTTCTAGATTAATGGATTTTTCCATACTAGAATGTAGCAAAGTTTTGAACTCCTAATTTTTCTATATATGTTAAGTATTTTATTATTTGCACTTTTTTTGTGATTATCTTATCATAAAAGTAAGAGATGGAGGTGTTTCAGGATGAAAAATATTATTACCGCATCTGGTTATCGGAAATTAAAATGGCTCAATATATTATTTTTTGCAGAAAAACCGTTGAGCAAAAAAGAATTAACAGTGGCTGTGGAGTGCTCATTGAATACATTAAACGCTGATATAAAGCTATTCAATTCTACCTGTCCAGTTGAATTGGCTCACATTTATGAGGAAGATAGGCGTCTATTTTTAACCGCCGCCCCCGATATTAATTTTGATTTTTTGCAAGCTTATATGATTACTAATAGTGATTTATTCGTACTCTCCGTGTCCATCTTCAATGACGATAAATTGACAATACCTGAATGGGCAGAAAAAAACTTTATTAGTCCTGCTTCATTTTATTTGAAGTTAAAAGAGATTGATACATTCTTAGCTCGGAGCAGACTTATATTAAATAATAAACCGCTGCAAATTGAAGGAAACGAGATTAATGTTCGGTTTTATTTTTCCCACCTATTTATTAAAAGCCACCCCTATTCCGGTTGGATTAGTGACGAAATTAGCTTTGAACAGATTAATCGATTTATTCAAAAATTTGAAGCTAAAATGGGGGTATATTTCTCTCTCAGTTCACGAATGGAGTATGCGATTGCAATCTGTGTTTGTTTAACTCGAATAAAACAAGGTTATTTAGCTGATTTAACCCCCGAAGAACAACGCACGATTGATGATATTTATATGTACTATGACTCTAAAACACTCGATTTCAGTGATTTAGATCAATTTTTGGGTGAACCTGTAAGCTTGATGGAACGCTATATTATTTTGAATATTAGTTTCTTGTGTTCCTTCACAGACATTAGCCTGGAACGAATAAAATTTCGAATTGACTATCATAAAAAATTCCGAAATCAACGCTTCATTTTAGCAGAGGATATTGTAACTTTACTGGATGGTAGGTTAAAAGAAACGGATACAATCAAACTAGCTATTTTAGATTATTTAACCCGCTTTACATTTGTGAAAAAGACAAACCTTATTTTAGATGTCGATCATTTTTCTAAAAAGTTTATTCCAGATATTATTACGATAGAGGCCATTCTAGAGAAACTTCAAAAATACGAACGCCATCCAGACTATACTTTTATTCGTGATAATAAGAAAGTTATTTCAGCACATTTGCATGATTTATTCAATGTTAGTTTAATGAATGAACTTTTTACACAACGCCTGCATGTGAAGGTTATTTCAAAAAGTGGTTTTTTGTGGGAAGAATATTTGAAGGGGCAGATTCGTCAGCATTACTCTGAAGAATATCTTATTTTTTGTGAAGAACTTGACCCTAAAGAGCATGCACCGCAATATGACTTGATTATTAGCGATGCACCCGTTGAATTATCTTCCCAAACAAAGGTCTTAGTCTGGCATGTACCGCCAACTAAGCGAGACTTTAATCAATTAGAACAAATCATCGGAGCCAGAAATGTATAGAAAATAAGCACGCGAGGAAATCAATATCGATTTTCTCGACGTGCCTATTTTTATTGAAAAATCAAAGCTGCTTTTTTTAGCAAGTTATCAGTACTATCCGTAATACCCTTGTATACTTCCTGATTTATCCTACTATATAATGCAACATTTGATTTATCGGGTTCAAATGTATTTCCTGTACGTATCATTTTTTTAGCTGCGGTTTCATAATCTGGATAAATATCCAAGGCAACGGCGACGCAAATTGCGGCACCTAAACTAGCCGAACCATTGACTTCATTTCGCGTTGTTGGAATGCCAAATACATCCGCAAAAATCTGCATTAGTAGCGCACTATTGGAGCCACCTCCTGATATAATAAGGTTTTCAAGCGTTATGCCAAGCTCTGTGCACATTTCGTCCACACGGTTTTTCATAGTCATTGCGATAGCTTCTAAAATGGAGCGGTAAATATGTGCACGCGTATGCCTGGCGTCAAAGCCAATCATCATGCCTTTTCGGTAAGGGGCCTCGGCAGGTGCTAGCCAATCAAGAACGGTCATCAAGCCCTCCGAACCAGCCGGAATATGCTGTGCCTCTCGATTCAAAAATTCTTCGACCGAATGCCCATCTTGATGCGCTTTTAGCATAATATCGTCGCCCAAAAGTTCCTTAAACCAGCTCACCGTCCACATCCCGCGTCGTATCCCATTACTTTCATAAAGATACTGCCGCGGTGTCGATGCAAAATTCGTCCAAAAAGCCGTCGTGCCCTTCGGATTATCATGTCCCGGAATCATCGCCGCGATATACGTCCCAAGCGAAATCAGCGCCGTATTCTCCGCTAAAAGTCCCGCTCCAAGTGCCTCCACCGCCTTATCATTCGCCGTTGCGACTACCGGAATACCCTCAGGAATACCAAGTTTAGCCGCAACATCTCCCGTCACCGCTCCTAAAATATCACCCGGCATCTTTAACTCAAATAGCATCTCGCGCGGAATCCCCAACTGCTCAATTACAGCATCGTCCTCACTCCAAGCCCACGTATCCGTATCAATCGGCCACTGCCCTTGATAATTCGCCGCCGTATCCACGAACTCCCCCGTCAAACGCTGCGTCATGTACCCCGAAGTCGTCGTCACATACGCCACATCCTCATTCTCATGCACATAAGGCTTCGAAACCCGCGCATCCATCCAACTCATCACCGGCGACGCCAAACTCCCATCCCGCTTCAACAACGCCCGGCAAAACCGAATAGTGCACAATCCCAGCCCGATAATATCCGCTTTATTTCCCGGGAAATAATCCATCGCAGCTCGGCTCGCCACAACAAGCGAATCCCATAAATCATCGTCCGGATGCTCCACCACACCGTTCTCCGCCAAGTGCATCGGCTGCAACTCACATTTCCCTTCCGAAACAATCGTGCCCTCTAAATCAAAAATAACAACCTTCGAGCTCTGCGAACCCCCATCAATCCCGATAATATATTTCTTCGTCATAAGTATCCAAACCTTCTTTTCCGTCAAATTTACCTTAGCGTACCAAATACCCACCATCCACAACCAGCAGATGTCCATTCACATAATCCGAAGCACGACTCGCAAGGAACACTGTTGTCCCCATCAAATCCTGCGTCTCGCCCCAACGGTTCGCCGGAATATGATCCAACACCCGCTGATTCGTTTCCGGATTGCTGCGCGTTGCCGTCGTAATTTCCGTCGCGTAATACCCTGGCGCAATCCCGTTCACCTGAATATTATACTGCGCCAACTCATCACAATACGCCTTCGTCAAGCCTGCAATCCCGTGTTTTGTCGCCGCATACGCCGGAGACCACTGCCCACCAAGAAACGAAAACAGCGAACAAATGTTAATAATTTTCCCGCTCCGTTGCGGAATCATTCGTTTTGAAGCCTCATAACTAAGCTCAAACGCCGCCGTCAAATTCAGCTGAATCATCGGGTCCCACTGCTCCCGACCAAAATCCTGAACCTCCGCAAGCTTACAAATCCCAGCCGAGTTCACTAAAATATCCACAGAACCAAGCTCCGCCACACATTCATCTATAATCCGCTTCGGCACGCCCTCCTTCGTAATATCCGCCTGCATAAACACCATTTTCCCGCCAGCCTCCGTAATCATGCGCTCCGTCGTCCCGTCATCCGCCACAATACTCGGAATAAATAAATTAGCACCCGCCTTCGCAAGCGCCAACGCAAAAGCCTGTCCAAGCCCTGAATTCCCACCAGTCACAATCGCATTTTTACCTTTTAACGAAAAGAAATCCATTTCAAAATCTTGTATATTCATCTTATTTTCCTCCCTCAAAGTGTCTCTAATGAAGCCATTATAGCTTGTTTTTTCTGTTTAATATCGCGCATTAATAACGTACAAAAAAGCAGTGCCATTCCCGTCGCCACAAGCCCGAGAATCCACATATTCCGATACGCCTGCGTCGCCACAAGCGTGTCCTGCCAATGCCCAATCAGCGGATAAATAAACACATCCGGCAAGAATCCAATCAACGACGCCACACCAATCGTTGTTCCCATCGTCGAACTCGGCGTCCCAGCCTCCCCAATCGTTGCAAAATACATGCCCCGCGACACATAATTGAAGAAAGCCAGCAGCAACACCAGTCCAATCATCACAAAAATAATACTCGCACTAGCCGGAATCACGATAATACAAATCAGCCCAATAAACGTCACGATACTACCAATAAAAATAATCTTCGTCGGCGATTTCAACCGCGTTTTAGCCGAAACTAGCGCACCCACAGGACCTGCGATTGTCCGGAAAACCTGATTCCGAATCATCCCAATAAACGTTGCCATCACAACCGGCATCGCAAAAATATCAATCAAATAACTCGTCGTATAACTCAGCACCGCAAAAATCGTATACACACCCATGATAATCAGGCTACAATACCACGTCGTCCGTTTTTTCAAGACAACCAGTATATCCTTCGCCGCTAACTTTTCCGATTTCGGTAATGCCGCACGCGCCGCTTTTGACTCCTCAGGCACCACAAACCAGCACAGAATCCCGAACACAATATAGAAAATCCCGTATGTCACCATCACCGCTTTCAAACTATTCGGGTTCGATTCAGCGCCAAACAATTGGAACATCCACAACGTCAAAAACGCCGTCACAAGCGCACCAAATCCGCGCATCCCTTCCGCAAAACCGAGCAAACTTCCCTGCTCCTCCGCCGTTCCCAAAATCGCAACCGCCTTCACCGTCGCCGACCACATAAACAAAACCGTCGTAATCGCCAGCAACACTTGAATCACGAGCAGCATCCAATACGGCGGATAAAGCGCCATCAAAAACGCCAAGCCCCCCGTGATCACCATTGAAAACGTAATCAATTTCTTATGCGAAAACTTATCCGCAACAACTCCACTCGGCGCATACAACACCATCGCCGCCGTCCCATAAACACTCATAATAAACCCGACTTGCGTAGCACTAAGCCCCATCAGTGACTCCATCGGAACCTGATAGTTATACTTCAAATACGGCAGCTCAAAACTCATGCCACCCGTCATGCCAATAATGGCGATAATAAACCAACGACTATATTTTGCCTTCTTCATAGTTTGCCCCCTCAAAAGCTAGAAACCGCTTACATTATTTGGTTAAAACGTTCTTTTTTATTCTGCGCTTTTTAAAAATCAAATATTATCCCACACATCTGGACTCGTTGACGAAATCGCCACAGCACCAGCTTGCAGCGCCATCAACACATCCTCCTTATCACAAACCAACCCACTCGCAATCACCGGCTGACTAATCGTATCCTGCACCCAACCGAGCACTTTTGGCATACATCCCGGCAAAATCTCCACACAATCCGTTTTTGACGCCGCCACCTGTTTCGGCAAGTTATGATACGACATCGAATCGATCAAGAAAAACCGATGAATCGTGTAAAAACCTTTCATTTTCGCCGCACGCACAATCGCTGGTTTGGAACTAATAATTCCGTCCGCCTCCGTATTTTTACGCATAAACTCGACAACAATTTCGCGATTCGACGTACCTTCCACCAAATCAATATCCACAAAAGCAACTTTACCAGCCGCCTTGACCTGTGCTACAATTTGACCGATATTACAAATATTCCCGTACAAAATAAATACAAGATGACAGTTTGACTGCACCACTTTTTCAAGTCCTGTTTCATCTTTAATCGCCGCAATAATCGGGTTATCTGCTAGCAAATCCAACATATTCTCTCTCATTTTAAAATCCCCCATCTTCAATAGTGTATTAGGCCTAATAAAGACCCAATACACTATCTTACACTGCTTTAATCTAAGAACTCAAGCGGGATTATATTTCCTGCATTCATCACATTATTCGGATCAAACGCTTGCTTCAACGTTTTCAGAATGTAGAATGATGAACCGTACTCATCTTTAATCCACGGAGCACGCGCCTTGCCGACACCATGATGATGCACCATTGTCCCGCCATGTTTCAGCGACTCCTCCACGATAATTTTGTTAATCGGGTTGTGGTATTTATGAATTTCCTCCGTAGGCTCACAGTTCAAATCATAGTAATACACAAAATAAAGATTCGTCCCGTTCATATAACTATGCGAAGAATGGCCGCCAACCCACGTCACATCAGGAACTTCCGCCTTCACACGCGCACAAGCCGACTCATAAATCGCGTTAATTTGACCCCAATTCGCAGCGATTTCCGTCGTGAATCCCATATTTTTCGTAGCAACAATCTCCTCGCGCTCCTCCGCCACTTGCTCGGGGAACCAATTCAAATTATCAAACCAATCCGAGATAAACTGGCTCTCCACCTGTTCACATTGCCCGTATTTCGCAACGATTTCCTCAATTCCAGCACCCGTTGCCGCCGTGATTCCCGCAGGCCCTTCCGCCATGAAAATCAACACACATTTATCCTTCTGAAAATGCGAGAAATGCCCCGCCGCGTCCGCCACATCGTACAACCTCGCAATCGAAGGCTTGTAACCCGCGACCATCACCTCACGCAAAATCTCAAATCCGACTTCCATATCATCCAACGTATAGCCATAAAAACGATGATTCTCCGGCTGATATTTAAAAATTTTCACGGTGACTTCCGTAATATAACAAAGCGCGCCTTCGTTCCCAACGACAACATGGCGAATATCAGGCCCCGCCGCACGTCTCGGCACATTTTTAATCCGCGTCACTTCCCCGTTCGGGAAAACCGCCTCCAAACCGACAATCATGTCCTCAATCCCACCATACAGCGTCGAGAACTGGCCCGTACTACGCGTCGCAACGAGTCCACCCATCTGCGCCAGCGGTTTTGATTGCGGCGAATGCCCCGTCGTCAACCCCTTCGCACGCAGCTGATTCTCAATATCCTCCAGCACCACACCAGCTTGGCACGTCACTTGCATATTATATTCATCAATTTCCACTACTTTATCAAGCCCCGAACCATCCAACACAATATGATTCGGCTTCACAGATTCGAGCATACTCTCAAGCGCCGAATTCCCAGTCCGCGGAATACAATTAACTCCATTCGCATTACAAAACTGCAACACATTCACGATATCATCCGTATTGCGCGCCTTCACAATCGCAGCCGGAATCGGTTGCGTAAAAATCCCCGAAATATCCTCATACTTCCGATAACGGTCAATACTCGCATGCTGCAACGCCTCTTCCTCCGTCACCAAATTCTCCGCCCCAACTAATTTCGCCATTGCTTTCCTAACTTCCTCACGTGATAAAACCATGCTTAAACTACCCCTTCCAATTCGCAATTTCACTAATAATGGTAAAATTTTCTGTATTTAGAGCACAAAAAAAGCGCACTCCTACAAATTAGGAGTCGCTTATCTCAATTCTCTAGCAACTAACTACAGTATATAGAACGCTTACATGGAAGTCAAGGAAGAAAAGCGGAAAAAGCCCGTTTAGCCTCGACAGAAATTGTTAGGGGGCGCAGATAAATCCCTCTTTTGGATTTTTCGGAGGCACCGAAATTTCCGAGAGGCTGGCTTTTGAAGCTAGATCTGAAAGCGATGATACGTAAAAAATCGGAGCGTTCCCGCGTACATGATTGCCCTACTTTGAACTACTACAAAACTAATATTAGTCTCTACCTCGCTCAGCTCCGAAAAAAACTGGAGCGGCCGCAGTAAAAAGCCTCTCTTGCTTTTTATGGAGGGCGTGAAGTTTTCGAGGCACTATTCTAAAGGAAGGCAGTCTCATTACATTCCACTGCATATTGAGGTTCTAAAAAAGCACACGACGCTTTCCAAGAACCACAACAAAGCTAGATATGAAGGCTATGATACCAAAAAAAATCGGCGCGTTCCCGCGTGCGTGATTGCCACATTATGAACTCCTCTTTTTTTTCACTCTTCTCCTAGCATATAATAACCATCCAGCGTTAAAAAATAACACCCCATAAAATCCCGATTTTACAAAATCACCATTTACTACATATTCTATCAAAATACCTATCACACTACCCACAACTGCTGCTATCAAGACACCCAAATAAGGATGCTCCTCATCAAAATCATTCAACTTCTTAAACAATGCCCTCATCGCTCCAACTTCCTCGCTGGCACCCCAACATACGTCATCCCGGCTTCCGTATCACCAACAACCACTGCGCCCGCTCCAATCACAGAATATGCGCCTAAATCCACCCCTGGATTCACAACCGCCGAAGCCCCAACATGAACACCCGTCCCAATTTTGACGCCTCCTGTTACCGTAGCCCTTGGTGAAACGTGCGCTGCCTCGGAAATAATCACGTCATGCTCCACAATCGCGCCTGTATTAATAATCGTATGTGCGCCAATAACGCTATCTGGCTGGACCACCGCTAACGGCATAATAACAGTGCCCGGTTCAATCGTCGCCGCCTTCGAAATAATCGCCGTCGGATGTATAATCGTTGCATACCGCACATCACCCAATTTAGCCGCAACTCCCGCACGCGCCTTATTATCACCAATAGCGATGAACCACAATGTCGTATCCTTTTTGTACTGCTCAAAATCGTCAAACGGAGCTCGAAATTGCGCCCCATTTTTTTCGTAACTCGTATATTTGTTGTCTAAAATTCCGATAATCGTGTCGACACCTTGCTGCTCCAAGCATTCCCGAACAACTTTGCTATGACCGCCATCTCCAACTATGATTACATCTGCCATCTCGTTTCTCCTTTAGCTCATACATTTTTATTCAGTATACCACGAGAATCCACTTTTGGAGAACCGCAAAAAACTACCGACCTACAACTTCAAAACGTTGCAGATCGATAGCTTTTTTTAATTTCGTATCATATAATCGAATGCGCCAAGTGCTGCGGTAGCGCCTGAACCCATTGAAATGATAATTTGTTTATAGGCACTGTCCGTGCAATCCCCAGCCGCGAATATGCCGGGAACGCTTGTCTCGCCGTGTTTATTCGTGATAATCTCGCCCATTTTATTGCGCTCGATATCGTCTCCCAGCCATTCCGTGTTCGGAGCTAGACCAATCAGGATGAAGATGCCTTCTACATCAACGTGAACTTCTTCGCCCGTTTCGCGGTTCACATACGTAACGCCGTTCACTTTGTCCTGCCCTGTAATTTCTTTCGTCTGTACATTTTTCAAAACAGTGACATTCTGTAAGGAATAAAGACGCTTCTGCAAAACATCATCGGCTTTTAGTTCCGGCATAAATTCAAGCACAGTCACATGTTTCACCGTACCAGCGAGGTCAATCGCCGCCTCAATACCAGAGTTTCCACCGCCAACGACAGCGACATTCTTCCCTTCAAAAAGCGGACCGTCACAGTGTGGACAATAGGCAACACCTTTATTTTTGAACTCCTGTTCACCAGGAACGCCGATATTACGCCATCTTGCACCCGTCGAGATAATCGCCGTTTTAGTCGTTAAAACAGCGCCATTTTCGAGTGTGACTTCCACGTTTTCGTTCTTCGTGATGCTTTTAGCGCGCACTTGTTTCATCACATCCACGCCGTATTCGTTCACGTGTTCTTCAATCTGCGCAATCAGTTTTGGACCTTCTGTATATTTCGTTCCAATCACATTCTCGATGCTTAGCGTTTCTAGTACCTGACCGCCAAACGTATCTGCTACAATTCCAGTGCGAATCCCTTTGCGCGCGGCATAAATCGCAGCACTAGCACCTGCTGGACCGCCACCGATTACGAGGACATCGAACGGATCTTTCGCTTCAAATTCGGAGGCATCTGCTTCACCAACGATTTTGATGATGATTTGCTCGATCGTCATGCGGCCACTTCCAAATAAAACGCCATTTTCAAAAATTGTCGGTACAGCCATGATGTTTTTCGCTTCCACTTCGTCTTTAAACATGCCGCCTTCGATCATCGTGTGCGAGATATTAGGATTCAGCACGCTCATGATATTAAGCGCCTGCACGATGTCTGGGCAGTTGTGACACGTCAAACTTACGTAAGACTCAAAATGATGCGGTTTGTTGATTCTTTTGATTTGGGCAGCGAGATTTTCACTGATTTTCGGCGGACGACCACTGACTTGTAGCAACGCCAAAATTAGTGAAGTGAATTCGTGACCTAACGGAATCCCCGCAAAAGCAATGCCGAAGTCTTCGTTTTCACGTTCGACGCTGAAGCTCGGTGTTCTGGATAGTGAACCATGTTCTAAGCGGATTTTTGGAGACATGTCCGCAATTTCCGTGACGAATTCCAGTAGTTTTTGCGAGTTTTCATCTGTTGCGACGCTTACTTTTAGAACAATGTTTTGTTCTAGTAAATCCAGATAGCCCGCTAGTTGCGCTTTAATTTCTTGATCTAATGCCATTTTTAGATTTTACCTACTAAGTCTAGGCTTGGTTTCAGCGTATCCGCGCCTTCTTTCCATTTTGCGGGACAAACTTCGCCTGGATTGTTTCGTACGTATTGTGCAGCACGGATTTTATCCACTAAAGTGCTGGCGTCGCGACCAATACCGTCTGCGTTAATTTCGATTGTTTGAACAACACCATCTGGATCGATGATAAATGTTCCACGATTCGCCAAACCTTCTTCTTCATCTAGCACGTCAAAAATACGTGAGATTTTATGTGTCGGGTCGCCAATCATGATATATTCGATTTTACCAATTGCGTCTGAAGAATCATGCCATGCTTTATGCGTGAAGTGTGTGTCTGTTGAAACGGAGTAAACTTCTACACCCAGCTCTTGCAACGTTTTATATTGATCTTGCAAATCTTCTAGTTCAGTTGGGCAAACAAAGGTGAAATCGGCCGGGTAAAAGCAGACCACGCCCCATTTTCCTTTGAAACTTTCCGATGAAACATCTATAAATTCACCTTGATGGAAGGCTTTAGCAGCAAATTCTTCTATTTCTTTACCTATTAATGACATTGTATTTCCTCCTTTAAATTTCCTATTATGTGAAACTACACACTTAAAATTATCACCTTGTTTCGTTAGAATGTCAATGGTTAATTATAATGTTTATTGTTTTGAAGTCAATGTAATTTTGACTTGACTTATTCCCAAAGCTGTAAATCATTCTATAGCAACGGATTTAATTATTGATAGCGGATTCTTTTTTTACATGGATTTTATTTTTATCAATTAAAATAGCATTTTCTCAATTATGTATCCTTAAACAGGAAAAAAATGCGTATCAAGAATCTAACATCAGATTTTCGATACGCATTTTCATTTTTTTATTATTGTGGTGTGTCAGAAAGTGTCCAAGTTAGTGTTGTTGCATAATCTGAATCGGCATATTTCGCTGATTTACCTGGTACTGTTAGTGTCACGGCGTCTGCTGCGGCTGTGTTATCTGCTCCGAATTTATCCACCCATTGACCCATACCTTGATTGGCTGTTGCGTTCATAACCATGGACGCTGTACCGTTTGGATTTAATTTGATCGATTGATTCACGGTTGGAGCGGTTACGCCTGTTCCCGTTTTCGTTACGGCAGTACCTTTTGTAATGGCGATTTCTGCACCTTCTAGATTACGGGCAGAACCGTCTTTTAATTGGCCATTTTGCGCGACTGTCAAATTCCAACCTGCGTTGTTACCACGGTTATCCGCTACTTGCACGTTATTTGGTACGTCAACGTATTCGCCGCCAACTTTGACTTTATCTAATTTTGCGTTGTATGTTTTCGTTTCACCAGAAATTTCTTGTGTACCGAAGTCGAATTCAGAGACGTAACCGATGCTTAACGGTCCGCCAGTTCCTGGTGTTACTTCCGCATCTGGATCAAGCGGTTGGTCAGGATCGATTGGGTTTACTGGAGGGATAATCGTATCTTCCGCTTGTTTTGTGAATTTTACTTTGCTATCTGTTGTTAATGAGCCAACTTCTGCTGCTGATGCTTGTGTACCCATACCGATTGTTGCTGCTACTGCTGAAATTGTTACTAAACCGATTACCGCGAATTTTTTGATTGTCATGTGAAAGTTCTCCTTCGAAGTGCCAGGATTTGATGAAGCTATCCCGAGATCACTTGGTCTTGCATCTGATGCTTATCCTACAATGTTAAGAAATATCCTGAGATTTTCCTCGCCATCACATCCTTTAAGGTTATTTTCAAAACTCATGGCGTATCGTTCAGTGTCCATGTAATGCTTGTTTGATATTCTGCGTCTGCTTTCACGCCTGTTGGGTTTATTTTCATACGAAAACCTTGATCTTTTGTGGATTCGATAGTTTTAATAGATGCTTCATTCGATTGACCTTCGTAAAATGCAAAAGCTTGATTGTCTAAAATTTGAGTTTCGGTGCTTCCCTTTGTATAAGTTAAAGCGTTATGAAGTTGTTTTGCGTCTGGGTCAGAGTTGTCTTTGAAGGGACCATTAACGGTCGCTGTGATAGACCAGTTGCTACCATTGTTGCGGGTATCTTTGACTTGGATGTTCCAGTTTGGATTCGTGCGATCTATCGTAACTTCGTCGCCTATCATCTCTGTTGACTCAAAATTGAGTGGGTCTGGCGTGGCGTTGAAGGCGAATGTGACATCATCTGTTACGGTTACTGCAATGTCAGTTGTTAGATTTCCTAGGGACATAGCCACCGTATAATTTTCTGTTGTGCTCGCCTTTGTCGGGAGGTTCGCAATGTCTGTACTTGAAAGCGCCACTTGATCGCTAACTTCTTTTGTGGCTTCAATATCCCATCCTTGAACGTTCGATCGTTCGCGAATCAATGTTTCTTTTTCGGTTGCTGTTTTACCTGTTAGTTCACTTTGCTTGATCACAACCGGTTCAGCGCGGAGACCATATTGATCATTTGATACAGTAGTCTCGTCGCCAACAAAATATGTTGCATCTTTGTATGCTACGTTTCCTGCACTATCTGTTAGAGCAATTTGACAAGTTCTTGCACCTAACTCAGTCGTTGTCGGCTCTGTCACATAGCTAATGTTGATTTTGTTTGATGTGTAGTCGTCTGCGTCATCATGAATATTCGTTAGAAAAGTTTCAGGTGCTGGAATAGCCGCATTTTTTGTTATTTTCTGAGTAACTGTATCTGCTGTTGGAGGCGTTGTATCTGCGTTGATTGTCACAGAACTAGTAACTGTACTACTAATATATTGGCCGGAATCTAATTGTTCGCGAACTTCGACTTGTACTTGGCTTGTGCCGACCTTCTTTAAGTCTGGTGCTTGGATAAACGTATCGGAGACGGTGAAAGTACCGCTTGCTGGAAGTGTGACGCAATCTTTTGGTGTAACTTTTGCGCCGAGTTCTGCTGTTACTGTTTTTGCTGTTGCTGATGATTTCATGACTTCTTTGTAGCCGGTTGGGGTGATTTCGAAATAGTGGGTTCCTGTTGACAAGGATTGAGCACCATCGAGTGAGGTTGCAGTAGTACTTGGTAACGATGTAGGAGTATTTCCAGTAAGCGTGTAGACAGAAATAATATCTCCGTACGCAACATTAACAGGTGTATTGAAAGACTGACAAAACTCATTGCTTGTGTCATCCCCCCTTGCACTTTTACTAAAATAAGGTGTGCCAACTTTATGATCAGTGGTTATCGATTGCACACTGCTCGTATAAATTATTCTCGCGGCACCTGTGATTGGGTAAACACCTTTACCACTAGTGACACCCGCTGTATTCGTTATATAAGGAGTTGCACCATGATGAAGGGTTAATGCTGAAAGTCCTTCATTAGCATATCCTGACCTCGTAAAGATTGTATCTCCAAATTGAATAGTTGTTGGAACATCAATAGTCTGCATTGCTTGCGAACTAAGATCCGTCACTTTCACCGTGGTTGAATATACACCGACTAGATTTGTCGCTGGCTTCGTGACGTACTCTATCTTCATGTTGACGCCATTATTGGCAACATTGCTTACAAAAGTTTTTGGGTCAACCTTGGTTAAATCTGTACCTAAAACAAAGGTTTGTGGATTGGCAATGGCAAGTGGTGCGTCGGCTTTGAGTTTGCCTTTTAGTTTTGGTGTTTCCGATTTACTGCCTGTGGCCGATTGCTGTACTTCTTCTGTTTTTGTTTCTTCTGTCTTATCTATTATTGGGGAGGTCTCTATGTTGTCGCTGCCTTGCACTTCCTCCACTTGGTTAGATTCTGTTGTCTCTGCTTTTGTTAATCCTGAAAAACTGGCCATGGGTATCGTTGCAATAAGCATAAACGTTAAAATTTTCTTTTTCATAGTCTCCACCTTCTTTGTTTTAAAAGTTCGTTTTGCTGTTGTCCTCCTGTTGGAATAAACCTAGTATATACCCATTTGCGAAATGTTGTTTTCGGTGGTTTATTGTTGTGGGAGAGCGATTTTTGGGGTTTTATTCTTCTGAGAGAATGATTTTTCTTATGGAAGGTTGTGTTTGAGCTTGTTTGTGTATATTTTGTTACATTCAGAGGTGGCCTAGTATTGTTTCAAATAGGATCCTAGCGCTATTTTTTCTTTATGATTGTTGTTCTAGAGAAATATTAAGTTCGTTCAAAACGCAAAAAAACTTACTTAGATTCATTGACTCGAATCTAAGTAAGATGGGAATTTGATCTTATTTATCGAACTGGATTTTTAATTTTCCTCGTGTTTTGATGTGAAGTATTGTACTTCCTAACTTTTTCGTTATTGTGTAGTTTCTTGATTCTCGTATGTGCTGCGTTGTTTGGATGCAGATTGTCGCTTCTGGTTGTAGTACGCGCAGCCTGATTTCTTGTTCATTATAAGACATGACTTCTGCTGTGCTATATTCGATAAACGTTGGGCCTAGTTGCATTTGAAGTGGCAAAATGAGGCCTGACTTGGCGCCGAGTGTGATTGGATTACCGCCAAAAAGTGGGGCATCTTGTTCTGTGAGGCGGAACTGTTTTTCCATGCCATCTAGGTTGAGCAGGTGCACGAAGCGTTCGTTTTGCGCGTTTTTTGTCGTTGTTGTGACGATGCCGTGATGGGGGTAATCGTGTGCCAGCATGGGCGGTGCGCCAAGCCTCGTGAATGCTGTCTGGATGAAGTCGATGTCGCCGCGATAGGCGGTTGTGATGGCGATCGCGTGACCTTTGCCCACCTTGGTTTCGATGCCACAGATGCCGTCACCTTGTTTTTCTTTTAGGATCGCGGTACCTTTTTCTAGGCTGAAAAGTTGGGCGTGATGGGTGCGGATTTCTGGTTTTTCTCTGCACCAATTTTCGCCGGTGATGGAGAGGCTGTAGCCGTGATCGTTCTTGGTTTCTTGGTAGGTTGCGCCGAGTGCTTCGGTTAGAATTTTACACGGGGCGCCTTCCATGTCGTAGAGCGGGAGTTCGCCGTAGATGAAGAGGGCGCCGCCGGTTTCGAGGTAGGTGACGAGCCGTTCTTGGATGTCGCGGGCGAGATAGCGGGCGCATGGTAGGGCGATGACTGGGTGCTGCTGCGCGTCGAATTCGCGGTTCTGGATGTCGATGGAGCCGAATCGGTAGCTGTTTAGGAGCAGTGACTTGGCGACGATATCCCAACTTCCTGAGGCACGGTTAGCTTCGATGTTCTGCTTGATCGCTTGGGCCGCAGTGCTTGACGGGTAGCTGTATTCGGTCATGTAGTAATCGGGAATAAACGCGAAATGGAGCGCGTCGTGTTCTTCATCCATTGCTGCGAGCTTGTCGCCGAGCGCGATGATGGTCTGGATTGATTCGGCCATGCGCGGATAGGTGTAATTGAGCTCGCCTTCTGGGCTGATTGGGGCCGCGAAGCCGTGACGTTCACCGGTGATGGCAATGCGATTGTTGCCGTCTGGACGGTTTTCCGCCATTTCGTAGTTGTAGCCGCCAGCCATGAGATAGTAGTTGATGAGTCGATTGCCTTGCGCGACGCAGAGCCGTGCCTTTAGATCAGCCGCCGAAACGTCATAACGACCACCGAGATTATCGCCAAAATTCCCATCGCCACAGTTGAATTCGACGGAAGTTATTGGTTGTCCATCGCGATTCGTCGCCGTCATGAACGCGTTAATAAGATGGAGATCGTGAAAATTTTCCATCGTAAAATCGCCGAAATAAATGTCCGAGCCTGGCAGGTAACCCGCTTCGTGTGTGTAGCTCTCATAGAGTTGGCTAATCCCAATCGGAAAAGTATAGCCGCGTCCGCCGCCGGTTCCGTGAATGTTGACGACGAACGGGATTCCCGTCACGCCAAAGTTTTCCGCGTAGTTTCGTAGTGTTTCGACGTAGCGGCGGAACCTGTCTCGCATGTAGTATCCCAAATCCTGATGCAATTTTGCGGAGTAGTCCTCTTTTGGAGACCGAATCAGGGCTGGATTTTTAGCAATATCCGCCGTCTCGAACGGATAACCATGCTCTGTTTTGCCATCCAACCAGCTCGCGAAGTCCGCCAACACGTTGTCCGTCAAATCCGGCGTATTGGAAACCCAGGACAGCATCCCGATTTCATTATCCAACTGTAGAGCCATCACATTCCCTCCATTAGGATATGTACGCGGCGCAATGACCGCCAGCGCCTCACGATACCAGTTTTCAGCAGCCGAAAGAAAGCGCGGCGCCAAATAATCCAGCGTCGGCGTCGTCGGCTCAGCCCCATCCCAACCAACCGGAATCGCCTCAGGAATCTCGTCATACACCCAATACGGAATCCCCTCGTTCTTCATCTCCGCCATAATAAACGGACCCGGTCGCGCGAAAAAGTACAACGCATGACTCGCGCATAAATCGATGAAAGCGCCCAAATCAAGTTCCGCACGCGTCGCCCCCGTCAAATCCACCTGACCTCGCACTGGCTCATGGCAAATCCACGGAATGTAAGACGCCACCGCGTTGCATCCCGCCTCCTTCAATTTCACAATCCGATCCTCCCAGTCCTCACGCGCTAGGCGAAAATAATGAATCTCGCCACACATCACGAGCACCGCCTTACCGTCAATCCGAATCTGCCGTTCCACTAACTCAATCATGCGTTCACCCTTTCCCAACCAAGCATCTCCGCCGCCTTTTTCACATAATGATTCCGTCCATAAAGCTCCCAAATCAGTCCCGTTTGGTAATTTTCAATCATGAGTAGCGTCACGCCCTTATCAATCCCAATCACACGATCCGCAAACCAAGCCGTCTCGCCCTCCAAATTGTAAGCGTCACGCATCCCGTATCTGCCCCAAAGCTCTGGCATCTTTTCATACAAATACACCATCATATCCAGCGACTCTTTCGGCGTAAACGCGATCGAACCAGCAGCCGCAGCAGGCGCAATCGTCCCATCGTTGCCCTCCGGAATAATCCCTTCTTTATAAGGCGGCGTCCCGTAAGCAATATAACCATTCGGCCCCTGGCACGCCGTCACACCCCACGAATTCGCATGATATCCCACACGCCCATCCGGATTATCAATCGCATACTGCCGCTGCGCAAGCGTCGCCGCCACCGAGTTCGCAAACCAATCCACACCATCCGCATCCCGCACATCCCGAAAATCAAACCACGCATGCGAAAATTGGTGCGTAAAAAGCGGCCCGCCCGGCGAATTATAAAACGTATAGTCCCCATAAGTCACCAAACTCCGCTCAAAACCGTCATAAATCCGCGCCGGAACACCATGCGTCGGCGAAGCCACACCCAGAATATACTGCATCATCTGTTCCGCATACATATCCCAAGCCCCGAAGCCGCCCGTTTCCGGGTTATACCCCATAAAATACTGATTTTGTGCCTCATTATAGTATTTTGTCCAATCCACACGCTTATAAATCTTCTCAAAAAGCGCCTCAATTTCCCCACCAAAATACTCCGCCACAGTGAGCGCCCCATTCAAGAACAACGACGTATCAATGATTGACGCACAATCATACGACGCCTCATATTTTTTCGCCGTATTCATATCGAGAAAATGATAGAAAAAGCCCTCCGTTTCCTCCGCATGGTTCCAAAAAGTCTTCATCGTCCCCAAAACCCGCTTTTTGCCCTCCTCAAACGTAATCCATTCCCGCTCAATACCAATCACAATCGCACTCAGCCCAAAACCGACCGAAGCAATACTCGCAAAATCCCTCGTGTCCGCCGCCGTATTATCACGAATCAAGCCAAAACCTGGGCTAGTCGGATCCGTATTCGCCTCATTCCAAAAGAAGTCAAAACACCCTTTTGCTTCTATATTTAAGATATCTTCTCGATTCACGTCATTTTCCTCCCTTATTCTCCAGTTATACCTGATTTATCGATACTTTGCACAAACCATTTTTGCGCGATGAAATAAATAATGAGCAGCGGGATAATCGTCAACAACGTCGCCGCCAGTTCGATGCCTTCATTTATGCTTGAAAGCGCCGCCCCGCCTTGTCCAGCCGGGAACATATTGTTATACGCCGCCACAAATTTTTGCAGTTGCAGTGGTAATGTTGTCAGCGAATCGCCGAAATAAATCGATGCCAAATACGTCTCGTTCCAGTACCACACAACCGAAAACAGGAACGTGATGATGAACGCCGAGGTCGCCATCGACAGCCCGATACGGTAGAAAATCTTGAATTCGTTCGCACCATCCAGCCGCGCCGCCTCCACCAATGACTTCGGAATCGCCCGAAACGTCTGGTAGAAAATCAAAATAAAGATCGCACTATTGAGCCCCTGCCCCAGAATCGCCGGCAATGCGTATGATGAAATACTGCCCAACATCCCGAATTCATTAAATAAGATATAACGCGGAATCACCGTCACTTGCGGCGGAATCACGAATGTCGCGAGCACAAGCACCAACAACACACTCTTCCCCCGAAAATTGTATAGCGCGAAGCCATAACCCACAACCGCCGCCACAAACATTTGCAAAACCGATGGCAAAATCGCCACAATCAGCGTCTGCCCAAACGTTTTCATATAATCCAAAACCTCATACGCCCGCTCAAAATTCCCGACGTACCACTTCGACGGAATCCAACTTACCGACGCATTCAGCAAATCATCCAAATCCTTAAAACTATACGAAACCATGTATAATATCGGGTATAAAAATACAAATCCGATCCCAATCAACAAACTATAAATCACGACTTTCATCAAGAAACCGTCCATCCCGTTCATTCCTAGCAGAAATCGCTTCGTCTTAATCCAGCGTGACTCTCTCTTTTTTAATACCTTCTCCATGCCTTGCACCTCCGCTATTTCTTCCGGTTAAAGAACATAACGACCGCCGCCATTATGAGCAAAATCAGGGATATAATCACAAAATAAATCCACGATAACGCCGATGAATAGCCAAAACCGCTCTGTAATTTGAACATGTTTACTTTAATATGATCGATGACCGGATTCAGCGTCGACACCGAATACATCACCGTCGTGTATATGATATTCACAAAAATCATCGGGTAAAGCGACGGCAATGTAATCTTCCAGAAAATCTCCCACGTCGAGGCCCCATCTATCTTTGCAGCCTCGTACGCCTGCGGATCCATCTTCTGTAGCGCCGCAATGAAAATCAAAATCTGCACACCCGAAAACCACAACAACACGACCGTATTATCCAAAATATACATCAATGTCTGCGCCAAAAAGAAATCACTATTCTCCGCCGCCATCTGGTAAATAAACGATTCCTGCACGCCCGGAATCGACGTAACCCCTTGTCCCATCAGCTTTTGCAACACAGGTCCACTCGCAATAATGACCGGCAAAAAGAAAATCGTTCGGAAAAAACCGCGGAATTTAATATCCTGATTCAGCAAAATCGCAATAATCAGCGCTAAAATCACGATTAACGGTACCGCAATAAATATTTCCTTCGTAAAACGCCATATCTTGTTCAAAAAATCAATATCTCCCGTGAAAGCCTGCTGGAAGTTCTGAAATTTCACAAATACCGTCTGAATCCCCTTCGTCGTGATCGTAACCTTAAAAAAGCTCAAATAAATCGAATAAATGATTGGAAACGCCGTAAAAACAAGGAATCCCACAATCCACGGCAAAATAAACAAATAACCAACGCTATCCTTACTCCGTCCCTTCAAAAATGCCAACACGTCAGTTATCTCCTTTCAAAACCGCAAAATCCTTCGCAGCAACCGTCTTATTTCCAAAAACATAATCCGCCTTCGTATAATTCACAACAACCCGCGTCCCGTTCGAATACGTTACACACACAATGTCTGGCGTCACAATATCCCGCCGCTCGATCGTCGCACCATTCGTCGCTTCCGCCACACCAGCAATCGCCTCATACTTCGCCTTAATCTCCGGTTTCCAGTTACTAAACTGCGACGTATACACATCCTTCGATGGCGTCTTCGCAAGCGCATACGAATCCTCACTCGTCAGATAAAACGACGGAAACGCTCCAAAATCCACTAACTGCAACAAATCCTCCGTCTGACTCGCCGAAAAATTCGAATACGGCGCATAAAAATCCATATACCCCTTCAAAACAATCGCCAAAAATGGCACCGCGTCCGACTCATAAATATATTCAGACGTCCCCATCGGCATATCCAAATACGCCGTCGCATGTTTCCACGCATAGTCATTCGGCTGATACAAAGCCGTTTTCGCCTTCGCATTTTTGTGTAATTCCGCTAGCACAGCCTGCATTTTCGCCATGCTTTCCGACCGCGAAAAACTATGTCCACTATTATGCGTCGAATAAAGCATACTCGCCGAATTCGCCACCGCCAAATGTGTCATACTATTTCCCACATAATCCTCCGCGTCCACCTTCGCAAGCTCCAAAGCACCATCCGGAAGCAGCGAATAAACCACATTACCATCCACATCCCGCTCGATCGTCTTCGTATTAATCTGCTTCGCAAACGCACTAGCATCAACGCCTTTCGCCTCCTCATACGCCGTCGTATAATCCGTCTGGAAATAGAGTGGCACATTCCGCTCATCAAGCGCCTTCATCACGTCCGCCAACTCCGCATCACTGCCCAGCTTCTTCTCAAACGGAAACTTATTCGGCCACGACGCACTTAAACCGCCATGATTCCAGCCCTGATACACGACCAGCAAATCATCCACGCCCTCATTACCAAGCGCCGTCACGTGCCGCGTCAAATCCGCAACCGGCGTCATCACCACAACCGAATCCCGAAACAATCCCGGCTTCGTCTCCCCGCCAAGGAATTCCAGTCGCATTACCGGACCCGACTCGTGCGCCCGCACCAACACCTTCTGCTCCGCCAAATACGCCCGATAACTTTTTGCCATCCCGACATAATCCGCGTCCACGCCATCCAAGAACCGATACGTCAAGCCAATATCAAAGCGATTCCGCGCATCCTGATACAGCTCAATCGCCTTGCCACCCGTTTTGCTCGTCGGTTGCTTATACACAGAACGATATGTAAATCCAGCAGTGATCCAGTTGAAATCCGTCGATAACCCCGCTTTATAAGCCGTAATTTCGCCATATTCCGCACCCTTTTCAACGACCGCCAACATCCCATTTTGCCCAACCCCGTGCACCATGCCAAACACCGGCACACTCGCAACGTAGCCCGCATTCGTATCCGGCGCAACCGTTACCGGCGTCACGCCAACATCCGTGCCATAAATCGCCGCACTATAAGGCGCATCCATTTTGACCCCCGTGTCCTCATAGCGAATCAAGCCGCCCGAGCCATCCGGAATGAACATGTACCCCGAAACCTCCGCGTCCTTCGTAGCCCCTAAAAACGGATACACATTCACCGCCAAAATTTGCACCTTGCCAGGCTCGACAATTTTGCCATCAGGAATCGCGACATGCACACCGTCCTCAGCCAGCGTCACCTTCAAGTTCATCTTAATCCGCGACCGAAACGTAATCGTCGCCTCAAAACCATCCGTCACATCACGCAACATCACCCGCGCCCCGTTCGCCGTCAAGCTCTCCCGCTTCTTCTTGCCCTGCGCGTTCAAATAATCCATCGTAATCGCCGAATCCACAAAATCCTTCCACGACTGATTCAAGCGATACTGCGACATCCCATCAAGCGTCGAGCTCCACACATAACCACTCGCCCGGTTTCGCACCTTGATCGCAAGCGAATCCGGATGCACATACAACGCCAAATTCGCATTCTCTGCCACCTTATCAAAACCATCAAGCGCTGCATTTTTATTCACGACAGGCTTACTAATGACCTCCTTTTGCATCACAGAACCGCTTGTCTGCTCCACTTTTGCGACAGTCGGCGTCACCTTTTCCTCGTCTTGCGCAAACGCCTTAACTACTGGTATCGCTAGGATAAGAACAGCACAAATCATCAGTATTTTCTTAAACACGCGCTAGCACCTCCTGCAATATCGAATAGACAAACTCATACAACTGATTGAATAAAAGAAACAGAATATAACCGACCGCGACCGTAATCAAACTCGCAAAAACCGTCAGCAAAATATTCTTCGCCGTCTCCCAAAACGTAAAATTATGAATCTCCCGCACCATAATCACGAGATAAATCGCCGACCACCAAATCGCAATACCGAGCGAAAACTCATAAATAAATCCCTCATTAATCGTCAACACATTCGAAACGAGAATAATCGGCACAATCAGCACAATAAACGGCGCCAATGCATAAACCGTCGCAATATACACATTCCGAAAACTACCTTCCCCCTCATTAATCGTACTAATCAAGTAATTCATGACCACAAACAGCGCCAGAACCCCAATCAACACAACCACCAACAAGAAAATCGACACCCGTTCCACCAACGCCGAATTAAAAATAAACCCAACCTGATATTGGAACAAAATAAACTCGACAATCAGCACACCGTACCAAATCGAAGCCGAAGCCACCGACGCCCGTCCCATCCGCTTAATCTCATAAAACGTATCAATCGGATGTCGGAAAACCTTGAATAATAATCCAAGTTCCCGTATTAATTTCACCTGCGACCACTTACCTAAATACGCCAATGGTTTCGCAAAAATCCCTTTTTTCCGGTGCCAGCGTCGCAAAACAAAAAACGCCAACAGCCCAATCAAAAACGCGAACAACCAGCCCGCCAAAGTTCGCTCCAACCATTGCTGCCGCAGCTCCCAGAAAGAGTCCGAATAACCCGACTTATTTTTAGCCATCAAAAAGGCCTGTTTCGCGTCCGCATATTGTTCCTGCTTATAATGCGCCTCGCCCATCGCCACACGCGCCAACACAAACGAAGAATTCAGCTTCAAAACTTCCCGCCAATAATTCTCACTCTCCACGTAGCGACCATCCTCGAACAGCATCAAGCCTTGGTGCACCTCATTCGCAAACGCCGTCGTCTGCAATTTATGCACCACCTGCGCCTCCGAATCCGTCACATAAAGCGTCCCGTCCGCATCCACAGCAAGCGCCGTCGGGTCCTTATAAATCCCCAAACGCTGCGCATTCGACTCCTTGCTCCCGAACGCAAACAACAAATTTCCCGAACTATCATATTCCAAAACCCGCCCGCTAGCCGTCAACACATAGAAATTATTTTGCATCCCAGAAACGATATCAATCGCGCCCTCCGGCTGAAACATCGCCTCCGCCGCCAACATATTTTGCCCCGCGATATTCAATTTCTTAATCGCGCCAGCCTGTTCCGTCGCCGTCACCGTGTACACAATCCCATTCCCATCAATATCAATATTCGTCGAAGCCGCCGGAACATTCATCAACGTCTTCGCCTTTTGCGCGTCTGACATCACCGCATCCTTAAACTTCTGGAAAAAAGTCGTCTCCGCCATGTTCGCGCCATAATACCCGAGAAAATCGCCATCCTTATTCAGCTGAATCACGCCGTTCGACGCACCCTCGCCAATAATGTACAAATTCCCCCGCACATCCACCGACAATTTCACCGGCTTAAACGGCTCACGCTTCCCAAAAAACGGCTCCACAGGCCTGCCATATTCCCGGATCAACGCACCATCCTCCGAAAATCGGAAAACTTTCTCCTTCACGCTATCCGCCACATACAAATCACCATTCGCATCCCGCGCAATGCCCGTCGGTTTTCCAAGCACCTGCTCCCCGAAAGAACGCGACACATTCCCGTCCAAATCCGTCACAAGCACACGTTTCACGTCCGAATCCACCAAATAAAGCCGATCCCCGTCAATCAAAATATCCTCTAACTTGCCAATTTTCGCATTCGTTATCACGTCAAACGCCTCATACGCCGTCTGAATCTCAATCAAATCACCATCCACCGACGACGTATACGTTTTGTAAGCCGTCTCCCCGTGAACCGCACGCGCAGGCCAAAGAACGAGACTCACAAACAGCAATAATATGGCGTATTTCAAGTAGTTCCCCATTGATTTCCTCGCTCTCTGCCGCTATTTAATACCCGAATGAGCCATCGTATCCATCACTTGTTTTTGCATAAAGATAAAGATGATCAAGTTCGGAATAAACATCAACAACGTCGCCGCAGCCGTAATCCCTTGTCCCGCCACCGTATTCCCTTGCGTCGATGTCAACGTACTCATATAAAAGGCAAAAGTCTTCAAGTTTTCATTATTAATATATAAATCCGAGGCCTCCACATTATTCCAAGCCGCCTGAAAAGCTAAAATCGAAACCGTCGCGATCGCCGGCTTAATCATCGGCAAAATAACCTTCCAATACACCTGAAAATCATTCGCCCCGTCCATTTTCGCCGCCTCAATCAGCTCATCCGGAATCTGATCCACAAACTGCTTCACCAAAAACAGCCCGACCGGGAGCGCCAACATCGGCAAGATATGCACCCAAAAACTATCAATCAATCCCAATTTTTCAATCACAATATACTTCGGAATCGCGACCGCAATCGACACAAACATCAACGCCAACGTATTCATCTCAAAAAGCACTTTTTTCGCCCGAAACTGCTTTTTCGACAACACATAACCCGCCATCGTGCTCACCACAATCGTCAGCCCCATCACCGATAAACTCACGACAATACTATTAAACAAATACCGCGCCATCGGAGTTGCCCCCAAATTCGCACTATTAAACAAATCCGTAAAATTTTGCATCGTTGGTTTCTGTACGAAAAAGCGCGGCGGATAAGCAAACAACTCATCCAGTGGCTTAAACGCATGATTAAAAATATAAATCAGCGGCAAACCCATAATAATCGCAATCGGAATGAGCAGCGCATAAAACTTCAACTGACTCTTATGAAACTTTTTCGGATTGATCTGCGTCCCTTGAAAAGAAGCCATTCATCATTCCCCCTCTTTAACTTTTTTCACCAAATAACTTCATTGCCACGCGCGAAAACAAGTACACAATCACGAGCAATAACACCGAAATCGCCGCCGCGTAACCCATTTCATACCGAATAAAACCATAATCATCAATATGATTCACCATCAACTGCCCCGCATATTGTGGCGTCGGATTCGTCCCAGAAAGCGCCACACCAATGGCCCCCGCCTGAAACGTCCCCACAACTGCCATCACCGCGCCAAACAACATCTGCGGCTTCATTGACGGAATCGTAATATAAATAATCTCCTGAAAACGGTTCTTAATTCCATCAATATACGCCGCCTCATACACCTCCGGATTGATGTTCAAAATCCCCGACAACATCGCCAAGAACCCCACACCCATACTACTCCAGAGCGAAACCACAATCATAATATTCATCAAATAATCCGGCGACTGCAAAAACTGAATCGGTTCCACAATCAGATTCAACCGCAACAAAATACTGTTGATATACCCCGACGCATTCCCACTAAAAATAATCGCCCATAAAACCGTCATCGCTACACCCGCAGTCATCGAAGGCGTATACATAATCAGCGCCAAAAACGTCCGCGGCTTGTGCGGAATCTGCGCCAATAACCATGCCGTCAAAAATGACAACAAATACCCGCCAGGACCCACAATCAGCGAAAATTTCAACGTATTCGGCAACACATACTGCATAAAAACAGCATCCTGCGTCAACAAACTCACATAATTTTTCAGCCCAATAAACGTCGGAAACTCAATCGAATTAAAATACGTAAACGAAAGCAGAATCGCGACCAAAACCGGCACCACAATAAACGTAAAGAACATGATAAAGTAAGGTGACAAGAACGCAACCGTACCAAACATCCCAATCCAATATCCACTATTTTTTCTCATCTGTTTTCATCCAATCTTCCACCGTCTCCATTTGTGGAACAATATAAGGTTTTACCACTTTTCCATCCTTCATATAACCAAACTCTTCCATTTTTCGCCTGATTTCCCGGTCTACAATAATGCTACTCGAATCCACCGCAGCCCGAATATTCGCACCGTAAAACACCGTATCCGTCCACACATTACTAATCTCCCGCTCCAACATGTACGATCCCGGCGTTTTCGGAACCTCCTTCAAATACTTCCACTGCTCCAAAATAACCTCCTTATGCTTCTCGGGCCAAGGCAATTCCTTAAACGCCTCCAAATTTGCCGTATTCCACATATATTCCGGACCATAAATCGTCTGCAAATTCGTCGCAAAATCGCTCTGCGTCTTCGTTGACATCCACCACTTCAACAATTCCCACGACTCATCCTGCTTCTTACTCTTATCAAAAATCATCGCCGACTGCCCCGAACCAGTAGCCCATCGCGACACCGATCCATCTTGCTGCGGAACACCCGGATGCACCGCAATATCCCACGAATTCGCAATCTCAGGCGCCGCCGACATCAATTTCACATACGTCTCAAAATTCGAAATCCCGACCGGCAGCGTCCCATAACGGAACGAATGATAAAAGTTTGGCACCTGCAGCGGCACACTATAAAGCGAATACAAATCCGTCATAAACTTAAGCCCCGCAACCGATTCCTCCGAGTCAATCGCTGCACTCATCCCATCCTTCGCATACAAATCCCCACCAAACTGATAAATAAACGGTGCGGTAAACATGAACGGTTTCGAGCCCGCCGAGCCCGACAACGGCACAAAATAACTCAACCCATTTCGCTGCAACTCCGGCAAAATCCCCGTCACATCATTCCACGTATCCGGCACAGGAATTTTCAACTTATTCAAAATATCCTTCCGATAAAACTGCACATAAAAATCCTGCGTCTCCGGCAAAGCATACACCTTGTTATCCACCATCATCGGCATAAACGCGCCCGGCGAAAAATTCCGAATCACCTCTTTAAAATCCGTAAACTGCGTCAAATCCGTTGCCGCACCACGAATCGCGAGCTCGTAAGGCGTTCCAACACTAACCCCAAGCGCCACGTCCGGCTGCTGATTCCCCGAATTCGCCAAAATCAGTTTTTGCTCGTTTGGCATCACCGAAAACTTGACTTTCTTTCCAGTCTTTTTCGTAAATGTGCTATCCGCCATATTTTGCATCAATTCAACATACTGCTGCGAGCGCGACACCCAAACCTCAATCGTGTCCGCATCCACATCCGTCGTACTATATGTATCCTGTGTAAAGGACGCAAAGAACTCCTTCGACTTACTGCCAAATTTCTTCAAAAAGCTAGCCCTCGCATTCGGCAAATCCGCCTTCCCATCATGCACATAAAACCGATCCATCAACAGCGGCTGCTTTTCAAGTGTAGATTGTAAATCCCCTAAAGCCTGCGTCACCGAACTCGACCCTTCCGACAACTCACTTAACCGCGTCGGAATTTTATCAGGTTCCGCCTTCAATTTTTTCAATTTATCCATGATCAGCGCCAAAGACACGCCCTCCGTCGAACGCTTCGCCGATTCACCGTACACCTCAGCAAGCGCCTTCTGATCCGCCTTAAGCGTCGCGATCCACCCGTCAAACTGCTTCGTCACATTCGGCAAATACTCCTCCAATTTCCAATCACGCGCAGCATCCGGCTGATTCCCCGTCAACTTCTTCACCGACAATCCCAAATCACCGACCTCAAGCATCATCGCCTTCAAATCCAAAATAATCGGCGCAACAGGCGATGCATCCGCAACCAACGTCAAATCATGTTTCCCCGCTTCCAAATAAACCTCAAACGGCTTCCCGTCCTTGCCACTAAGCGTCTGATTCTCCCATTTCGCCACCGGATCAAACCGATAATGCGCCAACTCCGCGAACGGCACCGCACCATCCACTTTCACCGTCCGAAACACCGGCGAATTCGGTTTATCCTCCTGCAAAACCTTGAAGCTCAGCTGATACCTCCCACTCTCCGGCACCTTCACAGAATATGTCACGCTCTGCCCACTCGACTGCCACGAATCCCCGCCCAGCGTATTCAGCAATAACCGTTTCGTATCATAAGGCTCCACACTAATATCCTTTTTCGCAACCGGTCGCGTATACGAATTATTCTTCGTTTTTGGCTTCTCCGCCTCATACGTCAACAACTCCCGCGGCGACTCCGCATCCTTGTGCTGCTCCCGATAATCCGCATAATCCGGCGTCTGAATCGGCGACTCCACCCGAACATTCCCGAGCAACATCGCACCCGCCGTATTCGTAAGCGTCAACTCATTCCGACCCTTCTTCAAAAAATACCGCAACGGCTCCCCTTCCAAATAATTCGGGTCCTCCGCCATTCCCGTCTGCCATTTCGCCACAGCCACCTGCTCCGGAATCAGCTCATTTCCATACTTATTCGTCTCAAATTTTGCCGTCTTATTCTTCCAAATCGTCGGCGCAATAATCCGACGGCTCTCATAAAATGGGAACTTCCCAGCAACCGCAATCGAAAGTTCCGGATTTATCAACCCATCATTCAGCTTATAATAATCAAAACCAATCGTATAAAGCCCGTCCTCCGGCACCGTCACATCAATCGTCACACTATCTCCACCAGCAAGCGTCGCCACTTCCCGCTCCGCGTAACCATGCGTATCCCCCGTCAACGTTGCCTTCTCAAAAGAACTCGGCATCATCTCATTCGTATAAAGCTCGGCGTCCTTCACGCTTTTCTTCCACGACGCCAGAACCTGCCCGTAAGCAGGCTCCATAATCGCGTTTTCAGATGATGAATCATTCGTGGCAGCAACAGACAATACACTCGGCGTTGGGACAATAGAGGCAATCATCATGACCACCATTAAACTCTTCATAAGTCTCGCTTTCAACATCATCTATCCTCTCTGTCTCCCGTTATTTGCTATTATTCATCGCGGCCGCCGCTTCGTCATACGATTTCTGCGCTAGCTCCTGCAACTGTTTCGCGTAATCCTGGTAATTAATCGTGCCCTTTGCCGCCTCATTAATCGCGTACCAAATATTCGCATTCTCCTCATCACCAATCTTCAGACCAGTCGGAGCCTCAAAACGCGCTTGAATATAGCCCGGCACGACCTTCGTCGGATCAAACATCGCGTTCGCCAAGTTCTCATTCGCCGTTTGCACACCAGGAACCGTCACCAATTCCCAATACTTATCCGTCACTTCTTTATCATCCGTGATCGGCAGTGAGCTCAACTCCAAACCATTCTTCTCAGAAATCGCCATTCGTTCCATAAAACCTTTTTTCCCATAAGACATGTATTTCGCGAATTCATACGCCTCTTTCGCGTGCTTCGTGCTCTTCGAAATGCCCAAATAATCATTCACAATCGCATTACGACCACCCGGCAAACCGATAAACTCAAAATTGAAATCTGCATTCTTTTGCAAATCAGCATTCATATACGTCCCGTTATAATAAAACGCAATTTGTCCCGCCTTAAACGCAGCACCAGAGTCATCCGCGCTCATTTTTTCCTTTTGCTCCGCCGTCAAATCATTGTACGAATAACCATTCGTCGTCAAATCCTTCACCGCGTTCATGCCAGCAACCATTTCTTTACCGTCCAGCGCAAATTTGCCATCCGTGAAAGTGAACCAGCCCATGTCCTTATTGACCGCACCAGGATACCAGTCAATCATTGCCTGTGCCGAGTCCGTGCCGACAATATTCTTATCCAGATTCGTCGCCGCCTTCACATTTTTCACAAAGTCCGCAATGCTAATTCCCTGCTCCGGAACATCCAGATTCAGCTCATCCAAAATATCCTTATTCACGTAATAACCAAGAATATGTTTCGCAAAAGGCATCGCAACAACCGCATCATTCACCTTCGTCGTGCTCTTAATCTCATCTGAAATCGACGCAAAATCCTTATCATCCGCCGTCATTTTCGTCAAATCAAGCAACCAATCGTTTTTATAGCTATTCGGAATATCATTAATCATAAACACATCCGGCAATTCCCCCGCGCTAGCCGCCGTCGTGAGCGAACCTTGATAATCATCCCCCGTAATGCTCTTATCAATCACGATTTTTACATCTTTATGCGCCTTGTTGTATGCATCAATCATCCGACGCTCAATATTCTTATCACTTTCCGTCCCCAAATTCCAGTTCGCATACTTCAGCTCGATTTTCTCCGTATCCGCATCTGCCGCATCATCCTTCGCACCGCCGCAACCCGTCAGCAAAACACCAAGTCCAACCGTTGCCATTGCAGTAACCGTCCACTTCATCCACTTTTTCATCATCTAAGCTCTCCTTTTTATAGAAACGTTTTTATTTTTTGTTAAAAATTAAACATAAATCGAAATAACATTATCATCCGCACGAAGCATCACCTCTAGATCACACTTCGAAATCCGCATCCCTCCTTCACGGTAACGATTATGCGACCGCACGCTCGGCACTTCTTTCCCATTAACCAACACATAACGGCGCGCGTTATCCGCCAAATGATAGCAGAATTTCACCGGTTTCCCAGCAAAACTAAAGCTAAATTCCAGCCCATCCAGATTATCCATTAACACCGGATCGAGCAGTAAATCCTCACCAACCACGCGGACACCAAGCACATTCGCAATCAGCTGATTCAAATAAATCCCCGGACCACTCGAATAAATCCGCCAGCCACCTTTTACCGTTACATCGCCCGTTTTCAGCTTATCAAACTGTTCCTGCGCCTCATATCGCGTCTTGAATTTGCCATCCGAACTACTGAAATACGCATTGCTCTGGCGACGCGCCGCATTTGGCACCACATCCTTCAAATTAATCGGATTAATCACGTCCAGCGCATGCCAAGCCTCCTCTTTCTTCCCGAGTTTCGCCATCGCCTCCGTGAACCGAATATGCGCATGAACATACTGCAAACCAACCTCACGCCCAAAATTCGCCGCCTGTTCCGCACGCTTAAAGTTCGTACTCACGCCGCCTTGATACGTCGCAGGTCGATTCATCAATCGCACCCCGTCCGGACATTGCAACTCCCGCTTAATCAACTGGAAATGCGCCTCCGCCTGATCCGGCGTCAACAATTCCCCAATCATACTCCGCGTCATCGGCAACAAGCGATACTGAATCCCCGTTTTCCGATCCGTCGGGTGAATCATCAACTCCACATGCTCCGGATTTTCCATATACACAAACCCTGGAATAATATCCGTAGACAAAATGTACTTATTAAAATCCGCCTCAATCCCCGTCACAAGCGCATCCAGCTCACTAGCCTTCTCCGGGTCAACCGTTTCGATAGCCTTCGAAAACTGCTTCATCGCTTGGTACGTCAGCGCCACCGTCCAGCTACTCGCCATATTACTTTTCAGCTGCGCATCATGCGGTTGCAACGTATCATCCCAGTCCCCATCGCCATAACACGACAAATGCGTCTCAAACAAGAAATGATCCGTAATGTAGCCAATTTCCTTTTTCAAATGCTGGTAAATCGTCTCCGAATAATCCGTATACGTGAAATTCGCGCGACTCATATAAGGCACTTCCACATCCAAAATCGAATAATCCTTCGTCGCCAGCAAATAATCACTCACAGCCTTCAGCGGCCACACAATCACATCCCCGTGACTTTCCGCAGCTTGAATATTCGCGTAGCCATCAAACATAAACCACTGCGGCCAATTACCATCATCATCAAACTGATGCGAAAACACCCGCGTCAAAATTTGCTTCACAATATCGTAGCGCTGCATCGCCATAAAATACTCCATCGGGCCTTGGCAAACATCTCGCGTTCCCCAAGCCGCGCCACCATACTGCTCCAAGCCATGCGGCACCAAATAATGCACAAACATGTTATGCGTATACCACCAAGTCAGCGCGTTCACTTTCCTGAGCTCGGACGTCTGCAACCCGTTCTGCGAGAGCTCAAACCCATGCATCACTTCCGCAAAATGCGCCCGATACTTCTCACGCTCCACGTCCAATTCCTGCACCCGATTCACAAACTCCGAACCATCCAAATTCCCCTGAATCCGAATTTGGAACTCCTTCGTCGCATCCAAGTCAAGCACAACAAGCGACCCAGCACCACTCGGCACATTCGTCACAAGCCGCGTCGCATCCGTCACTCGCATCTCCGCACCCGTCACCTGCATAAAGTACGTCAAATCCGGATACACATTCGCCGGAACCGCCGCCGCGTCCACCGTAAATCGCAACAAATTTCCGTCCAGATCTGCACTAAATGACGCCTTATACTCATTTTCATTCACAATGACCTGATTTGTAACCAAATACGCATACTCCGCGCCACTCGCCGAACACACCCGAAGCGTCATATCCGCCCCATCCACCGTCGTAAACAGCGTCACAACAAACGTCTCGGCCGGCGTTTTATACACCCATTTTGCCGAATTAAAGCCCATCTCAAACAGCGAAGGCATCCCCAAAAGCTGGTATGTATCCGCAACCTTCACGTAAATCCGTTGCCCCGACGTTTTCAGCACATTTAAAAAGTTTCGCACATTCGTCAACATTTTATTCATCGATGTATTCCCAATCACGACCTGCGCATTGAAAACCCCGTACATGTAAGCCGTCGTCGTCAGCACCGGCACGTCCACCGTCAACTGATTCCCGCTAAACAAAATATGTCCATGCGAGCGCTCCAAATCCAAATCCTTGGCCCGCAAAACCACGTGCTCATGCGTCCCCGTAAAGAATGACAACAACCGATCCCCGTCCCATTCCTCCTGAAACCGCTCCGGATAATCCGCGTCAAGCTCCGCCACCGTCACATCAAGCGTTTGCAATACCACCCCAATATCCTCACGTTTCGCAACCTTGTCCACCGTCCTAAAAGCATCCTCAACAACGAGCGCATCCCAAGCCGCACGCACCTCATCCAGGTACTCAAGCTCATGAACCGCCTCCGCATGACTCTCCTTGAACAGCGCATAAAACACCACCTGCGCCTTCTCACCCGCCGTCAACGTCACCCGCTCCGCCTGAAGCGCCGTATAAGCAAACTCATACTGATAAATCTCGTTCGCCAACCCGTCCTGCGTCAACACCTCCGGCACATCCGTCGCCTTATAACTAAGTCCAAAAAACTGCGTCCCGTCCGTCGCAAAACCAACATTCCGCGTCAGCGACCCCTGCTGCAAATACGGAAACACACCCGCACCCTGCTCCTGATTTTGCCGCGAACAAACAACGTACCCCGTCGCGTCCGCCTCAAAAACCCGGTGATCCACATACTGCGCCACATAAGCCTCATTCGCCTGAAGCGCCCCCATGTTCGCGAGCCCCAAATCCTGCCCGTACATCACGTCCACCGTCTCACCATTTCCAGAAAGTCTCACATCCCAGAACCAGCAATCCGCATCCGTCAGCGCGAAAACAACCTCATACGAGACTCCTTCAAAACACCCCGTCCACTTCACCTGCTTCTCACCAACCGCGAACACACTGCCAGATTTCACACCAAGCAACGGCGCCGCAACAATCGACCCATCGCCCTTAAAAATACGTAAATACAAATTGTTCAGCGCACCATCCACTTCATTCGACAACACCTGATTCACCATCACCGCGCCAAAATCCGCCGCAAACATGTCCCCACTTTTCAAAAAAGAAACACGCGCCCTTTCAGATTTCACTACAAATTTCGAATCTTCCAATTCCTTCAATACCATCATCGTTACAGTTCCCTCGACTTCCCAAGTTTATATACAGAATCGTTTCACCAAACACGCCTAAAGATAGCGTTTTCATTAAATGAAAAATAATTAGCCGTCTTGTCGACAACTATACTAAAACGCCTAATAGAGACCTAAAACCAGCATTTGCTCGCACAAATAATATAACTCAACGCTTCACTCCTTTTCTCCAAATTATGAAACATTTTATCGAAACGTTTCTCTAACTATTTTTATTATAAGCGTTACCCTAATATTTTACAAGCCTTATTTTCAGATAAATTTATTTTCCATACATCCTTGCCTTTATCCATCCTATAAACTACTATAAGAAGCAACGAAACACGTCCTATTCAAAAGAGGAGTCGTATAAATGGAAACGAATTGGAAGCAACAAATCACGAACCTAGCAAAAACAGCTGATCATCGTACATTAGCTACTTGGGCCGCCAACTGCGCCGAGCATGTCCTGCCATATTTCGAGGACCGACATCCAAATGAGAAGCGTCCACGACTTGCGATAGAAGCTAGTCGCGCTTGGATTCGCGGCGAAATAACGGTTGGTCACGCGCGCGACGCCGCATTTGCAGCCCATGCCGCAGCCCGTGACGTCATAGCTGATAGAATTTCCTGCCACATCGCCCGAGCCACAGGTCATGCAGCTGCTACCGCCCACGTCCCGACACATGCCATCCACGCTGCCAATTACGCCGCAAAAGCAATCCCGACAGAACCATTTTGGCAATACGAAGAACTGAAACGTCTCCTCGCAGATTAATTATGCAACCTGCCCAACAAATTTTTTCATTCTTTGTGCAACCTGACATATCTCCATAAAGCGTTTTCATATATAATGAACTCAAAGCTAAAACAATTTGATGGGGGAGTAAATAAACATGGCACAACTATCACTCGAGCACATTTATAAAATATATGATAACAAAGTAACAGCGGTTGAGGATTTCAACTTGGAGATCGCGGACAAAGAATTCATCGTCTTCGTTGGACCATCTGGTTGCGGTAAATCGACGACACTTCGCATGATCGCAGGTTTGGAAGAAATCTCGAAAGGCGAACTAAGCATTGATGGCAAAGTGATGAACAATGTCGCGCCGAAAGACCGCGATATCGCGATGGTTTTCCAAAACTACGCACTATATCCACATATGACTGTATACGATAACATGGCATTCGGTCTAAAACTCCGCAAAATGCCAAAAGACGAAATCAAGAAACGCGTAGAGCACGCTGCCAATATCTTAGGCTTAACTGAGTACTTAAAACGTAAACCAAGCGCACTATCTGGTGGACAACGCCAACGTGTAGCTTTGGGCCGTGCTATCGTTCGTGACGCAAAAGTCTTCCTAATGGATGAGCCGTTGTCGAATCTCGATGCGAAACTACGTGTACAAATGCGTGCCGAAATCACGAAACTGCATTTACAATTAAACACAACGATGATTTACGTAACCCATGACCAAACCGAAGCGATGACAATGGCGACGCGTATCGTTATTATGAAAGACGGCGTTATCCAACAAGTCGGTTCACCAAAAGAAGTATACGATCACCCAGTAAACATGTTCGTTGCCGGTTTCATCGGAAGCCCAGCGATGAACTTCTTTAAAGGTAAACTAAGCGGTACACAATTTGTCGGTGATGATTTCACGATTGAAGTCCCTGAAGGTAAATTGAAAGTATTGCAAGATAAAGGATATGAAGGCAAGCCTGTCGTATTCGGTATTCGTCCGGAAGATATTCATGATGAGCCACTTGTAATCGAAGCTAGCCCAGGCTCAACTTTTGACGCAGAAATTATCGTTGCCGAGTTGACTGGTGCCGAATTTATGCTTCATTCTAAAGTTGGAACACACGAATTTGTGGCGCGCGTTGATTCACGCTCAAACCACGAACCGTTTGAGAAAATCAAATACGCGTTTGAAATGTCTAAATCGCATTTCTTCGATGTAGATAATGAACTTTCGATTGTGGAAGATGGTCGTGACTGAGCTTACATGAGAAAAAGGAGTAAGAAATCTGAAATGTGATTTCTTACTCCTTTTTGTTGATTTGATAGATACCTTTAGTTAGATACGTTAACTTTTTGTGATGCTACTTGTATTCCGTTTGCATCGAAGCCTGTAACAACTACATTTTGGCTTGCAGAAGTTACGTAACCTGCTGCGTAAAGAGAATAGTTTGAACCAGTTGGTCTTACTTGATTTCTCGCAACACCGTCAACATAAAGTTTCACAACGGCGATATTGCCTGTAAATGTTCCGTTAATTAGCTCGTCTGTACTAATTTTGAAGTTGCTTGCTGTAATGGAACCTGTGTCTTGCGTAATATTGACTTTTGTTTCTTTGATGACTTGTCCACTTTTATTTAGCGCTTTTACTACGACATTATCTGATGTACTCTTGATAAAATCATAAGCGTAAATGCGATATGTCCCTTGCGCACCACCATTATTAGCAGCGGTTGTCATACGATCTGAGCCATTAACGAATAACTTGATCTTATCGACATCTGTTGAATGTGTACCAGTTACATATTGACTATTTGGTGCGATTTTGTAGTTGTTTGCTGTTAGGTATGTTTCTACATCTTGCCCTTTTTTGACATTAACTGGAGTTTCTTTTATTACATTGCCACTAGCATCAAGACCCTTGACTACCACATTATCAGATACATTTTTGATATAATCGTACGCATATATTTTATATTGACCTTTTCCGTTATTGTTCCCCGCGGTGGTCATACGGTCTACTCCATTAACAAATACTTTGATTTTAGCTATATCTTCAGAATGACTACCTGTAATATACTGTTCTCCAATTGTATAGTCATTAGCCGTCAATTTAGTCTCGATATTTGGCTGAGATTTATTTGTTACATTAAGCGTTCCTGGCAACAATTCTCTTGTTTCACCATTACTATAGCTTACTTTCCCAGTATATTTTACTGGTGTTTCTACATTATCTGGGACTCTTGTAGGTAAGCTACTTACTTCAACTCTATCAATATTCCCAATAGATCCATTCGTTACATCTGTCTTGTCAAGATAATTAATAACACGCACAAATCTATTTTTTTCAAAAGTATTGAAATCTTCTTCTTTATTTACTACAATATCTCTTTCAAAAATGGATGCTCCAGGAAGCGTTGAGTTTATTCCAGGGATTTCTGGTTCATTATTGGATGCAATATTATATTTCTCATTTCGGTCCCATAAAGAGATATAACTATCCCAACTTTCAATAGCCTTGCTGTCGTAAGGGTTGATATACTCCATACCTGGCTTAATAATTGCTTGGCTAAGATTTTTCTTACCTTCTGCGCCAGCTATAAGGGCTGAACGATCAATGAAATGCGCCTTAATTTTAAATGTGCCATCTTTTGCTGGAGCAAGTTTACCGGAAGTAATCTCCTTGTTTGTTGATAAATCATCTGTATTCCCTTCATATTTAGAAAAATCCAGATGTAGTTTCCCCCACATTTCACCCTCACCAGTCCCAGAATGAAGCAAACCCGCAGCTGTTAGAGCAAAATACGTAGAACCGGGATCATACTTTTCCCACTCTTGAGTACTAACTTCGGATTTTCTAATAGATCTTAATGCCATAGAAAATTCATTTGCTTTTTTACCGTACTGTATCGTCTTCCTGTCCCATACAGTACCAACTTTACATTTTATAGGCAAAGGAATTCCCAACCACTTAATATTGTAGTAACCCTCTGTATCCGCATTTGATTTTTCCCAGTCAATAGTTCTGACAATCGACTTTGCATCAGTTCCTTCTGGTAGGGTGAAATTCACTCGAAGCCCGATATTTCCGTTTTCATAGTCTTCTATAAACTCTGGCCCATTTGGAATAAGCCAATTACTGCCGTTTAGTCTACCGCTAATTGGGATATTTATTTTTCCTGACGCTTCACCTTCATAGGCATTTTTTGCATTAGGTTTCTTATCAAAGCGTAACGTAAATTCTGTTTTTTTATTTTCAGGTTTTGCAATAGTAGAGATACTAGTAATAGATTTGTCATAGCCTTTTGCGTATGCTTGTTTCGTATTTTGTTCTAGTTTCTTCTCCGATATTTTCTTAATTGATTCTAATATTTGTTTTTCTTGCGATGTTTTCGCCATTCCCTCTAGCTTTTCCAATTCTTTCTCATAATTGGGCTGAATAGTTGGTGACTCGGTTGTTGCAGCTAAAACATTAAGTGAGCTTAGAGAACTAGATAGCACCACACTTAATCCTGCTAATATTTTCACTGTCTTGTTTACTTTTAAATTCATGACTCGCTCCTTTAATTCTATTTTTTATACTACCTCAGTTTTAATTTCTCCATCACCCCCTAAAAAGATTTCATTGATTGACTGATTAAATATCTACAAAATCGCTTTTATTTGGTTAGCCCCTCTAACTTCCAAATTAGTTTATGCTGTTTTACGTTCTTTTCATTCGTTACCGCACTTGGATTGTAGATTAGTTCATAGCTTGTTGCTGCTTTATCCGCGATATAATAGATTTCGCCTTTGACTGACTTTCCTGGTGCGATTATAGTGCCAAATTCGTTTAGTTCTCCATAAAACTGAAGCTCTTTCCCGCCTTTATTTTTCAGAAAAAATGGAGCAGAACTGATTCCCGTCTCTTGTTTGCTGTTGTTTTTCACGTTCACCGTTACTTTGACGAGTTGGTCTGTATTTGTGTTGATGCTATCGTCTTGTATTGCTCGGAAAGATTGGGGAGTAATCGCGATACCTCCCATGATTTTTTCTTTGTTGAGTTCTGATTTTGAGGTTTGTTTATTGTTTTCGTCTACTTTTTGGACTTGTTTACTTGTATCATTGCTGGAACTTGTTGTTTCGGCTTCTTCCCCTGTGCTGCAACCTGCTAAGCTTAGTGTTGTTGCTAATATCGATAGGGTTACGATTATTTTTTTCATTGTTATACTCCTCTCCAGAAACCGCCCACCTAAAACATGACTTGGCGGACGGCTTTATCTATTTTATTGAACTTCTACTGTGGTACGTTTTAGTTCAAAACCGGCTTTTGAGTAGCCAACTAATTCAACTTTTTTGCTATTTGCATTTACAAAACCTAAAGCATACATTGAAAATTCGCCATTGGTTGTATAAACATTATTTAGTGTCTCGCCGTCAACGATTAGCTTGATTTTATCAATGTCCTCAGAAACATTTCCTGTTAGTAAATCATCGCCTAATTTATATGGATTATGCGTTAATGCTGAGTTTTTTGAAGCATCGTCTAGCGTGATTGTGGCCTCTTTCAGAAGTACATCTTCGTCATTGTAGGCAATTACTTTTACTTTATCGGTCATTGCTTTCACGTAACCGTTCGTATAAATCTCAAATTGGCCGTCTTTTGGTGTTACTTGGTTGACGATTTTACCGTTGACTTCGAGTTTTAATTTCTTGACGTCATCACTTGCTGTTCCGGAAATTAACTCATCTTGTTTGACTACGAATGGGTTTGCTTCTAGAGTTGTTGGCGTTTTTACAATGTTTACAGGTGTTTCTTTGATTACTTGCCCATCTGCATTCAAGCCTTTAATGACAATTTTATCAGTGATTTTTGTGATGTATTGGCGGGCATAGATTTTATAGCTCCCTTCACCGTCATTGTTTGTTGCAGCTGTTTGGTAATCGTGACCGTTGACAAAAATTTTGACTTTCTTGATGTCGCGAGAATGCGCACCAGTGATATATTCATCGTGCGCGTCAAAATTGTAGTCATTGCCGGTTAGTGCTGTAACAATGGCTTCTACGTTTGCTGTGATGGGCTCGCTCATTTTGTTGTCGTAATTTTTTTGGTGGCCTGTGATTTCAACAGATACTTTGTCGGTTTTTTCAAGTGGTGTTGTTAGTGTGAATTCAAAATCGCTTTTTGATTTGGCTTCTTTTGTAGCAGTTTTTTCGTCATTGATATACAGGTCTATCGTGTAGGTACGTCCAAACTCTTCATCTTGTGCTGGAACTTGGCCTGTTACTTTTTTATCACCTTCAGTCAATTTGGAAATGGTTGGATTTTCGACTTTCCAATCTTCCCATCCTGTTTTATCGGCTACGATTTTTGTTGTTTCTTCGCTGGATTTGTCTTCTTCATTTGCTTCGTGGCCAATGACGATGGCTTTTACTTCGTCTTTGTAATCTAAGTCTTTATTCAACGCAATATTGTATTCTCCGCCGTCAAATGAGAATGCTTTTGTTCCAACTTGTTCGCCGTTGACTGTTACTTTGACTTCGTAGTTTCTGCCGTTGAATTTGTTTTGAGCTGGTACAAGACCGGAAATAATACGAGCGCCGGATGTTACATCATTTAGAATCGCCGATTTCACTTCCCATTTATCCCAATCTGCTTGTTCGTCTTTATTGTCTTTGACGATAGTTGAGGCAATTTGGCTGGTTTTGTCTTCTTTGTTTGCTTCATGACCGATGATGCAGGCTTCGACTTTATCGTTTTTTACTAGATTTGCACCGAAAATTGGGGCATTGTATACTCCTTTTTCGATGTCATCTTGCGTGTAAACTTCTTTATCATTTACTTTCACGACCAAGCTGTACGTTCGACCATTTTGATAGTTTTGCTCCGGGATGATGCCTGTAATCATTGTTTCTCCATCGTAAGCATCGGAAATTGTTGGTTCTACTATGTTCCAATCTTCCCATGATGTGCTATCTTCACCGACCGTATATTTGGTCTCTTTGGATTTGTTAATATCTATAATCGCGTTTTCATGAGCTTCTTTTTCATTCGCGATTACAGTAGCACCAACAACATCGCCATCTTTTAAATAGCTTCCAAAATCGTATTCCCATGTTCCATCTCCATTGATCTGTACATCATTTTTGTAATCCATACCATTTACTGTAAGCGAAATAGAGAAGTACGCGTCATGACGGTTAGCCATTTTTTGTGTTGCGCTGCCTTTGAATTTATGATTATCTGATGTTTCTAGTGTCGTTGGATCAACATGATTTTCTACCCAGCTGTTTTCAGGTATGCCGAACAAAATCGAATTTGCATCGCCCCACGACCAATTTGCTGCTAAATCATTTGGTTTACTAACCATATTAAATTTATAATTGGCTCTATTTTCTACAATACGGCCTGTATCCTTACTCCACTTTCCAAGGTCGATATACATGTTTACATTTTGGTATTGGGTTGCGGCTGCCACATATTTTGGTGTTAAAATAACTAATTCTTGCTTTTTCTCATCGTAGAACGCTTCGTCATAGCCTGAGATCAGACCAGTTTTCTTCTCAAATAGCTTTTTCATAGTAATCTGGCTATTTCCGATGCTGGCTATACTCAAACGGTCTACTGTTCCTGAAATATAATCTTTCCAGTTAGGTGTTGAAAAGAATGGCAGTGCAATTTCTGGATCGATTTTAATCGTTGTCTTTGTTTGAACGCCAATACCGAAAGCAATTAGCGCGTTTGATGCTGTTCTAACATTCACAACTCCGTTATCATTCTGTAAAGCCTCAAATTTATTAGAAAATCCTGTCCCACCACTGATGTATGGTGTCACAGCCTGTTTTTCGTTCACTTGCTCATTGCTGTCTTGCTTTTTACTTGGTTCAATAACTTGTGCTTGTTTACTCTGTATTTTCACCTCAGGAGCTGTTACTACCTCTTCTGCGTTTGCAATCGTTGGCAAAGTCATCATTGCTACTGCACTCATGGCAACAGCTTTTTTCAAAATTACGTTTTTCGATTGATTCATCTTTATCTCCTTTGAATTATAATTTATATTTTAATCAAATCTCCCCATGTGAGGTAATCGATATAAAATTCTTAAACGTTTTTCAGACCCAAATAGAAGTCTATACTATCCCTGATTTATAATCCCGCCAATTTATGCATGTAAATACGCATTAATTGGTCGTGAAATAATGCACGTATCACACTAGTGGTGCCAGACTTTTCTTCGCTAATTGCGATAAAACACAGTGAAAATATTTCGGATTGGCGTACATGTGATCTAAGTAGTAGTCTCGTTTTGCAGTAAATGTTGTGACATCCGTTAACGCGATAACCTCATAAGCCCCACCACTTATTTCTGTCACTTCTTCTGTTAAATTCTCGACGCCTAATAAATCATATTGCTCTAAAAAAGTCACCGTCTGCTCCCCGCCTTCATAGCACAAACGCATAACAGCCTGTCCTTGCGTGATGCAACCAACGCAGTCTTTATCCCAGCCGTTGCAATAAACGACATCGCCTTGTTTCCACTCCATCACCTTTGTATAAGCGCTTTTCAAATAATGATCTTCTGTCAAAAATCGGATTAATTCTTCCAACTTTTACACCTCATTTCTAGCAATTTTCCCAATAAACTTTTAGTCCTCTGTAAATGCTGTATTTCGGCTCAAATCCTAAGCGTTTTAATTTTTCAATGCCGGCTAGTGAAACTCGAATGTCCCCGCGTCGTGATTGTAAATGTGAGACTTCCATCGCTTTTCCCGTTACCACTTGATATTGACCAATTAAATCATTGAGTGAAGTCGGCTGACCCGTTCCAATGTTATATACCTCGCCGTTAGATTCCTCACGATTTGCAATTAATACCAACGCATCTACTACATCATTTACGAAAATAAAATCACGCGTTTGATTGCCATCTCCATAAATCTGAAAGGTGCTTTCTTTTATGAATGCCTTTGTTAAAAGTGAGATCACGCCGGAGTAAGGCGATTCTGGATTTTGCCGCATCCCATATACGTTGAAAAACCGAGCTGCACTTGTGTTTAATCCATATAACGTCTTGTATGCCAACACATACTGCTCTGACGCCAATTTGTCAATCGCATAAGGAGTTAGCGGCTTCACCGGCGATATTTCTGTTTTAGGCATCGTTTCTTCATCTCCAAAAACCGCAGCCGATGAGGCGAATACGAAACGCTTCACTTCTTGCGCTTGATTTTTAGCATGTTCCAACAACAAAACCGTCGCCATAAAATTTGTTTCAAACGTTTCATGGGGCCTTTCCACAGATTCAGCGACACTAGCAACCGCAGCCAAATGATAAATATAATCAAATTGATGTGTCTCAAAAATACGCGCGACTATTTTTTTATCTGTAATATCTCCTTCATAAATCGTAATATTCTCATATGGCGTTACGTTCTCCCTTCTCCCCGTAGATAAATTATCGATAATCACGACTTTATTTTCAGCAGCCAGTCGATTAGCTAAATGTGAGCCTATAAAGCCCAATCCTCCCGTTATTAAAACCGTTGTCATAGTTAAACCTCTTTCATTATTTTCTGTAATCAAAAGGACGATACTTGTACCGCAAGTCCTCCTGAGAATTCAATCGTTCCTTAATTTCATCTTTAAAATAAAGCACTACTCCAGACTTGTTCACCCGCTCAATTTTATTACGATTGACAAGCGAGTAAAAATTTTGTTTGGATATTTGTAACATGTCTACCGCTTCTTTCGTTGATACAAAATAATCATCAAGAAATTGTAGTTTTGCTTCCTTCGATATATTAGCCTTCATATCTCTTCCATCCTTTTATCTTTTGACAATTGTTTTTTTTCGAAAATTCGCAATGATATAGTATAAAATTTCGTCACGTCGAATGAACAATATCGCTACATAACTCCCAAGCCCAACAGCACATTGAATCACTAGTGTGTAAAATGATGATCCAGAATAAACGTGTGGAACCGCTAGAATACATGCCATCATCGCTAAACTATACAGTAAGTACGGCAACATCATTTTGATAATCTGCTTCAAACCTAACAAATCTCTAATAAAATACAGTTGAATCGACACAATAACTAAATTTCCGGCAAGAAAAGCTAGCGCCGTTCCTTCACTTGCCAACACTGTCACGATAAATAAGTTGAAGCCAAAACTCGCGACGGAACCAATAATTCCCGAATAAGCATACGCCCGGTTCTGACCGCGAATCACCATAATTTGCATCCCGAACAAATCACTCATCGCCGCTAAAAACAACGACAAAATGAGAATAACGATCACCGGTACCACGGGCATAAAAGCAGCGCCGAGAAAAACGTGGATAAGAGCAGTGGAAACAGCAGCCACACCTAGACAAACCGGCAGTATAGAGGCACAAATGTAGCGAAAGAAAAAGGCTATCATCTCCTTAAATCGCTCCATCTCACCCGTCTCATAAAAGTGAACGAGTCGCGGCATTAGCACAGCCGCCAGCGCTTGAACGAATAACAATCCAATCGTATACAGCTTATACGCCTGATTGTAATATCCAACCTCCACCTCACCTTGCACAGCACCAAGGACGACTCGATTCACGGATATATACACCATCGCCGAAACAGGTATAACTGCCAAAACGAGAATAGATTTGACATGTTTTTTCAAGTTTTCCCTGCGAATAGACAAGCCACCTAACTCACGAATCAAGAAAAACCAAATGTATACTTGCCCGAGTAGTAGTAAAAAACAGTTAGCAAACACATAAATCCAAAGGTCTTCTTCCGTTTTTACTAGTAAAAAAATACTTGTAATCGTGACTATCCGTATCAACACCGTTCGCGTCATGATTTTCTTGAGTTGCCCACGTGCGATGAAGTACCACGAAATATCAAATCCATACGCGATAATCATAAATCCATATAGATAAAAAACGACACTGCCTTTAAAAAACAACGTAACGAGCAATAAATACAAAATAAGCATGCCCCACATCGCCACAAACTGAATACCAAAAATACTGCCAAACTCTTCTTTCAGAGCTTTTTTATGTTCATTCTGGCTATCTGGTTTCGCACCAAATTCACTATCTACCATTGCAATAATTTTTTTACCATAGCTCGCAATTCCTAGCATGACAAACACTAAAAACATCTGTACAAAGGAATTGGCGTACGCGTCTTCCCCAATTTTTTCTGGCCCTAAAACTCGTACCACATACGGTGTTGTCATTAATGGCGTGATTACCATAAAAAATTGATATAGCATCATTAAGATATAGTTTACTTTCTGCTTACTCATCCTAACTTCCGCACCAATGACTCATTATAAAGCGCGATGATGCGTTTCGTTAGCTGCTCCCAATTTAGCTCAGCCTGTATCACATTCTTCCCATTTTCACCGTACAAAACGGCTTTTTCAGTGTCAGAAATCAGTTTTTCTAAACCTTGAGCCACCGCATCACTCGATTTTGGCGCAATCATCACGCCTGTAACCCTATGCCGCACAATATCAGGATTCCCACCAACCATTGTTGCCACAACCGGTTTCGCACAAGCCATTGCCTCCAAAACAGAGATGCTGCAACCTTCCTCTAAAGACGTTTGCAAGAAAATATCACCAGCATTTACAATCGGTAAAATATCGCTGTTCCTAATTCGGCCAAGAAAGTGAACTCTCGGACTTTTCCGTGTACTTTCACTGATTTTTTTCTCAAAATAGTTCAGCTCAGGACCGTCGCCTGCCAAGACAAAGCTTAGTTTTTCGTATTTTCGAAGTAGGTCTGGAATCGCGTCAATCAAATAGCCCATCCCTTTCTCCTCAGACATCCGATTGGTCGTCACAACCACTGTATGATCGTCCGGAACGCCAAGCTCTAGCCTCATTTTCGCGCCAAGCTGCCGATCTGGGTAAAAACTCGCCGGATCAACACCGTTCGGAATTCGCGTCACGCCATCATCCGGAAAAACAGCACGACTCATCTCCTCAATCTCATAACTTGGCGCAATAATATGATCAGTAAATGGAATCATCCGTTGTAACTTCGCAAACTGACCAGCTCGATACATCTCCCGAAACCAAACGAAATGATTCGTATGCACAATCACACCTTGCGGAAATTGGATACCCCGCATCACTTTTGAATCCTTATTCAGCGTGTGCCAATGAATAACATCAATCGTCTTGCGCGCTATTAACTCCTTGATAATCTTCCGTGTTCGCACCACGTACTCCAAATCCTGCAACTTTTTAACTGGCGCAAAAGGAACTCGAATCACCCGCAAGCCGTCCAACATTTCCTCTCTAATTTTCCAGCCGAAACCGTCATATTTTGTAAGTACGGTTACCTCGTGCCCCTCCTGCAAAAGTTGCTTGCTAACCTCATACACATACGCCGCAACGCCTCCAATATTCGGTAAAAAATCACTCGATAACATTAAAATTCGCCGTTTTGTCATTAAATCGATCCTTTCCCCGCGATAACTAACCATACCGTTTTGAAAAAAATAATGATGTCTAACATCGCGGTCTGTTTCTCAATATATTCTAAATCCAGACGAATTTTTTCCCCGTTATTAATATCGCTCCTACCGTTAATCTGAGCCCAACCGGTAATGCCAGGCTTCACCATCAATCGCTGTTTCTGCTTTTCCGAGTAGCAAGACGTAATTGGCACAATCTCTGGACGCGGTCCAATAAGCGACATATTGCCAAACAGCACGTTCACAAATTGTGGCAACTCATCAATACTAAACTTCCGGATAAAACTCCCAACCTTCGTCACACGCGCATCCTGCTCCCCTGTATCTTTAAAAATAAACGTATCCGGAACGCCATTATCCCATGTGTACGCACTATCCGAACTACTCGCAACCCGCTCCGTCATCGATCTAAATTTATAAATCACAAACGGCGTATCATTTTCCCCACTACGTTCCTGTTTAAAAATAACCGTTCCACCGTCCTCCAACTTAATCGCAATAGCCACAATCAGAAAAACTGGCGAGAGGAGCACGATTGCAATCAACGCCCCCATAATATCCATCATCCGTTTACTGCTACAATAACCAGTCCTGACTATCTTACTTATCAGCATAATCATCTACGCCTCCTTTACTTCAATAGTTCCAGCTGCCCGATCTGCCTTTCGGGACGTCCCACCGACACGTAATGCACATCATTCATTTCCGCTATATCAAAGCAATTCCTGCCATCATACACATGAGCCCGACGCATTTTTTCACTAAAATCCTGCGACGTCAAAGCCACAATTTCCTGCCATTCCGTAAAAATAAAGCACATTTCCGCATCCGTAATACCCGCTAATGCCGATTTCGCATACGTCACACGATCCCCCAACACACGACGCGCATTTTCCATCCCAACTGGGTCATAAACCGTCACATTGGCGCCAGCCTTCACCAGCTCCAACACATTCCAAATCCCTGGCGACTCCCGCAAATCATCCGTATTCGGCTTAAACGTCAACCCCAACACAGCAACTTTCCTACCCGCAAAACTCCCAAAATCCGCCTCTGCCCGATGCAATAATTTATAAATTTGAGCCTGATTCACATCAATCGCCGCTTTGACAGTACGCATTTTATAACCCGCATCTTCCGCGAGACGATACAGCGCCTTCGTGTCTTTCGGAAAACAAGAGCCACCATAACCAACACCAGCATTCAAAAACGCCTTGCCAATACGCGGGTCAAGTCCCATACCGCTCGTGACGCCATCAATGTTCGCGCCCAACACTTCACATAGATTCGCAATGTCATTAATAAACGAAATCTTCAACGCCAGAAAATCGTTCGACGCATACTTTATCATTTCCGCACTAACCAAATCCGTCACGACAAACGGCTGATGGAAGCCAGCGTAGACTTCACGCATCCGCTTTTCCGCCTGCAAAGTCTCGACACCAAGCACAATCCGCGAACCTTCAAGCGTATCCTTAACTGCCGTCCCCTGCGATAAAAATTCTGGCGCCGAGACGATTTCTAACTGCTCTTCTGCATTTCGACGCGCGTTGATATAATCAATCAACTGCCGATTCGTCCCCACCGGAACCGTCGACTTCATCACAATCAGTGTATTTTCGCGCGCATAGTTCGCAATATCATCTGCCACCTCGTAAATAAATTTCAAACTCGCCGATCCATCCAATTCCTCAGGTGTCCCAACACAAATAAAAATGATATCCGCTTGCGCATAAGCCGCCCTCATATCTGTCGTAAAATGCAGCGTTCCTTTCTCCAGATTCTGCTGTATCATCTCCTCTAATCCCGGCTCATAAATCGGTGAAATTCCTTCTTCTAATTGAGCGATTTTCATCTCACTAATATCCGCACATATAACATGCTTCCCAGTCTGCGCCAGGCTCACCCCCGTCACAAGTCCGACATAGCCGACACCCGCCATTACAATCTTCTCCATCATTTCACACCCCTAAAAAATTCTCTTTTTGACCGCATTTGCCATGTAGCCAACCATGCAATACGAAGCGCGCCAAGCTGGTAACCCTACTTCTTCACGATACATTCGCCAATTCGCGCGTACCATTTTCCATTTGTTGCTCGATAATGACCCCGAAACAACACGATAATAAGCCAATACATTCGGTATCCCATACGCCACATGACCTTTTTTCAAAATACCTAACCACGTCGCTGTATCCTGCCTCGACCGGAGTTTTGGCATCCTAACTTCACCAACAATATTCCGATCCAACATCACAGTGAGGCAACCAATAATCGTGTTCCGAAGCAATTTTTGATATGTCATCGTTTCTGGAACTCGGATAATTTTTTTCAAATCGCCCCGCTCATCCACACTTTGATACGCCGTAAAAGTAAAACCTACATCCAGCTTTCTCATATACTCCAACTGTTTTTGTAACTTATTCGTCGCCCAAAAATCATCGCTATCCAAAAAAGCAATGTATCGCCCACTGGCCATCGCCATGCCCTTATTCCTAGCCATAGCAGCACCTTCATTTCCAGCCGATTCTAGCGCCACAATCCGCTTATCTCGCCTCACGTACTCCACCACAATCTGCCGACTCGCATCCGTTGAACCGTCATCGACAACAATAAGTTCCCAATTCTGATACGTCTGCGCCATCACGCTTTCCATCGCTTCTTGAATATGCGTTTCACCGTTATAACAAGGCATAATCACACTAACTCGGCCATCTATCCACCGCTTTTCGCCCACGAACGGACCTCCTTCCTAACTCTTTTAACATATTTTTCGTACGCTCCGCTTGCCCTTTCTTGTTCACGTGGTAAACAGAGTTATAGAAATATTCCGAATCATACATATACAAACTAGTACTTCCCAACACATGAAAATGCTGCGTTAAAAACGACTCCAATTCCCCAAAAAACGGCTCCATCTCATACATTTCAAAATACACCGTATCCGGATACGTGAGGTAAAACTCAATCTGATGCCGTTCACAATAATTTTTTAAAGCTAGCAAATTAGCTGTCACCGCATTCTCCTCAAATTCCGCAAACTGCAGTGGTATTTTTTTATGCTTTGGCAATTCGCAACCATGAATATTTCGATAAAAACCCGATGGACTCATATCAAACGACTTCTCCTCAAAACGCAAATTCAACACAAAATTTTTCATCAAATAATACGCACGCTCTTTCCAAGTAAAGCGATACAACTGACCCCGATCATACATCCGAAAATACTCATACGCAAAAACATCATACAACGGTCGATCGTACAACCCGTATGCCAACGATAGCACCAACGTATCACCACTTTTCAAACACAATTTCGCTTGATCGATAATAAAACCCGCGCCAAACCCAATATTAGAGCCCAAATTAACCGTGGGAACACCTAGATGCTCACTCAAACAATCCGTATCAAAACTATACAAAACCTCACTACCACCAGCAATCACAATCTTATTTTCAGCAATCCCATCCGCATACTCCTGCTTTTTCTCCAGCATCTGCTGCAAAATCTCAATTCGTCGCGATTTGTAGAACCAGCTATACAGCCCAATTGCTCCAAAACCAGCCAGCACAATCCCGACAACCCCGATTAAAAACCCCATTCACCATCTCTCCTCCAAAAAGCCTGATTACTAACAATCGCCAGCGCAATCCCTAACGAAATCCACAAAAACCGAATCTCAATAATCGTACTAATCCCAACCGACGCACTTAAAAATTCAGCCATAATTAACACTGGAACGACTGCAAAAAAGCCGTATTTCATATGCACGAAAAGATATTTCAAACTCAAAATCAACACCATCACAATCACCGCGAATAAAAAGAATGACCACAGTCCAATATTCCCGACTGTTTCTAGAATAAAATTATGCGGTGCCCGATACGCGTTATCCATCGTCCCATGGCCCATAATCGAATTATTCAACTCAATCGGAACATTCCCAACGCCAACACCTAAAAAATGCGACTCATTAATAATTTGCAACGTTTTTTGGTACATCATCAATCGCTCATTCGTCGATCCACCTTTTTCCGTAAAAGCCGAAACCACATCTGTGAATAAGCTACTATTCTCGGCCCCTAGGTGCAACACGTTCACAGACACAATTGCCAGCAACCCAATGACCGAAGCAATCACACCCCACACTCTAAACCAAAGAATTAACAGCACGACCACCTCGATAATCCAAATCACCATCGAAACCCGCGAATACGTATTGATAACTAAAAAACCACTCAAACCAACAACCGCAACAATCAATACATACTTCACATGCCACTTCCACGTATTAATGCCCCACACAACCAATGGCAAAAACATCACCAAAAACGCGCCAAAATCATTATAATTATATTGCAATCCCGCCGGCCGATATTTATGCCGTTCCTGCGTATACTCCAACACATTTCCCGAAAGACTCATATGCCACCCCGTCAAAACCTCAATCAAGCCAATAACGAGACAAAAACCATATACCGCACTAATAAAATACGTAAGCAGCGCCAAATCCTTTTTCGAACGCACATGATAAAGCGTAATTAAAATCAAATACCCCGCCTCAAAAACAAAATACAGATAACGAAACGTCGCACTGATATAATTCGCCCAAAGCATCGATGCCACATTTCCAAACAACCAACACATAATCAGAATCACAATCACTTTTTCCATTTTGCTATAACCTAATCGATTCCGCGACAACTTCCACAGAAACAACGGAACATGTAATAACAACAAAACCCGAAAAAGAAAAATACTATTATTCCCCGGCAACCCTAAATAGGAACCAAAAAATGAAGTCACAACAATCCCAATCCAAAGCGCATATTCTATCTTATTAAAATCAAGCATGAATACGAGTACAAGTAGCAAAACACAAATCGCCATGATAATGCCGATACCACTTAATAGACTTGCCACAACGCCAAAACAAAGCAACAACATGCAAATAATTAATTTCCAACTTTCCTTCATTACAACCATTCCACGCGCTTCTCTCCTAATAATAACTGTACGTCGCCATCTCTCTTTTGCTAAGTTTCTTGTCGTTGTATATCGCACCTAAAAACTTGTCTTGCTTCGCCTCAATCAAATCAATCGCTCGACAAATATCTGCTTTTTTAGTGTAAGCCGCTTTAATTACTAAAATCACACCATCACTTGCCGCACCAATCGTTCGCGAATCAGATATTAATAAAATCGGTGGTGTATCAAACAAGATAAGATCATACTCTTCACGAACACACGCTATAAAAGTTTGAAAATGTTCGGAGTTCAATAATTTTGTTGGCGCTGGTGGTAACGGTCCAACCGGCAAAAAGTAAAGGTTCTCCAGCCCTGTTTCCTGTACAGCCTCCTGGTAATCAACCACACCTGTTAAAACCGAACTAAATCCTGGTTGATTCACTTGCTGAAACGACTTACTCAATCGCGGGTTATGCATGTCCGCATCAATGATCAACACCCGCTTCCCTTGCATTGCATAAACAGCTGCCAAGTTCATTGATGTAAATGTTTTCCCTTCACCTTTATGCGCCGAAGTCACTGTAATAATCTGTGCCTTATTATTAGAAAACTGAATACTAGACTGAATCGAGTTTAACTTTTCAAAAAAAACCGACCTTACTTCTGTGACAGGCAACTTATCCCACATCAACTTATCTTCATGACTCTTTTTCAAAGTACTCAATCTCTACTCCTCCTTTTTCGAACATGCGGCACATCTCCAAGAACCACCACGCCCATGTCAGTTAACTGCTCCTCCTTCGTAACTATCGTATCAAGCAAAATAGCGATAATTAGAAAACTAATGCTTAATATAATTCCAATGATGAAAGTAATAATGTACTTACTCACATTCGAAATCGCCGTCCCATACTCGCCTGAGGTAATGATTGTTACCTTCGTACCTTTCACCAACGCTTTTAATTCCTTCGACGCATATTTCGCGATGGCATTCACAACAAGCGCACTTTCTTCAGGATTTTCCGACTTATAACTTATGCTGTAAACGAGCGATTTCTCATCCACATTCACGGCTGTTTTTCTCTGTATCTCCTCAAAACTCTCTACTGCTTTCGTTTCCTTCACTACATTTTTCAGTACTTTCGGACTTTGAATCAACTTCGCATACGTATCTGTCAGTCCCTGCGTCATCAATAGCGACTCATACGTTTGCGATGCCACCCCGTCCGCATTTACTGTGACAAATAACTGTACATTCGATGTATACTGCTTCGGTATAAAATAAGAATACAAAATGAAAACCGTCGCTAGTAAAACAATTGGAAATGCAGTAATCCAAATAATGTTCTTTTTAGCCACACTCCAAATATCTTTAAAACTTAATGTATGCATCTATAAGCACCTTTCCTCATTTATTTTTCCCATCTTTTGATACAATTCAAGTAACTTTTTCTCCTCATGACTCCAGTTGTAAAAATTTTCAAAATAATAACGACCACTACTTCCCATTCTCGCAATAAGCTCCGGTCTATCTAATAATCGCATCACAGCCCCACCCAACTCTTCAATATTCAAAGGATTCACGCAAACGCCAGCTTCTGTACCATCGATTAACTCCTTCCAATCGGGAAAATCAGAAGCAACAATAGCCATATTGGCAGCCATATACTCATATAACTTCGTTGCGAGTGAATTCAAGTAATTAGGAAGCGGATGAAGCAAGCATAAACCAATATCCGCTGAATAAAGTTCTTCCCACATTACATCATATGGAATGGTTCCCTTCCAGAAAACTTGCTCCTGTAAATCATTTTCACGTATAAAATTAGTCATTTGATCCACTAATTCAGGAGCCATTGTACCGATTAAAACAAGTTCAAAGTCTGTACCCCAATGTTGTTTAATATATTTTGCTAGCTGTAACATTTCCATCAAGCCACGAGCTTTTGTGATATCTCCAATGTAAACTAATTTTTTTACACTTCCACTTTTCACCTCAAAAGGCGGTTGATATGTCGGAAAATTATATGTATCAATCTTGGGGCAATTAAGAAAATCATAATCTACTTTGTACGAACGTTCTGCAAATATGACGGCATCCATTCGTATCAACAGCCTACGCTCAAGTTGTCGAATCATTTTAGAGAGCGGCATTCTCATTCCCCGCCAAATCCATGGTTTCGATTGGATAGCTTTAGGGAAATTTTCATACATATCGTATATAAAAATAGCATCCTTTTTTCGCGCCCTCACTAACAACGCGACTAAAAGTAGTTCCGGATCATTAAAGTGAAAATAACCTGCTTTCGAGTTTATAGCAGCTTGGTAAATTTTCCACCAATTTAACGGTCTGAAATAACGTTTTCTCTTCGGCAAAATCCGTAATTGCACGTTGGTAAGTTCGCTAGTAATATTTCTACCTTGCTCAATTGCCATAAGCTCAACCTTGTAACCATCCTGCGCTAAAGACCTCGCTGTTTTATGATACAACCTAGTCCCGTTCCAACTATGAACACTGCTGCATAAAAATACCGTATCTTCATTCATCTTTTACACACTCGAATTCTATAGATTTTTTGTAACCAAAATCACTTTCGCGATTTCATAACTTGCATAAATTAGTTTAATATAGTCCACAATTTTAATCTGTTCAAAAATCACACGTGAAAATGCATTTTTTGACAAGATACACCTTTAACATTTGAAAACAAGCTATCTAAAAGCTTTTATAAGTCTATACATATTTCAAATTAGCATCCTAACCCTGTATTTTTCGAAAAACATATAGTAATATACTATACGTTCTGCACGTGCAAACAGTTTCAAAATCACTACAGATTTATTCCAATTGATTATAGCTATCAGAAAAAGGAGGAAACTTATTATGAAAAACTGCCTATCCAAGCAACACCTGCGTCATCTTAAAATCATCAACTTGCTATACGATAATAAAAACATGACGCTCGATAAAATAAGCTTTACACTGGGATTTAACAGCCGCACCCTACGAAAGGACATAGAGCAAATAAACGATTATGCAGCCCCCATCGAGATTTTATCGTCCAAAAATGGTTTTTACACATATATTCCGATGAATTATAATATCAATTATTTATACGCCGCTATTTTGCATGATAGTACAGAATTTTCGTTAATCGAAGAAATTTTCTTTAATGAAAACCATTCCATTGACTCACTCTCTGAAAAATTATTCATCAGTAGCTCCACGCTCCGCAGAACAATCTCTTATCTCAACAAAACATTGAAGAAAAAGAAAATAAAAATAAGCTCGCAACCACTGTTATTAACGGGGGACGAGTCTGAAATTTGCAATCTCATCATTCACGTCATGGAAGAGAAATACGGCATTTCCAACATTCCTTTTCCCAAAATCCAAATCGGTGCACTTGATAAAATCCTTACTTGGGTCGCTAAAGGGAATGGGCAGCAAATGGATTTTTGCGAATTAAATCGGCTCCGGCTTTGGATCATGATTATCCTTACACGCGTCAGAAATGGACACATCCAATCGAAAGACGCCAAATTCCCAGAGGGAGTAGATACGTCTCTCCTAAAAAACAAAGTACTGACTGGTCTTTTCAAATCAGTATTTAAAATCGAGTTAACAGAACCCGTCGCTTACAGTCTATTCGGCGTATTCATCCATACAAAATTCGCGTTCAACTATGAGCATCTAGAAGAATTAATTGCTAGTGATAATGCTGTAAAAATTTCAGTAGAAAAAAATCAACAACTACTTGATACCTTATCCAACAAACTAGAAATTCCCATCGAAAATAAAGAGCATATCCTCATCAATATTTATAATACTGCCGTACTCTCAAGCAATTTGAGCAGTGAAAACTATATTCTCTACAATTCGCACCAAGCTTTAGTACATCGAATTACAAACCAACATCCTTACTTTACAGACATACTAAACGAAACACTCAAAAAAATCTTTGGGTCCTCAGGGTACAATAAAAATCGGCGGGACACACTTACTTATATGCTGCTAACACATTGGCGCAATCTCGCTATCCATCTGCAGCAAGGGACGCCTACTGTCAACGTTTTCATACTTTTAGATACAGATATCGAGCATATGGAACTCATTAAGGATGAACTCTACGTCCAATTCGATAATAAATTTAACATCTCCATCACAGAAGAGTTCACCCTATCCGCCTTCAAGAAAAAAGCTTCCATGTACGATATCGTCGTCACCAATATTCCCGGCCTCTCTTTCAAAAATGATGCAATGGTCGTCTGCATTTCCATGTTTCCGACACCCCTAGATATTAAAAATTTACAAAATTGCTATGAAAAACTGACAAGCGCATCAGAGAACTAGATCAAAAAAGAGAAACTATCCATCTATGCCAGTAAAGCATTGGTATCGATGGATAGTTTCTTTATTCGCTTATTTTCTTGATTTCATGTATATTCGGATTCCTAATACGGATACCAATGCCCCGAACAACACTACCCATGGTGAAGCCTGATCCCCCGCTGTCGGTAATTCTGGTTGTTTTTGTGGCTTTTCAGGCTGATTCGGCTCTAGTTGCTCGTTTAATTTCGTTAGTTCTATGGTTTTCGTAGCATTCGACTGGTTAATTTCAAACGCAACCTCTTTCTCATCTAATATATATCCTTCCTGCGCCTTGATTTCTTTAAAAGAATACTCGCCCCATGCCATATTTTCAACCCTGATTTCTCCATTTTCATCGGTGATTAGCTGATTTTGAACGATGTTTCCTTTATTATCGAGCAGTTGGAATGCCACACCGGAAAGAACCTGCCCCGTATCGCTATCTTTTTTCGTTAGTATGGCGGAACCTTTTGCGCGGTTGTTTTCAACGGTAACCGTGATGGCCTTCGTTTCACTGCTAATAACCTCGATTGTTCTTTTGGTTCGGTCCAAAACATAACCTTCAGGAGACACAACTTCCTCCAAAATATAGTGCCCCGGCTCCAAATTTTCAAAACGTAATTCGCCATCTGAGTTGGTCTTTCCTGTTTTAATTCCCTGATCTGATGTCAACGTGAACTGAGCGCCGGCCAACTTATCTTTTGTTTCGGCATCTACTTTGTCAACTTGGATAGAGCCTACATCATTTCGCGCATTCTTAAAGAGCAACTCTATTATTTCCGAGTTATCAGCCTCAATAATAAGCGGTTTCGGTGTCGTATCTAAAGCATAGCCTTCAGGTGCCGCGGTCTCAACTACGGTGTATTCTCCCGGTTCAATATCTTTAAAAAGTAGTTCTCCCGCCCTATTCGTCGTACCTTCACGAACCACATCTCCAGCTTTATTCAACACTTGAAACGTTGCCCCAGCCAAAAGTTTACCGCTATCTTCTTGATCCACTTTTCGAATCAAAACGCCGTTGCTTACTCGTTTCGTCACGACCGTATTGGAGTCATATTGCTTATCATCCAACTTGATTTCACTTTTATTCGTCACTGTGCCACCAACAGGAAGATCCGCGGCGTCTACCTCGAACGTCACTTCCCCTTTTTCACCTAGCGTAATGTCTTTTTTCGCGGTGAACATCATCGTTTGTCCGGCAAGTTTCATGTCAAATAAATCTGTCCCTGCCAACATTTTTCGATATTGCAAGCGATTATCTAGTGTGTCTGTAAAAACTTGCCCCGCCTTAATCGTACCAGCAATCGCCCTCAACGTTAGCGAGTAAGCGAGCGTGCTATCATCACCAATTAATAAATTCTTATCCACTGATTTTGTTAATACCTTATTAAAATTCGTATTACTATCCGGACGCACTAAAATACTTCCCGAAACATCATCCATATTCGTACTTTGCATCGTAGCTGTATTCTTATAAACCTCTTTATTCGTATCCATATTCACACGATATTCAATCAACAAACAATCAGTTTTCGTCAGATTTTTAAAATTCACTTCGAGACGTTGCGTCGCTTCATCAAACGAAATAGCATCTTTATACTGACTCGTCACATACTTTCGCGAACCATCTGTTGCAATTTTTACAATTCGAATCCCCTTAACCGCAGCAAAATCACTAGCTTCAATATTCGGTGTTATAACTGGACTTTGTTCCACCGATAAACCATCTGGAATCTGATCCGTCACCGTCACATCGCCTAATTCAAAGTCACCATATGGATTCACCGCTAAATGAAAAATATTGTACCTAGAATCACGCTCATCTAAAATACCAATGCCATTCGAATCGACCGCGGATTTCCACCATTTCTCAAAAGGAGTCGGTTTTCCGCCTTCCTCAACTTCCACCCGTAACGTTTGCGAATCCGATTTACCGTTATACGTTACTTCAAATGTTTGCTCAGGACTAATCTCCGTTCCCGGTCGCAATAATGGCGCTTGAAATGCCAAACGGAAAGAAGCCGACCAAGCACCGCCCTCATTGTAACTCGCGTCTGGCTTTACATACACCGCAATACTATTCGGATCATCGTTTGCTGGATTTTCCATATGATCAAACGTAAAGGCATCGGAATAAATATTCGCCAAATCCCCCGACGAAAAAATCTCCCGTGAAATCGTCACTTTAACCAAGCCATTCTCATCCACAATCGTATTCGCATCGGCACTAAGCGTGACCTTCATATTCACTTGACCATTACTAATAATCGGATCATCATACACTTCTAAACCAATATCGAAATTGCCCGCATCCACACTCGCCTGCCCTGCAACACTCGGAAGCATGGCACTGCCACAAATAACTAAAACTAACAACATACTAATTAATCTCTTCATCTCGTACTTACCTCTCCTTAACAAATGATGCCACAGCTTAAAAAATAATTGGTGCTAGAATTGGTAAATAGCTTAGCAAATCAAATATATAAATGTTTCGAACGCCATTTTCATGATTCATACAACTTTTCCAAAGCATCTAGGCAAACCAATTTTTCTATAAACCATCACATCATAAAGTATTAAATTTCCTAGATTCATTGTTTTCACTCTCTTACTTTTCAAAAATGAAAGTCGATAAGACGGTTTTCATTCATCTTATCGACTTTCTACTCACCTATAAACTAGTTATTTCACAACGGCTTCTGTCTCATTTGTTGTATAATCACCTGATAATGAGCCAAATATTGGATCTTCAATAATATCCCACGGTGAAGAAGCAAAAGCTAGCGTGCTAGAAAATTTGTAGCCAGACGGTGCGTTATCAATCGGAATGTTAGGGTATTTTTTCAGAATTTTACCGAAATCAAGCACGACATCTGCTCTATATTTCCCCTGAATAATGAAAAATGATTTTGGAAACTCGACAACAACGCGATCAGAGAAAATTTTCAAATCGCTTGGTGTAATTTTTTTCGTGCCGTTTGGTGTCGAAATTTCTCCCGTGATAGCTCCTAAAAACTCGTCTTGCAGCGCGATATATTTGAATTCATCTGGAATTTTAATCAGTAAATTCGCGTTATCAAAGTCGACAAATCCTAAGCTTTTGCCTTCGTAATGTAGCGTCGCCTTACCAGAGTTGTTCACACCCGGAATATATTTAGCGAGAGATCCTTCTAAAGAGCTCTCCGCCAAAATATGCAACGTATCTGTTGAGCCACCTGTATTTACTTCTTGCGCTGATGCAACCACACCATCGACTTGTAGTGCACTTAATCCTACCATCGCTGCCAAACCTACTGCTAGAACTTGACGTTTATTCATTTCTCCACACTCCCTTATTTTCTAATTGCTGCTGTTTCTTCTGTTACCCATTTACCTTCTTTTGAGCCAATTAAGTTGAAATCAATCATCGCATCTTCTGAAAGTACCGCCGCAAAAGAGTAACCAGATGGATTCTCATCAATTGGAATATTTGGGTATTTGTCTAAAATCGAACCGTAATCAATGGAAAGATCCGCGCTGAATTTAGAACCAATAATGTAGCTAGCTCTTGGGTTTTTTAGGACAATTCGGTCTGCATAAATAGTAATGTCCCCTGCCGTGTATTCGTGTGTTGCCGAGCCGAGCAATGTTGGATACGTAATACTACCCTTGATTGCTCGTTTGAATTCATCTTGTAACGCAACATATTTGAATTCATCTGGAATTTTTACAATCAAATTCGATTTATCAAGCAAGCCAATGCTAACAATCGATTTGGCCGTATAATGCGCGGCGATATTACCTGATTTCGGCACTCCTAGGATGTATGGTGTCAATCTTCCTTCTAGTTCACCACTCGCTAGCAAGCTCAAGCCGTATGTTCCAATCTCGCTGCGCTGTGTTGTGTTCTCCTGTGCGTGAACATCTCCTGGCTGTACTACAAATAATGAACCTGCTAATGCTAATGTGCCTAATCCTACTACATATTTATTCATTCTGTTCCTCTTTCCTAATCCCCTAGTGGACCTTGTTTATTTATTTTCTCTAAAAATTAGTTTGTTACCATCACTGTTGTTCGCTTAATTTCAAATCCTAATTTAGAATACGATACGACTTCTACTTTATCTGTACTGTTTTTGACATAGCCGAGCGCATATACTGCATATTTACCACCTTTCACAAATGCATGGTTCACCGTTTTGCCATTGACAACTAGATCAATTTTATGCGCACCACCCGTCGCTGTTCCAGTAATCAGGTCTTCACCTATTTTATAGGGATCAGCCGTAATGTCTGCACCATCCATGAGATATTTGACATTGACAGGGACTTCCTTAAGCAAGACGCCCTCTTCATTGTAACCACATATCGTCACGTCATCTGTTTCACTCATAATTTTTCCTTGTGCATAAATTTCATACTGGCCATTCTTTGTGGCTATCTGATTTACAATTTTGCCATTGACCTTCAGTTTCACTTGCTTAATATCACTGCTTGCTTTACCTGTAATATTTTCATCAAGCGTCATAATAAAGTCGCTAGCAGTCAGTTCTGTTTGCGATTTCACGATGTTGACTTTCGCCTCTGCAATGACGTTACCTTTTCTGTCCAAACCTTTAATCACTACATCATCTGTAAACTTAGTAATGTATTGGCGGGCGTAGATTTTGTAGTTTCCTTTTCCAGCGTTATTCGTTGATGCTGTCATCCGATCGCGACCATTTACGAAAACTTTTACTTTCACGATGTCTCGTGAATGTGTACCAGTAATGTATTCATCATGGCGATCAAAATCGTAATCATTGGCAGTCAGTTTCGTCTCGATTTTTTTGATTATGACATCTTTTTTGGCGACTACTTTTCCAGATGCGTCAAGCCCATAGATTTCGACTTTTTGATTAGGATCTGTGATGAATTCAGCGGCCCAAATTCTGTATTCTTCGCCAGTTGTGGCCGTTGTATTTTTAACAACGCCATCTACGACAAGTTGGACTTTTTTGATGTTGGGAGAGTTGGTACCGGTGATGTAATCGTCAAACATTTCGTACTCGTCTGCTGTCAATAAGTACTCTTCTTTCGGAATGACGGTGACTTTGATTGTTTTGGTTGTTGTGTTGCTATCTGAATCAGTGACTGCGTACTCCACTTCGTAAACGCCTGACACGTTTGGGTTAACCTCATTTTTGAGTATCTTGATGTCTTTTGTTAGGTCGCCATCCTCTGCGTCATGCGCCGTTACACCTTCTTTTGGATCAAATTTATCCCCTACCTCGATAGTTTTATCTTCAGCGTTGATGACTGGTTTTTCGTTTGATCGAACCGTAACTTTGATGGTTTTCGTCGTTGTATTGCCGTCTGAATCCGTTACCGAATACTCCACTTCGTAAATTCCTGGCACGTTTGGATTGACCTCATTCCGTAACACCTTAATGTCCTTCGTTAGGTCGCCATCCTCTGCGTCATGCGCCGTCACGCCTTCTAGTGGATCGAACTCATTGCCTACTTTGATGGTTTTATCCTCAGCGTAAATGATTGGCTTTTCATTTGAGCTAGCCTCGCCGCTTCCGCTAATTCTTCCGTAGTTTAGCATCTGAAATTTCGCTTCCAAGTCTGCGTCGGTAGATTCCGTATTTTTGGAGCTTGAGCCATCAATGGTTGTTGTCACCATGTTTTTCTCCCAAGCATTGTCGGGCTCTCGATCGTATTCGCCGCCTGTCTTCGTCCAAGTCATCACTGTAGCATCTTTAATCGCAAACATCGTGTTTTTAGTAGCGTAAAAAAGCGGGCTATGCGACTTCTTGTTTTTGATATCGTATGCTTTTGGATTATCCAGCGTTATTCTCGAACCGCCAACCGCAGTAATGACGCCCTTCATGCTATTTCCTGTGACCATAAAAGTGGCTTCTGGATGAATGTTAATCACGCCTGCTTCTTGTAAATCCACAGCTGGATATTCGCCACCACCGCGACTTGTAAGCGCCAATTTTGCATCTTTATGCACAGTTATTGTCGGCGTTGAGTAGTATGCGCCCCTCGCTGCAAAACCTATCGCAGTTCCCGATGCATCAATTTTTAGCGCCGCCGATTCTGCGACATTAATATCGTATACCTTGCCATCAAAAGCGGGATAATAGTATAGGCCTTCTGTATCTTTCGGTGCAACCGCGATGTTCACGTTAGCGCTAGGCTCCACGCTCACTTTCCCAACCGCTTTTCCGCCTACATACTCGCCATCAAAGGCAAAAGCAGCACGTTTGGCGCCATCCGCAGCAATCCCGTTATAATGACCGTTTTCCTTGAATATGACATGACGCACACTCGCATTTTCATACAGTGTCTTCACCGTATTTTGACCGACAAAACTTACTGTTCCGTTCGATGCCTTCACAAGCTTAGAACCGTTGTAATCCATACCTTGAAAAACGACGTCCCAACCACGATTGGCTTCGATGAACTTATAGTCCGCCGCACGCATACCAAGCGCTTTCATATTCTCAACCGTCAATGTGCGATTTTCACCGGTGTAATTCTCTTTTGCACGAATGGCGTATTGTCTCGCATCCACAATCACACCTTGATCCGCGTTACCGTTGATACTGACATTTCGCCAATTCATCTGAATATCTTCTGAAAACGCAATATCTGCTTCAATACTAATGCTTTCCACAGTCGCGTCTTGCAAAGCCTTCTTCAACTCGGCGAACGTATTTACTTTTACAGTCTCGGCCATTGTTTGGCTCGCCGCATTTTTCGAAACAGCTTTGGCATTCGGAATACTGATGTGCATTTGACTCGCAATAACTAGAACAATCAGCATTATTTTAAACATTGATTTCATAATAATAAGCTATTCCTCCCCTCAAACATAATTTTTTTCTGTACTTATGCTTCTCCATATACATTGCTATTACAGGCATCCCTCCTTGCATACAAAATGGATGTAATGTTTTCATTTTATGTGATAACAGCCAATGTATCTGACCAAAAAATGACATAACACATATATTTTTTGAAAAAATAAGGATATGAATTCCCTGTTAAATCATGGCTTTGTTGACCTCATGCGTTATCCTTCACAAATAATCTTAGTATTGGATACTGCTAGTGTGACCTAAAATTTAGGGACAGCTTTTCATGATAAAAAACTCGGAGAATAGCTCCGAATCCTATTTGGTAGCGATTTTTTTCATAAAATGCTCATCTGTAAGTATTTTTTGATTAGATGTCTTTCTAAATAAATCATACGATAACCCTAGACAAGAAATTGTCGCTTGGCATCAAAAATTTTAGGATGCACATCAATTATTTTATATGAGAAAAGAGGGTTAACATGTATTTAGATTATGCTGCAACTACACCGATACACCCATCGGTACTAGAAACAATGTTTGCTGTGATGGAGCAAGAATTCGGGAACCCATCCAGTGTACACCGATTTGGTCGGAAGGCTCGCTACATTTTAGATTCAGCCAAAGTTACGTTAGCTACGAGTATTGGCGCGAAAGAAAACGAAATTATTATGACAAGTGGTGGCTCAGAAAGCAACAACTTAGCCATTTTTGGTGTGATAAATCAACTGCCTCGAAATGCCGGAAAGCACATTATTACGACACAAATCGAGCATGCTTCTGTGAAGGAGGCAATGTCCTATTTAGAGACACAAGGTTTTGAAGTTACTTATTTGGCAGCACAAGCGGACGGTTCCATTTGTCTAGATGTTTTGCAACAAGCAATCCGCCCCGACACGGTTCTTCTGTCTATCATGATGGTGAATAATGAAACGGGTGCTATTATGCCGATTAAGGAGATTAACGCGCTGATTCGAAAGCATCACCCGACAATGATTTTCCATACAGATGCTGTTCAGGCCTATGAAACGCAAAATATCGATGTCACTGAACTTGGCGTAGACCTACTTTCCACCTCTGCCCATAAAATTAGCGGACCTAAAGGGATTGGTTTTCTTTTTAAAAGACAGGGTTGCAAAATTGAGAGCTTAGTAAAAGGCGGCGAACAGGAGGAAAATAATCGCGCTGGGACGGAGAATATTGCGGGAATCGCAGGGTTTGCATACGCGGTGAAAATCATGCAACAGCCTGAAAATAACGTTGTGCCTCATATCCAAGCATTGCGGAATACATTTTTACGAGGTATCGCTGGGCAAGTTGCTTTTGAAGTCAATGGTAGCAATACAAACAAGGCACCGCATATTTTAAATATCTGGTTTCCCGGTATTCCATCGAATTTGCTAGTCCCGCATCTAGATCTCGCTGGTATTGCGATTTCGGCTGGCTCTGCTTGTTCTTCTGGAAGCGTGCAGTTAAGCCATGTTTTAGTTTCGATGTTTGGCCCAGAAAACCCAAGAAATACCGAATCCGTTCGCATTAGTTTTGGTCCAGATTTAACGATTGCAGATATCGAAAACGCTACAAAAATTCTAGTAAAAACAATTTTGAAAATCCAAGACTTATTGCAAAAGGAAGTGTCTCTATGAAAAAAAATATAACAGTAGTAGTAGGTATGAGTGGCGGCGTAAACTCATCGGTTGCCGCCTATTTACTAAAAAAACAAGGATATAACGTCATCGGCTTGTTCATGAAAAACTGGGACGAGAAAAATGAGGATGGCATTTGTACTGCAATAGAAGATTATCGAGATGTTGTAAAAGTCGCGACTGAGCTTGATATTCCTTACTACTCGATTAATTTTGAGACAGAATATATGGAACGTGTATTTAAACATGTCGTTCGCGGCCATTTGGAAGGGAAAAATCCCAGCATTGATGTCCGCTGTAACCAAGAAGTAAAATTCGGTCTTTTCAAGAAATACGCAAAACAATTAGGCGCTGATTACATCGCGACGGGCCATTACGCCAAAATAAGCGTTGTCGATAACGATATCAAGCTTATGACTGGCGCTGATCAAAATGAACAAACCTATTTTCTAAGCATGCTGAAAAAAGAACAATTAGAAAATGTGATTTTCCCGTTATCCGGATTGGCGAGGTGGGAAATCCGTGAACTTGCTATTGGCGCGAAGCTTGCAACCGCCGCAAAAACCGATTCTGATGGTCTTTGCTATATTGGCGAGCAAGAATTTAACCAGTTTATTCGTGATTTTGTAGACCAGGAAAAAGGCGCTATCATTCATGAACAAGAGGAAATCGGCGAACACGATGGTTTGGCTTTTTATAAAATCGGTTCAAGCTATGAATTCGTGACAAAAGACACTACGCTACGACTAACCGTGATTGAGAAAAATGACAGAAATAATACGCTCACCGTTAGCGAAGATCATAATCATCCTCAATTATTCGTCACGGAAGCTCTAATTGAGAGTATAAGCTTGTTTTCACACGCCAGTAACACCTTTGATTCGCTTATTTGTCATGCCAAAACAGGCTACCGCAAGGCAAATATTAGAGTCACCATTTCTCCAAGGAACGAGCGTACACATATCCTATTTGATGAACCAGTACGAGCTCTTTTGCCAGGTCAACATATCGCTCTTTATAGCGGTTCTGAATGTATTGGAGGCGCTATCATTGTCTAGGCTCTTGTTACAAGAAAGTATCTCTAACTATAAAATTTTACATGACGCGCAAGAATCACTTTTTCCCTATATCATTTCTAGAATGGAAAGCAACTCCTCTTTTTCTGTATTAGGCAACATTGCGGCGACTACGCTAGGAATTATAGAAGAGGATGGCGCGACAATCGAATACATGGGTACTCGCTTCGGACCATTATGTAAAGGTTTTTACTTTTGTATTCCTGGTGTTTTCGAATTCACTGGAAAAGCAGTTTTACTAGAACGTACTGGGTACAATGGAAATTTGACAATAGGAAAGGCGAATTTAAAAAGCAATGCTAACCTAGATTCTCTATTTTTCGAAGTACCATTAATTACACAATTAGCACCTAGTACACCTGCATTGAACTATTTTATTTTTCCAAAGGGTTGCCACATTGCATTGCCAAAATCAGTCCACCTCTATGTCGCAAGCGGCAATATTATCCACGATCATGAATCACTAACAGCGAAAGATATCCGTTTTACGACAACATCTACCACGATGGAAGTTAAAAGTGAAGTGGGTAAAGGTTTTCTACTAAGGGCTTTCTAAATTAAAAACAGGTTTAGTGAAGGTACCGATCCCTTACACTAAACCTGCCTTTCGTTGCTCTATTGATTCAAAATACTCTCTTCCAAAAATTCCGACCGATCTCCGTAAACACGCTCAATATGGCCGTCACCCCAATTGCACAGCGCACTTAAAATACTCTCCAGTGATTGCCCGTATTCACTCAATTCATATTCCACTTTCGGCGGCACTTGATTATACACAATCCGATTGATAATCCCATCTTGCTCTAACTCTCGCAATTGCTGCGTGAGCATTTTTTGCGTGATGGATGGAATAAGGCGTTTTAGCTCGCTCGTCCGTTTTTTTCCGTGCGTTAAATGGCATAGAATCACACATTTCCACTTGCCGCCAATGACTTCAAGTGTAGCCTCGACGGAGATATTATATTTCTTTTTCATATTTGGCTCCTTTTCATAGGTACTAAAAAGTGCCTACAGCACAAAAAAGTACGTACTTGTTTTAATGTCTACTAAGTATCATAATAACACTTGTCATCAAAAAAGCAAGCAGAACTTAGGAGGGTTTAACTTTGAAAGGGAATCGAAATATTTTTGCCTTATTAGCTTTAGCAGTTAGTGCTTTTGCGATTGGAACGACCGAATTTATCAGCGTCGGGTTGTTGCCACTCATCGCCGAAGACTTAGCAATACCAGTGAGCACAGCAGGTCTGACCGTCTCGCTTTATGCAGTTGGCGTCATGTTCGGCGCACCAATCCTGACCGCACTCACATCACGCATGAATCGCAAAACGTTACTGCTCGCCATCATGATTGTATTCATACTCGGCAACTTGGCCGCGGCATTCTCCAACACCATCGCGCTACTACTCATCGCCCGCGTCATTTCCGCCTTCGCGCACGGCGTCTTCATGTCCATCGGGTCCACCATCGCGGCTGACCTCGTCCCACCAAACAAGCGGGCAAGCGCCATTTCCATCATGTTCACCGGACTCACCATCGCAACCGTAACCGGCGTCCCAATCGGCACACTCGTCGGGCAACAGTTCGGCTGGCGCGTCGCGTTCTTCGGCATCGCAGCAATCGGCATCATCGCCCTTATCGCGAACCTCATCCTGATTCCGAAAAAACTGCGTCCCGGCACCAAAATGACGCTCGGCGACCAAGTCAAAGTACTCACAAATGGCCCACTACTACTCGTGTTCGCCATCACAGCACTAGGCTACGGCGGAACCTTCGTCGTATTCACCTATCTAACACCGCTACTCGAACAAGTCACCGGTTTCCCAACGAGCACCATCGCGATTCTCCTTTTCATCTACGGAATCGCCATCGCAGTCGGCAACATGATCGGCGGAAAAGTCGCGAACAAACGGCCAATCCAAGCCCTATTTTACATGTTCATCGCGCAAGCCATCGTGCTCGGATTGCTCTACTTCACCGCCCCATCCAAAGTTTTCGGACTCGCAACGATCCTGCTCATGGGCGTGTTTGCCTTCATGAACGTTCCCGGCTTACAAGTCTACGTCGTGATTCTAGCCGAGAAATTCGTCCCAAAAGGCGTCGACATCGCGTCCGCCCTTAACATCGCAGCATTCAACGCAGGAATCGCGCTCGGCTCCTATCTTGGCGGCCTCGTCATCACCCACATGCGCATCATCGACACGACCTGGATCGGCATGATCATGGTCCTCGTAGCCGTCGCCCTAACCGCATGGAGTAAAAAATTAGAAACAAAACAGGAGGAATTTTAAAAATGAAAACAGTCAAATTAGCAAATGGAATCGACATGCCCGTCCTTGGACTCGGCGTATTTAAAGTAGAAGAAGGCGCAGAACTCGTGTCCGCCATCAAAGAAGCTATCCGAATCGGCTACCGCAGCATCGACACCGCAGCCATCTACGGAAACGAAGCCAGCACAGCGCAAGGAATCCGCGAATCCGGCGTCCCACGCGGCGACCTTTTCATCACATCCAAAGTCTGGAACGCCGATCTCGGCTACGAAGAAACGCTCGCCGCATTCGACGAAACCCTGCGCAAAATGGAGCTCGACTATCTCGACCTCTATCTCATTCACTGGCCAGTCGAAGGCAAATACATCGACGCATGGCGCGCCCTCGAAAAGCTCCACAAAGACGGCCGCATCCGCGCAATCGGCGTCAGCAACTTCCAGATTCACCACCTAGAAACGCTCAAAAAACACGCCACCATCATGCCCGTCGTGAACCAAATCGAACTCCATCCAAGACTCACACAAAAAGAGCTCATCACGTATTGCACTGAAAACAACATCCGCGTCGAAGCCTGGTCCCCACTCATGCAAGGCGGCCTGTTCGACAACCCGACACTCCAAGAAATCGCAACCAATCACGGCAAATCCGTCGCCCAAGTCATCCTGCGTTGGGACTTACAAAACGACATCATCGTCATCCCAAAATCAACAAAAGCCCACCGCATCGCAGAAAACATGGACATCTTTGACTTCGAATTAACCCCCAAAGAACTAACAAAAATCGATGCGCTCAATCAAAACCTCCGAGTCGGTCCAGACCCAGATAACATTGATTTCTAAACGCGAAAAAGCGATGGTTCACAGAAAAACCATCGCTTTTTTCTACTTCTTGAATGTATATTTATTCGTATTCCTCACAACCATACTATTCGGATCCGCAATCCTCGTCACCAATTTTGCCTTCCTCGTATTCAACTTCCCATCCGTAAACAACGCAACATCCCGATAATTTTTCGACAAAATCATCCCATATCCCGACACCTTGCTCCATTTCATATTATTCCACTCCCCATTATTATGCGCACCACGAAAAGCAATAACCTCAGTCGGCATCGCAACAATTTTCCCAATGTAATTCCCGATGATCGCCGTCCGTTTATTATTCACAGTCAGCGAAATCCCATTATAATTCGTCCGACCGCTACTCTCCAGCTGCACCCGATTCCCCGAAACAACCGCGCCAAAAGTCGATTGCATCACGATTCCGCCACCATAAATACTGACCGCCTGCACATTCTCGACCTGATTATTCAAAACCTGTATACCTGTTGCATAAACCGCATCCCGATTCTTCTTCAATTTCGCACCCGAAACAACGATCCCCCGAACCGTCTTAAATTTCTCCGATTTCACCAATTTCAGCTTCGCATAATCCGCCTGCTTATTAATCCGGTTATTACGAATCATCACATTTTGAGGCGGGCTAACCGTTCCCACATCACCAGCCAGCGTTATCGAAACCACCGCAATCGCGTTTCTCACATTCACAATCGTATTATTCTGAATCACCAAATTCCGTCCATGATGCGTGTCAATCCCTTCCCAAACCGCATTATTCAAAATATACGAATCCGTAATCACAGCACCATCACTACGCGGATTCACCTTCGCCTGCACACTCGCCACCAATTTACTATTATAAATCTCCGTCAACGCAATATTGTACGCCAATCGTTCCCCCATCACGCCAATATCCCGCACCGTCACTTTTTGAACCGTCGTATTGTTCGCCGAATAGCCAATAATCCCCGCATACCCAATCGCCGAAACCACCATCTGCGCCGGCGTCGTCCCAGCAATCCGCACCCGATCCGTATACTTCATATAAATCCCATTCCCACCAAAATTCCGAATCCGGCTATTCACAATTTGCACATTCCGCACACGCTGACTCGCACTCGCACCAACAATCTCAATCCCATTATGCCGCTGATTCACAACCTTACTCTTCTGCCCATCCAAAACAACATTTTCAAGCTTCGTGTCGCTTCCCATCCTCACAACCGGAATCGACTCATTTTTCCATATCTTCAAAACTGGCATCGCGCTCAAACTAGCCCCACGGAGCGTCACGCCCGCCGGAACAACCACCGTCCGCGCAAGCATCATTTCCCCTTTCGGCAATGTTACCACTTTCTCCGATGCCACCTTACTACTCTTCGCTTTTTGTAACGCTGAATCCATCATTTGACTATTCATCTCTGGCGACAACTCCACCGAAGCGTTCGCGCCCGAAGAAAACATCATGGTGAGAAATACTAGCAATGCCCCAACGACAATCTTGGCCTGCATCATCCTATTCTCCTCCATTCAAAACAGCTTTTCCCCCTTTACCATCATTTTTCCCAATCCAAACAAAAAAGCGTGAAAAGCACAGCTTCCACTGCCAATTCACGCCATTCAATCAAATATATTTCAAAATATCACTCGGCTTCTCCAACACAACATTCGCGTCCGCAAAACCGTCCGTCCTCCTCGCACCCCACAAAGCCAGCCCGAAATCAGCACCAGCCGCGTGAGCGCACGCCATATCATATGTAGCATCCCCAACATAAAGCGTCGTCGCCGGATCCGCACCAAGCAACGCCATACACCGTAAAAGCGGATCAGGATGCGGTTTATGATTCTCCGTGTCACTCGCACAAACAATCGCGTCAAAATACTGCGCCAAATCAAACGGATAAAATCCCGTCTCCATCTCGCCCGCATTTTTCGAAGTCACCACACCGATTCCGCCCAACTTCGCCAAAACCTCCACGATTCCGTCGAAAACCTCGACCTCCTCATTCAGCTTAGCCTCCATCGCGAACCAGTCCGCCATCACCGCATCCCGATCCTTCACATCCAGTTGCGCCAATGCCTTCTCGCCCGTAATCCCAAGCGCAAACCGCAAATCATCCTGCTCATAATGCAAACCAACATTCCCGAGCGCCACGCGTAACGCCTGTAAAACCACGCGTTCCGTATCCAAAAGCGTCCCATCCACATCAAAAATCACCGTTTTATACACCAAAATACCGCTCCTCTCGCGCGCACCACTCACTCCACAAAATGATGCTGGTGATGCGTCGTATATTGCCGTCTCTTCTCATATTTAAAACGCTGCACTTCCGGTTTCACACCATATCGCGCCGTCCGTAACTCCCGCGCAAAATCCGCCAAATCACCATCCACAGCCTCACCCAACTCAAAACACATATCCCCACAAGAAAACGTCACGAAAAGCCGTCCATTCTCCGGAACAACCACAATATCCGTCAACTTCGCAATCGGAAACGTCTGCCGCTTTTTCAAGCCCAAGCTATAATTCCGATCAAAAACAAGATAATCTCGCTCCAAATAAAACTCCCCGTACTGAAACTCCATCCCAAAATTCGCCGTCACTTTACACATACCTTGCACACGCATCCCAATCGCCTCCTCTAATCAAGTGTAGAATATACACCAGATAAATCGGCGGCAAGCGTCCGCATCTCGAGATTTTGACGGACTTCCGGTTCTCACATACACCAGTATGCTCCGCTTCCGGCTTCCGCCAAAATCTCGAAATACAAACGCTTTCGCTCGATTTGTGCAATGCCAAATTGGCATCCTACACCAAAACAAATACGTAGTGTTTTCACTCTACACTAAAGATAAACGATGAAATGCGTTTCAGGTCAAGCCCCTATATCGAATTTCGCATAATAATTTTATGTTGCACCAGTTTTTTCTCCACTTTTCCATTCAAAAATAGCTCCACAGCGCACTTCCCAATCTCCCGCAAATTCTTATCCACCGTCGAAATATCCAGCACATCTGCAATCGCCAAATTCTCCTCACCCAAAATCGCAATGTCCCGCGGCACATCCAAGCCCCGATGCGTCACATAATAATGCATCCCAGCCGCGACTTCATCCCCATTCGCATACATCGCCGTCGGAGGTTCCGCCAAAGCCAAAAACGACTCCGCCGCCCGCTTCCCGTCCGCCACATCATAACAATCCTGCAAAATAAGCCCCGCGTCCAGTTCCCCGAATACAGCCTCATACGCCATTATTTTCAACTTCGTACTATTGCTCCACTGCTCCGCGCGTCCGGTCGTAAAGCCAACACGCCCATGCCCAGCATCCTTAAAAGCCTGAAACCCGTCCGTGTACGCCTGAAACTGATCCACATAAGCACACGAAATCAGCGGATCATTAATATACTCACAAGCCACAATCGGCCCATAATTCGCATACGGCGCAATCGTTTTCCAATCATTCGCCCGCGACGCAATAATCAGCCCATCAATCCGCTTCGTTTTCAGCATCCGTAAATACCGCTCCTCCTCTGCCCGATCATACCCAGTCGGACAAATCACAACCGAATAACACTTCGCAAAAGCCGCCTCTAAAACACCGTTCATCACCTTATCAAACCACGGATGATCATTATACGGCAGCACAAAACCAATCGTATTCGTTCGCCCCCGACTAAGATCCACCGCATTCCGATTCGGACTATAATCCAGCTCCGCCATCACCTCTTGCACACGCTTACGTTTTCCCTCCGCCACATACGGATGCTCATTCAAAACCCGCGAAACCGTCGTCACCGAAACCCCCGCCAATTTTGCAATATCCTTAATATTCGACAAGCCACGCACCTCCGTTTTCACCTACCCCTATCATACCCATAAAGCCCCAGCATCTCAAGTCTCAAAAATGTACAGCGAAAAAACCGTGTTTAGCCTCAAAATCACTTTTTGTATTATTCATCAATTTCTGTTAAAATTTATATACAAACTACAACGTAAGGTGGGATCAGATGGAAAGCACGATAGAACATAATACGAGAAAACCGCTTTTAAGCTTTGACGAACTAATCCACAAAATGCGTAACAAAGGAATCCAATTCAACATCATCAATACCGCAACAGCCAGAGAAGTTTTAGAAAAACACACATACTACTTCAAATTAGGCTCCTTCCGAAAAAATTATAAACAAGATTCCAACGGGCATTATATAAAACTAGAATTTGCTTATTTAGCAGACGTCGCAACACTCGACACCCAGCTAAGATATATCCTTTTAAAAATGTGTTTAGATATCGAACATGCTATTAAAACAAAAATAATAACCAATGTTACAAATGATCCACGTGAAGACGGATACAGTGTCATCGATCTTTTCTTTACAAAAACGCCCTCTAAAAAAGACATTTTATTCGAGCATGTCAGTAAGTCCAGCAAACTATACAAAAATTATTACACCGAAACACCTATCTGGGTAGCATTCGAGCTAATGAATTATGGCATGTTCACAAGGTTTGTAGAATATTACTATGCCAATGTCCAACTCAATAAAACACATTTCAAAAAAGCTAATGAACTCATCAAATATGTGAAAAACATCCGAAATAAAGCAGCCCACAGTAGCCCTATCATCCTCTCCATTCACCCAAACAAGCAAAAAAATTCCTATCTCTATAATATAAGCAAAGAGATAAACCTGACCAATAATCAAATCAAAGTAGAACGCATCCATGATATCCTCGCTATTTTCATCTTACATCAAGCCTACTGCACCAAAGGCATTCATACCGATCGAATAAACCTTATGACAGCATTTCTTAAAAGATATGAGCAAAATAAAAAATACTACGCTAACAATGAGAATATAAAACGATTCTTCTCTTCTCTCTACATTTTAGTTGACAAATATCACTAAACCATCTATTATTATATTCAAGGAACAAGGTTCAAACCTTGCGGATCAATTGTACGCATGCGATCTGTTTTGCACGAAATAAAGAGGCCTAGTAGTTCAAGCTACTAGGTCTCTTTTGTGCCCTCATCACACAAAAATGCGTCTCCAAAACTATCCTTGGAAACGCATCTTCATCATTACTCTTGCCGTTCTATCTCCACTCGCATTGTGACAACACGTGAATCCTTAATCTCCGTCACAATAAAAGTTAAATTCTCATATTCCAAAATGACCTCTTCCCCATCATCTGGAATCGTCTTCAGCTGCGTCAACACAAAGCCCGCAATCGTATCAATCCCCTTGTCAGGAAGTTCCACGTGAAACAATTCATTGAAATCGTCAATCGGCATACGTCCCTCAACAATAAATGTATGCTCATCCAACTGCTTCACCTCGTCAGACAACGCATCAAACTCATCATCAATCTCACCAACAATTTCCTCCAATAAATCCTCCACCGTCACGATACCCGCAACGCCGCCATACTCATCCATCAAGATTGCCATTTGATTATGTGATTTTTGCATTGCTTTCAACAAATCATCCACAAAAATCGTCTCCGGCACAAAGAAAGCCTCTTTTACTAACTGTTTCACGTCGATATTATCAAAACCATACTTCCTCGCCGCCAAAAATACATCCTTCATATGCAGAATACCATACACCGAGTCCATGTCATTCAAATAAACCGGAATACGCGAATAATTACGCTCCAAAAGTTTATCCACCAACACACCCGAATCCTCATTCGCATCAATCATAAAGCTATCCGTCCGCGGCACCATCACTTCCTTCGCATAAATCGTGTCCATTTCAAAAACACCACGAAGCATGTCCAGTTCCGCCTTTTCAATCGCGCCATCACGCCGACCAGTCTCAATAATAAGCTGCATTTCCTCACGCGTCATTTTTTCCGTATTCTCATTCTTATCCATGCGCGTTATTTTCACAAGCACATTCGTCGAGAACGACAAAAATTTAACGAAAGGCGCTAAAACCGTACTGATAATCATAATTGGTCGTACTGAAAAACGAGATATCGCTTCCGCTTTTTGCAAAGCCAACCGCTTCGGATAAAGCTCACCAAAAACAAGCGTAATATAAGATAAAATAATCGTCACAACGACTACAGCCATCTCATTCGCAAAAGCAGTTCCACCAAATCGCGTCCCCAGAACAGAGGCAATACTCGTTGCCGCCGCCGCACTAGAGAAGAATCCAGCAAGCGTGATACCAACTTGTATCGTCGCGATAAATCGACTCGGATCATCTATCATTTTCACAAGCAACTGGGACTTCTTATCCCCTTGCTCCGCCTGTGATCTGACACGGTTTTTATTGAGCGATACCAAAGCCATTTCCGCCGAAGCAAAAAACGCATTCAATAACGTCAACACCAAAATAAGAATTAATTGTACAATAATCTGCTGACTCTCGGGGTCAGGGTTCATCCAACCATCCACTCCTTTATCTTAGTATGGAACATACTCGGTGTAAATCGTCGGCAAGCGTTCGCAATCGAATAATTTGGCGGACTTCCGGTACTCATGTACACGAGTACACTCCGCTTCCGGCTTCCACCAAATTATCCGATTACAAACGCTTTCGCTCGATTTGTGTAAAGCTAAGTCTTCATCCTACCCAAAAAGATCAGAACTGCGACTCAACCTTGTTCGAGTACATTCATACACTTGATAAAATTCTACCATGTTTCGCTACGGTTCTGCAAGAAATCATAATTCTTTAAAAATACTGACAGCGTCGTCTTGGATCATTGTGTATTGGAAGGGCAGTCGTAGCAGCTCTTGGTTCACTGCGAATACGGTGCTTCCGCTTTTGCGATAGTCGGTTAGGTTGCAGAATGGACTGACTTTGAAAGAGGTTCCTACGATGACTATCAAATCTGCTTTCGTGATTGCTGCTAACGCGCCATTTATTGCTTCTTCTGGTAAATTTTCTTCGTATAGTACGACTTCTGGGCGAATGATGCCGCCGCAGTTTTCGTGTTTATCTGATTCTAAATATTGCTCTGAACGTACCGTCATGCCGCATTTCTGGCAGTGACAGCGATATAGACTGCCGTGAAATTCTACCACGTTGCGCGACCCCGCTTTTTCATGCAGACCGTCAATGTTTTGCGTCACGACCGTCACCTTTTTCCCCGCGCGCCGCTCGATCTCCGCCATTTTTTCGTGAATTGCATTCGGCTCCGCGTCCGGATAGTACATACTATCCCGCACAAACGCATAAAACTTATCCGGCTCGTTTCGCAAACACGTCGCGCTCAGCAGATACTCCGGATTTTCCCGTCCCGTATAAAGTCCATTTTTCGAGCGATAATCTGGGATTCCTGAGGGCACCGAAACACCCGCTCCCGTCAAAAACACAATCCGTTCACTACTCGCCAGACTTTCCGCAAGCGTCATCATCACTCCACCTCCCCAGGATACACGCGATCCTTCCAATTCCACCACTTCAAAAGCGCCGGATCAGGTTCTTCCGTCTCCACAAAATACACCGCACAGCGAAACGTGTACAGCACACAAGGATCAACTCGCGCGCCCTCAAATTCACACATCAACTCATACAAATGCAGTGGATTCTTCCCTTTCAAATCCGCCATTTTAGAAACACCAATATTATGCAGCGCCTCACTCAAACGCTTCCCGATTCCAGGTATTTGCAATAACTCATCTTTCATCACGACCGCCTCCGTTCCTTGCCTCTATTCTACCACGCATGCTATACTAACTACCAAACATTTAAAGGAGCGTCACCCAATGAAAACCAGCATCCAACTAAAAATGATCCAAACCATCGCAAAAGTAGGCAAAATAAACAAACTCTGGTACTTAAAAGGCTCTGCACTAAAAACCACAATCGCAAAAAAACAAAGCAAAATAGCCCTTCCATCCAAAAAATTACGCGAATCTTGCGCGGTAACTTCCCATCAAATAGAAGGGTTCGATCTCTATGAAGTCTCCCCAAAATCCGATGCGAAAAATCTCATTATTTATCTTGCAGGCGGAGGCTTCGTGCTTCCCATCAGCTCTTTACACTGGGACTTCATCCAATTATTAGTCGACGAAACGAACAGCAAAGTCATCGTCCCACTTTACCCACTAGCACCCAATCACAATGTCGATACCGTCATGCAATACCTCACGACCATCTATAAAAATAGCACTCAACAGCAACAACCCGAAGCAATCACCATCATGGGCGACTCAGCAGGTGGCAACTTGGCGCTGGCCTTTAGCATATACCTGAAAACACTAGGTTTACCGCAACCAAAACAAATCATTGCCATCTCACCAGTCGTCGATCTCACATTCTCAAATCCTGACATCGCTGCAATTGAAGCAAAAGACTACATCGTCGGCACTCCCGCGCTAAAAGAAATCGGAGAATGGTATCGCGGTACGCACACTTTGCAAAGTCCCATTATCAGCCCATTTTTCGGTGATTTCACCCACACAGCACCCCGCGTTATTTTTAGCAGTACAGGTGATTTAACGAATCCCGACACACGCCTTTTCGCCGAGAAGCACAAGGAAAACACCACTTACTACGAGTACCCAGATTATCCACATATCTTCCCGATCTATCCTATTCCAGAAGGTGAAGATGCCCGTCGCAAAATTATTTCTCAGCTCAAAACAAAGAACAAGCCACAAATTTAGAATGGCTTGTTCTTCGTTTCCTTATTATTTCTGCGTCGCTTCCCAATCCGCCAAGAATTTCTCAATACCCGAATCAGTCAGCGGATGCTTCAACATTTGCTCATACACTTTAAACGGTATCGTCGCAATATCCGCACCCGCACGCGCGCACTCAATCACGTGAATCGGATGACGCACACTCGCCGAAATAATCTCCGTATCAATATCATGCACTTCAAAAATTTCCGCAATGTCGCGAATCAAAATCAAGCCATCCGAACCGATATCATCCAAGCGTCCTAAAAACGGCGAAACATATGTAGCACCCGCTCGTGCCGCAAGTAAAGCCTGCGCTGCCGAGAAAACTAGCGTCACGTTCGTCTTGATACCTTCCTTATTTAACACCGCGACCGCAGCCAAACCCTCACCCGTCATCGGAATCTTAACGACCATATTCGGATGGATTTTCGCAATCACGCGACCTTCTTCAATCATTTTTTCTGCTTCCAAACTCACGACTTCACCACTGATTGGCCCGTCCACAATCGACGTAATTTCCTCGATGACCTGGTTAAAATCCCGACCTTCCTTCGCTATCAATGACGGGTTCGTTGTCACCCCAGCAATGAATCCCATTCGGTTCGCCTTCCGGATCTCCTCTACATTTGCAGTATCAATAAAAAATTTCATGTTCATCCTCCTCATACGCGTTAAACGCTTTCATAACTTCCACCTCATTGTATACCTTTTGCCACTAAATGTCTCATGAACTGCCTTTTCCACAAAAAATAGGCACAACATTCGCGTCATGCCTAGCATTGTTCTATAATCTATCCTTATCTACAATAAGTAATGGCTTCGGCCGATTGCGGAGAATTCCCGCCTCAATCAGACTCATCACCGTATGCGCCACATATTCACGCGACGTATTCGTATATCTTCCCAAAATTTCTTGCGTGAGTTGTCTCGGCAAAATAATCCCGTCGTCAGTCTCCGTGCCCAGCTCAAGCCCCGTTTTCAGAAGTACCTTCCTAATCCGCTCTTCCTTCTTCAAAAAAGTCAGCTTGCAGAAAAATTGGTATTCCTGTAGCTCTTCCGCCAAACACTGCGCCATGAAAAACGTGCCTTCCTGTTCGTGTTCATCCAAAATTGAAAACAAGAATGTACTATCCACTTCCATAATTTCGCCATGTCCTAAGCTTAGCAACTTTTGGCTCGGCTTCCAAGTATCATAATAAATATGGTGCAGTCCAAAACAATCGTGCTTCCCTATGAAACGCGTAATACCGCCCTTTGGCTTCTCATCTTGTATCACCACGCCATAGATACCACTCAAAATAAAGTATATTTTGAATTCTTTGTCTTGCTTATTCCGTAAAATATCGCCTTTTTTCGTACGGCTTACAGAACAATACTTATTATAATCCGGATGCTCAAAACAGTACTCTATTAATTTCGTTACAGTAATACTTGATTTTCCTTCTTTTAGAAATAGCATAGGCTCTCCTTCTCACTTTCCAATCGATGTATCTCTGAATTATAACATATGATAACTAAAAATGACTACTATATTACCGTCGAAAAGTTTATATTTTAGACACATTGGTCATTAAAAATACGATTTTAAAGCCTAAATCGTAAATTATATACACGATAAAATCCCAAAACAGGAATTTTAGTTCAGTTTTTTAACAATTATGAAACTGTATAATAAATGTAGCTTTTATCACATTAACCGTTGTTCATATTCCATTCACAATCATGCTTTATATTAGAGTGGCAGGAGGGAAACCTCACAAAGATATCGTAACATCGAAAGGAATGGAAAAAACATGAAAAAGAAAGCCAAGTCATCCTATAGCTGGAAACAGTTTTTCCAACTACTCATTTCCACTAGACCGTCAAAAGCAGTCATCATCGGCGGCTTTTTAGCAAGTTTAGTCACAACCGCGGCAGGACTCCTAATCCCGCTGTTCACCAAAAATCTGATCGACGGTTTTTCGCCATCCTCACTGAGCTGGCAAATGATCGTAACCATCGTCGCCGTCTTTATCCTCCAAGCCGTGACAAACGGTTTTGCGATTTTTCTACTCAACTTAATGGGCCAAAAAATGGTCGCGTCGATGCGTGAGAAACTATGGAAAAAAACGCTCAATTTGCCAGTATCGTATTTTGATAATACCAAGTCTGGTGAAATGGTCAGCCGAATGATTAACGATACCGTGGTCATCAAAGAGCTCATCGCCGACAGCCTGCCGCAGTTCGTAACCGGCGTCATCTCCGTTATCGGCGCCATCACCATCCTATTCGTTATGGATTGGAAAATGACATTGCTACTCATCGTCGCCGTTCCAATCACAGCAGTCATCATCGCACCACTCGGTCAAAAAATGTTCAAAATATCCCGAGGCATGCAAAAAGAAACCGCCGACTTCACGGGTTCTATCAGCCAAACATTATCCGAAGTACGCCTTGTTAAGTCGTCTAACGCAGAGGCAAAAGAAATCAGCGACGGCACATCCGGCATCACGCGCCTACTAAGATTCGGCGTCCGTGAAGCAAAAGTAACAGCCGTTATCGGCCCCTTGATGCTCTTCGTCGTGATGGGTGTCATCGTCGGAATCATCGGCTACGGCGGTATCCGCGTCTCAGCCGGCACACTTTCCACCGGTACACTGATTGCGTTCCTACTTTACCTATTCCAAATTATCGTTCCCGTCACATCTTTCGTCACCTTCTTCACCCAACTCCAAAAATCAAAAGGTGCCACAGAACGCATCTCCGAAATTTTGGAACATGAAGAAGAAAACATTTATGACGGCGCCAAAGTCGATGTTAGCGGCAAGAAAATTACTGCAAATAATCTCTTTTTCTCCTATAATGAAGATGAGCCAATTTTGCAAGATATCTCATTTGAGACAAGACCTGGCGAAGTTATTGCGTTCGCAGGGCCAAGTGGTGGCGGTAAATCGACCCTATTCGCCATTCTTGAGCGCTACTACAAGACGAATTCCGGTGAAATCCTGATTGGCGGGCAACCTTTGAACGAGATTTCGATTCATTCATGGCGCAGTCAAATCGGCTATGTTTCCCAAGAAAGCGCGATGCTATCCGGCACAATTCGCGACAATTTATGTTATGGTTTAGATAAAGAATTCAGCGACGATGACCTGTGGGCCGTTACAAAACTAGCCTACGCCGACACCTTCATTGCAAAACTGCCAAATCAACTAGATACCGAAGTCGGCGAACGTGGGGTGAAACTTTCCGGTGGTCAGCGTCAACGCATCGCGATTGCACGAGCGTTCCTTCGCGATCCAAAAATCTTGATGCTAGACGAAGCAACAGCTAGCCTTGACAGCCAATCTGAACGCATTGTCCAACAAGCCTTGGCGAACTTGATGGAAGGTCGGACAACATTCGTGATTGCCCATCGCCTATCCACGATTGTGAACGCGAATCAAATCCTATTTATCGAACACGGCGAAATCACAGGCCGCGGAACACATAGCGAACTCGTTGCCAGTCACCCACTATACGCAACATTCGCAGAGCAGCAGTTGACTTAATTGAAAAAAGTAGCGATATTTCCCGGGAAATATCGCTACAATTCGGAGGTGGAAACAATGAACCGCATTTTGATGGTAGATGACGATAGCAACATTCGCGAACTCGTCACCATTTTTCTAGAAAAAGAAGGCTTCACCGTTTTCAATGCAGAAGATGGCGTTGACGCGCTCGCCGTCCTTGAAAAAACGACGGTCGATTTAGCGATTATCGATATTATGATGCCGAACATGGACGGCTGGGAACTATGCAGCGCAATCAAAAATTTTCAAGAAATTCCCGTCATTTTCTTAACCGCACGTGGCGAAATCGAGCAGAAAATCAAAGGGTTCAGCCTCGGCGCCGATGATTACGTCGTCAAACCATTCGCCCCAGAAGAACTCGTAGCAAGAATCCGCGTCCTTCTGAAGCGCTATCAAATCCTAGCAACCCAAGAAATCCGCATAGGCAACATCTCCCTCAACGAAAAAGAGATGCTCGTCATGCTTCAAAACCGCGCCATCACGCTACCACTCAAGGAATTTCAACTCCTATTCCGACTCGCCGGCTATCCCGATAAAACATTTTCTCGCGAGCAACTCATCGAAGAAATCTGGGGCTACGATTACGAAGGCGACGAACGCACAGTGGACGTCCACATCAAACGCCTTCGCGAAAAATTCCCAACCGACATCTCCGGTTTTTCAATCCGCACCATTCGCGGACTCGGCTATCGCTTGGAGGAAGCCTAAATGATAAAAACACTCAAAAGAATTGGCAGTAGCATCCTGGTCGGCATTTTTTTCGTCCTATCCAACCTTGCCTCCTACACCGTTTTCACTTGGCTAAAAACAACCATCCATTTCTCTTGGCCAACCATCTGGGAACAAGCAGTCATCGCGGCTGGCGGCATCATTATCATGGTTTGTATCGGATTCATCCTCAGCCGCTTCTTTTTCCGACACGAAAGAACCTATTTCAAAATTTTCCGCTCCGTCCTAGAAGAAATTGGACGCGGTAATTTTCAAGTCAGCGAGCTATTAATCCCTTTGCAACGCATGGACGACGGTAATATCCGCGACACCGTTTTTCAAGTCGAAAAAATGGCAGAACAACTCGGCGAAATGGAAACACTGCGGCAAGACTTCATCGCCAACGTTTCCCACGAAATCCAATCACCACTCACATCGATTTCCGGCTTCACCAAACTGCTCCAAGACAACAACCTAAGCACCGAAAAACGCACCCATTACCTAGAAATCATTCAAGCAGAAACAAGCAGACTCTCCAAAATCAGCGAGAACCTACTCAAATTAACCGCCCTAGAAAAAAACGACTACAAACTAAACCCCACCGAGTTCCGGCTAGACTATCAAATCCGCGACATGATTCTAACCGCCGAACCCCAGTGGCAAAACAAGCAACTAGACGTCATCGTAGACCTCACACCAACCAAAATCTACGGCGACGAATCCCTACTCTACCAAGTTTGGCAAAACCTTTTTCATAACGCGATCAAATTCACACCAGAAAAAGGCACAATCCAAGTCACACTCGCCAAAAATAAAGACGACCAAACCGAAATCACCATCCAAGACAGCGGCATCGGCATTTCCCAAGAAGACCAATTACGCATCTTTGAACGATTTTACAAAGCCGACCTCTCTCGCCAAGCCAAAATCGGCGGCAGTGGACTCGGACTCTCAATTGTAAAACGAATTGCCGACCTACATGACATGACGATTGCCATTGATAGCAGCGAAGGATACGGAACCAAAATAACAATACAACTCTCGAATTTAAACAAACAGTATGCGCTGCGAGCTCAGAATTTAGACCTAATTTAATTAGACTCCTTGGCTAGCCTGAAATCGGTTAGCTCTTTTTACGTTATCCTACTTTTATCGATCGGCTTTTAATAAACATTTAATCTTTTCAAGATATCCAGTTAATATATGGATGATAAAGTTAATATAACGAAGGCTAGTTGTTACTTAGCAGAATACACATGCAAATCAAAAAAAGAGAAGGAGACTAAAAACATGAAGTTAACAACAAAATTTGCAGCAATAACCATATGCACCATTGGTCTAAGCGGAATAATGATACCACAAACAAGTGCATCATCCACAGAAAACATGGTTAGCGAGGCAACGAGTGCAAAAGCAACACCTAAAATCAAGAACGCTTTCCATCCATTATTAGCTAGTGATATTGCATTATAGTTAGGCAAAACAACAGAAGACCGCTTCACTGCTGAGGATGCAGCTAAAATTACAAGCCTAGTTATAAAGTCCGATGTTACAACATTCAAAGGTGTGAATCAGCTAGTCAACTTAAAACAGTTATTCTATGCTGGTGGTAGTGTTAAATCTATTGACCTAAGCGCGAATACAAAACTAGAACACCTTGCATTAGTAAATGGTCAAATGACAAAACTCAATGTAAGTGCTAATGAAAATCTAGTAAGTCTATCCATCAATAATAATTTGCTAAGAGCGTTAGATCTTACAAACAACGCAAAATTAAAATCATTACAAGCAAGCTCTAACCGTTTGAGAACGCTTGATTTTTCTAAGAACAGCGAGCTAACTTCTATTACTGTGGACAACAATCTATTAACAAGCTTGGACACAACATCTAACAAACAGTTGCAAACACTTTGGGCATATAATAACAAAATAGAGACAATTGACTTGTCCAAAAACAATCAGCTATCTATGCTATCTCTTGATAATAACGCTCTAAAGACATTAGATTTATCGCAGAACAAATCGCTACTTTTTGCTAGTGCTGCGAACAATCCAGGCGTTGTAACAGGAGCTATCAAAGAACTCTATCGTACTTATTAAATAATAATCTAGATTTGCGTGTTCTGTCTTCTTATTTCATATAGCATTCGTTAGAAAACATACTAAAAATAATAGACGAGGCCTAACTCATGGCCTCGTCTATTATTTTTAGTTACGATTTGATGTTATACTATTTCTCTTGCGAATGCGCTCATACCACATGGTCTCTGTACGACACATCCTATTTTTTCTAATCTATATCAAGGCGTATCTTCCAATGTCCAATGAATCGTTGTGCTATATTCCTTATTCGCACGCGCCGTTCCTGGACGAACATTCAAGACTAACTCAGAAGCATCCGCCGTATTTAAATCAATCTCCGTCACACCGTCTGAACCTGACGTATTTGAGAAAAACTCATTCGCCACGCCATTTAGCGGTGTCATAATCACATTCCCGTCTTGCTGATTTCGAACAAACAAGCTATTGATCAATTCCTCACCATCCGCCGTTGCGAGCGGAGAATCCAGTTGCGCCGTCAGTTTCCAATTAGTCCCTTCCGAACGCGTATCTTCAACCGTCAACTTCACATCATCTTGCGGCTTCAAAAACTGTTCACGTGAACTAATAGCCGCCGTTCCAAATGAAATTTCCGGTGTCGCTGATTTAAATTGTAACGTTCCAGCCAGAACCGTGACCGTAATCTCACGCTCTAACTCACCCAACGTCACCTTCACTTGATATTTTCCAGGTGTCGATGTAATCGCCTCATATCCAGTTACCTGAACAAACGCCATCACACTCTCACCCGTTGGAATAAAGTACGCCTGCACATTCGCCATTTCTAAAACCATGTCCTTCAAAGCAGCCGGTGTTCCTGGCACGTCCGCCGTCGCTACTATGAAATCGTTCGCATGCAAGAAAGAATTCTCATCTTTAATCGAGCTATCATTTTGCACAAAAACCGGAATCACAAAATCCGCAGCATTCCCAGCATTATCCGTCAACGTCACCGTCGCCGTCGTGTAGCCAATTTTAGAAACATCAGGCACTTCTGTAATCGCATAACTAATATTATCATCGCCGTTTCCAGCGTTATCCGTCACATTTTCCACAAGATTCTTCGGATTCGTCGTGAACTTATCACCAAGCGTTACAAACTGCCTAATCACGTCCGCCGTCGGAGCCGTTGTATCCACAACAGTCATCTGATTAGACATGATACTCGTATTCCCAGTCGCATCCTTCGCCACCGCGTAATACACTGTGTTCGGCGTCATCGGGCGTTTCTCAGCAGGAACCGTTATCGCAAAATTCCCCGTCCCGTTCGTCACACCACTCACAAACGCACTATCATCCTCCGCGTCGTAAATCGTAACCGTCGTTCCAACCTCCGCTTGCCCACTAATCACCGCATCCACATCTTTAATCGCGGCCAAAACTGGTACCTCAGGAGCCGTACCATCTTGAACAACCGTTTGCGCCGAAGCATCCTTCCCGTTCAAGAAAGCATAAATCTGCACCGTATTACCAGCCGTCAAAAACGTCCCCGCAGGCAACTCATAACGATAATTCCCGTCATTATCCGCAATCAAATGAAACTTCGTCGTCTTATCTTCCTCATTCGGTGAATCCAGCGTCCCAACAGGAATCGCAGGGTCACCAGAAAGTTGCACCGAAGCACCCGGATTCGCCTTCCCAGTAATCACCCGACTGTTTTCACGCTCCACATTATCACTCAAATTCCCAATCGTCACATCCACATCCGGAATCCCTTCAAAAAGGACACGCTTGAAATTCTGCGTTCTAAAGTTCGTCGTAAAACTATTTTTCGTCGCCGCATTTACCGATTGACCCGTTGCAGCCGTTACGTTCGCCGCACTATACGTCACCTTAACCTGAAACATCGGATTCCAAAGAAAACTAGAATTATCATCCATGCCATCCGTCCAAGCCTTCGTATTCCAAGCCTGAATCGACTGAACATCCACATCCAAGTTCCCCGACATCCGCAACAAACGAGCACCAGCAGCCGAATTCACATTATTAAACCTAAGATCAACACGTTTCGCGTTCGCAAATTGGAATTTTGAAGTCCCACGCAGATAAACCAAGTTCTTAGCCCCAGTCCCATCCGAGCTGACATCAAACACGCCATCCTTGCCAATCAAAATCGTACCAGTTCCCGTACTAAAAACATCCTGCGTAGAAGTCCCAGTATCCGTCGCTTCGAGCTTAAACTCCGCATTATCGCTAACATTCAAAGTTCCCGCACCATTAATATAGAACGGGCTACCATAATACATCGCGCCACGAGCCTTAATATCCACTTTTGCGTTATTAGAAACACTAAACGTACCAGCGTTCATCCAAATCCCGCCAACCGCAGTCCCCGAGGATGGAACCGCATTATCCATCTTCAGCGTCGCGCCATCACGTACGTTAATATTTCCATAACTAGTGATTCCTGAAACCGCACCATCCGCGACCGTAGAATTCGTTCCGGACGTATAAATGTCCAAAACCGAGTTCTCCGCAATATCTACCGTTCCACCTGTATAAATATACATCGCGCCACTAGATTCATTCGTCACCTTCACATCCGCGCCTTGCATTATATTCATATCACCAACCGCAAACGTCGTCTGATTCGCAAGCGTCGTATAACTCACACCATCAAAAGGGCTCACATAACTATTCGTCTGCGCAAAAGATGATTTTCCAGAAATTTTAGTCGTTGTCGCTGGGGCATGAATCGCTTGAGAACCACGGTAATTCACGTTATTATAAACAATCGTATTCGTAGCATTCGTTCCACCAGCCGAATTATCAGTATAAAAACCATAATAATTTTTCCCATACGTATTCAAATCATTAAACGTCACCACTTTTGGCAAAGAATACGTATCGTAAGGCGCATAAGACTGGTTTCTAAAATCAATCGTATGCCCATTCCCATTTATCGTAAACGGACGTTCCGGCATCCTTTGATAATAAGCACCCGTATTCGTCGGGCTCGCATCCGCCGCAGAAAACGCCGCATAATTAATATCCGCTAAAACATTAATTGTCGCGATATCCTTATTCATCATCGCATTATGAAACTCCGTCAACGTACTCACATTGGCAACGCTTGGATCTATAACATCCGCAAAAGTAACCAGTTCGTCCGCAACTCTTGGCATCACTTGCGGGCTCGGCGGTGCCACCGTCTTCTCTTCCTCTACTTTCGGCGTGACTTCTTCCACTTGTTCCCGCTCGGCGTCAATCGTCACCACATCCGACTTCACTTCATTTCCACTCGCATCATATCTCACAGCCTGAAGCGCATAACTCTGCGCCTTTTCAGCCGTCAAAAGTAAATCATACACATGCTCCGTCGCTTCACTATTCCAAGTCACCCGAGCAATCCCAGACTCCTCATCAAAATCAAGCGTACCCGCATTTTTCGCAGCATTATGCTCCTGCGTCGCCGCCAAATCCAAAATCATCCCAACCGGAATCGCGATAGAAACCGCATTCACCGTCTCCTCATCACTCGGCGGATCATCCGAATAACTCAGCGCCGTATCGTCTTTTACAGTCAAACTAAACTGGCGATTCTCCGTCTGCTTTGGCTTATCCACAACAAGCGACAAACCAGTTCCAGCCGAAACTTCAGTCGAAAACCAATTACCAAGACCCGCACTATTTATCGGTCCAATCATCGTAATCGTAAAAATCAGAAGAATAACAATTGGCATCTTCATTCTTTTTTTCATCATATAAAAAACTCCTCTCGTATCTCGTAAAGGCACACGTCCACGTCCATTAATCTAGCTACACTTCTATACTACATGCCAACACACGAAAAAACGGCCTTTTATCAAAAATTTCTACCGCCGAGGAATAAATGACGCCACAAAAAAACTTATCCTGTAAACGCAAATTTACAAGATAAGCTCCATTTCTTCTATTAAACTATTCAATCCCCGCCAATTTATGCGTCTGAATACTGAGCGACCACTTATCCTCGCCACGCTCCGCATTCAATTTTCCAAGCTGGCTAATCGTCTCCAACATATTAAATCCGCCATCCTCTTCACACGGCGATAAATAATACCGTTTCGCAGGAATCAACACCTCAATCTGCGCACAAAATTCCTGAATATCGCCATCCACAACTATCCGAACCTCATCCGCGCGCGATAAATGACGCTTCTCATACATTTTACTGTATAAACGTTTCGGACTCGTAGCCACATAATCAATCTCCACCGGCACTTCCTTCAAGCCATTCGTCTCAATCGCCAAATAGTAACCCTCCGCCTTCAAAACTTGCAAAAGCTCCTCAATCCCGCGTTGAATCGTTGGCTCACCACCAGTTATAACAATATTTCGCGCCGTATATTTATGCACCTCGTCCAAAATCTGCTGGCCCGTCATCATCTCGAACTCATTATAATTCGTATCACACCACGGGCAATCCAAGTTACACCGGCCAAAACGAATAAAAACGCTCGGCATCCCCGTATTATAACCCTCACCCTGCATCGTCTCAAAAATCTCCACAATTCGATACTCGCGGTCCATCATGCCCGTTCACCTCTATACTCACAAAAAGAAGTCGGCGTCTCACCAAGTCGAATCGCAGAAACGGGCAAATACGGCACTAACCAATCAAAAATCACCATCGCCATTCCCTCCGCAGTCGTCCGGCAAGGCAGCGCAACCGTTTTGCGATCCATCTCTTGCAGTAATTTTGCAATGCGGCACTCGTTCTCATTTTCCTCAAAATAAGCAAAAGCATGATCCAATTTCGCCGTCACGTGCTCCTTCACGATCCGCTTGATATCGCCGTAATCCAGCACCATCCCAGCCTTCGAACCATCCGCAATCAAGTCACCAGCCACTTCCACCTGCAGCGTATACGTATGACCATGCAAATGATGACATTTCCCGTCATGCCCATCCAACATGTGCGCCATATCGAACGTAAACTCCTTCGCAATCCGCATCATATCGCGCTTCCAGCCTTCTGCTCCAAGTACTCCGTCAAGCCCTTCTCCCGCAACTCACAACTCGGGCACTCGCCACATCCGCCTTCCACGCCCATATAACACGTATGCGTATGCTCCCGAACATAGTCCAGCCGTCCCAGCTCATCCGCTAATCTCCACGTTTCCGCCTTCGTCAAATACATCAACGGCGTCTTCACCACAAAAGGATAATCCATCGCCAAATTCAGCGTCACGTTCATCGATTTCACAAACACATCGCGGCAATCAGGATACCCACTAAAGTCCGTTTCACATACACCAATAATAATATCCGTAATGCCCTGCCCCTTCGCATACGTCCCCGCGAGCAACAAGAACAGCGCATTACGCCCATCTACAAACGTATTCGGATACTCCTCCGATTCCCCTTGCGAAATCTCCATCGACTCATCCATCAACGCATTATTTGTCGTTTGTTTTATAACCGACGTATCAATCACCGTCTGCTTCACATTCAAATCCTGCACAATCCATTTCGCCTTCTCAAGCTCAATCACATGCCGCTGACCATAGAAAAACGTGATAACCTCGACATTCTCTTTCCCATAATCCTGAATCGCCTGAAACAAACAAGTCGTCGAATCTTGCCCACCAGAAAAAACCACTAACGCTTTTTTATTTGTCATTTTCATTTCCTCCTACCGATTATCCACTTTTTCAGGGTACATATCATGATTCATTAGGCGATGCATCGCAACTTCTTCAAAGCGCGAGTCAGGTTTGCCATAATTCGCATACGGATCAATCGAAATCCCACCACGCGGCGTGAATTTCCCCCATACTTCAATGTATTTTGGCCCCATAAGCTCGATCAAATCCTTCATTATGATATTGATACAATCCTCATGAAAATCGCCATGGTTTCGAAAACTAAACAAATAAAGCTTCAGTGACTTACTTTCAACCATCATTTCGCCAGGCACATAGGAAATATAAATCGTCGCAAAGTCAGGCTGCCCAGTCATCGGACAAAGACTCGTAAACTCAGGGCAATTAAATTTCACAAAGTAATCATTATCCGGATGCTTATTCGGAAATGCTTCCAACACTTCCGGCGCGTAATCCATCCGATACTCCGTCCCCTGATTTCCTAAATGTGTGACACCAGCCAGTTCATCTTGGTTTCTCATATTTACTTCTCACTCCTTAGTTTTTTTACGTGGGATTGTCCCGAACCACGGAAACTTTAAACTTGTGCCTACACGATGTAAATCGGCGGCAAGCGCTCGCATTCAGGAGATTCGGCGGACTTCCGGTTCTCATGTACAGTCGTACACTCCGCTTCCGGCTTCCACCGAATCTCCTGAATACAAACGCTTTCGCTCAATTTGTGTGAAGCAGAATTTTTCGTCCTACCCTAAGGTAAAAACCTAATTCTGCGTCACGTCATGCTTAGCCACTCGTCTTAGCTTCTTTTAGAAATTAACACAGTTTTTGGGAATAGTCAAAGAAGTGTGCGCTAAGATGACGAATAGCGCACACTTCTTTGTTATAATAGCGAACCTAAAAACATTCCCGCAACGACCAGCGCGAGTCCCGCCGAATACGTCACGATTTGATACAAAATCACTTTTTTCCATTTGCGCTCGGCGTGTAACTGCACACTTTCCAATTTAAACGTCGAAAAAGTTGTAAATGCTCCTAAAAATCCCGTCGTTGCAAGCAGATTCCAGTCAAACGACAACTGCAACTGTACAACAAAGCCAAGCACAAACGCTCCCGACAAGTTAATAATCAACGTTGCAATCGGAAAATCCCATTTTACACGGCGCTTTATCCAAGTCGACAGCCAATATCGCGCATTTGCCCCAAAGAAAGCACCAATCGCAATGGAAATCACGTCCATCCACATCACAAATCGCCCTCCTTGACCGCTTCTCTTTTGCGCACGAATCGCCGTTCACCAAGCGTAAAACCTAGCCACGCCAACAAATTTCCGCCTAAAAAACTAAATCCTAAATAGGTAACCGCCAAAATTGCATTTCCCGACTCAAAAAGCCGTACAACTTCCAAGCTAAACGTCGAAAAAGTCGTATACGCGCCCAAAAATCCCGTTCCAACCGCAATCACCAAATCCGTATTCAAAATCGTCAACCGAAACAAATACGTCGTGAAAAATCCGAGTACCAAGCACCCACTCAAATTCACAAGCAATGTCCCCAGCGGAAAATCAGTTCCCCAGAAAACACCGACGCCCATTCCAACAAAATACCGGCACAGCGCCCCCGCAATCCCTGCGACGCCAATCATCAAAAACCGTTTCATTCGCTAACCTCACCCAATTTCAAATCCGCAAAATCAATCCGCTCCAGTCCATTCTCCTCAAACCACGCACGAACCCGCGGATCACAAAGCGTCGCAAGCTCTCGACATCTCGGCGCCGTCATGGATGAATTATCAAGCACAAACTGATCCAAAAATCCCGCATCAAAATGCATCTCAATCACTTTTTCCGGATCCTGCCGAAGCAACCCAAAATCATCCCGCAAAAAATTCTCAACCAGCGTCCCAGCCTCAATAAACGGCAATCCATTAACCTCCAAAAGCAATCCCGTCTCCACATATCCCGGCAACGAAGGCCAAACCTTATCCCCGCTATACTTCAACGTCGTATGTATCCCATATTCCAGCGCAATATCATAAAACGCCTGATCCACAACCTCATCACCGACCGCGTGACAATCAATATGCTCTGGAAAATGACCAAGCAGCTCCCGAAACCGCTCCATCTGCGCAATCGTTTCCAGACGAACCTCCTCATACACAAAATGCCCATTGCCACTCCGATAATACGCCGAACGATGAAAATTCCCGTTTTTATCAACCATCGAAGGAATTTTAGCAGGATCAGAACACGGTTTTCCGAGCAAAAAATTCGTATGCTGCCCAATAAACAAATCCGGACAAGCCACCGACGCCAATTTCACAGCATGTTCCGCAGCCTCCAAATTCGGCATCAACAACGTCGAACTCACAATTCCATTTAAATACGCTTCCATAACGCCATAATTGATCCCTTTTGACATTCCGAAATCATCCGCGTTCACTATCACTTTTTGCATTATCCATCACTCCTTTCTTCCTACCTAGACCTTCATCACAGCACTAAATAAAGACAAAAAATAACCATCCAACTCACTTTTTCCCCGCGGAGGTAGATGATTTTTCACAAATATTAGGCCATCATCTTTTCAACGGCTCTACACCAGGAAGTCATGTTAGCGCATGGCTCTCTTTTCCACCCCAATTCTAACACACACCAAAAAGATATTCAATCCACGCAAAAAAACTCCTCATGAACGCGCCACAAGGAGTTTTTCCATTATTTCATTTGTTTACGAATCCCGTTAAATAGTAACAAACACGCAATTCCTTGGAAAATAAAGAACGCGCCGAGTATCAAGCCGACAGTTACCGCAACAATCGCTGAGCTAAACAACGAGATGATTGCGATTAAAGCACCAATAATACCGATAATCATGATGAAAATCCAGCCTTTTGAGCCTTTCACCGAGAATGCCATCACGATATTCAGAATCGCCGAAGCAAGTACCCAAATAACGAAAATTAGCACGATGAATTTTTCACCAATATTGTTGTTAATCAGAATAATTAACCCCGCTAGGAACGATAGAGCACCATCCAAAAGAATCCAGTTCGAGATTTTCAAAACCTTCCGACCTTTGAAATAAGAAATAATCTCGTTCAAACCATTTAGTAATAACACAATTCCGATTACGAATGTGAAAGCCGCAAGCGACGTACTCGGATTAAATACAAACCAAAGTCCCAGTCCAATCATTACAAGTCCCATTACTAAAATAAAATACAAATAAAATTTACGCATGATTCCATTCCTCCCCTGATAGTATTGCAAAACCTTTGCTTTACTACTATACCCTAAGAATCACCGTTAAATCTACTTTTAAGCCAAACATTTTTTTCTGAAAACAGGAAAAAGCCAAGTAATCGAAAAGACTACTCGGCTCACATTTTATTATTTTGTGCCTAAGAATGGGCCGTACGTGTTCGCAAATGCGTTATTATACGAAACGCCTGCACTGCTCTTACCAGCATCCCAGTTTGCAGACCAAGTCATGATACCTTTCAGCGGAGTTCCCGCGTTTTTCAACATAGTGAAAGCATCGAAAACGTTTTGCGGATTAACCACATAACCAGCTGCCGCCGCATCATTATTCGTCGGTAAACCAATAACTAGCTTGTCAGCCGGAATTTGCAAGTAGCCACGCGTACCATGAATTAGCGAATCCGCCATGTAATAAATGAACTCTTTTTTCAGCGTGTCATTATTCTGCGCAATCCATTGGTTCGTTTCGTCAACCCAGACACCATCGCCACCTTGGTTGTAAAATTGAGGCGCGATATAGTCATAGTAACCAGTTAGCGATGTAATGTAACTTTGATACGCAGCGCCCGGCTTCAAATATGGAAACTCCGGAGCCATCGTAATCAGGAAGTTCTTGCCTTCCGCCGCATAATGATTTTTCACAATTTTAAGCGCCGCAGGAATCACCGTTTGGTTGTTCCCAGCCGTAATCGCCGTTTGCTCCAAATCAATATCCAAGCCGTCAAAACCGTACGTCTCTACTTGGCGAATAATTTCATTGGCAAACGCTTGCTCGTCACCAGTTTGCAGTTGAACATGTCCATCTGCACCACCAAGCGCCAACAACACGCTGCGTCCTTGTTTATTTAAAGCTCCAACTTGTGCGCGGAACTCACTATCCGTTAACCCAACCGGCTTGAACGTCGGAATCCGATTCACGCCATCGCCCTTCATGAAGGAGACCGGAACCACATTATACGCCGCGTTCACATCTTTCAACGCGATATCAGCCGAGGTACCTTGCTTGTAGCCATCTCTGCCCGTGGATTTCCAACTATGCCAATAACCGACTAAAACCTGTTTCCCTTGAATGCTAGGCATTGGTGTCGCATCATCAACCGCAGCATGAGCCTGTGTTCCTCCCGTTAAAGAAACCCCAACTGCCACCGCCGCTGTCAAAACTCCGCCTGCTACCCATTTCTTCGTGTTCTTCCAATCTACCATTCGTAAATCCCCCTCATTGTTTACGCTTTCAATAAGCGTTTTTTGCATTTTGTCATAATCCCTGACACTAAGCAAGTACCCGTGCCCTTTAGGAGTAAACCTCGGAAATAATTGGTTCAAACTATAATGGGTCTATACCAATTTGGTAGATTTGATTGTCTTGTCAACGCTTTCACGACTGTCCGATTTGTTTAAATTCTAACAAAAATAAAATTGGGCTTTTTTTGAAATCAGACTTTTAGACAAATAAAAAAGAAGCCAGACGCATCCAGCTTCCTCAAGTGCAAACCGAAGTAATACACCGCAATTCATAGTTTTAAAGAGCATCAATATCTCTTTGTTCCCTCGCCTTAAGAAACGTGACAAACTTGGCGATATACTTGAATAATACATAACCAAGCAACGCCCCAAATGTGTTACAAATAAGATCATCCACATCAAATGAGCGGTAGTTAAAGCCCAAAATTAAATTGATAGCCTCTTGAGTTAACTCGATAGTCAAGGAAAACAAAAATGAAATAAAGATAATTTTTTTAAATCCGAATTCTGGCAAAATAATTGGCAGATAAAATCCAAATGGGAAAAACAAAGCTATATTCGCAACTGGTTGATAAAAAGCACCTAGTATACCAACATAATCTATATCACTCATTGCGTCAATCCATGCCCTAAATGGAATCATATTATTAGACACGCCCTGCTTATATTTAATCATATCCAATATATATTCTTTTTGTACCGGTAACGGAAAAATAACGAGACAAATAACTATCATAATATAAATTGCAAAAAATGAAATCATCATAAGTTCCCGATTTGTTTTTTTATTTACTGTCTTCTTGTAAATAATTAGAGTACAGATGAATGTAACAATCATAATTAACAATGGAAAAATAAATTTCAACATAAGATTCAGTAGCTAAAACTAGCTTTTCCACTAATATATTTACCATTTTGATTCTTCCAAAACTCTGCACAATAAGATTTGCCTTTAGTTACAGAATACGAAAACTTTTTATTCCCTGTTGGAGAAAAATAAGTTCCACCTTTGTAGATATCATTTAAAATTACTCGATGTTCAAATAATTTCACACTAAACGAACTATCTTTACCCCAATTACTCACACTTCCTGATAAGATCCCTTTTGTCGCATTCATCTTACCGTTAACTGCGACCATATGCTTAAAATCATACGATACATTATTAACAGCCGCATAAGCTGTCAGCGGGACAAGTATACCCATAGAAAACACAACTGCAACGATACAATACTTCAAATTTTTAACCATTCCAAGCAACTCCTTTTTCGTATAATTAAACAATACCACACATTATGTGTCGAGTCAATTTAGATTTCCAACTCTATATGTCAAAAAGAACCGTTTTCCACCCTAGCAAAAGCTAACATGGAAAACGGCTCTTTTTTATATTACAACTCTTTCCCGTTCGTCTCAATCACTTTCTTATACCAATAAAAACTATCTTTCGGAATCCGAGTCATCGGGGCATCATCAGAAATATCACGATCCACATACACGAAACCGTAACGTTTTTGATAGCCGTTCAGCCAGCTCAGAAGATCCGTGAACGACCACGTGCAATAGCCGAGCATATCCACACCATCATCAATCGCCGCTTGAATAGCGCCCACGTGCGAGCTCAAATAGTCAATCCGATACGCATCATGCACTTCGCCATCCTCCAACTTATCAAACGCACCCAAACCATTTTCCGTAATCAAAATTGGTAACTGGTAGCGGCTATTAATCCGACGAAGCGCGATGTGAAGCCCATCAGGATCAATCGTCCAATCCCAGTCCGTAGTTTTCACATAAGGATTCTTCACTTTCTTGTACAAACCAGGAATCCCAGTCTCCTCCGCCGTTCCTTTTTTACCAGTCGTGTTGAACGTATTACTTTGGCCAACTCCATCCAGTGGATTATGAGCCGCAGTCGCAGATTGGTAATAGTTCAATCCCATGAAATCTGGTTTCGCAGACGCAAGCAATTCCATATCGCCAGGCTCAATCGTCGGCGCCAAATCATTCTCTTCCAAGTAACGCCAAACCGCCTTCGGATAAACGCCCCACGCATAAATATCCATCCAAAAATAACCGTTCAAGTCTTCCGCATTTTCCGCAGCAAGTACGTTTTTCGGATCCGTATCAACTGGATAATACGGCGTGTAAGCAAAACTCGGTCCAATTTTTCCATCCTTCACGATTTTATGGAACGCATTGATAACACTAGCATTCGCCAAATTCGCAATATGGTTTACCTGATACATCCGCTTGTCGTCCGTCACTTTCGGCGGATGAAGCGCCATCGAATAACCAAGCGATACAAAAATATTCTGCTCGTTCAAGGAAACCCAATACTTCACACGATCTCCGTAACGCTTGAATAACGTCACCGAATAATTCGTGAAATCCTCCACCACTTGGCGCGATTCCCAGCCACCGTACTCATCCATCAACGCCTGCGGAATATCCCAATGATAAAGCGTCACAAGCGGCTCGATATCATACTTCAACAACTCGTCGATAAGATCATCGTAGAACTTCAAACCAGCCTCGTTCACCTCACCCTTACCAGTCGGGAAAATACGGCTCCAAGCAATCGAAAAACGGTACGCCTTCAGTCCAGCATCCGCCATCAACTTCACGTCTTCCTTATAACGATGATAATGATCCACCGCCACATCACCATTCGTACCCTCGTATGTCGTACCAGGAATCTTCACAAAATTGTCCCAAACAGAAGGCCCCTTACCATCCGCGTCCCACGCACCCTCAATTTGATACGCCGCTGATGCAGAACCCCATAAAAAATCTTTCGGAAAAGCCGTATGTTGTTTGTGCTCCATTATTAAAACCTCCATTTAGGTAAAATATATTCTTCTTCATTTTAAAGTATATTCTTTTAAATTGGTAGCAGAAAGGTCATTATTTCCCGGGAAATAACGAAAAACCCGCGCAGATTTGCAAACGGGCTTCACATTTTAGGCTTTCACATCATCATATTTCTCGGGTTTACGCTCAAACTCAGCTTTAGCGAACGGGCAGGTTGCTGTAATTTTCTTACCCTCTGCACGCATTGTCTCTGCCACTTTCTCCACGAGCTGTGACGCAATCCCTTGCCCACGAAGGCTCTCATCAACAAAAGTATGATCCAAAATAACAAGCGAATCCCCACTCGGAACCCACGTTACTTCCGCGATCAATTTTCCGTCCGCATCTTCCTTAAAAAAACGATTCTCACCCTTCACAAATTCCATCATCATAACCTCCTATTTCACTCGATACTTCCAGAGCACCACTCGGACAGCGATGGCTATCAGAGGAACGAGAAATACTCATTTTCGTCGTTAAAAGCTCCGTTCCGATGCTCATGTACAATCGTACGCTCCGCTTCGGTACTCACTTTTGCCTAGAAACTAAGCACTTCTCGTTCCTCTGAGGTTTGGCAATTAGTCACTCGTATCAAACACAGCCGGGTCACCCTTCACACATTTCGCTGCATGTTCACAAATCGCCGTATTAAAATAAACATCGATCTTCTCGCCTCGGTATTCACGATAACCCTTCTCTATCCAATCACTCATCAGTCGCACCTATCCTTCTAAAACAAATTTATTGATCGCATGCGCCACGCCACTTTCTTCATTGGAAAGCGTAATAAAATCAGCCATCGCTTTAATTTTATCAATCGCATTTTCCATTGCAACGCCAACACCTGCGTATTCAATCATCGTCGAATCGTTCTCTTGATCACCAATACACATGACCTCACTCTGCTGGATTCCGAGCTTCTGGGCCAAACCATGAACCGCATTCCCCTTGCTCGCCTCAGGATTTAAAACCTCCAAGAAGAACGGAGAACTCCGCACCAAGTTATACTTTTCGCCAAAGCTCGCTGGAATTTTCGCAATAGCCGGTGCCAAAATTTCTTCCTCATCGATAAACATCGCCTTGGAAACCATAATGTCCTCGGTCACCTCATCCATCGGTGTGTAGAACAATGGCGTGTTCGTCAAATAAGACTCATAAACCGTGTATTTCCCGATATCACGATTCGGCGTATACAGATTACTCATATCATTGAAATGCATATGCAAGCCAAGTTCGCGACTCATTGCATAAATATCCATAATATTCGCGTGATCTAGCGTCAAATGTGAAATAACCTCTTTTGTAAACGTATCTTGCACCATCGCACCGTTGAACGTAATCACGTAGTCGCCTTCGCGCTTTAGCTCCAAGTCCGACAAATATTGCTGCACACCGGTAATTGGGCGCCCTGTACACAAGACAATTTTGACACCTTGGGCTTTCGCTTTATGAATCGCGGCGTGAACCTCGGGCGTGATTTCATGCTTATCGTTGAGTAATGTTCCATCTATATCGATCGCTACTAATTTTATCATCCGTCTAAACCCCTTCAACTATACCCTCAAGATGAGCGGTATCATTTGCCGTAACTACGCGGAATTCGCCGTTTTCGTATTCCACAACCGTGACACTCGTATTCAAAATATGCGGTGTTTCCGTGCGATGCGTCTGTAAATCAGCCTCCTGCAAAGCAACGAATATCAAGACACGCAAAGCCATTCCGTGTGAAACGACCAAAATATTGCCCTCCGGTTGCTCCTCCAAAATCTGCTCCACCGCTTGCTTTGTGCGCTCCTTCACTTGGTAGTAAGTCTCACCCTTACTCACATTCGCCTCATATGTTGCCGGATTATCCAGCATCATCGCGTACTCTTCCCCATAATTCTCCGTAATATCAACAAAACGCTCGCCTTCCCAAATTCCAAAACTCATTTCGCGAAGGCCATCAAGCGTTTTGACATCTATATCTCGATCACCAATAATATACCCAGTCGTGTCCACCGTGCGCTTACTTGGGCTAGAATAAACAGCCGTAAAGTCCACATCTCGCAATGCTTCCCCTGTTGCAATCGCACCATTAATACCTTCTTCAATCAATGGCGAATCGCCCCAACCCTGCATTCTCCTAGCCAAGTTCCACTCCGTTTTACCATGACGTACAAAATAAAAAGTGCGTTTACCCAAAATATTGCCTCCTCCAAATTAACTCTCCACTAAAATTGTACCACTGTTTCGCGGAAAGTTAAATGAAGTTTCGCACTTTTAACCAATTTTCACACAGTTCCGGCCAAATTCGCGCCTCCTGATTATCCTTCGCCATCCCAAGCCCATGCCTACCTTGCTCAAACGTATGAACCGAGTGTGGCACATTATGCCTTCTAAGCGCCGCCGCAAAAATAAAACTATTGTCCACTGGCACCGACTGATCTTCTTCCGTATGCCACAAAAAAGTCGGTGGCGTGTGATTTGTCACGTGTAACTCATTCGAAAGTTCCAAAATCTGCTGCTTCGTTGGCGTTTCTCCCAACAAGTTATGCAAACTACCTTTATGCGTCTGCGCTCGCATCGTGATGACTGGATACGCCAATATCAACACATCAGGACGCGTACTATATTGATGCATCGGATCTTCCGCGTCAGGTCGCCCTTCATCTACATGTGTCGCCAAAGTCGAAGCCAAGTGCCCACCAGCCGAGAAGCCAATCGCACCAATCCGGTTCGGGTCCACGCCCCATTCCTCCGCACGATGTCGCACCATTCGCATCGCCCATTTTGCATCCTCCAAAGGAACAGGATGTTTATGCGGCGCCACCCGATAATTCACGATAAACGCTGCAATTCCAATACTATTCAACCATTCCGCGACAGGCTTACCCTCACGCTCCGTCCGATTTCCATAACCACCACCCTGAAAAATCAACATGGCTGGAACGTCATGCTTACTAGATACTAAAAATCGTTCTAAATTAGGACAGTCCTTGTTGGCTATGCCTTCATACCTGTTTTCCGTCATATTGTTTCACCGCCTATTATTATGTTACCCCTATCATAATAGATACTGCTGTCTTTTACCATTATTATTTATCACTATCAAGCTCCGTCAAATGCGCCTCAATATCTGCTCGACGCTCCTCCAATGCGGGTGGAAGCTCCACATACGTGCCATGTTCCTTCGCAAAATCCGTCTTAAAGCCTGGTCCATCCGTCGCAAGCTCAATCAAAATACCATTTTCCTCTCTAAAATAAAGCGAATGGAAATAATGACGATCCACAAAACCAGAATTCGGGTATCCTAAATCTTGAATATACGTCACCCAATCGCGCAACTCTGCATCATCAGCCACGCGAAACGCCACATGATGTACACTGCCAATTCCCTCGACAGCATGCGGATCTTTGAAATTAGCCTCCAACTGAACCTCCGCGCCGGACCCACCTTCACCTACTTGGAACACTGTCACTAAACGCTCATCGTCCTCATATGCACCAATCCGATCGAATCCCAGAATTTTCGTCAACACACGGTCCGTCTTCTCTTTTTTCAATGTCGAAAATAGAACCGGACCAAGCCCAGTAATCGCAAATTCAACAGGAACCGGACTATCCTGCCACGGATTCCCACCAGCAACGCCTTTATTACGTTGATCAGAAATAAGCTGAATCGCCAGTCCATCCACATCTTCAAAATCTAAAACCTTGCGATCAAACTGTTCATAAACGCCCTCATGTTTCACGTGAAACAATGTTAAACGCTCTTCCCAATAAGCTAGCGCCTCATCATTCGGCACTCGTAGCCCCATTCGCGCAATCGAATTATATCCCTTACTTCCCCGATTCGCCCGTGGAATTTCAAAAAACGTAACCGTCGTACCTGGATTTCCAATCTCATCCGCATAATACAAATGATATGTGTACGGATCATCCTGATTCACCGTTTTTTTCACTAACCGCAATCCCAAAACCTTCGTATAAAAATCGAAATTAGCCCGTGCATTCTCCGTGATAATCGAAATATGATGTATTCCTCTTAATTCCATCTCGCCACTCCTCACTAATCATCTAATTTTTTTAACAAACTAAGCAATTGTTTCTGTTCGTCACGTGTTAACTTGCCGAATTGCTCTTGCTGAAACGCCTCTTGCACTGGCACGTTTTCCAAATAACACGCCTTACCCTGCTCCGTCAAAGCAATGTACTTCTCCTTGCCCTGCTTTCGTCTACAAATCAAGCCCTGCTCTTCCAATTTCACAAGTAGTTGCGTGATATTGCCTTTGGTCACCACAAGCCTGTCTGCAAGCGACTTCTGCGTACTTTCGCCCTCCAAACCAATTTGAGCAATCACGTCAAACTGTGCCATCGAGAGATTCGCTTTTTTGAGATTTTGGTTGGTCAATTTAATATTACGGTTATAAAATCTGCTGAGCCTAAACCAAAGTAATACGCCTAACCGTTGCTCTTTTTTCACCAAGGGAATCCCCTCCTCACCATTAGTTTAGTTCTAAACTATAAAAAAAGCAACTATTTAATCCTGCTCTATGATTTTCTCCAAATATGTAATGACCGATTCCGCACGTTTGGCGTCCCAGACTCCGCACATAGCCCCATACCACATGCCATCTAGCGCCACACTGAGCAAATCCGCACGCACGACGCCAATCTCCGGAGTCATTTTCGCAAGTTCCCGATTATAGATGTCCCGCCAAACCGCCGTTGCCTCATCATTCGAAACGAGAACCTCCATCGAAGCCGCGTGTACCTTAATCAACTCAGAATCATTTAATTGACGCAAATTCCCCTTCAAAAAAGCATGGACGTGACGCAAAGTATCATTTTCCGGTAGTCTTTCGAATTCCTCTGCGATTGTTTGTTCATACTCCGCAACCGTGAAGTACGTCAAAGCCATCATTAAATCCTGTTTATTTTTAAAATGATAGAAGATGGCAGGTTTCGTGATTCCGACTTTTTCAGCGATTTTAGCCAAGCTTAGCTGATGTACGCCATCTTCCTGAATTACCTGTATTGCTGCATCAATTAGTTCCTGTCTCTTCATTTCAAACCCTGCTTTCCGTTGCGCTATTACGTTTAATGTAACGCAAACGCCACCGTTAATCAAGGCAAAAAAGAGATTAGCCACAAAACCAGCCAACCTCTTTTCCAAATTACGCTAAATCATCACCATTTGTCTCAATTACTTTTTTGTACCAGAAAAATGAATCCTTGCGTGATCGAGCAAGCGTCCCGTTTACGTCATCATCTTGATCCACATAAATGAAACCGTAACGCTTCGACATTTCACTCGTAGATGCGCTGATCAAATCAATCGGACCCCAACTCGTGTAGCCAATCAAATCCACGCCATCCGCAATCGCTTCTGCCATCTGCTCGATATGTTGACGCAAATAATCAATGCGGTACGGATCATGAATCGCGCCATCCGCCTCAACCGTATCATACGCGCCCAAACCATTTTCCACGATGAAAAGCGGTACTCTATAGCGATCATATAACCCGTTCAGCGTCACACGCAAGCCCTTAGGATCAATTTGCCAGCCCCAATCTGAGCTCTCCAAGTATTCATTTTTCACGCCGCCCATAAAGTTTCCGCCCGTTTGATCTCGGTTTGGATCTGCCGAAACGGATAACGTCATGTAGTAACTAAACGACAAGTAGTCCACCGGATAATCTTTCAAAAGCTCCAGATCGCCGTCTTCCATTTTGATTGTGATGTCGTTTTCCGCGAAGTAGCGTTTGATGAAACCAGGATAGTAACCGCCAACTTGAACATCCGTGAAAAATAGATTCATCTGATTTTGGTGTTGAGCAAGCAAGATATCGTCCGGATTATTCGTCGCAGGATACGTTTCCATTCGCGCCAACATACAACCGATTTCGAAATCTGGATTGATCTCATGACCTAATTTGACAACCTTCGAACTCGCAACAAATTGATGGTGCGCCGCTTGATAAGAAACTTCCAGCGGATTCTCCACGCGATCCACGACCACGCCACCACCAGTGTACGGGCTAATCGCGATGATATTAATCTCATTGAAAGTCAGCCAATACTTCACTTTATCCTTGTAACGCGTCATCACCGTTTCCGCATAACGCACATAATGATCGATAACCTCACGGCTCGCCCAACCATTATATTTCTGCGTCAAACCAAGCGGCGTCTCATAATGAGACAACGTCACGAGCGGCTCAATACCATACTTCACCAACTCATCAATCACATTATCGTAAAATTTCAAACCAGCCTCATTCGGCGTTAAATCATCACCATTCGGGAAAATCCGCGCCCAGTTCAACGACAAACGAAACGTCTTGAATCCCATTTCCGCAAACAACGCGATGTCCTCTTTATAACGATGGTAAAAATCGACCCCATCACGCTTCGGAAAACGAGCCTTCGATTTCCCCGCCAAAATCTCCTCAATCTCAGCCGAAGTCACATCCAGCGCATGCCCATTACCACGCTCATCTTTCGGAACAAATTTCACCATATCAGCCGTTGAAAGGCCCTTACCATCTAAATCAAAGCCGCCCTCAACCTGGTTCGCAGCCGTTGCACCACCCCATAAAAATCCTTCTGGAAATTGCTTTTTGATCTCTGCCATTTGTATATTCGCCCCTCTCAATCTTGTTTACATTTTGATTATACTTCATGTAATGCATTACAGAGCAAGCCTAAAATAAGCCGAACCACAAAATAATTTTTGCAGTCCGGCTCGTGTTTTATGCTAAATCAGTACCATTACTCTCAATCACTTTTTTATACCAATGGAACGATTTCTTCTTAGAACGATCAAGCGTCCCTTTACCTTCATTATCGCGGTCAACGTAGATGAAACCGTAACGCTTCTTCATCTCGCCTGAACCAGCGCTGACAAGGTCGATACAACCCCATGGCGTATAGCCAATCAAATCAACACCGTCCTCGATCGCCTCACCCATTTCGCGCACGTGCTCACGCATGTAATCGATCCGGTAATCATCGTTAATCGATCCATCAGCCTCCACCGTATCCACTGCACCAAGACCATTTTCCACAACGAAAAGTGGTTTTTGATAGCGGTCGTAAATCGCGTTCATCGTGATACGCAGGCCAAGTGGATCGATTTGCCAACCCCATTCGCTCGCTTCCAAATTCGGATTACGCAATGTCGCAAAAACGTTGCCCTCAGTCTCCTTCATCACTTCAGGATCCGCACTTGTTAGGCGTGATGAATAATAACTAAACGCCACATAGTCGACCGTATGATTTTTCAGAACGTCCAAATCGCCGTCTTCGATCACCAAGTTAATGTTGTGTTCCTTGAAGAAACGCTTGCTATAGCTTGGATAGTAGCCCCGCGCCTGCACATCAATGAAGAAATAACCCTCACGATCCGCTTGCATTGCTTTCCAAACATCTTTCGGATCACATGAGAACGCATACGTCGAACCAGCCGCCAACATACAACCAACCTGGTTTTCCGGATCAATCTCATGCGCCAATTTCGTCGCCATCGCAGAAGCCACCAACTGGTGATGCGCCGCTTGATACTTCGCCTCTTCCGGATTCGCTTCCCCATTCACATCCATACCACCACCGAAAAACGGCAGATGCAAAATCATATTAATCTCGTTGAACGTCATCCAATACTTCACTTTTCCCTTATACCGATTAAAAATAACCTCACAGAAATTCATATAAAAATCGATACATTTGCGGTTCTTCCAGCCACCATAATTTTTGAAAAGTTCCACCGGTGTATCAAAATGGTTAATCGTCACGACAGGCTCAATGCCATATTTCGCACACTCATCAAAAACGCGATCATAAAACTCAAGGCCCGCCTCATTCGGCGTCGCATCATCGCCATTCGGGAAAATACGCGGCCAACTAATCGACAAACGGAACGACTTGAATCCCATTTCCGCAAACAACGCAATATCCTCTTTATAACGGTGATAAAAATCGATTGACTCATGGCTCGGATAATAATCATATTTCGTTTCAAGCGCTTTCGTCGGATTCATAACCGCATCCCAACGGCCTCCTTCAACAGACGGCAAAACATCGACCGGCGACAAGCCCTTGCCATCCTCTAAATACGCGCCCTCACATTGATTGGCAGCAACCGCGCCGCCCCATAAAAATCCTTCTGGAAATGGTGATTTTGTCATAATAATTTTCTTCCTCTCTATAATTGAAATGCTGAAAGAGCCCGTTAGGCCCGAAAAAAACTGGAGCGGCCGCAGGAAAAACCCGCCCTTGGTTTTTGTGGAGGGCGTGAAGTTTTCGAGGGCCTGGCTCTTGAAGCTGGATCCGAAGGCGCCAAACAAGACGCCCCACTATATTAAATATTAGTTAATAATGACGCTGCTTCCTTATCTAAAATAACCGTAATCGATGGATGCAATTGTAAAATAGAAGACGGCACATCTTTCGTAACCTCACCGAAAAAGGCTTTTTTAACGATTTCCGCTTTATGCTTCCCATTCGCAAACATAATAATATTTTTCGCCTGCATCACCGCTTTTGGCCCCATCGTCACATAAAAATCAGGAACTTTCGATGCATCTCCGCCAACTTCGCCAATCAAAATCTCTTTCATCTCAGGCGTCGTCGGAACCGCAACCGTCTCGTCATGAACGTCCGTCGTATCCGGCAAATTCCCACAAAAATGGCCATCCGCACCAATACCAAGCAACATCACATCAAGTCCGCCGTCCGCTTTCAACCGCGCGTCATGCGTCTCATAATTCGTTTCGTCAAGCACATGAATCTGCTCAGCCGGAATCCCCGCTGGCGTGAAAAACGACTTCGCCAAATTACTAATCGTCACACCTGGATCACCAGTTCCTTTGAGCGGAATCTCATCAAAATTATAATAATGAACATTATCAAAATAAGATTTCCCCTTCACCTGCGGAACAAGCTGCTCATACATCCGAAGTGGCGTATTCCCAGCCGTGATCGACATATTAACGCGGCGATCCTGATACATATAACCCAATAAATGCTGTCCTGCAACCGTACTCATTTCTTCATACGAATCCGTGATAATAAATTTCAAAAAATCAGCTCCCAATCTTCCTCTATATTTTATAACCTAAAACAAGTGTAAACTGTGTAATGCATTGCAGGTCAAACGAAAAGCTGAACGCGCTCGTTAGGCTCGAAAGAAATTGTTAGAGGGCGCAGTGAAAACCTTCATTTGGTTTTTGCGGAGGCCACGAAATTTCCGAGAGACTAGCGCGTGAAGCTAGATCACTGAAAAGCTGAAACGGCTCGTTCAGCTCCGAAAAAAACTGGAGCGGCCGCAGTAAAAATCTGCTTTTGATTTTTATGGAGGGCGTGAAGTTTTCGAGGAGTTAGCCGTTGAAGCTAGATCCGAAGGCGCGAAACCAGAAAACCATAAAAGCCCGGAAATCCCCTAATAGCAAAAACCCAAACCAACAACAATCCCGAGCACAAAAAATATGCCCCGTTCTTGCCATCAATCTAGGTTATGCCTGGTCGCACCAGTAACAATCCTTCATTTGATTGCCATCTTATTCATTTGTCCGATTCCGCTCCGTCACCCGGTGAATATGAAGCGTTAAATACACCCGTTCATCCTTCGTAAGCGTAGCGTGATGCGCCTTTTGCAAATACGCGTCAATTTTTCCCGTACACGCAAAGCTCTCTGGATATTTCACCTGCACCTGATCAAACAGAAAATCATCGCCAGAATCCACAATCTCATTCCGCAAAAGCCGCTGCGCAAAATACTGCAAATGCGTCACAAAACGCGTATAATTCAGAGACGACTCATCCAACACCACATTAAAATGGTACGTCACAATGTTCAGCACATCCTGCACAACCTGCGTCATATCAACCGTTGTCTTCATCGCCTGACCATCCGTCCGCGCATTCACAATATGCAGCGCAATAAACCCACCCTCATCCTCACCAAGCTGAATCCCGAGCCGCTCCTTAATAATCTCCAGCGCCTTCAGACCAATCTTAAACTCATCCTTGTAAAACTTCTTGATTTCCCACAACATCACATTGCGAATCAGCATCCCTTTTTCATGACGCGCAATCGCAAAACTAATATGATCCGTGAGCGTTAAATACACATTATCACTGATTTTCGCATCAAAATTTTCCTTCGCATAATTCACAATTTCATCCGCTATTTCCAAATGAATCGCTGGAATTTCGCCAAGTAAGTCCATCAATTTCTCAGACAACTCGTCCGTTTCTAAAACAAAAACCTTCTCAATCACCGCATCATCAATAATATCATCCATCTTCTTCTGGAATCCAACACCCTTGCCCATTATCACGAGCTCATGTCCCTGCTCATTCACCGCCAGAGCAACATTATTATTAATCGCTTTAATAATCTTCATAGAAGCCTCCTCGCTTTCATGGACGAAAAAAATACCAATATCACACGCAGCCACACGTACTCCAATACGTGCTCCCCCGTCGATGTTGGTAATGCCTGATCGAATCAGTAACAATCCTTTTCCTATGCCTAAGTATAGCACCATTTCGAAAGCGCTGTCAACGGAATTTTTCAAATTTATTCGAAGCTTTCCGTCTTACTGTATAAATACGCCAATTCCATCATCGACTTCCTTACAATCTCTTCCATAGCAACACATTTCACCGCTTCCTCTCTCGGAATAATTCGCCCAATTCGCAGCCATTTTTTCGAATTTTCCAAGAGTGCAAGAATCGGTTCCGGATCCTCCAAATAATCCGCCAACGTCACAAAATTATCCGGCTCATCCTCATACGACGTCCAAACCCGATATTCCCGCACATCAATTCCCAACTCCCGAATCCACTCCGGCAAAAACGCGACCCATTTCGCGTGATCCTCATAACTCGTCACCGAATCCGAACTCCGATACGCATGCCACTCTAAATAAATCCGAAAATTATTCTTGTTCAGCAAAATCGCAATCATACTCGCCGAATCCTGCCGCGACAACCCCTTATAATACGCCCAAAAATGCGACCGAACCTGCCAACCATTCGTCCAACTCTCCACTTTCGGCTTCCCAAAACCAACCGTTTCCCGCTGACACAACGCCGCAAAATCCTTCCAAACATCCCACTTAGCCTTATATTCCGCCTTCACACTCTCCACCAGCGTCGGCGTAAACTCCTTCATTTGCCGAAACTGAAAATAATCCCGATCAAAAAGCGCAAAATCTTCCTCATAAAATCGCATTATGTCATACTCCTTTATCCAATCTTTGTATGCCATTATACCTCAAAAAGGCTTGCACGAAAACAAGCCTTGAAATATAGTTTTTAATACATCCAAGCAAATCAAGGAGTTTAATAACACTGTACTCTCCAAATCCGATAATTTTCCTGACTTTCCAAATTAAAAATTATTGTTTGATAAACCATGTCACTAAGATTATCAGCAGTATCACTTGAATTGGAAACAAAATATATATTGTTTTTTTTAGCAGTGCACAAAATTTCTTATATCTATTTTTCTTCGATAGAGTTGATATTAACAGGGATGAGATTCCTAACAGAATAGCTACTATACTGTTACTATATAACACAAATGATTCCATAACTCATTTCCCTTGAGGCGTGGTCCAGTAAACAGCTGCCCAAGTCACATTCAAAATAACGCCTCTATTTGTTTTAGCATTAGTATGGGCAATACTAGCTGACATTAATCCAAAGTATGCCGCGCTCAACCCAAAGAATGCAGTTAATGGAATGAAGCGAATAAATTTAGGTAGGAGCGATTTAATCGATGAGGCTCCACCATTCGTCCCCGCAATGACCGCAAACGCATATGCTGCTTCAACAGCTCTTGCCTTAGAATAATAGGATGATGTTCCCCACCATCTCCAAACAAACTTAGTCTGATTCGCTTGAAGTAAATTAGTATCTGTAGTACTTCTCACAACTCCATCAGCCCCAATAACTGCCTTATCCTCCGCTACCTCTGCATTAATCTTCTCAATCCCATCTTCCATCGCTTGCACCGTCTCTGCACCATACTCTGCTTTCAACGTTGCTGGAATCGGAGCCACATCAAAATAACCATCTTTTACACTAACATACGGGTCCATATCTTCAATCAAATTCGCAGCAACTTGCTCCGAGGCATCGCTTTCCGTCACGCTACTATTTTCATTTTGATGGAATGCAATTGTTTCACCGTTCGCGTCATACGCTGTCACATGTGTACGATAATCTGTACCTATTACCGCGCTTGGATTGTTCAGTTGATAGACAGGAGTCGGATCAGCCGCTATCTCCGTTCCCACCCCGTCATTATGAAGCCCTTTCTTACCACGCGCAATCTCATCTTTAGTCGGCCAAATCCCTTTTTCAAGCGAACTCCACTCCAGCTCATTTTTTACATCATATGCGTGGTACGATTTCCCGTCAAACAGCCAAACCTTGTAACCTACCGCCTGATTCACTGCATCCCAACTCATACTAATGACGCCAGAATTCTCATCAACTTTCGGCATTACGATACTCACATTATCAATATCTGCAAACGGCATCCGCGGCGCAATAATATCAGAAGGCGCCGAATCACCATCCGGATAAACCGCAATAATACGTACAAAATGCGTTAGACGCGAGCTATAATCGGTTTTCTTCGTTGCTTTATAAGCGTTGGCGTATACTATCGAAGGATCTAATACCAAATCAGTTCCCTTGCCATCCGTATGTAAAGCATATTTTCCATCGCTAATCTCACTAGCTGTTGGCCAAACACCCTGTCCTTTCGTTGACCAATTAAGCACGTTCCCGACATCTACAAAATCATACGTAACACCGTTAAACAGCCCAACTTTGTATCCAATAGCTCCCGTCATCGCTTGCCATCTAATATCCAGATATCCCTTATTTGAACTACCGTCCAAAGCATAACTCTTAGCAATCGGCACCGTCATTTTTACAGTACTTGCAGCAGTTGCTTTCAATAATCGAGCAAACTGTCCTTCTGGTAAATCCTGTTCTACCGCAGAATCACCTTTGCTTGGTACCACAGTTTCTTCCGCTCTCACAACTTCTTTCGGGGGCACGGTTGCTATAACCAAACTCAACGACAAACTGATAACCAGCGCTTTTATCATTCTTTTTCTCATCTGTCTAATCTCCCTTACTCGTAAATTTGATAACGCCATTTTAAAATAACCCTACCAAACCTAGCGTAACAAAAAAGAACCGAAAATAAATACAAAATCTCTCCTCATTAGACCCCATTTCAAACAAAAATACGACAAATCCGTCACATTTAAAAAGCAGAAAAAAAGACTCTCCTCCACATTCAGAGAAAAGCCTTTTCATATATAACTTATTTATTTTTTCGGCGCCGTAATCACTTCCACGCCACCCATATAATTTTGCAATACTTTTGGAACCGCGACAGAGCCATCAGCCAACTGATAATTCTCCAAAATCGCTGCAACCGTACGGCCAATCGCAAGTCCAGAACCATTCAGCGTATGCACAAATTCAGGCTTCGCACCTGGCTCGCGACGGAAACGAATATTCGCACGACGCGCTTGGAACGCCTCAAAATTACTACAAGAAGAAATCTCGCGGTAGCTGTCACCGCTCGGAATCCACACTTCGATATCGTATTTTTTCGCAGCCGTGAACCCTAAATCAGCAGTACACATGCTCAGCACACGATACGGCAACTCCAACAGACGCAACACTTCCTCCGCATTATCCGTCAAAGCCTCGAGCGCCGCATAAGAATCCTCAGGTTTCACAAACTGCACCATTTCCACTTTGTTAAACTGATGTTGGCGAATCAAACCACGCGTATCGCGGCCCGCAGAACCCGCCTCAGAACGGAAACACGCACTGTAAGCCGTATACTTTTGCGGTAGGTCATCCACATTCATAATCTGATCACGATGATAATTCGTTACCGGAACCTCCGCCGTCGGAATCAAGAAATAGTCCTCCTTCTCAATCAAGAACGCATCCTCCTCAAACTTCGGCAACTGCCCAGTCCCCGTCATACTATCGCGATTCACCATGTACGGCGGCAACATTTCATCATACCCGTGCTCCGTCGCATGCAAATCCATCATAAAATTAATCAACGCCCGCTCCAGTCTAGCACCCAGTTTCTTATAAAAAACAAACCGGCTTCCCGCAACCTTCGCCGCATTCTCAAAATCCAAAATTCCTAAATCCGTACCCAAATCCCAATGCGCTTTTGGCTCAAAATCAAACGTCCGAACCTCGCCCCATTTGCGAACCTCCACGTTATCATCTTCCGTATCACCAATCGGCGTAGACTCATGCGGAATATTCGGAATCGCCATCAAAATATTGCGCAATTTCTCATCAATCTCGTTCAACTCAATATCAAACGTCTTAATCCGATCCCCAACCACACGCATTTCCTCAATTTTCGCGTCCGCATCCTGCTTATCACGCTTCAACTGCGCAATCTCCTGCGAAACCTCATTACGCTGACTCTTCAACGTCTCCACTTCAATAATCAACGTCCGGCGCCACGTATCCAGCGCACCAAACTTTTCAAATTCCCCAAGCTCTTCCCCACGATGCGACAACTTCGCCTTCACACCTTCAAAATCCTCACGTAATAATTTAACATCCAACATCTCTTTTTCCTCCTCATAAAAATATAATCTTGATTTTATTTGGTTGTTAGATTCGAAATAGACCTTAGCCAGCCTAGCGACAAATGGTTAGATGCTAGGCAAAGCTGAGTACCAGCGCGGAGCGTACGACTTGTACGTGAGCACTGGAACGGAAGCTTTAACGACGCAGATGACTGTTTGTCGCTAGGCTTTTTTCGTTCAAAGAAAGCATATTATGCTTTCTTTGAACGAAAAAAAACCCCCAAATCTCTCCCCAAATAAAATACATGGAAAGGGACGGAAGTACCGCGTTGCCACCCTAATTGAGTCCGAGAAACATCCCAAACTCCAGCTCAATTGATATAACGGTTCCCACCGAAGCAGATTACTCACATTTCCTCTGCCCACTCCAAGACGGATTCATAAAAGCGTTCCTACTGATTCCCACCAACCATCAGCTCTCTAAAAAGCCCAACTTTTACTACTAGCTCTTGTCAACGTTTTAATTCATTATTTAAGAACATTCTACCCCATAACCTCAGAATTAGCAAGCCAAAACAGAAAACTTCCCACCATTCCAAATTTGTAATATTCACCTAAAAATTGCATTACATAATCATCAGAGCAACCCTGAAAACCCATGCTATAATAGGCTTACAAACAAGTTTATGATGTGGTTGGCAGCCTAGCTAAGAAAGTAGGTAATGCCATGTTGTTCGTGGTTTCTTCCAGAAAGGAAAAAGCATGACTGTATTCGAATCATTAACGATAGCAAGTAAAAAACCACTCCTAGGCTTGAGAGCTGAGTGGCATTTGAAATTTTCAGGCTGTCACCATCTTAAATGGTGTTTGTAATTGGAAGTTGTGTTTGCCGCACAGCTTCCTTTTCTCATTCATTATAACAATTCCTCTCCTCCTTTGCAATCATCCTCCTCACCCCCGCATTTCAACCCAACAAAGTTTGTGAAATCACAAGTCTGCTTATTGGACAAACCGTAACTAGTTTGCTATAAATAGGGTGGACGTATATCCATTGAAATTCCATTTAGGAGTGATATTGTGATCCTGTTAATCGATAATTACGACTCGTTTACATACAACTTATATCAATATTTATTAGAGCTCGGCAAACAAGTACGTGTTGTGAAAAATGATCAAATAACCGTAGCCGAAGTTTGTGAAATAAATCCCGAATCGATCGTCATTTCACCTGGACCCGGTACACCCGATGACGCAGGAATCAGTCTAGCCGTCATCCGCGAATTTGCTGGTAAAATCCCTATTCTTGGCATCTGTTTGGGTCACCAAGCTATCGTTCAAGCATTTGGCGGTGAAATCATTCGCGCTCCTGAACCCGTTCACGGCAAAACATCGATAATTACAAATGACCAAGAAGGCGTGTTTACAAGCTTAAGCGCGCGTTTTTCTGTGACCAGATATCATTCCCTCGTAGCCGCAGAGTCCCATTTTCCAAACGAATTACTCATCACCGCAAAAACCGAGGATGACCTTATCATGGCCGTTCGTCACCGCAAATTTTTAATAGAAGGCGTTCAATTCCATCCCGAAGCCATTCTTTCCGAACACGGGCACGAAATCTTGGAGAACTTTGTAAAACTAACGGAACGGAGCTACGAAAATGAAAATGCAGTTCGATTTTAAAGGAAAAACACAACTATTCTCGTCTCCCGAAGCCATTATTCAAACGGACAATCTAGATGACGTGATGGAACGCATGAAACAAGTCGAGCAGGCTGTTGATCTCGGCTATTATGTCGCGGGTTATATTGGCTATGAAGCAGCTGCGGCCTTCAATAAAAATCTAATCACACACCAACCCGGCAAAATGCCACTTCTTTGGTTCGGCGTTTTTCGTGAAATGCGTGAGATTGAGCAAACCGCTACTCCACTCTCACAGCCACCAAAATTAGACTGGCAACCAACCACCGACTACAGCTCCTACGCAAAGGGTATCCACTCAATTCGAGAGCAAATCGCAGCCGGAAATACATATCAAACCAACTATACTATCCGGTTACAAAGCGATTTTACAGAGGAAGATGAGAATTTTTACGAACAGCTAAAAACGGCACAGCAAGCGGATTATTCAGCCTATTTATCAACTGGCCGGTTCCATATTTTATCCGCCTCGCCCGAACTTTTTTTCCATTGGAAAGACGGCGTCATCAAAACCAAGCCGATGAAAGGCACCGCAAAGCGCGGCATGACGCTAGAAGATGACTTTAAAGCACGCGACTGGCTAGCAGCTTCTGCAAAAAATCAAGCGGAAAACGTGATGATAGTAGATTTATTACGCAATGACCTCGGCCAAATCGCCAAACCAGGTTCCGTCAAAGTTCCCCAACTATTTGATGTCGAACGCTACCCCACCGTTTGGCAGATGACCTCGACAGTCGTCGCTGAAACATTGCCAGAAGTCCATTTGACAGCTATTTTCGAAGCGCTTTTCCCATGTGGATCCATCACCGGCGCACCTAAAGTGAAAACGATGCAGCTTATCGCCGAATCAGAAACCTCTCCGCGTAATGTATATTGCGGCGCGATCGGCTATGTAACACCAGATAAGGAAGCTATTTTTAACGTCCCGATCCGAACCGTTGTGGTCGACACAGAAGAAAAAACAGCTGAATACGGCGTTGGCGGTGGCATTGTCTGGGATTCACGTAGCGGCGCTGAGTACGAAGAAGTTCAAGCCAAAGCAGCCCTTCTCACCACCTACTTACCAGAATTTGAATTACTGGAAAGTCTACGCTTGGAAGATGGCACCTATTATCGCACCGATTTACATCTAAAACGCATCGAAAAAAGCGCCCATTATTTTGGTTTCACGTGGAACATTGATGCCGCAAATGAGGCCCTAGAAGCATTCGCGAAAGAGCACCCAAACGATATTTGGAAAGTTCGCCTGCTCTCAAATAACGCTGGCGACATTACAGTGGAAGGCACACTCATCATTTCGGATCCAATCACATGGACCGCCCATTTTGCCGACAAGTCCATCACCAGCACCGATCCATTTCTCTATCACAAAACGACCAATCGGACTATGTACGAAAAGCGGCGCCGAATTGACTACGACGAAACGCTACTATGGAATGAACGCGGCGAGATTACAGAATTCATTAACGGTAACCTCGTCGCAGAAATAGACGGGCAACTAGTCACACCAAAACAATCATCCGGCTTACTAGGAGGCACGATGCGCGAAACCCTCCTAGCCGAAAACACGATTACCGAGCGAATCTTGCACCGCAACGACCTGTTAAAAGCCACAAAAACCTGGCTAATCAACAGCGTCCGTGGCTGGGTCAACATCGATTTACATTAATGAAAGAAAGCTAGCCAAACATTCATCAATTTCTCATTTAACTCACAGCAAGTTTTCCTTCCCGACCGTTATTATATAAGTATAAGCTAACAACAAACGAACTTTCATTCTTTCCCCCTTTTTGGATGAAAGCTCGAAACTCCCTTTTTGACCACCGTGGTTCCTCCCTTTTCCACGGTGGTTTTTTTGCGTGTATTTTTATGTTTTTGAATATTAATGCTTTAATTCCTAACCTTGAAGACCTCGCTAAACCTCAGCGAAGCGACAAGTAATTAGATCCTAGGCAAAAGCGCGTACCGACGCGGAATGTACTCAGGTACATGAGCATCGGAACACAGCTTTTAACAACGGAGATGATTGCTTGTCGCTTCGCTGAAAGACGAAACTCCCTTTTTGACCACCTGGTTCCTCCCTTTTCCACGGTGGTTTTTTTGCGTGTATTTTTATGTTGTGTTACTTTTCTTAATTCCTAACCTTGAAAGCCACGCAAAACCTCAGCGAAGTGACAAGTAATTAGATCCTAGGCAAAAGCGCGTACCGACGCGGAATGTACTCAGGTACATGAGCATCGGAACACAGCTTTTAACGACGGAGATGATTGCTTGTCGCTTCGCTGAATGTTGACATATCCAATCGGAATACATATAATTAATAAAAATAGTCAGAAAAAAGGAGGAACAACATGCATTTCACAAAAAAAGCATTTGCAACTGTATCATTAGTAAGCGTTCTATTTTTAGCGGCTTGCGGAGGAAACACAAGCAAAACAAATGAAAAAGCGGCGGAACAAATCAACTTTTTAGAGACAGGGGAATTGCTCACGCTTAATACGACTGCGGAGGAAGACTTTGTTAGTTTCACTGCGCAAAACCAAGTATTTGAAGGGCTCTACACGTTGGATAAAAAGGATAATTTCGTGCCTGGCGTTGCGGCAAGTATGCCCGTAATCAGCAAAGATCAGACGGAATATACGATAAAACTAAGAGATAACGCAAAATGGTCTGATGGTTCGCAAGTCACCGCGGACGATTTTGTATATGCGTGGCGACGCGCGGTTGACCCAAAAACAGCGCCGAGTTATGCAGCACTTTTTAAAGATTCAATTAAAAATGCCACAGAAATTCACGAGGGTAAATTGCCTGTATCAGAACTCGGCGTGACCGCACCAGACAAAGAAACCTTAAAAATCACACTCAAAAAACCAGTGCCTTACTTCATATCGCTACTATCATTCGAAACCTTTTTCCCGCAAAAACAAGCTTTTGTGGAGAAGCAGGGCGACAAATATGGCACAGATGCAGCCCACACGTTGTATAATGGCCCATTCGTTATGAAAAACTGGGATGGAAACACCGCCAAAAAATGGACCTACGCGAAAAACAACGAATACTGGGATAAAAAACAAGTAGCCATCGATGAAATCTCTGTACAGGTAGCAAAAGACATTAATGCTGGTGTAAATCTATACACGACAAAAGAAGCCGACCGTGCACCACTTTCTGGAGAATACGCGAAACAGTATAAAGATCGCTCCGATTTTCTAACCGAAAAAGATGCACTCGTCAGCTACTTACGCCTGAATCAAAAACGTGACGGCAAACCCACACCTCTTGCAAATAACTCTCTGCGTCACGCACTAAATTTAGCAGTAGATAAAGAAGCATTAACAAGCGAAATACTAGGCGACGGCTCATTTCCAGCGAACGGTTTATTGCCAAAAGACTTTGTGCAGAATCCAGAAACAGGCGCTGATTTCCGAGCAGACAGCGGGGATCATCTCACTTTTAATAAAGTAGAAGCGAGCAAATATTTGGCTCAAGCAAAAAAAGAACTGGGAACAGATACAATCACGCTTGAACTTTTAGGCGATGACCAGGATACGACAAAAACGATTTTTACCTTCCTAAAAGATCAATTTGAAAAAAATCTGCCCGGTGTGACGATCAATATTAAGACGATGCCGGCCAAGAGCGCGACGGAGCTGACTCGCACTAGCAATTATGATCTTTCGCTTGCCGCATGGATGCCCGATTTTAAGGATCCGTGGACATATAGCAGTCTATTCCTATCTGATTACTACAACAACAGCATGAATTACAACAGTCCCAAGTACGACCAACTCGTTAAATCGACCGATACAACACTAGCTACAGAGCCAAATGCAAGATGGAACGCCTTTGTCGAATCCGAAAAAGTACTACTTGATGATGATGCTGCAATTCTGCCATTATATCAACACCAAACGGCCGTATTGCAGAATCCGAAAGTAACCGGCGTTCAAAAACACGCTTTCGGCTCACCATACAGCTACAAATTCATAGAAATGGCAAAAAACTAGGAAAACATTCATCAATTTCTCATTTAACTCACAGCAAGTTTTCCTTCCCGACCGTTAATATGTAAGTATAAGCTAACAACAACAAACGAACTTTCATTCTTTCCCCCTTTTTGGATGAAAGCTCGTAAAACTCCCTTTTTGACCACCGTGGTTCCTCCCTTTTCCACGGTGGTTTTTTGTTATGTATTTTTCACCACTTTGTCTAAATTCCTAATGCAGAATGTCACGCCGCACCTCAGCGAAGCGACAAATGCTTAGATCCTAGGCAAAAGCGAGTACCGACGCGGAGCGTACAATTTGTACGTGAGCATCGGAACACAGCTTTTAACGACGGAGATGAGCGGTTGTCGCTTCGCTGAGAGATAAAACTCCCTTTTTGAGCACAAGGTTCCTCCCTTTTCCACGGTGGTTTTTTGTTATGTATTTTTCACCAAACTTTGTCTAAATTCCTAATGCAGAATGTCACGCCACACCTCAGCGAAGCGACAACCACTTAGATCCTAGGCAAAAGCGAGTACCGAAGCAGAGCGTACAATTTGTACGTGAGCATCGGAACACAGCTTTTAACGACGGAGATGAGCGTTTGTCGCTTCGCTGAGAGATAAAACTCCCTTTTTGACCACAAGGTTCCTCCCTTTTCCACGGTGGTTTTTTGTTATGTATTTTTCACCAAACTTTGTCTAAATTCCTAATGCAGAATGTCACGCCACACCTCAGCGAAGCGACAACCACTTAGATCCTAGGCAAAAGCGAGTACCGAAGCAGAGCGTACAATTTGTACGTGAGCATCGGAACACAGCTTTTAACGACGGAGATGAGCGTTTGTCGCTTCGCTGAGAGATAAAACTCCCTTTTTGACCACAAGGTTCCTCCCTTTTCCACGGTGGTTTTTTGTTATGTATTTTTCACCAAACTTTGTCTAAATTCCTAATGCAGAATGTCACGCCGCACCTCAGCGAAGCGACAAATGCTTAAATCCTAGGCAAAAGCGAGTACCGACGCGGAATGTACTAAGGTACACGAGCATCGGAACACAGCTTTTAACGACGGAGATGAGCGGTTGTCGCTTCGCTGAGCGCAAAAAAAGGATTGGAGATATTCCCCAACCCTTGCTTTTAAAAATTCACGACGCGACCATATCCTGCAATGTATCTTTTCCAATAGCCGCTCGAAATATTATCGTATTTTACGCCATTATTTTGTGCGTTGATCATTTTTCCACTGCCGACATAGATACCGACATGCGCGATGCCGCTACCGTAATTGAAGAATACCAAATCGCCTTCTTTTAGCTGATTGGCCTTAATTTTAGTAGATGCATTGTATTGTTGCTTCGCCGTACGTGGAATCGCTTTGTTGATTGATTGTTTGAAAACATAGCTTGTGTAGCCTGAACAATCGAATGAAGTTGGACCAGTTGCGCCCCATTTATACTTTTTGCCTAAATGTTTTTTTGCTTCGACATTCAGTGCCGTAAACGACTGTGCCTTATATGGCGCTAAGCATTTCCCCGATACATACCCCACTTTGCCTTTGTATGTAATGCGGTACCAGTTATTTTTAGTTTTGGCGTTGAATGTAACAGTTGTTCCTGCTTTGTAATATCCAATAATTGCATACTTCACGCTATCCCCAGTTCGAATATTGCTCTCTACAGTTGTCGTCATTTTGTAAGTTGTTGCCGCTTCCCCAGACTTCGGTAATATCAAGACACTTACTGCCAGAATGATTACAAGTAACATAGCCATACATTTGTTCCTAGATTTCAACGTCAAAACATGCACTCCCTTTTCCCCATTTGCAACCCATCATACCAGATGCACATTACAAGGAAGCTACAAACCCGCGTCAATCCCTTTAAATCCAAAAGTTATTTTTCATCAAATTCTAATCTAACTCACAGCAAATTTTTTTCTCGGTGCTTTATTATATATTTATAAGCTAACAACAAGCAAATAAATTTTCATACTTTCCCTTAAGAATGAAAATCCCAAACTCCCTTTTTGACCACCGCGGTTACTCCCTTTTCCGCGGTGGTTTTTTGTTATATATTTTTCTAGAAACTTTGTCTTAATTATAACTCTGAAGGACACGCACACCTCAGCGAAGTGACAAATGCTTAGATCCTAGGCAAAAGCGCGTACCGACGCGGAGCGTACTAAGGTACATTGACTGAAAACAGGGAGGGAGTCTTATCCCCGACCATGTGAGAAGTTATGCGAAACGCAGTGTAGAAGAGCATCGGAACACAGCTTTTAACGACGGAGGTGAGCGTTTGTCGCTTCGCTGAAAGACCAAACTCCCTTTTTGACCACAGTGGTTACTCCCTTTTCCGCGGTGGTTTTTTGTTGTGTATTTTTCTAGAAATTTTGCCTAAATTCCTAATTTCAAAGGACACGCCACACCTCAGCGAAGCGACAAGCTACTTATTGCAACAACTCACAAACCAAATCGAGAAACTATGATTGCTGTGGATTCAACATTTTCCATAGCGATTTTTTTTGCGTTTGAAAAATTTTTTTACAATTACCTTGAAAACGTTTACAATACGTGCTATATTAAACTTAATAAATTTTGTATTTACATATCATATTCTGTAAGGATTGTTACCGTTTATTCGGGCATAACCTAAATGGATTTGAAGTCGCGTCTTTTTGATGCCGCTTGAATCTGTTTGGGTTTCTTTTTTTGACCAGTTTTCAACAGTTTCCCTCAACTGTCGAGATAAAATTTTAACAAAAAAGGAGCAAAAAGATGAAAAAGCAGATGTTAAAGATTTTGATGTTGGTTTGTGGTTTAATGCTAGTCGTTGGTTGCAGTAACACGAGCGCTGACTCTAAGGACAAGGATACCACGGCAAAAGATGGAACGGTTACTTTTTACGTAGTGAGACACGGGAAAACGATGCTTAACACGACAGATCGCGTGCAAGGTTGGTCTGACGCTGTACTTACGCCTGCTGGTGAAGAAGTTGTCACGGATGCCGGTAAAGGTTTGAAAGATGTTAAATTTGGCTCAGCGTACAGCAGTGATAGCGGACGAGCGATTCAGACGGCTGATATTATTTTGAAAGAAAATAAGAAATCCGATGGTGTGGAGTTGAAGACAGATCCGCGCTTCCGTGAGTTTAATTTTGGGACATATGAAGGCGATTTAAATCACAATATGTGGACTGACATCGCAAAAAGCCAGGGAAAAACGCTAGAGCAGTGGCAAAGCGAAGGCATCTCGCCGAAGGATTTCGCCAATAGTGTTGCGGCGCTGGACAAAGAGCGCGTGAAAGACAATGCCAACTGGCCAGCCGAAGACTACGCAACAATCACCGCGCGCCTACAAGAAGGCATTAACGAAGTCGCGAAAAAAGAAAGCAAAAAAGGCGACCACAATGTACTCCTTGTATCCCATGGTTTGAGCATCGGCGCCCTACTTGACAGCATTTCACCGGGCTATAAACTACCAGATGGCGGCTTAAAAAATGCCAGCGTCACAAAAATCGAGTACAAAGACGGCAAATTCACGATTGGCGACGTTAACGACTTAAGCTACGTTGAAAATGGCGCAAAAGAAAAGTAAAACCAATAAACTTGGCGCACGTCATCCAAATACGCGCACCAAGTTTATTTTTTAATTAAATTCTAATCTAGATCACAGCTAAATCTCCCCGACGACAGTTATTATATAGTTATAAGCTAACAAATTAAATTTTTATTCTTTCCCCTGAGAATAAAATCCCAAACTCCCTTTTTGACCACCGCGGTTCCTCCCTTTTCCGCGGTGGTTTTTTGTTATATATTTTTCTAGAAACTTTGTCTTCATTATAATTCTGAAGGTCACGCCACACCTCAGCGAAGCGACAAATGCTTAGATCCTAGGCAAAAGCGCGTACCGACGCGGAGCGTACTAAGGTACATTGACTGAAAACAGGGAGGGAGTCTTATCCCCGACCATGTGAGAAGTTATGCGAAACGCAGTGTAGAAGAGCATCGGAACACAGCTTTTAACGACGGAGGTGAGCGTTTGTCGCTTCGCTGAAAGACCAAACTCCCTTTTTGACCACAGTGGTTCCTCCCTTTTCCGTGGTGGTTTTTTGTTGTATATTTTTCTAGAAATTTTGTCTGAATTATAATTCTGAAGGTCACGCCACACCTCAGCGAAGCACCAATCGATCAGACCCACTCTGAACAATCTCTGCAAAATCCAAAATACCTTTCACACGGTTCTCATACGTTGCGTCTAATTTGATGACTTTTTCATAGCCTTTTTGTGCAATGCGCGCCCTCAACTCGTCATTTCGAGTGTAAAATGCCACTTTTTCAGCTAATTCTTCTGTGCTACCGAAGAAATCTGCTTCCACTCCGGGTTTAAAAATTTCGACATGTTCCTCGGTTCGTGTTCCCAGAAAAAAGCCCCGACATGCTGGAATTTCAAACGTCCGCGCTGTGTGTTGCTCTGCGGATAATTGCGTCAAAAACCCCACCGAAACCTTCGCACCTTGAAAAACTTTCGCCATTTCCTCGCAAAAAATGGGCCGGCCTTCACAATACTTATTTAATTCGTAGTTTTTTGGAATCTTGTCCCACTTTGTTCCCCATACTTTTAAATCATAATTCTCTTTTGCAAGGCTATTTAATGCGTCTGCCCTCGGTGGTTCCATCCTGCCAACGAACGCTACATCGGTTTGGAATCCACGTTTTTCAGCTGCGCTCAACTGTACTGGGTGATGAATATCTGGGTCATATGCATACTTCATAAAGTGCACATTGCGACATCCATACTGCTTATATTTCTCGACTTCGGTTGTCTTCGCAGTCACCACCATATCATACGAAAGAATAGCCTTATCCAAAATCAGCGACGTGTGATAACGATCATCAAAAAGAAAATCTGGATGGAAATGTATCGTTGTAATCCCTCTTAACTTAGCGTACTGAATGATTGCTTCAGTCACCCAGAGCCCCTTCACAACAAATAAAATATCTGGTCGATAGGAGTCAATTGTCCGCTCAATGGTTTTATTGAATTTTTGAAATTTAACTTTCAGCGGAACCTTGCGAACCTTCATGTATAACCGTTCTGGTATGGAATAATTGTAAAAATAGCCGTCCGTTTCAATAATTCGAACGTCACATCCTAGTTTAGAAAAACCATTGAAAAGCGATTTACTATTAGAACCTCGCCAACCCGCTCCAACGGCTAAAACTTTGAGCTGTTTCTTCATATCGCCACTCCTGTTCTAATTTTTAAGTTATTTGTATGTCGCGTTTCTGCTCTATTAAATTGACGAGCGTAGCAGCTAAACCGAGTCCGAGCCACACAATTCGCATTTCGAAAATACTGCTACTGCCAATCGATATCGCTGCAAACGCGACTAAAATACAGATTGGGATTGCTGCTAGTAACTGCTGGTTTTGCGCATATACTCTCATAGTGTGGACAATGAACCATATAGCAAACAAAATGAATGGAAAAAAGCCGAGAATACCCACATCGGATAGGTTCGAAAGCCATAGGTTATGCGCGCTCATCGTTCGCTGCATCGTATCCGGTATATTCGATGTCCCGTATAATGCCGTAAAAACGAATTTTGGCGTGACACCTATGCCGACGCCTAGAAAATGATGCTCTTTGCACAGCTGGAAAATGGTCTCGTACATAAATGCTCTTTGGTTGGTGGAATCTGTTTTTCCCGTGAAATAGGCCGTTAATTGCGCTCCATGTTGAACGAGTAAGAAACATAATCCTATTAGCGTGCTCATGATCAATCCGAAAAAGAACATGATTTTATGATGAAATATTTTGTACAGCATTAGTAAAACGACGACTGCAAAAGCGATCAGCCCAGATCTGGACTCGGTTTCTAAGATGATGAAGGTTAGAATTCCAAGTGCTGCGATGCCGATAAGGCTTTTGAAAATTGTTTTTTTGTGGAAAAGGCAGAGTAGTAAAACTGGGATATAGAATGCGAGGTAGGAGCTGTAATCGTTCGTGTTGACGAGTAGCCCTGTAGGTCGCGTGTCTCCGTAAGATAAAATGTTGCCCGCAGAGTATTTCAGATGATCTCCCGTTAGGCTTTCCCATAGACCAATCGCTATCGTCACGATATAGATGAGTACGATCCACGTTAGAATTTGCTTTAATTTTGCAAAGTTATCGATGTAATAAATAAACGCAAATAGTAGGTAAAATGACTCTATTTGGTAATATATCGCCATGATGCTGAGCAATGGAGATTGCGTCCATAATAAGCTAAAAATAGAATACAAAATCCAGATTATGAACAGGATTAACGGTATTTTGACGCGATCTAATTTCTTGAAATCCTTTTTTTCGAATAAAAATAAAAGCATGTGTAGGATAATTAAAATTCGGAAAAGAAAGAAGCTCGGAAATGCTGGCAGGGCAAGATATGGTCCTAAAAACCCGCTTATCACAACGCCTATAAAAAGATAATAATTCAATTTTTGAAGCGGTATATCCTTCATCATGTAGCAAGTAATCGCGATAACAAGCACCGCCAAAATAGCTGGTACAAAAGGAACCACTACACTCAACAGCATGAAGAAAATAATCACATTTCGTTTTTTACCATCCCAAGTTTCATTCCATCTATTCATGGTAATGTCCTCTCAAATCTGTAGATACAATCGGATTGTTGTTTGCTACATTTATTTAATGAAGTTTTTTATATCTAGATTCGTTGGTGGATCTGGTTTCTCCCACCAAGCTTCTTTTACGAGATTTTCAATGGTATTTTCCGCAAATCTTTTTCTGAGAATTTTAGCAGGGACGCCGCCAACAATCGCGTACGGCGGCACATCTTTCGTTACCACAGCGCCGGCAGCCAATATAGCACCGTCACCGATGTTCACACCTTGCATTACGAGAACTCCCCCGCCTATCCAAACATCGTTCCCAATGACCGGTGGATTTTGAAAATTGTCCCAATCTCTGCTGTCGTAAGTGAATGGTGAGGTGGACAGTTTGTCGATTGGATGTTCATCTAAACCAATTTGGCAGTAAGCGGCAATCGAGCAGTACTTTCCTATAATTCCGGAAGCAATAATCGCCCCTTTATTGACATAGGAATAGTCGCCAATACTCACGTTGCTGCCGATGATAACATCTTTATTGATCCAGCACTCCTTTCCTAATGTAACATTCGCGCCAATTTGACTCGACTGAATTCTGTTTTTTGGAAATCGTTTTCTACATTTAATCAGATTCATATAACCTCTTAGCCCCAATGGCATATACTGTTTCATATTCATATTGTAGATCCCCCATCATTTTTAGAAGCAATCAATGTCCTTAAGCTTATTAATAGTATAAAGGAGCTATGTTTTATTTTCAATACAAAACGAGTTGTTTTTAAATACAAATACTCCTTTTGAGCTCCTTTTTTGTAAACGTATTTTATTATACATCATGGATAAATGCGCTTAATCCTATTATTGCCGTTTTAACCCCGCTTAGAAGCAACTCGAATTGAGTCGTTCCGTGAATGAAATGTCTATACTGTGAACGGAATTTAATATTTTTTACACAATGAAAAAACTGAGCTCGATTTTGCGTTGAGCTCAGTCTATTTTCTATTTAATTAAACCAACCACTGATTCCATCTACAACATAATTCCAAATACCTGCGAAAAAGTCACCGATACTACCGAGCATCAACATAAACCAGTTTGCTTTATCGACATCGTCTTTTGTGACAACATTGATTGTATCGGTTTTCTTGCCGTCTACGTAACCCAGCGTATCACCGTCTTTCAGCTGAACTGTCATTGTCCCGACTTTCGTGTCTTTCTTCACCGGTGCATCGATTGTTTTTTTATCTAATGCCACTTTTTCATCTAGTTTTGGCTCGGTTGTCGTTTTTGGAACAACGATTTTCACAGCGTCTTTCGTCATTAGGGCAACGCTATCTTCCTTGCCTTTATTAACGGCGAGCGTCTCTTTCACCGCTGTATCTGCTTTGCGAACTTCCATTACTTTAAAATTGTTAAAAGCGAAATCGAGCATTTTATTCGTTTCGTCAAAACGGGTTTTGTCATGTGCGCTAGTTCCGCCATTCGCATGCATCACTACTGTAATCACGCGCATACCGTCTTGAACCGCAGTCGCCGTGAGACATTGTCCTGCATAATCAGTCGTTCCTGTCTTCAAACCGTCCACGCCTTCACGCGCATAAATCAAGCCCGGCAGTAACCAATTCCAGTTCGTCATATCAATCTGGTCGCTGGTACCTTCGCGGAATTTCTTCTTAGCAATACTTGATGTTTTCAGCACATCGGGATAGTCTTGAATGATGTGCTGTGCCAGTTTTGCCATGCCACGAGCCGTCATTTGGTTCTCATCTTTCGCGCCTCCAACTTGAAACTTGCCTTTTAAATCGGAGTTATTCAGGCCTGTTGCATTGACAAATTTGTGCGCGCCAAGTTTCAAATCATCGGCCTTCTTGTTCATCATGTCGACGAATTTGGCCTCTGAACCAGCGATTTTTTCAGCAACCGCAATGGCTGCACCGTTCGCAGAATAAATCGCGATGGCTTGATAAAGTTCCTCAACAGAGTATTCCTCGCCACGTCTGAGCGGTACATTGGAAAGCGAGCGATCTTGCGAAATTTCATACGCATAATCCGAAATCGTGACTTTATCGTCCCATTTCAGCTTGCCTTTCGCTACAGCTTCCGAGATTAAGTATTCATTCATCATTTTGGTCATCGATGCAATGCCCATGAGTTGATCCGCATTTTTGCCGTATAAAATTTTTCCTGTGCCTTCTTCAATTGTAATTGCCGCGTTTGCATTGACAGTTGATGGTGCTACTGCCGCATCCGCCGTCACCGGTCCATGTACTAAACTGCTCATTGCCAAAGTTGCCGCTAAAAAGACAACACCTATTTTTGAAAAAATTCTCACCTTACCGCTCCTTCATACGCTATCTTTTTTTATTATTAAACAGTCAAGATCAAGCTCCCTTAGCCTCTTGAAAGGTACTTTAAAATTAGAGATACCTCACCATTCTACCATGAATTAAATGGCTAGTATAGGAACTTTAGTCATGAAATTACTTAATTATCGGCAGCAAAATATGGGATGGATGCTCTACATCGTGGAAAATGGTTTGATTTGCAACAACGCTCTCCGTCGTGTCGATAAAGCTGGCACCTGTATTTGGATTCGCGTCGAACCTTGGGAAGTTACTAGATGATATCTCAACACGAATGGCATGATTTTTCAGAAATACGTTACTTGTAGACCATAAATTAATCGTATATTTATGCAATCCGTTCTGCACTTTATCTCCGTGTTGTTTAGAAGCGCGAATGATGCCTTCTGTGAGATTATAAGCGGTTCCGTCTGGCAGAACATCTATTAATTTAGCCGTGAAATCTGTGTTTATAGCATCTGTTTTCGCCCACAAAACAACTTCGACTGGTCCTGTTACTTCGATTTCCTCGGTAAGCGGGTCTGTTGTGTAACACAATATATCTTCGCGCTCCTCTAAATGGCGTTGATCACGCGGACCATCGGCTTGAATAGCTTTATGAAGCGTTCCACCGCCGTGAGATGGCACCGGATTTTCCGGATCATATGCAAAAACATCACTCGTTTCAGCAGTTTGTGGCCGTTTGAAATCCGCTTTTCCATCACCATGAAGCGTATTCGCCTTGCCTTCGCTGTGGAAATATAATGGCGTGAAATTCGTGTTCTCCAACGGCCAATTTTTAGCTCCCTGCCACTTATTAATTCCCATCGTGAAAATTTGAATCGGCGCTGTGTGCGGTAATGGTTCCCCTTTTAGCCAGTGGTTAAACCATTCTAGGTGGCGCGTATGCATACTTGCCTCACCCCAAGAACCAGCTGCAGTTCCAAAATCACGGTCACCAATCATCGAGATGAAATTGCCATGCGTCCAAGGTCCAATCACGAGTTTGTCTCCAAGGCCTTGACGATGACCCCCAAGGAAGTTCGCGATTGTCTTATCCAGGAAACAGTCATACCACCCCCCGATGTGCAGACCCGGCGTTTTCACTTTATCGTAGTTATCTTTCACACTCGTATTTTTCCAATGCGGATGATCTAGCGGATAATCAAGAATTTCTGTGAAATATGGCATCGCACCAGTACTTTTAATCGGCGGCCAAGCATTAATTGGTTTGAATTTATACCATTCTTCCAAATTATCGAGATCCTTCTCTAACTGTTCAAACGCAACTTCCCGTTCTTTAGGATCCGTAATATGACGCGTAATTAAATCCGGCAAAATCGATTCAATACTCCATGAAGCCCAAGCGCCTAGCTCAAGTGCACCATCATGATCGTTAAACACATCCGTCATATTGTTTTGCGACATCGTTGGGACAATCACTTTCAAACTTGGCGGCTCAGCCATCGCAGCCAATAATTGCGTGTAGCCATAATACGATAATCCAAACATGCCGACCTTCCCGTTTGCTTGTGGTAGTTTCGCCGCCCATTCCACCGTATCGTAGCCATCATTTGCCTCATTTATGTACGGAACAAATTCTCCTTCTGAGCTGAAACGTCCACGCACATCTTGCACAACAACAATATATCCATTCTCCGCCAACACATCTGGGCGTAAGAAATGTAATCCAAAAATCTTGCTATATGGGAGTCTTGTTAGTAAAACTGGAAATTCTCCGTCCGCATCCGGGCGATAAACATCCGCATACAACGTCACACCATCTCGCATTTTTGCCGGAACGTCTTTTTCAATCTTAATTTTGCAATGTTTCACGTGAAACAACCTCCTTCTATATACTTATTATTGTTTCGTATTCTGGCGCTAGAGTCAAGAAAAGCGCGCAAAAAAACCAGAGTCCTTCTAATTTAGCATCAGAAATACTCTAGTCTGTCGTTATTTAAGCGAAAATGGCCACACTTGCTGTCATAATCATAATGGTCACCAATTTGTAGCTTTCATTAATCAGAATTAGCTTAAACGGCTTCATCTCAAACATGTAATTCTTGATTGCCGATAAGATTGCGATGCCAGCAACGAGTAAGCCTCCCAGATAAATATCTAAATCTAGATGAATCAAAACAAAACTCACAAGCACAGCCACTGCCATTTCAACAACAAGTGTCACAATCATCGGGGTTACCGGTGATGCTTTCTGAACAGCTTCCTCCGTTATTCCTACTGCCTTCATCCACGCCTTTCCAAAAAGCACCGAATACCATAGCGCCCCGACTGCAAAAGCAACTAATCCTGCTAATAATGCAATAATGATGTTCATACATAATCCCCCTTCTTCGTGCAAAAACTATATTAGCACGTTTTCGGCGGTTTTAAAACCTTATTATTAATATTTATTCCAGTTCATGGCGAATCAAATCCAGTGGGACTGGCCCAGCAATGCCGATAAATACAAAATCTGTCGAGCCAGTATTCTTCATGCCATGCTTTTCCCCTGGTCTCGCTACACAAACCATCCCTTTTGAGATTTCGACGGACTCGCCGCATTCTGGATAATACGCACCAGAGTCCCCTTCTATACAAATCCAGATATCATCCGCGCGCTTATGAGAATGGAAGTAAAGTTCCTGACCTGGCTTCAAACACCACACAGCACCAACAGTTTGTCCTGTTTCATAAAAAATATTCTTCTTGGCTTGGCTATCATCGAAAGACTTGATTTCATTTACATCAAAAATACGTTCCTTATAATCTTGTACTTTTTTCGCAAACATCATGTAAAGCAACTCCTCTCGAATTTGTGATTATATTCACAAATTATATTTTACACTGGAGGAGACGATAAAGCTTTGTTTCTTTAGACTAATTTTTTAGCACCTTTTTATTTAAATGGGATAAAAAAACTTGATATTTCTATCCGCCGTGTTGTTTAGTTCAACTAGATAGTTTCAGGATTTCGTCTATAATGGCTGACTAACCTTTATGTCCACCAACCATGGATGCTCGCCTTATTCCAGTCGCACCAATTGCTAGACTGCTTGCATGCATCAAAGATTGGAAACCATACCTGTCACGAATTTTGTCTATGGTTCGCTCTAGCTGCTCTTGATTGACAGTCTGGACAGCACTTTCAAACAGGTTTAACTGCGTTCCTTCTTTATAACGAATTTTGCCAAGCTGAATGGATAGACTGCGAATTGGCTCATTAGCGACATGTTTTCGGAATATATGGAGTGCGTAGGTCGTTATTTTCTTACTGCTGTCGGTCGGATGAATCTTCAATTGGCTGCCGAAGCCTTTTAGTGTACTGTAGCGACTATAGCCTATCAACACATGGACAACAGCTGTTTCTGCATGCTCCCGTCGCAATCGCATCGCTATATCTTCCACCATTTCGCGGATGACAATCTCAACTTCCTTGTGATTCGCATAGTCTCGTTCTAATATCTGGCTCTTGCCATAACTCTTCGACAAGGGAACGTACTTCTCTGCCAAATCTGTGTAATCAATACCGTTAGCATGATAAAAAAGTTCCTCTCCAACGATTCCCATCGCGTGGCGCAAATAATTAGGTTCTGCATGTGCTAAATCATAGATGGTATAGATGCCTATGCGATTCAATTGGACTTCTGTTCTGCGTCCGATTCCCCACATCTCTGTCATCGGCTTTACTTGCCACAATTTGTTCGGGACATCAGCATAGCGCCATTCTGCAATCCCATTGGGGTGGTGTTTTGCCTCGACATCTAAGGCTACTTTCGCAAGTAATGGATTCTCTCCAATTCCAATGGTGACATATAGTCGTAACTCATCTAAAATGTCTTGCTGTATCCGTTTTGCGATTGTCATGGTGTCCCCAAATAGACTATGTGAATGGGATACATCCAAAATAGCCTCATCAATGGAGTAAACTAGCAAATGTTCTGGTCCTACATATCGTTTGAATATCGCGATAATCATTTCATTGACTTGAAGATATAATTTCATCCGCGGTTCTGCGACGACAATTCGCGCATCTTCTGGTATTTCGTAACGTCTTGATCCTGTTTTAATATTGAATGTATCCTTCATTTTCTGTGTGGCTGCGAGCACTAAACCGCCTTGGCTTTCTTGATTACTCATCACGACTAAATAGGCCTCTAAAGGGTTTAGACGTCTTTTCACACATTCAACAGAGGCGAAAAAAGCTTTTTACATCGATGCATAGAATATCTCGTTTTGGCGCGCTTTCGTAGTCAATTAGCTGTACCATTTCTCAATCCGCCTCTCTTCTACGTGACGAATGTTGGGTAGCTCAATCGCATGGATGCCCGTACTTGTGCGAATATAAATGCTGTCTCCTTCGATGCCGATTAATTGCCCGATAATATCTGGTTGTGCCTCAGCGCCAATCGGCTGATATTCTTGAATCGCAAGCATCACATGGTTAGAGGTCGCGTGACTTAATACGGATTGGATACTCGCCTCATCCATCGCTACTTTCCACTGCGGCGTTCTATTGGATTGCTCCATATGAGCAGTATGTTCACTCAGTATGAACCCGCCCCACTTCTTTAGTCCTCGATCTTTGTAGGCCATCCTAAATCGCCTCCTGTTTATTGGCTGGATGAAAAATTCGATGCTATTTTCTCCACCACTCTAATTAACAGTATACAAACATATGTTCGTTTTTGCAAGTCACTAAAGAACTATTTAAAATCAAGAACGAATAGGCTACTGGATTTCCAATTTAAAGCATTACACGCAAAAATACACATCCAAAACCAGTCTTGGGTCAGGATGTGCACTGTTTCTTTATTTTAGTTTCAACTTCGCCAACGCTTCTGCCATCGGGTTATTGAACGGTTCTTCTTCTTTCTTGTTTTGCTTCTTCATGTAGTTTGCAACTTCGCTTTTCGAGACGTTTTTATTTTTCTCATTGCCTCGGCGGGCGTTGAATGCGGATAGTTTTTCACGATGACCACACGAGCAAGTGAAGATTTGTTTGTCGCCCTCACCGCGCAGTTCCATGCGTTTATGGCAGTTTGGACAGCGGGCGTTTGTTGTTCTCGCAACGGATTCACGATGGCCACATTCGCGATCTTGACACACGAGCATGGTGCCTTTTTTACCTTTGACTTTAAGCATCAGTTTGCCGCAATCTGGGCACTTGGTCGATGTAATATTATCGTGTTTGAATTTCTTATCGTTTTGCTTGATTTCCGTCACGGCTTTTTTGGCGTAGTCGCGCATTTCGTTCGTAAATGTTGTTTTATCTAGTTGGCCTTTTGCAATTTTCGATAGTTTTTGCTCCCAGATTGCGGTTAGTTCTGGGGATTTCAAGTCGGCTGGCACAAGATCTAGCAACTGACGGCCTTTTGACGTAATCATGATGTCTTTGCCTTGCTTCTCTAGGGAAAAACTGTTGAAAAGTTTCTCGATAATGTCGGCGCGTGTTGCAACGGTGCCAAGTCCGCCTGTCTCGCCGAGCGTTTTCGCCAGATCTTTTTTACCACTGGATAGGCTTGGGTTTTCCATCGCGGAAAGTAATGTTGCTTCATTATATCGAGATGGTGGCTTCGTTTTGCCTGTCGTTAGCTGGATGTCGCGAACCTTCAACTGCTCGCCTTTTTTCAATTTTGTTACCGTATCTGTGTCGTTGTCTTCATTATAGACGGCTTTCCAACCGAGTGATTTCACGACTTTGCCTTTTAAGCCGAAAGTTTCGTTGCCGATTTTGGCTTGCACGGCGGTTTCTTCATACACGAACGGTGCGGAAAGGACGGCCAAAAAGCGCTTCACAACAAGGTCATAAATCTTGCGTTCGCGGTCGTTTAAATCGGACAAACTTGGCGTTTCTTCCGTCGGGATAATCGCGTGGTGATCGCTTACTTTGCTATTATCGACGAATGACTTGTTCGCCTTGATAGGCTTCGATGCAACGGTGCGTGCCGGTTTCGCGTACGGACCAATGCCACACGCTTCGACGCGTTCTTTCAACGTTGGCACGATATCATCGGAAATAAAGCGTGAATCAGTACGCGGATACGTCAGAATTTTATGGCGTTCATATAGAGCTTGCATGATATTGAGCGTTTCTTTAGCGGAAAAATCGAAGCGTTTATTGGCGTCACGTTGCAGTTCCGTCAAATCGTACAGACCCGGCGCGTGCGTTTTCTTCTCTTTCACAGCCACATCGGTAATCACGGCTTCCTTCCCATTCAGGCTCCGCGCGATTTTCTCAGCCTCGGCCTCATCAAAAGTCTGGCCTTTACTCCAAGCAAAGCTACCTTGTTCCGTCACCGCGGTCAATTGGTAAAATTCCTTGGGCTTAAATTGGCGAATTTCTTCTTCGCGCCCAGCAATCATCGCAAGTGTCGGCGTTTGCACGCGTCCACAAGAAAGTTGCGCGTTATATTTTGTCGTCAGGGCACGCGTGGCATTGATTCCAACCACCCAGTCAGCTTCAGAACGCGCCTCAGCGGAACGATACAGGTTTTCGTAAGCTTTGCCCGGTTGTAATTTACTGAATCCTTCACGAATCGCCTTGTCGGTTACAGACGAAATCCAGAGACGCTTGATCGGCTTCTTCACTTTGGCATATTCGATAATCCAACGCGCCACGAGCTCACCCTCACGCCCTGCATCCGTTGCAATGACAATGGAATCCACGTCTTTACGCGTCATCAGACTTTTCACCGTTTCATATTGTTTACGCGTTTGTTTGATTGGTACGAGTTTCATTTTTTGCGGGAGCATCGGTAAATCTTCCATGTTCCACGATTTATATTTGGCGTCGTAATTCTCTGGATCGGCGAGCGTGATTAAGTGGCCCAGCGCCCAAGTTACGATATATTTCGAGCCTTCCAGGTAGCCGTTCTTGCCTTGTTTGCAGCCAAGAACGCGCGCAATATCTTTCCCAACAGAAGGTTTCTCTGCTAAAACTACTGTTTTTGTCATTTTAAAATTCCTTTCTGGATTATGAGATATGTTTATTCTATCATAAATGAGCTTAACATACTCCAAACGCCAATCAAAACCCGGATAGAAGCCATGTTACAGCTCCGATCCGGGTTCTTTTTACTTATTCTTTCTTGTCTTCGTCTTTATCTTTTTTCGAGCGTTTTCCTAACCAGAATGCTAGGAGTACGAGTAGAATAAGTGCTAGCGCGCCGCCTGCTACGTACCACCAGGTGTAGTCTTTCTCAAGTTCTACCGCGGTGTCGTTCAGTTTCTTCGCGTCGTCGCCCTTAATGGTGAATTCTTCATCCCATTTCCATGTTTTATCTCCGGATGTTGCTACCATTTTCAAACGGTATTTCCCGGCTTTTAGTGGCTGGTTTTCCCAATCGATTGCATAGTTAAAATTGGAATTTGGCGCCATTCTTAAATTATCGCGTTTTGCTTGGTGCAACACTTGATCGTCCCCTGATTTGTAAACTTTCGCGTCAATCATTAGCGGTTTGATCATCGTCGCTTCTGGATTTTGCAGGTTCGCCGTCACCACGTTGCGATAATTGATTTGTTGCGGTTTAATCGCATGCAATTTCATGTCAGGCTCTACAACCGTATCGTTTTCCGATAGTTGCACACCGACTACATACGCATAGCGATTCTTGATTTGTACCCCTTTGCCATCTTCTTTTTTCGCGTCAGGGTCTTCTTTTTCAATGAATTGTAAGCCGCCTAAAATAATGCCGTCAAAGGACGCAGCGGGCATCGTTACCGTTACCTTGATTGTCTTACTGCTGTTCGCGGGAAGCACGGCCTCATCGTCGGTTTTCGCAATTTCGGAAAATGGTGTTTTCAGCGATTTGTCCAGTTTCGGATCGGTTTGGCTGTAGTCCACAATCCCATTATCGTTGGTAACCGCCGTGTTTGCGTTGGTTTCAATCGTGATTTCCTTATCTGTATCGTTTTTAAGTACAACCTCTAAATCCTGTTTTTGACCCGGTTTCATGCGTAAGTCGAAGTATGTTTTGGATTTATCGATTTGGTTATCTGGAATAACCGCCGTTACCGAGAAATTCGCGGCCGCCTCAGGGCTTAACGGATGAAATAACACCCCTATCAACATAATGGGCAACACTAAAAGTAACATGAACTTCTTCACAAAATCCCAACTCCTTTCAATTCTCTCTTTTAAAAAATAGTTTATATTCCTCCATTACCAGTACCCGTTGATTCGGTTTTAAAAACTAAAAAATTTTTCATGTTTCCGTAAAAAAAGGATTGTTTTGGTGAACGTTTTGTGACTATCGTCTTTTTCACCCTTTTTAGCAACAAAAAAAGATAGCATCCCAATTTAAGCTCACTTATGCTTGTAACAGTACAGTATAGAAAGGGTGGAAATAGTGAAAAAAATACAAATCTATTCTTGGATGACATGCTTAATTATTGCCATTTTTGTGATTTTACCATTATCAACAAAAGCGGCGGAAAACGGCTTTATTCCAACTGTAAACATTGTTACAACGACTGGAAATGTGGTCGATCTACCGTCAGAAGTGGATCAGGCAGACAGAGCTTATAAGTTAACGAAAGCAAAAGTACGATGGGACGCTGTTGATCCAGCAATTTTTAACGGGGTTGGGGAACATGTAATACATGGAACAACCGAAAATGGGCAGCGTGCCGTGAAAGGTGTGATTCATGTTTTTGCGAATACGAAGCCGGTGAATGTGGCTGCGATTGGCGATAGTATCACATATGGTATGAATGTGGAGAATTGGGCTTATAATGCTTATCCGAAACAGCTGAACAATCGGCTTGGAACGAATTACAATGTCACAAATTATGGGAATAGCGGGAAAACGTTGCTGGAGAGCGGAAATGATCCGTATATTCGCACGACTCAGTATACGCAAAGCCTTGCTTCTAATCCAAATGTCGTGATTATTCAACTCGGAACAAATGATTCGAAACCTGCGAATTTTGCGAAAATCGATTCGTTTGTTGGCGATTACGTGAAGTTAATTAACAAATATCAGACGCTGGCGATGAAACCTGTTGTCTATGTAGCGCTACCACCAGTCGTGTTTAACACGGCGTACACGATTAACCAAGCAAATATGGATAAAATTTTGCCAAAAATCGTGGAAGCTGCTGAAAAAGCGAATGTGGACGTTTCGATTATCGATAATCAGACGGCGACGGTTGGCGCGAAGGAGTTTGTGCCTGATAATGTGCATCCGAATGGAAAAGGCGCCGCGATTTTGGCAAACAATGTGTACCATACGATAACAGGAGAGCAACCTGAATTATCTGGAAAAGTAGCGGCGAATGCCTATAATACGAGCTATGGCGCGATTAATGCGATTCCTACTACAGCAGACAAAACGCTATTTTTATCCAACATTTCGACGCAAAACTGGGTTTCTTATAAAAATGTGAATTTTGATAAGTCTCTTGGTAACTTACAAATGTCAGCAGCGGTTCCCTATAATGCCACAACGGTTGAAGTGAGGCTGGATAGTCCAACTGGTACCAAGATTGGGACGAAAGCGCTGAAGCAAACTGGAAACGTGAATACATGGGCATTAAACACAATTCCGACAACGGATGTGACAGGTACGCATGATGTCTATTTTGTCTTTAGCCGACCTTCTACAGCAGCGAGTGTTGAGGTGGCGCGTTTAGGAAGTATCGATTTTTCCTATGATGCCACGAAGCCTACCGAAATTATGTCCGCACAAGACCTTGAAGCAGCTTTGGCAAGTGGACTGACGAATCTGAAATTGATGAACAACATTACGTTTACGAAGAATTTACAGCTTTCTGACGACACAAAATTAAACCTAAATGGCTTCACGATGGACACCGCCAATTATTATTTAAGCAAAAATGACACGGTTGGAAAACGCATTCAATTTGACATTTTTGGTGGTAATGTCGCTGGTAAGAACGCCTACGGGAGCATTTACAGCGCCACTTCTGAGAATAGCAACTACGGCATGAATATTAACGCGAAGGACATTACGTTTAACGGGACTCTCTTTATTCGCAATAACGTGCTAAACGCAATCGTGACTTTTGATGGTCATAATGTAATTAAATCGACGACCGGCAGCAATGTCTACGTTCGCAACATGACGATCAAGGCGGGCGCATATTACTACGGTTCCACGGAGGGCGGCGGTTCATCCAATGAAAGTGGCTCGACGGTTATCACGATGGGCATTGGCAATACCGATAAGAATTTCATCGTAGAACCTCAGGCAAAAGTCGAGCTGTACCCCGGCAGCAAAGGTACGGGTTACGGACAAAATGCGATTTACGGTTTCTCAAAAATCAATATTGCAGACGGCGCTAGTTTCACGGCAAGCGGTGCTAGACCAATGATTCGTACGGAATATACGGCAAAAAATGCACGTGTAGAAGTTGCGCCAAATGCGGTATTTGATGTTCGCACAACAGAAGCAGCAGAAGGGTTTTCGTTCAGCTACGGCATTGATTACGTTTTCAATCACGCCATGTATCTGAACTTGGAGAGCCCAACTAAAACGAGCTTCATGTACGCCCACCGCAACAGTTCCATAAGCATTTACGGTGGCAAAATCAGCGTCTGGACTGCGGCAAATAGCACACAAAATTGGGATTCCGTCGATGTTTTCCAACTGAATAATATTCTTAGCGGCAAAAATATGGGCACATTAACGACAAACTCGGCCGAACTGAAAAACACATTCGGTAGTCTTGCGAATTATGTAAGACTCACGAATCAAAATTAAACGAAAAATAGCCGTATCTGGACTCGATAATCGTCCAAATACGGCTGTTTTTTCACGCTTGTTTCTGCAAAACTTCCAAAAATTCCGCGCCATATTTCTCAAGCTTGTTCATACCAACACCTTTGATTTCCAAAAATGCCTCTTCGTCTTTCGGCAAGTATTCACACATTTGCCGTAGCGTTTCGTCAGAGAAAATAATATACGGTGGGACTTTGTGTTTCGATGCCAGTTCCCGGCGTACTTCTCGCAATTCCCCGAACAATCCTTCGTCCACATCAATCGATACTTTCGTAACTTTACGCGCCGTTTTCCGCGTCACTTTCTCTTTACCGAGTAGCACGTTAACCGCCTCGTTCGTCAGTTTCAATGATGGAAATTGGCTATCCGTATACGCTAAATACTTCTCCGCCGCCAAATAATCAATCAATTGCAGCACATCTTTTTGCGAGCGGTCCTTCATCAAGCCATGCGTCGATAACTCCTCCAAACGCCACTGCTGGATTTTCTGATCCTTCGAGCCCGTCAACACTTTGGCAACCATCACTTTTCCGAACCGTTCTTGCATTCTTTTTATACATGAAAAGACTTGCTGTGCCTCAATCGTGATGTCCTGCGCCTCTCGCGTATCTAGGCAATTCCCGCAACGTCCGCAGTTCTCGCCTTCCTCGCCAAAATACTGCACAATATATTTCTGCAAACAAATCTCCGTGTAGCCGTAACCCGCCATTTGACGCAGTTTTGAATACTCATTTTGCTTGCGTTCCTCGTCCATTTCCGACTGATCAATCAAAAAATGCTGAATATGCGTGTCTTGCGGACCAAACAGCAAAATACAATCACTCGCAACGCCGTCACGCCCAGCACGTCCCGCTTCCTGATAATATGCCTCCACATTTCGCGGCAAATTATAATGAATCACGTAACGCACATTCGACTTGTTAATTCCCATACCAAACGCATTCGTCGCCACCATCACGCGCACATCATCGTACAGAAACTTCTCCTGCCAACCGTTACGCTCCTTGTCCGACATGCCACCATGATATTTCCCCGTCGGAATACCCTTCTTACTCAGCATCTCGTACAGCCGCTCCACCTCTTTACGCGTCGCCGCATACACGATTCCCGACTGCTCACCGTTCGTTTTCACATAGTCCAGCAAATACTTATCACGATCCTGCCCCTTCACAACCTGAAAAGCCAAGTTCTCCCGTGCAAATCCCGTCTGAACAATGCTATCCGGGCCAATGTCCAGTAGCTTCATGATGTCATCCGAAACCGTTGGCGTAGCCGTCGCCGTCAGCGCAATAATTAGCGGTCGCGGATGAATCCGATTCAGCGTATCACACAGCGTCAAATAACTCGGCCGAAAATCATGTCCCCAATGCGAAATACAATGCGCCTCATCAATCGCAAAAAGCGCAATATCCGTCGTGTCCACCAACCGCTGAAAGCTCGCCGTCTCCAAACGCTCAGGCGCGATATAAAGCAGTTTTACCGCCCCATTTTCCGCATCCCACAATCGGTTATCAATCTCATTTCCAGTCAATGAACTATTCACAAACGTCGCCGGAATCCCCTGCTCATTCAGCGCATCCACCTGATCCTTCATCAACGAAATCAGCGGCGAAACAACAATCGTCAAGCCGTCCAAAACTAGCGCTGGAATCTGGTAACAAAGCGATTTCCCGCCCCCAGTTGGCATAATCGCCAGCGTATCCTTGCGCGCATACAAGTTCCGCAATACATCCTCTTGCCCATCACGAAACGACGAATAACCAAAGCTCTCCTGCAAAACCTGCTGCGACCTACTCCAATATTGTTCTATCATTTTGACCTAGCACCTACCTTTATCTCCCGTTCAAAACTTTTCTATCTATCCAGTATACCGTTTTTCACCAAACAAAAGAAGGGCTTTCGCGAAATCCGTTTTTTCAAGGATACTTCCCCACCGAAAATGGAGCTTTCTACATAATACAGATAAAAACATCTCCATTTTCTCATTAAAACAACATAATTCCGCCACAATTTCATTCAGAAAAGAAGAAATCCTGTATTTTTTATAACCTTTTCCCATGATAAGCTCTTATTTGTAGCCGAAAAATAATCATTTTCACCCCTACATTAAAATATTATGAGGAGGGTAGTTATAGTCCGAGCATAAAAATACGAACAAAAAAAGGAGAAACAAAAAATGAAAAAAAATATGAAGAAAATAGCCATTGCACTAGTAGCAACAAACGTACTAGCAAGCACAGTAATTACGGCATTACCACCAGTACAAACACACGCAGCAGAGAACAAATTAGCAACAACATTGAAAGCGACACAAGGACAAGAGTTAATAAACGTGCCTTTCGTGGGAGATAAAAAACTAACTGGACACATTCCAAATGCAGCCGGTAAGCAGATTACTATAGAGGTCTCTTTCCCAAGTGGCTCATCTTCCCAAGTGAAAGATACTCTCACAGCAACAGTCGATGCTAACAATAACTATTCAATTGATTTATCAGATAAAACTTATCTTCTAGCAGAAAGCTTTGGCTTTACACTTCGAAATGACAGAAATGAAATCCTCGCAGCCCGCTCTGTTCAAACTAACGCAACCACATATAAAGATGGATACATTAATCTTTTGACAACTGGAAATAACAAAATAGTGAGTGGTCGGTTCAAAAACTATCCTAACCAGCGGATAGAGGGTCAGACCATGGATAGAGGTAATTATGGGAATGGTGGATATTATATGGAACCTACTACGACAGATGCTAATGGTTATTTCTCCACTACTATTCCAGGTGCAGTAGCAGACCATACTACAATTGCCATATATCAAACGAAACCTAATACAGATAGTGTAAATACAAACAGATTACTAACAGCACCTCTTAATTTCACAACTATGACAGAAGACACTATCGTTCAAACAACGGTAGACCCATTAACAGTAAATTCCACAACTGTCACAGGAAAAGGGGAACCAAATGCAGCAATTGGCATCAGAAATGGCAATACCAGCATTGCAACTGGTACAGTAGATAGTAACGGGAACTACTCCCTTACCATCGCTAAACAAGCTGGTAATTCTACTATTACAGCAACTGCAACGAAAGCATCAACGAAACAAACATCCAGTGCTGAAACAACTGTTCCAAATGATGCTTTGGCACTTGCCAAAGCTGCTGTCAACAACCTATTCTCAGATGTAATGCATACTAGTTTAAAAGACACAACAACACAAGCCGTGGTTGATGCAACAAGCGCACAAGTCAACGCTCTGCCAGCAAGTGCCGACAAAACAGCATTACAAGCAGATGTGGCAAAAGCACAAAACATACTAAATAAACGCGAAGAAGTAAAAGCATCTATTGTTACTTTCTATCTATCTCATGATAACAAGCCTGTGTTAATTCTAAATAAACAGAAGGCAGCAAACTTCCACTATTTCATGATTGAAGATAGTGCTACCACATCTTTCAATCGATCTTATGCTTATATTGATAACGGAATAGACACTGTTGGATATTACACTACAATCATGGATAAAAATGGTCTTTTAACTGTGTCAGGTACTTCAGCAGTCTCATTATCGAATCGATTTTTCATGCAAACATTTACTGCTGATTCTGCATCTCTAGCAACAGGAACTTTTTACCCTACCGCATATACCCAGATAGTGAGCGAAGCTAAAACAGCAGTTAACGAACTCTTTATTTCGAACAACACTGCAAATCATATCAAAGACACTACTAACCAAGCAGCTATTGATGCAGCACAAGCAAAAGTTAACCTTGTAACCGAAGCAACACAAAAAGCTGAATTACAAGTAAGCGTAGATAAAGCACAAAATGAACTTAATGCTGGGGCAGCGACTATAAGTGTCAATGAGCTTTTCATCAGTAATAACCCTGCTAACCACATCAAAGACACCACTAACCAAGCAGCTATCGATGCAGCGCAAGCAAAAGTCAACCTGGTAACAGATACAACAAAGAAAGCAGAATTACAAACAAGCGTAGATAAAGCACAAAATGAACTTAATGCACGCAATACCGAAGCAGCTAACCAAGCAGCTGCAACAGCGAGCGCCAATGCTTTATTCATCGATAACGACCCAACAAAAAACATCAAAGATACAACTACACAAGCAGATATTAATGCAGCACAAGCTTTAGCAGATAAAGTAACAGATACAACGAAGAAAGCAGATATCAACAAAGAAATTACCTTAGCACAAAATATTTTAAATGCAAAAACCAACTTCCATGGCCTGAGCACAAACGCTAATGCAACAGTATGGTTTGCAAAACTTGATGAAAGCAAAAAATCAGCGTATCAATATAATATGTTTGTCAATGGCGAATATATATCTTCTTGGTATAAAAATGGAGTCTCAACATATTCTCAAAACTATACAGATGGCGTGGATCGGATTGTTAGTGCGGGTTATGCATTCAAAGAGGGCGATGTCCTGACAGCTTCAGTAGAAATAGATGGTAAACAATATCAAGTTGGGAAACTAACCATATCATTATTTAATAACGCAAAAGCAGCGGTCAATGCCTTGTTCATCGATAATGACCCAGCGAAAAACATCAAAGATACAACTACACAAGCGATGATTGACGCTGCAAGTGCACAAGTCAATGCTCTACCAGCAAGCGCAGACAAAACAGCAATGCAAGGCAACGTAACCAAAGCTCAAAATGAACTTAATCAACGCAACGCCGAAGTAGCAGCAAAAACCGCTGTGGACGCTTTATTCATCGATAACAACACTGCTAACCATATTAAGACAACAACAGACCAAGCGGCCATCGATGCAGCACAAGCAAAAGTTAATCTTGTGACAAATACCACGAAAAAAGCGGAATTACAAACAAGCGTTACAAAAGCTCAAAACGAACTTAATCAACGCAACGCCGAAGCAGCAGCAAAAACCGCTGTGGACGCTTTATTCATCGATAACAACACTGCTAACCATATTAAGACAACAACAGACCAAGCGGCCATCGATGCAGCACAAGCCAAAGTTAACCTAGTAACAGATACAACGAAAAAAGCGGAATTACAAACAAGCGTTACAAAAGCTCAAAACGAACTTAATCAACGCAACGCCGAAGCAGCAGCAAAAACCGCTGTGAACGCTTTATTCATCGATAACAACACCGCTAACCACATCAAAGACGCAACCAACCAAGCGGCCATCGATGCGGCACAAGCAAAAGTTAACCTAGTAACAGATACAACGAAAAAAGCAGAACTACAAGGCCAAGTGGACAAAGCCAAAGCCGAGTTAGCTGCTAAAGTTGCTGTAACAGCTGCAACAACTGCCGTTAATAACCTGTTCAGCAACGCACCAACGAATACAACTTTAAAAGACAGTACTACACAAGCCATGATTGATGCTGCAAGTGCATTAGTTAACGCTTTACCAGCAAGTACAGCTAAAACAGCACTACAAGCCGACGTGGCGAAAGCTAACACATTGTTCAACCACATCGATCAAACAACCATTAATGACGTTACAGTTGATTCTACAAGCGTCTCTGGAACCGGCGAAGCAAATGCAGCCATCGTCATCAAAAATGGTAGCACAACCATCGCATCTGGTCGTGTAGCTAGCGATGGCACTTATTTGTTCAACATTGCCAAACAAGCAGGTGGCTCTACGATTACTGCAACGGTAACAAAAGCATCAAATGGCAAAACATCAAGCGCTAGTACTACGATTGCAGATGATAGTTTAGAAGTTGCAACTGCAAGCGTTAATGCTTTGTTTGCTAATGCCCCAACGAACACTATTTTAAAAGATACAACAACACAAGCTATGATTGATGCTGCAAGCGCAAAAGTTGATGCCTTGTCACGTAACATCCCAGAAAAAGCTGATTTACTAGCAGACATTCGTACAGCAGATCAATTGTTCAATCAAATCACAGCAACAACTATCGAAGCACTAACTATTGATAGCGTGACTGTCTCTGGAGAAGGTGAGCCAAATGCAGCTATCATCATCAAAAATGGTAGCACAACCATCGCATCTGGCCGTGTAGCTAGCGACGGCTCTTACCTGTTCTTCATTCCAAAACAAGCAGGCGGTTCTACAATTACTGCAACGGTAACGAAAGCATCGAACGGTAAAATTTCGAGCGCTAGTACAACTATTGTAGATGATACCATTGCGCAAACAACAATCAGCGCACTAACTGTAGATTCTACAAGTGTCTCTGGAACCGGCGAAGCTAACGGAGCTGTTGTCATCAAAAATGGTAGCACAACCATCGCATCTGGTCGTGTAGCAAGTGATGGCACTTATTCCTTCAACATCGCTAAACAAGCAGGTGGTTCTACGATTATCGCAACGGTAACAAAAGCATCGAACAGTAAAACATCGAGCGCTAGTACAACTATTGTAGATGATACCATTGCGCAAACAACGATTAGCGCACTAACTGCTGATTCCACGAGCGTATCTGGAACAGGTGAAGCTAACGGAAATATCGTCATCAAAAACGGCAGCACAACCATCGCAACTGGTCGTGTAGCTAGCGATGGCACTTATTTGTTCAACATTACCAAACAAGCAGGTGGTTCTACGATTACCGCAACGGTAACCAAAGCATCCAATGGTAAAACATCGAGCGCCAGCACGAGACTCCCAAACGTTATAGACTATAGCCTAACAGCGAACACTTACGCAATAGGGAGCGACGAACTAACAGGAACATACGGCAAGAATATATCCAAAGTTCGCTTATGGGTCAACGGTAGAGTCAAAGACCAAGCGACACTCAACGCAGACGGCACATATAGCTTTGCTAACGTACCAAGCCTTGTCAAATTGTCCACCGATCAAGTCGAAGTTGTAGCTGTTAATGGCGCCTATGTCGAAGTCGCACGTAAGACTGTTACAACTACAGGGAGCTCTATCTTAGACACAAGCTTAACACCTAACTCGTATGCGAAGGATAGCGCAACACTCACAGGCACATACGGCAAGGATATCGCCTACGTTCGCCTATGGGTCAATGGTAAACCTGTTCGCCAAGCCGAAACAAGCGGCAGAAACTTTACCTTCACAAACGCTGCTAGCTTCATCAAAAATAGTACCGACCTTGTTGAAGTAGTCGCTGTCGATGCACAATACCAAGAATTAAACCGCAAAACCGTGACGAAGACAGGTTTTGACACACTAGACAATAGCCTGACAGCACCAGAGGATTTCACTTTGGACAAAGACACGGCGATTAATGGAACAATGGGAACGAATGTTGCGTTTGTTCGCCTCAATGTCAATGGTGAAAATGTCAAACAAGCAGCAATGACAGCAGGCACTTACACGATTGCAGGCGCTAATAACTACATCAAGAAAACAAGCGATGTGGTGAAAATCATCGCAGTCAACGCACAGTACCAACAAGTAAACAGTAAAACAATGACTGTCAAAGCTGATGATACTGTCTATGATTATGCTTTAACTCCGAATGCTTACACATTTGGTGATGCAACAATTACAGGAACATACGGCGCAGATGTCAAATCCGTCCGCCTTTCTGTAAACGGTGATACAATTAAAGCAGCGTCAATGAGCAATGGAACCTTCACCTTGACGGGGCTCTCACGTATTACAAGTGCCACAGACTTAGTCGAAATCGTAGCAGTGAATTCAAGCTATGTCGAAGTCGCACGTGTAGCTGTTCAACCAAGATAATTGCACTATAAATAACAACTACAAAAAACATCATACAAATTTCAGCAAAATAGCACGCAACCCTAAAAACAGGTTGCGTGCTATTTTTCGTCTAATAACTAATCGCGCGTTTTTTCAAAGCATTCCACGTACTATTAAACGAAGCCTTCGAAATGCGGACATTCTTTTTCACCGTCCAAGGATCATTATAGTAATAATAACTGCCGTCGTAACCCGTCAGCGTCACAGCGTGCACACTAAAACCATGCATCCGCGTCCAAGCAACGACCGGCCGTCCCGATTTCAACTTCTTTTCCAACGTCACATTTGCAGCGCCGGTCATATTCACAGCCGAGCCCGCATATTTCTTCGTTAATTTCATCAAAGCAGGCGGATAAATCGTGTATCCCGAGCGATTAAATGGATTCCCGACATAACCCAAATTCGGATTACTCGCATGTTTCGGCATCTCGCGCGCCAACCTCGTCTTCTCCACATTCGCGCCCTTGTATTTCAACATCATCGTCACCGCGACAATCTCACAACCCGTTGGTAACTGCGGTCGCTGCGCAATCAACGGCACATTCAGCAACACTTTCGCAACCGGTTTTGGCGGCACAGCAGGCTTCACAACCCGCGTCGTCAAATAATTCCCCGACACATACGCCTTTTTCCCTTTAAAAATAATATGGTGCCATTTCCCAGTTTTCGCTAAACTACTTACCTTAGCGCCTTTTGATAGCCAACCGACCGCCTTATAATTCGTTCCAGCCCCAGCACGCACCGTCAAATTCGCCGTCGTATAGTAAATCGTGGCAGCCGAAACCGCCGATACACTAACAATACTCAACAAAATAACCAAAACCATTCCCACAAGCCACTTTCGATAATTCCCCACTTTACAATCCCCCTAATCATTTCCACAAAAAAAGACCAACATTCCCCTGCTAGTCTCTCACGTTGCGCTAGTTCTATATACCACCGCACGCACAACGTAAACAAAAAAGCGTACTAGATTTGATGAGATTTAAGAGTCTCTTCAAGCCTAGTACGCTTTATTTTTGTTTAGGAAATACTGTAGTTTGGCGCTTCTTTTGTAATTTGGATATCGTGTGGATGCGACTCGCGCAAGCCCGCACCAGTCATCCGAATGAATTGCGACTCTTCACGTAAGTGGCGCAAATCGGCCGAACCGCAATAACCCATACCAGAACGAATACCGCCAATCAGTTGGAACAGCACGTCCGCAAGAGAGCCCTTGTAAGGCACGCGACCTTCAATACCCTCTGGAACTAGCTTCTTCGCATCCGCTTGGAAATAACGGTCCTTAGAGCCCTTCTCCATCGCAGCAAGACTACCCATGCCACGATACGTTTTAAAACGACGACCTTGGAAAATTTCTGTTTCGCCTGGGCTTTCGTCGGTTCCAGCAAACATACTGCCAATCATAACCGCATGTCCACCAGACGCCAGAGCCTTCACGATATCGCCAGAATACTTAATCCCGCCATCCGCAATGATCGTTTTGCCATATTCACGCGCAACTGTTGCACAATCATAAATCGCCGTAATCTGAGGCACACCAACACCTGCAACCACACGCGTCGTACAAATCGAACCAGGTCCGATACCCACTTTCACGATATCCACCCCAACATCAAAAAGTTCACGCGTTGCTTCGGCCGTAGCCACATTTCCCGCAACAATATTCACGTCTGGGAACGCTGCACGAATCTCAGCAATTTTATTCAAAACGCCTTGCGAGTGACCGTGTGCCGTATCAATAATGATTGCATCCGCACCAGCTTTGACAAGTTTCTCCGCACGGCTCAGCGTATCATGCGTCACGCCAACTGCTGCTGCAACGAGCAAACGACCATGAGAATCCTTCGCCGAATTCGGGAACTCAATCACTTTTTCAATATCTTTTATCGTAATAAGACCTTTCAAAACACCATTATCATCCACGAGTGGCAATTTCTCAATACGGTGCTTCTGTAGGATGTTCTCAGCTTGCTTCAACGTCGTGCCAACTGGTGCTGTAACTAGGTTTTCCTTCGTCATCACATCAGAAATCACGATCGAATAGTCTGTAATGAAACGCAGATCCCGGTTGGTCAAAATCCCAACAAGAATGCGATCTTCTTCATTATTAACAATCGGTACACCCGAAATACGATATTTCGCCATCAAATGCTCCGCGTCAAATACTTTATGATCTGGCGTCAAGTAGAATGGGTCAATAATAACACCACTCTCCGAACGTTTCACCTTCTCAATTTCCCCAGCTTGCTCGTCGGCTGTCATGTTCTTATGAATAACCCCGATGCCGCCCTGACGCGCAATCGCAATCGCCATTTTGGCCTCCGTAATCGTATCCATACCCGCACTAAAAACCGGTACATTGAGCTTAAGTGTCGGCGTCATTTCGACTTTCAAATCCACTTCATTCGGCAGTACATCCGATTTCGCCGGTACCAATAATACATCATCAAAAGTAAGACCTTCTTTTGCAAACTTAGTCTCCCACATGGGTCGCAACACTCCTTCAAATTTGGTTGACGTCACCGCTCCAAAATTACAAGCCATTCTTTATAGTAGAAAAAATCGCTCGCAACTCCGCTTCGTTTCCGCCGATAGATTTTGCTAATTAGATAAATGCTACAAGAAATAGCGTCATATGTCAAGAGGCTTGCAATTATCAGTTTTTTCTGAACTAGTTTGACTTTTAGACCATCATCTAACTATTTTGATATGAAAGGAGTTACAGCCGTTTTTCACGTTCTTTCAACATGGGTATATAGTCTCTATGTTTCACGTGAAACAATTGCTTTTCGCTTCTGCACCGCATACGAATAATTTCCACCATACGAAAAAATTTGTCCCTGTTCCAACCAAACCGTCCGATTGAAAATCTGATCCATGAAAAAGCGGTCATGCGAAATTGCGATTATCGTCCCGTCAAAATTCCGCAGCGCTTCCTCAAGCACTTCCCGTGACGCGATATCCAAATGGTTCGTCGGCTCATCTAAAAGTAGCGTATTCACCGGCTGATTCATAAACTGCGCCAAACTAAGCCGCATCCGCTCGCCACCACTTAAGTTTGCCACTTTTCGAAACACCATTTCGCCGTAAAATAGGAAAGTCGCTAACATATGTCGCGCGTCACCTTCAACAACCGCGACCTTATCACGAAACGCTTCGATGACCGTCTGATTTTCATCACCGACATCCATGTGCTGCGATAAATAAGCAATATCAACGCTCGGCCCAACATGCACCGTCCCAATATCAGGCTGCAACTCACCAAGAATCAGCTTCAAAAGCGTCGACTTTCCAGCACCATTCTCGCCAACAATCGCAATCCGCTCCTTCTGCCGCACATGCCAATCCAGGCTCTCAAACAAAATCCGCGTCCCGAACTCCAAACCAACCTGATCAAAAATCACCACATCTTCCCCACTACGCTTCGACTCCTCGAACTCAAGCCGCATATTCTTCTGCTCCAAAGCCGGTTTCTTCAAGACCTCGATCCGGTTTAGCGCCTTTTCCATACTTTTCGCTCTGCGGAACAATGCACCGTTCGGCGGATTAGCCTCCATCGCCCACTGCCGCAAGCGTTTGATAGCCTGCTTCATCTTCTTGATTTTCTTCTGCTGGTCCTTATAATCCTTGAATTCCTTGAGCAGCCTCTCCTCGCGCTCCACCAAATACCCCGAGAAATTCGTGTGATACGTGATCAATTCCTTATTTTCGAGTTCCACAATCTTGTGCACAACCTCATCCAAGAAATACCGATCATGCGAAACAACCAGCACAGTCCCCCGATATACCCTCAAAAACTGCGTCAACCAATCCACCGCCCGCAAATCCAGATGGTTCGTCGGCTCATCCAGAAGTAGCAAATCCGGTTCCTCGAGCAACATCTTGGCAAGCGACACCTTCGTCCGTTCCCCGCCACTCAACTGTTTCCAAACCTTATCTGCCAAGTGAGGAATCCCCAGCCCATGCAAAATTTTATCCATATTCGTATCCAAATTATAGCCACCAAGCTCGATAAAACGCGCCTGCTTCTCCCCATAATTTTGCAACAACTTCTCGCTCGTATCGTGCACCATTCGGCTTTCCATCGCTTCCAGTTCCGCCTGCAAAGCCAATACATGCCCAAACGCCGTCCTCAGAAAATCACGCACAACCATGGTCCCCGTCACATTCGGCATCTGATCCAACAAGCCTACCGTCGCACCCTTCTGCACCGAAACAATCCCCTCGTCAGGCATCTCCATCCGCGCAATAATCTTCAAAATCGTACTTTTCCCCTCACCATTTCTCCCGATGAGCCCAATCCGTTCCCCCTGCTCGACCTGCAAACTAATCTTTTCTAAAATCAAATCCCCAGTAAAGCGTTTTGTTACGTTATTTAAAGCTACTATTGTCATAATTCCTACTCCTCATCATCCGAGAAGCATGGCTATCTTAATCTGATTCGACTTTGTTAGAATCTCAATATGCAGTTTCAATGTTTCACGTGAAACAACCACCCATTAAAATTGCACAACAAAAAACTCAAGCAAATCCCTAAGAGTCTGACACATCGGTCAAATTCAGCATTCGAACAAAGAAGTACTCCATTTCGAATTTGGGATTAGTCCTGAGTTTTTATATCAGTCCAGATTCAATGGCTAACTCCTCGAAAACTTCACATCTTTCGCAAAAACCAAAACCGGGTTTTCACTACAGATGCTCCAGTTTTTTTCGGAGCTAAACGAGCCATTTCAGCTTTGTGTACAGGAATCCATGCTTCTCTTATTTTTCCGATATTCAGTTACGCAAATTGGACAGACTTGTGTCCTGTAACTGAAAAAATGGAAAAAACGGCACGGATGATACTACATAAATTGGCTACTAACTTCAAACGTGCTATCGAGAATTTCATGGATTCCTCACCTCTTTCCGTTCCTAAAATATGCTTTTAGAATACTAGGTTTGGCGCAGATTGTCAAACCCTATTTATTACGCCTTCCCTTTTTTCCTATACAGCATCATCACAGACGTCAAAATTGCTAGCAAACCAACGAGGATTAGCCAGTTATTCGATGACTCATCGCCCGTTTCTGGGAGTTCGCCAACTTTTTCTGGACTTTTCGAAGCAGTCGCAGCTTCTACCACTTTCACGTCTTGTCCATTATCCACGGTTGGTGCTGGTACTGGCGCTGGCGCAACTTTTGCGTAAGTGTAAACGACCTCTTGTGCCGTTTCTGAAAACGTGCCGCTAGTATTTCCGTTCACCTCTTGCAACGTATAATCCGGAATATCTTTTTGCGCGAAATCATAACTCTCGCCGAATTTCCCGGTAAGCTGCGCATTATCCGCAAGTTTTTCACCATTCGTGTCTTGGTAAATCGCCGTCACTGGCTGTGGAACGGCTGCAATACGGCTCACGAGATTGGCAACAGCTTCATTGACCTCCGCTTCCGTATATTTCTTCCCGCCGATCAGATTTGTTAATTCGGTTTTTGCCGCTTTCAAAGCCTCCACATTCGCCGTATTATTCGCCACTTTAGACAGGATCAAATCAGCTTCGTCAATCGCCGCAAACGCTGATGTGAGGTCAATACTCGCCAGTAATTTCTCCAAAATAGGATCATAACTCGGACTAATTGCCGTTTCAAAATTCGCACCTAGAATCGCGACATTCACCTCGTACAGATTGCTCGCCTTGTTAATACGATTCTCAAGCTCGGCAACTTTGGCGCTGGCGATACCTTTACTGTACTGAATACGCTGCAAATGATGCTTCGCCAACTCTTTCGCGCTTTCTACAGAATAACCGTTAACCTCCAAAATCGCCGTTTTCGTCCACAGCAGATTCGACGGTGAAACGCTACTTATATCAGGCTCATTATACGTTTTCCCATCGCGATCGAAGGCGTACAAGAACATTCCCGATAAATTATTCTCCCGCACATATTTCGCAAGTTGGTACATATTCGATTCCCCATACGGAAGTTTCGTGTCATACCAACGATTCCGATCCTGCTCCTCCGGGAAAGTAAGACCCGGCAAGAATTTATCCTTCGCAATATACGGCGCATAAGCATTCGACGACATGGCCGTTCTGTCCGTGCCACTGCCATACTGCTGATACGCCAACATGTCAAAACTATCGCTCACATTCTGGAACGGAGCCATCGTTTCAGCATTGGTATCGTACAAAAAGAGCGTCCCATTATTCGCTTTCGGACCAATATATTTCGACAACGCCTTGATAACACCATCAGAAATTTTCACGTCAGCCGGACTTGGATGCGTTTCCATATCAATATCCAGCCCATCCAAGCCCCACGGAATCATCAACTCATCCAGCAAAGCTTTCGCATAATCGTCAAATTCTTTTTCAGTCGGAAAACTCCCCACATGCGGAACCGCCAACAATTTCGAATAGTCAAAACCGCGAATCAACTTCACCCCACGCGCATGCAACTCCGGCCCATATTCCGTTTTTAGCTTATCAAAAAACGGTTTTGCAAGCGCCTCCTGACCCGGCGGCACATAACTGAAAACGTTCACAATATTAATCCCATAAGGAATATCGCTCATGCTAATCCAGTTCTCATCCGGCAAGCTCGTATTAACCCCCTTCATCTCCACGTCCCGCCAAGCCCGATAATAAACCAAGAAATTCTTGTTCGTGACCTGCTCCTCGGCCTGCACAGTTCGAGATGGCAACGAAAACATCGGAATCAAGCTAACACACAGCACAAAAATAATCGAAAAAATCAAGCTCTTCTTACTCATGAAAAAACCCCTTTTCAGTTTTGTCTTCTAATCTCCCAAGGCATACTAAATAAAACTAAAATTTCAAAAAAGCGCTTTCATAACGATTTTAGCATATATAAAGTAGGATTATATAGACAAATTAAAGGTATTAGTGTACAAATCATTGTTTTTCACCTAGACAATATTCAACATGCCCTCCCCAGTATCGAGAAGAGCATGATCCTTAAAACTACTTCCTCACAACCGGTATCCAAATCTCACTTTTATAATTTGGTTTGCTAGTATCAGGACTCTCATTCCACAGGATTTCCGGTCCAGGAACAACTTCATAACCCGACGTAGGGAGCCATTCCGAGTATATCCTTGCCCAAACATCCTGCAATGCTTTAGGAAATTCTCCACACACAGTAAACACTACCCAAGTTGAAGGTTCCACCACTAAAGTTTCCCATTTTTCCGGAACCGCCATCGTTGTAGCAACACCAATATATTGATCTAACTCGGCGCCCTCTTGCCTGCCTTCACCAAAGTTCGTTGAAGCACAAATGATTCCTGATGGCTGAATATTCGATAGTTTTTTCAACTCCACAAAGTCTTCTGGTTTGAAACTGGCCCACATAGAATCCATTTGCGGATTTACACCTTCATACACGAGTTTAATGCGCTTGCTAATCCCGACAATTTTAAATGCATCCTTTGTTTCAATCCGATAATCCATTACATTTCCCCCTTGAATCTTCAATTGGAAGGTCATCGGCAGAAAAGCTTTTACGTGCGTATTCTCTTTTTTAGCCTGCGTAGGCGTGACATAATGCATCGACTGAAAAGCTCGGGTAAAAGCATCCGGCGACTCATAGCCAAAACGCATCGCAATGTCGATAATTTTTTCATCACTATCTTTTATTAAAATGGCTGCTACGGCTAATTTTCTTAATCGAATATACTCACTAAGCGGCATTCCTGCAAGGTATGAAAAGACCCGTCTAAAATGATACTCCGAGCAACACGCGATTTTCGAGAGCTCTTTGTAATCCATTTTGTCCATCAAATGAGCTTCAATATACTGCATAGCCAGATTCATTTGCTTGATTGTACCCATTCCAACGACCTCCTTTAAAGCGATTTTATCAAAAATACAGAGAATGTTCCCGTCATTATCGTTGCATGTAGTAACGCTTGTGTAAATTATCGCTAAAATTAGACCTCCGCCAAATTTAAATGATTATTCAGTGCCCTCACTTAAAATTTTTCTAGCAATAGCCATATACTCTTCTTTGGTAAATTGAATTATAGAATCGTCAAATGCATCTATAAAAACTTCTTCAATTTTATTGGCAAGTTCAAAATCTGTAACCTCACGTCTATTTAAAAAGTAAACAATTTGATTTATTTCTGAATCATATTCATCTGATGGAGCAAATGGAAGTACTTCAATTGGATCCCATTCATCAATGACATGCTTTACTTTATTTCTCATATTACGATTCTCCCTTAACTTAAATTCAATACAGTTCATTCTTTCTAAATCCTCTATTACATGATAAAATCCACGCTTATCTTGTTTTCTCTAGGCAAAGGAATCCATTCATTACTCATAATCAAACCCAAGCAAGTATCTTAGGCACCACATATACCACAGTTGCAATAAAAAACAGGCACACAACGAGCAACGACGCCATTTTCCTTCGTGTTTTATAAATTTTCGTCTTATAAATAACAAGCATAACAACTACTATTACAAAATTGACTATTAACGCCATCACACCCGCTTCTTGATACAATTTTGCCCCTCCCTTCATCTACAAAAATATGACTACACTCACAGTAATCAGCAACCAAAACGTGAATAATACGCCCCAAAAACTTTTCCATTTCTCGTTTTTAAAATTCACTAACATGAGGCATGCAATTACAATTAATACGTAGAAAAAATCGTTTATACGCTCAATCATGATTCAACACTCCTTTGGCGCACAGCCACCTTCAGCCACCAAACACCGTCTGACCACTCTCCCATGCATTTTTTAATAGCACAGACCCTAGACCTAGAAAAAACACCACGCCTATCATTTTTTTAATAATGGAAGTTTTGCTATCAAGTACAATAATCCCGACAACAGAACTAATAATCCCACCAATCAGATATAAAATAAAAACCCACATGCTTCATGACTCCTTTGCGTCACTCATAATAAATAAAAGTATCCACCACATACTTGGCATAAGCCCCAACAATCAACAAAAATACACAAATCGAGCTAAGGGTTAGCCACTTAGTATGTCCGTAGGCTTTCATTGCAAAATAAAGTACCACAGTGACCAAAAACAGAAGTAAAAACACCGCAAAATAAACAAAACGATATATATTTGAAAACTCCATTTCCCACCTGCCTCGACATTATATTGTTACATAGAAACCTAGACCAACGATTAGTAGCCATACACCCAACATGATATACGAAACTCCTCTATCAAGAGCACCCCATTTAAATTTCTTAATAACTCCTAAAAAGGGGATCGTGATAAGTAATAATAAATGTATAGCTATATTAAACAACGAATCCAAAAGATACCACCACCTACCTGTATGTATGTTACTTCTTCATAAATTAACCAACTTCAACAATTACCTTACATACAGCCCTTCCACAGCTAGCAACCCAATTTCATACCACCAATACTTTGAACACAAAAACTAGCAGTACGCATAACATCATGAAACTCCTCTTAGCAGCAACATTCATTGACGATCTAGCAACTATGTAACAGATTATTAAGCAAACTAATATTAATACTGAATAAATGAACCACATATCTTACTCCTTTCAAAACAGCTCGATAAAAAGAAGCCTGGAAAAATATCCGCCACCTAGTATCGAGAAATATAGACAAAAAGTTTATCGAACTTAACTAATTTTTTATCAGACTCTACTTTGAAACACATGCCTAAGCATACTAGTATAGCAACGGAGTAGATAAAAATATGCATACAGTAATCCCTCTTTCTTCTCAAAATAATATTAGTTATAAAACAAGCCCTTCTCAAAACTCGAGAAGAGCCCGTTCCCATCTTACCTCGCTTGCTTCCGCAGTTTCCGCATCATATCTTGCTCAACGCTACCGCCAAATCGAACCGCAACAATGTCTTCTTTTTTGATCCAGCAAGTGCCATCCGGACGTCCTTCATCAGTGACCAGACTGACTTCCAAGCCTTCATAGTCATTTTCCGCGATAATCCCTGCGACTTGAGCCTCGTCTCCCAGGATTTCGATACCCGCGATTTCCTCATTTTGATACACATGATCCACCGCAATTTCGAATAGCGAATGCTTTTTGTTTGGTACTTTATCAAAGAACGCCGGACTTCTCGGTTGGCCTAGCTGCTTCGCGAGTAATTCTGCGGTTTTCAGAAAAGCCGTGTCGATTTCGATGCGATACACCATTTCCAGTGGTAGCACGACAAATCCTTCCTCATAGCCATCCGCTCGCCTTGCACGGAACATGACGTCGCTTGCAGTGAGTGCTTCAATGTAGCCCGCCTCGAAATAATCTGCCTCGCGAGCCGTGTAGATGGCTACGAGTTTTTGTTCTTGTTGGCATTTTAGTAAACGTTCGTATATGAATTTTGTGGACATTTTTGTTCCTCCTTGATTATATTATCTCTTTTATCGCTGTCTACTTAAGCTTTACAAGCCTCGACAAAACACATTATCTCATCAAATAGTAAAACCACTATCCCATCTACTTTTTCGTATACACAATGATTCTTGCTGGAGAGATCTACCCAAATTGAGTTCCCTTCAATGTAGCCTATCAACCAAAAGAAATCTGGAACTTCTATCCCATCGCCAACTACTCCAAATCTGTCATCGTTAATACTGTAGATAAAAATTTCTCTTTCATCGATTTCCCAATTTTTATTTTCAATTTCGTTCACTTCTATTTTTAACCTTTCTGTATCAATCTTAGCATTTCCTTCTATTTTTGATGAGAAAAGGGGCGCAATGAAGATATATAGACATATTTCAAAACCAGAATCAATCATTTGAAAATACACTGGATAGTCACGTTTTTTTAAAATATCATCACTATTGGATTTTATTATCTCCTTTTGAAATATATTCGGTACATCTAAATCTTCTAACTTGCTTATTTCACCAAAGATGACAGCATCTGGATTCTCTTTAATTATTTCCATTATATTTTTAGCTACATTTTTCTTAATTTCAATGATTCCATAAAAGAAAGTTACCCCATCTGCCTCCTCTACATATTCTTGAGATAAGCTACACTCACTACTCCTAATGATACCGTTGTTCTTCCCCCATACTTTCTTGTACTGATCTATGCGCGTTGGAAATTCTACTTCTTCGACTATCAATGCAAAATAGTTTAGGTCAGATGGTTCAGGTAGAACGTTATCTAATGTCTCTACACAGTACTCTTGGTAGTTATGGTGAACTAGTTCCATTTCAATACCATTTATAGCCAAATATTTCAAATTAGAATTGAATTCACTTTTCTTAAACTCAGTCCATATTTTACTCATAATTACCATGCCAACCTTCCGAAATAATCATAATGGCGACCACCTTTACCGTTAAAATGAGGTCCTCTATTTTGTGAGGGGTCATCCTTATATCTATGTCCGCCAGAGTGATCTCTAATAACCCTTTTACGCTTACCTTTTCCAAATGTATAGTCGCGTCCTGGTATCCCTTTACCTTGCCTATTTTTAGCAGGTTTAACACTAGTTGGGTGTTGTGACATCGGTATCCCGAATTTTCTTTTAGCTGCTCTGAAAGCACCTCTTCTCCCTGCCCCTTTTGGTGTATAGTTTTTAGGCTTGGCAAAGCGGTACAATTTTTTAGCCCCTCTAAAAGCTTTTTTAGCTAATTTAAATTTCCCACCACCAATAGCACCTTTTGCAGCTGCTATTCCAGCCTTCTTCCAACTCTTTGTTTTTTTGTATGCTTTATAACCATCATAGGCCGCAAATCCAGCATTAATCGCAAGCCAGACCCAATGACCATCAGGATCGATATGCATGACTGGGTTATTATTGGCATAGTTGTAACTGTTCATCGTTAATGGGTCATCTTCATCACCTGGATCTGGATCCACACTGATAAAGATACCTTGTTCTGGTTCGTAGTAACGAGCCATCAAGTAGTACATACCTATCTCTTTGTCATACGTATAGCCAGCATAGCCGAATGGGTTTTGTTTGGCTTCATTGGTCGTCTCGGTAGCTTTTAGTACGTTACCCCAAGCATCGTAGCTGTATTCTGCCACCAAGTCGCCTGCTTCATTCGTCAGGGCAACCACATCGCCATGCGCGTTGTAGTGATAGAAGACTGTTTTTGTACCAACTTTCATTGCCATGCGAACGTTACTATCAGAATAGACATATTGGCGTTGCACCGTTCCTGCACCGTCTGTTTCATACAGCACATCAATACTATCGCCATCGTAGTAATACTTGGTTGTTTGTCCATTGACTGTTTTTTCAATACGACGGTTATCGTCATCGTATTTATACGTGGCGAATGGTGCTGTTTCGCCTTTTTTCGTAATGGCTGTTAGCTGGTCTGCGGTGTCCCATGTATACGTGTATTTCCCATCACTTAGACGATTTCCATTTGTATCGTAAGTTAGTTTGTCGCCATTCCACATGGTTAGTTGGTTACCATCATTATAACTTGCATCGATAGCTTTTGTCTTGCCTGAATCTGTCACTTTTGTGCGATTGCCAAAACCATCGTAGGTGTAGGCTTTGACGGTACCATCTGGTAGTGTTTCTTTGGTCAGCTGGTTGATCGCGTCATATTCGTAACTGGTTTTACCCGCTTTCTTATTGTCAATCGTGGTTCGGTTACTTGCTGCATCATAGGTGTAACTTTCTTCAAAAAGACTATCGCCCAGCTTGTTTCCGATTTGAATTTCGCTTACTTTTTGCGTCGCATCATAGTTGAAGTTCGTTCCAACACCGTTCCCATTGATATATTGGCTGACGTTTCCAAATTCATCGTAATCGAGATAATAGTTACGAGAACCATCGTTAAATTTGGTATTTTGGTCCAAAGCATTGTAATCATACGTTGCTTTATAATTATGCGCACCATGAGAAACGATGACTTCATTGATTTTGTCGGTTTTTCCTTTATTGTCTTTGCTTGGTTTGTCTTTATATGTCCAGGAAACACTGCCTCCGCGTTCGGTTTGTTTGGTGATACGATCGGCGTCGTCATATGCTTTATCGCGTACCATACCAGATAGAGCATCGGTCACTTTTGTTTCATTGCCATTCGGGTCAAATTGGAAGCTGAAAGCGGTTTGACCGTTCCATTTCACGCCTGTTGCACGATCGGCCGAGTCATAGATGCTTTCGATGGTGTCGCCGTTTGGTTTCGTGACTTTAGTTTGGTTCGCATTGGCGTCGTATTCGTAGCTGATTTTACGACCTAAGGCATCTGTAAATTGCGTGACTTTGTTGTCGCTATCGTACGCGTAACTATTTTGTTGTTCTTTCCCATCTGCCGTTACGAATTTCTCCGTGGTATTGCTGTTGTCGTCATACTTGTAGGCAACCGCTGTCCCATTCGCCAGCGTTGTTTTCGTCAATTGATTATCGACGTTATACTCGAGTTTCTTCGTGTTGCCTTTTTCATCGGTTTCGGTGAGTTTGTTGCCGTACACATCATACGTGAAGCCCGTTTTGCGATTTTCCTCGTCATAGGAAGCCACAACGTAATTGCCACTCGCATCATACGTGTTTTCTGTCATCACTTCGCCGTCTAAAATACGAACATCGTCAAACCATGCTTTACCTGTCGCACTGTTTTGGAACATTGTGGACAACATCACCGTTTGAATCGGTTTCTTCGCTTTCACTACCACCGCACTTCGGTTCCATTCATTGGTTCCGAGTGGGAATTTCGCGCGGACATATTCGTTGGTACCGTCGGTGTACCGTACATCGGCCCATAACGCGTAATCATCGCTTAACTTGCTGGTACCACTTGCTTTGGCGTTCTCCGATTTCGACATGCCGGTAATCGTCACGGCTTTGGCTGTCGTCTGGTTCAATGCCACGGTTTGTCTCAAAAAGGCATTGGCTTCTGCGCTCGTTTTGCGTTCATAAAGCACCGAACTACCGCCACTGAATCCTTCTTCATCTGTAATACGCATCGCGGTTAAGGCGCTATTTCCTGCGCGTACCCAGCCATCCGCCGTCAGCTCTGTACTCTTCTCGACGCTGTTATTTACTAGTGGATTGTAGGTTGACGCAATACTGCCTTTTTCCAGTTGCACATTGTCATACCAAACGGTGCCTTTTCCTTTGCTGCCAACCGTTTGCTCACTATCCAAGTACACCAAAACTTTGTTAGTTTCTTTTGTGGTCGTAAAAGTCAGTTGACGCTTCACCCAGCCCCTATTTCCTTGAATCGAAGCCGCTCGATTGGAATTCCATACCGCACCATCTGTCACGTCTTTACTGGCCGCTGTTTGGGAGCGTGTAATCAGAATCGCGTCCGCATTTGCCATATTTGCAGTCTTGATATAGGCACTCAGCGTGTACGTCGTTTCTGGCTCGACATCCACATATTGCGTCGCTGCGGTGTAGCCTTTTTCCGTATTGGCACCTTCACTCGTGATCTTAACCGCGCCGCTTCCGCCTAGAGCTCCCGGTGCTTTTTCGGCACTATCAAAACTCAAGCCGCCCGTCGCATTGCTCTGAATCATTTTCCAATTCGTGAGCGCGGTGCCACTTTCAAAACCACTGTTCAGTAGTAAATTCCCAGCGACGGACAAATCGCCACTTCCACTTATTGGATTCCCGTATGCATCGTATTGCGTCACCGAAGACATATTTGCTTCCGTTTGGGTTGTCTCGGATACCGCATCCGCACCACTGTAAGCTGTGGTTGTTTCGCGATTCTCCGTGTCTGTTGCGGAAATCACGTCATTATTCTCATTATACGTATAATTCTCCGTCCCATAAGGATCGGTCACCGACGTCACATTCCCGTCCGCGTCATACGTATACGTCTCTTCTTGCCCTTTTGGACTCACTTCTTTAATCAGGTTATTCGCTTCGAAGCTTGTGGTCGTGCTCAACTTCAAGCCATCCGCGTCCACAACCACTTTCTCGGGATTTCCCGCCTGATTGTAGGTATAAACCGTCTTCTTACCTTTCGCGTTCACCAGCGTCGCCTCACGCTTCTCAGGCGCATAGCTCAGCGTCGTCGCTTTGCCAACTGGATCGGTCACTTTCACCAATTTCTTATCTGTGTACGCATATGTTGTCTGGTACGGCGTCGCTTCCGTGTGCTCCGGATCATAAATCGCCGTCAACAAGCCATCCGTGTAGCCATAACGATACGCCTTCCCGCGCGGAGTCGTCGATGCCGTCAATTGTTTCGCCGCATCATACGTAAACGTCACATCGCGATTCTCCGGCCCGGTGATTTTCGAAATCTGCGCACCGTTGTAAGTCACGCTCACCTTCCGACCAGACGCATCCGTGATCCCCGTCAACTTCCCACTCGCGTACGTATACGTCAACACATTCCCATTCGGATCCTTCTCCGTCAAAAGTTGTCCCGCCGCATTAAACGCCACTTCCGATTTATCCTGCTCCACCATCAAAAAGCCCGTCGCAGTTTTCGTCAGTTCGCTATACACACCAGCAGGCGCCTCATACGTCGTGCCCGTTTTCATAAACAATTGCGTTTTATTATCAGACTCATACAACATCACATCGCCGTTCGACTGTTCTGCGACGCGTGTTTCCAATGTACTCGTCCAGCCTTTTCCGAACAATCCGACTTGGTCATTCTGGCTGTTAAACGTCCGGCTAATATTGATGCTCGGCCCGCGTCCTTCCAGCTCGAAATCCGTCTCGCTGAACAAGAAATTTCCATTCGTCGCGTTGACTTCGCCGCCAATAACAGGAATCGATGTCCAATAATCCACCATGCCTTGCTGTGAACCAACAAGTGGAATCGTCGGCTTATAAATTCCAGAAATGGCGCTGATCGCTTGTTTTCCAGTTTTTGTGTAAGCTTTCACCCGGAAAGCGTAGGTTTTCAAATGACCTAATGTCCCGCCAGAATTCGTATACACCGGCGAAGGATCTTGCGCTAATTCCGCGCCTTTTCCATCCGTATGCAACGCCCAACCACCAGCTGCAATCTCCGCATTTGTCGGCCATAGCCCTTTATTCTGCGTCGTCCAACTCGTCTTATTTCCAACATCAAATTCGACATCCTTTTTCCCGTCGAACAGCGTCACGATATACCCTTCCGCATTCGCGACAGGCGCCCAGTTCACTTGCACATAACCAGTATTCGTGCCAGCCAAGTTCGCGTACGCTTTCCCGGTTGGTGCTGCTGGCGTCTCAATCGGCATGTACACGTCTGTAATATCCGATGTAGGGCTATCCCCACCTGGGAACGTAGCTAAAACACGTACGATATAGTTCTGTCGATTCCGGTAATCCGCGGTACTACCTGCTTGATAGCCATTGTCGTAGAGCTCTCGTGGATCATTCGCGAACTCCGAACCTTTTCCATCCGTATGGAACTCAAAGTCACCTTCCTCCATTTCCGCCTGTGTCGGGAATATTTTCTTCCCTTTCGATGTCCAAGTGGTCACATTCCCAACTGGGATATGCTCATAATTGTAACCATTCCAAATCAATAGTCGGTATCCCGTCGCGCCCGGCACCGCATTCCACGTCAAGTCCATGTACCCCGTGCCAGTACCCGGTCCATTCGAATACGTTTTCGCAACCGCTTTCGCCGGTTTCGCATACGTATACGTCACTTCCAAATACGGCACATTCGTACCCGTTTCCGTCGCCGTGAACTTTTTCCAGAAACCTTGCGTGTTCGTCGTGTGCATCATGAAACCGTAGTTCACCCGCGTGCCCTGCGCCCATGCCTGCACTGTATCTTTCACGTTAAAACTGGCCCACTGCCCGCGTCCGACATTCGTCTCCGCAATGTTCGTCGCTGTCGGTTTCGTATTCCACGTCACCGCGCCCGGCGTCCAAGCACTCTTCACCTCATCCAGTTTCACCAAGTTCGGCGTCGATGGATAGTAATGCCATTTTGCATACGCTTTAAAAGTCGCCGATTCAATCGAAGCCTTCGCGAGCGACGACACATCCGGCTTGATATACGCGTAATTAATCCCCGTCGTGCCATCATACTGACCAACCGACATCGTATACTCGCCTTGACCCGCGTCCCACAACTTGCTTCCCGAATAATTCGCCGTCGGGTAAGCACTCGCAATATGCGCATCCGTCACCTTTTTCAACTGCACACTCGGATCAATATACACCGGATACACCCGGTCCTCTGCCTTCAACCAGTCCTCATCCGCCACCACTTGCAACGAATAAACCGTACTCGTCAACGCCTCCAGCTTGAATTCCACCGCATCCGAACTCACCGCGATGCCCGATTTATCATCGATTTTCGAGTCCGACATCACCGGCTTCGGCAATTCAAAAACCACCGCGCCCTTGCGATTCGTAAAGCTGATCGAGCCGTCCTCCGTTCCACTTTCAATTTCGTGTCCAATCGGAAATTATACGTATTAAATCCATTATATTCACTAACCACGATGTCTTCCTTCACAGACGTGTTAAAATGCAAATTCCGCAAATCCGTGTTCGGTAACACCTCTTTAAATCGCGCTTCATTGCCGTCGACGCTCGCTTCCACGTCCGTCACAGCCGTTTTTTCCTTCTCACCTTCCGCAGATTCAAAACCAAACGTAATCGCTTCGTTTCCCTCTCCAAAAGTACTATATTTCCCTTTTTCCATCCTCGGTAGGAATTGCGCTTGGATCTCCGTCCGTTCCGCCTCAATAACGTCCTCATCCGTCGTCACCAAGTCGTTCGAAACCCGCTCCCACTCGCCATCTTCCTTCACATTCACCGGCTCCGTAAAAATCTGTTTCGTGAAAGAACCGTTCTGATTATCATACACAATCTCATTCTCCGTGCGTTCCTCGACCAATTCCACCGGCTTCGCTTCCGCCGTCGTTTTCGGTGTTGGTGCCACATCTCCCTTTGTTTCCTCCGCGCGTGGCTCAAATGCTGGCAATGTTGAAATAACCAATGCAAAAACCAACCACACTAACAATCCCTTTTTAAGCAAAATCTTCATGTAAAAACTCCTCCGCTTTTTGTATTTTTCTTACCATCTCATTTTGGTGAACGCTTTCACCAAACTCCAAGATATCATATCAATTATTGGAAAACAATGCTTTTTTTCGTTTTTTTCTAAAAAATTATTCTTTTATTCTATTTCTAACTATAAATTTATTCAATTCCGCTATATCCCGCATAAAGCCCTCCAAAATGACATCCCCACCTTTCTTGATCTCTTAACCATTATACGAACGTTTGTTCTTTTTGTAAATACCAAAAGTCTCCCAAATTGAAATTGATACTTTTGATACCGATGTAAATTCTATCACAAAAAATAATCGAAAAACCGTTTTAGTCCTAAACGCTTGTTTTTTGATCCTGAACGCCGATACCCACCCTAAATATTGGATATTATCCCCTCATATGAAACAAGGCGTTTCCCACATGAAACATATTCCAACTCACTGAAACATCAACCCAATTCACCAATTCATATTTACATCCGACTCGAAACCGTTTACATTTAATCTATACAGAAAGCCCGCAAAACATGCTTTCTAATCAAGCTCGATAATTTTTCGGAGGTGCATTATGCAACACAAAACGTTAAAACCATTCCCAAAGGATTTTCTTTGGGGCTCGGCGTCTGCGGCTTATCAGGTCGAAGGTGCTTGGGACACAGAGGGTAAAGGCCCGTCTGTCTGGGATGAATTTGTCCACATTCCTGGCAAAACTTTTAAAGGAACGAACGGCGATGTGGCAGTCGATCACTATCACCGCTTTAAAGAGGACGTTGCGCTGATGGCTGAACAAGGTCTGAAGGCTTACCGGTTCTCCATCGCGTGGAGTCGTATCTTCCCGAAAGGCCACGGCGAAGCGAACGAAGCTGGTCTCGCGTTTTATGACGCACTCGTTGATGAGCTCGTAGCAAACAATATTACGCCGGTCATCACGCTTTACCATTGGGATATCCCGCAAGCCATTCAAGACGAGTACGGCGGCTGGGAATCGCGTCGCATTATCCAAGATTTCACCGATTACGCCGAGGTTTGCTTCAAGCGCTACGGTGATCGCGTCAAATACTGGGTGACGCTGAACGAACAGAACGTTTTCATCTCGCACGGCTACAAGTTGGCGCTACACCCGCCCGGCCTGACCGACGACAAACGGATGTTCCAAGCGAATCACATTGCCAACCTCTCCAACGCATCAGCCATCGCAAAATTCCGCGAACTAGGCATGGACGGCAAAATCGGCCCAAGTTTTGCCTACGGACCGAATTACGCGATTGACGGCAAACCGGAGAACGCGTTAGCGGCTGATAACAGCGAGGAATTCAACGCGCACCTTTGGATGGACGTCTACACATGGGGCGAATATCCGATCGCGGTTTGGAATTGGCTCGAGGAAAACGGTTTTGCACCGGAAGTTGAACCTGGCGACACCGAACTTCTCAAAAAAGGAAAACCAGATTTCATGGGCGTCAATTATTACCGCACAATGACGAACGCGGCGAACCCGCTTGATGGCGTTGGCGTTGGTAAAATGAATACGACCGGTGAAAAAGGCTCCACACAAGAAAGCGGACTTCCTGGCGTTTACCGTCATGTTAATAATCCATACCTTGAAAAAACCAACTGGGATTGGGATATCGATCCGACCGGTCTCCGCGTTGGCCTTCGCCGTATCGCGAGTCGTTACCGTTTGCCGATACTTATAACTGAGAACGGGCTCGGCGAATATGATACATTAGAAGAAGGAAACGAAATCCATGACGAGTACCGCATCGACTACATTCGCGCCCATTCCATTGCAATTCAAGAAGCAATTACCGATGGCGTGGAAATGCTTGGCTACTGCACATGGTCGTTTACAGATCTACTCAGCTGGCTCAACGGCTATCAAAAACGTTACGGTTTCGTGTACGTAGACCGCGATGAAAATGATGAAAAAGAGTTAGCACGTTACAAAAAAGACAGTTTCTATTGGTATAAAAAGACGATTGAAGAAAATGGGGCAAATTTGATTAAAGAGTAAAATTGGGAGTCAAGTTTGCGAGGCGTACCCCAAATGCGTTTCGTGAGCTTGGTTTATCAGAGTATAAAGAAAGCGTTAACAGGGTTGGTCATGTGAGGCGTCTAGTTTAGCGCCTCCGGATCCAGCTTCAGAAGCCAGACCCTCGAAATTTTCGGGCCCTCCGTAAAAACCAAAAGAAGGTTTTCACTGCGCCCCCTAACAAATTTTTTCGGGTCTAACGGGCTTCTTCAGCTTTTCAAAATAGGAGGTTCTCAAATGAGTTTAATGACAAAGTTCGAACACGGAATGGAGAAAGCGCTAGTACCAGTTGCCAACAAATTGAATTCACAGCGGCATATTGCTGCGATTCGTGATGCATTTATTTTAGTTTTTCCTTTAATCATGGCAGGGTCAATTATCCTTTTAATCAACTTCGCAGTGCTTAGTCCAGATGGTTTCATCGCTAAAATCCTATTCTTAGGTAAGATTTTCCCGAATCTCGCGGAGGCTCAAGCTATTTTTGCGCCGGTACTGCAAGGTTCCACCAATATTATGGCCATACTTATCACCTTTTTAGTAGCACGGAATCTCGCAATCTTTTTCCAACAGGATGATCTTTTATGTGGTTTGACAGCGATCGGTGCCTTTTTCATCATCTACACGCCGTATCTTGTTGTCGAAAACCAAGCATACATGACTACAAAATTCTTAGGAGCGCAAGGCCTGTTCGTAGCACTAATCGTTGGTATTATTACTGGGGAAGTGTTCAGCCGTCTTGCACGTGCGCCGAGACTTACCATCAAAATGCCAGCCCAAGTGCCACCAGCCGTTTCGCGTTCTTTCAAAGTTTTGATTCCAGTTATTCTCGTGATGATTTTGTTCTCTGTTTTGAACTACTTGATCACTTTAATCGCTCCAGAAGGCTTGCATGACCTCGTTTATACGGTTATTCAATCGCCACTTAAAGACATGGGTACGAATATTTATTCTGTCCTATTACTTGGATTTATTTCCAACTTACTATGGGTTCTCGGGATTCACGGTCCGAACACGATTGCTGCGATCCGCGATACCATTTTCACAGAGCCTAACTTGGCAAACTTGAACTATGTCGCACAGCACGGTTCCGCATGGGGCGCGCCTTACCCAACAACTTGGGCAGGTCTAAATGACGCTTTTGCGAACTATGGTGGTTCGGGAATGACGCTCGGTCTTCTGATCGCGATTTTCATTGCTTCCAAACGTGCCGATCACCGCGATATCGCGAAACTATCGATTGCGCCGGGCTTGTTCAACATCAACGAACCAGTTATTTTCGGTCTTCCAATCGTACTGAATCCGATCATGGTGATTCCGTTCATCTTTGTTCCAGCGATCAACACGCTCATCGGTTACTTCTTCATCCACTTCAAAATTATTCCGCCAGTCGCGTATCAAGTGCCTTGGACAACACCAGGCCCACTGATTCCGTTCCTAGGCACCGGAGGAAATTGGCTGGCACTGCTCGTCGGACTGCTCTGTTTGGCCGTCGCGACCATCTGTTACCTACCATTCGTACTCGTATCCAATAAAGTCGCGGCAAGTGACGCACAAATGGACGCGAACGCAACAGAATCAGCAGTAGCAACTGAAAAATAGGAGTTGAAAAATTTGAAAAACCTGGCAGCATTTGATATCGGCGGAACAACCTTGAAAATGGGACTTGTTTCGAGTGAAGGCGATATTCTCCAACACGAAAAAATGACAATCCCTGATTTTGACGGCGAACTGATATTAGCAGGGATTTCAGAGTATACGAAAAAACACGATGTGGCGGGCGTTGCAATCAGCGCGCCCGGCTACATCAATCCGAAAACTGGATTTATCACGATGGGTGGCGCAATCCGTGCCTTCGATAATTTTCCCATTCGCGAATACTTAGAAGAAAAAACCGGCCTTCCTGTCACCGTTGAAAATGACGCCAATTGCGTAGCCCTTTGCGAAAAATGGCTTGGCGGCGCGCAAGACTTGGACAATTTTCTCTGCATGACAATCGGAACAGGCATCGGTGGTGGCATTTTCATAGACGGCAAACTATATAGCGGCTCCCGGTTCCGCGCCGGCGAATTCGGTTACCTATTCAGCGACCGACCTGGCAGCTACGAACCCGGTAACTATACAATGAACCAAACCACTACGCTACTCGTTTTGCGTCGCCAATACGCCGCACATACAGGCAAAAACCTAAACGAAGTCACTGGTGAAGAAATTTTCGCAGCGTACGACAATCACGACCCAATCGCTGGGAAACTGATTCACGACTTCTACAACGGCCTTTGCACCGGCCTATACAACCTGATTTACTGCTTCGATCCGAGCCACATCTTCATCGGCGGCGGCATCACCGACCGGCCAACGTTCCTAGACGAGCTCAAACATCACATGGCCTTCTTCGGTCTACGTGACACCGAACTCGAACTCGTCTCACACAAAAACCAAGCCGGTCTACTCGGCGCAGTATATCATCATTTGTTGTTGACAGAAATCTAAAAATAAGGCGGAAAACTCCAGATTAGGAATTTTCCGCCTTATTTATATTTGGTGCCGATTATACGTCTTCTTCGCCATCGCCTCCAGCAAAAACAACACCGGAATCTGCGTCGTAATATTCGTCTCATGAATCATTTCCTGCGTCACAAAGTAAGGAATATTCACATCCGACAACCCTGCCAACGTATTTTTGCTAGAATTCGTAATGCTGATAATCTTGCTCCCGTACTGCTTCATGTTCTGCGCCTGCAAAATAACCTGCGGCGTCTCACCCGAAACCGACAAAATCACCATCACCGCATTATCAAATTGCTGCGCCGCGTTCGGGTAAAACGGGTCCTTAATGTAAAACGTCCGCTTCTGCAAATTCGAGAAAAACCGCGAGCCATATTCCGCGAGAATTCCCGACGTCCCGATCCCCACAAACACAACCAACTGCGCATCATCAATAATGTCGACAGCCTTATCCAAACTCACATCATAATCCCGACGCAACGTTCGCTCGAAAAACTCCTCCAAAACCTCAATCGTATCCGCCGTTTTTGTCCTCGTTTTCTCCTTCGATGCCTGTTTCAACTGCACCTTAAACTCCGAAAAACCATCATAGCCAAGCTTCCTTGTAAAACGAACAATCGAAGCCGCCGAGACATGCGTTTCATCCGCCAATTCGCGCACCCGCATGTACATCACCTTTTCAGAATTATCCATTATGTATCTGTATAAATGCATCTCCGTCTCAGTAAACTTACTCACAATTTCATAAGGAAACATCCATTACCACCCTTTCAACTAAAGGTTTCACGACTTCATTATGTCATATTCCAAAATGAAAAGCTAGCCGTTATTTCCCGGGAAATAATCAAACATTCCTATAATATTCCCCGCAACTCCATCGCGTTCACTAATTTCCCATAATAATTATTCTCTTCCAACGTGAACTGACGCATCCCCAGCACCTCATTCACAACCTCAATCCCAGCATCGCGCAACTTAAATCCCTCCACACGAAGCCCGTCCGACTCCCCTTTAAAAAATGCCCGAAATTCCTGCAAATTCGCCGTCACCATTCCACCGACCTCTTCCTCCTGCAACCTGAAATCCGCCAAATTCCCAGCAAATCGATACAAAAACACATGGCAAAACTCCCGATCCACAAATCCCGGTGAAACATAGCTCGTATCAATCACACCAAGCGATACCAACGCATCAAAAGCCACATCAACACCAAGCTCCTCCTTCACCTCACGAATCCCTTCTAAAACCGTCTCATCCTCCGTCAAATGCCCCGCCGCCGTAATATCATACAGCCCCGCAAAATCCTTTTTCCGCTCACTCCGATACTGAATAAAAATCCGCGTCAAATCCTCCGACACAAACCAACAATGAAACGTCTCATGCCACAAACCTTTGTGATGCACGTCATCTCGGCTCGCCGTCCCAATTTGCTGATGCTCCAGATTAAATATTTTCAACTTTTCTACCATCATAATCACCCTTTCATGTTTGATATGGTATGGATTAACCGTTCGCTTTACTCACGCTTACATTGGGGTTGTAACTCATTTTATTTCGAACAACCCAACAATAAAAGATGCTGCTCCTATTCAAGAAACAGCATCAACATCATTTATAAATTCGGTATATTTTTCTTTCTCTTCAAATAGAAACGCAATGCCAACAGCGCTACCCCAACAATAACAGTCGGATATGGCTCTAACGCTATATTCCATTTCGCCGGAACAACCACCTGCACGACCGTCATAATCGTCATCCACACAAGAATAACCACCATCGCGATCACGAGATACTTCCACGTTCCGCCCTTCTCACCTTGACGCATGGCACCCGCGTATTTACGCAATACCATCATCGCACCACCACCGACAAGGAACGTCACGAATAGCACGGCCAAGCCAAGTGTCTGCCCTTGAAAAATCGCGCTCACACCACTGATCAGCATCATCGCACCAAGTACGAGCAAGCCGCCATCCAGCGCAATCCACCATTTCCCAGCCGTTTCACCAACTGGCGCTGCTTTTACAGTCAAAGCTTTCACATATTCCGTAGGCGTCACGTCGAATAATTTCCGAGCCGTCACACCTTGTTTCTGATTCTCAAGCACTTTCTCCACCATTTCATAGATCAAATTCGCCTGTTGCTCCTCACCATATTGCCCCGTTTCGCGAAGATGCTTCTCCACTTCCTGAACATATTGCAAGTTACGCTTCGTCAAATTCGCCTTCATCTCGCCAATCTCAGGCTTCACTGTTTCTGCTTCTGTTGTCACCGATAAAATCCTCCCTCAAACATACTACCTCTATTATAACCCAATATACATCCCAGTAGAAATATATTTATGAAAAATTACAAACGTTTCCCGTAAACAAACCGAATCCCCACAAACACAGAACCAACCACACTCACACCAAAAATCACCAAGAACCCGACAAAACCAGCCGTTCCAGTCAATTTCACGAAGTCCTGAACCATATTCGCCACGAACATCCCAATCAAAATTGCTGCAATCCCAATTCCCCATGCCCGCATTTTGAGGAAAACAAATAATCTCCCATTCGTTTCAAGCGACTCCCGTTCCGCAACAACACCCGCGAAAACCAGCGCTCCAACCAATAATCCCACTTGCAAAATAAGCGGTCCATAAGCCGGCCGAATGAATCCCAGCGGCTCCAGAACCCGACTATAGTCACTCCAAAATCCCGATTCCACCGATACACCCTTATTTAAAAACTTTTCAATATGAGCCACAAACGCCAAAATCGTACTCGGCAACAACACCAAGCCAGCCGTCACCAAAATCCCACCAAGCGGCGAACCAATCACATAACCCACAACAATCGGCAACAAAAACAACAACAAATACGCCAGCCAACTTCCCAGCACATCCATGATTAATTTTTGCTGGTGAAAATCAACGAACTCTGCCGGTACCTGAGACGTAAAATACCACACACCAAGCCCCAAACTCACAAAATAACTCACCGTAATGACCGCAAAACCAAGCAGCACCTTCACGCCTAGAATCGCCCTCTTAGAATAAGGCATCACCGCTGTGAAATGATTCCCACGAGTATACCGCTCCAAAATCACCGAACACATGCCAAGAATCACCGCCAAAACAAGCGTCAACGTAAACGGCACACTCACCGTAAAACTAAAGAAAAAATATGTATACTGATCCACTTTATCCGATAACTTCGTCTCATACGCCAAATAACGCACCGTCAAATCGTCCCGAATCTCCTGTTTCGTCATCGCAAAATCCGGATCAAGCTCCTGTTCCAACTGAAAATCCTCCGACTTATAATGCGCCTGGCTCTTATTCCAAGCCTCCGTTTCATTCACCAATCCCACAAAAAACGCCAACAAAAACACCAGAAAAACAAGCGGAACGACCCACCTGATTCCCCGCCACTCCTTGTACCACAATCCCTTTTGCCACATAAAATCACCCCTATCTCCGCATCCATGTATTTCTATAAAGCACCATGTAGCAAATCACCAAGCATCCAATAAACGACCCGATACATATAATGAGAAAACCCGTCAACGAAGGCCCATCCGCCGAGCCACCACCCATCCAAAAATTCGTGACTAAAATAGCTCCACCAAACGAAATCAAAATCGCGCTCGGAATACGCAAATACGAGAACGCCAAAACCTTCCCATTATTCTCAATCGAATACCGCTTATAGAAAAACACCGACCCAACTACAAACAAAACAAGCAAAATCAGCTGCAAAATAAACGGCCCATACTCAAACTCACTATTCCCAAAAACAAGAAATACATTCGCATACGACGTCCAATTCGTCAATTTTTCTGCATCAACATCAGGGTACAACAGCTGCATCAAAACCGACCAAACCACATAAAGATAGCGCGGCATCATGGTGATCACAAGCATCGCAATAACCGTCGCCAGCAACTCGCCCATCACCGTTCCCACAAAAACAGCCACCACAAAAAGCAACAAAAACGTCCCCAAATTCCCGATTAATCCTAGATACACCTTTTGCATATCCAAGTCAATATATTCAGTCGGAATTACCTGAAACATATGCCACAGTCCCAGCCATAAGCTGATGCCATATCCCACCGTAATCGCCAAACCACCAAGCAGCAGCTTCGTTCCAATCATACTTCCACGCTTAAACGGCGCCGCCAACGAAAAATGATCCTTTCGCGTATACCGTTCCCAGCCAACCATCGCCAGCCCCAGAATAACCACCAAAATACTCAACGCAAAATAGGACTGAGACATCGTATACTGCGTCGAAAATTTATCACCCGGAAATCCCGTCGTAAAATAGTTCAACGTCAAACTCGATTTCACCTGTTCCGGAGTCATTTTTGCATCACTCGGCGATTGTTCTTGCTCTTTTTGAAACCCATCCGATTGGAAATAGTCATATTGCGACTGCCAACTCTCCGTATCCGAGTAAAGCCCACCGGTTTGCGCATAAAGAAACAACAACATTAATACAACCACAATCCACCGCACACCGCGCCATTCCTTCAACCACAAATGCTTATTAAACAATGCTCCTCACCCCTCAAATCTCGTAGTAGTCGACCTTATCATCCGCCAATCGAATTGTAAAAACGTCCTCAATCGTAATCGCCATTTCCTGATACAAAATCGGCTCTTCCATCCTAACCTTGCTCACGAAATCATCCGTATTTTCCGTCACCAACAACGTGTAAATCCGCCCATTCCGCTGCAAAAGCTCTGATTCCTCTTTCACAAACACAGGCACATGCTTCGACTTAAACGCCACCTGGATCTTCAACGCCGTGTCACGCAACGACTCCAAATAATAATCCAATTCCAGCGTCGTTCCCTTCAAAACCAACACCCGATCCGCCACCATTTCCAGCTCATCCAAGCGATGCGAGGCAATCAACACACTCGTTTTCCGATCCGCAACCGTCTCCAAAATAAACTGCAACAACTGCTTCTTCACAATCACGTCCAGCCCATCCATCGGCTCATCCAGCAACAAATAACGCACATCCAAAGAAAACGCCAAAATCATGAAAAATAACGCCTTGCGTCCCTTCGAAAACGACATCACCTTCGCTTTTTTCGGCAATTCAAAACGGTCCATCAACGAATCAAAAAACTCCTCATCAAATGTAGCGTAAACATTCTTATAAATTTTCACAACAGCCTTCACACTATACGAATTAAAATAGTTCATGTTATCTTCCAAAAAGAAAATATTCTTCTTCAACACCGGATGTTTGCGTAAATCTTGCCCATCAATCGCCACATGACCCGCATCCGCCAAATACATCCCCGCGATAATCGAGAACAGCGTCGTTTTCCCAACCCCATTGCGTCCAATCAGCGCCGTAATCTCACCCGACTTCAGCTCAAAAGAAATGTCCTCCAATACCAAATTGCCCTCAATCCGCTTCGTGACACCATCGATAATCATCTACTCCACCACTCCCAAGCTCGTATAATATTCGCTCACCAAACCTTGCAGCTCCTGTTCCTCGATTCGTAAATAATTCGCTTCCAAAACTAATTCCTCTAAATTCTGTCTAAATAACGCAAGCGCCTCTTCATTCGGACTATTGTCACTAGCATACGCTACATACGAGCCTTTTCCAAGCTTGGTCTCAATAATCCCCAGCCGCTCTAACTCCTTGTATGCCTTACCAACCGTATTAGGATTCACTAAAATATGCGTCGACATTTCACGAACACTCATCAATTTTTCGCCTGGCTGTAGGACTCCACTGATGCAATAGCCCTTGATTAAGGCTACAATCTGCTCATAAATCGGAACATGACTTTGAGAATCTAACGTATACATCCCCATCACTCTCCTCATGTGTCCTATTATAACTAGTACACTTCTAAAAGTAAAGATTTATATTACAAATGTTTCAAAAATGTTTCTTGTACGTTTCATCACGAAATATTGGTAATCTAAAACCATTTTCTATACTATTGCTCATAATTATTGTAAGATAAAGCTATTGAACAAAATGGACTACAAGAAGGTGAAATCGTGTTATATAAAAATGACAATTTGTTTCCAATACTAGAACAACACGCCGATTTGAAAAAAAGGCTCTTTAATGGAAACTTTGGACTTGAAAAAGAAAATGTGCGAGTAGATGAAAACGGAAATTTATCACTTACACCACACCCCGCCATTTTTGGCCTAAAAGAAGAAAATCCCTACATCAAAACCGATTTTTCGGAAAGTCAAATCGAAATGATCACACCCGTCAGCGGCTCGGTTGACGAAGTATATACATCCATGGAAAACCTGCAAAATATCGTATCAGACCGGGTTCGTGACGAATATTTATGGCCAAGCAGCAACCCGCCAATCCTTCCAGCAGAACAAGATATCCCAATAGCTGTTTATCAAGATCCGAATTCAGCGAGCAGACTCTACCGTGAGCACCTAGCCCGCGAATACGGCAAGAAAATTCAACTTTTCTCCGGTATTCACTATAATTTCTCGTTCTCAGATGACTTTTTAGAACGACTACACACAAGCATGGGCGGCGAAAAATCACTACAAGACTTCAAAAACCAGATTTACCTCAAAGTCGCCAAATACTTCATGCAAAATCGCTGGTTCCTACTTTACCTAACAGGAGCAAGCCCAGTCTATCTACCAAATTTTCTGAATAAAACTCCCGACAACGAAGTTTCACGTGAAACATCCGACCTTGCGCTTAAAAATGGTATCTCTCTGCGCAATAGTCACGCCGGGTATAAAAATAAATGTTCCCTTCACGTTGACTACGATAGCTTCGACGGCTATATTTCAAGCATCGAATCGTGGATTAATCAAGGGAAAATCGACAGTATGCGCGAACTCTACAACCCAATTCGGATGAAAAACGCCCATACCGATCAATCACTCGCAGGCCTTGCCAAAGCTGGCGTCGAATACATTGAAATCCGCTCATTGGATCTAAACCCATTCGACCCAAACGGTATCACGAAAGAGACGCTACATTTTATCCAGCTGCTCCTAGTCACAGGCCTATTAACCGAGAGCACCGCTTTTGACCAAATACAACAAGAACAATCCGACCAAAACGAAGAGCGAATCGCGAGCAACGGCTTAACCAAGCCAGATATATACGTTAACGGCGTAGAAGTCCCATTCGATCAAGCAGTTGAAAAACTCCTAACAGAAATGGAAAACGTCGCAAAACTAACCGACACAACCGATTTCGAAAGCATCATCGAGACACAACGCGACATAAGCCAACACCCAGAAAAAACAATCGCGTCACAAATCACAGCAACACCCGAATCATTCGTATCCTTCAACCTTGAAAAAGCGAAAACCTACCTAGAACAAAGCATGCAGAACGCTTACAAGCTCATCGGTTACGAAGATATGGAACTCTCCACGCAAATCGTTTTGAAATCCGCGGTAACAAAAGGTTTATCCATTGAACTCCTAGACCGCGAAGAAAATTTCATTCGTCTCGAAAAAGGAAATCAAGTCGAATACATCAAACAAGCAACGAAAACCGCGCGCGACAGCTACATCAGTGCTCTTATCATGGAAAACAAAGTCGTCACGAAACAAATTCTAGCAGAAAACGACATCGAAGTACCACACGGTCAGCATTTTTCAGATATTGAAACTGCACGCGAAAGCTTCGAACTATTCGCCGACAAACCGATTGTTATCAAGCCGAAATCAACCAATTTTGGCATCGGAATCAGCATTTTCAAAGACGGATTTAGCCAAGAAAACTACGAAGAAGCTCTAAAAATCGCTTTTGGCTACGATTCTTCCGTTATCATCGAGACCTACATCCCTGGCGACGAATACCGTTTCCTAGTTATCGACGGTAAAATCGCGGGTATCCTAAAACGCGTACCAGCCAATATCACTGGTGACGGGACACGTACGATTTCAGAACTCATCGACGAAAAAAACCTAGATCCATTACGAGGCACCGATCATCTCAAGCCTTTAGAAATAATCCAAAAAGGCCCAGAAGAAACACTCATGCTCTCCATGCAAGGATTCAGCATGTCCGATGTTCCTGAAGATGGCCAAATCGTATATCTACGCGAAAATTCAAATATAAGTACTGGCGGTGACAGCATCGACGTAACAGACCTGATTCACCCCTACTACCAAGAGCTAGCGATTAAATGCGCCAAAGCCGTTGACGCGAATCTATGCGGTGTCGATATCATTGTTTCACGTGAAACAATCGCAAACGGCCCCTATGCTGTGATTGAACTCAACTTCAACCCAGCCATCCAGATTCACTCCTTCCCATACCAAGGAGAAAACCGCCGAATCGGCGATATCATTCTAGACTTTCTTTTTAAAGATAAACTATAATATGCGAACACCTCATGTCAACTAGATATGAGGTGTTTTTTCTTGGCGCAGTTGGTTCTTATACAAATTATATTTCACAAACAATAATTCTGCGACAACATATAAACTAGCAGTCGCCTCAAAAGAATGAGTACTTTGATTATCAAAATGAATCTCCGTTGTTGAGATATAGATATTTTCTACACTTAACCTCGCAAGCGTACTGTTCTTCATTTTCGAAATCGAAACCACCGGCACACCCATCAGCTTCAGCTCCATCGCGGTTGAAACAATCGATTTCGACTCACCATTAAGCGATATTAAGATGACCAAATCGTCCGGTTTCACAATCTTAAAAAACTCCTTATTTATCGTAATAGAATCCACATCATACAGACAGTCCCCACCATGCAAAAACAGCCGTTTCAAGTGCTTTGCCACCGCCATCTGGAAATCCCCTGATCCAAAAACAAAAACACGATTTGCCCCGTAAATTAGTCGACAAATCGGCTGAAAATCCTTCTTGGTTACCTCATGAATCACATCCACATAACCGTCGCTAATAACCTCCGTTACCTCGTCCGCCATGTTCACACTATACTCCAAATCCCATTTCAAGTGTACCTTCAACTCACTATACCCTTCCAAAGAAATCTTTTTAGCAAAACGAAGAATCGTCGTTCGAGAAACATTGCACAGTTTGGCCATTTCATTGATGCTCATACTACTGCAATCTTTTTTGTGTGCCTGAATATACTTCCAAATATGCAGGTCATTTTGGTTCAGCAGCTCATAATTTTTATTGACTAGTTCCTCTAATTTCATTGCATTCATTCCTCACTCCATAGTCGTGTTAGCGTTTTCATGTATATTGTATCATTAAAAACTTCCGTGCGCGACCAGGTTGTGAAATGTCACAGCTTTTGTGAAAGATTCCTGTTCTTGTAATTAGGAGATAAAACGCCAAAAGGGATTGTAATGCGCCCAACTAGTGGCTAGAATAAAGCACAAGGACGTCTTAAAAAATAAAAAGGAGGTTTTCAAAAGATATGATGAAAAAGATTCAACGTTTTGGAGGCGCAATGCTAGCCCCAGCCCTTCTGTTTTCTTTTGCAGGTATTGTGGTTGGTTTCTCAATCTTATTTATGAACCCTGATATTATGGGAGGGCTTGCGAATCCAAATGGTCTCTGGTTTAAAATTTGGAATGTCATCGCCGAGGGAGCTTGGGCGGTATTCAGACAAATTCCACTACTATTCGTTATCGGTTTACCCATCGGTCTCGCAAAATCGCAAAGTGGTCGCGCTTGTTTAGAGGCACTGGTTACTTATGTCACTTTTAACTATTTTCTATCTGCTATCCTAACAACATGGAGTTCTTTCTTTGGTGTAGATATGACGCAAGAAGTCGGTGGTACGAGCGGTCTTGCTAACATTGCCGGCATTAAAACACTAGACACAGGTATGGTTGGTGCACTCATTATTTCCGGAATCGTTGTTTTCCTGCACAATCGTTATTTCGATACCGAATTACCCGAAGTATTAGGCGTTTTCCGCGGTACATCGTTTATCGTTATTTTAGGATTCCTAGTTATGTTACCGGTTGCATTCCTGTTCGCCTTCATCTGGCCACATTTCCAATCAGTAATGCTCGACATGCAAAAATTCTTCATCTCATCCGGCGTATTCGGCGTTTGGATTTACTCCTTCTTGGAAAAAATCCTGATCCCGACCGGGTTACATCACTTCATTTATTCTCCGTTTGCCTACGATAATGCCGTCGTTCCAGGTGGTATGGCTGCTTACTGGGCAACGCATTTAGGAGAATTCCAAACAACCGAACAAACATTGAAAGAAATGTATCCCGCCGGCGGTTTCGCGCTATCTGGCATGTCGAAAGTATTCGGTTCCATCGGGATTACACTCGCTTTCTACAAAACAGCAAAACCTGAAAAACGCAAAGCAGTGCTCGGTTTAATGATTCCGGTCGCAGCCACAGCCGTTTTCGCAGGAATCACTGAACCACTCGAGTTCACATTCCTATTTTTTGCACCGATTCTGTTCGTTATTCACGCCCTACTCGCTGCAACAATTTCTACCACTGCCTATGCATTTGGCGTTGTTGGTGATTTCGGCGGCGGTCTCATTAACTGGTTTGCGATCAATTGGTTGCCACTTTGGAAGTACCATTGGCCGACCTATCTGACGCAAATCGCCATTGGAATTGTATTCGTCTTCATCTGGTATTTCATTTTCAGCTTCCTTATCAAAAAAATGGATCTGAAAACGCCTGGTAGAGAAGACGATAGCGATGAAATGAAGCTCTACAGTAAATCTGATTACAAAGAGAAAAAATCCGGAAAAGGCAATGCTAATGCGGATAAAGCAGCAAGTTTCCTAACGTATCTCGGTGGAAAAGAAAACATTGTCGACGTTACGAACTGCGCAACAAGATTGAGGCTCACCGTAACTGACCCCGATCTCGTCGCCTCCGATGCCGTTTTCAGACAAGTCGGCGCCCAAGGACTCGTGAAAAACGGTGGCGCAATCCAAATTATCGTCGGCCTATCCGTCCCATCCTTACGTGATGAATTCGAAAAACTATTATAAGAAGAGGAGTTTTTAAAAATGAAAAAAAGTTCTGTATTAATCGCTGGTGGAGGAAGTACTTATACTGCTGGAATCGTAGTTATGCTACTAGAATCAGTCAAGGAATTCCCAGTACGAAAAATCAAATTATACGATAATGATGAAGAACGTCAGCGAAAAGTAGCCGAAGCGTGTGCCATTATTGTGAACGAATACGATCCAGAAATCGAGTTTTCCTACTCAACAGACCCAGAAGAATCCTTCACAGACGTGGATTTTGTCATGGCACAATTACGCGTCGGAAAATACGCCATGCGGGAACAAGATGAGAAAATTCCATTCAAACACGGCGTTGTAGGACAAGAAACCTGCGGACCAGGCGGAATCGCATACGGCTTACGCTCGATCGGTCCAATTATCGATTTAGTAGACTACATGGAGAAATACTCCCCCGACGCATGGCTTTTAAACTACTCAAATCCCGCCGCCATTGTCGCAGAAGGAACGCGCCGCCTAAGACCGAATTCTAAAATCATCAACATTTGCGATATGCCGATTTGTTTAGAAGATATCATGGCCCGCGCAATCGGCCTACAAAACCGCAAAGCCATGGAAGTTCGCTATTTCGGTTTGAATCATTTTGGCTGGTGGACGAGCATCAAAGACCACGACGGCAATGACTTAATGGAAAAAATCAAGGCGCACGTTAGCAAACAAGGTTACACAGAAAACACGCCTGCTGGTCAACACAAAGAAGCAAGCTGGCTAGATGCAATGCGCGCCGGGAAAGAACTACTCGAAATCGAGCCTCAGTTCCTCTCCAATACGTACTTAAAATACTATTTAATGGCCGACGAAACGGTTGCTCATGCCAATAAAGAATACACGAGAGCAAACGAAATCATCGACGGACGCGAAAAAGAAGTTTTTGCAGAGTGCGCTCGTATTGTTGAAGCAAAAACAGCAAAAGGCACAACACTTCATTCCAATGAGCACGCATCATTCATCGTTGACTTGGCTAAAGCACTCACGTTCAACACGAAAGAAAGAATGCTACTCATCACAGAAAACAATGGCGCCATCAGCAATTTTAGCGACGACGCAATGGTTGAAGTTCCATGCATCGTTGGAAAAGACGGATACGAACCACTAACAATGGGCAAAATCCCAACTTTCCAAAAAGGCATGATGGAACAACAAATCGCCTCTGAAAAACTGGCAATCGAGGGCTGGATAGAAGGCTCTTATCAAAAAGTTTGGCAATCCCTAACGATGAGCAAAACCGTTCCAAGCGCGAAGGTAGCCAAAGATATTTTAGACGATTTTATCGAAGTGAACAAAGAATTTTGGCCTGAATTAAAATAAAAAGAAGCATCCGTATCGGCGTGTTTTGCCTCGTCAAGATACGCCGACACCTGGATGTGAAAGGAAGTGCCACAATGAAAACCATCGTTCTATCCAAATTCCAAACCGTGCGAAGCCAAATAACCTCAGCAAAAATTTTGCACATCGCTGAAATCTTATTTATCGTCTTTCCGTTGCTGTTCCTCGGTTTACTAGGACTCGTATCTTGGCATAGTAACGCCGACATCATGGAACCAGTACGCCTAAATCCCGTTTACGCACTATACTTCATCCTATTTTTAAGCTTCTTTTTCTGCGCTTTTATCGTCAAAAATATGAAGAAATCACTGGCTAATAAGCAGAGCCAAGGTCTCCTAAAAATCGCCACTCTAGCCCTGATATTAACACAATTATTCGCGATGAATCTGATTTGCGGCTGGCTATTACTCTGGTTTGCGAAAAAAGAATATGGTATGGATGTTTTCCGAATTAGCTGGAAAGGCCTGAAACAAGCACCGCAAAAATGGCTGCTCCTTGTTAGCGGCTACACCTTGTTTATCTCCTCGTTCGTCTGTATCATCAGATTTAGCTTATAAATTACATAGAAAGAAGGAATTATGATGTTTTCATTCAAAAAAAAGACGCCAAAAACGACTGTCCTGCTATCTCCTGCAACTGGTAAATGTATCCCCTTAGAAGACGTTCCAGACGAAGTTTTCTCCACAAAAATGATGGGGGATGGCGTCGCGTTTGACTTGGCAGAAAGTACGATTTTTGCGCCAGCTGATGGGAAAATAACGTTCATCGCCGAAACAAAGCATGCAATCGGTATGACATTGACTTCGGGTATCGAGATTTTAATCCATGTTGGGCTTGATACGGTGATGCTTGGCGGAGAAGGCTTCGATGTGTTGGTGGAAGTTGGTCAAAAAGTGAAGGCTGGCGCAGAATTATTGGAGATTGATTTGGCCTTAATGGCGAAACATCATTTGCAGCTGACCACACCTTTGATTGTGATGGCAAACGACGCTATAACGCTCACACCAATGGCTCTCGAGAAAAAAGTAATCGGCGGAGAAACTGCTGTTTTAACTTTATAACTTAATAGGAATGGAGATTTTCTCTGTGAATCAAGAACGAGAACGAAGACTTTTTAGTTGGCTTTACGTATGTATGTATATGGCTTTTTCCTTTGGTTTAACGCAATTTACGCCGTTTTTATCAAAGATTGGCTATGATGAGATGGAACGGGGTATTTTGTTATCTTCTTACGCCTTAATTACGATTTTTTTGCAGATGTTTATCGGATTTTTTGCGGATAAATACCAGACAATTAAGCGGTTTATTGTCGTTTTGATGATCATCTATTTACTCACCACATGCCTGTTCTACCTGACCGAATCGAAACTGTTTTTCCTGCATCTACTCCTACTCGCCATTAGTGGTGGCCTCATTAATACGTGTACCGGACTGAGCGACACATGGATTTTAAAAAGTAGTCCTTATCTGCGAAATAACTTCCCATTTATAAAAGCATTCGGCTCCATCGGCTGGGCTGGCGGCAGTATTTTATTATCATTTTTAATCGCAAAAGCTGGTTATACGGGCTTGAGTTTCGGGATTTTTTTATTATCGCTGTTTAGTTTAGTACTTATTTTTTTCCTGACTGATGTTGGAGAATCGGCGAAGCACAGCGCAAAAGTGACGTTGGCAGATTTTAAGGAAGTCATTTTTAATAAGGATTATCGTTTGTTAGTTTTTATTTTATTCCTACTTTACAGCGTGATTATTGCGAATAACATTACCGTTGTCGATAAAATGTTGCAGCTAGGCGCGTCGGACTTGCAGATTGGTTACAAATGGTCGATTCAATCCTTACTTGAAATACCATCCTACTTATTCGGAGCCGCCTTTTTGCGCAAATATAGCAACTTCGCTTTGCTAATGATTTGTGCCGTGACACTAACGACGCAATTTATCGGTTTTTCACTCACGGAGAACGTGTGGGTTATTATTTTGCTGAGCGGATTACAATTCCTCACAACGCCGATTATCATGATTGCATCGAAACAACTGATTTTCCATATGACCACAGAACGAATGCAATCCACGAGCCAGCTATTCGCGCTAAGCATTTTCACAGGCCTATCTTCACTCCTCATCCCAATTGTAGCCGGCTCACTCATAAAATACTTCAATGTAAATCTGACACTATTACTACTAGCCACGTTGCCCATCATCGCATTCGGATGCATCATTTTCTTGAAAAAACGAGTCATCATACACGCATAAAAAAACCGCCTCACCATCCCTGGCAAAACGATTTTTTAACTATAACCGCCAAACCTCAGCGGGCCGACAAATACTTAGATCCTGGGCAAAGCGCGTTTAAATGAGCGTTTGTCGGTCCGTTGAGAGATTAGACGTTGAATAGGAAATGCACGACATCCCCATCTTTCATCACATATTCCTTACCTTCAGAACGCAGTCTCCCAGCCACTTTTGCGGCTTGTTCTGAACCGTGTTCTAGCAAATCATCATATGAAACCACTTCAGCACGAATGAATCCACGTTCGAAATCCGTATGAATGACGCCGGCACATGCTGGAGCCTTCATGCCATTGCGGAATGTCCAAGCACGAACTTCTTGAACACCTGCCGTAAAGTAAGTAGACAAGCCAAGTAACGTATACGCTGCACGAATCAATTGATCCAAGCCAGACTCTTCAATACCAAGTGCCTCAAGGAATTCCGCTTTATCTTCCTCATCAAGCTCAGCAATCTCTTCCTCCGCACGCGCACAAATAACGATAACCTCAGAACCTTCGCCAGCAGCCAATTCACGCACTTGTTGCACGTATTTATTGTTATCTGGATCGCCAACCTCATCCTCAGCAACGTTCGCCACGTACAATACCGGTTTACGCGTCAACAAGAACAATCCACGAACAATTTTGTCCTCATCGTCATTAAATTCAATAGAACGAGCCGGTTTATCATTCTCCAAAGCCTCTTTCAGCTTCACAAGAACATTATATTCCGCAATCGCATCTTTATCTTTTTGCTTCGTCGCCAGCTTCTCAACACGGCTAATGCGCTTATCAACCGTCTCTAAATCTGCCAAAATAAGCTCCAAATTAATGACCGCGATATCATCAAGCGGGTCAATGCGGCCTTCCACATGCGTGATGTTTTCATCTTCAAAACAACGCGTTACGTGACAAATCGCGTCCACTTGGCGAATATGAGACAAGAACTGATTTCCAAGCCCCTCACCCTTACTCGCGCCCTTCACGATTCCCGCAATATCCGTAAATTCGAATGTCGTCGGTACCGTTTTCTTCGGTTTCACAAGCTCCGTCAATTTGTTCAGACGCGCATCAGGAACCTCAACAATTCCCATATTCGGTTCAATCGTCGCGAAAGGATAGTTTGCCGCTTCCACTTTTGATTTCGTAATCGCGTTAAAAAGTGTTGATTTCCCAACGTTTGGAAGACCAACAATACCTGCTGTTAATGCCATTTAAATGAACTCCTTTGATCGAAAAGCACAATCGCTTCCCTCATTTTATATTCCACTCATGTATCTATTATAAAGGTTTTCCCAATAAAAAGACACAAGAATTTACCACACGCCGCCTAAACCGTATTTCCGATATCATTCAGCTTGTTAATCTCCGCGTTCATACTCCCCAGCATATCAATCGACAGCTCGTCCATCACCTGCACCAAGCGCTTTACGACCACCTTATAATGATCCAACTCCTTGCGAAAACCCTTCGAATCCCCAATCAAAAGCTCATGCTCCATCGTACTCAAATATTTATTACTGTAATTAAACGTCGACACAATCAACTTCACCTTCTCCAAATCATCCGGAAAATAAATACTCATCAACTCAATCTCGTGAATATACTTCTCCGTCTCATTCCGATTCTCAATCAACCGCGCCCGTATTTTCTCACTCTCCAAAATCTGCCCAATATCCTTAATAAAGCTCATAATTTCCTCATTTTTATAAATCGCCGTGTTCAGCAATCCATACGTCTTCTCTATCTTCTGAAAAAGCAATTCCTTGTATAAAAATTCAGCTTGAATCTGCCGCTCTTTCCGCGCATTCAGATCAATCTCATCCCGCAACGCCTTATTCTGTTGCTTCGTCTCACTAAAAGCCAGCATCACAGCACCAATAATTCCAAAGAACGAACCGATAAAATTATACATCCCGTCAATCGTCAACTCATTATCAATACTCCGCGTCAAAACAGGCACGATAATAAACAGCAAACCAATAATAATAATCCCCAACATCAACCAATGGTCTTTGATAAATCGCATATATGCCTCATCTCCCTTTGCGTTCCCTATCTTATTCCCCGTAAAAGGCGAGTTCTAACTTGAAAAATCATCTAAAAACTAATAACCCCTGACCTCTTCCTTACCATGGAAGTGCTCTCTTTATAACGCCTATTTTTCATATGTATTTCGAACAGCTACAGAAGGTTTACATGCTCGCTTCGCTCTCATGCATATTGGCGCTGTAACTCTTTTTATTCGAACAGCCACTGATGGTTTACATGCTCGCTTCGCTCTCATGCATATTGGGGCTGTAACTCTTTTTATTCGAACAGCCCCAACAAAAACCGATGAAGCATCATGCCCCACCGGTCTCATCAAATCTTATTTCAAATCAGCAATATGTTTCTCCAAGTCAACGCCAGTTCCTTTTGCCACGCGTTCTGCAAATACTGGTTCCACTTGATAGAAGTTGCGCAGGTTACGGATTTTGATATCCTCGCGAACGCCTTCCCAATCGCCAACAATGTTGTTCACTAGCGCGTCACGCTCGCCGTCAGAATAACGGTTCCAAACCTCGCGCGCATGACCAAAGTTGTTCGGTTTTTGTTGCTCAATACGGCCAAGCTTACCAGCAACCAAATCTTGCTCATCTTCCACATAACGCGGCGTCTCTTTTGGCGTCGTATCATAGCTATTCGGCTCATAGTTAATCGAGCTCGTTTGCTGTTTGAACGGCATCGCGCCGTCACGCTGATTATTATTCACATCCACTTTTGGACTATTAATCGGCAATTGCAAGTAGTTCGGCCCAACACGGTGACGCTGCGTATCCGAATACGAGAACAGACGACCTTGCAACATACGATCCTCAGACGGCAAAATTCCAGGTACAAGCACGCCCGGATTGAAACCAACCGATTCCGTTTCCGCAAAAATGTTCTCAGGATTGCGATTCAACACCATTGTCCCAACATGCTCATACGGGAAAACATCTTCAAACCAGTCTTTCGTCGCATCAAGCGGGTTAAAATCATAGTTATCGATGTCCGCAGGGTCAAGCACTTGAATGTAGAGCTCCCACTCAGGGAAATCGCCGTTTTCAATCGCTTCATAAAGATCGCGAGTCGCATGGCTAAACTCTTTCGCCTGAATTTGCGCCGCTTGGTCCGTCGAAAGGTTCACGATACCCTCTTTTGGCACCCAACGCATTTTGATGTAAACCGTTTTGCCTTCTTCATTCGTCCATTTAAAAGCATGCACACTCGAACCACGAATTTGACGGAACGAAGCAGGAATACCCTCATCACTGAATAGGTATGTAATCATCGTCGTAGCCTCAGGAGTCAAGCTGAAAAAGTCCCAATAACGGTTCGCATCTTGCATATTCGTGCTTGGATCCGGCTTCAAAGAATGAATAACATCCGGGAATTTAATCGCATCACGAATAAAGAATACAGGCAAGTTATTACCAACAAAATCGTAATTTCCCTCTTCCGTGTAAAATTTAACCGCAAAACCACGTGGATCACGCAACGTTTCAGGAGAATGCAAGCCGTGAATTACCGTAGAAAAACGCGCGAAAACCTCTGTTTGCTGTCCTTCTTCTTGTAAAAAAGCAGCTTTCGTGTATTTCTTCATGCTATTTTTAACTGTAAATACGCCATGCGCACCAATTCCACGAGCATGCACCACACGTTCCGGAACACGTTCACGATCAAAATGAGCTAGCTTCTCGATTAACACGTAATCTTCCAATAATGTAGGACCACGATGCCCTGCCGTCATTGAATTCTGGTTATCACCAATTGGAACACCTTGGTTTGTTGTTAGTTTTTTACTCATTCATCTAACCTCCGTTTTTATAATAATTATAAAGTAATACTAACTCCATTCTACAAAACATACGCTCGGAAAACAACTATAAGCCCTTACAAACCCCAATTCGTCGCCAATCCCTCCTTTAAAAAAGTATCATTGTGTACCTATAAGTCTATAGTATCATCTGATTTTACGCGAAAAACGAACATATATTACGATAGTAGCGCTCCCAGTTAGGTTTGTTCACACTCTTTTCGTTTTTTATCCACATAACTGTCACCCCTGAACGCAGCTATAACATGGTATCATGGCTGGAGTTGCATTTTTGGCCAATTTTGCATTAACTACAACAAAAGGAGAGAAAAAAATGAAAACAACAACAAAACTTGGTTTATCCGTTTTAACAGCGGCAGCGGTTCTCATCGCGCCAACATCATTATCTTTTGGAGGAAATATTTCTAATGTCGTAGCACAAGCAGCCGAAGTCAAAACGGTTACTGTCACTACTTTTGCAGAGTTAAAAAATGCTTTGGAAACGTCACCAACAGATATCATTTCTATCAACGCGGACATCACTGCGACGAGCGATATCATCATTCCTGGGCAACATAACCCGCTAGTTCTAGGTAATAACCATAAACTAGACATGAGCAAGTATGTAATCAACGCAAAACAATTCGGTGTCATCGCACTTGAGGACCTATCTATTGAATCCACTGGTTCATACGGTATTTACCGCACCGAAACGCCTGGACAACTCGCGCTTAACAACGTGACGTTCACCGGTAAACAAGTAGCCTATGCTCCAAAAGGCGCTGTTACCTTCCACGGCACAACAAAAGTAACAACAACATCCACACTTGAAATCGCGAAAGTAAACACCATCGTATTCGATAAAAACGTTCATTTCACGGCTACAACAACCGCTGATGCCTTCCTAATGGCCCAAGCAAATCCAAAAGTTTACGTTAGCGAAAATGCGACTGTTAATATCACATCCGCGAAAAAAGTCTTCAACATGACTGGCGCAACACCATTCTTCTCTACAGAATCCGGCTCTAAACTTACAACAAACTCTGTAGATGTCGCACTTTATATGAATGGAAAACCAACATTTGGCGCTAACTCAAGCACAGAATTCAATCAAGACGCAGCCGGTACAGCAGGCCTAATCTATGCTTCCACAGGTTTGGACGTTGAAAAAGATGCTAGCTTTGTCCTAAATGGCGGCGCTAAATCAACACAACTCATCAAAACAGCGAAATCCGTGATTGATTTTAAAGATGTAGCAAACGTTTACTTGAAATCAAACAACCCAAAAGGTAACATTTTCAGCGTAAGTTCAGGTAGCCTCGTGCAATTCAACACACCACAAACACTAACGCTAGGCACAAAAACAACAGACGCAATCTACACAGCAACAAACCTACGCGCGTTCTTGTCTGGATCTGGAACCAACCTATCCGTTCAATCATTCGCTGGCGATAACTCCATTGTCACGTATGACTTCAAAACAATGGGTTCTTTCAAATTAACAAAATAAGGATAGCCTTGCACTTGGCGTGAAATCATGCTATTCTGTAAGTAATTCATATTCTCGTTCCCGATAAGGGGAGTAGCAGTAATAGTAGAGTCGTCAGTACGGGGAAACCCCGGCTTTACTAGCAATGATATCATTGTTTGCGAGACCTTACGTTTCTTACGTAAGGTCTTTTTTGCGTACTTTTTTTGGAAACGGAGTCTATGAAAATCGCACAAAAGGAGACGATAGTATGGCTTTATTCGATTTTTTGAAAGATATGGCAACAGAAAAAGTAACCGATTTACTCGGCGGTGCAGGTGACGTCGTCGATCAAGTAACTGGTGGCGCAACAGATCTGACAGAACAAGCACAAAACCTAACCGAACAAATCAACCCCGAAGAAATCACAGGTCAAATCAGCGAACAAGCTGGCGGCCTCGTTGACCAAGTAACAGAAAACGCAAATATCACAGAATCGCTCGGTGATGTTGGAAATATCGTGGATGGAATTAAAGATTTATTTGGCGGAAAGTAATATCGCATGATGAAAGGCCAAGATGACTACATGAGATCGGTAGTGTCTTGGCCTTTCGTATTTTAAAATTAAAAATCGTTTTATTTGAATAAAAATATCCAAAATAACTACTTTTTTACATAAATTTGACATCCCATAAGTTTTATGTTAACCTGATTTTGGAAGCGAATACATAAATAGAAAGGACGAAACAACTATGAAAATGAAACAAACATTAATTATCCCCACTATCGCGCTTGCTATGGTAGTCGCGCCTTCAATCAACCTGTTTGAATCCGTGCAAGCTAAAGCCTCAACATTAGTAGAAAATGAACCTTCACACACCGTAGAAAATTTAAAAGACACTGGCACTGAGCAATCCTTCACACTAATTTTAAATGATGACGCAGAAGTAGACTTTAACATCGAAAAGACTGATGATACTTTAGAGTTAAAGACTGTAACGTCTACTGAAGATGGTATTGAAGAACACCTATTTGAATATGTTGCTGGGGACGAATTCGCTACGATGGATGGTGAAAAAGTATCTATAGATAGGGAGACATTTGTGGAATCTGAACTACAGAATGAAGAATTCACTAACAGCCCACAGTTATTAAAAGCATCCTCTCCATCAACACCTGTCTATATATCCTCTGGTAAAATTAAAATTGGAAAACCTATAAAAACTTTGGGAGCTATTGTAACAGTTATCGGAGGTGGAATTGCAGTTGCCGCTTTTGCAGGTGTAACTATAGCAACTAGTGCAATTGCAAACACTGTATCTGGATGGGCTAGCGTTGTCGGTTTAGGTACATTAACAGCTGGTTATTTATTTGACGGAAATATAACGTACAAACAATACCGTACAAAAGGACAAATATCAACTGGTTACGGAAATAATAAACAAACTGCATATCGATATCAAGATATACGAGCTGTTGGCACAGTTAAAAATAAAAAAATGGACAAACAGCTGAAGAGTACAGGTTCATGGTATTTCGCTTCTAAACCATGGTAAACTAAAAGGTAAAGGAGCTAAACCAAATGACTTTTCCCAAAATAATCTCCAGTATTTTTCTAGTTATATACGCTATCCTCTTTATAAATATAACGTATAGCATGATTCAAACACAAGAAGGCTTTGCTTACCCTATTTGGATTCAAATTCTACTTGCACTCTCCTTTTTAGCGGTAGCATTGCTGAATTTTACTCAAAAGCGTTACATTCTTGGTGGCGTCTTAACAAGCGCGGTTCTCATGCTTGGAATTAGCATTGTTATTACTTCCATTGCATAGTAAAAGCGTTGAATGAACCGCTCAGGCACTCATTCAACGCTTTTACTTACTCCGCTCTCTCCAAAACCCGCTTCATTTTCTTCGTAAACTCGCGTCTTGGAATCATCACACTGTGTCCGCAACCTTCGCACTTAATCCGAATATCCATACCCAATCGAATAATGCGCCAACGATTGGTACCACAAGGATGCTGCTTCTTCATTTCGACAATATCATTTAGATTAAAAGTCTGTTCCATACGCCTTAATCCTCATCAAACTGAACATCTAAAATTTCTAAAATACGACCTAGATCATCTTCAGATAAAAATTCAATCTCAATTTTACCTTTGTTATCACGACGTTTAATAGAAACTGCTGTTCCGAATTTATCACGTAATTGTGATTCACTCTCTTTGATAAAAACTGGGATTTTTTCCTGTTTTTTGGGTGTTTCACGTGAAACATTGTTATTCAAATCCCCAACTAATTTCTCTAACTGGCGAACCGTTAAGCCTTCTGCCACTGCCTTTTTAGCGACCGGTTTGATGTTCTTCTTATCCTTCAATCCGAGCAAGGCACGAGCATGTCCCATCGATAGCGAACCATCACGGAGCATCACCTGAACTTCTGCTGGCAATGAAAGTAAACGTACCATGTTCGCAATATAAGGACGGCTTTTACCCAGACGATCGGCTAATTTTGCTTGCGTCATGTCCAAGTTCTTCATTAGTAAATCATAGGATTCCGCTTCTTCAAGCACCGATAAATCCTCACGCTGTAAATTCTCCAAAACTGCTAACTCCATCATTTCGCGGTCGTCTAGCGTTCGTACAACGGCTGGAATTGCTTCTAATCCGGCCTCTTTCGCCGCGCGGAATCTGCGTTCACCGACAACCAGCTCATACCCTTTCGCCTCTGAACGACGTAAGATAACTGGCTGTAAAATACCGTGAAGCTTGATAGAATCGCGTAATTCGCGGAGTGCTGTAGGATCGAATGTTTTACGTGGTTGATACGGATTCGGGCGAATTTCGCTAACAGGGATGCTTTGCACAGCTTCCTCATTCTGATCGACATTGTTGAACAGCGCGCTAATTCCTTTTCCTAATCCTTTAGCCATGAGCAATCACTTCCTTTGCAAGATCTACATAAACCTCAGAACCACGGGATTTATCATCGTATAAAATAATCGGTTTACCGTGACTTGGCGCTTCACTCAAACGAATGTTACGCGGAATAATTGTTTCGAAAACTTTATTTTGGAAGTATTTCTTCACTTCGTCTATAACCTGAATGCCCAAATTCGTTCTGGCATCTAGCATCGTCAACAGTACACCTTCAATTTGCAAATCTTCATTTAGATGTTTTTGAACGATACGAATTGTATTTAATAGTTGGCTCAAACCTTCTAGCGCATAGTACTCACACTGAACCGGAATTAAAACCGTGTCAGAGGCAGTAAGCGCGTTTAGCGTAAGCAGCCCTAGGGATGGCGGACAATCAATAATCACGTAATCGTAATCATCGCGAACAGAATCGATCGCCTTTTTCAGACGAATTTCACGTGATATAGCGGGAACAAGCTCAACCTCTGCCCCAGCAAGTTGAATCGTAGCGGGAACCACTTTTAATGTTTCCATCGCTGTTGGTTTAATAACATCTTTGAGTGCAACGTCATCCACAAGCACATCATAGATACAATGCTCGATCTCACCTTTATTGATGCCAACTCCGCTCGACGCATTCCCTTGAGGATCGATGTCCACAAGCAGTACTTTTTTACCTAGAAACGCAAGACTAGAACTTAAGTTAACAGATGTCGTCGTCTTGCCTACGCCACCCTTTTGATTTGCCAGTGCGATCACTTTGCTCAATCTATTTCACCAACCCTCACATATTTATAGCATCCAAACGCGGATAAACCCATTCCACGTGATTAATCGCCGAACTTCCATACGTCGACAAATGCTTCATTTCGTTATACTTCTCCTCTTCTATTCTATCAAAAAATTAAGGTTTAGTCTTACTTTATGCGAAAATAAATTTCATTATACGCAAAAGCCGCGTCAAAAATTCATCGACACGGCTTACTTTTATGCTTTTTTGCGAAGAAATAGTGATATAACTAGACCGATAATCGCCATCACAAGGCCGAACGTAAACGCGTGACGCGAACCTTCAACAAGCGATGCGGCTAAGTCTTGTGGTCCCGGATTCGTCACGGTCGCCATGTATGTTTTTTGACCTGCCGACATAATCGTGATCGCCACCGCTGTACCAATTGCGCCTGAAACCTGTTGTAACGTATTCATGATCGCTGTACCATCTGGATACATTTTTGGCGGTAGTTGATTTAAGCCGTTCGTTTGTGCGGGCATCATGATCATACATACGCCAATCATGAGCGCGCTATGCAGGATAACGATGGTAACCGCCGTTGTTTCTAGCGTGATTTGCGTTAAGAACCATAGCGTTATGACCGACACGATGAATCCTGGAACAACTAGCACGCGGGCACCGAATGCATCGAACAGACGCCCTGTAACCGGTGATAGCAAGCCGTTTATAACCCCACCCGGCAAAAGTACTAATCCAGCAGAAAATGCGGCTAAGGCCAGTCCTGTTTGCAAATAAAGTGGCAATAAAATCATCGTGGATAGGATAATCATGAATGCGATGAAAACGATCAATAATCCAAGCGTGAACATTGGAAATTTGAAAACGCGCAAGTCCATCATTGGCTGATCCATCGTCAGTTGGCGCCAAGCAAATAAGCCCAAACTGATGACACCAATAATCATCGTCGTAATAACGAGTGCACTACCCCAGCCACTTTCGCCGGCGCTACTAAAGCCGTACACAATTCCCCCGAAACCAAGCGTCGATAAAATAATCGATAAAATATCAATACGCGGCTTGGTTACTTCGGATACATTTTTCATATAACGCAGTCCAAAAAGTAATGAGAAAACTAAGAACGGTAAGGCAATCCAAAAAATCCAATTCCACGTTAAATTCTCAATAATTAAGCCTGAAATCGTGGGTCCAACTGCGGGCGCGAACATAATAACAAGTCCGATAAGCCCCATCGCAGATCCCCGTTTATGCTCTGGAAAGATAACCAGAATCGTGTTGAACATTAATGGTAGTAAAAGTCCGGTACCAATCGCTTGGATAACGCGGGCGATCATTAAAATGCCGAAATCTGGCGCCAATGCTGCGATTAGCGTTCCAACTATCGAAAATCCGACAGATGCAAAAAATAATTTTCGCGTGGTAAACCATTGTAATAAAAGTCCTGAAACTGGTACTAAAATACCTAATGTCAGCAAGTATCCCGTCGTTAACCACTGAATCGTTGCTGAACTTACATCAAATACACGAATTAAATCCGTAAGTGCCATATTTAAAGCCGTTTCACTAAACAAGCCTATAAATCCTGCAATTAGAAAAGCCGTGACAATCGGTACAGTCTTAAACTCCTGTCTTTCTTGCGCTGTTACTGTTTTACTCAAAGAAAATTCCCCCTCTTCACCTTCATTTGCGTGAAGCTTCAATTTTAATGGTTTTCGTGGGTAAAGTCAAGTAAATAAGAACGTACGTTTTCGTTTAAGAGTTATATCCAAATAAAAAATGGCTCCCGATTACACCAGAAACCATCTCCTTATTTCCATTCAAAACACTATTCAATCGTCAAATGATCATCCGTAAAATCCGTCGTAACATCCAGCACTTCACATGCCTTTTGGTACATACGAACCGTCATATCCGGATCTCCTGCTTCCAATCGCGAAATCACAAGCGGCGATAAATCCGATTTCAGGCCTAAATCCAACTGCGACCATTTCTTTTTCACGCGTTTCGCAAAGATAAATTGACCCAAACGCGCCGAAAAACTATCCAAATAATGAACAATCGCTTCGTTCTGCCACGCCAATTCTTTCAGCGACTCAAATTCATAATCGTCCTTGCCAATACTCAATCTTGCCTCTGCACGACGAAGGAAAATCCGCTTCACTTCTTCCCGGTAAGCGCCCATTTTATCATTGAACGGGTTGCGATCTTTAAAATAGCCTTTTACGAAGCAATAATACGTTTCTGTATCCGAAAAAGCCGTGAAATAAAGCATCCGACAATTCTTATCCTTGAAGTGTACTTTCATTTCCTCGATTGGCTGATCAACCGACGTTTCGATTTTATTCGTTTGTAGCGAATACGATTGATTTTTGCCGATTGTCAAATGGACTTCCGGTAAAATCTGTTTTCCCGTTGTTAATTTTCTAGTTTCCGCTTTTTCTAGCTGCATCAGGCCTTGCAATAAAAGGGTCGACATTAAAGGTTGTTCTTTTATCAAACTGTGTAGGAAATCATATGCTTGAAATTCATCTTGTTCATCTCTTACAAAAATTATTTTCGCCATATTGTTCGCAGTAACACATTTCGAGTGCACCGCTTCCCTCCTTTATCTATCGTTCTACCTTCATTGTATAGGTTTTCATGAAAAATTGCACCTTACTTGCGCGGCTGAACACAATTCTTCTTTTTACCTACGCCAATATTGCTTTTTACCATCCTCTTTCACCGAAATACCAACATTCCAAATCTCCCTGCGAAGTTCCCGCGCGTCCTTTTCGTCAGACTTCTCCAACGCCTTTTCACGAGCCGCAAATAAAGCATTTTCACCCGTCTCCAGTTCCGGTGTTTGCGCCACCCATCGCTTAAATTCTGCCTGAAAAGGATCCACCGATTGCCAGCTATAACCGTGTTCCGTAAACGCCCGCTCCACTTTTCCAGCCTTCATTTCCTGTTTTTCTCGATACATTTCCCGATTCTCAAGGTCCAGCAAAACCAATTGCTTCTTATCTAAAGACACCATCGAAATCCGCGCTTTAGGAAAAATCGACTCCACACCAGAAATCGTTAATTTCACATCGTCGTCCCCTATATCCATCATCAGACTTTCGTGAAAAGCCATGATAGACAGCCAAATCCCAGCAACAATACCAAACCCCGTCGTCACAAAAATAATCCAGGTTTCGCGGATGGAAACAATGAGTTCGAAAGGTCCCTTCAACGGAATCCACGGTAAAGACACCGCCCATTTTGCAATATCCGGTATGAAAAATCCGAGAATCAGCCCTATAATCGGTGGAACAAGGCATATTAACAGTTTATCAAAGGTCGAAAAGCTTAATATCGTTCGCTTATTTTTATGCATTATTTATCCACTCTCTCCATTATATTTGTGATAGCCAGCTTCCATATTTTCCGGTATTCCACTTGGATGCCCATTAACATATAGTTTGAAATATTATCAATTGTAAGCGCCAAAAGCTGTGACTTTGCCTTACTATCTTTTGCATCGACAACGCCTAGCTCGACACCTTTATCCATACAACGCTCAAAACCTAGTAGAAAATCCTTCTGTAATTCCACGATCTCTCCTGCATAATTATGCTCTCTTCCCGCAGTTAAAATGAATTCGTTCAGCACTTTCATCACGATAAAATTCTCTTCATTTGCTTCTGGAATCATGGAAATCCCACCACTATATAGCTTTTTCTCGAAGTTTTTTGCCGTCATTTTATCTATTTGGAAGTAATTGTCGAAGCGATAATCCGCAAATATGACTTTAAAAACGGTTTCTATTAGCGCATCTTTGGACGGGAAATGATAATAAATGGACGGTTTTGAGATCCCTACTTTTTCAGCGATCATGGCTAAACTCGTACCTTGGATACCAAATTCCGCAAATAAGATAAATGTGGCTTCTAATATTTGCTGATATGTCTTCTCTTTTTTCTTCATACTACCACTCTTTTCTACCTATCGTTAGGTAAATTATATGATGATATTCGCCTAATGTCAATAAAAAACAGAAATCCTCGTTGGAAATCTGTTTTTTGATCACTTATTTGTTTTTTTGCTTTGGAATTTGAATCGTAATTTGATAATAATCATCCGACTCTTCTTCTTCCATCTGTAAATCCATACCGTTATCTTTTACCATCGTGATGGATTGCTTGATCGTGTTCACAGCAATTCGAACGTCGCGACTGATCGCTTGGCGTTTCGGTTTTGCTTTTTTAGGTTTTGGCTCGGCGGGTAGTAAAGTCTGGATATATTGCTCCGTTTCCTTCACATTCCACTTGTTCTCGATAATTTTCGCCAAAACATCGAGTTGCTTTTCCTCCGTCTCCAAAACGAGTAAAGATCGACCGTGGCGCTCCGAGATTTGCTTGTCTAAAACGGCTTGCTGGGCGGCTTCTGGCAACCTTAACAAACGCAATTTATTAGCGATCGCGGATTGACTTTTCCCAACGCGCTGAGCTAGTGCTTCCTGGGTCACTTCTTGCATATCTAGCAAACTTTGATACGCTTTTGCTTCTTCAATTGGTGTCAACTCTTCACGTTGTAAGTTTTCGATGAGGGCAATGGAAGCTACTTCATCATCCGTAAGATTTTGGACGATAGCAGGGATTGTGTCCCATTCCAATGAAGAAACAGCGCGGAATCGTCGTTCACCAGCGATAATCTCGAATTTTTCGGGCTCATACTCACGCACAACAATTGGCTGAATGACGCCATGAATACGGATTGTTCTGGCTAATTCCTCTATTTTTGACGCATCAAAGACCGTTCTGGGCTGATAGCGATTCGGAATGATAGCTGCGACAGGAAGTTCCACGATTTGTTGCATGAATTCCTCCACGGTTTCTTCCGTTTCAATCTCAATATATTCCTTATCTTTCTTTCCGAATAAGCGCGAAAAAGGCATTATCAAATCATCCCTTCTAATGTTAAGCGTGAATATCGTCCAGCGTGTCGACAAACGCTCATCTCCGTCGTTAAAATCTGCGCTGGAGTTCGGCGCAATTTTTACGGAAATCGTTTTTTCGATCGTTTGGAATTTCACTTTATCTACTGTCCATTTTAGCAGAAACTTGCTGATAAATATATGCTTTTCATTCAATTGGTTGTTTGTTTGGTGTTCCTGCTTTGCGAGGATACTTATTTGGCGTCTCTTTTACTTTTTCGATCAAGTATAGGTTCCGCTCGCTTTCTTCGATTGGCAATGAAAAGGCATAATGGTCTTTCACTTTACCGCCTAGTGTCGCAATGGCTTTCGCACCGATTTTCAGTTCCTGCTCCGCTTGCATCGCTTTCATCGCTAGGAAAAAACCACCCTTTTTGACTAGCGGCAAACAAAGCTCGGTTAATACGCTCATTCTTGCGACGGCGCGCGCTGTAACTAAGTCAAAACTGCCGCGGAACGCCTTATTTTGGCCAAATTCTTCCGCTCGTGCATGGTGAAAATGAACCTTATCCAATTTCAATGCATCCGCAAGCGCGTCTAAAAAGGTAATCCGTTTCTGCAAGGAATCCACAATCGTAACGTCCAAATCCGGGAAACAAATCTTAATCGGAATGCTTGGAAAACCAGCTCCCGCACCAACATCACAAACCGTCCCCACACCTTTAAAATCAACATAAAAAGCCGCAGAAATCGAGTCATAAAAATGCTTCAAATAGACTTCATCGTGCTCTGTAATAGCAGTCAAATTCATTTTCTCATTCCACTCGACAAGCATCTTGAAATATAGGTCGAATTGCGCCATTTGCGTATCGGATAACTCGATTCCTTTTTGCAATAATTGCTCTCTAAACTGTTCTGGATTCACGTTTTTCCCTCACTTTGTTTTTGCGATTTTGCCTTGCTCAATATACACTAACAAGATGGAAATGTCGGCGGGATTTACACCTGAAATACGGCTAGCCTGCGCGATCGAAAGTGGCTGGATTTTCTTCAATTTCTCCAATGCCTCCGTTGCCAAACTGCCAATCGCATCATAATCGATGTTTTCCGGAATTTTCTTGCCTTCCATGCGCTTCATTTTTTCCACTTGGTTCAATGATTTCTCGATATAACCTTCATATTTAATCTGAATTTCGACCTGCTCCTCGATATCCGCAGTTAGCGATGTTTCACGTGGAACAATCTCCATCAAAATATCGTACGTAATCTCTGGACGTCTCAAAAAATCCGCTGCTAAAACGCCATCCTTGAGCTCCGTGCTACCCATATCGACCAGCATTTTCTGTACAGCCGCAGTCGGTTTGATACGCGTCGTTTTCAATCGTTGTTTTTCAGCCTCAATAGCTTCGCGTTTCGCAACAAATCGGGCGTAACGTTCGTCGCTGATTAGACCAATTTCATGCCCAATCTCGGTCAAACGCAAATCCGCATTATCGTGGCGTAACAACAAGCGATACTCCGCGCGAGACGTCAACAAGCGGTACGGCTCATCGGTTCCCTTCGTCACGAGATCATCAATGAGAACGCCGATATAGCCTTGATCGCGTCCAAGCACCACCGGCTCTTTTCCAGAAGCACGGCGCGCCGCATTGATTCCCGCCATTAAACCTTGTCCAGCCGCCTCTTCATAACCACTCGTCCCGTTCAATTGACCCGCTGTATACAAATTCTCGATTCGTTTCGTTTCAAGCGACGGCCACAATTGCTCCGGCATCACCGCGTCATATTCAATCGCATAACCAACACGCATCATTTCGACATTTTCCAGTCCAGGAATCGTCGCTAACATTTCACGCTGTACATCCTCTGGCAAACTTGTCGACAAACCTTGCACGTAAACCTCTTCCGTATTGCGACCCTCAGGCTCTAAGAAAATTTGATGGCGCGGCTTATCGCTAAAACGCACAATCTTATCCTCAATCGACGGACAATAACGCGCACCCGTCCCTTTTTTGGTCGCAGTAAACATCGGCGAACGATGCAAATTTTTCTCGATAATTTGGTGTGTTGCCTCGTTTGTATACGTTAACCAACACGGCAACTGATCCATAATAAAATCCACCGTCTCATAACTAAAGGCACGCGGAACATCGTCTCCAGGCTGTTCTTCTGTCTGCGAATAATCGATGGAACTCGACTTCACGCGCGGCGGTGTCCCCGTTTTAAAACGACGCAACTCAAAACCTAGCTCTTCCAAATGCTCAGAAAGCTTGATCGACGGCTGCTGATTGTTCGGACCACTAGAATAACGCAGTTCCCCAACAATAATCTCACCACGTGAAAAAGTCCCTGTTGTCAGTACGACCGTTTTGGCATAATAAATCGCGCCGCTGTTCGTGATAACGCCTTTACAGACACCATCCTCCACAACAAGACGATCCACCAAACCTTGACGCAGCGTGATATTTTCCTCTTTTTCAATCGTGTGCTTCATTTCGTGTTGATAATCCCACTTATCCGATTGCGCACGCAAAGCACGAACCGCAGGGCCTTTTCCAGTGTTAAGCATCCGCATTTGAATGTGCGTTTTATCCGTATTCCGACCCATTTCGCCGCCGAGCGCATCAATTTCGCGCACAACGACACCTTTCGCAGGCCCTCCAACAGAAGGATTACACGGCATGAACGCCACCATATCTAAATTAATTGTGAGCATCAACGTTTTCGCGCCAATTCGGCCACTCGCAAGGCCCGCTTCCACGCCCGCATGCCCCGCACCGACCACGATTACATCATAATGTCCCGCATCATAAGTTTGCATATTTCAACACATCACTTTCCTAAACAAAATTGGTTAAATAACTGGTCCAGCAACTCATCCTGAACCGATTCACCGATAATTTCTCCGAGCAAATCCCAAGCCCGCGTCATGTCAATCTGAACGATATCCACTGGCATTCCAGCTTCCACGCCATCAATAACCGCCTCAATCGCACCAATCGCCTCATGCAAAAGTGCAATATGACGCGCATTCGAAACATACGTCGCGTCCCCAGCATCAATTTCTCCCGCGAAAAATAAATCCTTAATCGCGATTTCAAGCTGCGCAAGTCCCGCATCATTCACAAGCGACGTCTCGACCACTGGATTATCCCCAGCAAGCTCCCGAACCCGCGCCACATCAATATTCCGCGCTAAATCCGTCTTATTCAAAACGACCACAAAATTATGACCCGCGACCGCCTCAAACAACGCCTCATCTTCCACACTCAGCGGCTCGTTTTGATTCAACACCAACAAAATAAAATCCGCTTCCTGCAAAGCTTTGCGCGACCGTTCCACGCCAATTTTTTCAACAATATCTTCCGTCTCGCGAATCCCCGCCGTATCAATCAAACGCAGCGGCACCCCGCGAACATTCACATATTCCTCAATAATATCACGCGTCGTACCCGCAATATCCGTCACGATCGCCTTTTCCTCCTGAATCAACTGGTTCAAAAGCGACGATTTCCCGACGTTTGGCCGACCAATAATCGCCGTCGCCAGTCCCTCACGCAAAATCTTGCCCTGTTGCGCCGTCAGCAACAACTGCTCCACCGAAGCCCGCACCAATTGCGCCTTCTCCACCAACATCCGCTGCGTCATCTCTTCCACATCGTCGTATTCCGGATAATCTATGTTCACCTCGACCTGCGCCAAAGCATCTAAAATTTCCTGTCTCAAATTGCGAATCAAGCGCGACAAACTACCGTCCATCTGCTGCAGCGCAACACCCATCGCCCGATCCGTCTTCGCACGAATCAAATCCATCACAGCCTCCGCTTGCGACAAATCAATCCGCCCATTCAAAAAAGCTCGTTTCGTAAATTCTCCAGGTTCCGCCAATTTCGCCCCATTTCGAAGCAACAATTGCAGCACCCGATTCACCGAAACAATCCCACCATGCGCATTAATCTCGACCACATCTTCCCGAGTAAACGTCCGCGGCGCACGCATCACCGTTGCCATGACCTCCTCGACCGTCTCCTTCGTGCCCGGATCCACAATATGACCATAATGAATCGTGTGACTCTCGACCGCGCTAAGCTGTTTTTGCGCACAAAAAATGCGATCCGCTATCTGAATCGCCTCATCACCGCTCAAACGAATAATAGCAATGGCTCCCTCGCCCGGCGGTGTTGAGATCGCAGCAATTGTATCAAATTCCATTCTTTACCCTCACCTTCCTAGAAAAACGGCTCACAAAGAAACCGATTTCCTAATCGAATAAATTTTGGCACATGACCTGTGCATATCATCAACATTTGCTCCGCTTTCACCAAAGCTAATAATGATTGGTTTTATATAGTTATCCGAAAAAAGTTATCCACATATCCAGATTCTTTAAGATTTAAAAAATATCCTACCCTTTATTTTAACTTATCCACATGTGAATAACAATAGTTTTGGACCAACTTTTGAAGTTATCCACAAGAGATTAATTATCACAGCAAAAAGTACGTTCCTCATTTCCGAACGTACTCACTTTTTCACAACTTCTTTAGATGGCGATCTACCCGTATGATCTTTAACTCGTATCAATATCCAAATATCTTTGTTGCATTACTTTTAACATCTATACTACTGCAACGTTCAGCTCTTCCTCCAAAACATGGCACATTGTTTCACTAACGTATTGGAGTTCCGTTTCTGTCAAATTCGAGCCTGAAGGCAAACAAATCCCTTTCTCAAATAACTGCTCGCACACAGCTTGTTGCCTCATGTCATGAGAGTAAAAAATGACATCTGCAAACACTGGCTGCAAATGAAGCGGCTTCCACAATAATCGTGTCTCAATGTTCGCAGCTTTCATTTTCGCCATCACAACATATGGCGACAAGTGCAAATCTTTCACGTCCAGTGTTATCGCAGTAAGCCAATGATTGGACACGGTATCCGACAATTTAGGCATCATCGTAATCCCATCCACATCACCAAAATGACGCTCATAGTACTGATACACACCCTGCCTTGCAGCGACACGTTCTGCTAAAACCTCCATTTGACCGCGACCAATTCCTGCTGATACATTACTCATGCGGTAATTATAACCAATCTCCTCATGTTGATAATACGGTGCTTGTTCACGTGCTTGTGTAGCTAAAAAGACTGCTTTTTCAATCATCGCCGGATCTTTCGCTACCAGTGCACCACCACCAGATGTCGTAATAATTTTGTTCCCATTGAAAGAGTATATACCAAAATCACCGAATGTTCCTGTCTGCTGTCCCTTATATGTCGATCCAAGAGATTCTGCGGCATCCTCGATAATCGGAACACCATATTGCTCACACATAGCTACGATTTCATCCATTTTAGCGCTTTGACCGTAGAGATGCACCACAATAACTGCTTTAGGTAATTTATTTTGTTCTTTGGCATCCCTCAAAGCCCGTGCCAATGCTTGCGGCGACATATTCCACGTTTCCGGTTCGGAATCAATGAATACGATATCAGCTCCTAAATATTTAATGGGGTTAGCGCTCGCAATAAAAGTGAATGAGGCGCAAAATACAGTGTCACCTACACCAACCTCTAGTAACCGTAAAGCTAAATGAATCGCTGCTGTGCCAGAACTTGTCAAACAGGCGGCATTCGCATTCGTGTACGCCTTTATTTGTTCCTCCATCGCTGTCACATTTGCTCCAAGTGGGGAAATCCAATTCGTATCAAATGCTTCTTTCACATATACTTGCTCCCGCCCGCTCATATGCGGCGTAGATAATAAAATCGGTCTTTGCATCATCCTACCTCTTTCTTCATTTTTTATTCCGTCGTCCCTTGAAAACTTTCTGCTGTCACATGATTTTCTTGGCTGATATCCGCTCCACGCATTACTTTTCCAATTGTTTGAAATAATATAGCGCCATCTAATTTCATGGATTGTTGTTCCACATATTGCACATCCATTTCAAACTTTGCTTCCCAGCTGATTGCGTTTCTTCCATTTACTTGTGCGAGCCCCGTTAGACCTGGCTTAACAGAAAGACGTTTGCGCTGACGCTCATTGTAAAGACTAGTGTAAGTAACTGGCAACGGCCGTGGTCCAACTAGACTCATATCTCCAATCAGAATATTCCACAGTTGTGGCAATTCATCAATACTATACTTCCTCATAAAACGGCCAAATCCTGTAATCCTCATATGATCTGGTAACGGTTTCCCATCCTTATAAAAACTCTGACGCATTGATTTCAACTTATAGATTCTAAAACAACGCGCTTGCTTCCCAGCACGTATACTTACATAGAAAGGCATTTCACGATACAAAATAAAAAATAGACTCGCGCAAAGAATAATTGGAATCAGGGCAACCAGTCCAATACTTATCGCAAAAAGAATATCTATCCAACGTTTCATAGTCATTTCTTCCTCTCTAGTATTTGTTCCAATAAGCAGGACGCCCTGCCTGCAAGTAACTGAACATCATAACGTTCACTCAATCGCTTGCTCGCTAACCGTGATTTTTTATAGCTTTGTTCATCCCTCACCATATCTTGCAAAAACTGGCAGTAGCCCACCGTATCATGATACAAAAAACCGCGACCAGCCCCACTATCCTGCAAAATAGTATGCTGCCATCCCTGATAATTAAGTACGACTGGCAAACCAACCGCTAGAAAATCAAAAAATTTGTTGGCACTATTATCCCAAAGTATTCGCTCATTTTTCACGCTCATCGCGCCCATATCACACTGCTTCATCAAACTAAAAAGATTTTCTTTTGGCATACTACCTATAATTTTCACATTCTCTAATTGCAATGTCTCCACTTGCTGTTCTAAAGTTGCTTTCTCTGAACCTTCACCAATTAGCAAGAATCCAATAGATGCAAAAGCTTTCATATCCGAAGCCACTGTCAGTAAATGCTGCAAACCATTTACTTCCCCCATTGTTCCTGGATGCACAATGACAAAACGATTTTTCATCCATTGCTGCAATACTTCATCCTCAGGGGGACGCGCTTCAATAGCTGCCACCCACTCACTGTTTGCCATATTTTCAATAACAGTTATTTTTTCTGCCCCAATCCCTTTGGAAACAATCCTCGCCTTCATCGCTGGTGACAAGGCGATAATCTCGCTAGCTCCGTTATAAATCATTTTTTCAATGAGGATGAGCGCTCGTATCAATAGCGGATTGGTGATATATCCCAATTTCACAGGTACATCCGGCCAGACATCTCGTACTTCAAATACAAAAGGGATACGCTTGACTTTACTAAGCAGTAGACCTACCAATCCCACGGTGAGAGGAGTTGACGTGGCGTAAATAATATCCATCTTTTTTCGCGTCAAACCTTTCCAAAAACTACCTAGCATAAAGTGACCAAACGCTAAAATACGACGTCCTTTACTCATTTTTTGACTATAATTCGTCGCTGTAGAAAGAACTTGCACGCCTTCTTCCGTTTGTTCACTTTTACCAGTCCCTGTAATCAAAGTAACGTGATGTCCTCGTCGCAAGAAGTATTTAGAAAGCTCGTAGGATCGTGTCGCCCCAGTTTTTTTCTGAAAGTGTTGATGTAAGTATAAGATTCTCAAAACTTATTTCTCCTCCCATATCGATTGGTATAACTCTATTAGCCGCCGTTCTTGTGTTGACCAGTTAAACATGGTTTGATGGTGAATGTAGCCATTATCACCTAAATATTTCTGTCTTTCTGGATTATTCAATAACAGTTGAATCTGTTTGGTGATTTCCTGTGGCTTTTGAGCATCTACGACAATGCCACTAGCTGTTTTCTTTACTAGCTCCCTATAGACTTCAAAATCAGATAAGATATAAGGCAACGAAACCGACATATATTCAAATATTTTTGTCGGTAATGAGCGCAAATAATTGTCTACAGGATGGAGTAGCGCTAAGCCTATATGCGATTTAGCATAGTACATCATCAACTCGCTTAAATCCAATCTACCAACAAGCGTAACCTCTTGTTTCAAATCATACTTCCTCTGAAAATTCGTTGCATAAGTTTCCAGCCTCGCAGGTACTTGTCCAATAATCAAGAGTTGAAATGTGTATCCTGTCTTTTTTAACAAGCGTGCTACCTCCAACATTTCTTTAAATCCACGAATTTCATGAATCGCACCTGCGTAGATTAATGTTGGTATCTCATATTTCTCAGCAGATACAGGCTGTTGCAAAAAAGGATAGTTATAAACATCGACTTGCACTGTTGAAACGTCTCTATAATTTTCTTTATAGTAAGCTTCTGCAAAAACGATAGCACTGACTTTCTGAAGCATTCTCTTTTCCAAATATGTCGCTAGGTGTAGGAATGGTTTAGCAATTGGGTACCTCGCGATTTTTTTCGATTTTAGCACAGCCGGAAAATCCTCATGCATATCAAAAACAACTTGTTTTTTGTGGAAAATTTGAAGTATATAGCCAAGTGGTAATAATTCGGGGTCATGTAGATGGATTATGCTAGCTGATGATTTCCTGGCGATGTTAAAAAACGTCCACCATGTTTGGAATCGTTTTCGCTTGCTTGTTTTAGATAAGGTTTTCACCGTTAAATTTGAAATTTCATGGTGATACGTTCGATTGCTTTCCATCGCGTAAAGCGTCACTTCGTAACCAGCATTCGCCAAACTAATAGCTTCTCGGTGAAAAATACGTGTATCATTCCACGGATGGACAGAGCTCATGATTAATACTTGTTTCAACTTTCGGACACTCCTTTATTTTTCAATTGTCGAAGGATGCTTCGTTGTGTGATACACACCAGTAAGCCGTAAACTATGATGCCAACTATTACTAGAATAAAGAACGCAGCGCTAGATTCCATACGCCATTGCATACGCAGTAAATAAAGAACAATCCCCATCACGACTGCATTCACGAGCGTTATAATATGTTGCTTCAGTAAGGTATGTTTTGGGTCTATTTTCCCCACTCGCTTTTCTAATAATCGATAGACAACTAATCCCGATACAATATTCATCACGCTTGGAATCAGAATCACCGCATAAATACCAAAGAACGGCGTCAATACCAACAGCAATATAATATTGATACCTATTGTCACAAGGGAAATACGAGAAGGTGTTCGGGTATCTTCCAAGCAAAAATAGACACGGTAAACAAAATCCCGCAAAACCAAACCTGGCAATCCGATACTAATTATCGTCATAAAAAAAGTCACTTGCGCGGTATCCTCCGCCGTAAAAGCTCCTCTTTGGAATAATAGAGCTGTAAGTAAATCCCCGACAATGATCATACCCACAACAAGCGGAATAACGAGCATATTGGCCACCGTCACATAGTTGATAAAGAGCTGCTTTCCTATCTTGATTTGCTTATTAAAAGCGCGAGACATCGTTGGGTAAACAAGCGTCAATATATTAACGATAATAACTGCTTGAATAATACTCACTATCTGGTTGGCATAACCTAATGTCGCTACATAACCTTGTCCTAAAAAGCCCGCCAAAGTTATCGAAAAAATTAACGAAATCTGAAACACAATCGAGTTGAAAACCACTGGTCCTGTTTGACGCATCAGTTTCCGAAAAGCATTATTCTTCCATTGCAATTGAAAACGGAAAGAAACACCTTTATTTTTGATAATGAGGAAGATACATTCCAATAAAAAGGAAGCTGTTAAGAAAAAACTAACACCGATAATCGAAGGGTTAGATGCCATGACAACGTAAGTAGCACTGAAAATCGTACTGCATAATATCGCTACTTTCGGCGTAACAAAGTCATTATCCACTTGTAGGAATGCTGTTAAAATAGCGGTTAATACACGAAAAATCTGTGCGATACTCAAAATCATAATGATTAAGAGTGTCCACTGCATCGTTTCAGATAATAGTACATCACTTTGTAAAAGAAATAGTGTCCCCCCTGAACCAAACAGGACAAGCAACGAGATACTTAACAAAAGAGTACTAATGTAGGTATTCAGCGCGCTTTGTATGACTAACTCATTCGTCCTTCTCGTTAAAAATGGTATCAGGACCACAGTGATAGCCGGTATTGCTAAATTGGTAATAGATACGGTGTAGGTATTCGCCAAATTGTAAGCATCTACCTCTGTACTGACACCAAAACCTTTCGCAATGAATATATTTTTTACTAATCCGACAAATTGAATCGATATGGTGAGCAATGTCATCCACAGGAAGGACGTTAATAGCTTATTTTGAATTAGAATGCACCTACTTTATTTCATAATAATCGCTGTAATTGTTTCTCATAAAAATCAGTTGTTTTGTGTGCAATTTCTTGCCACGAAAAGTTTTGCTGTACGGAATACAAAGCTGCATGCCCCATTCCTAGACGAATATTATCATCTTCTAATATACTTAAGACACCTTCCGCAATAGCTGTTTCTGACTTAGCAGGAATGAGCACTCCTGTTTTATTTTGCTTAATAATTTCCGGAATGCCACCAACTTCGGTACCCACAAGTGCCTTTCCACATGCCATTGCTTCTAAACCTGCGATACTCGTTGCTTCCATCAATGAAGGGAGTACGACCAGATCCGCCGCATTAAAATAGTAAGGCATCTCTGGATTCGCAACACCTGTTACAAGACTTACTTTGTCATCCCAGCCGTTCTCCTTCACGAAATCACGAATTATTTGTTCCTGACTCCCGCTCCCTACCATCAAAATTCGAATATCCTCATTTTGCGTGAGCATCATTGAAATAGCTTTCACGAAATACAAGACACCATTTTTCTCTTCTAATCGTCTAGCAATCATCACAACTTTATTCTCGTTTTTATAACCAAGCCTCGCGCGCATTGTTTCTCGCTTATCCTGATCTGGGTAAAACTTCGTCGTGTCTACTCCATTGGAAATCGTCAGCGCTTGTTTCATGGGAAAAACCGTAGAGATTTTTGCCGTTAACTCAGTACTTGGTGCAATCACACCATCCATATGCCCCAATAAAAATCGGAACCTAGCAAATCGCTGTTCTTCATACCAGTGAAGGAAAGTGGAAGAGTGATTCGTAAATATTTTCACGCCGTCAAACGGAATCTTGGTAATCATCGAATCTGCAATTAGCTTGTGCCAATGAATGACTTGGTAATCATCTTTGGCTAGCAACTCTTTGATTTTTTTACGACCTCTGTACATAAATTGCAAGGCTCGAATTTTCCGTTTTTCACTGACTCGTACGCGTATTACTCGAATCGTATCGACCATCTCTTCTTCTGGTAATGCACCGCTAGGATCGTATATTTTAGTAAGCAAGACCACGTTATGGCCGAGTTTACTAATAGCCTTACTAATTTCTAGCACGTGTGCCGCAATACCACCAACTTGTGGATAAAAATCATCAGAGACCATCAATACATTTAATTTTCTAGGCATGCTGGTTTCTGTCATCTACTTCTCCACCTTCCATTCATAGAAAGCACTTCTGACTTGATCGTCATAGATTACTTTTTCAATCACACGTTCTTTAGGAATCGCAAAATAGACAGTTCCTTTTATCTCTTTATTACCTGGTATCAATTGTCCTAATTCACCTTCGACCGCGTAGTTAGCATGGTATTTCCCACTGGAATCCAATACACGAAAGGTACTCGCAGCAATCGGAATACTGTACTCTGTTATATTTTTCACTGTCACTTCCAGTTTCACCAATTTATTTCCTCCAAGTTTATCGCCCTTGGGAATATCTTTTTCGGCATTCTTTATTGCCCCTACTGTCATATCCAAACTTGATACATTCACCTTATTATCCTTTGGAAAAGAAGCTTGTGTTTGCTGCGTTTCTTTTGGTACGGTTACACTTTCATTCGCACATGCTGTTATAAAAATTACTGACAGAAATAGTAGTAGTATCGGTTTAAATCGTTTCATCTTTCGTCTCCATTCGTTTATCATATTGATTGAGTATGGCTAAAACAATTCCAAAACTAATCCAGATATAGCTTTTTTCAAGTGTTGTACTAGATGCAAACGCGATAAATGGGAAAGCAAGTGTTATCAATAGTGGAATGAGATATTTCACCTTTTTTTCTTTATTCTCTAACCAGTAACGCCAACTGCGATAGAAAAGGTAGAACAAAAAAGCCAATAAAAAGAGTAGCGATAGTAAGCCATAATTCGCCAGTACTTCCAAAAGAAAGTTATGCACAGATACAGCACCATCATTATTTTGCTCCTCTGCTGGAAAATATTTCGCTAACTCTATTTGAACATTCCCTGGACCAACACCCATAAAATAGCTTTCTTTTGCGGTTTGCCAAGTGTAATTCGTAATATCTAATCGTAAATCTGTGGAATTCGTTTTATCGGTATAGGTTTGATTCACTTGATTGATGGTATCTTGCATACCTGGTAACTGTAATACAAACGGGATACATAGCAACGCTAGTGCCCCCCAGCGCCACGAATAGCGTAATAAAAGCAGAAAGAGGATAACAAGGATTAGGACGAAGGCAATACGCGATTGAGTTTCGATGATAATATAAACGGCTCCTATAACCAACAAGCCTTTGTATAAGCTACCAATGATAGTTCTACTTTGCATATAGACCAGTGTAATCGGCAAAAATAGAGCTAGAAAAGAAGCCAAATCGTTTGGATTGAAAAATATTCCACTTGGCAAAAACTGTGCATTCCCAATGACATCTGTTAATCCCGACTTACTTAAATGTAGCCCCGTGTTGATTTCATATAACCCAATACCGATATTGACCGCCATAACACCGCTAGTAATCGTAACAAGCCATTCTATCTTCTTATCCGCTTTCAAGTAATAAATGGCTGTGAACAGGAGGTAAATCGCCTCTATCATAAAGTACACATTTCGAAACGCAATCCCCTGATACTCGGTCCAGATGATAGTGATAAGCGCGGAAGCTAACCAGCCAACAAGAAAAAGAAGCATTGTCCTTGTTCTTTTGCTCATCCAAGACCAGTCATCCCATGTGAGTAGAAATAGCGTTATTTGAACAGGTAGTAATAGTCGATAGAGAAACAAGCTTTCTAAACCTGGAATCGAAAGAATCGATCCAAAAAAAGAGGCAATAGCCAACATAAACCATGTCAATTCTGCGAGTTGCTTCAATGTGAAAAAGCAACTAAAAACAAAGATTCCTATAAGAAGCGGTACTATTAGCATTATTGAATAGAAGAAACTCAGCACCAGCGTCACTAGGAAGCCAAGCACAAAAATCATTTTTAAGATAAGTGTTCTATCCAACTCACATCTTCTCCAATCAATATTTGTATCGATAACCTTTACGATCATTTTTAGACACTACAACACCATTCAAAATACCACCGATAACATTCGCATCTGCAATTTCCAGATAACGCATCGCCTGCTTGATTTCACTTCGCTTCGTCTTTTTCACAAAAGCAACAAACAACACACCGTCACATAAAGAACTCAAAATTCGACTATCCGTAATTGGAAGTAATGGCGGGGCATCAATAATCACATAATCAAAGGTTTGTTTTGCCACCTCAATAAGTTGCCTCATCTCCGCCGAGTCCACCCATTCACTAGGATTAGGTGGCGCAATCCCCGTTGGCATCAGCTTTAAATTAGGGTGATGCGTATCTTGACAAGCTTCCTCAAGCTCTATTTCACCCATCAAATAATCGATTGTTCCTACGTTTTCGCTAACTTGCATATATTTACGCAAAGATGGCCGATGAAAGTCCACATCAATCAGAAGCGTCTTATTTCCTTTTTCTGCAAACACTTCCGCAATATTAGCACTCGCAAAACTTTTGCCTTCACTCATATTAGCTGATGTAATCATGAAGTTACGTATACCTTGTTTTTTCAACATAAACTGTAGGTTGGTTTGAATACTATTAAATTTTTCCTTGTAAAAAGAATTGTCTTTATTTTGTTTAAACTCATTGTATGTTTTCATTTATGAATGTATCTCCTTATTTTATTAATGGAATATCACCAACAAATTTCAATGATAGTTCGCTTAAATCTGACTCACCTTCAATATGATCGCGGAATAAATAGATACTAGATACAAAGATGAAATTAGCTATCATTCCAAGAACAAAAGCAATCAGCGTATTTAATAGAATATTAGGTGATGTTGGCTCTAGTGGGAGATTCGCTGGTTCTAAGACGATGACTTTATTATTGTCTACTAACTGCGGCAAGTCTTTTTTATACGTTGCGGTGATTTTGTCGACGATTGCACGTGCGCGGCTTGGTTCTCTATCTTCTACAGATACTTTAAATACTAAAGAGTCTTTATCTGATTGGATGTTGATTTTTTTTGACAATGCTTCATCCGTTTCGTCTAATTGTAGTTCGCTCCTTACTTTTCCTAGTGTACGCGAGCTTTTTAAAATCGTGTTAAAGGTGTTCGCCAACTGGATATTGGCTTTTAATTGTTCGGAGTACACCGCTGATTTTCCATCCTCTGATTTGACGTTAGTCGTAATGAAGATCTGCGCAGAAGAGGTGTACATCGGTTGGATATAATATTTGCTAATGCTAAATACCAGAACCATCGAAACAGTAGGGATAGCGATAAGCCACCAGATATTATTTTTAATTATTTTTAGGACGACGCTAAGTTCCATTGTTTTCAAATTCATCTATCTTACTCGCTTCCTTATACGCCACCGATTTTGAATACATTGGCTTTTTTTTCAGTCCATACATTGCGCGTATCAATAATACAGTCGCATGATTTTAAAAGTACATCGTAGTCGATATTAGAATGTTTTGTCATGATAATTGCACAATCGTAATCTGACATATTTCCTACTACCGACACAGGCCTCACTATTCGTCCTGCTTCATCACGGAAAATTGTTACAAACGGGTCTAGCACATCCAACTGAGCATCTGCTTGCTTTAATTGTTCGTAAACATGCAATCCTGGTGATTCACGTACATCATCAATATCGCTTTTATACGCCACACCGACTAATAATACTTTAGAAGTACTCAGTGCTTTTCCATGTCTATTAAGCGCTTGACTAGCTAATTCGACGACATGTTTTGGCATCGATGTATTAACTTGCTGAGCCAACTCGATAAAGCGACTGAAGAAATTCTTCTCCTTGCCCTTCCAATAGAGATACATTGGATCGAGCGGGATACAATGTCCGCCAACACCTGGTCCTGGATAAAATGGCATGAATCCAAATGGCTTTGTTTTTGCGGCATCAATAGCTTCCCAAAGATCAATTCCCAATTCTTCACAAAGCATCGACATTTCATTTATAAAAGCGATGTTGATACTGCGGAATGTGTTTTCTAACAACTTGGTCATCTCTGCAATTTCAGGTGTAGAAACAGGGACAATTGTATCAAAAGCATGGGCGTAGTATTGCTGACCTAGCGCTAAGCATTTTTCAGTCATACCACCAACCACTTTTGGCACTTGCTTCGGTTGAAATTGTTTATTCCCTGGATCGATACGTTCTGGAGAGAAGCAAATGAAGATATCTTCACCAATAACCCAGCCATCTTTTTCAAATTCACAAGCGATAAGTTCCCGTGTGGTTCCAGGATATGTCGTACTCTCTAAAACCAGAAGCGTCCCTTTGGATAGTACTGGCTTTAGCCTCGCCACTGTATCTTCTATATAGCTCATATTTGGTTCGTGAGATTTCGTAAGCGGAGTTGGAACACAAATACTGATGACATCGGCTGCTTTCAAAGTGGCATAGTCTGTTGTTGGTAGGAATTTATCATCCGCAATGACCGCTTGTACCCTATCTGTTGGAATATCAATGATGTGTGACTTCCCATCTGCTAGTTTCTCGATTTTTAGCGCATCAATGTCCACACCAATCACTGAAAAATCTGCTGTAGCGAGTTCCATTGCTAAAGGTAAGCCGACATATCCCATCCCGATAACACCTATTATGGCCTGCTTCGACCGTATTTTATCTGATAATATTGCATAACTACTGTCTTTTACGACTCCTGTTTCTATCATATTTTTGTATATCTCCAATCTGCTTCTATTAATTCAAATAACCGTTCTTTTCGACGCTTATCTGTCATATCCATGTAGCTACCTAGCAATGCTTGAATATTCTGGAGCTCTGAAGGAGATGGATGCCCCTCGCCAACCAAGATTTTTTCAAAAATTTGCGTATGTGCTTTTTCATCACTTTCGAATAGCTCTTCTCGCACCTTTTCACCTTGGCGAATACCAATAAAGTCAATTTGCACCGACTCACGATCTTTTCCCGTCAAGTCGATTAACTTGTAAATCACATCCATAATCTTAATCGGCTCCCCCATATCAAGCACGAAAATTTCGCCACCGTTCGTTATCATACTTGCTTGAATCACCAACTTACTCGCCTCTGGGATGGTCATAAAATAGCGTTCCATATCCGGATGCGTTAACGTTACTGGTTCATCGTTACAAATTTGTTCATAGAAAAGAGGAACCACGCTCCCGCTACTACCAAGTACATTACCAAATCTGACCACACAAAAAAGCGTTTTAGATTTCTGATTAAAGAGCTGGATAATTTTTTCCGCCATTCGTTTGGAAGCGCCCATAACCGTCGTTGGTTTTACGGCCTTATCCGTCGAAATCATGACAAATTTCCCCACGTTATATGTGTGCGCTACACTTGCAAGATTCCATGTACCTTTAGCATTATTAGCGATCGCTTCTGTTATATTTTTCTCCATCAGCGGTACATGTTTATGCGCCGCGGCATGATAGACGATATCTGGAGAATACTCGCTAAAAATTTCGGCCAATCGCTGTTCATTTTGAATGTCTGCGATACAAGAAATAATCTCTGTTTGGTGATTCATCTTTTGAAGCTCTCGGTGGATTTCATAAATACTCGCTTCGCCATGGCCAAGTAGCACCAGTTTTCTCGGGTGAGCATTCATGAGTTGACGTGTTATTTCAGAACCAATCGAACCGCCCGCGCCTGTTATTAAGATCGTTTTATTGGCTACTTCCTGCTCTACCATAAGATAATCCAGTTCGAATTCTGCGCGATCAATAATATCTTGATATGAAACAGCTCGCAAAGTTAATTTGTCTTTTTTAGAATGAATATCCTGCAATTTCGGTAAGACTTTCGTTTCCATTTTGTATTTCTGACATACCTCAAGTATGTGTTTTCGTTTACGGATTTCTAGAGACGGTATGGCAAGAAAAATACTCGTGATACTTTCATTTATGATTGTTTCTTCTAACTCGGAAAGTGCTCCAAGTCTCGGTACTTCCTGTAGTTGGACCTCTGGGCTATCGTCGAGAATACCGATAATTTGATAATTCATAGTTTCGTCTTTAGCAATGGTGTGGAACACATATTGCGCTGCTTCACCACCACCTATTATTAGCGTTCGTTTCAACACGGTATCAGTGCACCTCTTTATTATTTCATCATTTTTTGTTCTACAATTTATTTATCGTCTGGCGTTACTTCCCATGTGAAAACATCTTTCGTGATAGGGTACGTGTAACTCACACGATAGGGGACATGTTCTGTGGCAATAAAGTAGCTGTAACCTGTTAGGCTTTGTTTCGGGGGCATCTTCTCCACCATGTTTTCATAGGGATATACTTTTAAATCCTTCCCTTTGCTGTCGGTTACTCGAAGCTTCGTAGCATCGAATATTTGTTCTTCTGCTGCTATATTTTTCACCGTTACCTTTAGGCGGAGTATTTTTTCTACCGATTCCTTATCTTGATCACGTTCCTCTGTGTACGTTGCTTGATCTAAGCTTATTTTCCAACCTTTAGCTTCAACCCTTTCATGAAGTTGGTGAAATGGTTCCTTTACTTCATTTTTGCTACAGGCTGATAATAGTATTAAAATAGTTGAAAAGATAGTTATATTTTTAAATATTCGTTTCATTTTTAAGCCTCCTCAACCAGATGTTCATTCCTTTTATATCTTGCTCTCAGTTTCTTCGCATGACAGAAATACAAAATGGGAGGGAATCAAAATACATTGATTCCCTATAGCCCCATTAAAACTTATATCTCAAACTTTGCTGATAATTCGCTGTTCATGCGTTTATCACTATTCTTTGCTGCTGCCTGAACGTTTGTCGTACCTGGTGCAACATAACCGCGGAAGGATAGACTACCATCTGGATTTGTTGTCATTTGTGATGCTGAAATCGTACGTTTTGCAACGCCGCCTTCATAAATAACAACGGTTTCTGTTCCTTTTACAGCTGTACCAACGATGTAGTTACCATCCATACGTTCTAGTGTCGGCGCATCTAGTTTCGCAACAGCTGATTCTGTAACTTTAACTGTGGAAACACGCAATGCGTTGTATCCATTTGCGTCTTTGATTTCAATCTTCACTTCTGTTCCTAATGCTTGTTTACCAATAGATGATTGGAAAGTTCCGTCTGCTGCTATAGTACCCGTTTTCACTGCTACTCCGCCAATGCTTACACGGAAAAAAGTTGCTGATCCTGCTGTTACATGACCTTTTATGACATCATCATCTACTGTTAGTGGGCCCAGAACTGGTTTTTCATCGTTTATAATGTTAACCTTCACACGAGCTACTTCTACTTTTCCACTATATCCTACGACTTCTACCTCAGAGCCTTCTTTGATGAGGCCATTTGTTGCGATGCTGTATGTCCCATTAGTGATTTGACCTACTTTTACAATGGCACCATCAATAGATAAGCGAACACTATCAATGCCACTACCTACTGTTCCTGTGATTGTTGCTGTTGAAATACCTGCATCATTTGCTTTCAAAAGATTGGAAAGATCATCTTTTCCTGCTACTATCGCTGTTGCTATTTTTCCTTCTTTACCTTTTGCATCTACAGGACGTACTTCGAAAGTGACACCCGTGTTTAAGCCTAAGCCATATGTGTCAAACTTGTAATTACCTAAAGCGTCTGGTGTCGCACGTTTCACACGAACGCCATTCACGTAAAGAGATACGGTTGCTGTTCCAACGCTTACTTTACCTGTTACATAGCTATCTAAATACGTATATTTATCAATCGTTGGGGCATCTAAAACTGCATTTCGATTGTTTAATTGTTTTTGCGCTTCATCTAGATTTTTTTGTAGTTCTGCTTTTTTCGTTGGATCTGTGACAGCATCAACGACTTTTTGTGCTTTATCAATCGCTGCTTGATCTGTTGCATCTTTGATGGTTCCTGTCACGTCATCATTATTGAATAAATCTTTCACGCTTTTTTCCGCTACTTCTTGACGTGCTTTTTCTTCTGCTGCCGCTTTTCTCGCATCTAGTTGTTTTTGCGCTTCATCTAGATTTTTTTGTAGCTCTGCTTTTTTCGTTGCATCTTTGACAGTATCAACGACTTTTTGTGCTTTATCAATCGCTGCTTGATCGGTTACATCTTTGATGGTTCCTGTCACGTCATCATTATTGAATAAATCTTTCACGCTTTTTTCTGCGGCTTCTTGGCGTGCTTTTTCTGCTGCTGCTGCATTTTTCGCATCTAGTTGTTTCTGCGCTTCATCTAGATTTTTTTGTAGTTCTGCTTTTTTCGTTGCATCTTTGACAGCATCAACATCTTTTTGCGCTTTATCAATCGCTGCTTGATCTGTTGTATCTTTGATAGTTCCTGTCACGTCACCGTTATTGAATAAATCTTTCACGCTTTTTTCCGCGGCTTCTTGAGTAACCGTTGTTGATGCGCTCGATGTCTTACCATCTTTCGTAGCAGTTGTTGTTACGACCGTGTTTGCTGCTTGTTTCGGAATCGTCAAGCTATAGTTGCCGTCTGACCCTACTATTCCTGTTGCAATTGTTGTCGAGCCTGCTTTCACCACGATTGCTGCATTTGGTTCTGCTTTTCCTGAAACAGACACTGAATCTGTTGTAAGGGCGCTGATTGTTGTCGCCGCAATGTTTTTACCTGCTGCTACTGTTGTAGAAGCAGTTGAAGTTTTACCCGATTTTGTTGCTGTTGCAGTTACGGTTGTCCCTTCAGTCTGCTTAGGAATGGTCATGCTGTATTTACCATCTGATCCTACTGTTCCTGATCCGATTGTTTTTCCTTCTGCATCTTTGATAACAATCGCAGCATTTGGTTCTGCTGTTCCGGTTGCTACGGTTGCATCGGCTGTTAGTGTATCAATTGTTGTTGGCGTGATACCATCACGTATTACGGTTGTGTTTGCACTTGATGTTTTACCATTAGAAGTAGCTACAGCTGTCACAACAGTTCCTTCTGCTTGTTTCGCAATGGTTAAACTGTAAATGCCATCTGATCCAACACGACCTTTTGTCAATTCCTTACCATCTTGATCCGTTAAAACAATAGTTGCGTTTGGTTCTGCTGTTCCTGAAGCAGACGTGGAATCTGTCGTAAGGGAATTAATCGTTGTTTGATCAATACCATTACGTGCCACAATAGTCGATGCTGTGGATCTAAATTCCCCTAAAGAAGCTGTTGCCGTAAGAATCGTTCCTTCTGATTGTTTTGGAATCGTCAAACTATACACGCCATCTGATCCTACGCGACCTGTTGCCAGTTCCTTACCATCTGAATCTTTTACAACAAGTGTTGAGTTAGCCTCCGCTGTTCCTGAAACTGATGTTGACTCTGTGGTAACTTCGTTAATCGTTGTTTGATTAATTTCACCACGAACGACCGTTGTTTGAGCGATAGACATTTTTCCAGCTGATTTCGCTGTCACTTTTACAACTGTTCCTTCTGCTTGTTTAGGAATTGTGATGCTGTAGTTACCATCTGATCCTACTTTTCCAGATCCAATAATAGAATCATTTGCTGTGATTTCAATGTTGGCATTTGGTTCTGCTGTTCCGATTGCTACAGTTGACTTTGTTGTTAACGCTGCAATCGCTGTTTGTGCAATATCACCCTGTGTTACTGTTTCTGTTGCTGAAGAAGTAACTTCTCCAAGTGTTGCTGTTGCTGTTACTCTTGTACCAACGTCTTGTTGTAAAATAGTAATGCTATAGTTACCATCTGATCCTACTTTTCCAGATCCAATGACAGAACCATTTGCTTTGATCTCAATGTTTGCATTTGGTTCTGCTGTACCTGTTGCTTTAGTTGAATCTGTTGTTAAAGGTGCAATTGTTGTTTGTGCAATGGCAGCTTGTTTAATAATTGTTGTCGCAGAAGAGTTGCCAGCTGTTGCTGTTACTTGTGTTCCTGCAGCTTGTTTGGGAATTGTAATGCTGTAGTAACCTTCTGATCCTACTTTACCTGTTCCTAAAGTAGTTCCAGCAGCATTCTTAATAACGATTGTTGCATTTGGTTCTGCTACACCTGTTGCTTTTATTGAATCTGTAGTAAGCTCATCAATTGTAGTTTTAGCAATATATATATCTGAATAGCTACCGCCAAAAAGTTTTGCTGTTGTTTTACTTACAAATTGCGATTGGAATTGAGCACTGTTTGAAGTCAAATTCTTTTGACTTAAATTCCCTTTATCCCACCCAGATAAATCCAATGTTGCTGTTGTAAAGTCATTATAGCTACGTGTTGGTTCTACACTATTGGTTAAACCTGAATCCCAAGTTGATAGCCCTTTATCGGAATTGATATTAATTTTTGTTGAAGCTCCTGCATAGTTCGCAAAAACAGAACCTGTACTATTCGTATTTGTAATGGCAAAATTGGAACCGTTCTCAAATACTAATTTACCACCCGTTTGAACTGTTCCTTGTGTTCCTTTTGAAATCGCAGTAAAATCAGCCCCTGATTGAACTGTCAAGTTACCGTTTGTAATGGAAATACCTTCTTCAGCCGTACTACCTCCAGTAGCCTTAAATTTAGCCCCTGTTTTAACAAGCATATCTCCACCGTCTGCATAAATCGCTTGCTGATTTTGAGATGATAGTTCCATATTACCCGCTATAGAAATTTGTGCACTAGCACTAGTAGCATGGATAGTTTTATATCGTGAAGCCACTTTCACATCAGAATTTTTTTCTTGAGTTAGATTTCCATGTACCCAAAATGCCGAGTATCCGGGAGCTTCAACTGAGGAGACATCCATGGATGCGCCCTCTTTAATTAAAAGGTTTTTCCCTTCAAAAATTTCACCTGATGTGGAACTTCCTGTGTATCTCCCTTCTATAATAATTGTACCGTTAGCGTTATACATACATTGCTTACCACTAGAACTTACATTCTTAAAAGTGACCTCTACATTTGCAGCCACCGAATAGAAAAGCGTATAAATATTTTGATTAATTATTGTTAAGTCTTCTACGCGATTGACTGAATCTGCTTTCAAAAGTTGGATATCAAAATTGTTCATATTAATCGTATGCCCGTTACCGTATAAGTTTTTTTGTGTTTCTACGTTAATGCTTCCTGTTAATTTAATATCTGCTGTTAATTTAATGTCTGTTATAGTTTTACTTAATAATGCTGTTTTTAAATCAGCCAATGTCGCTACTTCAGTTGCGCCAGCAGGCACTGTTGATACGCTATTTGTTTCTGCTGCGAAGATGTTTGTTGGTAATACTGTAACTACTTGACTTGCCATAACAGTAGCGACTAGTAAAGCCTTAGCTGCTTGTTTCATTTTTTTTGTAGATAAAACGTTTTGATAATTTGTCTGTTTCGATTTCATGTAAAATTTCTCCCACTTTCTTATCTCTAGTTTTCGTCTCATTTAAATTAGTCTCTAACTTAGCGCCGTTACATAAAGACCACTCCTTTCATTTGAATTAGATAGGGAATATTCCAATATTTATACTGTTTCTAAAGATATATTTGCTAGTTCTTTAATATCGAATATTTCAATTGGACAATGTTTATATCTAATTAACTGCTCTTCTTCCAGATGATTCAATATTTTAATAGCGCTTTGCCTCGTGCATCCACAATAGGCAGCAATATAATAGCTGGTAATACCTCTTGGAAGTATATGCTTTTCTCCATTTTTGATACCCAGCTCTAAAGCTAACTTTTTGAGTAGTAAAATAACTCTGTCTTTTATTTGATACTGAAACTGTGAAGAAAATATATATTCGCGTTGGTTTAAATCATGAATAATTTCAAGAAGCACATCTGTAAAAAAAGGTGTTTTCTCTAATATTTCTAAAACGATGCTTGTTTCAATCCGAACTAGCGTAGCCCTGGTAATTGCAGAGAAATCAAATTTTTCATTTTGTGAAAACTTTTTATTTAAAATAATATTATCTTTTGTTAAAAATGAAGTACAGATGATTTGCTTCCTAACATCATTCCTACCAATTAATTGTGCTAATATTCCTGATTCCAAGATGTAAATATACTGACTGTCCTTTTGATTTATCCACTCGCCTTTTTCCAATACAAGTTTTTCTTTATTGTTATGAAATAGTGGATCTGAGGCAAGGATAAATTGAAAGATATTACCCTCTTTCATCAGTAGCTCATGTACATCTAGATAATTCACTCTTCTCATCCCCTTCCTAGATTACTTAATTTATTATAGCTTAAGCATTTTTAACAAAGAACAGCTTTTTTTTAAGATTTATTACTTAAAATTTGTATTATCTTAATCCTCCAATATTCTAGAAATCATAAGTTATTGTTATTGCTGATTAGAAAGTAATCGTATCAAGTAACTTGAACACTTTATTGATTCGTAAAAAATATTACGAAATTGTGTCTTTGCTTACTTTAGTATGGAGGAATGTTTGAAAGAAATTTTCAAAGACAGATTCCCCTCATTTGATTGATTATTGTAAAGATACATATATTTTATGTTGTGCTGGACTCTATAATTCAATGATATAGGATTCTTATTTTGTATAACGTAAAATTTTTTACCTTTTTATTGTTTTTTTAAAATTATTTTTTTATAAAAAAAGGCTGTAAAATGGGCATTTTAATTTGATTTTCCTTATCCCTTTTACTTTTATAATTCCTTTAGACATATTTTAGACAAAGTACGCTTCTAATTACGAATGATTTGATATAATCCCCTAAAAAACAACTCCTTGCTAGCTTTCGCAGGCAAGGAGTCAGACTCTGTCCTATCTATATTATGCTTTTCTATACTGTCTTACAACTACTGCTCCTAGGATGAAGAGAATCGCTGCGCCTAATAGAATCCAGATGTACTCTAATGCGTCACCTGTACTTGGTAGGAAGCTTGTCGATGCTGGTGTGTTGTCTTTCTCTTTATTCTCCGTCACTTTCATTTCTGCTGTTTTTTCTGCTTGTTTTGTTGACTTGCTTTCTTCTTTTGTTTGGTTTTCTTTGTTAACTGATTTCTCTTGATTAGCTGGTGTTTCTTTTGCAGGTGGTACGGTTGTTTCTTTCGTTGGGTTTTCTGGTGTTTTTGGTGTTTCTTCTGATGGATTTTCTGGTGTTTCTTGAACTGGTACTGCTGGCGTTGGTGGTGTTACCGTTGGAATTTCTGACTGAATCATATCGCCTTCGTTCGCAAAAGCTAGTTCTGCTTGGTTTGGAATACCACCGTCTTGGATAAATGGAGCTAATTGCTCGTCTGTTACGTCTTGTTTGATGGTTGTTGTCACAGTCATTGTATACGTGTGGCCTGCCAAGTATGCAAAGCTATCGTCTTTTTTGTTCATCGTGAAGGTAATGAGGTTGTTGTCTTCTGTGATTGTTCCGTTTTCTGTTACATCGTTGCCATTTTCGTCGGTGATTTGGATGTTTTCGATGGCTAGTACGTCGTTGATTTGGTCTGTGATAATCGCTTGGTTCCAGCTTGCTGTTTGGTTACCGAATGCGGTGTGGACGTTCCAGTTGAAAGCGTCGTTGCGGTTGGTCAGGTCTAGGTGCTCTTTGCCTTCGATGTCTTTGCTGATTTCTGGGTTCACTGGTGGTGGTGTTACCGTTGGGATTTCCGATTGGATATTGTCGCCTTCGTTACCGAACGCTAGGTCTGCTTGGTTTGGAATCCCGCCGTCTTGGATGAATGGCGCTAATTGCTCATCTGTTACGCCTTCTTTGATGGTTGTTGTCACAGTCATCGTGTAGGTGTGGCCTGCCAAGTACGCAAAGCTATCGTCTTTTTTGTTCATCGTGAAGGTAATCAGGTTGTTTTCTTCTGTGATGGTGCCGTTTTCTGTTACATCGTTGCCATTTTCGTCGGTGATTTGGATGTTTTCGATGGCTAGTAAGTTGTTGATTTGGTCTGTGATAATCGCTTGGTTCCAGCTTGCTGTTTGGTTACCAAATGCGGTGTGGATGTTCCAGTCAAAGGCGTCATTGCGGTTTGCTAGCTCTAGGTGCTCTTTGCCTTCGATATCTTTGCTGATTTCTGGATTCACTGGTGGTGGCGTTACTTTTGGAATTTCTGATACGATTTTTCCGCTATTGTTGAAAGTTAATTCTGCTTGGTTTGGAATCCCGCCGTCTTGGATGAATGGCGCTAGTTGCTCGTCTGTTACGCCGTCTTTGATTTTTGTTTGGATGTTCATCGTGTACGTTTGACCCGATAGGAAGGCGTAGCTGTTGTTTTTCTTGTTGATGGTGAACGTGATTAAGTTGTTTTCTTCTGTGAGTGTGCCGTTTCCTGTCACATCGTTGCCTTGTGCGTCTGTGATTTGAATGTTTTCAATCTCTAATAAGTCGTTGATTTGATCGGTTAATACCGCTTTTGTCCATGTCGCTGTGTTGTTGCCAAACTTCGTGTCTACATTCCAGACGAATGAATCGTCGCGGTTTGTTAGTTCTAGTGATTGGCTAGCTGTCGTTGGTGCGCCTTCTAGTTGAGCCATGATGTTCCAGTCAAACGCTTGGTGCACTGCTACATTTTTGTGGATTTCTGGTACGTCGATTTTCGTATTTTTGTGCGTCAGTGTGATCATTTGGCCTGCGTTGGCTGCTGTGATTTCGAAGGCGATGGGTGTTTTATCTAGGATATAACCGCTTGGGGCTGTTACTTCAACCAGACTATATTTCCCAAGGGCAAGATCGTTGATTGTCAGCGTACCGTTGGCTACTGTCGTTACCGTCTTAATGGGTGTCCCAGCGGCGTTAAGCAAGTGATACGTAGCGCCGGCTAATGTCTTGTTGGTAGCTGCTGCATCGACTTTGCGTAGTTGTATGCTACCTGTTGGATCTGGCTCTGGAATTGGGTCTGGATCTGGTGTTTCTGTTTCTGTTTCTGGCTCTTCTGGTATTTCTACTGGTGGTGTCTCCGTTTCTGGTTCTTCTGGCGTCTCCGTTGGTGGTATTTCTGTTGCTGGTTCTGGTTGGTTATCTACTGTAATCACCATCGTCGTGGCATGGTTGTCCGCTGTAATTTGGAACGTACGTGCTGTGGCGTCTAAGATATAACCATTTGGTGCTTTTGTTTCTACCAATCGATACGTTCCTAGGGCTAAATTATCTAATCGTGCCTTACCCGAACTATCTGTTACAAGTGTACGCTCCGTATCCACTGTGCTTTCTAATCGGAACTCCGCACCCGCTAGTAGCTTGCTGTGATTGGTCGCATCGCGTTTGATGATTTCTATACTACCTTTTAGATCTGGTGTCTCTGTTGGTGGTGTTTCACCTGTTCCTGATCCGTCACCGCCAAAGTATTTGACTTCTGATTTCTTGCTTTCACTTACGTCAGTTCCTGTTAATTTCGCCTCGTTTCTATAAGCTTGACCTGTCACTGGGTTCGCCATTTTTGTTTGGTACGTCACCGATACCCTGTCGTTGATGTTCCCTAAAGCTAACTGGAAACCTTGCGAATTGCTATTTATTAACATATTCTCTATGACAGCGTCCGCTAATTTGTTAGAGGCAATCGGATTTCCTTGATTATCTGTATTTCCTTTATAGACCGCTAAAGAGTCACGTATAAACGTATGACCAGCACCAATTGTGTCTGTATACACAGCGTTTGGAATCGTTAACTTATCGTAATTGATGAGTACTGTCCAGTTGATTAGCGTTGGATCGTTCGCATCTACCTCGCCCCATTTGGCTAATACGTTGGCTGGTAATTCTGTTGGTGGCGGTCCTACTACACCATTATCTGAAATGTTGAGTCCTATTTGCACATTACCATTCTTTGTTGGAAAATTAATCGTGCTTTGTTCACCTGAAGTATTCGCAGATCTATCTACTTGCACCCAGACACGCATATCACCATGTACGTTCGTTCTTGATTCTGCATAGTCCGTGAAGGTTACTGTGATTTCATTCGTTGTCGGGTTTACTTTCGCTCTTCCTACGACATTTCCTTGTGCATCTTTTAGATCAAAGTCAAGACCAGCTTCTAGTTTTAACTCAGCAGGCATCTTCACAATCATCGTGTCGCCTGCTTTGACCGTACCATCTGGAATGGCCCAGTTGTAGTTGACCTGAATTTTTTCGCCTAAGCTAGCTGTCGTTTTATCTAAAGTTACATTGGTGATAAGGCTTGGGCCGTGATTCGTGCTAGCAGAACTAAAGTTAAACGGGATAACTGTGATAGCGATAACTGCGACCATTAACATGATTAATATCTTTTTCATTTTTTTCATAAATGGATGTCTCTCCTCTATTTTTTATTTTTCCATGGCTTGGATTAGGGACCTAAATTCCATCGATATATCTGGCGTTTCAAAGGAGCTATAATGGCTATACTGTAGTACTTTGGAGGCTTCGTATGTGGTCTTGTTTGCTTCTGTACACCTAATATACCATGATGTTATCCGCCAATTGGGCTATTCCAAAAAAAGAAAATAAGAATGGAATCATCTATTTTAGTTTTGATTATTCTGTTTATTATACAAAATATCTGATATTAGATTTATTTATAAAGAGAGATCATGTCGGTCTCTTTCTTCTATATAAACAATTCTTACCTTGATTGAGTTTCTTCCATAAAGATAAGGAATTACTGCAAAAAAGGTACGAGCTATTGGTGCTTAGCTCGTACCTTTATTCTCTACTCAAACAAATGTAAACTGTTTTTTAGTTTTCAGTAGTATCGTCCTCAGACTCTTCACTCACTACTGTTTCGTTTTCGGATACTTCTTCGTCCACAAACTCTTCCTCTTCTTCTTTCGGCACTTTCGCAACGGTTGCTACAAATTCATCATCATCTAGACGAATCAGTTTCACGCCCATCGCGCTACGGCCAGTTTGAGAAATATCGCCGACTGAGAACCTGATCAGAACGCCACCAATAGTCATCAGCATTAAGTCTTCTTCACCAGTGACGGTTTTCAGAGCGACAAGATTTCCGTTTTTCTCTGTGATATTGATGGTTTTAACGCCCATACCGCCACGATTACGAAGCGGATACTGAGCAGCTAGCGTTTGCTTCCCATAACCGTTCTCCGTCACGACAAGCACTTTCTCGTCGTCTTCTAGGATTTCCATGCCGACAACCTCATCATCTTCACGAAGGCGAATACCACGCACACCAGCCGCTGTACGACCCATGACACGAATATCAGTCTCCTCAAAGTAAATCGATTGGCCAAATTTCGTTCCAATAATGATTTTCTTACTGCCATCCGTCATTTGCACAGAAATCAACTCATCATTTTCACGAAGTTCCACGGCTCGCAAACCACTTTGACGAATCTTCGCGAATTGTGTCAACGTACTACGCTTCACGACGCCAAGTTTCGTTGTAAAGAATAGATACTGATCATCCGTAAAGTCGCGCAGATTAATCACGGCATTTACTTTTTCCTGGCTCTCGATGCCAAGCAAGTTGATAATCGGAATCCCTTTCGCAGTACGGCTATACTCAGGAATTTCATACCCTTTTGCACGGTAAACTTTCCCAGTATTCGTAAAGAATAGCAGCGTATCATGCGTACTCGTAGCTACAAGATGCTCTACGAAATCATCTTCATGCGTGCCCATTCCTTGCACACCACGGCCACCACGGCGCTGACTACGATAAGTCGAAAGCGGCAGACGCTTGATATAGCCTTTATTCGTAAGCGTAATCGCAACTTCCTCTTCTGGAATTAGATCCTCATCTTCCAAGCTTACCAAATCACCCGCCAAAATTTCCGTACGGCGTTTGTCCGCATATTTCTCTTTAATCTCTGTCAATTCTTCACGAATAATTTCTAAAATACGCTCATCATCGCCTAAAATTGCTTTCAAGTCCGTAATCAGAGCCATCAAACTGTTAAATTCATCCTCGATTTTGTCGCGTTCCAAACCTGTTAAACGTTGCAAACGCATATCCAAAATCGCTTGCGCTTGTTTATCAGAAAGGTTAAATTGTGTCATCAAGCCTTCTTTGGCAACATCCGCTGTTTTCGAAGCTCGAATTAATTTTATAACTGCATCGATATTATCAAGCGCGATCCGTAAACCTTCTAGAATATGCGCGCGAGCCTCCGCTTTACGCAGTTCGAATTCCGTACGGCGACGAATAACGATTTTTTGATGCTCTAAATAATGATATAAAATCTCTTTCAAATTCAGCACTTTCGGATGATTCGCAACAAGTGCCAACATATTAATCCCAAAAGTGGTTTGGAGAGCTGTCATTTTATACAAGTTATTAATAATAACGCTGGCACTCACATCACGACGAACCTCGATTACCATACGCATACCTGTACGGTCAGACTCATCATTGGCAGATGTAATACCATCAATTTTTTTCTCACGAGCAAGTTCAGCAATACGCTCAAGTAGACGCGCCTTATTAACTTGATACGGCAGCTCCGTAATAACGATTGTCTCTTTACCATTACTCTTCGTTTCAATCTCTACACGAGCACGAAGCGTGATAGAACCACGACCCGTTTCATAAGCACGACGAATTCCAGAACGACCCATAATCATCCCAGCAGTAGGGAAATCAGGACCAGGAATATATTCCATCAACTCACGAATCTCGATATCAGGATTGTTACTCAGCGCAAGCACACCGTCAATAACCTCACCAAGATGATGCGTTGGAATATTTGTCGCCATCCCAACCGCAATCCCAGACGAACCATTGACAAGCAAGTTAGGAAAACGAGCTGGCAAAATATTAGGCTCACGTTCCGAACCATCATAGTTATCAACATAATCAATCGTATCTTTATTAATATCACGCAAAAGCTCCATCGAAATTTTGGACATTCTAGCTTCCGTATAACGCATCGCAGCCGCCATATCCCCATCGACCGAACCAAAGTTACCGTGCCCATCAACAAGCATATTCCGATAACTAAAATCCTGCGCCATCCGAACCATCGTGAAATAAACCGCCGTATCACCATGCGGATGATACTTACCGATAACTTCACCGACAATACGCGCCGATTTCTTATAAGCCTTATCAGACGTCATACCAAGATCATTCATCGCATACAAAATCCGACGATGCACAGGTTTCAAGCCATCTCTAACATCTGGAAGAGCCCGAGCCACAATAACACTCATCGCATAATCTAGAAAAGAAGTACGCATCTCTTTATTCAAATTGATTTCCGTCACTCTTGACTCTGGTGTTTCTGACATTTTTCAAGAAACCTCCTTCAAATTACAACACATATGATATGTATTCCCCATCATTATTTCCCGGGAAATATTATTATTCTTTTATCTCTTAATCTCAAAGTTTCCCGACTTGAAACGGGAAACCTCAGCGCACCAGCAAATGCTTAATTCCTAGGCAAAAGCGAGTACCGAAACGGAGCGTACTTACGTACGTGAGTATCGGAACACAGCTTTTAACGACGGAAGTGAGCCTTTGCTGGTGCGCTGAGCGAAAGTTAGACGTCGAGATTTTTGACGTACTGCGCATTCTCTTCAATAAACTTACGACGCGGTTCCACATTATCACCCATAAGCATCTCAAACGTTTCATCCGCCGCAATCGCATCATCAATATTCACTTGAAGCAATGTACGGTGTTCAGGATTCATTGTCGTATCCCACAGTTGTTCAGGATTCATCTCACCCAAACCTTTGTAACGCTGAATACCATATTTCGTGTCCGCTTCCAATGTCGCCAAATAATCTTCCAATTGGCTGTCACTGTAAACGTACTCCTGCGTTTTCCCGTGCTTAATCTGATAAAGCGGTGGTTGCGCGATATAAATATACCCAGCATCTACCAAAGGACGCATGTAACGATAAAACAACGTCAACAACAACGTCCGAATATGCGCACCATCGACATCGGCATCGGTCATAATAATCAATTTATGATAACGTGATTTCGCAACGTCAAAATCGCCACCAAAACCAGTTCCCATCGCTGTAAAGATCGTCCGAATTTCCTCATTCGCCAAAATTTTATCTAAACGTGCTTTTTCAACGTTTAAAATTTTACCACGAATTGGAAGTATCGCTTGGAATAACCGATCACGGCCTTGCTTAGCAGAACCACCGGCAGAGTCACCCTCTACGATATAAAGTTCGCTGATAGCAGGGTTTCGCGAAGAACAATCGGCCAATTTACCTGGTAGACTAGAAATTTCAAGACCACTGGATTTACGTGCCACTTCACGTGCTCGCTTCGCTGCAAGACGCGCACGGCTCGCCACAACACCCTTGTCGACGATTTTTCTAGCGACCGTAGGGTTTTCCATTAAGAACTTATCTAAAGCCGTAGAGAACAGCTTATCTGTGATTGTACGTGCTTCAGAGTTGCCCAGCTTCGTTTTCGTTTGTCCTTCAAACTGCGGATCCGGATGCTTAATCGAAATAATCGCTGTCAGACCTTCACGAACGTCCTCACCAGACAAGTTATCATCACTGTCTTTAAATAATTTATTACGTCGCGCATAGTCATTAATAACACGCGTCAAAGCTGTTTTAAAGCCTGATTCATGCGTTCCACCTTCATACGTATGGATATTATTCGCGAATGAAATCAGATTGCTCGAAAAACCAGTATTATATTGCATCGAAACTTCCACCATAATGCCATCACGTTCGCCCTCAATGTAGATAGGCTCCTCATGAATGACCTCTTTAGAACGGTTTAAATGCTCCACATAAGACTTGATTCCGCCTTCATAATGATAATCTTGGCGCTGCTCTTGCCCTTCACGCTTATCTTCAATCGAAATTTGCAAACCACGGTTTAAGAAAGCAAGCTCTCGCGTACGCGTTCTAAGCGTGTCATACTCAAAATCCGTCGTTTCTTTAAAAATCTCTGAATCCGGCGTAAAATGAACAATCGTTCCGCGATAATCAGACGCACCGCGTTCTTCCAAGTCCATCACTACATCCCCACGTTCAAAACGTTGGTAATACTGTGTGCCGTCACGGTGAACTTGTACTTCTAGGCTCGTTGACAAGGCATTAACAACAGACGCACCAACACCATGCAAACCACCAGAAACCTTGTATCCGCCACCGCCAAACTTACCACCAGCATGCAGTACTGTGAAAATAACCTCAACTGTTGGGCGACCAATTTTTTCGTTAATCCCAGTTGGAATTCCACGACCATTATCGCGTACAGTGATGCTGTTATCCTTCTCAATCGAGATTTCGATTTCCGTACAGAATCCAGCCAGAGCCTCATCGATACTATTATCCACAATCTCCCATACCAGATGATGCAAACCACGTTGACTAGTAGAACCAATATACATACCCGGTCTTTTACGAACAGCCTCTAGGCCTTCTAAGACCTGAATCTGATCATCGCTATACTCATCCGCATTTCCTTGCACATTCGTCATATTTTCCTCAGACATCTAATATCCACCGCGCTTTCTTATCCGTTTACAAAACGATATTTTGCTATTATTTCTTCGTTACTGTACCTTTTTCCACCCAAAAAGTTGTTGCGTCGTTCAGCGTTGCATGGTCGATGCCGTCGATACTGGTCGTCGTCACAAACGTCTGCACCTTACCTTGAATCGCAGCCAACAAATGGGATTGCCTGAAATCATCCAACTCACTAAGCACATCATCCAGCAATAAAACCGGATATTCGCCCGTCTCCTCAAAAATCAAATCGATTTCCGCAAGTTTCACAGAAAGCGCTGTAGTCCGCTGCTGGCCTTGTGAGCCGAACACTTGTACATTTTGATCATTGACATAAAAGAAGAGATCATCTCGATGTGGGCCAATGAGCGTAACACCTCGATCGATTTCTCTTTGAGCGATTGATTCCATTTTCTTATATAAATTCGCTTGCCATTCCGCCGCATCTGAGCCCTCAAGCTCTACAGACGGTTTATATTCTAATTTCAAATGCTCCAACTCGCGCGAAATCTCAAAATGGATTGGAACCGCGAATTGCTCCAACCTTTCGATAAAATCCGCCCGGCGCTTCGTTAATTTCACCGCAACCTCGATAAATTGTTCGGTTAAAATTTGCCACATCGTTGGATCGTGTTTACGCTTGATTTGCGCTTGTTTTAAAAAATGATTGCGTTGTTGCAAAATACGCTGATACTGACTCAAATCATGCAAGTAAACCGGCTGTATTTGGCCAATTTCCATGTTGATAAAACGCCTTCTCACGCCCGGCGCACCTTTTACGAGTGATAGATCTTCTGGGGCAAACATGACGACATTCAAATTCCCGACATATTGGCTTAGCTTCTTCTGTTCTAAATGGTTGACCTTAGCTTTCTTGCCTTTTTGTGTCAGCGTTAGCTCGAGTGGAACCGATTGCCCATGTTTTTCGACGCGACCTTCAATTTTTGCAGATTCGGCGTCCCAGCTGATGAAATCCTTATCATTCGTCGTCCGGTGTGATTTCGCAACTGCGAGTAATAAAATTGCTTCTAAAAGATTCGTCTTACCTTGCGCGTTCTCGCCTAAAAAAACGTTGACCTTGTTATCAAATGTCAGTTCCTGTTCTTTATAGTTTCGAAACTGGCGCAATACTAGATTCTCTAAATGCATATAATCCCTTATCCTTCTTTGATCAGCCTTGTTGGATCTGGACTTTACCCTCACCAGGAACTAAGACTACATCACCGTTTCGTAACTTACGACCGCGACGATTATCTTCTTCTCCGTTAATATACACCATGTTTTCACTTAAAAAAGCTTTCGCCATGCCGCCGCTCGAGATAACATCCATCATTTGAAGCAGTTGCCCAAGTGTAATATATTCGGTATTAATTTTAATACTTTCCGCCATTTTTTTCACGTCCAATCTTAATAAGTCCTATTCCTCTATTTTACTAGAAAATCAGCCAGAATACAACGAAATTATTTATATATGCGTTTTTTAGCCAATTTTAATAAAACTAATAGGGGGATATTATTTTGGTTTATAAATAAATATGGGGCTTCTCAGCGGGTTTTTGTTCTTAAAGCACAAAACTTCGCGATTTTCTTTTTTCCATCCAGCGTCTTTAAATCCGATCGATACAAACAGATCTTTCGCAATCGTATTTTCTGGGGAAACGGCAACTTTCACTTCAATGCTCTCCGGATTTTTCACAAATACAAAATCTACGAGTTGCTCCAAAGCACGGCGTCCTAGACCTTGATGCTGATAATCTTTATCGATCGCAAAGCCCGAAATCCAGTGATTATCCTTCGATTCATCCTCGTACGTATACAAAATAAAGCCGACTAATTCCTTCTCCGAGTATATGCCATAGGGGTTATAAACCAGCTTCGAATCCTCTGGCTCACCAGCAATGCGCATTAACGAATCCGCGACAGAGTCAACAAATGGTTTCTGCTCACGAAAAACGCTTATTTCTGAGGCCTTTTCCCACATGTCCAGAGGTAGTTTTCTAATAATCATCTATCTTACTCCTTTATTTTCACTTTCTATTTCTTACTTCCCATTCTACTATAGTTCCTTCTTGATAACAGCTTTTCGCATCCACTTACCCGATTTATAGCGCCATAATCCGAGCATCGTCGCACTGACCCAAGCCGCCGGTGTTGCCCACCACAAGCCCATATAGCCTAAAAATTGTGCCAAAATAAAACCGATAGCAAGCCGCGCGACCAACTCAAAAATTCCCATCCAAAGCGGAATAATCGCGTCCCCAGTCCCACGCAATGTTTCGCGCACAACGAATAAAATCCCAACGACGACGTAAAACAGCGATACAATTTTCAGATAACCAGTTCCAATCGATAGGGCTTCAGTAGCCGAACTATCCAGAAACAGTGTCAAAAACTGATGCGCGAAAAGCTGTACTAATACAGTTAAGGCTAAACTGACGACAGTCACTACTTTTATCCCAGACCAAAAGCCTTGTTTGACGCGATCAATTTTTCCAGCTCCCATATTTTGGCCAGCGAACATCGAAGAAGCCGAGCCAAACGCAATCCCAGGTTGGTATGTCAGCGAATCAATCCGACTCGCAGCCGTGTAAGCAGCAACAACCGTCGCGCCGAAACTATTGATCAAGCCTTGAATCGCCATATTCCCAATCGAAATAAACGAACCTTGTAACGCAGAAGGAAACGCAATTCGAAAAATTTCTTTAAAAATCGCGCTATCAAAATGGATATCCTTCTTTTTCAAACGCATGTATGGAATTTTGCGATAGCTGTAAATAATGCATAAAATCGCCGAAACCAGCTGACTAAAAACCGTCGCCCAAGCCGCACCAGCAACACCCATCCCAAATTCAACGACGAAGAGAAAGCTTAACGCAATATTGAGCAACGATGAAATAATAAGAAAATACAGCGGCGTAATCGAGTTTCCGAATGCTCTCAAAATCGCCGAAACCCCGTTATAAAGCCCCATTGGCAATATTCCGATAAATAAAGTCGTCACAAAAAGGACGGAATCATCTAATATTTCTGTGGGTGTTCCTAAAAGTAGCAACAACGGTTTCGCGAGTAAGATGCCGACGATTGTTAGCACGACGGACACCGAAACAATCATAATACTCGCCGTCGCAAGCACCCGTTTCAATCGCTGAAAATCCTGAAAACCGAAATATTGCGCCACAACAACAGAAACACCGCTCATCAATCCAATCACAAGCGATAGAAAAAAGAAATTGAGCGCATTCGTCGCCCCAACAGCTGCAAGCGCATTCACACCAACAAATTTTCCGACAATCATCGCGTCTACCATGACGTAAAACTGCTGAAACAAGTTCCCAATCAACATAGGCATCGCGAAATAAAAAATAGTTTTCGTCGGATTCCCAGTAGTCATATCCTTAATCATACTCTGGCGCCTCCTTATATGTAGTCAAGCACAACACAAAACCCGCCCAATTTTCACTGAGCAGGCAACATAATCTTTAGTACGTACGAACCGGCGTAATCAATTGTAAAATTTCATTTGGATTTTCCGCATCTTTAGGTCGCAATACGAACGGACGCATCGTTCCAGAGAAAGAAATCTGAATATCCGCGCCATCAAACGCACGCAGCGCATCCATCATGTATTTCCCGTTAAATGAAATCTTCAATTCCTCACCAGTAAAGCTTTGACTGAAAACTTTTTCAGAAACATTTCCGACTTCAGGCGAGTTAGACGAAACTTCCACCTGACCGTTTTCCAAAGTCATTAATTTAATCACGTTATTACGATTTTCACGAGCAAGTAGGGACGCACGATCAATCGCTTGTAAAAAGGATTTTGCGTTAATAATTAAATCCGATTTTGTTTCCGTCGGGATAAGGCGAGAAGTATCAGGATAACTGCCTTCCAAAAGACGCGAATAGAAAAGTAAATCCTTCAGTTTGAATAAAATTTGATTATTAGCAAGCACCATTTCAATCGAATCTGTACCTTCATCCAAAATTTTATTCAATTCCGCTAAACTTTTCCCAGGAATGACAATATTATATTCCTCATCGATTTCAGTGGCCAGCGGGATTTCGCGTAATGCTAACCGGTGACTATCCGTTGCAACAGCAGTCAAGACGTTATTTTTGATCATCCAGTTTACACCAGTTAAAACAGGGCGCACCTCAATAGCCGAAACCGCAAAAACGGTTTGTCTAATAATATTTTTAAGGACAGAAATCGGGATTTGAATGCTTTTCCCAGCCGTAACTTCCGGTAATTTTGGATATTCTGCTGGATCAAGGCCAATCAAGTTAAACGACGCTTGTCCAGAACGAATGTTAGTTTGATAATTCGTAGTCACTTCAAGCTCCACGCTATCATCAGGTAAACGACGAACAATATCACTAAAATAATTCGCCTGCAAAACAATACCGCCGAAACTCTCGACTTCCACTAGAATTTCGTCGTTTTCAATTAGAGGTATAAAAGCTTCAATCGAAATATCAGAATCACTACCAGTTAATGTGACACCTTCATCATTCACCGTGATTTTAATACCCGTTAAAATCGGAATAGTAGTCCTTGAAGAAATAGCACGCGTCACTTCATTTACCGCCTGAACAAGACGATTGCGCTGAATTACAAATTTCATGAGAATTCCCCCATTTTTAGTTTCTTTTTCTAAGTATAACATTATATCAAAATATGTTTAATTAATTAATAAAAAATCGTAGTAATAGTAATAGGGCCTGTGGATTTGTGGATAAGTATATGTGAGCCTATCTCTCGCAAAGTTTTCCACATGTTGATAACTTGTTGGTAAGTATGTTCTAGTTATCCACATTATGCACAGATTTAAAAAATGGAGGATATCATGCCTCGGCTCTTTGAAAGCTTCCTTTTGCTAACTTAGAGCCCTATATATAGTCCTTTAAAATAAACTCTGTGGTTTTCGCAAGTTTTTCTCAATCTCAGCCAAATCATTTTTCAGGTTTTGGTCGATTTTTAAGAGTTGCGAGATTTTTTCGTGCGCATGAATCACGGTAGTATGATCTCGACCGCCAAACTCTTCTCCAATTTTCGGTAGGGAAGCATCGGTCAGCTCACGAGAAAGATACATCGCGATTTGTCTAGGATACGCAATACTTTTCGTCCGTTTTTTCGCTTTAAAATCTTCTAAACGAACGTGATAATATTCGCCAACAGCTTCTTGAATATCAGGAATTCGGATCACATGGGATTTCGAATTTGGAATGATATCTTTCAAGGCTTCCGCAGCAAGATTCGCATTAATATCCTTATTTACGAGAGATGAGTAGGCGACAACACGAATAAGCGCGCCCTCCAGTTCCCGAATATTGGAATCGATTTGGTTCGCAATGTAAAGCATGACTTCATTCGGAATATCCAGTCCGTCAGCCTTTGCTTTTTTGCGTAAAATCGCGATCCGAGTTTCTAAATCAGGTGGCGTAATATCCGTAATCAGACCCCATTCAAAGCGCGAACGCAAGCGATCCTCAAGTGTTGGAATCTCTTTTGGCGGGCGATCACTAGAAATAATAATCTGTTTTTGCTCATCGTAAAGCGTATTAAACGTATGGAAAAATTCCTCCTGCGTTCCTTCTTTACCAGCTAAAAACTGAATATCATCAATAAGAAGCACATCGACATTACGATATTTATTACGAAATTCTTCGGCTTTATTTTCTCGAATAGAGTTAATGAACTCATTTGTGAATTTCTCACTAGAAAGGTACATGACTTTCGCGTTTGTTTTATGCTCTAAAACATAATGACCAATCGCGTGCATTAAATGCGTTTTTCCAAGTCCAACACCACCATAAATAAAGAGCGGATTGTAGGCTTTGGCCGGCGCTTCGGCTACGGCAAGTGAGGCTGCGTGGGCAAAACGGTTGCCAGATCCAATAACAAACGTATCAAAAACATAACGCGGATTTAGCATGTGTTTGGAGTTGGCTTCGTCCAAGTCCTCGTCTAAATTACGCGGTTTTGGTGGAATATAGTTATCAAATACCTCATCTTGTTCACCATCGATAAACCGAACATCAAAATTTTCTCCCGTAATTTCTTGTAGGATATTAGCGATGAACTGTGAATAACTTTTCTCAAGCCAGTCACGAACAAAATTGTTTGGAGCCGTCACAATAAACGTACTTCCTTCAAGTGAATGCGCCGTGGTAGATTTCATCCAAGTATCATAACTTGGCTTACTCATATTTTGCTTGACGATACGCAAGGTTTCTTTCCATATGTCTTCCATTGTTTGCACTATGTTCCCCCCTTTTCATTAAACGTAAAAGTTATCCACAGATGGATGGAGCCGTGGATAAAGTTATACAGGGGTTGTTTAGAAGTTATCCACAAAGTAAAAGTTGACTGTGGATAAATAATGTTATCCCCAAATAATTTTCTATTCGACAATTGATATAATATCAGAAAAACATCACAATCGCAAGGGATTTCAAATTCTATCCACAAAGTTATGAAGATGTTGAGAAAAGATGTCCACAGGATATGAGCTTGTGCATAACTTGTGAACGAGGACGGGATAAAAAAATATCAGAAAAACAGTTATCCACAAGCAATTGTGGTTAACTATCGCAAATTGTGGATAACTTTTCAGTATATTCAAGAGTTATCCACAGAAAAAGTGGGTTTTAGAGTATTTAGCTACACTTTTAATGATTATCCACAAGAAAATAAGAAGCAGAAAATCTTTGAAAAAAGTTTCGAAAATAGCTATATATCAGTTTGGAAATATGGTATTATGGAAGATAGAGTTTTTATATTCTACTTTGTTCCGAGGTATTATTGACAAATCCGATATATTTCTGTACAATGTCTAAGACTGTCTATACGAGTAAATTTGTAATAGACCCTTACTAGGAGGTGTAATTAATGAAAAGAACATACCAACCAAGCAAGCGTAAAAGAAAAAAAGTACATGGTTTCCGTCAACGTATGAGTTCTAAAAACGGACGTAGAGTTTTAGCTAGTCGTCGTCGTAAAGGAAGAAAAGTTTTATCTGCGTAGACCACTGAAAAAGACTCAGTGGTTTTTTTTAATTTCAGGCAGAGTGAACCGTTAATCTATCAGTCACTTCCTAGTGTAGGGAGATCTGATAGGTTAACAGGGGTGCATGTGTGAAAGAGAATCTGATTAGAAGATGGAGAATTTATGAAAAAAGCATACCGAATAAAAAAAGATGATGAGTTTCAACGCGTATTTAAAAAAGGGAAGTCGTTTGCGAATCGCCAATTTGTCGTTTACATATTTAAAAGGGAAGATCTGGCGCATTTTCGAATTGGGCTTTCTGTGAGTAAAAAAATTGGAAACGCTGTCGTACGAAATCGTATTAAACGATGTATTCGGCAAACCTTTCATGAGCTGAATGAGCAAATTGATTCAGGTTATGACTATATTATCATCGCCAGGAAACCGGCGGCCAATATGGATTTTCATGAAATCAAGAAAAGTTTGATGCATGTTTTGAAATTATCAAGAGTTTTGAAGCAGCCTCAGAAAAAGTAGTTTCATGAGAAGAATACAGGCGGAGAGTGGAGGTAGCACTATTTGAAGAAGAAAATGAGTTTGAAGAAGAAAATGCTTTTTGCGGGATTAATGATGGGACTGCTAGCGGTTTTGGCAGGGTGTGGTATTTCGACTGACCCAATCACATCGGAATCATCAGGATTTTGGAGTCATTATATTGTTTATCCATTATCACAAGTAATTATCTGGTTTGCGGAACTATTCGGTGGCAACTATGCAATGGGGATTATCATGACAACCGTTGTGATTCGATTGCTGATTATGCCATTGATGATCAAGCAGCTGAAGAGCCAAAAAGCAATGACAGCGATGCAACCACAAATCAAAGAACTACAAGAAAAATACAAATCAAAAGACAACGAGACAAAACAAAAACTACAACAAGAAACGATGCGTTTATACCAAGAAAACAATGCAAATCCAATGATGGGTTGTTTGCCGTTATTGATTCAAATGCCGATTTTACTTGGATTCTACCAAGCGATTAGTCGGACAGCGGAGATTAAGACGCAAGATTTCTTGTGGATGACACTCGGCGATAAAGATCCGTATTTCATTTTGCCAATTTTAGCGGCATTGACGACGTTTATTTCTTCTAAATTGTCGATGATGGGCCAAACGCAGCAAAATAAATCGATGAACATGATTATTTACTTCATGCCGTTGATGATCCTTTTTGCGGGTATCAGTTTGCCGTCAGCACTTGCACTTTACTGGGTTGTCGGAAACATATTCACGATTTTCCAAACGATGTTAATTAATAATCCATTCAAGGCCAAACGCGAGGCTGCGGCTTTGGAAGAGGCTAAGAAGGAAGAAGAAAGACTTAAAAAGAAAGCAGCGACAATGTCTGCATCGAAAAAAGGAGGTAAGAAAAGAAAGTGAGAGATATAACTGCGCAAGGCCAAACCGTTGAAGAAGCAATTCAAAACGCGTTGAAGGACTTAGGCACAACGCGGGAAAAAGTAGACGTGGAAATCATGGACGCTGGTAAAAAAGGTATTTTCGGGATTGGTTCAAGGCTCGCGATGGTCAAGGTCATCGAGAAGCACAACCAAATCGAAACCGCCGTCCAGTACGTGATGGATGTGGCTACAAAAATGGGGGCTGAGGTCTCCGTTGATGTCTCTGAAAAAGGTAAGGAAGTCAGCATTCAAGTGTCAGGCAACAACCTAGGCTTGCTGATTGGAAAACATGGTCAAACGTTAAACGCATTGCAATATTTGACGCAACTGATCGCTAACAAAGATACGACGCAATTCAAAAATGTTGTCGTAAACATTGGCGATTACCGCGAACGTCGTGATGAAACACTGACTTTATTGGCTAAGAAAATGGCGGATAAAACAGTGAAGACGCGCCGAGTTGTTCATTTGGAGCCAATGCCTTCGTTTGAACGGAAGACAATTCATGCGATTTTAAGCGAAGATAAGCGTGTGGAAACACATTCGGAAGGTCGCGAACCGTATCGTTATATTGTTATTAAGCCCGTAAAAGGCTGAAAAAGAAGCTTCGCCGAGAAAAAATCGGTGAAGCTTCTTTTTTTCAGTGTTTCACGTGAAACATTTATAAGCGTGGATCAATGTCGCGTTCTTTTTCGACTTCGAATAACAGGTTTGCTGCGGTTTCATTGAACGGTTGATTTGTCGGTGAGATTTCTGCCCACTTTGTTGTGAGTAGTTTGGAACCGAGAGACCATTCGTTAATAGAAGTTCGCAGCTTCTTGTTGATGCTTTTTTGTTTGATAAGTTTGTTGAATTTGTGAGGAAATTGGAAGTCGTAACCGTAAATGATTGATAGATAGTCCATATTTCGAACCTTCATGTAGGGCGCGATGTGTGGGCTTAATTTTTCAGGTTTGATTACGATTCCTTCCATTTTGTTTGTTGTGGTGATAGTTGAAAAATAGTGCTCAGCGGTGGTGAGGAAGTCGGGATGTGTGAGATCTAGCAACTCGAATGTATCGTCATTTAAAAAGCTATACATTTCCGAGGTCGGCCACGCTGGGATTTGCTCTGTGCCGTCTTGATAGATTATTTTTAGTAGGGAAAAGGCTTTGTAATCAAGATCGGATGCGGCTGCGTAGATGTCTAGTTGCTGTTTATACGTGCTTAGAGCTTCTTGATGTTGCGCTAAATTGGTGTGTGTTTGCTTGATTTGATGCAATGGTTTGTAGTTTTGATAGAGTCGCGAGCTGTATTTTTCGTTTAATTGCTTTTTCGTGAGCTGGGTTTGATCGGTTTCAAAATCAGTTGTGTCATATTCGGTGATGAGTTGCGTGAGACTTTCGTCAAAAGCATGCGCTTGCAAAAAGGCTAACTCGGTTTCCAGCGCGGTTTGGATGGGTTGGAATTGTTTTTCGATGAGTTCTTTGCCGAGCGCTTGCCATGGGAGTAGTTCGCCGTCTAGGATGAGCATTTGAATTTTGTTTTGTTCCATGTAATCTGCAAATCGGTGGTGCAAGGATTGATAAATTGGTGACAAGTCAATATGAGTTATTTTGAAGCCATTTCGACTTACTGCGAAACTGTGTTTTGTATTTTTATGCAAGTAGATGTTGCAGCGTGAACCCATATATTTTGGTTGTAGGACAACGTGAGAAATGCCTTTTTCGGCAAAATAGTGTAGTCCTTTTTCTAGGGATTCTAGATTGTTTGTTGCTAGGTCTTTTGGTGCAGGGGACATGGTTCCAGAGATGAAGTTGATTTTGTTTTCGCCGATATAGTGTAATCTTCTGAGGGACTCCGTATCGAGTTCGGAAATTTGAACGGTTTGTTCGCGTTTGAAAAGGGTAGGAAGTTCGCCAGCGAGTTGTTGATTTTCAGACCGAACGGATTTGAACATTGGTTTTCGATATTTTAAGGTTACGGCTGTCAACTCGTTGCCGTGGGCGCATCCGGTATCTAGGTGTAGCTTATTTTTAATGCGAAATGCTTGTTTTGCAGCTACGTGTCCGAAAATATGGTATGGATAATTATTCACGGCTTCGTTTTCTAGGAATGCTAGCTGTTCTTGGACAGGTCTTGTGCGATCTAGATGGAAATTTCGTTGATGACGCATGGAGTTTCCATCGAGTTTACCGATATATTTATTTTGGCACGGTGAATGGGTGACGTAAAAGGATGCTGTTTCTTCGCCAATGTAGCGGTAAAATGGTTGTGCTAGATGGAAAAGTTGTTCGAATTTCGAGAAGAGTTCTGGGTCCGCGACAAGGTCTGGAATCGAGTCGAAGTAATTATCGACAATTTCTTGATTTGCGCCTTTAATTTCGCCCAAAATATATTTATGAACAAAGTTTTCATGATTTCCGAGTACAAATAGGAAGTATTGCTGATTTTCGTATAGAAATTCGGTGATTTCGCGCGTATTTTTCCCTTTATCAATCCAATCGCCGACAAGTATGATTTTATGAGGGCTGTGAGTGATTTTATTGTTCTCAATTTTGCAACCCAGTTTGTGTAGAAGTGATTTTAGTTCATTCGCACATTCGTGGACATCGCCAATCAGTGTGTAGGTCTCGTTTGTTGGTAGGATTGTGTCGAGAAATGGTGTTTTATTCAGGATGTTGACTTTATAGTCCGTGAAATTCTTAGCTCGAATCCTGTGAATGTGATGGTATTGCTCACGCGCTATATTCGGCAGAATTTCCTTTTTCAGACGCGTAATATGCTTGGAAATCAGTTTTTTGGAGCGCTCGCTGGTGTAGTAATCATCGCGATCACGATAGTCAAAAAGGATAACTTCGACATTGTAATTGTTGTTTTTAGCTGTTTCACGAACTTTTTCGCGGAAATCAGCGGTTAGTCCGGTTGTGTCTAAAACTACAAATTCGGCATTGATTGGGAATTTTGTAACCATATCTAGTTTTTTGAACAAGAGTTCGAACGTTTGGTCACTCGCTTCCAACATAATTTGGGCGTATTTATCGTAATCGTGACCGAGAATTTCTTGGCGAATTGCGTCGGATGATAAATATTGAACGTTCGCTTGGAAATTTTTATCGGCCTGGGAAAATTGAAGTTGAGGTATCAAAATTTCTTGTGCAAAAGTAGATTTTCCGCATTCTGTTGGGCCGACAAGCAGGAAAATGGTGTGTAGTTGTGTATTTAGTTCCATATTATACCTCCTTCTTTCGTAAAATGGCGCCTTGTGTTGTGTGAATACCATTTACAGCGTCGCCAATCGCGTGGAATTCAAGCGTCATCGTTTTTTCGTCAATGATTTCCGACAACCAATCTTGGAATTCCGCGGTACTCATTTCCCAATCATGATCGTCATGTCGGAAGCCTTCCAAACCGTAAAACGTATTGAATTCGCTGTTTGGTGTCGTGATAATGAATGTATCAAAATCGATATGCTGCGTCACTTTTCGGATGAGCTTTTTCGCCATGTTAGTAGGCATGTGCTCGATAACTTCAGTTAAAAGCACGTCGACTTTTTCAGCAGGAGTGTTGTCTAGGAACGTTTCCAGCGAGGAGTAGGTGATAATATTGTCGAGCTCCTTCTTCTCGGCTTTTTTGTTCGTAATGAGTAGCATCTCGGGATCGATATCAATCGCATAATAATCGAGCTTCGTTTTCTCAGCGAATGGGATAGCGTAAAAACCTTCGCCACAACCGATATCTACAATTACTTTATCAAAAGAGAGCTGATGCGCGATGAAATTCCGTCTTTGAAGGGCAGTGCCACCGAAATCAAACTGGATATCATAGCGATCGGTTGCTTCTAATTCTGATTTGAACTGATTAAATGATCTGCGTGTTGTTAAGAAATTATGCACAAAAAGATTACGAATGTAGAATGGCGGATCGGTGATTTGGACACTTTTAATGTATTTTGTCAGCAAATCGTCGGTTATATCTAAGTGTTCTTGACTGAAACCGGCGAAAAATAGGCAAAATAGGTTCGAAATATGAATCAAATCGTACAGGCTAGACTTAGTGGAAATCGTCACGGCCCAGTTTTTATCGGAAAGATGTTCAACCTCAAAAGTATAGTTTGGCATGTACTTTTGAAAGAATTCGACGTAGTGGATCCGGCGAATGTAGAACATGTTGATATGAAATTGGTGCGTGAAGCCAGGTAAATCACGTGAGTCGGGTTCCTTTAATGAGAAGAACTCGCCAAGCGCATTTAATGGGAAAATATTCGAATTATAGCGAGATAGGTTCAGATATTCAAAATTTTCATCGCGATATTTTTTATAGGATATCTCATTATCAGCATCTTTAAAATAAACGTTGTAGGTATCTGTCGCAGAGTACCAGCCGTGCGCGATGCCTTTTCGCATTTGCCGGAGCATCATGCCTGACTCGGGATTCTTCTTAATAAGGAAAGAAAAATCGGGATTGGTTGATTTTACTTGAATAATTGCCATGTTATTGCTCCTTTACTGTCGGGATGAGATGTTTCACGTGAAACATCTGTGCGCCTTTGAAATATATTATACAACATAACGTTAAGGTAAGCGCTTCTATTTGTCAATACCGTGAATTTTGTATCTGACGTGTAAAATATTACATAAATAAAGGTTTACAATTTCTTTATTTAGAGGTATATATAATAAGTATGCAATTTTCAAAAGGAGGAGAATACATGAGTAAGAAATTATTTGCGGAATTTATCGGGACTTTTGTTTTGGTATTATTCGGTACAGGTACTGCTGTTTTAGGCGGCGGAATTGAAGGAATTGGGACGCTTGGCATTGCGATGGCATTTGGTTTGTCAATCGTTGCGATGGCGTACAGCATTGGAACTATTTCTGGATGTCACGTGAATCCGGCTGTTTCCGTTGCGATGTTTTTAAACAAGAGAATTTCAGGTGGCGAGTTAGTAGGATACGTTGTGGCGCAAGTGGCTGGGGCGATTGTTGGTTCCGTTACATTGCTTTCATTCTTAAATCTTTCTGATATGTCTACTAAAAACTTAGGTCAAAATGGATTTGGAAATATCGGTGCAGGCGGCGCATTCTTGGTAGAAGCAATTTTAACTTTCGTATTTGTATTAGTTATTATCGTCGTTACTGGTAAAAAAGGAAATCCTGCTTTTGCTGGTTTAGTTATCGGTTTGACTTTAGTTTTAATTCACTTACTAGGCATTCCGTTGACAGGAACTTCTGTTAACCCGGCTCGTAGTATCGGTCCAGCTCTATTTGCTGGCGGTGAAGCTTTATCTCAATTGTGGGTGTTCATTGTAGCGCCTATCGTTGGTGGTTTAGTGGCTGCGATTGTTGGTAAATTTGCTATGGATAGTGAAAAATAAGTTGTAGTTTGAGGTATGATGGCGGTGATTTACTGTTGTCATATCTTTTTTTGTGATATAGTTGTTGTGACAATTATTTTGTGAGGTGAATTGGGTATGCGAGATTTTTATGATGGTATTACTTTTCGGATGAATGTGGTAGCGAAGAAGGCTAGTCTTGGCTTGCAGCATGGGTTGAAGCGGTATGATGTGACGCCAGAGCAGTGGTCGGTTTTGAATGTGGTGAACCATAGGGCGCCGATTTCACAACGGCATGTGGCGGAATTAGTGGAGAAGGATGCGCCGACTGTAAATCGAATCATGGATGTGCTAGTTCGGAAAAATCTGATTGTTAAAATAGTTGATGAAAAGGATCGGCGGGTTACTTTACTGTCTTTATCTATGGAGGGAAAGCAGAAAGTGCAGATGATTCGCAATGTTGTGGAAATGACCTGTGTGCAATTTTATAAGGGCATACCAGATGCGGAACTTGGTGTTTTTTTTGATATTTTAATGCGTATTGAAAATAATTTAGAGTGAGAAGGGATTTTTTGAAGGCGAAGTTGTGGACGAAGGATTATGTGATATTGTTGATTTCGAGTTTGTTTTTATATATTGGATTCCAGATTTTTATGCCGACTTTACCGGCGCAAATTATTAAATTAGGTGGTACGGAAACCCAGGCGAGTTTGGCGGTGGGCTTATTTTCGTTGGTAGCTTTGTTTATGCGGGTCATTGCGGGTGGGCTAAATGATCGTTTTGGTGCGAAAATCATGATTTTGGTCGGCTTTTTTGTATTGATTGCGGTTACGGTGAATTTTTATTGGTCAACGGTCGTGTCGGCATTGCTTGTGTTGCGGTTATTTCACGGTGTTGGTTGGGGGATTACGACGGCGCTTGGTATGTCGCTGGCACCGATTATTGCGATTATTTTGATGAACCAGTTTTCGTTTCATTTTCTGATTGGATTCTCGATTGTGTTGATGGTCTTAGTTTTTCTATTGGTGACGCGGCTGAAAATGCCAAAACAGGAGATCGTTGTGAAGCATAAGATGCAGTTGTTTGACAAGGGGGCGTTGTTGCCGGCGTTGCTGTGCATGTTGATGGCGTTTCCGCTCGGTGGGATTCAGACGTTTATGATGATTTATGGATTGGAATTACACGTGCGGATGGTCTGGATTTTCTTTGTTGGGCAGGCGATTATGGTGCTGGTGAGTCGTGTTTTTGCGGGACGATTGTATGATTTGAAGGGACATCGAGTGGTGATTCTGCCGGGAATCGTGTTGATGGGTCTTGGATTATGGTGGTTGTCACTGGCAACGGGAGCTTGGAGTTTGTTTGGATCTTCGCTATTTTTCGGGCTCGGCTACGGGATGGTGCAGCCTTCCTTGCAAGCTTTGGCGGTGGATCGCGCGGCACCTGATAAAAAGGGAATCGCGAATGGGACGTTTTTGTCAGGGATGGATGTCGGAATGGCGCTTGGTAGCTTCGGATTGAGCTTCATTGCGGCGCATTATAACTACGCGATGATGTATCGTTGGTCGATTGTTACGCTGGTTATTTTTCTGGTGGTTTACTTGATTGTTTTTCGGACGAAACGATTATTACCCGGGAAATAATGTGGCGATTGGTTTTTCGGAAAAAGTTTTTAAAAGGATGTGGGAAAGTGAGTCTCTCGGTTTTTAGCCGAATGAGGGCGCTTTCTTGATGTTTTTTAATAAAAACCCGCAGAATAAGTTAAATTTGTCTGAAAATATTCGTATTTTCTGATATAATATATCCAAGTGTTAGGAGTAAGTATTCTTTCTTGGGTTTGATTAGACTGTAAATGGGAATGAGATACATATGTGAACTCCAAAATAGGCTTTTCGCGATACTTGTAATGCTTGTCACAGTTTTTGTATTAAGACCAGATGTGAGAAATCGAAGTTGTAGGTTGGAAATACGATTGGAACAGGAGAGATGTTGTGTGGAAAGAGCGTATAATTTTTCAGCAGGACCTGCGATTTTGCCCGTACCGGTTTTAGAAAAGGTGCAGAAGGAGCTATTATCGTACAAAGGTTCAGGAATGTCAGTAATGGAATTAAGTCACCGTTCAGATTTATTTGAGGAGATCCTTGGGGACGCAGAATCGCTATTGCGTGAATTAATGCACATTCCCGAAAATTACAAAATTTTATTCTTACAAGGTGGGGCGAGTCTGCAATTCACGATGGTACCGATGAATTTGATGGCTGGCAAGAAGGCCTATTTTGTGAATACTGGCTCGTGGTCTGAAAAAGCGATGGAGGAAGCGGGTAAAATTGGCGATATTGAAGTGTTGGCGTCGTCAAAAGATAAGAATTTCAGTTATATTCCAGAGATACCGCGCGTGCCGTCCGATGCGGCTTATTTGCATATTACGACGAATAATACCATTGAAGGTACGGCGATTTTCACACCTCCTGAAACTGGTGATGTGCCGCTTGTTGCGGATATGTCTTCCAATATTTTGTCGAGTGTGTACGATGTGAGCAAATTTGGCCTGATTTATGCGGGGGCTCAGAAAAACATTGGTCCTGCGGGTCTCACGATCGTTATTGTTCGAGAGGATTTGATTGGAAACGTGGCTGGTTTGCCGGCAATGCTGGATTACGAGGTGCAAGCGAAGAATGGTTCGATGTATAATACGCCAGCGACTTTTGCAATTTATGTGTCGAAGCTGGTTTTTGAATGGATTAAGGAGCAAGGTGGCGTAGCGGGAATCGAGGCGTTTAATAGGAAGAAAGCTGGACTTTTATATGATTATTTGGACGCGTCTTCGATGTTTTCGTCTCCTGTAAACAAGGCGGATCGTTCGCTTACGAATGTGCCGTTTGTGACGGGTTCACCGGAGTTGGATGTGTTATTTATTAAAGAGGCGGAGGAACTTCATTTTGAGAATTTGAAGGGACATCGTTCGGTTGGTGGTATGCGTGCAAGTATCTACAATGCTTTTCCTTATGAGGGTGTCGAAGCGCTGACTGCTCTGATGGAAAAATTTGTAGCGACTCATAAAGGGGGAGAAATACATGTTTAATATTCAGACTTTCAATGCGATTGCTAAAGAAGGATTACGTAAGTTCGATGTGGAAAAATATTTAATTGACGGGAATCAGGCGCCGGATGGTATTTTACTGCGAAGTTATGATCTGCATGATTTCGAGTTTCCTGACAGTGTGAAAGCTGTTGCCAGAGCGGGTGCGGGAGTGAATAATATTCCTGTGGAGGCTTGCGCGGATAAGGGAATCGTGGTTTTTAATACGCCTGGTGCGAATGCAAACGCGGTGAAAGAGCTGGTATTAGCGAGTTTATTTATGGGTGCACGGCCGATTTTGGAAGGTTCGGAATGGGTGAAGACGCTTGATGGAAATGATATTGAGAAAAAAGTCGAGGCTGGGAAGAAGAAATTCGCGGGCACGGAGCTTGCTGGAAAACGGCTTGGCATCATTGGTTTAGGCGCGATTGGTGCGCTTGTGGCAAATGATGCGTCGGCGCTTGGCATGGAAGTTGTCGGCTATGATCCGTATGTTTCGGTGGACACGGCGTGGCGGATTTCGAAAGAAGTGGAACGCGCGATGACGCTGGAGGAAGTTTTGGCGACGTGTGATTATTTGACGGTGCATGTGCCGCTAAAGGATAATACGGCGGGAATGTTCAATCGGGAAACGTTGCAATTGCTGAAACCGGACGCTGTTTTGCTTAATTTTTCACGTGGGGAATTGGTGGAGGAGAAGGCGATGGTGGAGGCGCTGAATGCTGGTCAGTTACGCATGTACATCACAGATTTTGCGACGGAAGCGTTTGTGAAGCATCCGCAAGTGGAAGTCCTGCCGCATTTGGGGGCTTCGACGGAAGAGGCAGAAACCAACTGTGCTAAAATGGCGGCGAAGGAATTGGCTTACTTTTTAGAGACGGGTAGTATTAAAAATTCGGTGAACTATCCGAATGTGGACATGCCTTATAATGGACATCCGCGTTTGGGGGTATTTCACCATAATGTGCCGAACATGGTCGGACAGGTGACGACGGAACTGGCGAACGGGTCGATTAATATTTTGGATATGACGAACCGTAGTAAGGGCGATTATGCGTATACGCTGATTGATATGGAAAAAGGTGCACAGGGTAATTTATCGCTCGTTGTGGATCGTTTGAACGCGATTCCTGGTGTGATTCGAGTGCGCGCGATTGAGCCTGCTGGTGTTACGGCTTACTGAGATAAAAATGAATAGCTGCGATGGATTTTCTGTCGTGGCTATTTTTATAAAATAAGGAGGGATTTTTTGTGGTAAAGATTAGGGCTTTTAAAGGGATTAGACCGAGTGCGAAAGAGGCGATTTATGTGGCTTCGTTGCCGTATGATGTGTTGAGTACGGAGGAGGCGCGGAAATTGGGCGTTTCGAACCCGATGTCGTTTCTACATATTGATAAGGCGGAGATTGATTTGGCCGCTGATTTGTCGCCGTATGATGACTCGGTGTACGCAAAGGCTGCGTCAAATTTGGCGGAGTTTCAGGAGAAGGGCTGGCTTGTGAAGGACGGGAAGCCGGAGTTGTATTTGTATCAGTTAGTGATGAACGGGCGGCCGCAAACGGGGCTTGTGACGTGTACGGCGATTGATGATTATGTGAGTGGCGCGATTAAGAAGCATGAGTTGACGCGTGAGGAGAAGGAGCTGGATCGGATTCGCCACGTAGATGTGACGGATGCGAATACGAGTCCGATTTTCTTGACGTATCGTTCGGATGATGAAGTGAATAATGTGGTGGATGCTTGGATTGGTAGCCATGACCCTGTGTATGATTTTGAGAGCTTTCATGGCGTGCAGCACCGGATTTGGACGGTGGATGATGCGGATGTGGTAGGCGTGCTTACGAAGGCGTTTGAGGCGATTCCGGCGCTTTATATTGCGGACGGTCATCATCGCACGGAATCGGCGGTCAAAGTTGGTCTGAAGCGTCGGGAGGAGTTTCCGGATGCTGGTGCGGACGCTGAGTTTAACTTCTTTTTAGCGGTGTTATTCCCGCAAGATCAGCTAGAGATTCTGGATTATAATCGGGTGGTCGATGTGCCAATCGCGACGGATTTGTTAGATCAAGTGGCTTTAAAATTTGATGTAGAGAAGGTCGGAAAAGAGGCGTATAAACCTGCGACACCGAACACGTTTGGGATGTATTTGGATGGTTCGTGGTACGGTTTGAAAGTGAAACCTGAGTTTGCTGGTGAAGGCGTTATTGCGAGCCTTGATGTGTCTATTTTGGCGGATCAGGTACTTACGCCGTTGTTCGGTATTGAAGATATCAGACGCGATGACCGGATTAATTTTGTTGGTGGGATTCGTGGGCTAGGTGAGTTGGAGCAGCTTGTGGATGCTGGGAAATATACGATTGCGTTCTCGATGTACCCGCCGACGATGGATAATTTGCTTGATGTGGCGGATGCTGGTGAGATTATGCCGCCGAAATCGACTTGGTTTGAGCCTAAATTGTTGAGTGGATTATTTGTACATGATTTGGAAAGTAAGTAGATAGATAGCTAAAAATCACCGTTTCTGGATTAGGGAGCGGTGATTTTTAATGATGTTTCACGTGAAACATTGATTGTTTAATGTAAGATAAGCAACAAACATGAATTATTCCCGCTTTAACATATTTTTTACAAGAAAAGCTCATAATAAGTTGTTCCATCAAACCAACTATGATATACTATTCCTGAAAACGGTTACTTCATTTTGAATTCGGGAGGAATTTTGATGGAAAACAGTATGGCGAGGGAAGAAGTGCGTGTTGAAAATGGGTTTTATAAATTGTCGTGGCTGCAAAGAATTGGCTTTGGTTCTGGAGATATGGCGCAAAACCTGATTTACAACACGGTTTCGACTTATCTGTTATTTTTCTACACCAATGTGTTTGGGCTGAATCCGGGATCTGCAGCGACAATGTTTCTGGTTGTTCGGATTATTGATGCGGTTTGGGATCCTATTGTTGGAACGATTGTCGATAAGCATACGACGCGCTTTGGGAAATATCGTGGTTACTTGATTCTTGTCGGTTTGCCACTGTCTATTTTTGCGATACTCGTGTTTTGGAATGGTTTTTCAGGTAGTTTATTGTATGCTTACATTACGTATGTTGGTTTGTCGATGCTTTATACGTGGATTAATGTTCCTTATGGTGCGCTCAATGCTTCGCTGACTCGTGATAATGACGAAATCACAAAATTAACGTCTACTCGGATGTTCTTAGCCAATTTTGGTGGTTTAGCGGTTGCTTATGGCGTACCTGTTTTAGTCAAACTTTTTTCAACGGATGGTTCGTGGGACACAAAAGCATCGGCAAGTGGTTGGCTCATTACCATGACGATTTATGCGGCTGTAGGTTTTGCTATTTTAATTTTCTGTTTTACGCAAACGAAAGAACGGGTTGTCATGGAAGTGGATAAGCAAGATGAGGTGAAAGTTTCTGATTTATTAACGGAGTTCAAACGGAATAAGCCGCTTCGTGTCTTGGCGTTTTTCTTTATTACTGCTTTTGCGATGATGTCGATTGGGAATGCTGGCGGGGCTTATTATATGCAGTATGTTGTCAAAGCTTCTGATTCCGTTCAGTGGTTCAATGCGCTAGGCTCCATTCCGGCGTTCATTTTCCTACCACTTGTTCCTGCTATCAAAAAAGCGATCGGTAAAAAGCAATTATTCATGGTCTTTTTAGGCATTGCGGTTATTGGGATGCTGGCGTTATACTTTATTCCGAATCCTCAAGATCATGTGACGTTGGTGTTGATCGCGCAGTTTATTAAATCTACTGGTGTCATCGTTGCTACGGGTTATATGTGGGCGCTTGTTCCAGAGGTTATTTCATATGGAGAGCTTCAATCGGGACGCCGTATTTCAGGTATTGTAAACGCTTTAACAGGATTTTTCTTCAAATTTGGGATGGCGCTTGGAGGCGTGGTTCCAGGTTTTGTGTTAAGCATTACTGGTTACAGTGCGGGAAGTGAGGCACAGTCGGCGTTCGTACAGGAAGGTATTTTATGGCTCGTTGCCGTACTCCCAGCGATTTTGCTTGTTGTGGCGATGATTATTATTTCGAAATATGATATCACAGATGAGCGCTATCTAGAAATTAGCCGTGAAATTGAAAGTCGTAAAAATAGCTAAAAATGAGGAGGTAAAAGGATATGCAAATTGAAAATCCAGTTTTGAAAGGTTTTAATGCGGATCCTTCGATTATTCGGGTAGAGGATACGTATTATATCGCAAATTCAACATTCGAGTGGTTTCCGGGAGTGCAGATTCACGAGTCAAAAGATTTAGTCCACTGGCAACTCATAGGGCATCCACTAACGACGACAACATTGTTAGATATGAAGGGAAATAAGGATTCGGGCGGCATTTGGGCTCCAGATTTATCGTACGCCGACGGGAAATTTTGGCTCGTATATACGGATGTTAAGACAACGGAAGGCGCTTTTAAGGACGCGACGAATTATTTGACGACGGCGGAGAACATTCGCGGGCCTTGGACGGATCCTATTAAACTGAATGGTGTTGGGTTTGATGCGTCACTTTTTCACGATGATGATGGCAAAAAATACTTAGTCCAGATGGAGTGGGATCATAGGGAGTATCGCCATCCTTTTAATGGTATCAAGCTGACCGAATATTCGCCGGAATTGGGGCGTTTATTACCGGAAACGGGGCGGATTATTTACCACGGAACCGATGTGAAATTAGTCGAAGGACCGCATATTTATAAGTTGTTCGGTCAATATTATCTTTTCTGTGCGGAGGGCGGGACTGTATACACGCATCAGGAAGTCGTTGCGCGATCTAAGGAGCTGTTTGGCCCATATGAAACGCAGCCTGGCGATGTTTTTCTGACGGCATTTGATTCTCCGGGGAACTATTTGCAAAAAAATGGACATGGTGCGCTGGTTGAGACGCCGTCGGGAGAATGGTATTTTGCGCATTTGACGGGGCGCCCTTGGCATCATGAAACAGAGTCGAGCCATGATCCGAGAGGTTGGTGTACGCTAGGTCGGGAAACCGCGATTCAAAAAGTGGCGTGGGACGAGGATAAGTGGCCGCATATTGTTGGTGGTAAACAGGGAAGCCGTTTTGTCGAGGCACCAAAAGACGTTACGCCACACGTGTATCCGCTAACCTACGATGAAAAAGATGATTTTGATGAGCCGCAGTTGAATCTTAATTTCAACACGTTGCGCGTTCCTTTTGATGATAGAATGGGCTCGCTTTCAGTGAATCCGGGGCATTTGAGGCTTATCGGGAAAGGTTCTCTAACGAATGAGCATGAATTATCGCTAGTTGCGAGGCGCTGGCAGGCATTTCATTTCGAGGCAGAGACGGCGCTGAAATACGAGCCAACGACGTTTCAGCAAATGGCCGGGCTGGTAAATTACTATAATTCGCAGCACTGGTCGATGATTCACGTTACTTGGAATGAAGTGAACGGTCGGGTGATTGAGCTAAGTCAGAATAATCGGGGCCAATTGACAAGCTTTTTAAAAGAAGAGGCGATTAGCGTTCCGGAAAATGTGGACTATGTGCATTTCAAAGTTCGCGTGGAAAAAACGTATTATGTGTATGCTTATTCGTTTGATGGGAACAGCTGGCGTGATATTGACATACGATTAGATGCCAAAATTTTATCTGATGACTATGTTGTACAGTCGTATGGCGGTTTCTTCACAGGTGCTTTCGTGGGAATGGCGAATGTGGATTATTCTGGTTATGATTTGCCTGCAGATTTTGACTATTTTTCTTATAAGGAGAAATAAAAGGAACGGATCATTGCGCCTAGAAACGTGCAGTGGTCCGTTTTAACTTTTAAGATGTTGTGGTAATGTGATATACTTTTTAAAAACGGGAAGCAAGAAGGGACGTATATAGATGACGAAGAAAACTGATCAGGATGTTATGAGAGAGAACAATAAGAAATTGGTGTTAAAAACTCTATTTAATGCTGGTCAGACGTCGAGGAGTTCGATTGCTGGCGCGATTCATTTGCAGAAATCCACGGTATCTTCTATTATTCGGGAGCTGCATGAAGAAGGGCTGATCGAGGAGCTTGGTATTGGTGAGGCCTCAAATGCAGGTGGGCGTCGGCCGAATTTGATTCAATTTAATTATCGGTATGGCTATGTTTTGGCTTTCGATATGGGCGCCAGGCATTTGAGGTATTCGGTGAACTATTTGAACGGCGAGGTGATTAAAAAGGATTCGCTGCGCCTTGTTGGGAATAGTGTCAAAGATGTTTTTCAGATGATGCGCGAGGTTATTTCTGGCTTGCAGGCTTTCGATACGATGAAAGGGCTGCTGGGGATTGCGGTGTCGACACATGCGCCGGTTCACGAGAATGAGATTCGGTATAGTCCGTTTTTGGAGCTGGATTCTTTTGCGTTACTGCCTGCGTTGCAAGAAATTGTCGATGTGCCGATTCGATTTGAAAATGAGGCTAATTTAACCGCGATTTCGATTCGAGATTTCTGGTATTATGCTGGCGAGGAACCACTTCAAAATTTATTGGCGCTGAATATTCATAATGGAATTGGCGTGGGCACGATTATTAATGAGCAACTTTATTATGGCGTGCAAGGTTTGGCCGGTGAAATTGGGCGTTCTGTGATTTATAAGGATAAGCAAGTGTACCGATTAGAGGAATTATACTCGGAAAAAGCGATTATGGAGAGAATCGCGAAGCACGAAAAGAAGGCGGAGTTAACGGTGGATGAGTTTGCTGCGTTGATAGAGAGTAAGGATGCGTTTGTTTTGGAGGTCGTTGATGAGTGGATTACGGCAATCGCGCAAATGGCTTATAATCTCGTGCAGTATAGCGCGCCGGAAGCGGTATTCCTTTCTTCGCGGTCCTTATCGCAATTCCCAGATTTGTTACAGCGGATTTTCGAGGAATACAAGGCGCTCGATCCATTAGGCGAAACGCGAATTGAATTTACGCAACACGATATTTATGATTCCTCGTTACTTGGAGGTGTGGCGCTGATTTCGCGGCAGGTTTTAGGACTGGAATCGCAGGATCTTGTTTTTAAGAAGTGAGGAAACCGAAGAGGAGAAATGCTGGATGAGTAGAAAAAAGAAGCGGGCATCCTATGTAAACGGCGTATTAACAATGTCCATCGTCATTTTCTTAGTGCTAAAATTTATTTTCAAGGATACGTGGTTAGAATCGCTCAGCATCTCTTTAGGCGTTTTTTTGATACTATTTATCGTGTCGAAGTATAGATATCGAGGAAATGAGAATGGTACGGAATGAATACTGAAAAACGGCGAATCTAGAGAGCGCGATTACTTGTTCAGGCATATCGAATAGACTACAATATAAATGTATGACGGCACTACAAAATTAGGAGGGAATGATACTATGAAACACATAAAAAAAAAATTCACGCTGGAGTGCGGGCCGAAAGAGGCTTGGCAACTAGTCGTTGATCGCAGTAAGTACGAAAAATGGACAGCAGCGTTCCACGAAGGATCGACCTACACTGGTGAAATGGGACTTAATGAAACCGTTAACTTTGTTGATCCAGATGGAAATGGCCTGGTTTCAAAAGTAGTCGTTTTTGAACCAGAAAAAGAAATCAAATTCGCCTTTTTAGGTGAAATCAATGACGGGAAATACGTCGAAGTCGCTGCATTTGCAGATATGCTGGAACACTATATTTTCGAACCAGTTGGCGACCAGACTCGGATGCTTGTCGATGTTGCGATGGATGATCAGTATTATGATATGATGAATGAGATGTGGGACCGAGCAGGGATTGAGCTTGTGAGGTTGAGTAAGTAGGAGAGTTTATATAGTTTATGCGATGGTGTTGAAACTTACGGGTTTTGGCACTATTTTTTATTTTTAATGAAAATTAAACAGCAAAAAGAAGAAGAGAATAAAATGCTCTGGAGATTGAATCTTGGATAGACTACTGTTAAAATTTATTTTTTTCTTGTAAATTATTACCTTGGTAGGTATATTTAGAATATAGATTAATTGGGAAGGATGGGTGTAAAATGATTGAATGGAATACAATAATATCTGTATGCGCTACGGTTTTATCTTTGGGAAGTATAGGATGGACGATTTATTGGAGTAAAAAAACTAGGAAGGAAGACGAGGACTGGAAGGTGAAATCAGAAAGGTATAAAAAAGAAATGGACTTATATACTAAAAAATTGAATATAAAAAACCAAGAATATATAGAAAAAATGAATGAAAAAAATGAGTTGTTAGAACATGTTACATCATTTTCAAAACTATCATATGCAATTTTAATGCAGTCGATTAATTGTCTGCATATACTAAGCGTACATATAAAATCAGTAAATAAGAAAAAGATTGATATTCCTTCCGAAGAATTAGTGATTCTAATAACTACGGTGTATAAATTAAAAGAAGAAGTCCATGTTTTAAAAACATATACAGGGTATTTGAGTTCATTTTTAGCAGATAAATCACAAGGTGTTATTGTGGGGGAAAGCTATAATAATTTATATTTCTTAGTGGAGCTATTAGAAGATGTGTTACTCAAACTAAAAAAAGAAAAGTTGATTGAGGTTGGGGAATTGAGAAATATCATAAACAAGGCATTAGAATCTAGTGATGAACTGCGCAAAGCACTAGATAGACTTGAATATAATTTTCTTCAAAAGGTATCTAAGTACAATAAGGATATGAATTTATTGGAATCAGAAAGTGTAAGAGGAACAAGTCTTTTTGAGTGGTATTTCCCGCAGTATTCGTTTGAAGTAGAGGGATTTGATTTTGAAAAAGAGTTGCTAAAAAGCTTATTTGGTATATAAGGACTATAAAATTTATTGTTACTCAAAGTCACGAAAAGCTTAAAGCGACCTACGACAAAGGATATACAGATACTATGAAGGGCATATTATAATGAAAAGATAAAATATGGACAAAAAAATAAAATCACTTTTTGAAATTTAATGCTATAATGTAAATATTATACATTAGATAGGGAGGTTATTTACTAGAGGTGTAATACCGAAATAGGAAAATGATATGAAAGTGTATAAAAATGCGGAATACGGGAGGGCAAAATGGTTATAGTTCCAGAAAATAAAATTGTAGTATTTATTAGTTCAAAAATTGATTCGTCATTTAAATATAGATTAGCAAGAAAAGCTATACGAGAATCACTTGTGAACACAGGGCTATTCAATGTGTATTCATTTGAAGAGACGGGGCCTTCTACTGCAAGCGCTTTGGTTCATTACAAGGAAAATATTAAATACTGCGATGTTTGTATTTTTTTAATCGATAATGATGACGATGTTCCAGATGGTGTGGCCACGGAAATTCAAGAAGTAAATAAATATAACATCCCTTCAATATATTATTTTTGTGAGGGTGAAAAGCGTGAGATAACGGCAACTCAGAAAGCAATAATGAAACCAGGTGGCCCAAAAATAAAAGAAATTAAAACATTTGAAGATTTTATTAAAAATGGAGCAAAAGACCTTATAGATGATATATTGTTCATCTATAAACGCTATACTAGAGGAAATCTTGTACAAGTGGAAGATGAGGAGAACGAAGACGTCATACTAGACAAGTCAGTTTACAAGGCAACAACAATATTAAAAAAAGATCAGTTGGCTAATTACCATAGTAGGCAGTACTTTGCTAAAATGATTTTTGGGGATCGTGATGAAAAATCTAATAGTCTCGTTGAAAAAAATTTAGATTATTACTGTTCTTTGTTTTTGCCAGTCTTATTTGAAAATACAGCAATTGAACGCTTTAATACGGGTTTATTTTTAAAAGAGCTGAAGTATCAATTAGATGATAAATATTACGCAATTGTAAGTCTGCGATGGGAAGCAATTGAATCCTACTTTAATGAGGATGTAGAAACAAGTATTGCTAAACTAAAGGAAGCGTTTAAAAAAGCTGAAGAACTACAAATAGAAGAATGGATGATTCAGGATATTCTCATTGATTTAAGAAACCAAATTTATATATATCATGAAAAGCTGGGGCAATTTGCAGAGAAGAATGAAGGAAAAGAACTGTTGGACTTGAGAGAAGAAAAACTGTACTATCCATTAATTGATAGATATGAAAAGGATTTGCTAAGTTGGATTATAGAAGATAGTCAAAAAAATGAAATAAGATCCTTTAGATCTCAAAGATTTTTAGGTGATCTATCCGTGCATTCTAATAAAATTGCGGATATTTATTTTCAATCAATGGCAGTTGGATCGATTACTCATTTGACTAGAATATATGGGCTTATTCAAAAATTATGCTTTCATATCAGTTCTCATTATGAGAATTGGCCATCATTAATGCTGACATTGAAAAACAGCATTATACTTTTAGATAGAACTAAGATTCATCAATTAGTGCGTCATTTCGAACTATTATTAGGAAGAATGAATGACAGGGATGCGAAGGAAGTGTTTGATTACTCAAATAATCTGATACTTGATTATCAAAGGTTTCAAGGGAATCTACTAGCTATTTCTGAGGTAGGATATTATTTAAGTGATGTGGATTTTGATGATAGTTGGAACGGTATTAAAGATGAGTTGAACAAATGGGCCAAAAGTAAAGTCACGCCATACAACATAGAGTCACAAATTTTCAAAACGATTCATAAAATTAAAGAAAGGATATCTAGTGATTATATCATTGAATTTGGCCTGCTTTTAATTGGTGAAGGGAAGAATATTTATTATTCGAATGTTTTCGAAATGTGGGCAAGGGATGTAGATTATGAGAGTGTAATGGAAAAAAATAAAGATAAAGTAGTTCAGACAGTGATCGCATATTTGGAAAACAGAGATAATAAACTCCAGCAGAATGGCATCAAAGAATTATGTTGTATCCTGGGTCGAAATAAGGTTCATAATTTGGATATATTAGAGGAAAAAATCAAGGAAGCTATGCCAGATTTTTATAACCTTGAGTATTTATTAGAAACTAGGAACGATGTTGTAACAAATCAGGATGCGATATTAAGATATACAGATGAGATAAGAGAAGATAATAAGGCACAAGGGGAAAATGGTATATATTCTCATTCTGGAAACTCTCCCTATCAATTTATAAGATTTATAATCTCTCAGCAAACAGAAAGAATTCCTAAGTCAATCTTAGATGCATTATTTGTTGTTTCAACAGAGGCTGTGACGAGTACTAAGCAACTAATTGAAGTCAAAACTGAAGCAATTAAATTATTGATGTTTTTGAATTATTACGATCCAAATATTGGTGATAGAAATTCTGAGTCTATTAAATTATTAATAGAGGGAGACTACCTAATGAATGAAAATCAATCTATGGTGGCCTATTTGGATAACAATTTATTTGAATTAGCGGTGCTATTATTAAAGAGTTGTTTAGGAAATGAAGTGTGGGCGGACCTACTCAACTCCTTATCTAAGTGCTCAAGTTCTGGCGCGAAAATAACAGCTTGCAAGCTTATTCAAGTATATCTTGGAGATGATACTTCTCGTATAAACGACGATGAGAAGGCTTTGATTTTTCAATTTGTATTAGAGTGGTCGACTGCAACGGTGATAGAAGTTCGTTGGGAAGCTGTTAACATCTTGATAACATTACTGCAAGTAGAACGATTTCAAAAAATCATTACTACTCGATTAGTTCAGATTATGAGCCAAGATAATGCGCTTGTTAAAAGTCGATTGGTTCATGCCGCAAAAAAAATAGGTAAACATAGCGAAGATACTGAAGAGTATATATACCAACATGCTCTAATCGATTCTAATTACGTATTAAGAGAAATAGTTCGTGATAAGTATCCAGATAGATAATATTAAAATATTGTTTAGGTAATATGTTACTTTTGGATTTTAAAAGGCGTAAATTTTCTAAGCTAAATGATGCTCACTGGTTTATGGTAATAGCAGGAAAGATGAAATGGAAGTATAAGTAGTACTATTTTCCTCAACGGTGTCAAAACTTATAAGTTTTGACACCGTTTTCGTTTTGTGATAAAATCAGTACATCGAGCGGTGTCATAACTCGTGTTCATAAGTAAGGGGTGTTTTTCATGAATTTTACCAATATGAACCATCGGCAATTAGCAAGTAAGATCCATTCGGATTTGATCAGGTTGGAAAATAATTTGAACGGTATTCATAAATCCAAAAAGCAAGAAGAGCTAGAAAATTATAGAAAAGAGTTGTTGTTGATCGCTGGCCAACTTTCCCAGTTAACAGATGAAAGTTTTGAACGAGCGTTGAAATTACAAACAGATGGTGATTTGGCCGATGTGCGTTCGCTTGGACTATCAAAGTTCCAAGGAAGTACAACAGTGAGGGAATTAGAGGAATGATCTATGGCTATGCACGTGTATCGACAATTGGCCAAGATTACGAAACGCAGGTCGAGCTTTTAACAGCTGCGGGATGTGAAGAGATTTTTCATGAGAAAGTAACTGGATCAAAAATGGCTCGTAAGCAGCTGGATTTATTATTTTCTAAGTTGAATGAAGGAGATACTTTTGTTGTTACGAGATTAGATCGGTTTGCTCGTTCCACCGTAGAAGGATTAACCACAACAAAAAATTTATTTGAACAAGGGATCAAAGTGCATATCTTGAATTTGGGCCTTATTGAGAACACTCCAACCGGTCGCTTAATCTTGGCCAACTTTTTTGCCTTTGCAGAATTTGAGAGGGATATGATTTTGGAGCGAACGGCTGAAGGAAAGAAAAGGGCTAAGCTGAATCCTGATTTTCGGGAAGGGCGGCCGAAAAAATTTACAAAAGCGCAAATTGATTTTGCCTTGGGATTACTAAAAGAGATGTCCTATACAGAGGTGGCGAAGAATACTGGGATATCCAAAAGTACGCTGATTCGTGCAAATAGAAAAAGATCAAAGTAAACGATATAAAATGATAGGGGCGAAAGTAGTGATAAACGTTGAAAAAATGGAGAAAGTTCTGGAATCAATAGAGTTATCGAATAAAATAGACGATGTTGCTTTCAGTTCGGCTAGAACTACTATAATCGATGATATTAATGGGGGGCAGGTAGTTGCATATTTAGATAAATATTTTTCATATAAACTAGCTAGTTTATACAGGAAGGAAAATATAAAGGAATTTGCAGACTTTAAAGAATTTAGCGATGTTACAATGAAATATATCATGATGTATGAAAAAGATTCGAATAAAGTTACTCAAGATTTAAATCAATTTATTATAGATATTAAAAAGCGTAAGAAAAATAATTTTTGGGTGTATTGTATTATTAATGGTTTTGAATACACAGATAGCGAGATGATGCTTGGTAATATACGAATAAGTTCGGAGAAACTATTAAATAAAACTTTGCTTGAGGAAGGACATATTCACCCAAATACTACAGAAAACTCCATGTACGCGTCGATATTGGTTTCTTCATACACTTTAAAATTAGCGTATGAAAAGGCATATAAAATATTTGATGATTTGGAACATATTCTAACGATGTTAACCCCAGCTCCAGAGTACCATCGAATTGAAATAAATAGTGGTACAACAACTGGGAGGCATACGCAATATGATATATATTCAAAGGAAAAAGGTTCATCTACTCGATCAACGGCTAAGCCATACAGACTTGTCAGTTTTGAGGATAGTCATTTTAAAATGGAAGACAATCAGAAATGCCTTAGCTTACTGAATGTTGATAAAAAAACAGAAATGGAGAATAAAATTTTCAACGCATCTATATGGGTAGGGAAATCGATAAAGGAATACGATCTTAAGCGAAAGTTAGTAGAGTTAGTGTATGCTTTGGAATGCTTATTGCAAGTACAGTCGAGGGATTTAGTTAGCCCAGGAATAGTATTTAATTTAGGGTTGACAGCATCTTATATCGTATCAGAAGGAGAGGATAAGAAAGAGATATTTGATTTTATAAAATCAATATATGCTAAGAGAAGTGCCATAGTTCATGGACGTGATACGGAGATAGATAGATACGAAATAGAACAGCTATTAACAATCGTAAAAAAAATTATTTTTAAACTTCTTTGTGAGGAACCATACGCTAGCTTTCAAAAGGGGCAAGAATTACATGAGTGGTTCATAGAAAAAGTGGTTAAATGATATAAAAGGAGAGTGTGAACAATTTGTCCAAAAAGTATACAGATGAATTTCTAATAGAAGAACTTCAACGGATCTCCACAAAAATTGGTCGTCCACCGTCCGGTTTAGCAGAGTATCGTTATAAATATACTGCTGTTGACAGATTTGGCTCGTGGGAACATACATTACGTATGGCTGGATTGACCTTGTACGCTACTGAAGACGAAGGGCTAGAGATTCGAGCTAGGTACATACGTGAGGTAAAGGAGATATACCGCATTTGGGGAAGAGTCCCCAGATGCCGAGATTTTGAGGATATACAGACAGTCAAATATTACTTTCGCACACTATCAGGGCTCTTGGAGGCTTCCGGGATGATTAAGAAACCAAACGGCAATTGGGAGATTCCGAAAGATTTTTTAACGGATGCTGAAGCAAAGAATGATCATAAATAGCTAGTGAGATAGCGCATTCGTGCTATCTTTTCTTTTGCCAAAAATTAAAATAGAAAAGAGTGGATTGGTTTGAAAAAATGGAAGTTAAGGCTACTTATAGCCATCATTGTTGTGATTGCTGGAGCATTCACGACAGGGAAAGTAAACGGAAGCATTCCTGAAACGTGGGATGGACTGGTTACGGCCGTCACTGGGGAGAAACAAAAGGACCAGGATATATCCATCGAGGTACCTAAACATGCGGTTCGTGTGACATTAGATCATGCTGTTGATGGCGATACAGTGGCTGTAAAGCTTGAAAGTGGGCAAGTGACAACGGTTCGATTATTACTCATTGATACACCGGAGAGTGTGAAAAGAGGCGTTGCAGTGCAACCATTTGCCATAGAGGCATCAGATAGGATGAAACAAATAGTAAATGCTGCGGACCAACTTTATCTGGAGTATGACGTCGGTGATCGTACGGATCGGTATGATCGCACGTTGGCATATCTCTACGCCGATGGAAAAAACGTCAATGAAATGATGGTGCGTGAAGGCTTTGCTCGCGTAGCTTATGTGTATCCACCGAACACGAAATATTTGAATCAGCTGAAGGCGGCGGAAAAACAGGCGAAGCACGCAAAGAAAAATATCTGGAGCAAGGTAGGTTACGTGACAGATCGAGGGTTTGGAAAGTAACGATAAAAAAGAAGATGCGTGTCACCAAGCGCGGTGAGAGGCATCTTCAGTGTATGTTATGTACAGAGTTTGTACATGAAGAGTAGCACTTAAAAGGGTTGTTAAAAGTACTACCATGGTCATTATAGCATGATTTGCTGTTGGGCGGTAGAGGCAATCTTAGGTCTTTTTGTACCTTGTCGTTGCCTTCAAAACATTGTAGACTGAAATAGAAGCAAAAAAAGCCTTTGAGTCTATCAAAGGCTAGGACTATATAACGGGAGTTGAGTTATATAGGGATGAATAAACTAATTATAGCATGGATTGTAAACGCGAACAATACCATATACAATCAACAAGGAGAGGTAAAATAGATGACCCCATTTGAAAATATTATGACGTTGGAAAAACAGATGACCGCAAACGGTTACTGGTATAGGGATGTGAAAAAAGATTTACGTATGTTGGTACTAGCTATATCCAATCACGGTATGGTTTATGTCGAGGCGATGGACACAAAAAAGAGCTCGCTGATGATTCGCACACAGCAAGGGAATCCGTTATGCTACCTGGAAAGAAATAAAGTGGTGCCGAAGCCGAAACGGGGGAAAGCTGAGACATGAAAATGATTGGTATGCACCCATCTGGGCGTGCTATTGTTATCGATATGAAAGAAAATGTATATGTATATGAAACGGCGATTAGTAGTGGCCAAGAAACAACTTTGGATAAAGCGAAGTTTAGTGCGCGTTTTGAGAGTTTTACTGTAGCAGAAAAACAACAAGGAATGGACATAGGGTTGTGGAAATGGCGCGAGGTGGGTGAACAATGAAGAAGGACGGTATGAAAATTGAAATCATACAAGATGAGAGCGGATTGGCCGTACCACGGCAGTATATTGTTGTGGTAGATCACCAGATTTTTATGGAATGGCTCGATTATCCGAATAAACCAATTTTTCTTATTCCAGCGCATGTTCCAAACGTGCGTATTGATTTGGCATATATTTTCTTTTTCAAAGAGATGGCTGACAAAGCGGCCATCAAACTTGGTGGAAAAGTCGTTGAAATCAAAGAAGAATGCTATTGTCTTCCCCAAAGAGAAAAGACGCAGTGAAGTTGTACGTACCCACTTTATAGCGTCTTTTATTCGTTAGATTATAGATGAATATTTACCTTGCAACTTTTCTTCAACTCTTGGAAATCTTCTTCACGATCCTTGCATAACTTGGAAATCTCGTCTTGAAATTGTAAGCCGATAGCGTCTCCGGTCTTGCTTTCAAATGCAATGCCTAATTGGCTCTTGGAACGAGTAAGCGCTCGTCCCCAATCATCAAACATGGTCTCTTTCCCGTGTAGTATGTGCTTAGCATCTTCGACAAGCGCGTTGGCATCACGCAATAACTGGCGTTTTAAGGCTGCGAGTTGCAGTTGCCGTTCAAATTCTGTCTTTTGCGCCTTGAGAGCATCAATGGTAGCATCGGCGCCATCGATTAAAGCTTCCGCAATTTTTGCTTCTATCTCTCTTAAGGATTGATATGGATCCATTTTGTTTCCCCCAATATGCGTGTGTTATTTACTAAAATAGCTGGCAGCATTCCCAGCGGCTATTCCTAAAAGGCTTCCAACTGTGTTCTCTAAATCGTGGCCAAGATTGATATCTGTCTGTAGCATGTGTTGCCCAGCTGTTCCAATTTCATGTGCAAATTGCTGCAGGTGATACTGTCTCTCCAGTAGTTTATTGAATAGGTCATGTAGTATTTCTTCATCATGGAAACGGTACACGCCTTCTGTACGACTTACTGCGAGGTCGTGAACGATATTATCGACGTCATTTTCGTTCAATAGATCATATTCCCCACCGTAGGTTTGATTATTGGCTTTTGAGATCATTTTTTTGACAGCATCACTTTCGTAACGCCGGAAATCTTCCAGCAGCCGGATCATACGATCAATATCTGTAGCAACACTTTTAATGATATCTGCCTGAGCTTTGATCTCATCTGGAGATATCGCTAATTTTGTTGTCCCGTTGCTACTAAACTGTTTACGGAAACCTTCCGTTAAATGGGCATTAATTGGATCGCTAGCGGCACCGTTGGCAGAATAATACTGTTGGTAAAAAACAAAGGCATTTGGAGGCAATAGGCCAACTGCATCTCCTGTATGCCGGAAATCTTTAATCAATTGGAAGTAGTCGCCATTCTTTGCCTTGGCTTGTTCTTCAGGAGTCAATTTGTTAAACGATCGAGCGGCAGCAAATGTAATTGCTGGCTTTGTATGTTTCACAGCTTCATACTGTGCTAAAGCACCACCAAGGCTGTGTCCTGTAAAAGAATAGTCTTTCGTGGTATGTGAGGACAAGGTGTTTTTGACGAAATTATCATACTCCTTAAATTGGCTATCTTGTTTTGGGAGTTTGTGTTTTGGTAAATCTGTCAAGTTTGTTGACCAATCAGCCTTATCTTCAGAACCACGAGAGGTAAAGACAATATTCGTAAATTCTTTGGTTTTTCCACTACATACATCTATGTATTCTTTATAGGGAACGACGGCAGCTGCTTGGATGCCACTTTTTTTATCGATAGACCCGATGGTGATCCATTTCGATTTATCGTCGAGTGTGAGGGGTAACAAATCGCTCTCTTTAAACTCTGACAAAGGCCTGATGGGATTGATACGTAGTGACTGATTACGATAAATTTTATCTGCTAGTCCAAAATATTGTTCTTCTGTTATTTTAGCCAAAATTATTCCTCCAGTACAAATTTATGATATGATATATATGGGAAAAGGGCGGTTAGATGAAAACAAAGACAAAGATTATTATAGCAAGTATTGGGATAATTTTACTACTAACTATAACAGGAGGAGCGCTAATTGTGAAACAAGAAGTAACCAAGAAAGAAAATGCAGCATTGGAAGCCGATAAAAAGCTCATGGCAGAAGAAAAACCAAGGATTGAGAAGTACCTGGTCTATAACTACGAAAACATAAAATCTGTCACGTTAACAAAGGTGGATTATAATCCGACTGGAATACCACACATCCTAGGATATGTGAACGGAGATAAGGAATTATCATTTGATGCTGGCATTTATGATGATCATTTTGAAACGGCGCTGGATGCAACGGGAGATCGTTTTCCACATACAAAACTTCCTGGTCATGAAACATTAACCGTTACCGAAATTGAAAAGTTAGAGAAAGAACAGTAATGGGTGGAGGGATAATTCATGATTAATATTCATGCCGGTGGCTTTGGTGGTGGATCTGTGGATGATGTAGTGAGTATGGATTTTCTACATAAAGCGAGCCAATATGCGGAAAGACATGATATGCATCAGCATTTTAATTACTTGTTAGAGGAAGACGAAGCATCTTTTTTCTTGTACCCCAAATTACTGTTGCTATTTAAAGAAGTCGTGAGGAAGCAACAAGTGAATCTGTTTTTATCTTATTTAACGGAGTCAAATCGGCAACTTGTCATGACTATTTATGGACCTGATCGGGTTTACTCCAGTAAGAGGGTCTGTGAGAAGTTGGAGATGACGAATGAACAAAGAAAACAGCAGATTGCTAAAGTACGCTATGAGCTAACCAAATTCTTGGCCAAGAATAATTAATCAGAAAGAGTCAGCAGATATGCTGGCTTTTTGCGTTGTATAGGGTCATTCTAACGCATCTAAAATGTTTGTTGTTGGTAATGTACTGGCTAAATCGACACAGGAACGAGCACGAAAGATGGTTCTTTTTAGGCGCAGAACCAGCATCTCCGAGTAAATAGGACATTTCATAATTTTCAAACAACGAGATAAGAGCATCAAGTACCGAAACAAGCTGTTTCCTACTGAATTTGTATTCAAAAACAAGTGTATCTAACGATCTTAAAACCTACTGAAATTCAAGAAGACTCCTACTATAGTCGGCTCCATTCATTGCTAGGTAGTACTTACCAGCGATGCTATAGAGGCATACTAACAACGTTTTTATTATCATAATATTTCGTGATTTACGATTTACTCGGAGATGCTGGTTCTTGCCTTACTAGTCACCATAAAATAACTAGCATTCGTCTGGGAATCTCTATCATTTCTTTTGAACTAGGTAATCGTGGGGTGACTAGAAGACAAATCTATTGACTTAGGAGTCTTTATATAGTTTAATATACCCCTAAGGGTATATTTTTATTTAGAAGAAAGGAGCTATTGTATGTTTTGTTTATTCAAAAAGATACCAACGATTTCAATACGAGAATTGCAGGGAAAACTAGATAAGAACACTATTTTATTAGATGTTAGAAGCCCATTGGAATACAAACGGGGACATATAAAAAATGCGAAGAACGTCCCCCTGAATAGGATATCCCATTATGAACAGAAAAAAGAGACTACCATTTTTGTCATTTGCCAATCAGGTGTACGAAGCAAGCAGGCCTTTCGTAAGCTAACCAAAAAGGGCTACAACGTTATAAATGTTGGTGGTGGTATGAATCATTGGCACGGACCTATTAAAGGAGGAAACTGATTATGTCAAAAATTATTATTGTGGGTGGTGTTGCTGGAGGGATGTCTGCGGCAACTCGTCTGCGTCGTTTGATGGAAGATGCTGAAATCATTGTGTTAGAAAAAGGGCCTTTTGTATCTTTCGCCAATTGCGGACTACCATATTATGTTTCAGGTGAGATTAGCCAACGAGACGATTTACTTGTTCAAACACCTGAAACGTTAAAAGCTAGGTTTGGATTGGATGTACGTCCTTTTCATGAGGTAATTGCGATTCACTCAGAGAATAAGACGATAACTATTAGGCATGAAGATGAAGATTTTATAGAACAGTATGATCAATTAATTTTATCACCAGGAGCAAAACCTTTTGTACCAAACATAGAGGGATTAGAACATGCAAGAAATGTTTTTACACTAAGAAATGTGCCTGATTTAGATCAGATTATGGGACACCTAGGCGAAAAAAATCCAAAACAAGCTACTGTCATTGGTGCTGGGTTTATTGGTCTAGAAATGGCCGAGAATTTACGTAAAAAAGGGATACATGTAACGATTATTGAAAAAGCACCACATGTATTGCCCACTTTAGATGAAGAAATGGCGGCGTATGTTAGAAATGAATTAATCCGGAATGGTGTAAAAGTCATTACTTCTCAATCCGCCGTAGCTTTTAAAAATGAGGGACAGGATATCATATTAGAAGATGCTTCTATCTTAAAATCAGATATCACCATTCTATCGGTTGGCGTACAACCGGAAAATACACTTGCTCAACAAGCTGGAATTGAATTAGGTTACCGTGGTGGTATTTCAGTAGATACCCATTATCGAACTAACTTACCAGATATATATGCTGTAGGCGATGCCATTGTAGTCAAACAGCAAATTACTGGTGAAGATGCGTTCATCTCACTGGCATCACCAGCAAATCGTCAAGGTAGACAAGTTGCAGATGTTATTGCTGGCCTGGAGCGTCATAATAAGGGCAGTATTGGAACAGCTATCGTACGCGTTTTTGGTATTAGCGCAGCTTCTACTGGGCTGAGTGAACGTGCTGCGAGACAAGCTGGTTTAGATGTCAGTATTGTGCACACTTCTGGCAAGGATCACGCAAACTACTACCCTGGTGCTACTGATATCACACTAAAACTAGTTTTCAATGCCAAAAACGGGGCTATTTACGGTGCTCAAGGTGTTGGTGCCAAAGGAGTGGACAAGCGCATCGATATTTTGGCTACCGCTATAAAAGCAGGTTTAACTATTTTTGATTTACCAGAGTTAGAATTTACGTATGCACCGCCATTTGGTGCTGCCAAAGATCCTGTAAATATGATTGGCTATGCAGCTATGAATTTAGCTGAGGGATTAAGCCATAATATTCAATGGTATGAACTAGAACAAGCAATAGCATCAGGTAAAACCATACTCGATGTTCGGAATAATAGCGAGTTGGTGAATCATGGCACATTTGAAAATGCGATTCATATTCCGTTAGATGATTTGCGCCATCGCATCGATGAATTAGATATTCAAAAGGAATATATTATAACGTGCCATAGTGGCTTACGAAGCTACATTGGCGAGCGTTTATTAAAGCAAAACGGCTTTAGTATTCAAAACCTAGATGGGGCATTTGCCTTATATAATACTGTAAAACCGGAGGGGATTCTACATGTATGAGTCGATTTTTATGGCTGACTTTTATCAACGTGAAAAAAACAATCGTTTGTCTATCCTAGATGTCCGAGAAGTGGATGAATTTCAAAGCGGCCATATCCCTAGTGCGCAAAATTTACCACTGAGTAGGCTGCCAGATATCTTTGAGATACTAGATAAGACGGAAGCCTATTATGTGATTTGCCATTCGGGTGGACGTTCCGCAACAGCATGTACTTTTCTTAGTCATCAAGGATTCAATGTCACGAATGTAATTGGTGGTATGACCTCTTGGAAGGGGGATTTAATATAATGTCTACGTGTGACAAGCAGGTTTGTAATCGTTTAAAAAGAGCAGAGGGGCAACTCCGTGGTGTTCAGAAAATGATAGAAGAAGGTAAAGAATGTCAAGAGGTTATCATGCAATTAAGCGCTGTGCGAGCAAGTGTAGATCGTATTATGGGCACAATTGTTGCTGAAAACTTGAAAAATTGTTTTGAGAATCCGGAGGAAAGTATAGAAAACCAAACAAAAAAATTGGAACAGGCTATACAATTAATTGTCAAGAGATAGGATCAATAAAGGGGTGCACATTAATCTAGGTTGATGATATAGCGCCCTTTTGGGTAAATAATAATACATTAATTTTTTACTTGCTCATCTGTGTATCAGGATTACGAGTAATAAAGATTGAGTGCTTCTTTTCTGGATTTATTTGATTGGCCCATAGTTTTACTGGTGAGATATAAAACAAATAACTTATGGTGGTATCGAGCACGCAATGGAAACCTTTATAGATGACGAATAATTGCTTTGTAATTTGAATCAGATCTTACCGATATAAAACAAGGCTATGCGCTTGGAATCCTTATATGCAATTTCGTATCCGAGGATGAGGCTGAGACAAAAGGGTCTCAAAAATGAAAAATAAGCAGGAATCTTGTGTATACCATTTTTGAAAATAGCTCTATACAACGATTCCTGCTTTTCTAGTTTCATACTTTTGACACTGAATTTTAGTTTTGTCTCAGCCTCATTTCGTAATGTCCGAATTACTTGGAGATTTTGATTGTATTTATATAACTTTATGTCACTTATTTATCAATTGATAAACGGATATATTATAAAAATTTATCAATAGTTCGAATCAGCGTACTAAAAATCAAAAAATTGGGGTATCTATTAAGTACTAAATAAGACCTAAGAAGAAACAAGGCCTTGTGAAACTTAAGGAGCTACAAGTAGTCACCTTTCACTATCATTAATAGGTAAAATTTATGTTGTAGTTCACGAATAAACCTATGTCAGATAAGAAAGATAGGCAACGCGCATCATCTAAAAAGGAGGTCGCGTATGAACCATTTTTGTTTAAGTTTAATAGCTGATAAAAAAGTACATCGCCAAATTTTGTTAATTGAGAAGATCGCAAAGGCTAGGTATGCCATTACGCTGGAGGAAATTTCTGATTCCCTAAATACATCATTACGAACCTTAAAAAGAGATTTGAAAGAAATAGCTAGTATGGAAGAAAATTTAATTATTAGACATTCTGCTGCGAAGGTAGAAATAACAGACAATGAGCTAGTTTCCTTCGTTTTAGCTGAATTTGCTGAAAAATCTCCGCTTTTTATCATCATTAAAAGTATCTTTGAAGGAAAGTATCTGAGTGTGGACGAATGGAGTGATGAACTATATATTTCTACATCCACATTATATCGGCATTTAAATCATTTAAAGGAGATTTTAGCCAGTTTTAATTTAAAATTGCAGTTCTCACCTGTGTCACTAGAAGGGCGTGAAGTGGAAATTCGGTATTTCTTTCATTATTTCTTTTATAGTATGGACGATATTTCTCAAAATTTCAGACCCAACAGAAAAACAGCCGAACTATTTGAAATAAGCTTTCAATATATTATGGAACATAGTGAGCTGGAAGGGCATGTTTGTCATCGTAGTGTATTGTATTGTATTGGATTATGGTAATTACAAAACGCTTGGAGCTGCGCCAAAATATTAAAATTAGTAATACCGCACAATTACAGAAAAAGGAGTTGCCCATGACATACGAAGCCATCGAAAAATTGGCTTTCGAAGTATTAGAACTTGTGCCTTCTTCTGACGAAGAGATAACGAAGAATGAAATTCTCTTTTTAGACTTTGTTTTATTAGACAATTATGTGTATACAGAGGAATTTTCCGCTCGTGTCATCGATTACGACGATAAAAAGTTAATTAAAAGTTTATTTTCTCTCGTTAAAACATATTTTATCGACAATGAATTAGAAGAACCTACAGAATACAATGGTACCTATAGAATGGACACTTCAAAAAAAGAAGTGCATTCTATAGGTATTTTTTGTATACTCAAATAAAGCAATAACTCCGCCAGAAAGGAAGGAATCATGAGCAAAAAACTATTCTCAAACGCCGAAATCCAAAAGCTACAACAAAATCCCAATGTAAGAAACGTCTCCCCGCGTGCCATCACATACGCTGACGCTTTCAAGCGTATCTTTGTGGAACGTTATTTAGCAGGAGAATTGCCACGTGCGATATTTGAAGCCCATCATTTTGATGTCGCCATCCTAGGCATGAATCGCGTAGAACAATGTGCAAGTCGCTGGAAAAATGCCTATGAAAAAGACAGTGTTGTTGGTTTGATGGACAATCGTAAAGGCGCTCAAAAAAAGCTCGAGAAGATAGAAGGAAGGTGCTTCACAAGAAAAAATAAATTAACAACGGATATGAAATTCCAATGGATTCAAACACTGGTCTCTGATGAAAATTTCACGCGTTACGTTAGCTATTTCTGTGGCTTATTAGAGGTGTCTAGGTCAGGCTACTACCGGCATGTGCAGTGTCAAACGAATCGAACACAGCGAGAAAAGCAAGACGAAGCATCGCGTGATATCATATTGAAAGCTTTCCATCGCCGCGGTTTCAAAAAGGGAGCTAGGAGTATCAAAATGGTGTTAGAAAATGAATTTGGCATCATTTACAGCCGTAAGAAAATCCGTAGGATTATGCGGAAGTACGACATCGTTTGCCCACATCGTAAACCGAATCCTTATAAACGAATCGCGAAGGCAACCCAAGAACATCGCGTCATTTCAAATAAATTGAAACGCCAATTTAAGCAAGCTATTCCTGGGAAGGTTCTACTCACAGATATTACTTATCTACCCTATGGTGAGCGTCAAATGGCTTATTTATCAACCATTAAAGACGGCTCCACCAATGAAATCTTAGCCTATCACATATCAGATAGAATCACATTAGACATTGCGATACAGACGATTAAAAAACTTAAAAAACGGAAGCACCACTTACACAAAGAAGCCTTTATTCATTCCGATCAAGGGAGCCATTATACAAGCCCTATCTATCAAAAACTTTTAAAAAAATACCACTTAGGCCAGTCTATGTCTCGCAGAGGAAACTGCTGGGATAACGCTCCGCAGGAGTCCTTCTTTGGTCATTTCAAAGATGACATCGATTCTCGCTCCTTTGATACCCTAGCGTCTCTGAAATCAAAAATAGATTATTACATGATTTACTATAATAACTATCGCTATCAGTGGAATCTCAAAAAGATGGCTCCTGTACAATACAGAAACCATCTTTTAGCAAGTGCTTAATTCTTTTTTTTACAAGTGTCCTTGACATGGGTACCACTTTAGAAAAAGCCTTGAGTATTTTTGTCTTTTATTTACGCAATATCATATTATTGAGCAAAATATCTCCTCTTTTCCAAAAAAACTTTTTTGAAATTAATAGTTCCATTCAAAAAAATCATGGTAATATGATGGCGGGTTGGTATGAAATCATAAAAAATAGTAAGGTGGCTGCACTTAAACGACTTAAATATTTAGATGATATCATTGTAAATTTGACGATGTTCACCCTTTACCTTGAGAATGTCAAAATCTCGAAAAAAAACAGTGGAAATACAGCTAAAACACACGTCCTATTCTCTTTGGATGGAAAAACAGCGTACTTGAACTATCTGCAAATTTACGCAAGAAATATATTAGAAACGAGCCATACCAAAATAACATTCTTATCCAATCAAAGAATTGACAATGCATATATTAGGCGTTTTAAAGTCGATATTTTAGTCAAAAACTATAAAGATAACTACGAACATTTCGACTGTCCTACTTACACCTGTTCTAGACAACCCACTACCAAAGACTGGGATAAAGTTTCGCAATATATTTCTGATTTTGAAGGATAGAATCTGTAATGGCCACCTTTTCCGAACAAAATTTATATGGAGAGTAGAACCAGCATCTTCGAGTAAGTTAGGCACGCTGAAATATGCTGATAAATAGAGTGTACTATTATTTTATTAAGTGGTAAAGGAGTAACAGGATGACAAATGATACAGATACAGCAGCTGGGATGGAAGCGTATATCCGTGCTCATCCTGAAAATCGGTGGTGGAACTAGCAAAAAAATATAAGATGACAAGGTATCGTATGGATGCCATCATCAAAGCGAATGAAGTGCTTTATCACGAGCGTCTTACTTTTAGAAAACAGAAAGAGGAGAAGCTGGCGGAAGCTATTCAGGCCTAGGTGAAGAAAAATCCAGATGCAACCATGTCTCACATCTTAGAAAATGCCAGTGAGAAACCCATAGCGAAACAGACATTTCTTCGAATTATAGAGGCTTACGCTATTGAAGTCCAAGAAACGCGTAAAGTAGATGAGCGGGTTATCCAACAAATGAGCGCGCATATGGAAAAGTATCCTTATAAGACGCAGCAAGAGATAGCCGACGATTTTCATCTATCGGTGTCGTATGTTGGGCGATTGATCCGAAAACATAGCCTTCCATATCAGCGGAAGCGAAAGAAGAAGGGGTTATTGGAGGCAAGGGAATTAGCGCTATGTCTCGCGAAGCATACAGAGTGGACACATCAGGAAATAGCAGCGCATTTGCAGGTGTCCCGAGAGACGGTCATGAAATATATTAAACAGTATCATCTTCTGTACCTGCCTTTGTGGTGGCACATCCAGATTTATCTATTTTAAAAGTGGCCAAGCATTTTGGCGTATCGGAAGCTACTATGAAAAAGAGGATGGAAAAACACCATATTCCTTACCGAAAACCGAGAAAGAATGGGTATCGCTTCCTTTGAAGTAACCGTTTATACCAATGGGCGGTTACTTCTTTTGTGTGGATCTGTAGCGTCGTTGGTTAGAGCAGACGGCTCATAACCGCCCGGTCTCAGGTTCGAGTCCTGCCAGATCTATTGTGACCGCTAGTGTGTACAAGAAGCTCAAGCGTAGAGAAATTCAAATCATTATAGTCGGAATATTGCGAAGTATAAGATTTGCTCGGAGATGCTGGTTCTACCCCTGCTACAGAGACCCCGCTTACTAAAAAAGGCCGATTTAATTTTTCAATAAAATAAGCAAGCGGAGCCATCGATATCCTCGCTCTCCGCTTGCTTATTTTTACACTTTCCTCGCTTCAATAATTTCGCCTAATTGACTGAAATCTCGCTTTGTTGGCGGTACATGCCAAACTAATACCTTTGTTTTGGAGGGTAATTCGACATGTGAGTCGCTAATAATTAAGTCATATTGCGGCATATGTTCTTTTGGATCGAGCTCTTCACAAAAAATGAGATATTCCTCCGAGTAATGTTGGCGAATCTGTCCTTTCAGATATTCTTCCCACAAAAAACCACTTTTTGAAATAACTTTCACATGTAAGCGCCGCGTGAACAATTCATTCATAAGAGAAACATTAAATAAATCGTGTAAATAGGTTGAAATCACTTTTTTATTATCACGAACGAAAAGGTAGTCGGGATGGCGCTCATATTTTTGAAGTTTTTGCATAATCATCTCCATTGTAATCACGTCAGGATAGAATTTTTTAGAGAAATGGTCCACATCTAAAATAAGATTTGTCTTTTTCACAAATGTGAAGCGAGTTAAATAGTCTAGGATAGCTAACTTTATTGTATCGTATTCCTGTATGCGACCATCTAGCAAAGTGAGAATGTCCTCAGCTAAGGCGAAGCGCTGTTTTCTGAATTTTTTATGATAATCAATGCGAAATTTTATTCGATCAAGACTGATATCCGTGAACGAGCATAAGAAACTAATATTTAGAATAGTATACCGTTCGATTAAGCTCATAGGTTCGTCTAAAAAAGCATCTAAATCATTAAAATCAATGTTTTCAGCATGATAGTATTTATAAATATCATCAATGGTGCTTTTTTCGACAGGGCTTAGTTCTGCTGCATAACCTTGTTTTATTCTCGTTAAACAAACGCATATGGCGATTGCATACTCCATTCGTGAACTGATTGAAAAAAAGACGCCCATATGTGCTTCAAATTTTTGAATAAAGCTATTGATTTGCTCAAAGCTAATTTCCTCACTGATCCAGCCGGAATAAGGATGACTTCTGATAAAGAGATGGGAAAAATAAAAGCGAATGTTAATCTCATTTCCTTCAATTTGTAGAGGCTTATTCTTTAATATAAGCCTACTGCGAGCCAAGAAAGTATCAATCTCTTTTAGCTTCAAATAAAACGAAGCAGGGCTAATAAAGTTTTTTTCCGCCCATTCCGGTATAGTCAATTTATCATTATGAAAGATGGATACAGAGAGTACAAATAAATCACTATGAGTAATCATATAAGCTTGCAAAAAATCAAAATTGATATCAGGAGCTGTTTTTAAAAATAGACGCTTATCTTCTTCATAGATGTGAGCCATTTCCATAGGACAGGTAGAATTGAATAGTTTTACATCAGCTTTTAACGTATTTAATGAGCACTCCACAGCTGCAGTTAATTCTTTTTTACTCAGTGGTTTTTCTGCAAAAAATAGTATGTTGAGCATTTTTAACTTCCGATAATCAGATGCTGTAATAATATCTTTCATTATAAAGCCCCTCCATTCCTTACCTCTATACATTCATGATAAAATAAGCACAAAAAAAGTGCAAATGATAAAATACTTAACGCGCTACAAAAAATAGGAGTTCAAAAGTTTGCAACACTTCTGTATTTAAAAATCCATAAATTTAGAAAACAAAGGTAATATCTCATGTTACGATCGGTATTATAATTATAAAAAAAGACTATAATCAAAAAGAAAGTGAGAATAACGAATGAATAAACAAGTAGCTGAGATGAACTATTTATATAATGCGAGCGTTGTAGAAAAGGAATTTAGCACAGAAAGGCTTCTACAGTGTTTAAAAGAGGAGCATATGTATCCTATCGAAGGAATGATCAAACAGTACGAAAGATATGAGCACATGATAAAGGAATCGGAAAGCATAGAAGAGGTTTTTTTTATTTTATCTGGGTGTATTATTGCTTCTAAAGGAAAAATGCGAACTCCCTACCTTTATGGAAGTCAAGATATTATTGGCTTAGAGAATCTAACAATGGAAAGCCAATCTTCTTATTCGTTCGAAGTAATTTCAGATAAGGTCAAGGTAATGAAATATAAAAAAGAGGATGTTATAAAGAAGCTATTTAACACACAAGAAGGCTATTTATATCACTATGTATATATGCAAGATCGTTTCAAACAAATAGTAAGAAGAGAACAGTTATTACGATTAAACGCTGAAGAGAGGGTGGGGTCAGCCCTTATTATATTATCCGAAAGATATGGTGAGAGGATAGTATCATCCACTATTTTCAGATTTCCGAAATCCATCAATAAAGGATTGCTTGCAAGGTATACAAATCTAAACCCCAATACAATTACCAACGTTCTTCAAAAGTTACACCAAGAAAATATATTATCGAGAAATCAAAAAGGACTTTATGTGGATATTTCTATATTGAAGGCGAAAATAGCCCATATGTTTTGATAATAACACATTGTCTTAGGAAGATACTACTGCCTTTTGTAAAACGCTTTTCCTTACCAAACACACAAGCACTTATCAAAGAAAATGAAAAAATGTTTCATTTTTTTAGAAAAATGAAACTATTGTCCGATTAGCTGGTAAAGTATAAGTAGGCAAAGGAAAACCAATCATACCACATAGTTGAAGGAGGACAAAACATATGAAACAGAAATTAGAGATGATGAGCCTTTTGTATAATCAACGCTATATAGAAAAGCAGTTTAGTGAAGAAAAATTCCAATTTTTTTTAGAGGAAGATACGATTTTTCCAGTGGAAGGGAGACGTAAGAAATATCGAAAAGGCGATATGTTATTAGTGGAGGATGATGAAGTAGATGATATCCTTTTCATTGAGTCGGGGTACTTGATGGCCATGAAGGATGAGGAAAATATCATCGACTTCTTGGGACCACAGGATATTATTGGATTGAGCAATTTGTTACTAGGCAGTCCATCTGACTATGTTTACCAAGTCATTTCCAAGGAGTTGACTGCCCTAACATACGCGAAGGCAGATGTGATTGATAAAGTGATGAATACGCAAGAAGGATACTTTTATCATTATGTACACATGCAAAACCAAGTCGCACGGATGATGGAAAAAGAAGAATTATTACGACTTCCCTCCGAAGAACGCATCAGCCGCGCTATTTTGAAACTCGGAGAAAAATTCGGGCAATCGACGCAAGGTGACCCAGATACCATCTGTTTCCCCACCCAAATCAGTAAAGGCATGCTCGCGCAATACACCAACCTTAACCCCAACACGGTCACGAACATCCTCCAAAAACTGCAAGCAGAAGAGATACTCATTTCGACAAAACGAATGATATATTTTGATACCTATAAATTACAAGAAAAATTGGATGTTCAATAAATAGTAACAAATAGGGGGAAGCCATTCTAGAAATGTGGAAAATGCGGTTGAGAAACCCTGTTACTATTAATTTTGTACCAAGCAGTGACCTAGAAAAGAAAGAGGAGTGATTGTATTCGTCCATGAATAATCGCAACAGACGCACTATTTCTCTAAAGAATTGACAAAGAAAATGAATTTGTTATAGAAAGACAGATGCAGCACAAAATCCTGCTAAAATAAAGGTAAGCCAACAAATAAAAAAAAGAAAGAAGGAATGAAAAATGAAAATGAAAAAATTAATGAGTGTGGTTGCTTTAACATCGATTATCGGAACAAGTGTGGTAACGCCATTTAATGTCTTGGCAACACCTGCCGCAGCATCGGAACAAGCAAACAGCAACAATGTAACTAACCCAAACCTATTCAAAATTTCTACGGAGATGACGAAGCTAGCGGATGGAAAGTATAAATTAAACTGGAATTCCGTAGCAACTACAAACGCATGGACATGGAATGAAGCAAGTAATGTATTTAGTAAAGTGGAAACCAGTAAGAACATTGTTAGTTTGGCTGTAGAGAAAGATACAGCCATTACGCTGAAAAACGACTTGAAAAACTTTGCTTATGTCTCTTCAAACCCAGCAATCGGACAACCTGTTGCCACAGAAATTGGAAAAGAGTACACTGTCTCTACAGATTTTGACATAGTACAAGGCTCAACACTTGCTTCTATTCAAATTTATAATGAAAGCCCTGTGGCAAACCTAGTAAATACTAATAAGAAAGCAAACACCGGAACAATGAGTGTCACATTTAAAGCGACCCAAAAAACTACTTTTATTGGTTTCGGAGCATATGGAGAAAAAGGGACAATAAATGAGGTTAGGTATTCGAATATCAGTATGGTAAAATCCGATGCACAAGTGGCCAAAGACGATGTCGCTACACAAAACACAGCGCGTGAAGCCGTCAACAACTTGTTTGAAAACAAAAACCCACAAGGCAATATTACATCGGCTGTTACAGAAGACAGCATTGCGAATGCCCAAAATCTAGTGGATCAAGTAGTAGATGTAACGAAAAAGGCAGAGCTACAAGCCGATTTAGACAAAGCCAAAGCACAACTAGCAGATAAAGTCGCGAAGGCACAGGCAGAAAAAGAAGCGGAAGAGAAAGCGCGTGAAGCCGTCAACAACTTGTTTGAAAACAAAGACCCAAATGGCACGATCACAACAGGCATCACACAAGCAGACATCACGAATGCGCAAACTCTCATCAATCAAGTAACGGATACGGATAAAAAAGCAGGCCTACAAGCCGATTTAGAGAAGGCAAAAACACAACTAGCGGACAAAGAAGCGCAAGCACAAGTCGAAAAAGAAGCGCAAGATAAAGCGCGTGAAGCCGTCAACAACTTGTTTGAAAACAAAGACCCAAATGGCACGATCACAACAGGCATCACGCAAGCAGACATCACGAATGCGCAAACCCTCATCGATCAAGTAACGGATGCGGATAAAAAAGAAGCCCTACAAGCCGATTTAGAGAAGGCAAAAACACAACTAGCAGAAAAAGAAGCACAAGCACAAGCCGAAAAAGAAGCGCAAGATAAAGCGCGTGAAGCAGTCAACAACTTGTTTGAAAACAAAGACCCAAATGGCACAATCACAACAGGCATCACGCAAGCAGACATCACGAATGCGCAAACCCTCATCAATCAAGTAACCGATGCGGATAAAAAAGCAGGCCTACAAGCCGATTTAGAGAAGGCAAAAACACAACTAGCAGAAAAAGAAGCACAAGCACAAGCTGAAAAAGAAGCGCAAGATAAAGCGCGTGAAGCAGTCAACAACTTGTTTGAAAACAAAGACCCAAATGGCACGATCACAACAGGCATCACGCAAGCAGACATCACGACAGCCCAAAATCTTATCAACCAAGTAATGGATGCGAATAAAAAAGTAGTCCTACAAGCCGATTTGGATAAAGCAAAAGCACAACTAGCGGATAAAGAAGCCCAAGCGCAAGCCGAAAAAGAAGCGCAAGATAAAGCCCGCGAAGCAGTCAACAACCTATTCGAAAACAACAACCCGAAAGGTGATATTCTAACGGGAATCACGCAAGAAGACATCGCCATTGCCCAAAACCTCATCAACCAAGTGACAGATGCGGATAAAAAAGCAGCCTTACAAGCCGATTTAGAGAAAGCGAAACAACAACTAGCGGAGCGCTTAGCAACTAC
>NZ_JNFB01000023.1 GCF_000766145.1 Paenilisteria newyorkensis | reverse complement strand
ACAGGATCTTTTGTCGTTGCAAATGGTGGAGCATACGCTAAATCTAAGTGAAATAGATCCGCTGCCGTTGCCTTAAAAGTGATAGCTGTTGCTAACACATCAATTCGTTTGTCGACACCATGTGTTCCTGTTATTTGAGCACCTAGAACACGTCCCGTATCTCGATCAGCGATGGCTTTAATTGTGAGTTCTTTCCCACCAAGATAATCTGCTTTATCCGGCTTAATATTGTAGAGCACTTCTATTTCAAAGCCTGCATCGCGTGCTTCCTGTTCGGATAAACCAGTATAGGCGACAACCATATCAAAAACTCGGACAATCCCTGTGCCAAGAATTCCCCGGTGTTTTAATAATCCACCAGTTAACCTATCTCCAGCAATTCGCCCCATTTTATTAGCTGTCGAACCTAAAGGTCGATACAACGGCTTTCCAGTGATTAAAGAGTAACTTTCTGCAATATCACCAACAGCTGATATATGCGGGATATTCGTTCGCATCTTTTCATCTACAGAAACAGCATGAGAGCTTCCAAGTGTTATATTGGTTCCATGTAATAAGCTCGTATTTGGTGTTACACCTGCGGCTAGAATAATCATATCCGATTCTCGTTCGTATGCATGATTATCTACCGTTACCAAACGTTTCTCTTTATCTGTGCGCTTGATTTTCTCTATCGTTGTATTTAAAGCGATTTTGACACCCTGTTTCTCCAATACTTTTTGTACACGAAAAGCCATGTCCCTATCAAGATGTTTCATTATTTGATTCCCACGCTGTATGAGCGTCACATCGATACCACACTGCTGTAGCTGTTCAGCCATTTCTAGACCGATAAATCCAGCGCCAACAATGAGTGCTGTTTTCGGTTGCTTCTTCTTGATATAGTGATGTATCGTGCTGGCGTCTTGAATATTTCTAACATGGAAAATATTCTTAGCATCTGCGAATGATTCAAAGGCAACAGGCGTCACTGGTTTTGCTCCCATGGCAAGTACCAATTCGTCGTAGAAATCTTCCACCGTTTCTCCAGTCTTAAGATTTAAAATATCCATTTTTTGTTGGTCAGGATGAATTTTCATGACACGATGTTCCGTATGAATAGCGACGTTATAACGTCTTTGAAACCATGCTGCATTTCTTGGGGTTAGGGTATCTAATGTTGGGACTTCTCCCCCGATATAATAAGGAATCCCACAAACAGAATAAGATATATCGACATCCTGATCGTATACCACAATCTCATCGTCTTCAGTGTTTCTTCTTGCTTTTGCCGCTACACTTGTTCCGGCAGCGACGGAACCAATAATAATAATTTTCATCCTATAAGCCTCCATTAATTCCAAATTAGTAGAGATAGATATAAACCTACGAGTGTGATAAATAAGACGGGCAGGGTAATGACAATCCCAATTTTAAAGTACATGCCCCAGCTTATCTTCACATTTTTTTGCGCTAAAACGTGTAGCCATAAAAGGGTTGCCAAAGAACCGATAGGAGTTATCTTTGGACCTAAATCAGAGCCTATTACGTTCGCGTAAATCATGGCTTCTTTCATGATTCCGGTAAAAGAAGTGTGATCGATGGCCAAAGCATTAATCATCACCGTAGGCATGTTATTCATGATCGATGACAGGATAGCTGCGATGAACCCCATGCCTATGGTGCCTGCGAATAAGCCATAATTACCGATATATTCCAAAGCATTTGCTAAAACTTTCGTAATACCAACATTCTGTAAACCATACACCACCACATACATACCAATGGAGAAAAATACAATACTCCAAGGAGCGCCTTTTAAAATCGTTTTAGTATGGACAGCTTGACTATTTCTAGCAAGTAACAAGAAGGTTAGGGCTATAAATAAGGCGATAAACGAAACTGGGATTTCCAAGAAACTACTTAAGAAATAACCTGTAACCAGAACAGCTAATATTCCCCAAGAAATATGGAACATTTTCACGTCTTTGATTGCGGAAGCTGGTGTGGCGAGTTCTGATGCATCGTATCTTTTTGGTAGGGCTCGTCGGAAATAAAGGTACAATACCAGGATACTTGCAATTAAAGAAAAAAGATTGGGTATCCACATCATAAGCGCATAGTGAGAAAACGTGATCCCAAAGAAATCAGCAGAAACGATATTTACCAGATTACTGACGACTAGTGGTAGCGATGTTGTATCGGCAATAAATCCGCTAGCTATAATAAATGGAAACACCTTTTTTTCATCAAACTTAAGGGCACGTACCATCGCCAACACAATAGGTGTCAAAATTAAAGCGGCACCGTCATTCGCGAAGAATGCGGCTACCAAAGCTCCTAAAATGGCAATGAGCACAAACATTAAAATACCATTCCCTTTAGCGAGTCTTGCCATATGTAACGCGGCCCATTCAAAAAAGCCAATCTCATCAAGGATAAGAGAAATGATGATAATAGCAATAAAAGCTAACGTCGCATTCCAGACAATACCTGTTACAGTCACTACATCAGTGAGCGTGACAACACCTACTAGTAATGCGATAACAGCTCCTCCACACGCTGACCAGCCAATCGATAGATTTTTAGGTTGCCAGATAACAAATACGAGTGTGATTATAAAAACTAAAATAGCGAGTATGATTTGCATAATTCCCCCTGACTACTAGCGAAAAAAGATACTACTCGCTAGTGTATTTCATTAATATGAGTCATAGCTGGGATTCTCGCCAACCAAAGTCATTGGCTGGCATTAGCTTATAAGCTCCCTTTCTTGTGTATGTCATTACAAATACACACTTCTTTTTCGTCCAAAAAAGAAGCTAGAACTTGTTGTCCTTTCAATATAGATGCATCCCTTAAGGAATAGTAATGCCAGATTCCTGATTTTCTGCTTTGTACAATACTTGCTTGCAGTAAAACTTTCATGTGATGAGATAATGTGGGTTGCGTGAAATCGAAATGTTCCAGCAAATCGCACGCACACAATTCCCCGCAGGAAAGAATATCAATAATTTGAACTCTTTTAGGGTCACTCATCGCCTTAAAAAGGCGAGCAGTTTCTTCATATGTCACAATGAACCTCCTTATAGATAGATGTTTGTCTATCTATAAATATAAACATCTGCAAGTGGAACGTCAAGTATTTCTCTTCGTTTATGCGAAAAACAGTCTATATCGTTCATTTTCAACTAGCTTGCACTCTCTTTTTTTATCTATAAGTATCCTTTGCATACTTTTCTATATTTGATATAATTTATGCAATAAATCTTTGATCTAACAAAATGGATGGGGGAAACATCATGAAAAAAGAATGGACGATTGATGAAGAAATAGAAGCTTTTATATTGAGCGATCGAGAAATGGCGTTTGTTACAACGAAATACAGAGCTACGCGGATTGGTTTTGCTGTGATGCTAAAATATTTTCAGTTGGAGCATCAATTCCCAGTAGAAAAGAACGATGTTCCACCTGATATGCCTGCGTTCATCGCGAAGCAATTACAATTGTCGTCTGATGCTTATATAACCTACCAATTGGATTCCAAAACAGCCTATCGGCAGCGACAGGAAATTTTACAATTTTGCGGTTTTCGAGAAGAGAATGAAGCGGATAGAAAATCATTGCAAGATTGGTTAGACGACAAAATATACGAGTACAACCAAGATGTAGATGTGTTAAAAGAACAGCTATCTAGGAAGTACCGTGTAGAAAAAATAATCATCCCTTCGGAATCCCAAATAGAAACGTTAGTGCGTGGCTGTATTCGGCAAAAAGAGCAACAGTTTTATCAAACAACCTACCAGAGGCTTTCTGCTACTAGTTTGGAAAAGATGGCTGCTTTACTAGCCTACTGGGGAGCATTAGAAAATGAAGAAAACGACAAAGAAGATATAACAAAAATCACATTTAGAAGGTTAACCTTAGGGCCTGGGCGCCTTAGTCAAGCCACCCTAGTCATGGAATTAAATAAACTGCAAACACTTCTCGACTTAGAGTTGCCAGATTATTTGTTTACGGATATTCCTGCTAAGATTTTGCAAAAATATAGACTAAGGGCCACGTCCGAGGATAAGACAGAAGTGAGTCGGCATAATGATCCTATTCGCTACACGTTACTGAGTGCTTTTTTCTGGCTAAAAATAAGGGAATTGCATGATAGCCTTGTAGAGC
>NZ_JNFB01000022.1 GCF_000766145.1 Paenilisteria newyorkensis | reverse complement strand
GATATTCCACTTGGCCCAGAAATTATCCCTAAGAAATGGTATGACTTGGTCATTAAAGAAGATAGCAATGGTGAGCTAAAAATCAATCGCATTAATTATGAAATATGTGTCTTACATGCGTTAAAAGATAAGTTGAAATGCCGTGAAATATGGGTATCTTTCGCTTTTCGTTATCGAAATCCAGATGAATATTTGCCCGCTGACTTTGAAGAGAAGCGTGTCCAGCACTATGAGACGCTTCAGCTTCCCTTAGATGGCGCAGAAAAAATAGAAAGTCTACAGCTGGAGCTACGTGACAAGCTACATCTGCTGGATACAACGATGCCAGATAATAAGAAAGTGAACATATTGACCAAGAAAAACGGTTGGATTGCTGTCGCGCCAAATGAGTTAAGTCCTGATCCACATCAACTTACCTATCTGAAGAAAGAAATTACCGATCGTTGGTGGATGACGAATCTCATTGATATCATTAAAGAAACGGATTTACGAACAGGATTTTCGACGACGTTTCAAAGCCTTGCTACGTATGAACGCCTGGATCGAGAAGCTATCCAAAAACGGTTGTTATTATGTCTATACGGTATTGGAACAAACACTGGAATACGACGTGTATCATCGGGTAGTCCAGACATCAGCTACAAAGATTTACTGTACGTTAAGCGGAAATATATTCATACCGAAAATCTAAAAGCGGCCAATCAAAAAATAGTGAATGCCATTTTAACAGAACGAGCAGAGAGTGTATGGGGCAAAGGGTCCACTTCTTGTGCTTGCGCTTCTGATTCTTCTCGCGTGGTAGCTTACGATCAAAATTTACGAACGCAATGGTTCCCAAGGTATCGTGGTCCTGGCGTATCTGTTTATTGGCATATTGAAGAAAAGTCCATGTGTATTCATTCGCAAGTGAATGCACCAAACTCGTCAGAAGTAGCAGCGATGCTGCATGGTTTACTCCATCATGGCACAGCAAAAGAAGTGGATCGCAATTATGTAGACACACATGGCCAAAGTGCGGTAGGATTCGCATTTTGTCACTTACTAGGCTATGAGTTATTACCACGTTTCAAAAATATACATGCACAAAAATTATATAGAGCATCGGCTAGTGATCGATATGAGCATATCGCCCCCGTTATTGCGAAGCGAGCCATCAACTGGGATCTTATTCACAGACAGTACAACGAAATGGTGAAATATGCGACAGCGTTACGTATTCATACCGCGGATACCGAAGCTATTTTAAAGCAATTTTCCAAAAATAGTTCGCACCCTACCTATCTCGCTTTTCAAGAATTAGGTAAAGTGATAAAAACGATGTTTCTATGCGATTATCTCCTATCTGAAGAGCTACGAAAAGAAATTCATGCCGGTTTAAATACAGTAGGAAATTGGCATTCTGCCAGTGACTTTGTCTTTTTCGGTCAAGGTGGCGAAATTCGCCACAATCAATTAGAAGAACAAGAAATAGCGATGCTCAGTCTCCAACTCATACAGAATTGCATGATTTATATGAACACACTTAAAATCCAATCGGTGTTAAGTAAAAAAGAATGGCAAAACAAGATGGAAGCCGAAGATTATCGAGCACTGACTCCTATGATTTACAATCATATCAACCCATATGGAGAGTTTCATATTGATATGAAAAAGAGAATACATTTATAAGGAACAAGTAAATCGGGCATCGCGTAATATTCGGAATATTACGTAAT
>NZ_JNFB01000021.1 GCF_000766145.1 Paenilisteria newyorkensis | reverse complement strand
TTCGGCGTGTTTTTCGTTTGGAATGTTTTATTCCCTGGATCGACGCGTTCTGGTGAGAAGCAAAGGAAAAAGTCTTCTCCAACGCGATAACCTAGCGCTTCGATTTCTGTTTGGATGAGTTCTTCTGTCGTGCCTGGATACGTCGTGCTTTCCAGCGTAATCAGCATCCCTGGTTTCATGTAACGCTTAATTTCTGCTACGGCCGCCATGATGTAAGACATGTCCGGTTCTTGCGATTTCGTGAGCGGTGTCGGAACACAGATACAAACCGCGTCTACCTCCCCTAACTTCGAAAAATCGGTTGTTGGCGTGAAATGACCATTTTGCACGACGGTTGCTAGTTTTTGATTCGTGATGTCAATGATGTATGAATCGCTGTGTGCGAGTTGGTTGACCTTACCCGCATGGATATCAAAACCGATGACATGATATCCAGCTTCAGCGAATTCAATCGCCAAAGGTAATCCGACGTAACCGAGTCCAATGATACCGACCGTGGCGTTTTTCCTATTTATTTTCTCTTGCATCATTTCGTAATACATAATTAGACCTCCATTGGGATGTGAGCTTTATGTCGATTGGCTATTTTTAAAAGTTCTATAGTTAGGGCATCTTTAGCTAAATTTTCATAATTCAGGAGTAGATCATCAATCAAATATTCTGCTGTGATAACCGCTTTACCGATGAACATCTCTTCGGTTTCTTCCATTTGTACACGTTCCTCCATCTCGAGCAAGCCTTCATGAAGCTTTTCACCATCTCGGATACCCGTATATTGAATCGCTATATTTTGCTTGTCAGACATCGTGATTAATCGCTCGGCAATATCTTTTATTTTCACCGCATCCCCCATGTTGAGGACAAAAATATCGCCACCGTTCGTCATTGTTCCCGCCTTCACGACCAAACTCGCGGCTTCTTCAATCGTCATAAAGTAACGCGTCATTTCAGGATCGGTTAATGTGAGCGGTCCGCCTTTTTCAATTTGTTTCAGGAAAAGTGGGACGACACTGCCGCGACTTGCGAGTACATTGCCGAATCGTACGGTTGTATAGTTTGTTTCATAGTTATGATTGAAATGGGCGACAATCATTTCTGCAATACGCTTGCTTGCCCCCATGACATTTTGTGGTTCCACCGCTTTATCCGTCGAAACAAGGACGAAGGTTTCAACGCCAACTTCACCCGCCGCTTCAGCAACATTTTTTGTCCCGATAATATTGTTCGCAACGGCGGAATGTGGATTGTTTTGCATGAGTGGTACGTGTTTGTGAGCGGCTGCGTGGAACACAAAATCAGGTTGGACTTTTTCCATCAATCGGCGAATTCCTTTTTTGTCTTGGATTTCTTGGATTGCAGCTGTGATCTTGATTGTTTGATTCGTCCAGTTCATCAGTTCATGTTGAATCAGATAGATGCTATTCTCGCCATGACCGACTAAAATGATTTCAGCTGGTTGTAACGCATAGACCTGACGACAAATTTCTGAACCAATAGAACCCCCAGCTCCCGTGATAAGCACTTTTTTCTGATATATTTTTGGTTGGATATCTTCGGAAAGTGTTGTTTTTATGGTGCGTTGCAATAGTGCTTCCGCAAAAACATCACTCTGCGGTACGTTCGTTTGTTTCTTCAATTGAAAGGTCTCCTTTGCCAACTTATTTGTTGTAATAGTAATATTTGCTACTTTTATCTTGTTTCGTTTTGTTTAAGATGATGCCTAAAATCGGGGTGTGGGTGCTTTTTAATGTGGTCAATGCTTTTTGGAATTTTTGTTTCGGTGTTTTATTTTCTTCGGCAACCATGATGATGCCGTCGATTTCTTGAGCGATAATCGTTGTATCCGCGACGATGACTGGCGGTGCATCTACTAAAATGAAGTCATACTGTTTTTTGACGGTTTCAAGTAATGCTGCTAACGCCGGTTTAGATAGTAGTTCAGAAGGATTATTTGGACTCTGACCAGCCGGAATGATATCGACATTAACTAGCACTGTGTTTTGGATAACGGCTTCGAGATCAACCGTTTCTTCTAAAATATCCGTTAGTCCGACTGAATTATCAGCGCCTAAAATGTAGTGTTGCGATGGTAAACGTAAATCAGCATCAATAATTAATACATGGAGATCTTGACGTCCCATCACGTCTGCCAGATTCGCGATGATGGTGGACTTGCCTTCTTGTGGTTTTGTCGACGTAATCATGATTGTTTTTAGGGATCTTTTTTTACTGATAAATTCAATATTGGTTCGAATCATCCGGAATTGTTCGGCGATTTTCGAGCCTTTTTGGTGCTTAATTAGTAGTTTTGAGCGCTCTTTTTGCACGTTTCTTCACCTTCTTCTTCCGTTCGTTTTGAATGGAGCCCATAATTGGAATGTCTGTTATGGCTTCGATGTCCTTTTCAGATTTGATGGTGGTATTGAGCAGTTGAAGCAGGAACGATAATAAAATTCCCAATACGAACCCGACAAAGGCACCTATTGCTGCAGCAGATTTCTTGTTTGGCGCGATTGGCGTCTTATTGTCCTCGGCTTTGGCGTCTGAAAGGATGGTGACATTTTGTTGATCCACGATGTGCTTGATGTCTTTTTGGAATACGGTCGTCACTTCATTCGCGATAAGGGCGGCGTCTTCCGGATTATCATCGGTTACTTGGATGCTAATGACTTGCGAGCTGTTTACATTTTCAACCGCGATTTGTTGTTTGAGTTGCTTGACTGATTGAGGTAAATCTAAGTTATCTTTCACCTGATCTAAAATGCGATTGCTCGTTAAGATAACGGAATAGGTGTTCACGAACTGCTGATTCGATTGCACATCGGAGGCAGTCACTTGTTCTTCTTTTTGTTGATTGACGAGGACATCTGTAGATACTTGGTACGTCGGTGTAATAAAGTAAGAGGTATAGAGGGTCATCGCTATCATACCTGCCATGCAAGCCGCGACAACGATGTACCAATATTTTTTAAAGAAGTGGCCGATATGTTTGATATCGAGTGTTTTTTCCATTTAACTCGCATCCTTGATCGTTTTTATCGTCCATGTTGCTTTTGATTTTGTTTCGGGGTTTTCATAGGTAACGGTGAGTGGTGCCTCGCCTTTTAGGACAAAGAATGCGTCACCTTCTGCTTTTTCGCCTGGCGCTAATGTTTTGCCTAAGCTTGTTGATGGGTATATGTCGAGTGTTTTTCCTTCGCTGTTTTTGACAGTAAGCAGCATAGCGTCTAGCGGTTGTGGATCAGGGCTGTTATTTTTGCCTTTGAAGTGAATTTTGATGATGGTGTCGTCTGTTTTATTAGCTTTGTCGAGTTTCGTTGCTTCTGTCATGTCGATTGCGACGCCGTCCACTTTTTTCGTCATGTCTGGTTTTTCAGCTACGGTTTCGGACTTGGGTGTGTTATCTTTCGTGTCGGTTGCTGTATTGCCGCAAGCGCCTAATGTGAAGGACATCGCGGCAAGCATGGCAATAATCGTTGCTTTTTTCATTCGTTTTGTAACCTCCATGTAAGTATCGTATTTCTTAAAAAGGGAAACTCTTGACTGGCTCGCGCCAGTCAAGAGTTCGAGCATGCAATTATTTAGCGACAACTGTTACGGTTGTGCCTGTGTCTCCTGGAATTTGTGCGCCAAGATCGACAGTGATTTTATCGCCAGCTTTCAATTTACGTGATACGCCTGTTTCATCTTTGAAGAAGCGGCTGTAAATTTTAAATTTGCCATTCGGACCAATCCCACCGGCAGTAACTGCCTCAATATCTTCTTGTGGTGTTACAGTACGCTGTGCAACGCCATTGATAGATAGACGCAATACTTGTGTTCCTGTTGGTACTAAACCAGTGATATAGTCTGACTCTGCTTGCACTGTATCAACAATTGGTTTCACCGCATTATTTACCACTACAGTAGTAGATAGGTTTGCTGGTGTTCTAATACCATAATCGACTGTGATAATGTCTCCTTTTTGTAAACGCAGGTTGGATACAGTACCATCTGAAACAAAACGACTATAGAACGAGAAATTACCGTTAGCATCAGGAGCGACTAAACGTTGTGGTACACCGTTTACTAGTAGGCGCACGGACACTGTACCTGCTGGCACTTTACCTGTAATCGCTTGTTGGAAAGGACCTACGCTATCTATGATTGGTGCTGCTGCAGGAATATAGTTTCCAACTTTCACAGTGACAGAAGGCCCCGTTTTTTCTGGGTTCTGTTGTGCGACAGTAATGAGTGTATCTGCTTTCTGTACTGGAATGTTGACAGAAAAATCACCATTTATGCCAACTACACCTGTATACGTTTCTGATCCAATTTTAACTACTACTTGATATCCTGGTGTCCCTTTACCTTTGACTTCTGTATCTTTGTTAGTTACAGCGCTAACTGTTGGCGCAACTACAATTGCATTCTTAGTATCTAGTTTTTCTTGAGCGTTATTAATATCCTTTTGTAGCTCTGCCTTTGTGCTTGGATCTTTTATTGCATCTACTAATTTTTGTGCTTCATCAATTGCCTTTTGATTTGTTGTGTCTTTGATGTTGTTTGCTGGATTATTACCAACGAACAAGTCTTTCACTGCCGCTGTTGCCGCTTCTTTCGCTTCTGCGTCTTTCTTCGCATTTAGATCGTTCTGTGCTTTATCTAGCTGTGTTTGCAATTCTGCCTTTTTCGATGGATCGGTTACAGCATTGACCTTTGCTTGGGCATCATCAATGTCAGCTTGTGTTACAGTATCTTTAATGTTATTCGCTGGGTTGTTATTTATGAATAGCTCATCGATTGCTGTTTGTGCAGCTTCTTCTTTCTCCGCGGCTTCATTCTTAGCATCCAGCTCTGCTTGCGCTTTATCTAATTGTTCTTGTAATTCTGCTTTTTTCGTCTCGTCTTGGATTTCATCAATTTTCGCTTGTGCATTGTCGATATCAGCTTGCGTTACAGTATCTTTCACATTATTTTCTGGGTTGTTATCTACAAATAGCTCATCAATCGCTTTTTGTGCAGCTTCTTCTTTTTCTTTTTCTGCTTTGAATTCTTCATACTTATCAGCAGGTATTAATTGAACATCTGCAAAACTATACTGCAAGTTACCTGCATCGCCATTACTCCCAGTAATTGTAATGGTGTCTGTATTACTAGTGAAAGTGAGTTTCACAGTATGTTCTATAAAATCTGTGGATGTAGACGGTTCAGAAGTATATGAAGTCCACCACCAATCTTCACTTTTCTGGACCTCTATCTGACCCGTACTTCCGTTAGTGGATTCCAATCGACTCTTAAATGTAAGAACATACTCCTTGTTAGGAATGAGATTTGTAAGTTCTTGTTTTATAGCGATATATTTTGCTGATTGGCCATTAGGTGCCATGTCCCTTATGGTAATACCTTTATTCCCATCTTCATTAAGCTCTCTGTATCCTTTAACAATGTCGTAACTTTTTTCGGTTACATTCCAGCCGTCTTCAAATTTTGTTGCAGTCAAACTATTCGCTTCGGCTGCTTGACTTCTATTACCAGCACTAATTTTCCAACTCGGAACCTCATATCCACTCAGTCTAAAGGTGCTGTTCTTAATAACATTGTAGTCTGTTGATACGACTGTACTCGCTGTTGTATCTACCTCATTTGTATTTTCAACTGCAGCTAACACGCTCACTGGTGCACTTACAGATGAAAGTAGTAGTGCTGCAATTGCAGTTGATGATACCACTTTTTTTCCTAATTCTTTTCTTAACATAATAGTCTCCTTCTTTATAACTTTTTTATTTGTATTTCTAAACAAAATACGGTCCTCCTTCTATCAAGGTGAAAGTTTTTTGATAATGGGAAACTCATAACCCAAGCTTCTTGGTCACTACGAATTTTATTTATTACATCGCTTTTTTTACGGTGTTTAAAGAACAATTACAAAATCTAGCAACTTGGCGGATTCCTATATCATAAACATCTAACTCATTCGTCGCATAAACATTGATGCGTTCCAACAAAAATTTCACTCTATCGCGTGATGAAAAAGATACCATCGATTTTAGGAAGTGGATTCGCTTGTAGTACTGATTTACTAAGACAAGATAAAAATTGGATAGTAATTCTTCTTTTTCTAAAAGTGATACAAGCTCTGTCACATTAAACTCTTGAATTTCTCCTGTTTCAATAGCCACTAATTCTGTGTCTTGATTGTAGATATAATCGCCTTTTTTCAGGATAATCGACTGTCTTTCACAGATAAATAATCCGCTTTTTATTATCGCTACTTTATTTTTATCTGTATAGTATACTTTAGTGACTATTTTTTTACTTTTTTTTGATAATTTATCATCTAAATACTTTTCAAAGAAATCGTCTCTTAATATATTTTCATGAAATTCGAAAAAATTCATCATTCACGTGGCATATTAAATGTATGACTTGTAATATGCACTCTCCTTTCTTGATATTTTTCCGTGGGGTGTCACAGATTGTATACTCGTCAATCTAGCCTTATTACACTCGCTACAATAATTATATCCAATAAAAAAGTGAACAAATATCATTAATTCTTGTCAATCTGATACATATATGCAAATCTGCTTTTTCATGTTCTTTTTTTCGTAATATTTCGATCTAACCTTTAGCGAAAAACCAACGTCTATCTGCATCTGATGCTCTTTCATAATATACTATTATTATAAGATTTTTTCTCACATCGCGCGTGCCCCTTGATGTTTAATAAAATACCTTTTGTGCTATAATCAAAGAAAAGGGGGAATTTACTATGTCGATTAATAAAATATTTATTATTGATGATAACTTTATTCATAGAGATTCGATTAAAAAAGCTGTTATCCAAGTGCTAGGTGACATTAGCCTGACATCTGAAATAGAAGAAATCGATAACATAGTCCCTTTTTTCCAAAATATTTCATCCGACTCTATTACAGATACTGACATCTTTTTTTTAGATATTGATTTAAATACGTATTTTTCAGGGATTGATATTGCAGTTCAACTTCGGGAGTACAATACTAGGTGTTTCATTGTTTTTATTACTAGCCATAAAGAAAAAGCACTAGAGGCGATACATCGGGGTTGTATTCCTTTTGGTTATATAACGAAAGATGAATTTCAAGCCAAAAACATAAACATGCAAGTCGGAGATATTATTAGGAAAGCAAATACAACAATCCAAGCTCAATTTGATGATACGCTTTTTATCCAAAATGGCCCGGAAGTTAGGAGCTTTATGTTCTCTAGTATTCTTTATTTTGAAACCATTCCAAATAACAGGTACAGTACTATGCTTTGGACTATAGAAGGACAGGATTTGTTGACTGGTAGTATAAGCAAGTTCAAAGATCATTTTGCAGATAATACAGATTTCTGCACTATTTTTAAGTCTTTTGTTATCAACATCAAGAACATAAAAAAGCTCTCACTCTCAGACAATGAAATCACTTTTATAAATGATCATACATTGCACATCGGGCGAAAACCTTTATTGAAACTAAAAAAATATATACAGGATTACGGAGAAACGTTATGATTTTCTTTTTTATCGTATTACTTTATTTAGCTAATAAGATCTACTGGATAAAATTTATCTATCAATATCGTATTGTAAATTCTCAACAGTATTATACATTACTAACTTGTTTGCTTATATCAGGTGTCATCATGCTATATGATTTTACTAATTATAGGATGTTATTCTTCTGCCAATTTACTATAAACTGCTTACTGGCAATCTTTATTTTCTATAATTTTCGAAATTACTTTTTTGCTATCTTTGTTTCTTTCACACAGTATATTTTAATTATGAGTATTCGTATACCTATAGGCTTCTTTTTGTATTTTCAAGCTGAGAAAAGTAGCTATGCTATTTTGAGTAACACAACTTTATTCATCCTAACGGTGTTGATAATAGAGAACATTATCTATATTTTTGTTTACTTGTTCTTTAAAGATGCTAAATATAAAGAAAGCATAGAATCACTCGTTGCGTATTTTCCACAAAGTAGTCGTTCTATAAACTTCAGCATTACTTTTTCAGTTGTTGCATACATGTATATTCAGTACTATGTATTAGATCTTTTCTCACTTCCTTTTTTTATTGCCTACTTCTGCTTTCTGCTAATTTCAGTTATATGGTTACTTCAAACACTCGGCACGTCGCAAAAAAATCGCTATGCTGTGGAGCGTGAGTTAAACGCTTCTTACATCAATATAGCAGACCAAAATGTAGAGAAGTCTTTGAATATACAGCATGATATAAAGAATTTACTATTCACTATCACCGCTTTTCTTAAAGAAGATAAAACGGAGGAGGCCCTATCTTATATAGCAGAAATCTATACGTATACCCAACATAATACCATCGCTTTTGAGGAAAAGGAGTTAATGAAAATAAAAATACTTCCTATCCGAGAGTTACTATTGAATAAACTGAAATCTGCTCATCTCCATGATATTAGTACCCAATTAATTGTCAATCAACCGGTTTTCAAAATTGATATGAAGCTGTTAGACATGGTTCGAATTATTGGTATCTACTTAGATAATGCTATCGAGTATGCAGCAAATATAGATGATAAAAACCTGGTCGTATCTTTTACACAAGAACAAAATGGGCTCATCATTATAATCGAAAATCCGATAGCTAGCCAGTCTAGCATCAACATTTCACAAATTTTAACAAAGGGTTTTACTACAAAGAAAGAGCATTTAGGACGCGGGTTGTATATCGTTAGTGAATTATCCCAAAAATACAAACATGTAGATTACAGTATTAGCGTTAATGATGGTTGGTTTCAGGCTAGACTAATCACTCATACAAAATAAATTAGTATTCTTCTACAATGGCTTTCGCAGGAGCAACGGTTTCGGGATCACACTTTTTCGTTCTTGTATCAAAGAAGAAAAACTGTGTAGATAATGAACCTAGGATTCATGGGTTTGTCAAGAAAAGTGTGTAATTAAGAAATAGAAATATAATGCGACACACGATTCTCAAGGGAATCCAAAAGAA
>NZ_JNFB01000020.1 GCF_000766145.1 Paenilisteria newyorkensis | reverse complement strand
AAACGGACGTAGCAGAAATTGTCTATGTCGATGCGCAATATAAAGTAATTCAACGTGTAGCAGTAACTGTTAAATAAGACTATTTTTCATCAAAAAACCATCGCGCTCACTAAACAGAGACGATGGTTTTTTGATACATATTATGACTCTGCTTGCTCTCGCCTTCTTTTTGCCGCCGCATTCACCTGCTCATCCGCATGATAACTTGAGCGAACCATTGGCCCAGATTCACAATGAATAAACCCTTTTTTTCGAGCTACCCGTTTCAATTCACGGAACTCGCGCGGATCATAATAACGCACCACGGGAAAATGTTTTTTAGATGGCTGCAAATACTGGCCAATCGTCAAAATCTCTACACCGTGCGCCAACAAATCATCCATCGTTTCTAATATTTCCTCGCGTGTCTCACCAAGTCCCACCATAATGCTTGATTTCGTTGGCAAGTCCGGCTCCATGTCACGAACACGTTGCAATAGCTCCAATGACCGGTCATATGTCGCGCGATGCCGAATGCTTGGTGTCAAGCGCCGAACCGTCTCGATATTATGATTGAAAATATCCGGCTTCGCATCCAGCAATGTTTTCAAACTCTCATAATCACCCTTCATATCCGATGGCAAAACTTCAACCGTAGTTTGTGGCATCCGATATCGAATCGCGTTCACCGTATTTGCAAATACTTGCGAACCACCATCTGCCAAATCATCACGTGCCACCGCGGTGATCACGACATGACGCAATCCCATCGCTGCCACCGAATCTGCCACACGCTTTGGCTCCCCCAAATCCAAATGCGTTGGTGCACCTGTCGTTACCGCACAAAAGCGACAAGCCCGCGTACAAATATCACCCAAAATCATGAACGTCGCCGTTTTCCGGTCACCAAAACACTCTTGAATATTTGGGCATTTCGCCTCCTCACAAACCGTATGTAACCGATTTTCCCGCAAATTACTCTTAATCGCCTTAAACCCTTCACTGTTGCTAATCTTCGTTTTCAACCAATCTGGCTTCCGTACATGCTCTTGTTTTTTCTCCACTATCTTATTACCCCTTTCAACGTGAAAATAAATAACTTTCCTGCCTGAACTTGTTCTCGGCCAACGCATGAATCTCGTCCCACTGCGCATCTGACAAAGTAAGCTCCTCAAAAGCTACATCAAAAACCTGTGCAAACCCATCTTGGAAAGCCTTCTTCATCTCATCAAGCGGTATCTCTCTACCAATCAAATCCAGAATTCCCGACGCTTTCCCGCCAAAAGCCCGCAACATCCGCTCTTTCACCCGCGCATTCTCAAATACAAAAAGGTCAAACAGCTCAGTCGCGTTCATATGTAGCGGAATCGATCCATGCTGCAGCAAAATCCCCTGATGCCGACCTTGCGCGCTACCAATAATTTTGCGATCCTGCATCGTAATCTCATACCAAGATGGTTCTTCAAAACAAATCGCCGTCCCACTTCCCGTTTGTTTCGCCTCTGGTATTGCAAAGCTCGCCTCAATATCAAGCTTCGCCAATCCCACCAACAACGCCTCGGAAATCAGTTTATGCGCCGCTTTAATGGTTTTTGGAATCGCTTCATGCTCCTCCGAAATAACAAAACTATACGTCAACTCACCATCATGCAACACCGCCTGGCCACCCGTAGGCCTGCGAACCATCTCAAAACCGTGCTTTTGCACAGCCTCATAATCAATCTTGCCCTGCGTCCGCTGAAAATAACCAACCGAAAGTCCCCCTGGCGCCCAACCATAGAAGCGCAGAACTGGCGGAATCTGCCCAGCCCGGTGCCAATCCGTCAACTTCTCATCAATCGCCATATTTATCGCTGGTTCCAATTTTTCCTGATCTAGAAGCAACCACCGTTCCACCCTCATTTCCCCTCTCAAAAACGCATACTGCTTGAATTTTCATCATTATCCCTTATACTAAGGAAGAATGCGCTATCTTTCAAATGACTATTCGCATAAATTGATCAATGAGGTGACGAGCGATGACAAAAGAACTCGGAAGATGTATTAAAAAATTACGGACCAACTTGGAACTCACGCAAAAACAACTCGCAGAAGGCATCTGTTCCCAAAGCTTGCTGAGCCGTGTCGAAAAAGGTTTGGAGATTCCTAGCGTGCTGATTATCCACAATATTTGCCAAAAACTCGGCATCACCGTTGATTCCCTGTTATCCTCATCCCAGCTCGACTCCCCATTTATCCAATTAAAAAAAGAGCTACAAGAGCTCTTTTTCCGGCATGATTTCGAAACGCTGTATCCCAGTCTACATAAAAAGACATTCGCCTTGTTTGAGACACATTCCCAAGCAACGCATTACTATTTTTTCTTAGGTGTGTGCGAACTGCTTTATAAAGCCAATCCTCAGAATGCTATCACCGCTTTGGAAGAAGCACTTTCGCTTAGCAGTCGCCGTTCCAATCCCTTGACGACGCATGATATCTTAATCAGCAGCTACTTAACGCTAGCCTATTCCGAATTGAACGATGAAATTCACGCTTTGAAACACCTCAATCAATGCCTCCTGTTTTTACATAAACAAGTCGAGCCGTCAGAATGGATGCCATCAATCTACTTAAATATCGCCCGGTTCTATGCACAGCAATCGGAAAATTTGACCGCCATCGAGTACGTGCATCTCGGCATCGCTTGCTGCCAGAAGCAAAACAGTACGTTCCAGCTAAGCCATTTATTTTTCGAACTTGGCGTCCTTTTCATCCAAACCGATAGAAAACAAAGCGGCGTCCGCAAAATTAAATTCAGCTTGGAGCTATCTTCCTATCTAGACGAACAATTTGTAACCGCCGAGCTCACCAGACGAAGAAAGTTACTGTACTAAATATGCAAATAATCATATTAGGCAATACCGATTTTTAAACAGTCCGATTCTAACGGGCAACCTTCGCAAATTGGCTTTTTCAAACAATGTTCTTTGCAATGATTCAAAACCAAACCGTGGAACGTCTGCACAACCGCCAACTCATTTGGCAACCCCCGCTCTAACATCTGCCGAAAATCATCATACTTCTTAGGAACCTCATACCCAACTCGCTCAAAAATCCGTCTTGTGTAGGCGTCCACAACCACCACTGGCTTATCGAACGCGTACGCCAGCATGCAATCCGCGGTCTCCGGCCCAATCCCCTTAATCCCAATTAATTCGGCGCGCAACACATCAAACGGCTGCTTTTTGACCTCCGCCACATCAAAATGATACCTACCAAACCACGCTACAAATGCCTTGATTTTCAGCGCCTTCTGATTGTAAAAGCCACTCGGTCTGATACGCTGCCCCAACTCCTCGAGCGGCATATCCCGAATTTTCTCTGGCTCGATAAACGTGGCTAGATTAGCGAGCGCCTGCTCTACATTGCGCCAATTCGTGTTTTGCACCAGAATCGCGCCAAGCATCATTTCAAAAACACTATCCGCCGGCCACCACCGCTGTATCCCTTGCCTCGCAAGCATTTTCTCATATATATCGTGTACTGTTATCATGTCCTAATCCTCCATAATAGCAAACATCGCCCAACCAATTTTTCCGGTCAGGCGATGTTTTCATGCATTATTTTTCAACGATTTTCAGTAAGCCTTCACGAACGCGTTCCAATTTCTCAGTTGCCGCCGCCTCTGTTTCGCCTTTAATACTGAAATAAAACTTGATTTTCGGCTCCGTTCCAGATGGACGTAGGCAGAACCACGAACCGTCTTCCAAGAAACATTTGATAACGTTCGATTTCGACATATCAATCGCTTCTTTTTTATCACTCTCGATATAGTGACGCTCGCTCAGCTGATAATCCTCAACTTTCGCGATTTTCTCGCCGCCCATTTCGGCAGGCATCGACTCACGGAACGACTTCATAATGTTGCTAATTTGCTCCGAGCCATCTTTACCACCCATCGTCAAGGAAACTAAATCCTCTTTAAAATAGCCAAACTGCTCATAAATTTCTTCTAGATCTTCCGCTAACGTTTTTCCCGCTTGCTTACTATCAAGCGTCACTTCACAAATCGCGAGCAAGGCTTGAATCGCATCTTTATCACGCGTAAACGGCTTCACCATGAAACCATTACTTTCCTCGTAACCAAACTCATACGTATGCGAGCCGGTCGTTTCGAAATTGTGAATTTGCTCCGCGATAAACTTGAATCCAGTCAAAACTTCGATCATTTCCACATCAAAATGCTTCGCGATCAGCGTTCCCAAGTCCGATGTAACAATCGATTTTAGTACGGCTGCATTTTTTGGAAGCTCGTTCTGCGCTTGCTTTTGTTTCAGTAAATAATGTAAAATCAGCGCGCCGATTTGGTTCCCGCTAAGCACATCATATTTTCCCGATTTCGTCCGAATCACAACGCCAAGACGATCTGCGTCCGGGTCTGTCCCCACAAGTAAATCCGCATCATATTTCTCACCGTAACCAATCGCGACCTCGAACGCTTCCCGATTCTCAGGATTCGGCGATTTCACCGTCGTAAAATTCGGATCCGGCTCAAACTGCTCGGCAACTTGAATCACATTCGTGAATCCGACGCTCTCAAGTGCCTTCAAGCCCAGCATTCCACCAGTCCCATGAAGCGGCGTGAAAACAATTTTCAAATCCTTGCCGTGTTTTTCAACCAAATCATTGTTCACAATCACGGTTTTCACATCTTCTAAGTATGGCGTATCGACCTTCTCGCTGATCACGTCCAGCATCCCGTCCGCAATAAGCGCGTCCTTATCCGCAACCTGAACCGCAAAAATATCATCAATCGCATCAATGTAACGCGTCACCGCATCCGCACCATGAGGCGGCATTTGACCACCGTCTTCCCCGTAAACCTTGTAACCATTGTACTCCGCAGGGTTGTGGCTCGCCGTAATCACGATACCACTAAACGTATTCAAAAAACGCACAGCATAAGACAATTCCGGCGTCGGACGCAGCGTCTCAAACACATAACTCTTAATTCCGTGATAACCAAGCACGCGCGCCGATTCATACGCGAATTCCGTCGACATATGGCGACAATCATACGCAATCACAACGCCACGCTTCTTCGCCTCTTCCCCATTTTCCGCAACATAACGCGCCAAGCCTTCTGACGCCTTGCGAATCGTATAAATATTCATCCGGTTCGTCCCAGCACCCAACACGCCACGCATTCCCGCCGTACCAAATTCCATATTACGATAAAAGCTGTCCTCTAGCACTTTCTCATCCTTCTCCGCATGCAACGCCTCTTTCAAACCAGCCTCCAGCGCCTCATTTGCCAACCATTTCTCGTACTCATCTCTCCACTGCATAATCTCTACCCCTTTTCACAAACTACTTTCCCGAATAACCAAATCCGTGGATAGCGTTACTTTTTTCGTAATCGACCGACCAGCCAGCAACCGTTCTTGCAAAAGTTCCACGCCAGTCTCGCCCATCAATTCTGTATATACTTTCACCGTACTAAGCGGTGGGAAAACATATTTTGACACACTTACATCGTTGAGCCCAATCACACTCACCCGTTCTGGCACCGCGATTCCTTGCTCCTGAAGCGCCCGTAAACACCCAATCGCAATCGAATCATTCGCTGCAAAAAACGCCGTTGGTAAGTCTTCGCCAAGCTCCGCGATTGCCTTCACCATTAACTCATACCCTGTTTTGACGGAAAACTTACCCGAAAAACAATATTTCTTTTCATAAAGTCCCATTCGCTTCATATAATCCCGAAAAGCAAGCCATCTCGCATCAATAATATTCGCCGAGTCATCACTAAACTGCTCCTCGCCCGCGATAAATCCGATATTCCGGTGCCCATTTTTGATAAAATGATCCAGAACCGACACCGTGGCCTGCTGAAAATCCACAACGACCGAATCGTATTTCTGCACCGATTGGTCAAAATCCACAAAACAAATGTTAGGATTCCAGTTCGTCAGCTCCACGATTTGTGCCTGACTGAACTTGCCAATTGCGATAATCCCTTCCACATTTCCAAGCGTCTGCTCTGGGATATCTTGAAACACACGCAACACTTGGTAGCCTTCTTCTTCCGCCTTGCGCTCTGCACCGACACGAATCGATAAATAGTACAAATCATTCAATTCTTCTTTTTCCGAATACCAGTGCACAATCGCAATTTTCGCGTTTTTCTTTTGCTGTTTCCGTTTATGCTTCGTATAAGAAAGCTTTTCCGCCGCCTCAAAAATACGTTTCTTCGTATCATCACCAACAGAAAGCGTTTCGTCATAATTCAGCACCCGCGAAACCGTAGCAATCGAAACCCCCGCCTGTTTCGCAATATCCTTAATCGTTGCCATTTCCTAACACGCTCCTCTTGCCCACATTCCATGAAGCATCCCCTTCATTTTATCAGGAATCTCACATCACGTCTATTTTTTACAATAAAAAGGCTGGGAACATCACATTCCTAGCCTCCACGCCTATAATGTCTTAAAAGTAAATATCGTTTCCGATTCGAAAAGTTCGTCCTTCTGAATCACCGCCGAGCCAAAACCTTCGTGATTCATCGAGTCTGGCAACCCTTGCGTTTCCATCGTTACGCCCGCATATTTCGGAACCGCCACACCATCTATTGCAAATTTTCCAGATAACTGATTTCCCGTATAAACAACGACAGAATCGCAGTCCGTGCGCATTTCCACCACACGCCCACTATCCGGATCCACCAAACGCGCATCAGGCTCACCCGCTTCATGTTCCAATACAAACGCGTGATCATAACCATTTTTGATAATCACGTTTTGCGGATGTTCACTCGTCCCCCCATCACGAAGCGCACGCGGTTCACGAAAATCAAACACCGTCCCCGTCACATCCACCAATTCCCCCGTCGGAATCGATGCAGCATCCAGCGCCACAAAGCGACTACTCCTCATCTGCAACTCTTGATCCAAAACGAGCTTCTCCACATCACCCGTCAAGTTAAAATACACATGATTCGTCGGATTAAACACCGTCGCCGCGTCCGATTTCGCTTCATATTTAATCCGCCACTCATTCGCATTGTTCAGCGTATACGTCACCCGCACATCCAAGTTTCCAGGAAAACCATTGTCCCCATCCAGACTCGTCAGCGAAAAAACAACACCAATCTCATCCACCGTCTCCAAACGCTCCGCATCCCACATCCGCTTGCTAAAATTATCCGGTCCACCGTGCAGTATATTCTCGCCCTCATTTTTCTCCAGTTGATACGTCTTCCCGTCCAACTCAAAACGCGCGTCACCAATCCGCCCAGCAACCCGTCCAACAAGCGCCCCAAAATATGGAGAATGCGCCAAGTACTCGTCCAGCGTCGCAAAACCAAGCGAAACATTCACAAAATCACCTTTTGCGTCAGGCACCCACGTCTCCGTCACAATCCCACCATAATCCAGCGCCCGAACCCGCACACCATGATCATTTTCCAAACAAAACTCCGTCACAACTTGCCCTTCCAATTCCCCAAACTTGCGCTCACTTAGCTTCATTCTCTATTTCCTCCGTCTCCATCACTGATTTCATAAACCGATCAAACGCGCGTATCCCGTCCGCCGTATCCTTGAAAACACCCGCATCCGTCAACACTTGCTCAAATACCTTCCCAACCTCCTGCTGCAAAAATTCCGTCACCGAGCTCGCATCAAAGCCACCGTCACGCTTCAATCGATCCGCCCATTCCTTGTGATGATCCGCCATCGCGTTCGGCTGATCCAACAAATAACGCGCAACCTCCTCAAGTTCCGGCTTCAAACGCGGCGGCAACACCGCAAGCCCCATCACCTCAATCAAGCCAATATTCTCCTTCTTGATATGATGCAACGCCTGATGCGGATGAAAAAGCCCATCCGGATGTTCCGCCGTCCGCCGATTATTCCGCAACACCAGCGCCAACTCAAACAACGACTCACCGTCCACCGCACAACGACTGGCGATTGGCGTCACCGTATTGTGCCGCTCCTCTTTACTATACGCCAAAATCCCGACCGATGCATCCGAATAACCCTTCCATTTTTGCAAAATTTCGTCCGCAGCCGCCACAATATCCGTCGCACTCGCCGCACGCAACCGAATCACCGACATCGGCCATTTTACAATTTCCACCGTCACGCCCGGAAAAGCCCCCCACGAATAAGTCGGGAAATCCTTATGTACAGGCGCTTTCGCCATCGCAAACGTATGCCGGCCACCCTGATAATGATCATGCGACAAAATCGAACCACCAACAATCGGCAAATCCGCATTCGATCCCACAAAATATTCCGGAAACTGCGCCGTAATCGCAACCAACCGCGCAAACGTCTCCCGCTCAATCACCATTGGCCGATGCTCCGTCGAAAGAAAAATACAATGCTCATCATAATACGCATACGGCGAATACTGCAATCCCCAGGCCTCATCACCAACTTGCAATCCCACAATCCGATGATTCGTCCGCGCCGGAAAATCCACACGCCCTGCATAGCCTTCATTCTCCACACAAAGCGCGCACAGCGGATAAGCAACCGTTTTCACAGTTTTCTCCAATGCAATCTGTTTCGGGTCCTTCTCTGGCTTCGACAAATTAATCGTCATCTCAAGCTTCCCATACGCCGTCTCCACCAAATATTCAATATTCTTCGCAATACTCCGCGTCTTAATATAATCGCTCGCCTTACTAATCTCATAAAAATAATCCGTCGCCGCCCGAGGAGACCGTTTATATAATTCCCAAAATTCAGCATTCAACTCCGATGGTCGAGGAACAAACAAATCCATCACCTTACTCTGCCAAATTTCCCGCTCCGCAAGCGCCTCCCCAATCACACCAGATTCCACCGCGAGTTCCGTCAACTGATCTAGCATTGCCAAGCGATCCGCGGCGACATCCACTGCCACCGCACGCTTTTCCGACCAGCCTAGCAAATCCAGCAACCGGTTCGTCACATACACTCGATCCGATTCCGCCAATTCGCCCCTTTTTACCGCTATATCAATAAACTGATCTACTATCATTATTTTGCACCCCATCGTTTTTAGTTAGCATAACCATCCGGATTCTTAGAGTGCCAATTCCAAGCATCCTCAATAATTTTAGTAACATCCGTAAACTGAGGATTCCACTTCAAAACTTCCTGCGCCTTATCACTCGAAGCAATCAACGTACTAGGATCACCCGCACGTCTTGGCACAATTTTCGCCGGAATCTCTTTGCCAGTCACTTTTCGAGCCGCCTCTAGCATCTCCTTCACCGAAAAACCTTGGCTACTGCCCAAATTGAAAATATTACTTTCGCCGCCATTCTTCAAATATTCCAATGCCAAAATATGCGCATCAATCAAATCGACCACGTGGACATAATCGCGAATACACGTCCCATCCTCAGTCGGATAATCGTCACCAAAGATCGAGAGTTCCGAACGTTGACCAAGCGCCGTTTGTAAAATAATAGGAACCAAATGCGATTCTGGATTATGATCCTCACCGATGCTTCCATCAAACTTCGCACCCGCCACATTGAAATAACGCAACGCCACAAAACGCGTATCATACGCCTTATCGCACCACTTCAGAATTTTTTCCATCATCAGTTTCGTTTCGCCATAAGGACTTTCTGGATTCGTTGGTGCATCTTCCGTAATCGGAATCACTTTCGGTTCGCCATACGTCGCGGCCGATGAAGAAAAGACGATATTTTTCACGCCGAATTCTTCCATTACCTCAAGCGTAACCTGCGTCCCGTACACGTTATTATTAAAGTATTCCAGTGGCATTTCCACCGATTCCCCCACCAAAGAATTCGCCGCAAAATGAATCACGCCCTCAATCGTTTCCTTTTTGAAAACATCTTGCATGAAAGCTTTATCACGAATATCCCCTTCATAAAATACAGCGTCCTTGTGTAGAGACTCCGCGTGACCCGTTTGTAAATTATCGACTACAACAACCTTGTAACCCTTGTCTACCAATTGATCCACCGCGTGCGAACCGACATAACCTGCGCCACCTAATACTAAAATACTCATTTCCTATTCCTCCTTGATGGCTTTTGCTCCATCACTAATATTTGCAATATAAAACGCTGCTGGATAGCCAATTTTTTGCTCGTAGGCCGTTCCAACTTCCTGAATAAACGCATCAACTCTGGCTGTTTCCACGATTGCAATCGCACATCCGCCAAAACCAGCTCCCGTCATCCGCGCTCCTAAAACGCCTGCTTGCTTCCAAGCCGTTTCTGCTAGCATATCTAATTCTACACCAGTAACATGATAATCGTCACGTAAAGACATGTGAGATTGATTAATTAATTCACCAAACGTCACCAAATCTTCATCTTTAAGCGCTTTCGTTGCTAAAATTGTCCGCTGATTCTCACTGACAGCATGGCGCGCCCGCTTCACAAGCGTCTCACTCGAAATCAAATGTTGATACTTTTCAAACGTTTCCATATCCAACTCACCCAGCGCATTTACCGAAAGCTCCGCCTGCAATTCCGCCAACGCCTGCTCACATTGACTACGACGCTCATTATACTTCGAATCTGCCAACTCACGCCGCTTATTTGTGTTCATAATCACAATCTTATAACCCTCAAGCTTCACCGGAACCATCTCATACTCCAGCGTATTACAATCCAGCAAAATCGCCATATCCTTCTGGCCCATCCCAATCGCAAACTGATCCATAATCCCCGAATTCACGCCAATAAACTCATTTTCCACCCGTTTCCCCGTCAAAATCAGCTCCAATTCCGCCAATTCTAAGCCAAACAAGTCCTCTAAAATAACCCCTGTCAGCAGCTCAATCGAAGCCGATGAAGAAAGTCCAGCTCCATTTGGAATATTACCCCAATACAAAATATCCATTCCCCGGTCAATCGCGTGACCCGCCTCTTTCAAATACTTCATCATGCCCTTCGGATAGTTCGTCCAATTATCCGCCTTCCGATAATCCAAATCCGCCAAATCAAACGACATAATCCCTAAATCCTCAAAGTTAAGCGATATCAGCCGAACGAGCGAATCCTCCCGCTTTGCTGCCACCGCATACGTTCCCAGTGTAATCGAACACGGAAAAACATGTCCACCATTATAATCCGTATGCTCCCCAATTAAATTAATACGACCCGGCGCAAAAAACAACGCACCATCCGTCCTGTCAAAAAATCGTGCAAAATCAGCTTTCAGTTTTGATTCATCCATTATCCCAATACCTCCACATTCAAAATAACTCTCTTGGCTTCATTATAATTTATTTAGTAAACTTTATCAACTAATTTTACTAAATATTTTTAGTGGCATCCGACATTGGTGTTAATTTTCTTGGTATTAGAATTTCCAGCTTTCGTTATAATAGCTTTATCAAATAGTTTGGAGATGATAAAATGAACCTATATATCAACGAAACGAGGCGAAATGCATGATCACCGAACAAGCCAAAGTCGACCAATTTTATGACATGCTCGTGAAAAAAGATTCCAATTACGAAGGCGTCTTCTACGTTGGCGTGAAAACAACAGGGATACTCTGTCGCCCAACCTGCCCCGCGAAAAAGCCAAACAAGGAAAATTGCGAGTTTTTCGAAACAGCTCAGGAAGCACTTCTGGCCTCCTATCGACCATGCAAACGATGCCAACCGCTGAGCAATCCTAGTAAACTATCCAAAGAAGTCAAACTACTCGTCGAAGCGATCGAAGCAAATCCCGAACGAAAATGGAGTGACAAGGACTTCGATGAACTAGCTATCAGCGCCAATACCGCGAGACGTCAATTCAAAAAACAGTTCGGCATGACGTTCATTGAATACGCCAGAGCGAGACGGCTTGGTTTCGCATTTGACCACATTCGCAACGGCGCACCAATCATCGAGGCACAGCTAGAAGGTGGCTATGATTCAGGCAACGGTTTCCGCGACGCCTTTACAAGAACGATGGGCACCATTCCTAAAAAAGCGACATCGCTAAATAAGTTTGCCTCCAAGTGGATGGAGACACCGCTTGGCTCAATGATTGCCATTGCAAATGACGATGCCCTAATTTTGTTAGAATTTGTTGACCGGCGCGGGCTCGAAACGGAAATCGAAGTTTTACGGAAAAAATGGCACGCTGCTGTGATTCCTGGAGAAAGCCCTATTTTCGAGCAACTAACGCGTGAGCTAGATGCTTATTTTAGCGGCACACTCCAAGTTTTTCAGACACCTATTGCCTATCGGGGATCTCCATTCCAACAAACCGTTTGGCAAGCTCTACAAAAAATCCCGATTGGTTCTACTATCTCCTACGCGCAACTAGCCAGCCAAATTGGGAATCCGAAAGCATTTCGCGCTGTTGCCAGAGCAAATGGGGCTAATCAACTCTCTATCCTCGTTCCGTGCCACCGCGTTATTGGCAGTAACGGCGCATTAAGTGGCTACGGCGGTGGTATTGCCCGCAAAGAATGGCTACTCACACACGAGAAAAAAATAGGAGCACCAAATCAATGTTAAAGTTGATTTGGTGCTCCTATTTTCGGTTATCTTATTTGCGTACTAGTGGCTTGCCAGCATAAGTATTTTTCAAGGCTTCTTTGATCATTTCTGCGTTTTCTCGCTTTAGTTCTTCAAGCGTCTTCTTTAGTAATTCTTCGACCATATCAACCACTCCTCGTATAATAAGTTTATAGCTTCTTAATTGTTCTTTGAAAATTTCATATAACAGCCTGTCGGCTTGTAAATGGTT
>NZ_JNFB01000019.1 GCF_000766145.1 Paenilisteria newyorkensis | reverse complement strand
ATGATACATCATATTTTGCCACAGCAAAACACCCCAAACGTTAGATTTTTGGTCTAACTTTTGGGGTGCACATCAAACTGGAATGGCAACCCTTTTTTGAACAGAATTAACAAGTTGTCTTAAGTGAAGACGCCGATGTTTTCTACGGATTTCGCGATGCGAAAACTAACCGGGCTTTGGTAATTAAGTGTGCCATGGAGGCGGATATGATTCCACCAGTTCACATAATCTAACAACTGTACCTTCAATTGATTCAATGTTTGAAACTTGTTTGGATACACAAATTCTTTCTTGAATGATTTATACGTACTTTCAGCGACTGCGTTGTCATATGGGCAACCTTTATTGCTAAGAGAACGACCTATTTCAAAGGTATCTAAAATCTTATCAATGACCTTGTTATCAAATTCGCTTCCGCGATCTGTATGAAAAAGCTGGACGTTGAAAAGTGGAAAAGGGATCTGGTAGATAGCCTCCTTCACCAAATCAGCTGTTTTATTCGTTCCTGCGCTGTGTCCAATAATTTCACGATTAAATAAATCTAGAATAAAACAAACATAATGCCATTTTTCACCTACCCGAACATAGGTTAAATCGGTGACAATGACTTTACGTGCCTCAACTTGTTCAAATTGACGCCCTAATTCATTGGCCACAGGTGCTTCATTCACCTTAGTTTTATGTTGTTTGAAAGTAGCCTTGGTATAGTTGGAGATAAGGGCAAATTTTCGTACGATAACTGCAATTTTGCGTCTGGAAACGGTAAAGCCCAAAAGGGCTAGGGCTACTTTTAATTTGCGCGTGCCATAATTTTTGCGGCTTTTATGAAACTCCTCTATAACCGCCTGCTCTAAATGAGCTTCTGATCTTTTCAACTTTTGATAGTAATACGTGCTCCTTGAAACACCTAAAATACGGCACATCGCTGCTATTGGATATTTGTGTTTGTTTTGCTGGATTACTTGGATTTTCGTCCGAATATCAGCGCCACTTGCTTTAAAATATCAACTTCCAACTCTTTCTGGGCAAGTTGTTTACGTAAAGCTTCTATTTCTTTTTGTTCCGCTGTCTTGTTATCATTGGTTAAGAAAGAACCTGACTTGTTGTATTCTCTTCTCCAACGGTCAAAGACCGAGGGAGCAAGCTCGTAATCGATTAGAATATCTTTTCTTGATTTTCCCGCTGCATGTAATTGGATTATTTGTTTTTTAAATTCGGGTGTGAAGGGCGCGTCGTTCTTTTTGTCATTGTAAACTTCATCCTTTACTTCTTTATAGTATCTATTATAAAGACCCTTATTTAATTGTCCAATTTAGTATAACCTATCCAGAACGAGCTAGGGAATCTATGGTTCGTGCCTCTTTTTAATTCGTAGACTTGTACGAGAATCATTTAAGAATTGGCGGATATCGTGGCGTTCTTGCACTTTATTGCTATCAAACCAAGCCTGATAGGCTTTTTTGATGGTATAAGCCGTTTGTAAATCAGGATGTAAACTTAAATAATGGCGAATGATGCTTTTTTGTGCTGTGTCCAGTTTATGAGATCGCTTAAAAAGTAATCTGCAATAATGACTGCTTTTTCAAGCGCTGGTTATACAGCCAGCTTGAAGGTCTATCTCAAATCCATGATAACCATCTCTACCTGTTGCCCGCGTTCTCTTAATAGCGTTGAATGGCTTTGCACGACGATTTTCTAAAATATCAATGGGGCGCCGAGTGATGGGGGCAGCGATGATGAGTTGGAATTTGCCTTTGTCCTCATCGATAGCGATTATTTTAGGGGGGCTGGTGTGAGCTAGAAAGGCTTGTCTATATTGTATCGAAAAGGCGCATTATTTTTTTAGGTGTGGTGGCTTCATGAGGTTTAGGCAGTACAGGTAAGGAGACAGAGCGGCGATACTATAAAAAAGGAATGGTTGATGCCAAAGCGTCGAAAAATACTGATAGCATGAAACAAGTCCTTGATTTGTTTCATCAAATGATTTTCCACAGAAACAAACATATCTACGCTTTCAATAGTGTACATAGGCATGTTTTTCTGTGACTTTTAGAATGTTTGCATACGATAGTCTTTAATGCGAGTTGTCCGTGTGTTACAAGGAGGGCAGACATGCTTTTTCAGTCTTAGCAGGTTACATTATAAAGTTCAAGGTCTAGCATGTCAGAATATAAAGTTGATTAATTAGCACTACAGATGCTTTCGCTTACCATGTTCGGAAGGGAATGTTTACCTTTTTTGTTTGATGGTTTAATCGAGAGCTTTATTTCGAATAAGTTATATATATTAAAAAGAAAGAATAAATAGGTAATTGATATTGTCGTTTAAAAGTTAAGTTTTATACAGTTTATTTCAAGAATTTTGCTCCGTATTAATTCATAGTGTACCTTACTATAAAAAAATAAGGACATGATTCCGCCATATTTGAGGAAAATTAGCAATAAAATCTGGAGTTTTTAATGTTTTTTTTTGGATAAAAAACACGATGTGAGGGCTTTTTTTGCTAATACATTTTATAGTGTTAGTATATTAGTTAAAAAGTCACCTTTCAAATTCTGTCACTATCAAATTATAGTAAAATAAAATGCTTATTTCTCTTTCTACTGAGATGAAATACTCGTATTTCATGGGATATAGAAAAGAATGAGAAAATAGTTGTGTGTATAAAATACTTGAAAAGGTTCTAATATTGAGTAATGAGGGCCAAAGGATGCGACAGCTAGATATAAATATGTTTTTTTTGAATGATTGTGATTGACTTTGGCTGAATGTGGTGTTATTCTTTTTAAGAACGGAGGGATTTTATGTTGAACGCGGAGAGGCATAAACTGATAATGGATCTTTTGAAGCGGAAGAGCGCCGTTAAATTAAAGGATTTGATTGCGATTTCAGATTCTTCAGAGTCTACAATACGAAGAGATTTGGCTGAATTAGAAGATTTGGGAGTATTGAAGCGGGTGCATGGAGGAGCAATACTTAGTCAAGCAAGGACGATTGAGATGAGCATGATAGAAAAATCGGTCAGAAACGTCCATTGGAAGAAAGATATTGCGAAATTAGCAGCTTCAACCGTTGTCGACGGGGACTGTATCTATCTAGATGCTGGTTCTACTACATTTGAAATTATTGAGTTTTTAGTTGGACGTGATATTACAGTAGTTACCAATGGGTTAATGCACGTGGAAGAGCTTGTTAGTTTGGATTTAAATGCCTATATTTTAGGTGGGAAAATGAAAGCGAAAACAAAGGCGATTATTGGTGGAATTGCTTTAGAGAATATCATGAATTACCGATTTGATAAGGCGTTTATTGGGGCTAATGGTGTTCATTTGATTGATGGGTATACAACGCCTGATATGGAGGAGGCGTTATTGAAGCGTAAGGCCATGGAGCTTTCTGATGAGACTTTTATTGTTGCTGATAGTTCTAAGCTACATCATAGTCATTTTGCTAAGGTGTTTGATTTGGAAGATGCTGTCTTGGTTACTAATGCTATTAGCAAGGAAGATAAATATGGAATAATGAAAAAAACTAATATTATGGAGGTGCCAGTTTGATTTATACAGTGACGCTTAATCCATCGATTGATTATATTGTAGAGGTGGATGATCTTAATTTAGGTCATTTAAACCGAATGAAGACGAGCATCAAGTTACCTGGAGGCAAGGGCGTAAATGTTTCTCGGATACTTAATCAATTAAAAGTTGCTAATTGTGCTCTAGGTTTCTTGGGTGGTTTTACAGGGGAATTTATTCAACAGTGGCTAGAAAAAGAGGGAAGTACAAATAGATTTACGCGTATTGCTGATGATACACGAATCAATGTTAAGCTGAAACATGGTGAGGAAACTGAAATAAACGGGATGGGTCCGACGATTGATTCAACAGAAGTAGTGGCTTTCTTTAAGGAATTTGATAGGATGCAACATGGGGATATCGTTATTTTATCTGGGAGTATACCACCTTCTTTAGGCGCGGATTTTTATAATCGAATTATTGCAAAATGTGAAGCTCAAGATGTAGAATTTGTGATTGATACGACTGGGCCAAGTTTATTGGATACTTTGCGAAAAGAACCATTTCTTATTAAGCCAAATCATCATGAGTTAGCCGAATTGTTCGGGGTTGAATTCCAAGGTATAAATGATATTATTCCTTATGGTAAGAAGTGTTTGGAGCTAGGAGCTAAGCATGTTATTGTATCGCTTGCGGGTGATGGAGCTTTGTTATTTGTAGAGGATAAGGTCTATAAATCTAATACGCCACTTGGCAATGTGAAAAATTCTGTTGGTGCCGGGGACTCCATGATTGGTGGTTTCATAGGTACTTATATGGAGAGTGAAGATGTACTGGAATCATTCCAAGTTGCAGTGGCTACTGGTAGTGCAACGGCTTTTTCTACGGATTTGGCGACTTATGAGGCTGTTCAAAAATTAATTCCAGAAGTGAAAATTTCAGAGATATAATAATTGGGAGGTTTACATTATGAAAATAACTGATATTATGAGTCAAGACACGATGATCCTTTCCTTAAAAGCAACGACAAAAGAGGGCGCAATTGATGAAATGATTGCAAAACTTGATGAAAAGGGAAAAATTAATGATGCGTCACTTTTTAAAAAGGAGATTATGAAGCGGGAAAAGGAGAGTTCCACAGGTATAGGTGATGGTATTGCGATGCCTCATGCTAAGACGAAAGCAGTCAATACACCAACTGTAATATTTGCTAAGAGTGAGAATGGGCTTGATTATGATGCATTGGATGGACAACCGGCGTTTCTATTTTTTATGATTGCTGCGACGGATGGTGCGAACCAGACACATTTGGAAACATTGGCTGCCTTATCTCGGTTACTTATTCATCCCGATTTTGTTGGTAAATTACGCGATGCTACATCTAATAAGGAAGTAATAGCTTTATTTGATGAGGCGCAAGGAGAAGTGGGAACGCCAGAAGTGATTGAAAACAGTGATGATTCTCAAGATAAGCCTTTTGTAGTGGCGGTAACAGCTTGTCCTACAGGAATTGCGCATACTTATATGGCCGAGGATGCCCTAAAAAATAAAGCAAAAGAGATAGGCGTCGATATTCGAGTTGAGACGAATGGTTCGGATGGTGCGAAAAATAAACTGACGGCAGATGAAATTGAACGGGCAGCTGGTGTTATTGTTGCCGCGGACAAGAAAGTGGAAATGGCTCGATTTGAGGGTAAGCATGTGTTAGAGACGCCTGTAAGTGACGGTATTAGAAAACCAGAAGAGCTGATTAATAAGGCGATGGCTAAACAAGCTCCTATATACCATCATAGTGGTGAAAAGGACAGTTCCGCTGGCGATGGACAAAAAGTTTCGATTGGAAGTCGTATTTATAAAGACTTAATGAATGGTATTTCGCATATGCTACCGTTTGTTGTTGGTGGTGGTATTCTTTTAGCATTTTCATTTTTGTTAGAACAGTATTTCCCTAGTGCAAAAGTTTTTACAGATATGTTGGGTGCGATTAGTGGCGGAACAACCGGAGCCTTTATGTTCCTTATTCCGATATTGGCTGGTTTCATTGCCATGAGTATTGCAGATCGTCCAGGTTTAATGCCAGGTATGGTCGGTGGTTTGTTGGCAGCGACGTCAGATGCAGGATTTTTAGGCGGCTTGCTGGCAGGTTTCTTAGCGGGTTATGTTGTGCTAGGTTTGAAGATTCTATTTTCCAAAATGCCTAAAACTTTGGAGGGTTTGAAGCCGATTTTAATTTATCCTGTTTTAGGATTGCTGATTACAGGCGGATTAATGTACTTTATATTTGATCCTATTTTTGCAACAATTAATGAGTTCTTAGTAGATCAACTGCAGTCTTTAGGAACGACAAATGCAGTTATTCTGGGGACTGTATTAGGCGGGATGATGGCAATTGATATGGGGGGCCCATTTAACAAGGCTGCTTATACATTTGCGATAGGTGTATTTACGACGACTGGTAATACTGACGGGGCGTTTATGGCAGCTGTAATGGCTGGTGGGATGGTTCCACCGCTCGCTATTGCAATGGCAACAACGATATTTAAAAATAAATTTACACAGGATGAGCGCCAAGCTGGTTTAACGAACTATGTGCTAGGATTGTCATTCATAACAGAGGGCGCTATTCCGTTCGCAGCAGCAGATCCATTGCGTGTGATTACGTCGTGTGTTCTGGGTTCCGCAATTGCTGGAGGTTTAACACAGTTCTGGCAAATTAATGTTCCTGCGCCACATGGTGGTATATTCGTTGTAGGACTGGCAAATCATCCGATGTTATTCTTGCTGTCAATCCTTATAGGGACAGTCGTTTCTGGGTTAATATATGGTTTTTGGAAGAAAGCGAAATAATAGAAAGAACTGCTCTAGTGATAGGGCGGTTTTTCTTTTGTATATACTATTAGTCGAAATAACTGTCGTTCATTGCTATAATAAGAGTATAGGAAGGGGTGAGGGTATGGACTTTGGAGAAAAATTAATTTCACTTCGAAAGAAACATCAATTGACGCAGAAGCAGTTAGCAGAGAAAATTGGTGTAACATCTTCTACAATTAGTAAATATGAGAACGATAATCATCGACCACCAATATTTATTCTTGCTAAGTTGGCAGACGAATTAGGTACAACAACGGATTTTTTATTGGACGATGTGGCTGGACTTAGGGAGAAAAACTCGGTGAATGCTTTCCCGTTGATTGGAAATCCTGAATTAGAAAAGTGGTACTTAGAGTTGCCCTACTCCTATTCGGAAGAAGAATTATTACTTTTGAAAAGAATTTCAGAGGCTTTGGGAAATCGAAATATTTAAATTCAAGGCAGTCACAAACCGGAAAAAAGTGACTGCCTTGTTTTTTTACTTATCTTCTTTCTTTTTGTTCTCCTTTTTTTGCTGGGGTGTATCAGGGTAACTAAAGTCAATGAAATGCTCATTAACCTCGCTGATTTCCTCAAGATTATAAGGTTCTCTATTCTCAGCTGCTAGGGAGATAGGTGGAAATAAAAGATTGGAATAGGGATACTCTGTCTCTACACTACGCATTTTTTGAGAAAATTTCATGTGTAGCATAGAAACTCTGGCCATCTGATTATTGAAAGTAGCAAATGATACAGATATTTTTATTTTTTGTTTGTTATTAAATCGGATGGTTGTGCAATTATAATTAGAGTCGTAATATTCCGAGATGTGTTGCGGAAAAATCCAAATACAATCGTCTCTTCCTGCTGAGGTTGTTGGAAAGGCATAGGTGAAGCTAACAGGATCAATCATAATTGGCGGCTTGTGTGTGACGCCTGTCAAGAAGCGAGTTCCTTCTCTTCTGCCTTCGTAGCTTGAACCAAAATATTGGCAGCTTGTTTTAATTAGAAATAATGGGGTAAAACTAGATATACGATGATCGTTTAATTCAAAGACTTCTGATTGAACCCCTGACTTTGTTTTTAGAGGCAGGATTATCATGGTATGGGGATTGACCTCATACACTGGCGTTTTCATTTTCTTCGACATAATGTCACTCCTTTTGATGTATATAAGTAGTGTAAATGCACCGAGTTAAGGTTATGGAATATCCGGTTTGTTTTTGAAAAATCTTAGGTACACCTACTTTGAAGCTATCTGTCTATGTTGCATCTCATTTGCTAGCTTGAGTATAGCACAGCTAATTCCCGAAGTCACTATTTTTTCTAAAAATTCTATTTTTATAAAGAATATGACTTTTTAACCCCTTATTTCTACTTTTTCATTGTGGTAATAAAAAATTAAGAAGGAGTGATCAGTCATGGAAATGCGAGATTTTTCAAGTTCATTAGTTAATCAAGTTGGAGTTCTAAAAGGAGAAAAAGAGTTAGTGAATACATTTATTGAGTGCTACATGACAATGCTCCTTGACGAACACAGGATGCAACAATTGAAAGATGAAATCGATGTTGTTTTAGACAATAACGATAAAGAGAAATTTTATCTTTTGACAGAGAAATTAAACGGAATGCAGCAGGAAATGCTGACCTTTTAAATAAATAACGTGAGGACTAGGGTCAATCTGGCTCTAGTTTTTTCATGTGTTATTTGTTGAAATTCGATTATAGTGATAGACTGAAATTAGGATTTTAAAATAAGTATGGTCTAGTTGGCTAATATGTGTTATGATATAAAACAAACATACGTTCGGTGGTGGAGAAATGAGTCTACAATTTATTATAGGGCGCGCGGGTACTGGGAAAACGGTACTAATAATGGACCGGTTAGAAGAGCGAATGAGTGGAGCGGGAGAGAAGCGGAATTGTATTTTCTTAGTCCCAGATCAGATGACTTTGCAAATCGAGACGGCGTTTTTTGAACGGGAGAGTGTCTCTGGGTTATTACACACGCAAATTTTTAGTTTTAGTCGTTTGGCTTGGCGGATTTTGCAAGAGAGTGGTGGCTTGGCTCGAACATTTTTAACGGATTCAGGATTAGAGATGGTCATTCGTAAAATAATGATTGAGAAGCAAGATGAGTTACAGTTATTTGGGCGGAATGCTTCAAAAAAAGGTTTCATTAAAGAGTTGGAGCAAATTTTTAAAGAGATGAAGCAATTTTGTGTGGAGCAAGAAGAGTTACAGAATTTTGATGGTGAGAATAGTGCAGATTTGAATAATAAGATGGCTGATATAGCGCTACTTTATGATGCTTATAAGCGTGTATTGTCTGGGAAATATTTAGAGAATGAAGATTATTTGAGACTGCTTGGAGATGCGATTTCGGATAGCAATTTTTTAGCGGAATGCGAGATTTTTATTGATGGTTTTCATGAGTTTTCGCCACAAGAATATTTGGTCTTGGGGGAATTATTTAGTGTTTGTAAAAATGTGACCATCGCTTTGACTTTGGATGAAGCATATAGTGTGAATAATTTACAGGCGTATAATGTATTTCAAGTGACAGGTATGACATATGCCAATTTAAAAGAAATAGCTCAGAATGGGGCTTGTGAAATATTACCTGATATCGTTTTAGAAAATAATGAACGCTTTAAAAATAATGATTTAGCATATTTACAGGAGACATGGGGGGAGTTCTCCGTGAAGGCCTATGCGAATGAGACGCCAAGTCTTGCTATTTATGAAGCGAATAATCGACGTGCTGAAATGGATGGGATTGCGAGGCATATAAGGCAGTTAGCTTCGGAGGGGTATCGTTACCGGGATATGGCTATTTTGCTCCGAAATACAGAGGTGTATGAGACGATTTTGAAGGCTTCTTTAAATGCGAATGATATTCCTTATTTTATCGATAAGAAACGAACGATGGCTAATCACCCAATGGTTGAATTTCTTCGTTCTAGTTTAGATGTTCTTCGTACTAATTGGCAGTATGAAGCTGTATTTCAGGCTGTTCGAACGGAATTTTTCTTTCCGCTAGATGTAAGTAGTAGTGCTTATAGAGGAAAGGTCGATATTTTTGAGAATTATATACTGGAGAATGGAATTTATAATAAACGTAGATGGATGGATAAACGACCTTGGAGTTACCGGAAAATTCGTGGATTGGATTTGAATCAAGGCGTACAAACAGACGATGAGAAGGCGAAAGAGGCTACGATTAATGAAGTAAGGGAGCACATAAAAGTACCGTTAATGGCGCTAGAGAAGCGGTTAGAGGTAGCTGGTAATGGTGTGGAACAGGCAAGTGCACTTTTTCAATTTATGTTGGATGTGCAAGTTGATGGTCGGCTAGATATGTGGCGCAAGCATGCGGAGGAAATGAATGAATTAGAGTTGGCAAAAGAGCATGAACAGGCCTGGAAGTCTGTTGTGGCGTTATTAGATGAGTTTGTAGAGGTTATGGGAGATGAGGAGCTATCTCTTAATACTTTCTTTGATATTATTAATACAGGGCTTGATGCTCTCGATTTTGCTTTGTTACCGCCGTCATTAGATCAGGTTATTGTTGCGGATATAGATAATTCGAGATTACTAAATAAGAAGGTTATTTTTGCTGCAGGGATTAATGATGGTGTTTTGCCAATGAAAAAAGAGGAGAGTGGCATTTTATCGGATGAAGATCGGAATGTTTTAAATCAGTCGGGAATTGCTGTTAGACCTAGTAGTAAGAATATGCTCTCAAGCGAAGAATTTGTGGCTTATCGGCTGTTTACGCTGCCCTCAGAGCGTTTATTTATTAGCTTTCCTAACGCAGATGAGAATGGGAAGGAATTGTCTGAATCAAGCTATATTAGGAGAATAGAGACAATTTTTCCAGAGGTGAAGAGAGAGCTTTATTTGAGTGATCCTTCTTTGTTGAGTGATTTGGAGCAGGCTTCTTATATTTCCACACCAAGAGCTACGATAGCGCTTTTAACAGCGCAAATGCAATATAAGAAAAAAGGGTACCAGATGTCTCCTGTATGGTGGGATGCTTATGCCTTTTTCCAATCAGATGAGGAGTGGAGAAATCCTGCTTTACGAATTTTAGGAAGTTTATTTTATCAAAATAAGGCTAAGAACATTTCAGAAGAAGCTGCAACCTCCTTGTTTGGTGAAAATATTCATGCAAGTGTTTCGAGAATGGAGCGTTTTTATAGTTGTCACTTTCAGCATTTTGCGCAACATGGTCTAAAACTGGAGGAGCGGGCGCATTATAAACTGCAATCTGTGGATATTGGTGAGATATTTCATGGGGCTATGGAGTGGATATCGGCAGAGCTTCAAAAGAATAACTTAGAGTGGGGTCAATTATCTGTGGAGCAATGCATGGAGCTGGCAACGCTTGCTATGGCGTATTTGGCGCCAAAGTTACAACATGAAATTTTGCTCAGTACGAAGCGATTGGAATATATTCAGTATAAGCTTTTGAATATCATTATTAGGGCGACGCGTGTGTTGAATGAGCAAGCTAAAATTAGTCGGTTTAAGCCGGTTGGACTAGAAGTTGATTTCGGAGCGAAGGGGGAAATACCACCTATGAAATTGCCGCTTAATGATGGGCGTGAACTCATTTTACAGGGGCGCATTGATAGAATTGATGAGGCGGAGCAGGATGAGCGCACTTTTTTGAGAATTATAGATTATAAGTCAAGCTCGCATGATTTGCCGATGACGGAAGTTTATTATGGACTTGCCTTGCAGATGCTGACCTATTTAGATATTGTCGTGGAGAATTCGGCTAAACTTATTGGAAAAGTGGCTGAGCCTGCGGGAGTTTTATACTTTCATATGCATAATCCGCTTGTTAGTGCAGACAAGGAATTGACGGAAACAGAGCTTGAGAAAGAATTGTTGAAGAGTTTTCGGATGAAAGGGTTAGTGCTGGACGATACTTTGGCGGTATCGCTTATGGATACGGAACTAGAGGCAGGGAAAACGTCTTCTGTGATACCTACTGGGTTGAAAAAGGATGGGAATTTTAATGCGCATTCGGCTACAGCGACGAGGGCAGAGTTTGATACGATGCGCCAGTACGTTCGTCGCCAGTATACAAAGGCAGGGAATAAGATTATTGATGGGGAAGTAACGATTAATCCTTATAAATTGAAGGAGCGGACGCCTTGTCAACTCTGTGTATTTCGATCGGTTTGTCAGTTTGATGCGTCGCTTGAGAATAATCAATATCGTAAATTAGAGAATCAGAGTAGGGAAGATGTTTTGAGGAAAATGCGTGAGGAGGGGCAGGAATGAGGAGGATAATTCCGACAAAGCCAGAGAATGCTGTGTGGACGGATGATCAGTGGAAGGCGATGTATGCGAGTGGTCAGAATGTTCTTGTTGCTGCTGCTGCTGGATCTGGTAAGACGGCTGTTTTAGTGAATCGAGTCATTGAGAAAATTGTGGATCCTGAGAATCCGATAGATGTAGATGAATTGCTCATTGTGACATTTACGAATGCATCTGCTGCTGAGATGAAGGCTAGGATTGGTAAGGCAGTTGAAAATGCTTTATTAGTGGATGAGTCATCTTCGCATTTGAAGCGGCAGATTGCTTTGCTTAATTATGCTTCTATCTCTACGTTGCATTCCTTTTGTCTAGATGTGATAAAAAAGTATTATTACTTGGCGGATATCGATCCTGAATTTCGTTTGATTGAACCGATTGAGAGTGCAATGGTGCGGGATGAAGTGATGGACAAATTACTAGAGGAGCACTATGGAAATGCTGAGAATGTTGCATTTTTTGAGTTGGTAGATACTTTTTCTGGGGATCGATCGGATGATGATATTGGAAAAGTTGTCGGGGAATTGTATGATTTTTCAAGAGCACATCCTTCCCCGGAGGCTTGGTTAGATTCGATTATTGCTAATTATGATGTCGGCGAAATAATGGATGTCGCGGGATTGCCTTTTTATCCTATTATTGAAAAGCAATTGATGATGGAGTTGCGACAGGCAGAGCATTTTTTGAAACATGCGATTTTTTTATGTGGCGATTCGGCAGGTCCTGAGCCTTATTTAGTGACGCTTGAGAGTGATTTGGAACAGATTCGGAGTTTGATGCAAGCGTTAGATTGTGATTGGGAAAGTTTGACGAGTGCTTGGAAGGCTGTTAAATTTCAGCGGATTGCTACCTTAAAAAATAAAGAATTATACGACGAAGTATTGATAAATCAAGTGAAGAAACTTCGTGATCAGGCCAAAAAAACGGTGACAGATGCAGGTAGTGAGTGGTTTTCGCGAGACGGAGTTCATTATATTTCGGATTTAATGAAAATGAAGCATACAATTGTGACATTGATAGAGCTTACGCAAGAGTTTGCTATTCGTTTCTATCAGGAGAAGGTTTCGCGGGGGATGCTTGATTTTAATGATTTGGAGCATTTGGCGTTACGTATTTTGAGTCATTCTGATCAGGATGGGGCACCGTCTAATGCTGCCTTGGGATATCAAGAGAAATTTAAAGAGGTTTTGATTGATGAGTATCAGGATACGAACATGGTGCAGGAGCGAATATTATCTTTAGTAACGGCGGATACAGAGGCAGATGGTAATTTGTTTATGGTCGGGGATGTGAAGCAGTCTATTTATCGTTTTCGTTTAGCGGAACCTGGTTTATTTTTGGCGAAGTATAAGCGTTATACGGGGGATGGTGATGGGACTGGGTTGAAAATTGATTTATCTCAGAATTTTAGAAGTCGTTCGGATGTGCTGGATACGACGAATTTTATTTTTAATCAGTTGATGGATACGGAAGTGGCGGAAATTGAGTATGATGAACAGGCGAAATTGGTTTTAGGTGCTCATTTTCCGGATTCGGATAGTACGCAGACGGAGCTTGTTTTGATTGATATGGAGCAGGATGAGAAATCGGATGAGGTGGATGAATTAGCGCCTGAACAATTGCAAAAAAGGCAAGCGGAGGCTCGTTATATTGCGAAGCGAATAGCCAAGCTGATTGATGAAAAGACGCCTGTTTTTGATAAGGGGTTGAAGCAGTATCGTCCGATGGAGTATCGGGATATCGTTATTTTATCACGAGCGCTTACAAGTGCGCCTGATATGGAGGATGCGATGAAGGAGTTGGATATTCCTTTCTACGCGAATAATAATTCTGGATATTTTGAGGCTACAGAAGTTGCGATTATGGTGTCTCTGCTCAAAATTATTGATAATCCATATCAAGATATTCCGCTTGCGTCCGTCTTGCGTTCACCGATTGTTAGTCTAGATGAAGATGCCTTGGCTCGAATTCGTTCTGTCGGGAAAAATAAACCGTATTTTGAGGCCTTGGAAATATATGCGCTTTCTGAACCAGGGGAATTGGCTTCGCAGTTACAGGCTTTTTTACGTCAGTTAAGTAAGTGGCGGGAACTATCGATGCGTGAAGATTTGGCTGATTTGATAGCGCAAATTTTTCAGGAGACGCATTTTTATGATTTTGTCGGTGGCTTGCCAGGTGGAAAGCAGAGGCAGGCGAATTTGCGGGCCTTGTTGGATCGCGCGAATCAGTATGAGAAGACGGCGTTTCGTGGGTTATTCCGATTTATTCGATTTGTGGAGAGGTTGCAGGTAAAGGGACAGGACTTGGGAGCTGCCAAAACGTTGGGTGAGAAGGAAGATGTTGTCCGAATGATGACGATTCACGCGAGTAAGGGGTTGGAGTTTCCTGTTGTATTTTTATCTGGCTTGGACCGTAAATTTAATATGCGGGATATTTATAATAAATATTTGTTTGATAAGGATTTTGGTTTTGCTACGCGATATAATGATCCTGTGAAGCGTTTAGTTTACCCATCGATTATGCAACAAGCGATAAAGTATAAAAAGATTGCTGAGATGATGGCAGAGGAAATGCGCGTTTTATATGTGGCGCTAACTCGTGCTGAGGAGAAGTTGATTCTGGTTGGAACGGTTCCGAGTCTTGAAAAGTCTGTTGCGCAATGGGAACAAAACTTGACGGAGAAGGATTGGATGTTACCGGCGAGCGTTAGGTTTCAGGCTAAAAATTATTTGCAATGGATTGGTAGTGCTTTTGTGAGGCATCCAGATTATATGGAACAGATGGAAAATGGAAATGATTCTGGATCGGTTCGATTGTCCACTAATATGCGTCTTTTGATCGAGAAACATGGTTATCAGGAGTTTTTAACTGTGGATGCAGAGGCTAAGCAAGACTCGAGTTGGTTAGATATTGTGAAGAATGGTAAGGGAGCAGCGGAGCAATCGCCTTATTTTGAGCAGATTCAGGAACGTCTTTCTTTTCGATATGGTTTTATTGAGGAGACGGGTATTAGGTCTAAGCAATCTGTGACGGAGGTGAAGCGACAATTTTCGGTTGTGGATAGCTTTAGTGATACGCGGTTTACGAGAAGTGCGCAACCTGTGTCTTTTGAGCGGCCGAAGTTTTTGCAAGAGAAGCGACTGACGGCAACGGAGCGAGGGACAGCGATGCATACGGTGATGCAGGCTCTTTCTTTGAGGGATGCGCCAACTGCCGCTGGGATGAAGGCATTGCTTGATGAGCTTGTGTCTAGGGAGGTTATGAATGAGGAGCAGGTGGCATCGATACAAGTCGATTCTATTTTGAACTTTTTTGATACGGAATTGGGTCAATTAATGCTTGCTTATCCAGATTGTACGCTACGGGAAATACCATTCAGTTACAAAATACCTGCTAATCGGATACATCCAGATGTGGAGACTACGGAACAGATTATTGTTCAAGGGATGATTGACGTATTGGTGGAGCTCGATGATCAGCTTATTCTTATTGATTATAAGACGGATCAGATTACTGGGAAATTTGAGAATGGCTGGCTTGGTGCTGAGGCTATTTTGAAGAAGCGTTACCGAGTGCAGATGGATATGTATAAAGAAGCAATTGAGAAAATTAATGGTAGACAAGTAGATCATGTTTATTTATATTTTTTTGATGGGAATCATGTTTGTGAGCTGACAGGGGGAAATTAGAAATGAAATGGATTAGCTTTAGAGTTAGTGGCAGGGAGTCGTTTGGTATCGTCAAAGGGGACAGCATTATTGATATCAGCGCATTTTTCGCGGAGTCGGAGTGCCCGCGTACATTGGTAGAACTTATTGCGCAACCAGCAAAATTGGAACACATTGAAAAGCAATACGAGGCGATGCATGGAGCGATTCCGTGTAAGGATGTGCAGTTTTTGCCGGCAATTGTGCCACCAAATAATGTGATGGCTGTCGGGAAGAATTATCGGAAACATGTAATTGAGATGGGGAGCGTCGCGGATATTCCTGAGGCGATTATGATTTTCACGAAAAGTAGTAACACGCTTGTTGGGCATAGAGGGACGATTTCTTTACATGCGGGTGTGACGAGTGAGCTTGATTATGAGGGAGAACTTGCGATTATAATTGGCAAGGAAGTGACGAACATTTCTGAGGCAGAGGCTTTGGATGCGATTTTTGGCTATACGATTTTGAATGATGTGACGGCGCGCGATTTGCAGGTGAAGCATAAGCAATTTTATTTAGCGAAAAGTTTGGATGGGAGCTGTCCGATTGGTCCCTATGTCGTTACGAAGGATGAGATTGGTGACCCGAGTGCATTGCGGATTCAAACGTGGGTGAATGGGGAGAAGCGGCAGGATGGTACATTAGACCAGCTTATTTTTCCTATTGCGACGATTATTTCGGAGTTGTCTAAAGGGCACACACTTATGCCTGGAGATGTCATTGCAACCGGGACGCCTGATGGGGTGGGGAAAGCGATGAAACCACCGCGCTTTCTAAATGAAGGAGATACTGTTACAATTACGATTGAAGGCATTGGAACGTTAGAAAATCAAGTTATGTAAATAATGGGAAATGGGGGATTTTTATGTGGTCTTATATTCATTTGATTTCATGGGTTGGCATCATAGTCTTTACATTGATTGCGTTGGTTATCTATAAGAAATCGGCAAAAGTGTTTACAATTATGCAAATGTGTAATCGGGTGCTTTATATTACGGTTATTTTGAGTGGCATTATGATGATGCAATATAGTTTTAGTGAGCATATTGTTGTGTCGATTTTTAAAATATTGCTTGGGTTGGCAACCATTGGTGTCGTGGAAATGTTACTTGTCTACCGGAAAAAAGAGAAGCCATCGAGACTCTTCTTTGTGTTGTTTATCGTATCCGTGATTGCAACCGTGAGTGTTGGTTTTTATTTATCGGGAGGAAGACCGCTATTTTAAGCGTGTTGAATTTTTTTGAAAGTGGGAAATTGGGTTGAAGCAACAGCAAATTTATATTGACGGTACGAAGAAATTTTTTATTGCGGTGCTGGCCGCATTGCTTAATGCGATTGGAATGAACTTCTTCTTAATTCCGGCGCATGTTTATGCAAGTGGTTTGACTGGGGTTGCACAGCTGACATCGGATATATTACAAGATGGTGTTGGTATTAGCTTGTCGACGGGGTTGCTTGTCTTACTGCTAAACATTCCAGTAGCGGTGTTGGGCTGGTTTAAGGTTGGCCGGGCGTTTACGGTGTTCAGTTTTGTGACGGTTGCTTTTATGTCGTTATTTTTGATTGTGATACCGGTGCAAGAGGTTTCTTCAGATATTTTATTGAATGCGATTTTTGGTGGGGTTATTTCTTCTGTGGGGATCGGTCTTGCGCTTAAGTTCGGGATATCTTCGGGAGGCCTTGATATTATTGCGATGTATATTACGATTAAGACGGGGCGCTCTTTTGGGAAGTATTTTTTGTTGATGAATGGGGTTATCATTTTTATTGCAGGCTTTACATATGAGTGGACGTTTGCACTTTATACGCTTATCTCGCTATATGTCTCGAGTCGAGTGATTGATACGATTCATACGAGACATCAGAAATTGACGGCGATGATTATGACGCAAAATCCAGAAGATGTGATTAAAGGGATTCAGGATAATATGTTTCGTGGGATTACAGTTGTTGAGGCAATCGGGGCGTATTCAAAGGAAAGTGTAACGATGCTTGTGATTGTGATTACGCGATATGAGCTCTATGATTTGACGCATGTTGTTCAGGCTGTTGATCCGAGATGTTTTATTAATGTTGTGGAGACGTCTAGTGTTTTCGGTGATTTTCGCTCGGAGGCTGATCAGAAAATGGCGATGGAGATGTATAAGACTAGAATGCATCAATAATGAAAAAGCCAAAATAAGCAGGCACCGGGTGAAAGGTGGACTTATTTTGGCTTTTTTGTGGATGCTTTTATGATTGCCCATACAGCCATGAAAGCGATGAACCAGCAGACGATAATGATAATGGCTAACATATTTAACACATCCTTTGGAAAAAGGTTCGTGCTTTGAGTATATCATTTTTCAACCAACTATTAAAAGTTATACAGATCAAGAAGCCTATTATAAAATAAATTGACAGAATCAGAAATAGAATAAATTTACAAAACGCTACTAATACATCAGATGATTTAGAAGGGGGAAAATACAATGCGTGAAAATTTGGTAGAAAATACAGCTGGAAAATTACTGGAATATATACGTTTAAAGGAATTTAATATGGGAGACAAGTTACCTAATGAATATGCCCTTGCTGAGGAATTGCATGTTGGACGAAGCACCATCAGAGAGGTGGTCAAAGTATTAGTTGCGCGCAATATACTACAAGTTAGGCAAGGTTCTGGAACGTATATAAGTGAAGGAAAGGGGATTGTCAAAGACCCCCTAGGATTTTCTTTAATTAAAAATAAAAACAAAATGATTGAAGATTTGTTTGTTTTAAGATATATATTAGAGCCTCCAATGGCAGCTTTAGCAGCGAAAAATGCTACAGAAAATCAAATAAGCCATATGATTCGCTTAAAAGATGCGATAGAAGTTTCCTTCAAAAATAATACGGATGAGCATGTAGCGTTAGATATAGAGTTGCATAAAACGATTGCGGAAGCCAGTGGGAACATTGCGCTTTCTCATATTGTGCCCATTATTAATGAATCTATCGCTTTGTTTAATGAAAATTATAATGTGAGTAATTTAAAAACAGAAACAATAGAACTGCATGATGATTTGGTAAATGCTATTGCCAAACACGATGAACTAAACGCATTGGATGCCATGACAGTACATATGGCGAACAATAGAAAGGAATTTAGCAAAGTTATTCAATCAAACTAGCAAAAAAACTATTGACAAGTCATCTGATGTATTTTATTATAAATACATCAGATGACTTATTAGGAGTGACACACAAAGAATGGAGCTATGAATTGTCGGGCTTTATACAGTAACGGTCATTGCTACCCATGATGCGAACGCTAAAGACCTGTGGGTGAAGTAACGTATACAGCCTTTCTATCCTATTGGCGAAGTTTTTTTGAAGCGAATGAAAGCGCAATCATGCATTAGGAAATAGAATACATGAAGACTCTGAAATATTTATCTAAAATTGGTATTTGAGCTAGTAGCCTCAATGTTATATCTAGGCAGGGTTGTAGCTATCTATGTTTTAAAGTTTATTTAAAATAGACTAAATAGTTAGAAATAATACGATTTCCTACGCCCGATAATGAAGTTGAGTAGATAATACAAAACGCTTTTAAATAGATTGAATTCATTTGATGACGCTACATCGGTGTTCGAGTGATGTATTTGCGCGGACGATGAAAGAACGATTTTAGAGAAGAAGGAAGTTTTGGCTATACGATGAGGCACTTGGCAGTCTTGTCTAAATATATAGATAGAAAACATGAACTAAATAGGGGGTAAAAGAATTATGGAAAGTGGATTTATGGGGAGATTAGCCGATGTTTTAGGAAGATTCGCAACAAAAGTAAATAGTTTACGCTATATCATGGTAATCAAAAATGCTTTTTCTGCGCTTATCCCGGTTATTATCACAGGGGCATTCGGTACATTATTTTCAGCAATGGTTTTCGATGCAGAAAATGGATTAGCAAAAATTCAATCCTTGCGTTTTCTAGCTGAGCTAAAACCTATCGCCTCATCGATTAGTTATGTCACGTTAAGCTTTTTAACAATCTATGCGGTTTTCCTTATCGGGATTGAATTAGCTAAGCTGAACAAGTTGAACGGCGTTTTTCCTGGGATCATTGCGGTGATGTCGTATTTAGCGGTTACTCCAACGATTTATGGATTCTTATCGGATGATAAAAATATACTTGTAGAAAATGTCTTAGCTAAGCAGTACACAGATACAAAAGGTTTATTTTTAGGAATGATTGTTGCTATCGTATCTGTAGAATTATATAGCTGGCTAGGTCGTCAAAAGAGATTACAAATCAAAATGCCCGACACGGTGCCTGCCAATGTATCAGCAAGTTTTTCCGCATTAGTTCCTACTATCATTACAATTGCAGTCATGGCTAGCGCTGGATTCGCTGTTAAAGCAATTACTGGAATGTATGCCTATGATATTATCTATCATCTTGTACAGCGGCCTTTAGAAGGGGTTGTTCAAGGATTGCCAGGAATATTACTTCTAATGCTAATAGCGCAAATTTTCTGGGTAATAGGGATTCATGGTAACCAAATGATTAAACCAATCAGAGAACCGTTGCTACTCGCTTCCATCGCAGTAAACACCGAAGCATTTGAATCTGGAAAAGAAATTCCTAACATTATTACGATGCCTTTTTGGGATATGTATATGAGTATTGGTGGTTCTGGAGTGACGATTGGACTGCTTGTTGCCATTTTCATGGTTGGTAAAAGAGAAGATATGCGTGAAATAACAAAACTTTCTTCAGCACCAGGTCTTTTTAACATTAATGAACCCGTTATTTTTGGTATGCCGATTATGTTGAATCCGATTTTGGCTATCCCGTTTATCATTACGCCGCTAATAACAGGTACAATAGGCTATTTCGCAACTGCAACAGGTATTGCCGCTAAAGCCGTCGTCATGGTTCCGTGGCCGATGCCGCCAATTGTGAATGCGTATCTAGCAACGGCCGGGGATTTGGGCGCAGTAGCTACTCAAATTGTCTGTATTATCGTTGCCATTCTTATCTATTTACCATTTGTTAAAATATCGAATACAGCACAGCAAAAAACTAGTGAGAAAGAGGTAGAATATGAAACTGTTAATTCCTGAAAACTTTATTCTTGGCGCGGCTTCATCAGCATGGCAAACGGAAGGCTGGAAGGGCAAGAAAGAAGGTCAAGACTCCTATCCTGATTCGTGGTATAAAAATGAAAAATTTGTTTGGCATAATGGGTATGGTCCTGCAGTAGCGACTAACTTTATGGAGCAGTATCAAGAAGATGTAGACTTGATGAAAGAGATTGGCCTGACGCATTATAGAACTTCTATTAACTGGTCTCGTTTTTTTACGGATTATGAGAACCTTGTTGTTGATGAGGACTACGCGCAGCACATTGATGACGTTGTAAACGCATTATTAGAAGCCAATGTAGAGCCGATGCTGTGTTTGGAACATTACGAATTACCAGTCTATTTATCTGAAAAATATGATGGTTGGTCATCAAGAAAAGTAGTAGATTTATACGCTGGCTATGCAAAAATTGCTTTTGAGCGGTATGGAGACAGAGTGAAGCAATGGTTTACTTTCAATGAACCAATCGTTCCTCAAACACGTATTTATCTAGACGCGATCAGATGGCCTCATGAACAGAATACTGAAAAATGGATGTTATGGAATTACCACAAAGCATTAGCGAGTGCTCAAGCTGTGAAGGCATATCGTTCCCTGGGATTGAAGGGGAGAATTGGTTGTGTATTAAATCCTGAAATGGTATACGCTCGGTCTTCTTCAAAAGAAGATAAAAAAGCTGCTGAAATGTATGATTTGTTTTATAATCGCGTCTTTTTTGATCCGATGGTGAAAGGCGAGTATTCAGCGGAACTAATTGCGTTATGTACTAAATTTGACATCTATTTTAATCCTGATGAGAACGATTTATCCATAATTAGTGAAAACACGCTCGATTTTTTAGGGATTAATCAATATTATCCGAAACGGGTCAAAGCGCCAAGGTATGAGTGGAGTAAGACGACGCCGTTCCATCCGGAAATGTTCTTTGAAAATTTTGATTTGCCGGGGAAAAATATGAATGATTCGCGCGGGTGGGAAATATATCCGAAAATCGTATATGATATGGCGCACTATTTAAAAGAAAATTATGGAGATATTCCGTGGCTTATCACTGAAAATGGAATGGGCAGAGAAAATGAAGAAGCGTATATGGATGATCTGGGCACCGTAAATGATAGTTATAGAATTGATTTTATTAAGCAGCACATCCAGTGGTTACTGAAAGCCGTTGAAGAAGGTTCTGCTTGTGAAGGCTACATGTTATGGGCGTTTACAGATTGCGTTTCTCCGATGAACGCTTTTAAAAATCGATATGGCCTCGTAAGAATTGAATTAGATGAAAAAAGAACGCGTTCGAAAAAAAAATCAGCGGAATGGTATGGATCCATTATTCAAGATCGGGTATTAGAAGTAGCAGACGAATGTGAATGGAAATAGGGTTACGTAGGCTATGTAAGTGCATGATTGACTAGGTAGAATACAATTGGAGTCCTCACGATAACGTATTGGAATCATGAGGACTCATTTATAGGTGCAGGAACTTCTTCCATTGTTGTTGCATTGAGAAATCGATTTGGAGGAGGCGAAATTAGATCGTATGGAAGATTTATTATTAGCAATTGATGTTGGGACGACCGCCATTAAATTTATTGTTTTCAATGAAGAAAAAACAATATATACGGAGTCAGCGAGAATTAAGACTTGTAAGGAAGGCGACAAATCTACCCAAAACCCGATAGATATTTTAGCAAGTATCAAACGGAATATTAGTGAAATAACGACGCTTTATTCAGATATACATACCATCAGTTTTAGTACGGCTATGCATACATTAATACCTGAATCCCCTGAAAAGGAAAGCAACACGATGTTCTTATGGTCTGATAATAGAGCTGCAGATACAATTTCAGAATTCAAACGAAATAGTCAGCGCACTTTTTTGTTTTATGGTAAAACCGGGACACCTATTCATGGCATGAGTCCTTTTGCAAAATTAGTATACTTTAAAGAAAGGCGCAATGACTGGTTCAATAATGTTTCCAGATGGCATGATATGAAATCTTTTTTGATGAGCTATTTTGTAGACACATTTGTCACGGATTTTTCGATAGCTTCGGCGACTGGATTATTCAATAGTATTGATTTTAAATGGGATGAAGAAATACTAGCATTCCTCCAATTATCGTCCAGCAAACTACCACGGCTTGTGCATCCAAAAACTGTTTTTAACATCTCGGAAAAAGTGGCGTTAGAGCTGGGCATGAAACGAAATACAAAAATTATGATAGGGTCTAGCGATGGGTGCTTGGCTTCTTTGGCTAGCGCTCAACAAAATAGTGCCGCGGAAAGCCTCACTCTGGGAACTAGTGGATCCATCAGGCAGCTTTCTACAACGCGATATCTGGGGCCAGAGATGGAAAGTTTTTGTTATTATGTAGATGATGATCAATGGGTGGTTGGCGGTCCTACTAATAATGGAGGAATAGCGCTGGAATGGCTCAGTAATTTATTTTATGAAGATAAGTCTAAAATATTCGATCATCTACATCATTTACATAAAGCGTCGGATTTATTTTTTTTCCCATATATACAAGGAGAACGTGCCCCGATTTGGAATGAAAAACAGACGGGGAGTTTTAAAGGGTTAAGTATTACTCATGGACGTCCTGAAATTATTCAATCTGTTTTGGAGGGCATTATTTTCAATCTGAGGCATATCCTTTCTTTATTACCTGCTACTTATGATGGAAATCCTTTAGTTTTGAATGGAGGGGCGGTAAAAAATAAAGAAATTGCGCAAATGATTGCTTCCGTCCTTAATAGAGAATGCCTAGTTTCTGATAGCACAGAGCCAACGCAAGGCTTATTTTATTGGTGGGAAAATGGAAAACGAGTGGAAAAGGAAAGTACGCCTATTGATATTTATGTTCCTATTGAGTCTGAACAAGATTATTACAATGAAAAATTTGGAAGGTTTATTGAAATACTGAAGAATGAGATGCGTGTGGTGGAACTTAATTAAAAAAATACGTAGCAAGAATCTAGTTTCAGATTGTTGCTACGTATTTTTTAGCTCAGAGAAATTTTTAAACGCCTAGATTTTCTTCTAGATATACTGCGATACCATCTTCTTCATTGGTTAGTGTGACTGTGTTTGCAACGTTTTTCAGTGGTTCAATGGCATTACCCATCGCAACACCAACGCCTGCATAGTCGAGCATTTCAAGATCGTTATCTTCATCACCAAAAGCTATGATATCTTTGCGGTCAATGCCTAGAAAACGGCTGGCTGCTTGAACACCGATGGCTTTATGCACGCCGAATTTGGTCATTTCCATTGCTGGCCATTCTGCTCCCCAGTTGCGATATGTCACGATGTTGGAAAGGCGTGAATCCATATGATCGCTCACTTCTTGTAGCATTTCATGGCTTGCGAAGAATAGTAGTGAGGTCGGATCCGTCGTAATGGTGTTCCGCAAATCGCCGATGAAAACATTGTCTTTCCCTTGCTGGAACATGTCTGGTACGCTAGCATTTCGTTCGCGCAAGAACACGCTGTCTTGCACTTCTGCCGCGATATTGTCTAGCGCGTAATTCGTCGAAAAATCGAGCAGCTCATGCGCTGTTTTTAGATCAATAGCTTGGTGGTAAGCGTTGCTGAATTTAATATCACGCGGGTGGTGAAAAACGGCGCCATTAAAATTCACAATCGGTGTATCGAGACCTAATTCATAATAATACATATGGCTCATGCGGTATGGGCGGCCGGTTGCAATCATGATTTCATGGCCTTTCGCACGCGCGTTTTCCAGCGCTTTTTTTGTTCGATTCGAGATGGTTTGGTCGCCTTTTAGCGCGGTTCCATCAAGATCAAGAACGATTAATTTTTTTGTCATATATGTCTCCTCATTCTTTCTATAATTCGTATATCTAGTCCCCGTTTTGATAAAGTGATAGAATAGATAGTGTACCTTTATGATAGACGTTCGGGCGCGCTTTGTAAACGCCTAAGTGCTTTACAGGAACTTAATAAATCACATGGAAATGAGGCCTACCAATGATTCAAGTGGAACATAAATGGATAAAAGAAATTCCGGTCCTACATATTTATGATGCAGCGCACGCGACCGAAAAATTACCAACTGTCTTTTTTTATCATGGTTTTCAATCACAAAAGGAATTGTATTTGCCGTACGCGTATTTATTGGCGCAACGAGGAATGCGTGTTATATTACCGGATGCGAGGATGCATGGAGAACGGCAGGCTGGTGAGTCAGAAGCAGAGCAGTCGATTTATTTTTGGGACACGGTTCGTGGGAATATCCATGAGTTGCCTCTGTTGAGAGATGCTTTAGATGCGGAGGGATTGATTGATACGTCGAGGCTTGCAGTCGGCGGTTTTTCGATGGGAGCGATTACGAGTTATGGGATGTTAGCGCAGTATGATTGGCTGAAAGTCGGCGTGTGTCTGGCGGGCAGTTCGTATTATGGACATTTTGCGAAAGTACTGGCGGATGGCGTGATGAAGCAGGGCGGCGAGTTTCCTTTTGACGTGGATGCGCGGATTCGTGAGTTGGCACCGTATGATCTGAGCGCTGCACCTACGAAATTGAAAAATCGCCCCTTGATGATTTGGCATGGGAAAGCGGATGATGTCGTGCCGTTCCAATACAGCGAGAAGTTATATGAGGCACTGGTTGAGAAAGATATGTCAGATAATGTAGCTTTCATGGTGGATGAAAAGGCCAAACACAAAATCTCGATTGAGGGCATGCTTGCGGGTGTCGGCTTTTTAGAAGAAAAATTATAATGAAAATCATTCTCAACTATGTTACAATAATGAGAGAAAATCAAAAGGAGGCTACTACTTCATGGATGCAGAACTAAAAGATAATTTGATGGGTGCGTTAGAACAAGTAATCGATCCTGAGCTAGGCATTGATATTGTTAATATTGGCCTGGTTTACGATGTGGACTTGGATGAGGACGGACTTTGTACGGTAACAATGACGTTAACAACGATGGGATGCCCGCTTGCAGGTGTTTTGACAGATCAAGTACGTGTAGCGATGTCAGATATTCCAGAAGTAAAAGATACGAAAGTCGACCTTGTGTGGACGCCGGCTTGGACGAAAGACCGGATGTCGCGTTACGCCAAGATTGCACTCGGTATTCGATAAAATGAAAAAGATACGCGGATAAGCTTAGCCAACATCGATTTAGGATGCAGCGGACTTATCTTCGTATCTTTTTTAGTTATGCGTTTGTTCTAATTTTGCGATGCGTGCTTCAAGTTCGCTCTGACGCTCGTATTGGCGAACGATTTGTTTGGCTAAGTTAAGCTCGGCTTGCGCTGTCATCAAGTGGTCTTGACCATGTACTAATAAAAAGGACGGCGTAATGTCACTGTCAGCGCTGCGACGCGAAACCAATTTGGTCTGCCAAGCATGTCCTTCTAAAAATTGTACTTCTGCGTTTTGCAAATGAGATGTTGCCTCTTCGAAATTGTATTTTTCGGCGGCGGTAATTGCAGCGTAGGCTTCTTTTCGCGTGTTTCCGCCATGAAGAATTAATTTTACAACGGCTTCTTCCGTATGAATATCCATTTTTTCACCTCATTTAAGCTATTTATCTTATTGTAGCAAAGCGTGCGGGTAATTGCTATTATTAGGTTAATCAGCCTATGGTATGATGACACTCGGCGTGAACGTGATATATAATAAAAGCATCAAAGTGGTCGAAAAGAGGGATACTGATGGAAGAACGGCTGTATGATCTTGAGGATAAAGTGCAGGATTTGGAGTTAGAAGTGTTGAGTCTACGCCAACAAGTAAACGAGTTAGAGCAAGCAAAAACAACGAAATCGCATCGAGGTAATTGGTCGTGGGGACTGTTTGCGTTAATCCCCATCGTAGCAATTATTTGTAATATGATTGTAGAACTAGTAGACTAATAGGAGAAAGATGATTCCCTGATTTGGATTAGGGAATTATTTTTTGGAAATTCTGTTCGGCTCTGTTCGTATTATAATGCAAGAAATTGTACCCTAAATTATCGATAATACCCTGATACGACTAAAAAAGTTGTCGATTAAGCGTTTTCTTCAGAAATTGGCATATAAAAGGCTATAAAACACATTATTTTAGTCACAAAAATTACACAGTTTGTTCCCTTGCTTTTTTCGTCCAATAAAAGTAGAATATATATATACCTTGCATTAAGTGTTAGTTCTTATTTCGACAAAAGTATACAGTTCATGTTTATTTTTGTGGGGATAAGACCCTATCATGGTTATAATGGAATTCGGTGTATCCATCTTCCAAATGGTGAGCACTTGTGTTTATCATATGATTTCGCACCGATAACCGTTATTTGTTTTCATTCATCTCATTTGCCATGTAGTTTTCGTTTGTGCCTCATCCCGTTAAGCATAAACATTCGAACATGATGGCGTGCCTAGTCAATTGACTGGGCTTTTTTTGTTGTGGCTGTTCGAACAAAGTGAGTTACAGCCTCAATATGCATGAGAGCAAAGCGAGCATGTAATCCTTCCCAACTGTTCAAAGCCTAATTGCCAAATAATGATTAAGGCAACTTTATTTTTTGGCTCTTTGTCCAATCATTATCACTAACCTTCCACAAATCGTCATGAGAAACCAACCCAACAATCCCCCACAAGCAGATTACTTCAAGCCCACCATCTCCATTGGTATACTTGGGGTAAGCAATAATTGAAGGAGGACGATAACATGACACTACAAGGTAAAAAAGTAATCGCGCTAATTAGTGAGGATTTCGAGGATTTAGAATTATGGTATCCCGTATTACGTGTTCGCGAAGCTGGAGCGGAGGTTCATTTAGTCGGAGAGGAAGCCGGCGTTGTTTACCACGGGAAGTACGGCGTTCCTGCAACAAGTGATTTTAGCTTTGAGGATATTAAGGTAGAAGATTATGACGGGATTTTAGTTCCAGGAGGCTGGTCACCAGATAAGCTGCGTCGCTTCGATAAAGTACTAGAATTTGTACGCTATTTTGACGAACAAAAGAAACCAATCGGGCAAATTTGTCACGCTGGCTGGGTACTTATTTCAGCAGGAATTCTGGATGGCGTCAACGTCACAAGTACACCTGGTATCAAGGATGATATGACGAATGCCGGCGCGATTTGGCATGATGAAGCAGTTGTCACGGATGGCCACATTATTTCGAGTCGTCGCCCACCAGATTTACCAGATTATGTACCTGCCTTCATCGCAGCGTTTAAATAGGTAGCAAAAAAGAGCCGAATTTGGCTCTTTTTTCATGTGAAGTAATAACTAATTATGAAACCGATGAAGGATGGAATCGCGGCAACTGCGAGTAAGATGCTCCATCGTAATTGAATTTTTCGGTTTGGATTTTGCGCTCTGCCGACAGATACGAGTGCGGAGCAGATAATCGACGCCAGAATCAGGACCATCAAGACGAAGGAGAACAGGGATGACATGCTGTATCCGGTCGTTAGTAGCGCGAAAATGATAACTAGTGCGGCAATTCCAATACCGCTAAAAAATGCTTTCCACAAATGGCTCACTCTTTTCTATTCAATATCTCTTACCTTTATAGCAGATATGGCAGGCAAATGTCTAATAATATGAAAAAAAGGACGGAATTTACTCGCGTCCTCGTGATACATTAAAAATCGAAATCGTCACTGAATGATGGTTCACTAGGCATACACATGAAAACAATCATGATAATACTACCTACAAATGGAATCAGACTGAGCAAAACAAACCAACCGCTTTTGTTAGAATCGTGCAAACGGCGAATAGTTAAGGCTAGCAGTGGAATAAATGTTGCTAACTCATATAAAAATAGGAGCAGCAAGATAAGCAGCGTCGAGCCTGATGTCATGATGAAAGCAAAATCCCCTGTTGCATCGCTCACCGATGATGTTGCAGCTGTGAATACGGTGAAAACTAAGATTAAGATATAAAAAATACTGATAATAATCGCGTTCCATAAAACGACATACCAATAGGCAGAACGCGACGAACGCCCGCTGAAATTCACATAATTTTTCCAAAAAGATTTATAAGCTTCTAGAAATCCCAAGATAAAACCCTCCCTTCTAAGATGTTAAATTTCAGTATAGCATGGATTGATAAGGATTTGTTTGTCGGAATGGTGAATAATTTAAAAAGCTGTACTCCAAATTTGAATTGGAATACAGCTTTATTTTTAATGTGGTAGAAAAGCGACTAGAATGAAGAATAGAATCGCGATGACGATGATGAACCAGTTGAGTTCGCGCCATTTTCCTGTGAAGATTTTTAGGATTGGGTAGGAGATGAAGCCGAATGCTAGACCGATGGCGATGCTTGATGTTAGCGGCATTGCAAGGATGACTAGGAATGCTGGAAAGGCTTCGTCGAGCGTGTCCCAATCGATTTCTTTTACGGCGCCGATCATCATGCTACCAACTATAATCAAGGCTGGTGCGGTAATCGCTGAAATGCCGGATACTGCGCCGACAAGTGGGGCGAAAAACGCGGAAACTAGGAATAATCCAGCAACGGTGAGCGTCGTTAAACCTGTACGCCCGCCTGTTGCAACGCCTGCTGAAGACTCGATGTAGGCGCTGGTTGGTGTTGTCCCGAACATAGAACCGACACTTGTTGCGACCGCATCTGCGAGTAGGGCGTGTTTGGCATTGGGCAAACTTTCCCCTTTCATAAGGCCGGCTTTTTTTGCAACGCCGATCATTGTTCCTGTTGTATCGAAAATCGTGATTAAAAGGAAGGACAGGACAACGCCGTAAAGGCTGTAAGTGACTACATCGCCGAACGCGTGGATTGGGTTTGTGATAACCAAATCAGGCATTGACGGTACTTTGACAAAACCATTGAATTTCAGTTCACCGGTGAAGAAAGCGATAATCCCAGTCGAAATCATCCCGATGAAAAGCGCGCCCTTGACGTTAAGCGCTAGGAAAATCAGCGTAATCAGAAGGCCAGCAATCGCAAGCAAGGCTTCTGGAGAATGAAGATCGCCGAGTCCGACTAGATTGGAATCGCTTTTTACGATAATTCCTGTCATGCGGAAACCTAGAAAAGCAATGAAAAGACCAATACCAGCTGTGATTCCTGCTTTTAACGTGTGTGGAATCGCTGTGATTAATTTTTCACGAAATGGTGTTAAAGATAATAGTAAGAAAATAATACCGGCTACGAAAACGGCTGTGAATGCGGTCGCGTAGTCTAATTTTTGCGTGGTGACAACGGTGACGAAATAGGCATTCATCCCGAGTCCTGGCGCGATGGCGATTGGGTAATTGGCGAATAGAGCCATCCAAAGTGTCCCGATGACAGCCGAGATAATCGTTGCCATGAAGACCGTGTTAAACGGAACGCCTGCTGCTGCAAGGATTGCCGGGTTTACAACGATAATATAAACCATTGTTAAAAATGTTGTAAAACCTGATATGACCTCTGTTTTGACATCTGTTCCGTGAGCTTTTAGTTGAAACATATAATTCCACTCCCTTTTATAGTTAAAAAGATAATTCTTCGTCTTATTACGAACGTTTTGAAACCACAACTACAATAATATTCGTTTTTCGCCTGAAATGCAAGCTTATTTTGGGAAGTTATATTCTTTTTAAGGATGAAACGGTTTCATATGTTATAATGAATGTGTTGAAATATGATAGATGGAGGAATTTCATGAAAGCATTTGTTTTTGATTTTGATGGCACAATGATTGATACGGAAGCGGTTTGGTTTGACGAAACACAGAAGTATTTACAGGCGAACTACGGTATGAGCTTGCCGATGGACGTTTATGAGCAAGTGGTTGGAAGCACCGACGAACCGTTACTGCTTTATATGGCGGAACAAACGAATGGCAAATTTGATGCTGCGGCTTTTCAAAAATACATAGACTTACAAGTGCATAATGGCCGTGATAAATTAGAAATGCGCGATGGTTTCATGCGATTGTTCAACTATGCCAAGGATAATGGGTATAAAATTGGTTTGGCGACAAGCTCCGCGCGTGCTTGGGTGGATCCAATTTTGGAGAAGTTTGGCATTTTGGATGATTTTGAAACGATTCAAACGGCGGATGATGTGGAAGTGATTAAACCGGATCCAGCGCTGTATCGTCAGGCAGTGGAGGCACTCGGCGTGAAACCGGAAGAAGCGGTCGCCGTGGAAGATTCACGGAATGGTTCGTTGTCGGCGGTTGGTGCAGGTTTACACGTGATTGTGGTGAAGAATGAAGTGACGAAGGGCATTGTTTTCCCGGAAGGAACGAGTGTGTATGATTCGTTTGCCGATGTGGATTTGGATGCGTTTTTAGCGGGTAAATAGAGTTAGAGTCTAGTGGTAGTAAGTCAAGTGAAAAGGAGTAGTTATTCGAGTAAAAACTTCGTTTTAAGACCGAACAAAACTA
>NZ_JNFB01000018.1 GCF_000766145.1 Paenilisteria newyorkensis | reverse complement strand
AGCCTTTGGATTCCCTTGAGAATCGTGTGTCGCATTATATTTCTATTTCTTAATTACACACTTTTCTTGACAAACCCTTCTCTGACTTAGAAAAATACGCATCAAAAATCTAAATTCAGATTTTTGGTGCGTATTTTTTGCTTTTGGGCACGCGAGGCGTGCCAGTTTCCGCATATTATTAGCCATGAAGAGGATGGGACAAAAGTTGATTAGTATCAACGGATTTTCCACCCTCGTGTTGGAACCTATTTTTATCCACTCTAATTCAAGTCTTTCCTTTTATGAATAAATCTTTTCTGTTATACTAATTAAGTATGTAAAAAAACAATGAGGATGTAGTGAAATATGAAATTAATAACAATCTCGGTACCTGCTTATAACGAAAGTGAGGTACTTCCACATTTATACGATCGCATAAAGGAAGTTATGGCCACGGTTTCGGATCGTTATGATTATGAGCTTCTGTTCATCAATGACGGTAGTTCGGATAATTCGGTTCAGATTATGAAGGAATTGCGTGCCAAGGATTCCCGGGTTTCTTACGTGGATCTTGCTCGGAATTATGGGAAAGAAGTCGCGATGGCTGCGGGATTTGATTACGCGAAGGGCGACGCGATGGTGACGATGGATGCTGATTTGCAACATCCGCCGGAGCTGATTCCAGAAATGTTGGTTTTATGGGAACAAGGCTATGAGGATGTTTACGCAAAACGGAAAATTCGTGAAGGCGAAACATGGCTGAAAAAATATACTTCGAAAAAATATTATCAACTGCTTCAAAAAATGTCGAAAACCCCGGTTCTTCCAGATGCTGGTGATTTCCGCTTGCTTGACCGTCGTTGTATCGATGCGCTCAAAAAATTACGGGAAACACAACGCTACTCTAAAGGTCTCTACAGTTGGATGGGATTCAAGAAAGTCGAAATTGAATTCGATGCTGCCCCACGCCTAGCTGGCGAAACAAAATGGAACTACGGTTCGCTATTTAACCTTGCTTTGGAAGGGATGACATCATTCACCACAACACCGCTCAAAATTTCCTCCATCTTAGGATTTATCGTATCGATCGCTGCTTTTATTTATATGATATACATATTCATCGCAACGCTTGTAACAGGGAATGCCGTCGAAGGTTTCCCAACGCTGATGATAGTTATTTTATTCTTAGGTGGAATTCAGCTGATTTCGATTGGGATTATCGGAGAATATTTGGGTCGGATTTTTAATGAAGTGAAAGGTCGTCCGTTATACTTTGTCGAAGAATACAACGATGAGAGAGAGCCGATAAAATGAAGAAGGTAAAGGAACTAATCGCCAACTTTAGAAAAGAACATGCCAATTTGTACAGTATTATCATGTATATCATCATGGGTGGCTTTACGACAGTCGTGAATATTGTGTCGTTCTGGCTCTGTAATTCGGTTCTTGGAATCGATTATGTGACGTCAAATACTGTCTCTTGGGTAGCGTCGGTGATTTTTGCCTATGTGACGAATAAACGATATGTGTTTGAAAGCTATACGCCGACTTGGAAGGATCGTGCGCGTGAAGCATCATCATTCTTTGGTTTTCGCTTTCTGACGTATTTGGTCGATTTGGCGGTTATGGTCATTCTGATTAGTGGACTGGGCACGAACGCGCTGTTGGCGAAAATTCTGACGAACGTTATTGTACTTGTGTTGAACTATGTATTTAGTAAGTGGATAATATTTAAAATTAGGAATTAAAAAGGTAGGTTAATTATGATTCGTACAGAGAGAAATTGGAAGTTATTAAGTGTAGTAGGATTTTTAGTGTTTTTATTTTATTCATATATTGCATTTCGGACCCCGTTAACGCATGATGATTGGACTTGGGGTATGGTCAAGGGTATGGAGCGTTTCCATGACGGGTTTAAAGATTACAATGGTCGTTATTTTGGAAACTACACAGAGCTATTAATTACGCGTATAGACTGGTTTCGTATTTTCATAATGGGGCTGTTTGGAGCTTTATTGGTCGTGTTGCCCGCGTTAATTGCAAAAACAAATTCGATAGGTGTATACTTGCTTAGCTTTTTGCTATTTTTGACGGTACCAGCGAATATGTTTGCACAGACATATGGTTGGGCAGCTGGATTTTCTAATTATAATACAGCCGCTGTTTTTACCTTGATTTTTTTACTTGTAGTGAAAAATGTATTTTATGATAAGGCGCCTAAATACAGTATTTGGCTAACTATCTTGATGGTCCCGCTAGGCATTATTTCGCAGCTATTTGTGGAACATGCAACGCTGTATAATGTTATTGCTGCTATTTTTATTATGGTGTGGGCATTTATTAGATTCCGCAAGTTCTTCTTGTTACACATTGTTTATCTGGCTTCCGTGATTATTGGAGCTGCCATCATGTTCTCTAATGGGGCGTATGCAAAGATTTTTAGTGGGGAAGACAAGTATCGTACTGTAGATAGTGACATGGGCATTTTCACAAAAATGTATGACACCTTTAAAACGACATTGTATCAATATCTTGTGATGAATAATGTTGGGTTGAATATTGTTCTGGCACTCATAGCGATTTTTGTTTTAGTAAAAGTGGCACAAAATCTCTCCATGGTTCAATTGGTTTTCAAAGGTTTATTCATTATGATTTTAACTATTTACCCACTTTATAAGCCAGTTGTAAAAGGAATCTTTGATATTTCATCGGAAACAACGACGACTTTTGAAGCTTACTTATCTTTGTTATTTTACTTAGTTCTGGTGGCTACGGTGTTGATGTTCATTCCGAAAACAGGTTTGAAAGCAGAGTTAACTTTCTATCTTATTTCTGTCGTCACACTTGCGGCACCGCTATTCTTTGTTACACCATTTGGCCCACGTAACTTTATAATTTGCTATATGTTCTTTGTGCTCTTTGCAGTTCGAACGGTACAATTTTTACATGAAGAGAACTATCTTAATTTACGAGCGCTTTACTTGCCTCTATTTGCTCTAGTTATGGCATTTGTTTTAGCGTATTCCTATGTATTTACGCAAATTGGTCAAGCGAATGATGCACGAATAAAGAGTATGAAAGCACAAGCTGCAGCTGGTGAGAAAGTGATTGTTGTGAAACGATTACCTTACCAACAATATTTATGGATGAGTACGCCGATTCAAGATGGTCCTCATGCACCAATTTTTGCGGAGTATTATAAATTACCTAGTGGTGTAACCCTAAAAATAGTTCCATACAAAACCACAAAATGACACCATTGTAATATTGTTTAAACCCTCCAAGTATGAAATAATAGAGACGTACGCAATTTATGTCAAGGAGGTAAAGGTCAATCAGAAAAAAAATAGTAATAATGGCGTTAGGATTTGCTGCGACGTGTGCGGTTTTCGTGATGAAGGAACCGATGCAGGCGGATGCGGCAACTCCAAGTTCGTGGGAAGCGAGCTATTACAACAACAAGACGCTATCTGGTACCCCGGTCTTAAAGCGGACGGAGAAGGATCTTCATCTGGATTGGGGTTACGGTTCACCAAGCGCAGCGCTACCAGTGGATGGTTTTTCTGCGACGTTCCGTAAAACAATTACAGTTGGCACCACCACAGATTATCGCTTAATTGGGCGCGCCGATGATGGTATTCGTGTGTACGTCGATAACAAGCTTGTGTATGACGATTTCAAACCGAGCATGGCGAACTTGAACATGACGATTCCGTTAACTGCGGGAACACATGAAATCAGAATCGATTATCTAGAAGCGGGTGGCGCAGCATACATTACCGCGGATTTAGTTCGTGCGGATGAATGGAATGCGGTATACTTTCCAAACAATAATATGACAGGCAACGTGAAGTTGACGGAGAATATCGGCAATAAAACGTATCTGAATAAAGTTTGGGGTTACGGCTCACCTGGCGCGGGTATTGGCGTCGATAATTTTAGCGGATTCTTTTCGAAACAGTATGACATTGCCGAAGCAGGTAATTATCGTTTTGTTGGAAAAGTAGACGATGGCATGCGAATTTACGTGGATGGCAAAGCAATTGTGAACAGTTGGGATTCTTTTCAGGATAACCTAAACGTCACGATTCCTTTGACAAAAGGTAAACACCAAGTAACCGTGCAATATCGTGAAAAGTCTGGCGCGGCTCATTTGCAAATGAATCTCGTGAAGGCAAACGCTTGGTATGAGCAGTATTTCAACAATACGACGTGGGGCTTGAACTCGATTCACACGGCAGTTGGTTCGACAGCGAATAAACTGATGCACAATTGGGGCGCAGGTTCACCGCATGCTAGCGTGAACAAAGATAATTTTACAGGTATTATGGATAAACAGATCGAAGTAGCAACGGCTCGAGATTACCGAATTATCGGGAATGTAGACGATGCGGCGGCGATTTATGTAGATGGCAAACTGGTGACGAATTTAACGACACGCGGTGAGTTTAATACAGTTGTTTATTTATCAAAAGGTACACATGATGTTCGGGTTAAATTTAAAGAAGCTACTAGCACGGCATATCTTAACTTTAATGTGATCGATGCCAATGTTTGGTACGCTAAATATTATCCGAATGAAACCGTATCTGGCTTTCCGTATGCCTTTGACGAGGTAACGAGTATGACAACGATTGCGAAGAATTGGGGTACAGGTTCGCCAAATAGTGCGGTACCAAACGATCATTTCTCCGCACGGATGCACCGTCAAATCGATGCCCCAGAAGCGAGTCACTATCGTTTCTATGGCGACGTGAAAGACGAAGCAATCATCTATATGGATGGCAAAAATATGGGCACTGTTTCCGGCCAATACAACCAAGTAATCTGGGTTCCAAAAGGAAAACATGCGATTACAATTGTTTACAAACACAAAACCGGCGCAGCGTCGATTAACATGAACATCGAAAAACTAGATAAATGGTTTGCGCGCTACTACAAAAACACCAATTTTACGGGTGCTTATGTAGCTAAGCTCCACGACACGCAAACAGCATTTTATCAAAACTGGGCGTATGGTAGTCCAGATCCAGCGATTCCAAACGATAATTTCTCAGCGGTCATTGAAAAGCAATACGTCGCTCCTAAAACAGGGAATTACAACATTGTAGGGCGTGCGGACGATGGGATGCGCGTAACGATTGACGGCAAAGTGGTTTTTGATAACCGGGGCCTAAGTTATGTACGAGAGGAAAATTATGTGATCCCTTTAACGCAAGGAACGCATAATGTGAAAGTTGAGTATGTCGAGCGTACAGGTGCGGCATCTGTTGATTTTAATATTTTACCGAGCAATACGTGGTTGGCACGATATTATCCAACAGACAGCTTCTCTGGACGTCCTGTCTACAAAACAATGAGTAGTATTAATGATAACTGGGGAGCAGGTAGCCCAGATCCGAGTATTCCAAATGACCGCTTCACGGCTCGCTATGAGGCAACATTGAACATGGCGAAAGACGGTAATTATGAAATATCGGGTCGCGCTGACGATCGCATCCGCGTGAAAGTGGACGGCCAAGTTGTCTATGAAGATTGGACAGCAGGCTTAAACAATTACAAAGAAGCCATCCCGCTCACAAAAGGAAATCATAAATTCATCATTGAATATATGGAGGACACAGGCTCAGCGGCTCTATCGTTCAACATCAATTACGTAGCCGGCATCGAAAAGAACTATCGCACGCAATCGTATACTTCCACGTTGGCACAAGCTCTAGCGATCCAAATGCAGGGTTCCACACCACCGCAAACAAGCGTCAAACCGCCGAACACTTACGTTCGTAGCAATTTTGTCACATTGAATGCTGGTGGCGCAACAGGGAAAACAACGGCAGCGACGAGCGTTCGCGATGCTGCAAACCCGAATGCCTTTTTAGTTGGACCACTCGCGAAAGATTTAACGATCACCATTACGGGAACTGTTACAGGAACCGATGGCGCGAAATGGTATAAATTCAACTACACACGCGCATGGGTCAATGCGTATCAAAAAGATGTACAGTTTTATATGAACCCGAACAGTTTTGTGAAAGATTCGAAAGAGTATTTGCAGTTCCTTGTGCTATCAAAACCAGCAGGGATCAATACGGCAGAAGTGAACAGTAAAATTCTCGTGAATAAAGGAATCTTAACTGGGCAAGGTGCAAGCTTCGGGACGGCTGCGAAAACGTATCAGATTAACGAAATTTATCTGATGTCGCATTCGATTCTAGAAACAGGAAATGGTTCGTCGCAGCTTGCAAACGGCGTATTAGTAAGTTCTGTAGATGGCAAACCAGTAACGCCAAAAACTGTGTATAATATGTACGGAATCGGCGCTGTGGATAGCAATCCGTTGAAAGGTGGTTCCGAATATGCCTACAAACAAGGCTGGGACACACCTGAAAAAGCAATCATCGGTGGCGCACAGTTCGTAGCTCAAAACTACGTAGCGAAAGGGCAGGACACAATCTATAAAATGAGATGGAATCCTGCTAACCCAGGCGTTCACCAATATGCAACAGATATTAAATGGGCAACGAGTCAAACAACGAATATGTATAACATGTATAACTTACTCACAAGCTATATTCAAGACTTCGAAATACCAAAATATAAATAAAAAAATGCTTGGCGCTTCAGAATCAAATCTGAGCCGCCAAGCATTTTTGTTATTTCTTCTTTTTCACGTCTTTTTTATGAATTTCTGTGTATAATTCGTCAATCAAAATGGCAACTTCATCCTTGATTTCAGGATGTTTCAGCGCGAATTGCATCGTTGTTTTGATAAAGCCGAATTTATCACCGACATCAAAGCGTTCCCCTTCAAAATCATACGCGAATACACGTTGAATTTCATTGAGGCGGTTGATGGCATCTGTTAATTGAATCTCGCCACCAGCACCAGGTTCTTGTGTTTCTAAGAAATCAAAAATTTGCGGTGTTAACAAGTAACGACCTAGAATCGCTAAGTCAGACGGCGCTTTCGCTGGATCTGGTTTCTCAACGAAGCCTTTTACATTGTAAAGACCTTTGCTATATTCGTTTAGCGGATCGATAATACCATAACGATACGTTTCTTCGTGCGGGACATGTTGCACACCAATCACAGAACTATGTGTTTTTTGATATTGGTTGATGAGCTGTTTCGCACATGGTGTTTTAGATTCTACGATATCATCGCCTAGCATAACGATAAATGGCTCGTTACCAACAAATCCTTTCGCTTGCAGAATCGCGTCTCCGAGACCTTTTGGCTTCGATTGGCGGATGAAATGCAAGTTGATGTTTGTCGTTTCTTCGATGAGATGTAGCAATTCTAGTTTATTTTTTTCGCGTAGGTTATTTTCTAGTTCAGGCACGGAGTCGAAGTGATCTTCAATCGCGCGTTTTCCTTTACCGGTAACGATCAAGATATCTTCAATTCCTGATGCTACAGCTTCCTCGACGATATATTGAATCGTTGGTTTATCTACAATCGGTAAAATTTCTTTTGGCATTGCCTTCGTTGCTGGTAAAAAACGAGTTCCAAGACCCGCAGCAGGAATGACCGCTTTTCTAACTTTCATAATGGCATTCTCCTTCAAAATATATTCGTCTATATGCAACCATTATACGGTATGCACGCACGGTGTGACAAGTTTTTGCATGTAAAGCAGTTAACAAAGTGCTATTAGATAGTAGAAATGGCTATTTTTAAATTGGGGCTTCCTTGACATTTGGCGGTATTTGTAATAGATTGAAAATGATAAATAAAAGTTTTAAGGGAGAAATAGAATGCTCTATGAAATCGTAAAACCAGCTGCAATAGCGGAACCTAAAGTATCGGTCGTTATTCCAGTATATAATGTTATTCGCTACATTGATGAAACCATTGAATCTTTACTTAACCAAACGCTAAAAGAAGTAGAAATCGTGCTTGTGGACGACGGCTCTTCGGATGGCAGTTTAGAAAGAATTATCGAATTGGCGGGAGAACACGAGAATATTTGTGTTGTCAAAGAGCCGAATGCGGGACCAGGAACGGCGCGTAATAACGGTTTGGCTGTTGCTCGTGGGAAGTATATTAGTTTTGTCGACTCTGATGATGTTTTACCAGAGAAAGCATTGGAAATCATGTATCATGCCGCAGAATCAGAACAGGTTGGTGTCGTGACAGGTATTTCTGTAAGTTTCAACAGTAACCGTTCGTGGTTTATCGGCGGGCATTTCAAAAAAGGGGTCTTCAAAAAAGGTCACAAAACGCTTGTGAAGAACCCAGAGATGCTGTACACGCTTGGGCCATGTAATAAAATGTATCGCGCGGATGTGGTGAAAGATTTACGTTTCCCTACATCTATTAAAGTTGCGGAGGATCACCCGTTTGTATTGGAAGCTTATTTGAAATCCGGCGACATGTACACGGTGGACGAGATTATTTACAATTACCGTGCGCGTGAGGACGAGGGCGACGTGTCATTATCGCAAATCGTGAAATCAGATCCATACGTGAGTTTTAAAGATATTATCGAAAGTACGAAACTCTCAGATCCATTGTTCAAGAAATATGTGACGAACCCGATTGCACTTGGCAAAATTCGTACGGATTACTATGACCGGATTGTGTCGGCGGATATTTGGCCGGCATATAAAGGCATCATGATGGAAGGAAATGCTGGGACGCAAGTCAAGATGTTCGATTCTTTCTATGAATTAGTCGATTCGATGGATTTGAACCTTTACAATAGCCTCGGTGTGTTGCAACGCCTGCTTACGTTTGAGACGATTAATCGCTATACGTTTATTAAGGAAAAAGCGCGTCCAAATTATCTACGTGTGTTGAAGTTGGCTTACAGCAAGCTTGATCCAGGTTCGATGAATAAATTGCTTTCCTCGGCGTATCCGCAAGAAGTTCGCGCGGGGCAAAAAGCAGCGAATCGTAATTCGGTTCAACCAATCTATAACCGCCTAGCTGTTCGAAAAGCTGGAACGGTCATTTCCGCAGGCTACAAAAAAGTAGTTGTCGGCTCTTGGAAAAAGGTGCAAGATATAGCGCGTAATTTCTACGCACGTCGCATCGCTTTCCCAGTTTATAAACTCGGTCAAAAACAAGATAAAATTGTCTTTTTGACGAATAAGCATGATGTATTGGCGGATTCGTTCAAGGCCGTTTACGATGAAGTATTGAAGCAGAAGCCGGATTATGAAGTGGTTGGTTATTTGAAACAGCCGAAACGTTCGCTTCGTGAGCTTTTGTCGCTGTATAAAGATGTGGCAACGGCAAAATATGTCTTTTTAGATGATTATTACCGTCAAATGTATGGTTTGACGACAAGTGCTGGCACGGAAGTTATTCAACTTTGGCATGCGGCTGGTGCGTTTAAGAAATTCGGATTCAGTTCGATTGGTTATGCGGACAGTAATACGGAGAGTTTTGAACGTGGGGCGCATAAGAATTATACGAAAGTCGTTGTTTCGTCTAGTGAAATCGTGCCGTTTTATGCCGATGCCTTCGATGTGCCTGAAAACGATGTCGTGCCTTTAGGTGTACCAAGAACGGATCGCTTTTTCAATGAGGATTATAAAGCCTTTATCAAAGCTTCGTTCTTAGGAAAATACCCACATTTGAAAGGTAAGAAAATTATCACGTACGCGCCGACTTTCCGCGGTGGACCTGGTGAGCGCCAAAACTTTGTGATGAACTTGAACATTCGTCGTTTAGCGGAGGAACTTGGTGATGAATACGCGCTTATTTTGAAAATGCATCCATCGGTGACGCGAGGTGTTGGTGTGCCGTTTGATTTGCAGGAATTTGCATTTAATATGAGCCGTGAAGATATTAATGATGTCCTGATTAATACGGATATTTTGATTACAGATTATTCGTCGGTTGTGTTTGATTTCTCGATTATGGAGAAACCGGTGTTGTTTTACGCTTACGATTTGGAGAACTATCTTGGCGAGCGTAATTTCTATTACGATTATGAAGCATTCGTTCCAGGTCCGATTGTCCGTACAAATGACGAGATTATCAGCGCTATTGAGACAAATGAATTTGATTTAGATAAAGTACGTGCCTTTAAAGAACGCTTTTTCGACGATTTAGATGGCAAGGCGGCAGAGCGGATCGTACGTGATTTAATCAAATAACAATCTATGTTACAATAAAGTTGTGAACATAAAAAAACAGTTAAAGGAGATTAGAGAATGATATACGCTCAAATTTTAGCTGGAGGAAAAGGTACGCGGATGGGAAATGTCAGCATGCCAAAACAATTTCTATCCTTGAATGGTAAGCCAATTATCGTACACACAGTTGAGAAATTTATTTTAAATAACCGCTTTGATAAGATTATTATTTCGTCTCCAAAAGAATGGATCAATCACGCGGAAGATAATATTAAGAAATACATTTCGGATGATCGCGTTGTTGTGATTGAAGGCGGCACGGATCGCAACGAAACAATTATGAATGGGATTCGTTATATTGAGTCGAATTTTGGCTTAACGGATGATGACGTTATTATTACCCATGACGCTGTTCGCCCGTTTTTGACGCACCGGATTATTGAAGAAAATATTGATGCGGCGCTGGAAACTGGCGCGGTGGATACGGTCATTGAAGCGATTGACACGATTGTGGAGTCGTCGAATCATGATTTTATTACGGATATTCCAGTTCGTGACCACATGTACCAAGGCCAAACGCCACAAAGTTTTAATATTAAGAAGCTATATAGCCATTATCAAGACTTGTCTGCAGACGAGAAACAAATTTTGACGGACGCTTGTAAGATTTGCTTGCTCGCAGGAGACCGTGTGAAGCTCGTGAAGGGCGAAATCTTCAATATTAAGATTACAACACCGTATGACCTAAAAGTGGCAAATGCGATCATTCAGGAGCGTATCGCCAATGATTAATCAAGTATACCGACTAGTATCGGAGCGACAATTCGAAGTTGCCAATGTGGATGAGTCTTTGAATGAAGAAGTAGTCGTTGTTCGTCCGACGTATTTATCGATTTGTGCGGCAGACCAACGCTATTATACCGGTTCTCGCGGAAAAGAAATGCTCTCGAAGAAGTTACCGATGGCGCTTATTCACGAAGGAATCGGCGAAATCGTGTATGACGCAACGAAAGAATTTAAACCAGGCACAAAAGTAGTCATGATTCCAAATACGCCAATGGAGACCGATCCTGTCATCGATGAGAACTATTTGCGAACAAGTAAGTTCCGTTCGAGTGGCTATGATGGCTTGATGCAAGATTACGTGTTTATGCGTCGCGATCGTGTTGTTGTATTACCAGATGACGTCAATCCAAAAGTGGCCGCGTTCTCCGAGTTGATTTCGGTTGCTGTGCACGCGATTCTACGTTTTGATCAAAAAGCGAATGAAAACCGCGAATCGTTCGGCGTTTGGGGCGACGGAAATTTAGGATTTATCACCGCATTAATCTTGAAAAATTGGTATCCTGAAAGTAAAGTGTACATTTTTGGGAAAACACCGTATAAATTAGATTTCTTCTCGTTCGTTGACGGAGCGTTTTCGATTGATAATATTCCAGTTGATTTGGTAATCGATCAAGCCTTTGAATGTGCGGGCGGACGTGGAAGCCAATACGCTGTGAGCCAGATTATCGATTTGATCAAACCAGAAGGCACGATTTCGCTATTGGGCGTTTCTGAGTATCCGATTGAGTTCAACTCACGCATGGTGCTTGAAAAAGGCTTGACGGTTTATGGAAGCAGTCGCAGCGGCCGCGTTGATTTCGAGAAGACAGTAGAATTCTTGACAGAAAATAAACGAGCTGTAGAGTATTTGCAAAACTTAGTTGGTGAAGTACACCAAGTGAAGTGTATACAAGACGTGATTGAAGCATTCGAAGCCGATTTACGCAGTCCGTGGGGTAAGAGCGTGATGGAATGGGGAATCTAAAGTGCTGAAACAGCCCGTTTAGCCTCGACAGAAATTGTTAGGGGGCGCAGTAAAAGTCCTCTTTTGACTTTTGCGGAGGCCACGAAATTTCCGAGAGGCTGGCTGTTGAAGCCGGATTCGGAGACGCCGGAGCATGACGCAGAGCAAGGAAGGCAGTCTCACTCCATTCCACTGCATATTGAGGTTCTAAAAAAGCAAACGACGCTTTTCAAGAACCACAACAAAGCCGGATTCGGAGACGCCGGAGCGTGACGCAGAGCAAGGAAGGCAGCCTCATTCCATTCCGCTGCATATTGAGGTTCTAAAAAAGCAAACGACGCTTTTCAAGAACCACAACAAAGCCGGATTCGGAGACGCCGGAGCATGATGCAGGGCAAGGAAGGCAGTCTCACTTCATTCCACTGCATATTGCTAAACAACGCGGCCTTAATAGAGCCAGGCTCGTAGGCACTTGGGTGTGAAGCAGGGCAAGGAACGAATGCTCGCTGCGCTCACACTCATATTGCGGTTCTAATTCAGCAGAAAACGCTTCATAAGAATCGCAACAACAACAGTCTTTTCCAGGGTTATATCTCTTCTCCAAAGGATATAACCCTATTCTAAATGGGGTGATTAAATGAAATTTGCGATAATAATACCGTTCTACAACGCCGAGAATCGCTTGGAAACATCGGTGGAAAGTATCATTAAACAATCATACGGGTTTACCGAAAATATTCAAATCCTCCTTGTCAACGATGGTAGTACTGACAAAAGTGGGAACATTGCAGATGCATTAGTCAGAAAACATCCGAAAAATATCTATCAAATTCATATCAAAAATGGTGGGCCGGCTCGTGCGCGTAATATTGGCTTGATGCATGTCAGAAACGATATTGATTTCGTTGGCTTTTTAGATGCGGATGATGTATATTCGTTACATATGATACGTGAAATGGCTCATTTTGCGGAAACGCATCCGCAGGTCAATATGATGGTCCCACCGTTTTATTATTTAGATGATTGGGGAACTCGCAAAAAAATCGGTGCGCATAAGTTGAACACGCGATTTGAGCAGGGGAGCCGCGTCGTTAATATTTTAGAGGACTATAAGGCGATCCATTTTTATATCGGTGGAACTTTTTTGCGTTTCGATAGGCTGAAGCAATTGGCGTTTGATGAATCGCTTCATTTTGGCGAGGATCAGCTGCTGATTACGAAATTGTTGCTGGATGATGAGGCTTATGGCGTGGTTGCGAATGTTGGTTATTTTTACTATCGAGATATGAAAGAGAAGGGGTCGCTCGTGAATAAGTCGTGGCAGGATAAGTCGCGTTATCAGCCGTTTTTGGAGGCTGTTTATCAGACGTATTTGCGTGATTCGAAGGCGAAGTTTGGGGCGGTCATTCCGTATGTGCAATATTTGATTAGTTATCACGCGAAATTGTATTTTTATAAAGAGCATGTGTATTTTCGTGAGGTGCTGACGGACGAGGAGCAGACGGCTTTTGTGACTGTTTTTCAGCGAATTTTTAGTGAGATTGAGGAGCGTTATGTGTGGGAACTTGATACGGCGCAACCGGTGAAGGAAATGATGTTGTCGCTCCGCAAAAATGGCTGGCCAGTTCGATTTGAAACGGCGCCGCTTGTGGATATTCCGGCCGTTACACTACACAAAAAATGGCGTCCGAATGGGCATGCGGAACTTTTTTCTGATATCGAGGAATCGCGTGTTACTTTGCCAGAAAAGAGTTTCTTCGCCGCAAAAACATTATTTTCAACTAAAAAAGCAGTGGTCGTGAAACGGTCGGAGGACCAATTGATTTGGGACGTTGTTGTGCGACCTGCAGGAACGATTCGAACGGCTAAAATTCGCTTGAGGCCTTGGGAATTGCGCGGCAAGTGGTTTTATCAAAACGAGAATCGGAAAGTGGAGCTGGAGCATTTCCGTTTAACGGCTGAGTTGAGACAGAGAGTAAAACGGCGACTAAAGCTAAAACGAGCGCTGAATCAATAGAGATAAGAGGGTCAACAGATGGCAAAATTAATCCAAACGGTGTATTATTTTTTATTTCGATTAGCGGGATTGCTACCGCGAAAACAGAATTTGGTTATGTTTGAGAGTTTTTCGGGTAAACAATATAGCTGTAATCCGCGAGCGATTTATGAGTATATGAAGGAGCATGAAACGGAGTATACGTTGTTATGGAGTGTGAATCCGCGTTATACGAAGCTTTTTGAGGAGCATGGTGTTCCTTATGTGGCGCGCTTTTCGGTGAAGTGGTTGTTTACGATGGGGCGGGCGAAGTACTGGATTTCGAATAGTCGTTTGCCGCTGGAATTGCCGAAGCCGAAGAAAACGGTATATGTGCAAACGTGGCACGGGACGCCGCTTAAGAAGCTTGGTGTGGATATCGACGAGGTGCATATGCCTGGTCAGACGACGGCACAATATAAGGATGATTTCGTGCGGGAAGCTGCAAAATGGGATTATCTGATTTCGCCGAATGCGTATTCGAGCAAGATTTTTCGTAGTGCGTTTGGGTACGATGGGGCGATGATCGAGTCGGGATATCCGCGAAATGATGTGCTTTTTAGTCCGAACAAGGAAGCGTTGATTGCTGGGATTCGTCAAAAACTCGAGATTCCAGCTGGGAAAAAAGTGGTTTTGTACGCACCGACGTGGCGAGATAATGATTTTCATAAAGTTGGTGAATATAAATTTGATTTGAAATTCGATGTTGCAAAAATGAAGGCGCGATTCGGCGAGGATGTCGTGTTGCTTGTCCGGATGCATTATTTGGTGGCGGAGCAGTTTGACTTTGCGCAGTATGGTGATTTCATTCGGGACGCGTCGTCTTATGATGATATTCGCGATTTGTATTTGGTGAGTGATATGCTGATTACGGATTATTCTTCTGTCTTTTTTGATTATGCGAATTTGGATCGGCCGATGATTTTCTTCACGTATGATTTGGCGGAATATCGTGATACGCTACGAGGTTTTTATTTTGATTTTGAGAAAAATGCACCAGGTCCGTTAGTGGAGACAAGCGAGCAGCTGATGGATGAAATAGCAACAATATTGGAGCAACCAGCCAAGAGTAATAGCCAATTCTTCCAGCAATTTTGTGAATGGGAGGACGGGCACGCAGCGGAAAAAACTGTGAAAATCGTCTTTAAAAAGTAGGTGTCAGAAATGAAAAATGTAGCAATAAAACTTTATATGATGATGATTCGAGTGTTAGGTTTTGTGTTTGGGCGTTTCCCAGTGCAGCAAAAAGTGGTGATGTTGATTAGTTTTCCGGAGAATCCAGGAGCGATATTGCGTGAGATGGAGAAATCGCATTTTATGCCGGAAACGATTGTTTTTTATGATCCGCGTTTAAATGTGGATGGGATGGCGCGTAATTTTATGCGTTCATTGCCGAAAACGAACGGGAATCTGATTCGCTTGATGTTTCATTTGAGCACGGCAAAAGTGGTCGTGACGGATAACTATTTTCCAGAATTAGCGGCTGTGAAGTGGCGGGATTCCATGGAATGTGTACAAATTTGGCATGCGAACGGTGCGTTGAAGAAGTTTGGCTGGGAAGATAAAGCGGCGCAAAAACGCTCGGACTCGGATAAAAAACGTTTTCAAGCGGTGTATAAGACTTTTTCGAAGGTGGTTATCGGATCGTATGAGATGGGCGAGCTTTTCAAGCGTTCGTTTTTAGTGGATGATTCGCGACTGCTCAAGATGGGCGTGCCGCGGACGGATTATTATTTTGACGAGGCGACTTTAGCGCAGAATAAGCGTGCTGGGCTTGCGAAATATGCGATTCAAGATAAGAAAGTGCTTTTATACGCGCCGACTTTTCGTGATGAGGAACTGGCCGAGGCGAAGTTGCATTTGGACGTTGCTGCGATGAAGATTGCGTTTGGGAAGGAATACAAACTGTTGTTGAAATTGCACCCGTCGATGTTGGCTGATTTGCCGAAGAAGGACGACGATTTTTGTGTTTATGTGGAGAAAGAAACGGAGCTTGAGGCGCTGTTACCAATGGTGGACGTGCTGATTACGGATTATTCTTCTATTCCTTTTGAATTTGCCTTTTTCGAGAAGCCGATGATTTTCTTTGCGTATGATTTGGAGGCGTATGATGCGAGTCGAGGCTTGGCAGATGGCTATTTGGAGCAGATTCCAGGGCCGCTTTGCAAGACGACTGCGGAGGTTGTGACCGCGATACAAAATCCTGCGATGGACACAGAAGCGGTACGCGAGTTCAGTGCGCGTTGGAATAAATATTCGGACGGGGAATCGAGCAAGCGTTTTGTGGCATTTTTACAAGAGGAAATGGAGCGAGAATAGGCTGGCGAAAACGGCTTATTCTTGGTATACTAGTGACTAGGAAAGTAGGTGTTTTCATGAAAAAAGTGATTACATACGGCACATTTGACTTGCTGCATTGGGGTCATATCAAGCTACTTGAGCGTGCGAAGTCGCTAGGTGATTATTTGGTTGTCGCGATTTCGACGGATGAATTTAATCGGATTAAGCATAAAGAAGCTTATCATAGTTTTGAGCATCGCAAGCTGATTTTAGAGGCGATTAGGTATGTCGATGAGGTCATTCCTGAGAGTGATTGGGAGCAGAAGATTCAAGACGTGAAGGATCACGATATCGATATTTTTGTGATGGGTGATGATTGGAAAGGTGAATTTGACTTTCTGAAAGATTATTGCGAAGTGGTCTATTTGCCGAGAACCAATGGCATTTCGACGTCGAAAATTAAAGATGACTTAGGATGAAATAAGAGCTGCGAGAAATGGTGTCGTCAAAAACCGTTTTTCGCAGCTTTTTGTATAGAATCTTAAAACTTCCTTAAATCAGCGCAAAATCCCTTGTTAAAAAAGCCGTTTCACTATATGCTTGCTGTAGAGTAAGACGAAATGAGGAAAACAGTATGTCCATTAAATTACGATTTATGCTATCTTATATCGCGGTAATCATCTTGACGGGAGCCTTTTTGATTTCGGCTTTTTTTCTGGGTGTATGCACGCTAACAGGGGCTTCACCAGGACAATTATATAAATCAGCAACCCTTCAACGTCCGCTTTCAACGGATGAAGAAAATGCTTTTTTAGAGCTGAAAATGATGGCAAAAAGTACGCCGGATCAGTTATTAGAATATCAGAATTTTAAGCTGTTGGAGAAAAGTGATGTGCAAATCGTAGTGCGAAAAAATGATACGATTGTGTATTCTTCCTCGGATTTATCTAAGAAATCGCTGCTCGTGCATCAGCCGGATTATGAGCTAAATAACTTAAATATGCGCGGAACGATTGATAATCAAGGCGATTTGTTCCGTTATATCAAGTTTGACTATCTTTATTCAGATGGTTCGAAGGGAAGCGTGATGGTGCTTCAGCCGGAGAATTCCTATATGGAAGTGTTGCAAAAATGGGGCGCTTTGATAGTTGGTGCGATTTTGTTATTCGGCGTTTTGGTGATTGGATTGCTTAGCTATTTTGTTGCTAGAAGCGTGATTCGGCCGATTGTTCATCTCAAGGAAGGCGCGGAGAAGATTGAGGCGGGAAATCTCGATTTTGAAATGGAAGAGCCGAAAGGGAAAAATGAAATTTCGACACTGATTGCAACGTTTGAAAAAATGCGAATCAGGCTTAAAAAATCGCTAGAGGTCCAAGAACAATATGAAAACAACCGGAAAGAGCTATTATCGAATATTTCGCACGATCTAAAAACGCCAATTACGTCGATTGTAGGTTATATTGAAGGGATTCAAGATGGTGTCGCGAACACGCCGGAGAAACAGGCGAAGTATTTGGAAATCGCGCATGCGAAGGCGAAGGACATGAATGCTTTGATTGATGAATTGTTCTTATTTTCGAAGCTTGATTTGCATAAAGAACCGTTTTATTTTAGAAATGTGGATTTGAATGCATTGTTGGCACAAGTCGCCGAAGAGTCGGAATTGAGTTTTGCAAAAGCGAATTTTGAGTTGGTGATTCCTGAGGAAAAACTTGTAACGGTGGCTGATCGCGATAAATTGAAACGGGTTTTGGAGAATTTGATTCAAAATAGTATCAAGTATATGGATAAAGCGCAGGCAAATATCAGGATTCAGCTTGAAAAACGCGAAACGGATGCGATAATCACGATTCATGATAACGGTAAAGGTATTTCGGATAATGGGATGAAGGCGATTTTTGACCGATTTTACCGGGAAGAGGTGTCGCGGAATTCGACGACTGGTGGAAGTGGACTGGGCTTGTCGATTGCGAAACAGATTGTGGAAGAGCATGGCGGCGAGATTTGGGCGATAAGCAGTCTGGGTATCGGGACGAGCGTGTCTATTAAACTGAGCTTGAAAAAGAAAGAAGAGGATGAAGCGTGAAACGGATTTTATTGGTGGAAGATGAGTTGGAAATTGCGGAGTTAGAGCGTGATTATTTGGAGATTAGCGACATGGAAGTGACGATTGAGAGCAATGGTTTGAAGGGGCTGGAACGGGCGCTGGGAGAGGATTTCGACTTGATTATACTGGACATTATGTTGCCAGATATGAGTGGATTTGATATTTGTCGTGAAATTCGAGCGAAGAAGGAAGTGCCTATTTTACTCGTTTCAGCGCGGAAGGAAGATATTGACAAGGTTCGTGGGCTCGGGCTTGGCGCGGATGATTATATTACGAAACCGTTTAGTCCGAGCGAATTAGTAGCGCGTGTGAAGGCGCATTTGGCACGATATGAGCGCTTGGCAAAAAGTAATATTGGGACACAAAATGAGATTTTGCAAGTGCATGACTTGACGCTCGATTTGGATGGTCGGAAAGTTTTTGTGGCGGATCAGGAAATTATTTTTACAACGAAGGAATTTGATTTGCTCGTTTTTTTGGCGAAGCGGCCGAATCGGGTTTGGAATAAAGAGCAACTTTTTGAGCAAATATGGGGAATGCAAGCGGCGGGAGATGTGTCGACTGTTGTTGTGCATATTCGGAAAATCCGCGAGAAATTGGAGACGCATGGCGCGCATTCTGAGTCGATTGAAACGATTTGGGGCGCGGGATATCGATTTAACTTATAGGGAATGGGACGCTGGTGGGCTTGGATGTGACTACCAGCGTTTTTGTTGTTGAATTACCGATCAAAACGCTGCATGAAGAAGAAAAGTTAAATCAAGCTCCTTTAGTTCGCTTTTTTGCGTAATTTAAGCTATGATGTTTTATAAGAAAACATAGACAGGAGTATGGAGTATGACTTTATTTCCAGATGATAGTAAAACGTTACACACTGATTTGTATCAAATTAATATGATGAAGGCGTATTGGGATGATAATATGCATGAACGACGCGCTGTTTTTGAGGTTTTTTTCCGCGATATGCCGTTTGACACGGGTTTCTGCGTTTTTGCAGGGCTTGAGCGCATTATCGACTATATGGAGAATTTGCGATTTACCGACACAGATATTGCTTATTTACGCGAAGAAACGGCTTTTGAAGAGGAATTTATTGATTATCTGAAAAATTTACGGTTCACTGGGACGATTCGCTCGGTTGTGGAAGGCGAATTTGTGTTTAAAACGGAACCGATCATTCAAGTCGAGGCGAACCTTGCAGAGGCGCAATTAATCGAGACGGCACTACTTAACATTGTGAATTTCCAAACGTTAATCGCGACGAAAGCAGCGCGGATTAAAAATGTCGTGGAAGGCGAACCGCTTGCTGAATTTGGTACGAGACGCGCACAAGAAATGGATGCAGCACTTTGGGGCGCACGTGCGGCGTACATCGGTGGCTGTGATTCGACAAGTAACATTCGCGCGGGCAAAACTTTCGGGATTCCAATCTCGGGAACGATGGCGCATGCGATGGTTCAGGCTTATCGCGATGAATACGATGCTTTCAAACGCTACGCCCAGACGCATAAAGATTCGATTTTCCTTGTAGATACGTATGATACGCTGAAATCGGGCATTCCAAACGCGATTAAAGTGGCGCAAGAAATGGGCGATGACATCAATTTTATCGGCATTCGTTTGGACAGCGGAGACATGGCCTTCCTATCGAAAAAAGCGCGCCAAATGTTGGATGAAGCGGGATTCCCTGATGCGAAAATTTTTGCGTCGAGTGATTTAGATGAAACAACGATCCTCCACCTGAAAGCGCAAAAAGCGAAAATCGACGCGTGGGGCGTGGGCACGAAACTGATTACGGCATACGACCAACCAGCGCTCGGTGCGGTCTATAAATTGGTCGCAATCGCCGATGAGAACGATGTTTTACAAGACTCTATCAAACTTTCCAGCAATACCGAAAAAGTCACGACACCCGCGAAGAAAAAAGTCTATCGCATCATCACAAACGAAGATGGACCAAAAGCAGAAGGCGACTACATTTGCTTGGAAAACGAGTCATTGGAAGGCGTCGACACATTAACGATGTTCCATCCAATCCACACATACATCACAAAAGAAGTCACAAATTTCACCGCAAAAGAATTATTGGTTCCAATTTACGAAAAAGGGGAATTAGTATATCAAAGGCCAACTTTAGAACAAACGCGCCAATACAAAGAAGAAAATTTAGCCTTGCTGTGGGATGAATATCAACGGACAGTTCGACCGGAACAATACCCCGTAGATTTAAGCGTGAAATGTTGGAAAAATAAAATGCAAAATATCGAAAACGTCCGCAAAACCGTACAGAAACATTCACCGGTCAACTTTGATATTCCATTTTAAGCAAGTGAAGGGGGCAAAAGAATGAGTTTACAAAAACAGATTATTGCAGAAATGCATGTGTTACCAAAAATTGATGAAACCGCGGAAATTCGCCAAAGTGTGGAGTTTTTAAAGGCATATTTGACGAAGTATCCATTTATCAAATCGCTCGTACTTGGCATTTCTGGAGGTCAGGATTCCACACTTGCTGGGAAATTGTCACAAATGGCGATCAGCGAATTGCGCGAAGCCACGGGAGACGAGTCCTACCAATTTATCGCGGTACGCTTGCCATACGGGACGCAGTTTGACGAGGCGGATTGTCAGGACGCGCTTGACTTTATCGAGCCAGATCGCGTCGTGACCATCAATATTAAAGCGGCTGTAGATGCGAGCGCGGCGACATTGCGAGACGCGGATATCGAACTTTCTGATTTTGCGAAAGGCAACGAAAAAGCACGAGAACGGATGAAGGCGCAGTACAGCATTGCGGCGATGAATCATGGCGCCGTCGTTGGTACGGATCACTCCGCTGAGGCTGTGACAGGCTTTTACACGAAATACGGCGATGGCGGAACCGATATCAATCCACTGTTTCGCTTGAACAAACGCCAAGGCAAGGCGCTTCTCAAAACGCTCGGTTGCCCAGAACATCTCTATCTGAAAAAACCGACCGCGGATCTTGAAGAAAATAAACCAGCCTTACCCGATGAAGTCGCGCTCGGTGTCACATACGACAACATCGACGACTATCTAGAAGGCAAAAAAATCCCGACAGAAATTGCGATTCAAATCGAAAATTGGTATTTAAAAACACAACATAAGCGCCACATGGCAATCACAATCTTTGATGACTTTTGGAAAAACTAGTTTTGAGGAGGAGATGACAATGAAAATCGCATTTGGCTTAATTACAAAGTTCAAAGCGCATCCAGGAAACAGGAAAGCGCTCGTCAATATTTTGCTGGAGGCAGCGACTGGGCTTGATAAATACAACGCGTGCATCCAATATGTCGTTAGCGTGAACGAAGACGACCCCGATACGGTGATTGTGACAGAGGTTTGGACAGATTCCGGACATCACAAAGCATCGCTCGACAATGAAGAAGTAAAAGCCGTGATTGAACGCGCAAAACCACTTATCGAATCCATCGAAAAAAGCGTAAGCATGGACGTCGTCGGCGGAAAAGGACTATAAATTTACAAAGCTGCTCTTGAATCCAAGAGCAGTTTTTGGCATGAAAGGAGTTTACAAATGAAAAAACTACTCATCGTTTGTGCGGGTGGTGCGACGTCAAGTTTGATGGCACAAAATGTTGTCAAAGAAGCCGAGAAACAGGGCATGACCGCTGCACTTTTATTTCCCGAAGATCTCAAATACAATCGCTTCGAATCCCACCAAGATAAAGATCTCGTCGTTGTGATGGGGCCAATTGGCATGGTGACAACCTCGCGTCTTCAAGGCTACGCAAAAGTGGATGCCGTTCTCGTGTCGCCGCAAGTTAAATATCTTTTTAAAAACGCCGAAGCTATCTTGAATGAGCTTGAAATCCCGTGCGCGAATATGGACTCTCTGGCATTTGGAAGGATGCGAGGAGACATTATTTTAAAGCAAGCGCTGACATTGATAAATCCCGATTTTTACGGTTGCAAGAATGCAGGCCAGACGTTACAATAAAGAGAAGAACTTGAAACACGCGCAACTTACATAAATAAATTTTAAAGGGGTTTTGTGAAGGAATATGAAAGATTTTACAGAGCAAGAGAAAATTATCGTTCTTGATTTTGGCAGTCAGTATAACCAATTGATTACGCGTCGTATCCGTGAATTTGGCGTGTACAGTGAGTTACACCCACACACAATCACGGTGGAAGAAATGAAAGCACTGAATCCAACTGGAATTATTTTCTCCGGCGGCCCGAACAGTGTCTACGATGAAGGCGCGTTCCGTTGCGACGAAGACCTATTCGAGATGGGCGTTCCAATCCTCGGCATTTGTTACGGCATGCAGCTGATGACGAACCACTTCGCTGGAAAAGTAGAGCCCGCAAAAGACCGCGAGTACGGCAAAGCAACCATCAACGTTGAGAAACCGTCCCGCCTTTTCGCAGCACTACCGACCGAGCAAGTTGTTTGGATGAGTCACGGTGACCTAGTCGTTGCAGAACCAGCAGGCTTTGAAGTCACTGCTACCAGCGCTTCATGTCCAATTGCGGCAATCACAAACGAAGACCGCAAAATGTACGGCGTGCAATTCCATCCAGAAGTACAACACTCCGTTCACGGCAACGAACTACTGAAAAACTTCGCGTTAAACATCTGTGGCTGTAAAGGCGACTGGACGATGGAGAACTTCATTGACGTGGAAGTTGCTAAAATCCGCGAACAAGTCGGCGATAAAAAAGTCCTGCTAGCCCTTTCTGGCGGCGTGGATTCCTCTGTAGTCGGCGTCCTGATTCACAAAGCAATTGGCGATCAGCTAACATGTATTTTTGTCGATCACGGTTTGCTACGTAAAGGCGAAGCAGAACAAGTGATGGAGACGCTATACGGCGATTTCCACATGAATATTATCAAAGTCGACGCCAAAGAACGCTTCATGACAAAACTTGCCGGTATTTCCGACCCTGAGCAAAAACGTAAAACAATCGGTAATGAGTTCATCTACGTTTTCGACGACGAAGCAACCAAGCTTGACGGCGTTGAATTCCTAGCACAAGGAACACTGTACACCGATATTATCGAAAGCGGAACAGCAACAGCACAAACCATCAAGTCCCATCATAACGTTGGCGGCTTGCCAGAAGACATGCAGTTCCAATTGATTGAGCCCCTAAACACACTATTCAAAGACGAAGTTCGCGCACTGGGACTTGAGTTAGGAATGCCTGACGCAATCGTGTGGCGCCAACCGTTCCCAGGACCAGGACTAGGCATCCGCGTACTAGGCGAAATCACGGAAGAGAAACTAGAAATCGTCCGCGATTCTGACTACATTTTACGCGAAGAAATTAAGAATGCCGGCTTGGACCGCGAAATTTGGCAATACTTTACGGCACTACCAAACATCCGCAGCGTAGGCGTGATGGGCGACGGCCGTACGTACGACCACACAGTTGTTATCCGCGCGGTAACTTCGATTGATGGCATGACAGCAGACTGGGCACGGATTCCATGGGAAGTGTTGGAGTTGATCTCAACGCGAATCGTGAATGAAGTAGCGCATGTGAATCGTGTTGTTTATGATATTACGAGTAAGCCGCCCGCGACTGTGGAGTGGGAGTAAATAAGAAAACCAAAAAAGCCCTTATTTTTAGGGCTTTTTTTGCGTCTATAGGAGTCTCTGATACTGTTTTGATACTATTTATTATTTTTCCATTGTATTTTGGGTTCAATTTTTCCGCAATCATCAGCAGTATATGGCCAATTAATTTTCCATTCTGTGTACTCACTTTTTGTAATTATTCCATCGCTTAGTTCTTGTTTTCTTAGCTTCCATTCTTTTAGAAAATCTTGAAGTACACGATAATTAATAACAACACCAATATTAGTATCAGAATTGGATGAATCACTATTATCTTCTATATCAAAAAGTTTTACATTCGTTTCTTCATCTATTTCAAATAAGATACTTAATATATCTTCGGCAGAATAAAGAGTAGGTTCTTTTAAAGATAATACGTTAACATTCAAAACTTCTGCCATTGCATTCAATACATCTATTTTAGGTGTTCGTGTACCAGTTTCATATTGAGTAATACGAACATCAGCACTTTTTTCATCATAGCCTAATGCAATGCCCAATTCTTTTTGAGTCATATCTCTAAACTTTCTAACGCGCCTAATTCTTGAGCCAACTGACATAGCTATGCGCCTCCCTTATCTAACTTATATTGCCATTATATCATCGCAATAAAAATAAGTAAACAAATTTGTTTAATTTTAGTTGACTTAAACAAAAAAGTTTAGTATGATATATAAATAAACATAAACAAATATGTTTAATATAATTTTAGAGATAAATCAAAGGGAGAGGTGAATGGATGACAAATGATTTATTTATTAGCGCGGGTGAGGTAGCAAAAATAACTGGAATGTCAAAGCCCTATGCTTATAAATTGATTCAAAAATTAAATAAGGAATTAGAAAAGAAAGGCTACTGTACTATTCGTGGCAAAGTAAGTAAAAAGTATCTGGAAGAACAATTTTATGGAATGTAATGAAGGGAGGAAATATAAATGCCAGCATATCGAGACGAAGACAAAGGAAATTGGTTTTCTTCTTTCTATTATCAAGATTGGAAGGGAAAACGAGTTAAAAAATTAAAAAGAGGATTCAAGACGAAAAAAGAAGCACAAGAATGGGAAAATAGTTTTAAGTTACAAAGTGAGAATAACTTAAATATGAAGTTTAAGGATTTTGTGAATATTTATAAGAGCGATATAAAAACTAGAGTTAAGTACAACACATGGATTAGCAAAGAATATATCATAAACCTAAAAATAATACCTGCTTTTGGTGAACGAAAGATTAACGAAATAAAACCATCAGATATTATTCAATGGCAAAATGAATTGATTGGGTATCGAAATGATAAAGCTAAAGGATTTTCACCAACGTATTTGAAAACAATTCATAATCAATTAACAGCAATATTTAATCATGCAGTTCGCTTTTATGAATTGAAATCTAATCCTGCAAGAACTGTAGGATGTATGGGGAGTAAAAAATCGGATAAAGAAATGCTTGTTTGGACAAAAGAAGAATATATCAAGTTCTCAGATTCAATGATGGATAAAGATATTTCTTTCCATGCTTTTGAAATTTTATATTGGTGTGGCATTCGTGTAGGGGAGTTATTGGCTTTAACGCCAGCCGACTTTAATTTTGAAGACGGGACAGTTTCAATTACTAAATCATATCAACGAATTAAAGGGGAAGATATTATTACAACACCAAAGACTGAAAAAGGAAAGCGCATTATTAATATGCCTGATTTTCTAGTTGATGAGATGCAGGATTATATTGCTCGATTATATGGTTGCAAACCAAAAAGCAGAATATTCCCTATCACGAAAGCTGTATTATATAGCGAAATGAGACGAGGAGCCACAGAACAGAACATCAAGAAAATACGAATTCATGATTTGCGTCATTCTCACGTATCTTTACTCATTGATATGGGTTTTTCAGCAGTAGCAATTGCCGATCGAGTTGGGCATGAAAGCATCGATATTACGTATCATTATGCTCATCTTTTCCCAACGAAGCAAAATGAAATAGCTAATTCGTTAAATAATTTGAAAGAAGGGAATTAATCATGTCAGTAAAAACATTAGATAGACAAGGACGTTGGAGAAATAAAATAGTTGCCTTTAGAGTATCACCAGAAGAAAATGAGCACTTGAATAAGTTGGTCAAACTATCTGGTCTCAATAAACAAGAGTATTTGATTCATAGGATTTTAAAAGAAGAAATAACTGTAAATTATAGTCCAAGAGTATTTAAAGCGTTCAGAAATCAAATAAATGAGTTTAATGAACTATTGAAGAACGCACAATCAATTGATAAAGAAACCGCAGAGCTTATTGCTTACACAATTGACTTGCTTCAAAAATTTCGAGAAGAAGAGTGAATTTCATTCTTCTTTTTATTATCACTTAAATTTGAAAAGTAACAGAGAAGCAAGCACTGGATATGGTACCCCATATCCAAATTTCACCCCGTTTCGTATTCGCGACTCGTGTTTGAAATTGCTTGTTGGGGAAATCCCCAAACCCCTTATTTTTAAAATAAAATTGGAAAGGAAGAAAATAAAAGAATGGCGAATAGAAATCGAAATATAGATTTAAAGTTTAGAGTTAATGAGGAAGAAAAAACATTTATTGAAATGAAAATGAAAGAAGCAGGAATAACAAATCGTGAAGCTTACCTAAGGAAGATGGCAATTGATGGTGCGATTATTGTTTCAAATTATGATGAAACTAAAAAGCTTACTATGGAGCTAAATAAAATTGGCATTAATATTAACCAGATTGCACGGGTAGCAAACACAGATAATAAAATTTCAAAAGAGAATATCAAAAAAATAGAGGAGATGATGCAAAAAGTATGGCGATTACAAAGATATGGTCTATCAAAAAAACGCTTGATAAAGCAATAAATTATATTCTTGACCCAAGCAAATCAAAATATGCTCATAGTTACGCCTGCGCACCCGAAACTGCCGACTTAGAGTTTGAATTAACTTTAGACCAAAATAATCGTTCGGGAGGTAGCAATAAAGCGTATCATATTATTCAATCTTTTAAACCAGAGGAAATAAGCCCAGAACAAGCACATGAAATCGGTAAACAATTACTGGATCAACACTTGCAAGGTAAATATGAATATATACTAACGACACATATAGATAAAGAACATATCCATAATCACGTGATATTTTGCGCATCTAGCTTTGTAGATCATAAAAAATATAATGATTGTACCAAAACATATTATCAGCTGAGAGAGGCGAGCGATATATTGTGTGCAGAACATGGACTTTCTGTGATTCCGCCAAACCAAAATAAAGGCAAGAGTCACTATGAATGGCAAATGGATCAGCAAGGAAACAGCTGGAAAACACAATTAAGAACTGCCATTGATATGTATATACAAAGTAGTAGAACATTCGAAGATTTCGCAAGCCAAATGCAAGCACAAGGATATGAGATTAAATATGGAAAACATATTGCTTTTCGTGCTGAAAAACAAAAACGATTCACACGAGCGATGCAATTAGGCGAAAACTATACAGAAGAAAATATCAAATTACGTATCGTACAAAAAGATAAGCTGCCAATCAAAAAAGGTAAGAAAATAAATCTGAAAAATGAGCCACTTAGTATTATGGTTGCATTGGAAAATAACAAGAAAGTCATTGAAAGTAAAGGCTACGAACATTGGGCGAAATTGCATAACCTTAAACAAAATGCGAAGACGGTAAATTTATTGAAGGATCTTGGGATTACTTCTCTTGAAGAGTGGGAACGGAAAAAAATAAGTAATCAAGAAATGATGAATGCTAATATTTCAGAAATGAAGGCGGTTGAAATAAAACTAGCTAATACACAATTTATTTTGAAGCAACTCAATATTTATGAAAATACAAAAGGGACGTATCATTCTACGGATAAGCAAATGCTGAACTCTAATGAACACCGATTATATAAAACTGCTGTTAAGACGCTTAAACAAGCTAATATAAAGCCAAGTAAGCAGATGGAATATGAGCTACATCGACAAATACAATCTTTGCGAAATCAGCGAGAACAGTTATATGAAAAGCATAAAGAGTGTAAGAAAGTCCAAAAACAGGATCGAATTATTGAACAAAATTTGATGCAAGTATTTAAGTTGAATCATACAAAGAATACAGATATAGAACACTAAAGTAATTGAGCTAACGCCTTCCACTTCGTTTCAGTTGTTCCCATAACAAAACCGAAATAGTTGTGCCAACTGTTTCGATTTTGTTATGTTTCTATATTAAATAGGCAATAAAACTCAAAAGAGACTTAAACAAGGGATAAAAACCTGTATACGGTTACTTTAAGAATTACCATTATTTTGATATGATATAAATATAGAAATGAGGAGGTAGTTTTATGGAGTTTCATAAACAACTGGAAGTAGAGAGAAAAAAACGTGGTCTAACCTTAACAAAGCTTTCAAAGCAAATAACAGATTATACTGGTAATGTAACAACCGATGAGCGAATACGGAATTGGGAACTTGGCATCTCGGAAATTGATATTCCTTCCTTGAGATATTTATGTAACCTATACAATATTAAAGCGGATGATTTTTTAGATAGCCATGTAGATCCAGACCTTGATTTAAATCAAAGGTATTATCAATTTGGAAAACAAATCTATGATTACTGTCAAGTTGAGAATATATTTGAGTTTTTGAAAACTTATGATATTGTTAATGAGAAAGATTGGATTTTTGTTCCTAAATACGATATTATTGCACGAACATATGAAGATCACTTAAAACAAGATGATGCATATGATCTAGATACATATCGTTGTGAAGCAGCGCTATCTAATTTACATTTTTGGATGGTTGAGATGGATTCATACAATGTAAAATCGCCAGAAACTATTATGGATGCTCTACATATAGATGATTCTGGAAAGTTGAGTATAACAGATAAACGTGACCCAATCAGCATAAACCAAGTGATGTATGAACTTGAGAAATTACGTAAAGACCTTTTTTCAGTTTTAGAAAAGCCTATTTTCGATGACAAGGAGGTAAATAGATGGCTTTACATTTAAAGTTAAGAGAAGAACGTATAAGAAATAGTTGGACACAAGATATATTAGCAGAAAAAATAGGGGTTTCTCGAGAAATGATTGGTAGATGGGAGCGTCAAGAAGCGATACCAACTTTGAGTAATTGTATTCGCATATGTAAAATATTTGAAATAACGGTAGATTACTTGATAAAAGATGATATTGATACTAGAGATAATCAAATTAAGTATATGACACTTGGAAAGGGGATTTTGGATTTAGTTGATGAAAAATATCCAGTAGATTTTTTTCGAAAGTATAGTATTGTATCAAAGGAAGAAATACTTGCAATACCTCGTAGACAAGGACTAGATTTTTTGGAAATGGTTAAGAAAGAGCTAGACTGGACAGATATAGACGAGCAAAATACAAAGTTAAGAGATTACATGAGACAATTTATTCTCAGTTGGTATAAATTCAATAAAGCAAGATTTCTACTAGCCAAGGAACAAAGTACAATAAGTTTAGGGATAAATGCTATTTTATTTTCACAAGAAGAATTGAAGCAGGAGTTAGAGGGTTTGTATTCAAAACAACCCGTTATGTTGTTGCGAGATTTGATGATTAAACGCTTGGAGAAACACCTATGTAATGAGTATGGTATAAATAGTAGTGAGATTTTACTGGGAGAATATGAGTTTAATAAGAGTTTAGATATACAGATTTATCAAATGAATGATTAATATACTATTTTAACGAAATTACCACGTAAAGTAAGCGCTTAATTATGGTATAATGTAATAGAAAAATACTAGAGGATGGATGATATATGAAAAAAGAAAGCTATATAAAATTTCATGAAGATATAAGTGGAAAGAATACAAATTTTTTAATCGGATCTGGAACCAGTTTCCCATTCATAAAAACTTTATCTTTGGGAGAAAATAAACCAAGTTTAGAGGATTTGTTGACTGACACAAATCTTGATACTAACGCAAAATATATGTTGTTTTATTTTTACTATCATAACTGGATAGTGAAAATGTTTATGCATGATGAAAAAACGGAAGATTATAAGCAAGTATTCGAAAACTATAAAATTTTTATTAGAAACGGACTAAATATATTGCGAACAGAAGGGTATCAATTACCAAAAAGAATGAATATATTTACAACAAATTATGATACGTTTTTTGAGAGTGTGTTTGATAATGTTGTATTAGAAAATCCATTGAACTATTTTAATGACGGAAGTAGAGGCTTTATCGACAAATATATTAATATTGAAAATTATCATTTAAATGTTGCTCACTCTGGCGTTCAGGATAATTATAAGAAGGAGATACCAAGTTTCAACTTAATTAAGCTGCATGGATCAGTAAGTTGGCAAGATACTTCACAAGGAATAAAAATTGAATATAATAAAGAAAATATTTTAGCAAAGTATGAGGAATTAAAAATATATATTGAACAAATAGAGAATATAATTGATACTAGCAACACGAAGGAAGAGATGATAGAACGTATTAACAATCTTGCAACAGATGTGGGAGAAAGCTTATTACTGGATTTTCATTCAGACTATAATGACTTAGCAATAATAAATCCCACAAAATATAAGTTTTCTCAGACAGTATTTGAACAGCATTATTATCAAATGCTGCGTCTATTGAGTTATGAATTAGAAAGAAAGAATACTATCTTAATAGTAGTTGGATTTTCATTTGCAGATGAACATATTAAAGAAATTGTGGGACGGTCGTTATCAAACCCATTTTTAAAAGTATATATTATTTGTTATGATTTATGGCAAAGACATAAAATTGAAGAATTGTTTGCTGGATTTATAGATAATAAAATTGAAATATTACCTAAGATTGAGACAATTTTTGTAAGCATTTTTGATATTGAAGATATGTCTTTAACATTTACAAATTCTAATCATGAAGAAATTACTGAATATGAGTATGATTCAAATGGTTGTAACAGAGTGTACAAATTACCTTTGTGGAAGGAATATAATATATATCTAAGCTCTGAAAATGAAAATGAAAATGATGATAGTGAAATAATTGCTGAAGGTATTAATGCTTTTGAAATATCTAGTTATTGTATTATTGATGATAGTGGAGATGAATATTTTTTTGAAACTTCTTATCCTAAGGGAGATATTTACTATTTAAATTCCTTAATGGGTTCTCAAACGCCAATGTCTGATGGTGAAGAAGATGAATGATTTAGTAGTAGGGAAAGTATTAGAAATTGAAGGAACTAAAGTTAATGTTTTGATGGAAGAAAACTCGAATATGTTTACTTATTTTTACAATGGACTTAAATATAGAGGTATCGCAATTAATAGTTTTATTGGGATTATCCGTGGTCCCTATAAAATAGTTGGGCAGGTTGTTAAAGAATTTCTTCGTGATGTGTATAGTGATTCTCAAGATATGCATTACAAGAAGGACAGGTTTGAACGAGTAATTGAAATTAAAATTATCGGTACTTTTATCAACGATGCTTTTATAGCTGGAATACTTGCATATCCGTTGATATACAATGATGTAGTGTTACTAAATGAGGACGAAATTTTAAATATTATAACCAATGGGAAAAATAATAAAAAATATGATAATCAAAATTATAGAATTGGGCAAACATTGATAGATGAAATAGAGTTTAAGCTCGATTGGAGCCTTGTATTCAATACACATATTGGTATTTTTGGGAATACGGGGAGTGGTAAATCAAATACTTTAACGAAAATTTATACTGGATTATTCAATAAAAACAATCTTGATTTTAAAGGGAAAAGTAATTTTTTATTATTAGATTTTAATGGTGAATATATTGGAGCACAATTATTAAAGGGTTCTGAAAAAGAAATTATTTCGCTAAACACTAGAAATGATAATGGCGACAAATTGATTGTTGATCAAAAAGTAATATGGGATAAAGATATTTTAAGTATATTACTTTCTGCTACTGAAAAAACTCAAAAACCTTTTTTAAGTTGGATAATTGATCGAATAAGTATTAATAATCAATTTGAAAGTATTGTTAATGAGATACTAGCTTTGGAAATTAATAAAACATATACTCGACCAAGTCACGATTCTGTGAAATCACTAGCTACTATTTTATCGCAAGACTTTATTGAAGGAAGTGAAGAAGGTAGGTATGAGTCATTACAAGGTGAATTAAAACGTAAATTAGACTATGGAAATGAGATAGCACCTTTTGATAGTAATGAATATCCTATTTCAGACATGAAAGTAAAGAGTGGACTACCTTTTCTTTCTAAACTAAGAGCGGCTATGCACATTTTTCTTCTACAGGAATTAAATAATGGTCATTACAGGTTGGATGATATTCAACCTATGTTATCTCGCTTAAAAAGTCTCGAAAAATCATTCGATAGAATTATTGAAATAGAAGATAACTATAATACTTTTGAAAGCTTATTAACTGTAATTTCATTAAGAAACTGTAATCAAGATATAAAAAAAATAGTACCACTTTTATTAGCAAAAATGAGTTATGAGTTGCATAAGGTAGCTAATGAGGATAATATTAATAAAACCTTTCATTTAATTGTGGATGAAGCTCATAACATTTTATCGGATTCTGCTAAGGCAGAAAATAAAGGATGGCAGGACTACAGACTAGAGGTTTTTGAAGAAATCATTAAAGAGGGAAGAAAGTTTGGATATTTTTTAACAATTGCAAGCCAGAGACCAGCAGACATTTCTCCAACTATTATGTCTCAACTACACAATTATTTTATTCATAGATTAGTAAATGATAATGACTTGCGGTTAATAGAATTTTCGATTAGTACACTTGATAAAGTATCAAGACAAAATATTCCAAATTTATCATCAGGATGTTGTATAATAACGGGAACTTCATTTGAACTTCCGTTAACGGTTAAAATTGATTATATTGATTGTAAGAGTCATAGACCCAACAGCGATAATGTTGATTTGATAGAGCTGTGGAAACAACGAAATGCTGATTAGTGTTTATTCATTGCATTTTGTGTATAGATTTAAATAAAAAAAGTTGAAACAAAAGAGCCTCAAAATGAAAAATAAGTAGGGAGTTTGTATATGCGTCATTTGTTAAATGGCGTTACAAGCTTCCTACTTTTTCTATTCTCATTTTTTTATACTGAATTTTAGCTATGTCTCAGCACTCACTTGTATTATTTCAAAACCAAATCCTCAAAGAAATCATTAAACTCAGCATTGAAAATTATTTTAAGTGCAACAAGTTCACTTACACGTATATTCATGCGATTAGTTTCTAATTTTGCATATGTACTTTTCGAAATATTTAATCCCATGACATTCATCTTTGCTACTACTTGATCTTGTGTCATTTTGGAATCATTTCTTAGTCGTTGAATGTTCTTTCCAATATCCATATCTGGTCTTATCTTTTGCATCGTAATTTCACCACCTTACATATAATTTCGTCATAACGAATTATTATATTGATTTTACTATCTATTTCCATTATAATGTTTCGTAATAGGGAAATATTTCGCTATGAAGAATTTTTTTGGAGGAGGTGAGCAAATCTTGAGTGATTTTATAGAAAATACTGCACAGAATTATATAAAAGAGCAATATCATCAAAAATCGGAGGAGCAGCTAACTGAATTAGTTGCAACATTTACACATGGTTTTAAGTTAGGGATGCAAATAGCTTTTGATGCAATAGTGGCTAAAGAGGAGGGGAAAGAGAATGAAATTTGAAATTAAGACAGACCGTTTTTCATTATTAGTAAAACCAGATTTATCAGTGCACCTTCAAAGTATACATGGAGTTACTGACAAGGTAGAGTTAGTTGTACAGACTAAAGCTTGTAGTTATTCGATTGATATTCAGGATACGGAACGTTTGCAGAGGTTATTGCCGATTTTACAATTAGAAATACAAGATATCTTAGCAACTTATCATTTACAATTGGTAACTAACAACTTTCGTTTACAAGGGAGTACCTGCTATTTTGATTTTACTACTAGAGAGGTGAGTATGTGATGGAGAGTCAAACAATAGAACAAGATTTTGACCAGTTTTGTCTGGCACGTATAGAAGGTATTTGTGAGGCAGACAGTAATCATGAAGCGTTCCAAGAAAACAGTAAATATTATTATCAAATGCGGGATCAGTTAGAAGAATTATGGAATCCAGAAATAATTGTTTATCTGGATGCTTTGGAAAAATATCAAGTTGAAGCCTTTCTTTATATCTATAGAGAAGCATTTAAAGAAGGCGTAGATTTTTTTCGAAAAAGATAAAGCAGTAATCATTCTATAAAAATTTATATGTTACTGATAGATAACAATTTAAGGCAGATAAATCCCTTTCGCTATGTTGATAGAGCCTGAGGGATTTTTGTCGTTATAAATTATTCAATAAAGGCGGATTCTCATTTTATCAATGAATTTCACAATATTATTCTTCTAATGTACGAGGGAATTAGTAAATTGTTTAAATTTAGGATATTTTGTGATAGTATGGAGTCAAGAATATAATTCAATTCAAATTTAAGCCAATAGTATATAAGCCATATTTTAATCATAAGGGGATTGAAGGAAAATGATGATACTAGTGCATTATACGACACAGGAATTTGTATTTAATACATTTAAAGCTTCTGGAGAGATTACGTATCAAGATCGCATTGAAGAGGTGAAAAATTATTATGAACGATATCATAGAACTCAAGAAAATTTATTTCTTATTATATCTTTTACTAATAATTCAAAAGTTGATTATAGGGTAGGGAAAATTACGGCTATTAATGACAGCTTTATTTTTAATAAAGTTGCTAAAGAATTATCGAATATTCTTATAGAAGAGTTGGGCATTAGGAATAGTAATACATATGATCTAGGTGTTTTTTACAAGGTATTACGGATTGAAAACAAGCTAGAATTTAGGAATAAGAACTTAGATAGATATTCAAGTAAAATAAGACTTAAATATTTTACTTGGAAAGAGTTAATATCGAATAATGAGATTTTGTTCAAAAAAATATCAGATATCATTTTTAATAAAGATAATGTTATAAAGTTAGCAAGTACCTATAATCCTGATTTAACATATAGTCAAGCTTTAATTACAAAAAAATATTTTAGTGCTTTACAAAATATAGGATTTATAAGCGAAGATGGAATAAACATTAATCATACAGTGCTACATGGAGATATAGGTGAATTTCTTATGCACACTTTAGTAAGTGAGTTTATTGAAAGTATTGGTGATAAATATATATATCCTAAGCTTATATTTAAAACTAGCCCTTCAATGGCTGTATATGGAAATGATGGTTCAATATATATACCAGAAAAAAAAGAAATATATTATTTAGAAGCAAAATTTTATAGTAGTTTGAATCAAGCAATAAATAAGGCTGTAGACTCACTTGAAAAACATAATGATGATTTGCATGAGGATATGAATTATAGTGCTGAACTTTTTAGAAATATTAAAACTAATAGAACAAATGAATTGGTTGAAATAACAGATGATGTAACAGAAAAACTAATTATTTTTTTAATATGTGATGATATTTATAAAGAAGACGAAGTAAAAAATATGATTGAAAAAAACAGTAATTTTTTAGAACTTAAAGAAAAATTTGAAACCTTAGTATTTGTACTACCAATCTTAGATAAAAATGATTTTTTAGAATTCTTTCAAGCCCAATCTATGTTAGAAGGGAAAGAATATTATGAATGAGAATGAACAGAAATATTTAGATAAAAGTATGAAAAATCTTAGAATTAAGGTAATAAGACAAGTATACAACGACGAATTTGTTGATGAAGCATTATTAGGCATTACTGATTTAGATATTTATTCTACAAGTGACAGCTTTTTTACTAAAGTGAATAAAGCAGCTAGGCAATCTTTGATTAACAAAAATATAACCATGACAAGTGAACAAGAACAATGTTTACAGTTACTTCAAAAAGGAAATCTCTTTATAAGCGCTCCAACTAGTTTCGGGAAAACATTTATCGCTTTAGAATACATCATGCGTAATACCTCGAAAATTGATGATGTAGTTTTTGTTGTACCAACTATTGCATTGATGAATGAAATAAGGGAAAAATGTTTCTCTTATTTTGGTAGAATCTATACATTGATAACGTCTGATGCGGAACTAAAACAGTATTATGATACTTCAAAAAAAATAATAATAGTTGTACCAGAGCGGATTAGTACAAGATTATTCCAGCAATATTTAAGTGCAAACAAGATAGACTTGTTGGTTTATGATGAGATATATAAACTTAATTCAATTGATTCTGCTGAAAAGAGTGATAAAAGAAATGAGCACAGTAGATTAATTAAGATGAATTACATATATAAGTATCTAATTCATAGAGCCAATAAAATATTATTATTAGGACCATTCATAAAGAGTGTTAGTTTTGACAGATCTAACATAAAGATTGAAAAATTCATAACAAATTTAAATATTGTATATAATAAGATAAATTATACCCCTGAGTTGATGAACTACTTTGGAGAGAGTGATGAAAAAAGATTTGTGTACTTTTTAACTCCAGGGCGTATAAAACGTTTTTTGGAGAATAATAGTCATATGAATTTCGAATATGAAGGTTACGATGATGAAATAATTGAATGGATTTCGGAAAACATACATCCTGAATGGTATTACGTTGAATACCTAAAGCAAGGAATTGGAATTCATCATGGAAAGACCCCTATTTTTTTAAGAAAATATATAGAAAATGAATATGCCAAATTAGATGGATGTATACATACTATACTGTGTACCAGTACTTTAGTTGAGGGAATAAATACTCCAACTAATAATTTAGTGATTGTAGACAAACCTCGAAATGTTTTTGAATTAAATAATCTTATTGGAAGAGTAGGTAGATTAAATATAGAAAATCCAAAACGTGGAGAAGTATATATAACAAATAAAGAGACCTATGAGATGTATAATCCTGATGATTGGATCGATTTGAAAATATTATTCGAAAGTTCTGAAATAAGCACTGATAGTATTGAAGATGAATGCTTATACTTGGATAAAGAATTACCACAGGAGGCGCAAGAGAGTGTAGATAGTTTATCTAATAGACTTGATGAAAAGTTTGGTATTAGATATGCCGAAATTATAGAAGCTGGTATTGAATTTAAGATATTGGATAGATTCATAGACAATTTTGATGGGATAACTAATCATGAAAAGGAAATTAGGGTAATATCAGATATCAAATTCAAAATATTGAATGTGGATAATAAGTATTTAAATGGAACAAAATTAAAAACATATTCGTTTTATAATCAAAATAGCGAGGAAAAATATATTTCATTTGATCCTGTATACAATATGCTTGTTTCTACTAAAGGAATGAAATTTGTAATTGATAAATTTATCAAGACATACAGTGAATATACAACAGAAGATATAAATCTATTTATCGATACGTTATTTCAAATTGATGAGTTCATAAAGTTTAAGATGATGAAAATAATTACCATTTATGAATTATTTGATGAGAAAGGGATATTTAATAGAGAACAAAATAGGGCATTTATACAAAGTATGAATATGATAAAAGCTTATTCTGATTCAGAAGATGGATATGAAAGAATTTTGGTTGATCTAGGATTTCCTAAAGAAGATATAAATTTAATTAGTAACAAAATAGTTAGGTATGTTGATACTAACGGAACTGAGAATAAGTTAATTAAACTAAAAAAAGATAGAACGGTATTTAACCAACTATCTCCATTTGGGAAAGGTATAATTAATAAAATGAGAAGTCATGATTAATGTTTAGTTACTGATACTATTTTGATACTATTAATTTGAAAACCATAAATAATAGCGATAATATATATAAATAAAGGGCTTTTTACGGCATTAAAATAAACAAATATGTTTAATATTTGGATGTTAGAATCGAGTGGGAGTAAATTCCAAAGAGCTTGAAATCCTTTTATAGGGTTTCGGCTCTTTTTTTGTACTTAGAAATGTTATAATAGAGCTAAATACAGCCCAAAAAGGAGCCAACCCAAAATGCCAATAAAACTAATCGCAGTCGATATGGACGGCACATTCTTGAATAACAACCAAGATTACAACCGCGAACGTTTCCGCCAACAATACACTGAATTAAAAAAGCGTGGTATCCGATTTGTTGTCGCAAGCGGAAATCAGTATTATCAATTAAAATCATTCTTTCCAGATTTTGTGGACGAAATTTCTTTCGTGGCTGAAAATGGTGCGTATATCGTTCATTCCAATGAGGAAGTTTTTTGTGGTGAAATGAGTGAGAATACGGTGCGCAAGGTCCTTGATATTCTTCGCGATTTCCAGCCCAGTAGCCTTGTTGTTTGTGGCCGGAATAGTGCGTACGTTGGCGAGGCGGACTTCAATCAAAGCTTGAAATACTACCATAAATTAAAGCGCGTGGACGATCTCTATACCATCAACGATACAATTTTCAAATTCGCGCTCACGTTTAACGAATCGGACGTGCCAGAAGTGTTGGATAAATTGCATGAAAGCGTTGGCGATTTTATTACACCAGTCACGAGTGGAAATGTGTATATTGATTTGATTATTCCCGGTTTACATAAGGCGCACGGCGTGAAGCGGATTCAGGAGCTATGTCATATTGAAGATCATGAAACAGTCGCTTTTGGAGATAGTGGTAATGATATCGAGATGCTGCATCATGTGGCATACGGTTTTGCGATGGGAAATGCGACGGAGCCGGTCAAAAGTGCTGCGAATTATATGACCGACTCGAACAATGAAGAGGGCGTACTTAATACGATCGACGCTATTCTGAATAAAGAGTACCCATTTAACTGAAAAAGACCGAACGCTGAGCTTTTTGGGCCTAGTATTCGGTCTTTTTCACCGTCTCAACAATCTGCGTAATACATAGGAAAGCACGAACCAAACAACGACACTAATCGCAATCGTAGTGATCCAGCCAAACGGATTGTGTTCCAGCGGCAAAGGCATGTTCATCCCGAAAAATCCGGTAATAATCGTAGGAATCGTTAGCAGAATCGACAACACCGTCAAAATTTTAATCGTATCATTCAGATTATTATTCAAAATATTGTTATACGTTCCCGACAACTGCTGCAAAATTTGCGATGATAATTGCGTCATCTCAACCAACTGCTTTGCCTCAATCACCGCATCTTCAAACTGCTCTTTCTCATTCGCATCGAGCGTCCGATAAATAATATGCGTCTTAATCTGCTCCAACAAAACTAGATTTTGCTTCGATGCTGAAACAAAGTAAACGATACCAGTCTCCAAATCAGATAGAGAAAGCAGATTTTGCTTCGTCGTTTTTTCCTTCAATTTGTCATTAATCGTTTTTCTATCGGCATCCATTTGCTCGACGAACGGAAAATAGGAATCGGTAATCATAAATAAAGAACTAAATAAGAACTCAAAAATCGTTTTTCCATCGTTGTTGTCCAAATATCGTTTCATTTTATCCGCCACATATTGATTTTTCGCATTCGTCACCGTAATAAATTGCGAGCCTTTAATCAAAAACGTCATCGGAATCGTCTCATAATGATCATCAATTTTCTCATTGTTCGGCACGTTGAAAAACAGCACAAACGTATTCGTAGCTAAATCATACTCCAAATGCGCGCGCTCGTTTCTATCCAGCGAATAAGCCACAACTTCATCATCAATTTCATATTCCTCGTAGAACTTCTTTAATTCCGTAGGGTTCTCAATGTTGATATTAATCCAATCATATTTCCCATTGTTAAAAGGTATTTTAGTAATCACTGCCTCATCTCCCTTTTTTTCTGACTGAGCCTCTAATTATTATAGCAGTAATTTTGAATAAAGGAAGTCCCGAACGGAGTCAGTTTAGAACCATTGAATCAGCAGAACACCGCCAACCATCGAAAGCACGCCGAGTACGCGGTAACGATTAATGGGATGCCGGATAATGCCGAACCAGCCGAAATGGTCAATCGTCAGCGCAATAATCATCTGCCCGCAAAGCGCCAAAACAACGGTCAGCGCCGAGCCGAGTAGCGGTAGCAGTAAAATATTCGACGTAACAAAAATAACGCCGAGTGCGCCACCAGTGAAAATCCACCACGGAATTCGACCAACGCCGCGCAGTTGAAATGTCAGTCTGCGTTCGACAATTAGTGATATGAGTAGGAGTAGCGTCATCCCGACCAGAAATGAAATCATCGAAGCAATAATCGGCGAATCCACCGCAATCCGCAATCGGCTATTAATGGACGTCTGAATCGGCGACATCATGCCCGCCACAAGCCCCATGCACATAAATGCGATCATCGATTTAGATCGTTTTGTTGTCATAAAAAATCCTCCTTTAATAACGCTGCATCAGAATAACGCCGAAAAACATCATTGCGATTCCGATAACTCGTGGCAAATTAAGCTCATGAATCGGCACGCCAAACCAGCCGAAATGGTCAATCAAAAGTGCCATCACCATTTGGCCACAAAGCGTAATCACGACGGTCAAAGCCGAGCCGAGTCGCGGCATTAATAAAATATTTGACGTTAAAAAGAACACACCAAGCGCGCCACCGCCGAACCAAATCCACCAAGGATTAACCGCCAGTATATGTACATCAAACGTCCAACTGTGCTCAAAAACGAGTGCCAGTGCGATCAAAATAATACTTCCAATCAAAAAAGACACCCAAGAGGCGATAAAAGGCGATTTTGTATAGCCGCGTAGTCGTGAATTGACCGCAGTTTGAACAGGAATAGTCATCCCCGCCATCAGCCCAGCCAACATCAATAATAGTGTCATCAAACAATCCCCCTTTTTCATTAGTAGTATCATTATAGAACAAACGTGCGGATCTGTCGTTTATATTGCTTTCGCCTCTAAAATTTCTTTCAACTTCTCCCAATCCGCAATGAGTTGTGGTTCTATTTTACGATTGTAGAAAATAGCGGCAGGATGGAATATCGGAAAAACATCGTATGCTTGCTGAGAGGGGACATAATTAGAATCGGCGCCAAGCTGTTTGATCTTCCCATGCCAAATAGTGCCATGCGACTCAGAAATCTTCATGTTATTATCGATGAGGCGCTTCAAGGAACAGCCACCCAAAGCGATGATTAATTTCGGCTGGACTTGCGCAATTTCATAATCAAGAAGCGGGGCGTGTAACAGGATTTCTTTTTGTTTTGGCATTCGATTCGGACGTTTCTCGATTTTCTGCCCAGTTTTATCGATGATTGTTTTCCTGCCAAATGGGCGACTTCGAACGATGCTTGTAATATAAACTTGATCGCGTGTTAAACCAGCGATAGCAAGCGTTTTATCGAGTTCCTTGCCAGAACGCCCAGTAAATGGGACTCCAGTTCTAATCTCGACTTCACCAGGAGCCTCACCAATCAACATAATATCAGGTGAAAAATCGCCATTACCAAATACGAAACCCTCCAAGTCAAATTCTCTATTTTTAAGGATAATTGGATCGATTAAATCGCGCGGATAGGTCATATTATCACTCCCAAACTTGAACTTTCTTCTATTAAATTATAACATGGAAGAGAGACAGGAGGAGAAGGGATGCATTTTTTGAAATTATTTTTTAATGCCTTGGTCATTATTGGGCTTATTTTATTGGTCGCCAGATTAGTGACGGTCGCATTGCAATTCGCGGGAATCGAGTTCACCACTTTCTTCGTCGATTACTCGATACCATCGCTAGGAATTCTTCTAGTCGGTGCGCTCGGAAGCTGGTTTATCGACAAACGCCAGAAATAGGAAGAGGTCGGGACAAACGCCAAATAAGAAAAAATCGCCTCGCCCATATTTTGGGTAAGACGAAGATTAAGCTTTACACAAATTGAGCGAAAGCGTTTGTATTCAGGGGATTTGGTGGAAGCCGGAAGCGGAGCGTACGACTGTACGTGATGACTGAAAGCAGGAAGGGAGTCGTATCCCCGACCATGCGAGAAGTTAAGCGAAACTGCTCTTGTGTAGCAGAACCGTAGAGATGTATCGCATTCTTGTTCTAAACCTCCTGATGGACCGCCTATTCGCGATGCTCATAGGCATATTGGGGCTGTAACTCATTTCATTTCGAACAGCCCCAACAATGCGAGCGCTTGTCGCCGATTTATTTCGGTTATGCACCAAACTCTTTTAAGTTTAATACCCGACGGCTTTCACTGTAATTTGAGCTTTGCCTTTCACAGTATAGACGTCGGTTGCAAAGAAGGCACTAGAAGGCGTTGTACCAATTAATTCTTGTGCTCCTTTAGCATTTTTTTGATAAATTTCATAATAGCGAACGTTGCCAAGCGCTTTATCCCAAGTGATACGAGCGTTTGTTTTGCGTTCTGGTGTTACTTTCTCAGCTACTTTGACGTTCTTCACCGCGCCGACGTAGCCAATATCTGTTTTGCCTTGAAGCGCAATTTCACCGATTCGAATTTTTGCATTAGATTGTGTTGCGGTCGTTGTTGTTTCAAGCGAAATTTCTTTAATCGTTTTGCCGTAGTAAGGACTGAGCGTCGTTGCCCAGTTGACCCAGCCGGTGCTTGAAGCCTTCAACGCGACTTTACGAGGATTTTTCTCACCTGCAAATTGCAACACGAGTTTATGTGCATTTCCAGTACCTTTCACCTTCATCGAAAAAGTTGTGTCGCGCTTTACTTTGACATCCGTTGCGAACAATTTCGTCGTTGTCGTCCCATTTTTCACCGTATTTCCAGATAAAAGTAGGGAAGAAGCGCCAGTGTAAGCGTCATCCGAAGCAATGCTAGCCGCTAATTTATTGCCACCTTTATTATCCAAAATAAAGCGATAGGTCGGCATCACATCTTGCATCCCACGCTGATTCCATTCGCCAGTTTGCAACCGAACGCCATTCTTATTGAAAAAGGTTCCTTTCCCAGTATTAAAATTGGTTTTGAGCGGGAGTGCTGAAATACCGGATTTCTCTGGGAAATATTTTGCGATACCTTGCCAATCCTTTGCGCCAGTCACATTTTCAGGATAACGCGGATCGACTTTATTGCCATTCCAAAACTTATTTTCTTTTGCTACAAAATCAGCCTCACTCGTCGAATTGTAGTAAACCCAGCCAGGAATATAGAGGCCGAGCGAAACAATCGGCGCTTGCCCAGCTGGAGGGAAAATCGCGCCCCAATTGACATTACTAGTATAGCCATTGGATTGAACATCGACGCCAGCATATAATTTATGCGGATTCACACCGAGCGCGGCCGCATTTTTATTAGAGGCAGCAAGACGGTCCGGATTCCAGCGAAAGTCAATAAACATCCCATTCGAAACCGCTTTTTTATTCTGCGTTAAGAAAGGACTATTCTTCTCGTTCAAAGCACCTTGCCAATCAATTTCGCCAGTCGTCGTCATCGAGTCGTACCAAATGATTTGCTGATTCGCGCCTTTTTTAGCTTGCATATACTTCAGTACATTTTGCATAGCAACGGAATCAGCCGTTGTAAAACCAGTCGTTTCCTGATTGATAAACCAGCCATCGAAACCGTAATAATTCGCGACCTCCAGCAATTTATCAGCCACAGGATACCGCCCATTCGCATCCTTCGTAATAAACTGCTTCACCCATTCGGTCTTTCCACCATACACATTCGGCGGGAAAAAGACAGTCCCGACTACAGGCACGCCGTTTTTATGCGCCATATCAATCGTGTCGGCGCTCGGCGGAATAATAATCCCTTCACCAGAAGAACCAGCCCAAGCAACGAGCACATCAATATATTGCCATTGCGTCGGATTGTACACCTGAATACTCTTAAAACCTTGCGAAGGCGTTCCCGCTGTATGCTGATTGATAATATCAAGCGACATCAGTTCCCCTTTGCTCGTTTGCGTAGCGTTAGATTTAGCTGATGTCACTCGTTTTTTCAAAGGAATCGTGCCTTTATTAAACGGTGCATCTGGATCTGTTTTTGGACTCCATTTTAGCAGTTCATTTGGGAACCAGTAAGAGGCAAACGGCTGTCCCGTCTTCGCTTGCGTCTCCTTATCCTCCGAGGTCATCGCATACGCGCCTAAAGATGGAGCTAGTAATGAGGCCAAAAGTGACAAACTAAGTAAAGCAGTTAACATTTTCAGTTTTTTCATACGTCTCTCCCTTTCTAAAAATAATAATGCGCTTACATTTATGCCAACAAAAACAAGATGCTGTCTCAAGCCTACTACAAAAATTTCCAATAAAAAAGTAGCTGATTTAAAGATTAATAGACTAATCTTAGTTATGCGCTTGACTCTCCACCTATGTCATCGTTTAAAATAAAGGTATCAAAGCTTAACAAGGAGGCACAACATGTTCCAAATCGGCGAATTTTCCAAACTAGCAAACGTAAGCATCCGATCTTTGCGCCACTATGATAAAATCGGCTTACTCATCCCAGAAAAAATTAACACAGAAACCAATTATCGTTATTATTCAGCGAAGCAACTACAAACCATCAATAAAATCCAGAAACTAAAAGAAATCGGGCTCAGCCTCTCCGTCATCAACGAAATTCTAACATCCGGATCCGACGCCAAAACCATCCAATCCCACTTTGCGATTCGTGAACTGGAATTACAAGAAGAGTTGGAGACAATCAAGCAACAAAGCCTGCTTCTAGAAAGTTCGCTAGCCGTTCTAAAAGAAGACAGCGCCAAATGGAACTATCATATTATCAAAAAAGAGATTCCAGAACGCTTTGTTGCCAGTATTCGAGACACGATTCCGGCTTTTGCGAGTGAAGGTTTGCTTTGGGAACGACTGTACGCAGAAATTATTCCGCAGCAAGTCCACTTTGCGAAAGAGCCCTACAGCATGGCCATTTTTCATGATGAAGCTTATCGTGAGGCAGATGTCGATGTTGAGGTTCAAGTTGCCATTAAAACCGCAGACTACGAGTCAAGAAACGGTATATTTTTCAAAGAAGCCTCCGCAGTAACTGTCGCTTCTGTTATAATAAATGGGAGCTATGAACAAATGACAGCCGTGACTGAAACCGTCGCGATTTGGCTAGAAAATCATAATTATCAATTAAGCGGCCCGATGTTCAATATTTATCACGTCTCCATCGCGACCGAACCCAATCAAGAAAACTGGGTAACCGAAGCATGTTTCCCAATAAAGGAGGAAAACCATGAAATATGAATGGCGAAAACAAGACAAAAAAATCTACTTACCAAAAGCAAATCCAGAAATAATCGACCTCGGACCAATGAAATACATCACAATACGCGGAAAAGGCAATCCGAATAATCCACTGTTTTCAGAATTAGTCACGGCATTATACGCCACGTCCTACGCGATAAAAATGATGCCGAAAAAAGGGGTAACCCCTGAAGGATACTATGATTACACGGTATTCCCACTAGAAGGATTCTGGAGTTTAGAACCCGGAAGTCTAGCCTTTGATAAAGACAAACTCACATACAAAATCATGCTACGCCAACCAGACTTTATCACACCAGAACTGTTCAAAATGGCCAAAGAAAAAGCCGCTAAAAAAGTTTCCGAAGAATACCTGAATCAATTAAAGCTAGAAGAAATAACAGAAGGACTAAATTTGCAAATGCTACACGTGGGAAGCTTTGACGACGAACCAGCATCGTTTGCAAAAATGGAAGCATACTGCGAAGAGAATAATATAGAAAGAACAAGCAAAAACCACAAAGAAATTTATTTATCCGATTTCAAAAAAGTAGCACCAGACAAACTCAAGACAACACTGCGATTCGAAATAAAATATAAATAATAAAATTTGAAAATCTCGATCTACTGTGAAACTAGGTTGAGATTTTTTTGCCCAGATATAAACATTTATATAGAAGAAAGTCGATTTTTTTACATAATAATTGTTTTCTACCCATTTTTCATACTATAATGGATGGAAGGGAAACGGGAGTATTTTGTGTTAGCAAGGATTGTAAGAAATGAGGTCAAGATTGTTATGAGAACACAAGCACTGTCGAAGGAATACAACATCGTTAACGACAAAAAAAGAATGCAAACCATTAAAATAATGGCCACAGCTATAACCGTGATTATGTTAATGGTCGGCGTCGTACTGGCTCTACGCGAATCCGTACCAGTCAACTTCACTGTAACAGGCATTATTCTATTTTGCATCGCGCTATACATTGTTTTCACTATTCATGAACTCATCCACGGACTACTTTTTTGGGTACTTGGCAACGGTAAACTAAAAATAAGCTTGAAAAAAGGTATGCTTTATTTTAACTGCCCCAATCAATTATTCACAAAATGGCAATTCAACATTATCAGCATCGGACCATGTGTTTTATTAACCCTGATTCTCGTTATTTTAGCATTGGAATTTCCAGGCGATTTAGTAGCCATTTACTTACTGATTGTAGCGCATTCGGCCTTATGTATGGCAGATATGTACACTATGAAAATCGTATCTTCTGCCCCCAAAAAAGCGAAAATAAGAGATACAGAAGATGGTATAATCATGGAATCAAAAAATAATTTCTAAGCCTTAGGATGGTTGCAAAATATACTGCTTTTCGGATACAATAAGACAATAGGGTAAAAAGGGCATCAAGGTACAGAAAGTAGGTTTTACAAAAATGAGACGTCGGAAGAAAACACCACTTCTTATTGGAATTTTACTTGCAGTCGTTTTACTCGGCGGTTTGGCTTTTTTCGTAGCAGATAAATTGTTTTTTACAGAAGACGAGCCAGTAGAAGTAACGCGTGTCGATCCAAAACAAGAATTCATTGAACTACTAGCTGGACATGCACAACAAATACAAGAAAAAGACGGCATTTTGACTAGTATTACCTTGGCCCAAGCCATTTTAGAGTCTGACTGGGGGAACAGTTGACTAGCAACAGATGGACGGAATTTGTTCGGCATCAAAGGTCGTTATCAAAACGATTCCGTAACAATGCCAACACAAGAATACGAAAACGATACGTGGGTCACTGTTGATGCCGCATTTCGAAAATATCCAACATGGTTTGAATCACTCGACGACCACGCCAGTCTATTTTTGAAAGGAACTTCTTGGGATAAAGACAAATATCGCGAAGTTGTACAGGCAAAAGACCACCGTACAGCGGCCAATGCGCTACAAAAATCGGGCTATGCAACAGATCCAGGTTACGCTGCTAAACTAATTGACCTAATCGAGCAAAGAAATTTACAAGCCTACGATAAAATTTACGACACGATTATTTTCAGAAAAAACATCCAAAAAGTAGGTTCGCCAGTGCTTACAAAAGATACTACTATTTGGTCTAGTCCACCCAGAACAAAAGGGTCTAAAAAGACAAATGATTTGGCGAAATATGGAACGGGAAAAGTAGAAATCGTCCAAGAAATGAGGACTGAAAATGGCAGTTGGTACCAAATAAAAACCGGTTCAAAAATGTTGGGCTGGGTAAAAAAAGATGTGATTCGCATTAAAACGCTATAAATTTATGGCGTTTTTTTGATGTGTTCAAAAATAAAACATATCTGGAAACTGGCTATGAATAGCGGTCTAGACACATTATGTAATATTATAAACAGAAATGACACATTCCTGTAACCTAAATGCAACACTATTTTTGCTAGAATGAACCCTGTTGATTTGAAAAGATACATGAAAACAAAAATACTATAAAAAAATCAGAAAGAAGTGTAGAATAAACCGAATGAAAAAATCAGTCAAACGCAGCGTAGCTATTTTAGGAACCATTGGGATGATGATGGGCACAATTGGTATTCCAGTTAGCACATATGCGGCAGAACGAGAAAATAATTCAACGATAAGCTACACCAATTCCCAGCAGAATTTTCTAGATAAAATAGTGCCAGATGCACAGAAACTACAACGCGAGCATGGCGTTTTAACAAGTGTAACGATTGCCCAGGCTATTTTAGAATCAGGATGGGGGAAAAGCGGCTTAACACAACAAGCTAATAACCTATTCGGAATTAAAGGTAGTTACGAAGGTCAATCCATCACGATGAACACGAAAGAATTTTTCGATAATAAATGGACGACGATAGATGCTCCATTCCGCGCGTATCCAAGCTATTATGAGTCACTAGAAGACCACGCTTTACTATTTGTTAATGGACCTTCATGGAATCCGAATAAATATGCAGGCTTAGTTGGCGAAGAGGACTACAAGAAAACAGCCCAAATCATTGAAGATGGCGGCTACGCAACAGATCCTAACTATGCGGAACAACTTATCGAAACCGTAGAAACATACAACCTTGCGAAATACGACCAAGTATACGATACAATAACCGCTAAAACAGGCATTTACGCATACGGACAGGTGAAGCCAAACACGTCAGCAACGGCGTGGAGCGTTCCCGAAACAATGAAAAATGCAACAAAAAAAGCCAATTTAACGAGCTATAATGGTAAGAATTTACGGCTCGTTAACCGAGCTAACGTAAGCGATGGATCCACTTGGTATGAAGCGACTTTAAACGGTCAAAAAATCGGTTGGATCAAGGCGAATCATTTAAATCTGACTTACACAACGTCGATGGAACAAGAAGTAAATCTAATCAGAGGCGTTGAAAATGAAGCGGGTAAAATTTATGCTTTCCCGGTCATAGACAATAGCACTATTAGAGGCACGCTTGCTAGTCTGGAAGAAGTACATGTAGACAGCCAAGCAGTAGTGAATAATAAAATTTGGTACCGTGTCAATGATGGCGGTAAACGACTTGGTTGGGTTGAATCTCCAACATTAAAATAAATAAGTTAGAAAAACGCGTATCCAGTAATATCCGGATACGCGTTTTTTCTTGAAATTTAAAGGGTTTTATAGAAGTTTGTCGAATAAGAATACTATAACCTCTAAATACGAATCTCTAGCTCCACAGGACAATGGTCTGATCCCATCACGTCTGCATGTATTGAAGCTTCCTCAATATTCTCAGCGATGCGATTAGATACAACAAAGTAATCGATGCGCCATCCTGTGTTTCGGGCGCGCGCATTCATACGATACGACCACCATGAATAGGCTCCTTCAAGTTCAGGATACAAGTACCGGAAAGAATCTGTAAACCCACTTGCAAGTAGGTTAGTAAATTTACCACGTTCCTCATCTGAAAACCCTGCATTCTTGCGATTCGTTTTAGGGTTTTTCAAATCGATTTCTTGATGAGCTACATTCAAATCACCGCACACAATGACTGGCTTGGCTTGATCCAACTTTTTTAGGTGTGCCAAGAAGGCATCTTCCCAGTCCATTCGATAATCGAGACGCTTCAATTCATTTTGCGAATTGGGCGTATAGACTGTAATCATATAGAATTCGGGAAACTCAAGCGTAATCACCCGTCCTTCTTGGTCATGAACTTCAATATCTAAACCATACTGCACAGAAAGCGGCTCAGACTTAGAGAAAATAGCGGTACCAGAATACCCTTTTTTGACGGCGTAGTTCCAGTAATCATAGTAGCCTGACAAATCTAAGTCAATTTGACCCTGTTGAAGCTTGGTTTCTTGCAGACAAAAAATATCAGCATCTACCTCTCTAAAATAATCCATGAAGCCCTTCTTTTCTGCAGCCCTGAGACCATTGACGTTCCAAGAAATTAATTTCAATTCCATCACTCCTTCGATATCTACCATTATACCTCACAATAATTATTAGGTATAATGGTAAGCGGGAGGTAGAACATGAAGTATATTATATTCTTGAGAGCAATTAACGTAGGAGGTAACCGCAAGATAAAGATGGCAGAATTGAAAGAAGCGTTCCAAAGCGAAGGCTATCAGAATATTACGACCTATATTCAGAGCGGAAATGTTATAGCAGAGCGAGAAGAGACAGACCACGAGACCATCCAGAGCAAAGTAGAAGCATTAATCAAGAAACATTTTGGTTTTGATGTCCCAGCTGTAGCATTTAATGTGCCCGAATACGAAGAGGTATTAAAGCGAAATCCTTTCAACGCAGATAAGTTGATGGTTCATTTTCTAGATAGGATACCTGAACAAGCTATGATCCATAAATTAGAGCAATTAAGCCAAGCTAATCAAGATAAGAGCTTACTTGTGGGGAGATTTTTATACATTTCTTTAACCGCAGGCGTATCGGATAGCGTATATTCAAACAAGTTCGTCGAAAAAGTATTGCAAGTAAAAGCGACTGCAAGAAACTGGAACACAGTTTTGAAGATGGCAGAGAAAGTAAATAAGAATTAGGGAGGAAAAAGCAATGAAAAACGAAATAATAGAACGGTTCACAAAATATGTAAAAGTAGACACGCAATCAAGCGAGGCAAGTTCATCGGTGCCAACAACACAAGGACAACTAGAATTAGGGAACATATTGGTGAAAGAATTAAAGGAAATTGGAATGGAAGAAGTAACGATAGATCAGAACGGCTATGTAATGGCTACCCTCCCAAGCAATACCACCAAAGATATGGCAACCGTAGGTTTTCTAGCACATATTGATACAGCAACAGATTTAACTGGTAAAAATGTATCTCCACAAATCCATGAAAATTTTGACGGGAAAGCTATCGTGCTAAATAAAGAGCTAGGAATTGTTCTTTCACCAGAAGCGTTTCCAGAATTGCCTACATACAAAGGTCAGACGCTAATCACAACAGATGGGACAACACTTCTGGGTGCGGATGACAAGGCTGGCATGACTGAGATAATGGTTGCGATGAACTATTTATTGAAACACCCAGAGATTAAACACGGACGAATCCGTGTAGCTTTCACACCAGATGAGGAAATCGGACGTGGCCCACATAACTTTGATGTAAAAGCATTCGATGCTGAATTCGCGTATACTATGGACGGGGGGCCGCTTGGAGAATTAGAGTATGAGAGTTTTAATGCTGCCGCTGCTCGAATCATATTTAAAGGTAATAGTGTGCACCCAGGGACAGCTAAAGATAAGATGATCAACGCAAATAAAATGGCAATGGAGTTTCATAATTACTTACCACAAGAAGAAGTACCAGAAAAAACAGATGGTTACGAGGGCTTCTACCACTTAATCTCGTTAAATGGTGATGTGGAGCTTGCCAAGTCCTACTATATTATCCGGGATTTTGATCATGATGCATTCATTATGAGAAAAGCTAAAGTTTCTGAAATAGTAAAAGAGCTGCAAGCGAAATATGGTGAAGATAATATTGTATTAGAAATGAACGATCAATATTATAATATGAAAGAAAAAATTGAACCAGTCAAAGAAATTGTTGATATAGCCTACAGAGCTATGAAGAATTTAGATATTGAACCAGATATTCGTCCGATTAGAGGCGGAACAGATGGGTCACAATTATCTTTTAAAGGTTTGCCAACACCGAATATCTTTACAGGTGGGGAGAACTATCATGGCAAATTTGAATATGTATCTGTGGAAAGCATGCTTAAGGCAACACAGGTCATCATTGAGATAGCACGTCTGTTCGAGCAGGAGGCTTAATAGTAATATTGCTTATGAGAATAAATCTATTTGGAGACATTCTCATAAGCAATATTTTTCTATCTAGGGAAAACAGATATTTGACCATTATCTAAAGTAACGACATCTACTCCATGACAATAGAAGGGAGATAGCGTTTCTCTAGTGAGCATAGTTTGGGTAGGGCCTGCATCATATTTTTTCCCATCTCTAAGTAATAGTGTGTGACTAAAACATGGTAATATCTCTTCTGTATGGTGTGTTACATAAAGCATAGTGGGAGCGGTGGGAAGTTTGGCAATCATTCCAATCCGGTCTAGCAAACGCTTCTTTGCGAAAATATCAAGGCCAGTACAGGGCTCATCAAGAATCAATAGTGCAGGTTTGGCCATAAGAGCTCTAGCGATAAGCACAATCTGTCGTTCTCCTTGTGATAAAACAGCATACCGCTTACCAATTAATTCTTCGCCCCCACATTCTATCAAAATTGCACGAGCAGATTCTTGTTCTTCAATAGTAGTTTCTTGATACAAGCCGATACTAGCAAATTTCCCGCTAACAACGATAGACTCAGCTAGGTCATATTCCCGTAGTTGCTGTTGCAAAGAAGAACTAACCCAACCAATAGACTTCCGCAATTCTGGGAGTGACGTCTTCCCAAATTGGCGACCTAAAACGTTAAGTGATCCAGAAGTAGGCCAAAGATAGCCATTCAATAATTTCAGCAAAGTAGTTTTTCCAGAACCATTTAGTCCAAGCACCGCCCAATTTTCTTTATTCTTAACAGACCAATCAATAGAATCTAATAAAATTTTCCCATCACGTTTTAAAAATACTTTATTGAATTCGAACATATAGAAATTCCTCCTAAGTAAGATATAGAGTCTTTGAATCTATTTTACATAAAAACAAGAAAATTAGATAATATAAAGTGAGGTATAGATGGAAATGGACAATCAAATTTTAGAACAAGCTAAAGCATATGTACAAAAGAAGTTCGCAAATGAAAAGACAGGGCATGACTGGTATCATATTGACCGAGTTTATAAAATGGCAGTCCATCTCCAAAGTAAAGAAGGTGGCAATCTATTACTTATTAAGATGGCTGCTTTATTTCATGATTTTACGGATACAAAATTGAATAGTGATCCTGTACAGGCAGAACAAGTCATGGAAGGCTGGTTTAGAAGTCACGGTCTAACTGAAGATGAAATTCAAGATATCTCATCAATTATTGAGAATGTATCTTTTAGTCATGGCGGAAGCGGACAGACTAAATTAAGCTTAGAAAGCAAAATCGTGCAGGATGCAGACAGGTTAGATGCAATTGGGGCGATAGGAATAGCAAGGTGTTTTACCTATGGCGGAGCTAAAGGGAGATATATATATAATCTTGAAAACATGGAAGGAAGCAGCATACAGCATTTTTACGATAAGCTTTTATTGATTAAGGATAAAATCCAGACAGATACAGCTAGACCGATAGCAAACAAAAGACATGAGGCACTGGTGGGCTTCTTGGATAGCATTGAAAATGAATGCAATATACAATTTTAATGAATTAAAACAAAACAGTTGCTTTTTATGAACATATATTATATACTTAAAAAGTTCTCGAGTTGAGAGCGCGAAAATATTAATAAAATAAGTTGTTGACACGCTAATATGCTATATGATAAGATATAAAAGTTGTGTTGAACAAAGTACTGACCTTTGAAAACTGAACAGAAACAAAGATAAAACCAATAGAGACAGTGATGTTTCTAGGTAAGAATCGCAGGGCG
>NZ_JNFB01000017.1 GCF_000766145.1 Paenilisteria newyorkensis | reverse complement strand
AGTTTTGTTCGGTCTTAAAACGAAGTTTTTACTCGAATAACTACTCCTTTTCACTTGACTTACTACCACTAGACTCAACTTCTATTATACAACACCAATTTGAAAAAAAGGCAGATTTTCGTTTATTTAATGCGCGCACTATTGTACAATAGTAGTATTACGATATAAAGGGAGCGTTTTTCACATGATGGTAGCACTGATTTTATTTTCTGGATTCTTCTTATTTCTTTGTCTAGTCGCGCTGATTGTTGGTATTATTCTGCTTGTAGTTAGGAAAAACAAGATGCCTGGAGCAATTATGACTTCCTCTGCGACTTTTCTTGGGATTATTTTTTGTGGGGTTTTTGCCATGAGCCTTATTTTTAGTGGGGGTTACTCTCATGACATGATGATGGGCGACCGTTCGATGATGTACGATGATTTGATGGATGGCTCAAACTATGATGATACGGGAGGCGAGGACGATCCGTATGATGACTCCGAGGAATATTATGATGAGGATTACGATTATTTTTCAGATGAATATACCGAGTACAAAGTTGGGCAAATGGCTGAGATAGAGGATAATGTGTTTGTCAACGTCACAAAAATCGAGAAATGGGCCGGCGACAAAGAATTCCATAGTCCGATGGCTGGTTACTACGTAAAAGCAACCGTGACGATTGAGAATAAAGATGTTCGTTCGACGACATATTATGCCGATGATTTCTTGATTTATGATAAGGATGGACTCGAGGGTGATAACGCGTATAAAGAGGATTGGCGCGTCGTTGTGAAACCTGGAACCAAAGTGACGAAGGAGATTTATTTCGATGTTTATGGGGATGGGCCGTTTCACATTGCGTGTTATGACGCGTCGTGGAGTGGCAGTATAAAATAAGGTTGCACCATACGAAAAAACAGAACGGACTTTTTTGGAGTCGGTTCTGTTTTTTTGTTTCTTAATATTCGTCGTGATCAAAGCCGTAATCGTTCAAGAAATGTTCCTTATCACGCCAACCTTTTTGCACTTTTACCCAAATTTCTAAGTACACTTTCGAGCCTAGCAAAAGTTCGATTTCCTTACGTGCGCGCATGCCGATTTGTTTCAGCATTTGCCCTTGTTTCCCAATCAAAATCCCTTTTTGCGTGCTGCGTTCCACAATAATCTGCGCCATAATGTGCAGTTTGTGCGTCTCGGGATTTACTTCGATCCCCTCAATAACAACCGCAACGGAATGTGGTACTTCTTCATGCGTAAACTTCAATACCTGCTCGCGAATCAACTCAGAAATGATGAATCGCTCTGGGTGATCCGTCACTTGGTCGGCAGGATAATACATTGGGCCTTCCGCTAAATGTTTCGTCGTTTCTTCAAGCAGCGTCCCCAAGTTATTCCCTTGCAATGCCGAAATCGGAATAATCTCTTCAAAATCAAGCATTTCACTATATTTAGCAATTAAATCCAGCAAAACTTCTGGCTCTACTAAGTCAATTTTATTAATCAGCAGGAAAATCGGCGTTTCCTCTACTCTTTTCAGCTTTTCAATAATGAACTCGTCCCCGCGACCGTAACCCGCATCAGCGTCAATCACGAAGAAGATCATGTCGACTTCCCGGAACGTGTTGAGCGCTACTTTCACCATGAAATCGCCAAGTTTATGTTTCGGTTTATGAATACCCGGCGTATCGATAAACACGACTTGCGCATCATTTGTTGTATACACACCTTGGATTTTATTACGCGTTGTTTGGGCTTTATCACTCATGATTGCGATTTTTTGCCCAATAATTTGGTTCAATAAAGTCGATTTACCTACATTTGGACGGCCGACAATCGCCACAAAACCTGATTTGAAAACGTCACTCATTTTTTAAGATCCCCCGGTGTAAAGGCGCCTGGCAGTAGTTCCCCAACGGTTACTTCCACAGTATCACCTTTCATATTTGTTAAAACTACTGGCATTTCTGGTGCGCAGAATTCGCTAATCACTTGACGACACGCGCCACATGGAGCCACTGGACCTTCTGTATCTGCCACAATCACTAATTTTTTGAAATCATGTTTGCCTTCTGAAACTGCTTTAAAAATCGCCGTTCTTTCCGCGCAATTCGTCAAGCCATAAGAAGCATTCTCGATGTTGCAGCCTAGCACGACTTCATCTTCCGTTGTCACCAAAGCCGCGCCAACTTTAAATTTAGAATACGGCACATACGCATTTTCACGCGCTTGTTTTGCCAGATCAATTAAATTATTTTCTTTCATCCTAAAAAACTCCTTTTAAAATAATTTTGGTATAAAAATAAAGAGTCCAATAACCGCCGAACAAATCGAAGCTAGTAAAACCGCTCCTGCTGCGACATCTTTCGCTTTTTTTGCATAGGGATGGAAGTCTTCTGTTGCCACATCCACTGCGCGTTCTATCGCCGTATTAATCATTTCAAATGTCAATACGTTGAAAATCGAGAAAATCAAAAATAACCACTCGATCTTTGTTACTTTGAAAAAAACACCACAAATAATCACAATCATCCCAGCGGTAATATGGACACGCATATGGCGTTCTTCTAAAATCGCTGTTTTAACACCTGTAACGGCATGAATAAATGATTTCCTGAAACGTCGGTTGCTCGTGACTTTTACTTTATCTTTCGAGTCCATACGCATTCAACACTTCTCTTTGTAATGAAAACATCACGTCTTCATCCTCTGGTTCCATGTGATCGTATCCTAGGAGGTGTAGAAGCCCATGTAACGCCAAGAAACCTAATTCGCGATCGAATCCATGCCCGTACTCGTCCGCTTGTTCTAACGCCCGCTCCGTGGAAATAATGATATCTCCCAAAATACGCGGCGCCTCCATATCCTCATCCCATGCAATCTTCGTCTCGCCATCACCCATTTCCTCCAGCGCAAACGAAATCACATCGGTCGGTTGGTCTTTATCACGATAATCACGATTAATCTCTTGAATCCGCGCATTATCAACGAAAGTCACAACCAATTCACTGTCTTCTTGAATCTCAAGCCGTTTCGCCGCAAATTGTAGCAGACCCTCGACCAAGTCTAGCGCATCAGGCTCCAATTCTTCGGTTTCGTCTATTAAATCAAGCTCTAAAGTCATCGTCTTCCTCCTTACTTATCATCAGGATACTGAATCCGTTGATGATAAATTCCATTGAGCGTCGAACATAATGTGGACCGAACGACCTCTATCTCTTGAAACGTAATATCACATGCCACAAATTGCTTATCCTGCATTCTATCATCAATAATGCCGTCCACAATCGCCTTAATTTTTTCCTTTGTTGGCGCCTCGCATGAACGAACAGCAGCCTCCACGCTATCCGAGACATTAATAATCGCAATTTCTTTCGTCTGCGGTTTTGGCCCAGGGTAACGGAAATCGGCCTCTGCCACATCCGGATTTGCCTCTTTTGCCTTGTAATAAAAATACTTCACAAGCGTTGTCCCATGATGTTGTAGCGCAATATCAATAATCGGCTGTGGAAAATGATTATCTCGCAAAATCGCCGCGCCATCCGTCGTATGCGCGATAATAATATCACGACTCTGCTCCGGCGTCAGTCGGTCATGCGGATTAATCCCATGCAATTGATTCTCCACAAAATACGGCGGTCGAATCGTCTTACCAATGTCATGATAAAAACACCCAACGCGAACGAGCAAACTATTACCACCAATCGCATCCGTACAAGCCTCCGCGAGATTCGCCACCATCAAACTATGGTGATATGTTCCTGGCGCTTTCATCATAATTTTTTTCAATAATGGATGGTTCGGATTCGCAAGTTCCACCAAACGGCTCGTCGTAAGTATCCCGAACACCGTCTCAAACAGCGGAATCACGCCAATGCCAAGCACAAATGATCCAATACCGCCTAGGAAAGCATAGCCAACTGGTATCCAAAATGCAAGCGTGAGCAGTCCCGTATTACTAATTAATAAAAGCAAGAAAACAAAAGCCATGTTCGCTAGTCCGACCACAAAACCCGACAGTAAAATAGCAGAACGGCGACTGTAATCCCTTAAAACGACAATGCTCGCCAGTCCACTAAGTAAAATAAAGGTCGAAACCGTCACGTTCACCGCAGCCGTCGCGTCACTCTGGAAAACAAAGAAACTCGTCACCGATGTAAAAATCGTCATCATAAAAGCGAACTTCTCATTGAGCAGAATCTTGATAATCATCGGGCCAAATGCGGCTGGGAACAAGAACGAAATATTGCTAATATCCACGCCTTCCAAAAAGCGAATAATCATCAACATCAGCAATATCGCAATATACACAGATGAAAACACGAGCACATATTGATTTTTCCGCTCTTTATCTAGATTTTTCTGCTTGTTCGTAAAGAAATAAAGCATCACACCGAGCGATAGCAACAACAGCCCAAATCCAGCATACTGTTTAATCGGCATTTTCTGATCCAATAAATGCAACAATGCCAGCTGACGGTAAATTTCCCGATCGATAATCTGACCTTCCTGCACAATAACCTGTCCTTGCAAAATTTTAACCGGAATCACGTTTGCCGCGGCTTCTTTGCGTCGATCTTCCGTCTGAGCCGCATTGTAGACCTCATTAGGCACAATCGCGTAAGATAGAATCGCTTTAGCAACCCCTTTATAACTCGTTGGCAAATTAGACAACTCAATCGTATCGCGCGCGCTAACCTTCACATCTGTCAAATTATCTCTGCGCACACTTTGTTCCATCGCCACATCAAGCGCATTAACGACTTCCTTTTCGACCGTTTGCAGATCTTTCGCATTCATTTGGAGCAGCGTCGTCAGCATCGCGGCATTGACGCCGTCCGTAATATTCTCCGATACATCTTTTGACAACTTCCCTTTCAAAGAAGCCAATTTCTGATCAAGCGACGTCATTTTATCATTTTTAGCATCATTTAATGCCGCTTCCCGATTCACTTCCGTCACATATGCAAACAACGAACTAACAAGTGATTCCCGGTTCTGCGCCGTCTCGCGATTGAATACGTAGACATCCTCGACATCAGCCTTAGCTTTCGCCTGCTCTTCCGCCGTTTTTTGCGTATCCTCAATCGTTTGCGGCGAACGAATCGTTTTTTGAGCCACTTCGAACAATTTCACATTATACGATTCCGGCTTCACCATTTGACAAATAAGCACGAAGGCAACAATGAATAAGACGATTAAGATGACTGGCGTTACGTATCTTTTTCCCGTTTTATAATACCAATCCGTCCATTTTTTCGTAGGCTTCATATGTACCCCCATTTCGTTTGCATTCTTCTTATTTCAACTTACCTTCATAGGCTTTAATAATTTCAGCAACAAGCGGATGACGCACCACATCAAAATGCTCAAAATACACAAAACCGATATTTTTCACGTCTCGCAAAACTGTTTCGGCATTCACAAGCCCACTCGTAGCCCCTTTAGGCAAATCAATTTGCGTCGTATCCCCATTCACAATCATCTTGGATTCAAAACCAAGACGCGTTAAAAACATCTTCATCTGCGCAACCGTCGTGTTCTGCGCCTCATCCAAAATAACAAACGCATTATCCAGCGTCCGTCCACGCATATAAGCTAGGGGCGCAATCTCAATCACACCGCGATCCATCAAACGTGTCGTATGCTCCACGCCAAAAATATCATACAAAGCATCGTACACCGGCCGTAAATAAGGATCTACCTTCTCCTTCAAATCACCCGGCAAGAAACCAAGACTTTCCCCAGCCTCCACAGCAGGACGCGTCAAAATAATCTTGTTCACAGTTCCTTTTTTCCAAGCCGCAACTGCTTTCACGACAGCAAGATACGTTTTCCCAGTTCCAGCAGGTCCGATTCCAAAAACAACATCATATTTATCAATCGTACGCACATATTTGCGCTGTCCAAACGTTTTAGGGCGAATCATTTTACCCTTCGCATTCACCGTAATTTCTTCATCATAGAGACTAGCAAAGTACTCCACAGTCCCGTTCTGTTCCATTTTTATCGCTTGGGTAACATCCCGTTCATCCACATGAATATCTTTTAAAATGACACTGATTAGCGCTTCCAAAACCGCCGCCCCGTGTGCCTCGTTTATCTCTGTCCCTTGTAGCGTTATCGATTCCCCGCGAGTGATAATCTGCAATTCGAACGCGTCTTCAATTAAAGTAATATGTGCATCGTTATTCCCAAACAGTTCCCTAGCATCAAAACCTTCCGCTAAGTCCATTTTTATATTCTCATGATCTGTTGGCATCCAAATAACCCCTTCACTCTAAAATTAACTTCGTGTGTCTACATTATACACGAAAGCGCAGGATTTTGGTACTATTCGGCGTGCCTATGTATCGAGGTCAATTCAGTCACATCAATTCCATCAAAAAAAGAGCCAGCGAACTGACTCTTTTGATCTTGTTTATGAAAGATATTGTTTCACGAATTTGTTAACTACATTTCCGTCTGTTTTACCTTTTAACTTCGGCATGACAGCGGCCATCACCTTACCAAAATCGGCTTGGGATGTTGCACCAACTTCATCGATCGTAACTTTTACAATTTCAGCGACTTCTTCCTCGGAAAGTTGCTTCGGCAAATAACTTTGCACGATTACCATCTCATCTTCTAGCTTCTCAACAAGGTCAGCTCGATCTGCCTTCTGGAATTCAGCTAAAGAATCACGACGCTGCTTCATTTCACGGGAAAGAATGGTAATTTCGTCTTCAGGAGATATATCATCTGTACCTAGACGAATGGCTTCATTTTGCAAAGCCGCTTTCAACATGCGGATAACGGAAAGTTTTTCTTTCTCTTTCGCGCGCATCGCTTGTTTCATATCCTCATTCAGTTGGTCAAGGAGACTCATGCTTGATTTCGTCCCTTCGATTAGAATTTGCGTTTTCTTGCTGCTTCTGATTTCTTTTTACGTTTTACGCTTGGTTTTTCATAAAATTCGCGCTTTCTAACTTCTTGCATTGTACCTGTTTTGGAAACAGTACGTTTAAAGCGACGAAGAGCATCTTCAAGCGATTCGTTTTTACGAACTACTGTTTTTGACATCTCTCTTTCCCTCCCTCCGACACTTAAATGGACAAGGATGCCCTAAGCTATTTGGAAACCTCGCACAAGATTAGCCTGTGAATGATTCCAAAGTAATGCACATACTATTTGCATTCACTCACTAAAAATTATAAACTAATCCGCTGGGCGAGTCAACATGAAATCGCTAACTTTCACTAATTTATTTTCAGAACAGTCGGCGATTTATTCTCCTATACCCATTTCAAGAAAGTTCAAACGCATAAGAAGCCGCTGCTAAAAAATAAAATGGCGCTGTTTCTGTACGCAAAATTCGCGGCCCCAGCCCCACTTTGAGCGCTTTATTCGCTTCCAACTTATCAATCTCTTCCGTCGAAAAACCACCCTCTGGTCCAAATATAGCAAGCACGGATTCGCCTGGTTTCATCTGGTTAAAAACTGTGGCTAACGCAGCCGTTTCACCCTCTTTGGCACTCTCTTCATAGGCAACCACGATATAATCATAATCGGGAAGCGACTGAATTAAGGCTTGGAAAGATTCTAAATGCCGAAATTTCGGAACAAAGCTACGATGTGATTGCTCCGCTGCTTCCAAAGCGATCTTATCTAAACGCTCCACTTTTTTCTTCGCTTTTTTGCTATCCCATTTGGAAATGGAACGTTTCGCCGGAAAGGACAAGAACTGTTTCGCGCCGAGTTCCGTCCCTTTTTGGGTAATCAGCTCTAGTTTATCCCCTTTTGGCAAGCCGCTAGCAATCGTGATGTCAATAGGAAGCTCTGTAGACTCGCTCTTCCACGATAAAACCGTTAAGCGTACAAAGTCTTCTCCCAGCTCGCTAATCCCAGCAATCGCCGTACGCTCGTCTGGTGTGACTAGGTAAATTTGATCATCCAGCTTCATCCGCATCACGCGCACGATATGATGAAAATTATCACCCGTTATAATCGCCGTTTCATCCTTGATTTCCTCAATAAAATATCGCTGCATCCTTCTTATTCACCTCGCTTGGCGTAAATAGCTACCCAATCCGTTATTTGTTCCACATGATACACCGTCAAACCCGCTTCAATCAACGCCTCTTTCACGATTTCATGCTTTGGCTCAATAATTCCTGACGCGATAAAAATACCGTTCGGCTTCAATGTCGCATGCACATCTTTCGGGAACATCAGAATCACTTCCGCTAAAATGTTCGCCACAATGACATCCGCTTTTTGATCGATGCCTTTTAATAAATCATTTTGCTGAATCGTTACGATATTCTCACAATGATTTTGCGCGATGTTTTCCCGAGCCGCACGAACCGCTACTTCATCCAAGTCCGTTGCCAAGACACTTTTCGCGCCTAGTTTCGCGCTCGCAATACTTAGCACGCCTGAACCCGTCCCAACATCGATAACTTCGTCGCCAGGTTTCACGATTTTTTCAAGCGCCTGCACACACAATTGCGTTGTCGGATGTGTTCCCGTACCGAATGCCATGCCTGGATCTAGTTCGATAATCATTTCATCCTCATTTTCCGGCGTGTAGTCCTCCCATGTCGGCACAACCGTAATCCGATCCGTGATTTTGACTGGATGGTAGTATTTCTTCCAAGCCGTCGCCCACTCCTCGTCATTCACCTCATTGACCTGAAAAGTTAAATCACCAAGTGGAATATCAAACTGCACCAAACCACGAATTCGCGCCTCAATCGCCGGCACCATCTTCAAAAAGTCATCCGTCGTTAAAAAGTAGGCCTTAATAATCACGCCTTCCGCTGGATAATCCGCCGCCTGCAGATCATAAATTTCACCGAAACGATCCTCATGTTCGCGCGTCAAATCGGCGGAATCCTCAATCGAAACCCCGCTTGCTCCCGAATCGTTCAGAGCATATGTAATCGGCTCTACCGCCTCATTTACAGAATGAATCTCAATCTCTGACCATTTCATTTTCTCAACCTCATTTCAGAAAAGAAGGCCCAGTATGACTAGAATCGCAATACCTGAGCCTTTTTTCATTATTTATCCTTTGAATGCTCGTTTCATTTTATCGAAAAAGCCTTCGCTGTTTTCATCGACTTTATCGCCGGTTGTTGTCGCGAATTCACGCAAAATATCTTTTTGTTTCTCGTCCAGTTTTTTCGGAACGATGATTTTAACGACAACGTGTTGATCTCCTGTTCCATTACCACGAAGATGCGGAACCCCTTTGTTGCGTAAGCGGAAAGTCGTGCCCGTTTGTGTACCAGCAGGGATTTTCAAACGAATTTTGCCGTGAACGGTTGGAACATCGATTTCGTCGCCAAGTGCTGCTTGAACGAATGTCAGCGGAACTTCAACGTAAATATCAGTGCCTTCGCGTTCAAAGAATTCATCATGAGCAACGGAGAACACAACATATAAATCGCCGTTTGGTCCGCCATTCACGCCACCTTCCCCTTCACCAGCGACGCGCATTTGTTGCCCATCATCGACACCAGCAGGTACTTTCAACTTGATTTTTTTCGTTTTTGTGATGCGACCTGAACCATGACACGTGTCACATTTTTCCTTAATTTCTTTCCCAGTGCCGTTACAATATTGGCACGTACGCTTGTTTACAATCCGACCGAACGGCGTATTTTGCTCGACGTTAACCGAACCTTTACCACCACAATGCGAACATTTTTCAGGATGCGTTCCTGGTTTAGCGCCACTTCCATCACACGTGTCACAGCTTTCTTCACGCGGAATCTCAATCTCAGCCTCTTTACCAAAAATCGCTTCTTTGAACTTCAAATGCATTCTATATTGCAAATCATTACCTTGACGCGGTGCATTCGGGTCTTGACGAGACGAACCGCCACCACCAAAGAAAGTATCGAAAATATCTTCAAATCCACCGAAACCTTGGCCGCCAAAACCGCCTCCACCGTACGAACCGCCACCGCCAAAACCTTGGTTAGGATCAACATGTCCATATTGGTCATATTGCGCACGTTTTGATTCATCACTTAGAATTTCGTATGCTTCGGATATTTCTTTAAATTTCTCATCAGCGCCAGCCTCTTTGTTAATATCCGGGTGATATTGCTTAGATAGTTTACGATAAGCTTTTTTTATCTCATCTGCCGAGGCGCCTTTGGAAACGCCAAGCACTTCATAATAATCACGTTTTGCCATTTTTTGCGTCTCACTCCTTGTTCTCTCGTATTTCTCTTAACGTATTGTAACACATGTTTTAGCGAAGTAAAACCATGATTTCTTTCAAAAACCGAGAAAAAGCCAAAGCCAGTTAGACTTTGACTCCCTTCCCGCAAATAAATCCTTATTTTCAGCGTGTCGACAAATGCTTAGACCCTAGGCAAAGTTGAGCACTGGAGCGGAGCATACTTGGGTATGTGAGCACCGGCGCGCAGGCTTTAACGACGGAGATGAGCGTTTGTCGACACGCTGTCCTTATTTTTTCTCTTGATCGTCATCGTTTACTTCTTCAAACTCAGCATCTACAACATCGTCGTTCGCTGCGCCGCCTTCAGGGTTTTCACCTTGTGCTGCTTGTTGTTCTGCCGCTGCTTGCTCGTACAATTTCACGGAAAGAGCTTGAACAATTTCGTTTAACGCGTCTGTTTTTTCTTTGATTGCGTCAAAGTCTTCACCTTTAAGCGCTTCTGACAACTCATCACGAGCTGCTTCTGCTTTTTTCACTTCTTCTTCGTCTACTTTGCCTTCTAGTTCTTTCAACGTTTTATCAACAGTGAATACTAATTGATCGGCATTGTTGCGAAGTTCTGCGTTTTCTTTGTTTTTCTTATCTTCTTCCGCATTTAATTCTGCGTCTTTCACCATTTTTTCAATCTCTTCGTCTGTTAAACCTGAAGAAGATTTGATTACGATGTTTTGTTCTTTACCAGTTCCAAGATCTTTCGCGCGAACCGTTACGATACCATTTTTATCGATATCAAAAGAAACTTCGATTTGCGGAATACCGCGTGGTGCTGGTGGTAAATCTGTTAATTGGAAACGGCCAAGCGTTTTGTTATCTTTCGACATTGGGCGCTCACCTTGCAATACGTGGATGTCCACTGCTGGTTGATTGTCAGCCGCTGTCGAGAATGTTTGTGATTTCGATGTTGGAATCGTTGTGTTACGCTCGATAAGCGGAGTCATTACGCCACCCATTGTTTCGATACCTAGAGAAAGTGGTGTTACGTCTAAAAGTACTACGTCTTTCACGTCACCAGTGATGACGCCACCTTGAATCGCAGCACCCATCGCTACAACTTCATCCGGGTTCACACCTTTATGTGGCTCTTTACCTAATTCTTTTTTAATTGCTTCTTGTACAGCTGGGATACGAGTTGACCCACCAACCAAGATAACTTCATCGATATCTTTAGCCGAAAGTCCAGCATCTTTCAACGCTTGACGAGTTGGAGCAATCGTACGGTCCACTAAATCATGCGTTAATTCATCAAATTTAGCACGAGTAAGCGTTACTTCTAAGTGAAGTGGGCCAGCTTCTCCAGCTGTGATAAATGGTAGCGAAATTTGCGTGCTAGTCACACCAGAAAGATCTTTTTTCGCTTTTTCAGCAGCGTCTTTCAAACGTTGTAACGCCATTTTATCTTGAGAAAGGTCGATACCGTTGTCGCGTTTAAATTCAGCAACTAGGAAATCAATAATTTTTTGGTCAAAGTCGTCTCCACCTAGCAAGTTATCGCCGGCTGTTGAGTGAACTTCGAATACGCCATCGCCAAGTTCTAGAATAGATACGTCAAAAGTACCGCCACCTAAGTCAAAAACAAGGATCGTTTGGTCTTTGTCAATTTTGTCCATACCGTAAGCAAGTGCTGCTGCAGTAGGCTCATTGATAATACGTTCTACTTCAAGGCCTGCAATTTTACCAGCGTCTTTTGTTGCTTGACGTTGTGCATCGTTGAAATAAGCTGGTACTGTAATAACCGCTTTATCTACTTTTTCACCAAGGTAATCTTCTGCGTAACCTTTCAAATATTGCAAGATGATTGCGCTGATTTCTTGTGGTGAATAGTCCTTACCTTCTACTGTTTCTTTGTAATCCGTACCCATGTGGCGTTTGATTGATGCTACCGTATTTGGATTTGTAATCGCTGCACGTTTCGCAACTTCCCCAACTTGACGTTCGCCGTTTTTAAAGCCGACAACAGATGGTGTTGTACGCGCGCCCTCTGGATTTGGAATGATTTTTGCTTCTCCGCCTTCTAATACTGCCACTGCAGAGTTTGTAGTTCCTAAGTCAATACCGATAATTTTACTCATAATTTCATTTCCTCCTATTATTACCGATCACATGCACGCGACCGGATTCTTGTTTTATTGGTTTACTTTTACCATTGATGGACGGATAACGCGGTCTTTCAACTTGTATCCTTTTTGCAATTCCATCGTGATTTCGTTGCTTTCTTTCGAGTCATCGCTATCTTGCATCACCGCTTGATGGAAGTTCGGATCGAATTGCTCACCGAGTGCCGGAATTGCTTCCACGCCTTCCTTTTCTAGCGCCGTCATGATTTGGCCATAAACCATTTTCATGCCCGTCAAAAGTGCTTCCATTTGTTCCGAGTCACTTTGCGTATCGAGTGCTTTCTGGAAACCATCAAGCGCCGGCAAAAGTTCCTCCGCAATGGTTTGCGAACGATATTTCTGAGTCGCCACACGCTCTGCCACATTGCGTTTTTTCACATTCTCAAAATCAGCTTGCAGGCGCAAATAACGATCCTCAGATGCTGCTAACTTTTCTTCTAACTCAAGCAAACGCTTCTCATTTTCTGTTAATTCCACTTCTACTTGTTCATTATGAGCTTCCATCTCTTCTTCCACGACGTTCAATTCTTCTGCCGCTTCTTTTTCGATTTCTTGCGCAACTTTTTCTTTTTTGTTTTTTTGTTCAGACACGTTTGTCACCTCTTCTATTTTTGATTATCATGATAAAGCTTTGTTAATACAGTTGTTAAATCCCGACTTACTAGATCAACCAAGCCCATCATGCGGTCGTATTCCATCCGTGTCGGGCCAAGGAGGACAATGCCTCCCACATGTTCATCGGCAATGCTGTACGTCGCAGTAATAATACTACAATCATCCATCAAATGGTTGTTAATCTCCGTACCAATTTTTACATGAAGGCCTTGAGGTATGTCAGAAAAAAGCTGGTAAACATCCTTTTCCTGATCCATCAACCGCAGCAACTCGCGAACTTTGGCAAAATCGTGAAATTCCGGCTGATTCAAAATGTTCGTTTTGCCACCAAAATACACTTTTTCCTTACTAACTTGTTGGAACGAATCCTTCAAAATCGAAAGCATTAACTCATGATTTACCACATTGCTACGCAGCAAATCCGACACTTCTGCTGGAATCATCGCATTCATTTGATCAATCGGAAGACCCACCAAACGCTCATTTAAAATGTTGACAACCCGCTCCATATCACTCGGCGTCATCGTTTCCGGAATCGTCACCACATGATTATCAATATGGCCTTGATCCGTAATCAGAATCAACATCGCCTGGTTTCTATTAATTGGTACAAAACGGAAACCACTCAACCGGTTCTGCTTCGAAGCCGGGCCAAGTAAAATCGATGTATAATTCGTCAAATCCGACAACATTAACGCGGACTTTTGAATAAGCTGCTCCATTTCAAAATACGTCTCCGAAAAGAGCGATTGAATGGACATAATATCCTGCTTCTTCAATTTCTGCGGTTCGAGTAAATAATCCACGTAGAAACGATACCCTTTCTCAGAAGGAATTCGTCCTGATGAAGAATGCGTTTTTTCGATAAATCCGTACTCTTCCAGAACGCTCATCTCATTGCGGATCGTCGCTGAGCTAAATGGTAAGTTGTTCTCCTTCAGCAAATTCTTAGATCCAACTGGTTGCACAGTCTCGATGAAATGGTCGATAATGGCACGAAAGATTAGCAATTGCCTCTCGGTTAACATATCTATCACCTCTTTTTAGCACTCGATACGTTTAAGTGCTAAATACAATTATAAATTTACCACTATGACCGTCTACTGTCAACAAAAAACACTCGATTTCAGACTAAAGTAGTAATTAGCCGAAATCCAGTGCTTCTATAAAAATTCTTGGAAAACATTATTCCCTAGAAAGCGACCACGCCTCGTTAGCCGAACACATTCTGGCGTAGATTCTAACCAGCCTTTTGCAATCGTTTTATCAATCGCCCGCGCAAAAGTCGTATCAAGCGCCTGACCGAATTTAGCCTGAAAATGCGCTTTATCCACGCCCGCTACTTTTCGCAATCCGAGAAACATTTCTTCTTCCATCTTTTCTTTCAATGTCAGCTCTTTTTGTTGGAAGGTTGGCAATTCGTTCTTTTCGAGCGGTTGCATGTATTTTTTTAGCGGACCATAATTCGCGTAACGCGTCTCACCCACGTACCCATGAGCCCCCGCACCAAAACCAAAATAATGCTCATTACTCCAATAAACGATATTATGCCTGCTTTCAAAACCAGGCTTAGCGAAATTACTAATCTCATATTGTTTACGCCCATGATTCTCCATAGTGGTCATCAGTTTCTCATACATATTAGCCTCAGCATCTTCACCAGGCAGCAGCAACTTCCCTTTTTGCATTAAATTATAGAAAATCGTCTTTGGCTCGATGATAAGCGAATACGCAGAGTAGTGCGGTAAATCCAGATCCAAGGCTTTCGTCAGCGTATCCTCAAAATTGGCCTCCGTCTGACCCGGCAAACTGAAAATAAGATCAATACTCACATTCTCAAAACCAACCTGTTTCGCATTATTCACCGATTGATACACATCATCCACCGTATGAATCCGACCAATTTTCTTCAACAAGTCATTGTTAAAACTCTGAACCCCCATGCTCAGGCGATTCACACCATGGTCTTTCATCACCTGCAACTTGCTGAGCGACAAGTCTCCTGGATTTGCTTCAAAACTAAATTCCGCATTCTCCGCAATCGGAAAAAGCCGCTGAACGGCCGAACAAAGTTTTGCCAACTGAGCTTCCGTCAATGTCGTCGGTGTTCCCCCACCTACAAAAACGGTTTCCACCGGCTCCATTGTGTGCTTCGCGGTTACCATTTCCATTTCTTTAATGAGCAAATCTACATACTCATCGACTGGCTGCCCTTCCAGAAAAACCTTATTAAAATCACAATAATAGCAAATATGTTCGCAAAATGGGATGTGAATATATATCGCAGTCATTCTTATACACTCATTTCCTTAAGGAGAAAAAGCGAGCTCCACCTGTCCGCAATGAACAAGCTAAAGTCGCTTTCCCCATCAATTCTTTATTTATCATCCATTTTCAAAATCGCCATGAATGCTTCTTGTGGCACATCTACTGAACCAATGGATTTCATACGTTTCTTACCTTCTTTTTGTTTCTCTAAAAGTTTCCGTTTCCGCGACACGTCCCCACCGTAACATTTGGCAAGTACGTTTTTGCGTAGCGCCTTAATCGTTGAACGCGCGACAATCTTCGTACTAATCGCCGCTTGAATTGGCACTTCAAACTGTTGTCTTGGAATCAATTCTTTTAGTTTTTCTACGATAATTTTGCCACGTTCATAAGAGAAGTCACGATGGACAATAAAGCTAAGCGCATCGACTTTCTCATTATTTAACACGATATCCATCTTCACAAGTTTCGACTCACGGTAACCAATCAACTCATAGTCAAACGAAGCATAACCCTTCGTACCCGATTTTAACTGATCAAAAAAGTCATAGACGATCTCTGAAAGTGGCATTTCATAAATAACGCTCACACGAATATCATCCAAGTACTCCATTGTCATAAAGTTCCCACGCTTATTTTGCGCAAGTTCCATAACAGCACCTACATAATCATTCGGCACCATAATCGTTGCTTTCACGTAAGGCTCCTCAACCGAATCAATAACCCCTTGTTCTGGCATTTCAGCCGGATTATCAACGACCACTTTAGAACCGTCTGTCAAGTTAACATGATAAATAACACTTGGCGCAGTCGTAATCAAGTCGATATTAAATTCCCGTTCGATACGTTCCTGAATAATTTCCATATGAAGCAAGCCAAGGAACCCACAACGGAAACCAAAACCAAGCGCTTGAGACGTCTCCGCTTCATATTGGAGCGCTGAATCATTTAATTCCAGTTTTTCCAGTGCATCACGTAAATCATTATATTTCGCTGAATCAATCGGATATAGACCGCAATAAACCATTGGATTTAATTTACGATATCCTGGCAAAGCTTCCGACGCGGGGTTATTTGCAAGCGTAATCGTATCCCCGACACTCGTATCACTTACATTTTTAATCGCGGCAGTTAAATAACCAACATCCCCAACCATCAATTGTTCTCTAGGCGTCGATTTCGGTGTAAACACACCTACTTCGGTCACTTCAAATTCTCGACCATTGGCCATCATACGAATCTTGTCTCCCGCCTTGACGGAACCTTCCATAATCCGAATGTTCGCAATAACACCACGATAGGCATCAAAAACGGAATCGAAAATAAGCGCTTTTAGCGGGGCGTCAATATCTCCCGTTGGCGCTGGAATCTTCGCAACCACCTGCTCTAAAATATCTTCAATCCCGATTCCAGATTTTGCAGAAGCAAGTACCGCATCCGATGCATCCAAGCCGATAACATCCTCAATCTCAGCACGAACACGCTCCGGTTCTGCTGCTGGAAGATCAATTTTATTAATAACAGGCATAATTTCCAAATCATTATCTAGCGCCAAATAAACATTAGCTAGCGTTTGTGCCTCAATTCCTTGCGCCGCATCCACAACTAGAATAGCACCTTCACAAGCAGCTAGACTACGCGAAACTTCATACGTGAAATCGACATGTCCCGGCGTATCAATCAAGTGAAAAATATATGTTTCGCCATCTTTGGCAGTATACGACAATTCCACAGCGTTCAATTTGATAGTAATACCACGCTCACGTTCCAAATCCATGGAATCCAGCAATTGCGCCTTCATTTCACGATGCGTCAGTGCATTCGTCATTTCGAGAATACGATCGGCAAGCGTTGATTTACCATGATCAATATGCGCTATTATCGAAAAATTTCTTATTTTCTTTTGTCTTTCTAGCATTTCTTCTTTCTTCATTTCTCCAGCTCCCGAATTCGAACTCATCTTATTAAAACGATGGCAAGCTAAGATAGATTATATCAGTAGAGCTCGCTATTTTCAATCACTTCCGACTTTTTTCGTGAAAAAATAAATAAATTAGTAAAGTAATATTGCAATATCCGCTGTGTTTAGGTATAATAACATTTGTTCTAGTGTAATTTTGAAGGGTATGGTATATATAAAAGATACTACCTCATAATTTTGGGCGGAGGTGAATGAAATGCCAAATATTAAATCAGCAATCAAACGTGTAAAAACAACTGAAACTCGCAATAGCCGTAACACATCTCAACGTACTGCAATGCGTACAGCTGTTAAAAAATTCGAACAAGCTGCAGAAAATAATGCAGACAACGCGAAAGAACTATATGTTGAAGCTAGTAAAAAATTAGACAGCGCGGTAAGCAAAGGTCTACTTCACAAAAACAATGCAGCACGCAATAAATCTCGCTTAGCTAAAAAATTAGCTAAATAATACGATTCTTAATCGCAGAAACATCGCACACCCGTGTGATGTTTTTTTGCATCCTTTTAGATAGATCTTACGCGTGGTAAATTGGCGGCAAGCGCTCGCATTGCTGGGACTGTTCGAAATAAAATGAGTTACAGTCCCAATATAAGCGTGAACGCAGTGAACGGTTAATCCTTCACCCAGTTCTACTTCGCAAAACAGCTCCGCTTCCGGCTTCCACCGCAAAAGATGAATACAAACGCTTTCGCTCAATTTGTGTTATACCTTATTCTGCGTCCTACACAAAACATAAAATCCCAAGCGAATAAAAAACAGCATAAAATCGTCTTAGATATTTTCAAAAGCTATCTTGGTCTACCAAATGGATCATAGACACCTAATTCATTCGCTGGATTTTTCTTTGGTCTTGTAGAGAGAAGAGGAACCATTCTAGTTTTTGGGCTTTGTCGCCGTAGCCGGTTTTCATTTCGAAATCCATTTGGGCTAGTTTTTTTAGGGTCATTGTTAGTTCTTGATAGGAGAAGCTTTTGGCTTGTCGTGCGCCTATTTTAACTCGGAATGGATGGACTTTTAATTTTTGAGCTACTTGTTGTTGGCTGAATCCTTGTTTTTCTAGTAATTTAATTTGGGTTAGTAGACGGAACTGACTCGCGATGAGAGCCAATATTTTGATTGGTTCTTCTTTTTGTTTGAGTAAATCGTAGTAGATGCTTAGCGCACCGCTGATATCTAGAGCTATCATTTTGTCTAGTAGCAAGAATATATTCTGTTCTAATGAGCGCACTACAAGGCTCTCCACGTCTGATGTATCGATTGCTCGCTCTTCCAGTTTATAGAGCATCAGCTTGTCTAATTCATTCATCGCTGTTGTTAGTTGGCCGCCTGTTAATTCTATTAGTCGATCTGTTGCCGTGTTATCCATTTGAAATTCATTGGCCCCGCTCACACCTTGTAGCCATTTACGCAACTCTGCTTCGTTGGGACGTTTCGCATCAATGATTGTCGCTTGCTTTTTTATGAGCTTTGTCAGTTTTTTTCGTTCGTCTAGTTTTTCTACTCTTGCTATAAATACCAAAATAGAATAATCCACGGGTTCGTTTAAATAGTCTTCTAGACGCGCCGTTCGATGTTCGATTTTGCTTTTTGTTTTCTCCGTTGTTAAAAAGGTTGGATTGGAGGCGATAATCAGTCGACAGTCACCGAAGAACGGAATTGTTTCTGCTTCTTCTACAACTTGCTCAATCGCCGTTTCATCCAAGTCAAAATTAGCATAATTAAAATCCGTGTCTTCTGTATCTAAAATCCCCGCAACAAGCCTTTTCTTCGTCTCGTTGATAATATAATCCTCTGTCCCGATAATCAGGTAAATCGGTGCAAATTGCTTCTTCTCTATTTTTTTCCACTCTGAAATCATGAATCGCCCTCACCTTCCGACATATCTCTTCCCTATGGTAAATCAAGAACGAGCTTTGCGCAAGTGGAAATATCATTCTAACCCAAAGGTAAATCCTTTTGAAAAAGTATAGATTATTTCTCCTTTCTGATCTGTGCGGTAAATCGTGCTATCTGCGGCTTCTAAAGTATCTAGCGTCTCTTTTCGAGGATGCCCAAAGCGATTATCCACTCCGCAAGAAATAAGCGATATGGCGGGCTGTACCTTGCCTATAAATGCCGGGGTCGTAGATGTTTTACTGCCGTGATGCCCCACTTTTAGGATGTCAGCTTTTATCAAAGGGTTTTCAAGTAGAGCTTGCTCTGCTTCTTTTTCGATGTCGCCAGTAAATAACCACCTTTTCTTATCTAGTACAGCGGAAATAACGATGGAATCATTGTTGCCACCTTCGCCTCTTTCAGTTGGACTCAGGACTTGGAAAGTGGCATCGCCTTTTGCCCAACTGTAGCCAGCAAGTATCGCTTTTGTTGGCACCCCAGGAAGAGCTTGCAGTGCTTTTTTCATGATGCTTTTTGTTTCGCCGCCCTCTGCATAAATAAGTTCTTTGATTTGAATCGCCTTGCCCACATCGATAAGGCCTTCCATATGATCTGCATCACTATGTGTCACAATTAATTTATCTACTTTTGAAATCCCTTTGGCTTTTAAAACGGGCGTCACGATATTCTTACCCACAGAAAATGGCGCTTTGCGTTCTGCCCATTTCTCTTTGTCAAAGGCCATTTGTCCACCGACATCTATTATATAGATTCCTTTATTCCAAGGTAGTTGAATGAGGATGCTATCTCCTTGCCCAACATCAATAATGGATACTTTTCCAGTTAAATTTATTGTCCCTATTATTAGACATAGACATACTGGGATTAAGTAACGATAAATTTTCCCCGTTTTTTCCCAACCATAGAAAAAATAAAGAGTAAATAAAAGAATTATCACCAATAAAATGAGGGTAGGTCTCCCTGTTACCCAAGTCGTAAACGGTATCTCTTGTAATAAGATCGCGAGTGACTCTGAAATATTTACAGCTATTTTCATAATCGTCGACGGTATGACTAGAAGGATAGGCGCTAGATTTAAGAAAAAGATAGATATAAAGCTTAATGGCAATAGTATAAACGTGAATAGCGGTACATAAATAACGTTTAGAAAGACACCGACGATGGAAAATTCATAGAAGTGATAGCTCATAACCGCGATTCCCGAGATGGTGGAGATGAGTGAAATATACAGAGAGCTTAATAAATTAGAGGAAACTTTTCGCATGATTTTCCGCCCAGATAGGATGATAGCGAACGATACGGCATAAGAGAGTTGAAAACCAATTTCAAAGACACAGTAAGGATTAAAAAGGAATACAAAAATGAAGCTAAAACAGAGGGCTTGAAGCGATGTCACACGAACTGGCGATAGTCTACCTATCATTAAACAGATTGTCATGATGGCGGCTCGAACAACAGGTGCGTTTGCCCCAGTCATCATGCAATAAAGTGGTAATAAACAAATCATAACGATAGCGGTTTTCTCGATTTGAAATCCCATTCGCCTAAATAACAACAAAAAGCCGGAAATAATTAAATTAACATGTAGACCTGATATGGCTAATAAATGAACGACACCAAGGCGTTGATAACTTTCGTAAACCGTAGTTTCCACAGTGGTGCGATCTCCATAAATTAGCGAGGCCACATATGGCGCGATTTGTGAATCTAGTGTTTCGTCAATTTTTTTAAGCTGGGATTTCCGAAAATTCCTTAAACTGTGCAACCATGAAGCACTATTTTCCGATAAGGATTGCACCGAGCTTGCCTTTAATAGCCAATGTACTTGCTTTCGATACAAGAACTCTTGGTAATTAAATTGATCTTTATTACGGTTCTTTTCTGGTGCTTCTAGCTCACCACTTACGCTTAGTTTATCTCCATAATTTAAACGCATAAATTGTTTTTGCTCTTGTTCACTCGCAAGTTTATAGCTCAACTGAAAGCGTTCTCCTTGATATAAAACTTGCGCTCGAAAAGCATCCCCATCGATGACGATACCATCATTTATGGTAACTGTTCCTTCTAATTCACCCGCTTCGAACATGGAGTGATTTTGATCATCAAAAAACCAGAAAAATCCTCCTGCTACAATGGTCAGGCTAAAAAAAACGACGAATCGAGTCCGTTTGAATACGATCGCTACAATGAGCAGAAGGCCAAGTAACAGAAAGATCTTCATTGAAATAAAGACACATATTACAGCGAGAATAATGGCTACAATGATCGTCAAAAAAAGACGCTCTATAGTCCTCACCTCACTTTATTTTAAAAACTGTTGTCGTAATTTATCTTCTAGGTGGGCAATTGTTTCTTCTGGTACCGCTTCTTTTTGCAGCACTTCTTGTACCGTTTGGATCACTGTCTGTTCGATTTGGGCTGTATTGTTTAGCACGTGTTCGTCAAAAGGAACTTTCTTGATAATCACATCTGCACGTTCAAAAAGTTCCATTGCATAGGGATGATTTTTATAATCCTTTGCATAATAGACCGCTTTAATTCCCGCCTGGATAATCGATTTGCAACATGCGATACATGGAAAATGCGTGACATACATTTCCGCATTATCCGTGGAAGCGCCAAATTTAGCGCATTGTAAAATAGCATTCATTTCCGCATGAATCGTGCGTATGCAATGACCTTCTACAACATAGCATCCTTCTTCATCACAATGGTCCCCGCCAGCGATGGAGCCGTTATAACCACCTGCAATAATACGTTTATCTCGAACAATTGTTGCACCTACCATCAGACGTGTACATGTACTCCTAGAAGATATTAAATGGCTTTGTGCCAAAAAAAACTGATCCCAAGCTATTCTTTGCATATTTGTCGCTCCTTTTAAGAAGTTGATGCTTTTAGTATATGCTTTTCGAATTCGCTTCGTCAATAGCTTATTACTCCACTGTAATATGTTCTGTTAATCGTTCCACTGTTTTAGCGCCAATCCCTGATACTTTTGAAAGGTCCGCAATCGTTGTAAATAGCCCTTCTTTGTCGCGATAGTCCACGATAGCTTGGGCTTTCACAGCGCCGATTCCAGGGATAGTTTGCAAGGTCGTGACATCCGCTGTATTGATATTAACCTTCGAGCTGTCGGTACTTCCTGTCTCTGCTCCTGCTGTTGTAACTGGCGCTAAACCTTCCTCGCCTATTTTCCCAGCATAAATAACCATCTCATCTGTCACTTTTTGCGCCATGTTCAGCAATTTTACATCCGCTTCTGACGATAGTCCTCCTGCCTTTAAAATAGCATCCTTCACACGGCTATCAGGCGCGAGTTCATAGACACCTGGCTTGTTCACTGCACCTTTCACATCGACAATAAGAGACTTAGTCGAGACAATTTCTTCCTCTTTCTTCGGGCTCTTTGCCGGCTCTTCTTTCGCGACTGCGGCTGTTGGGATCACTGTTTCTTCTTGCTTTTGTGTCACGAAGAAGAACCCTATGGCTATGAGTAAAACCGCTGCACCAATAATGTATTTCTTATATGCTTGCCATTTCTCTAGCATGCTTTATCACCTGCCTTTAGTATTAGTATTCGCCCTTTTTGCGTTTTCTCCTTTATTGCTTCGGGGGCTTCAAAAACATAAAAAAAGAGAAATGACGGCAAAAAGTCATTTCTCACATATGAAAAAGATTCTTTCACTAGTTTCAGTAGGTTCGAAATCCGTAAAATCAGCGCAAATTTTTATTTTACGAAATCCGGCTGCTTGTATTGCTTTTTTGTACCATTCAATCGGGTATGTTCGTTCTTTATGTAGCTCGTCGTAGCGATCGTAACTACCGTCTGGGCCTTGTTTGAAGAAGGTTAATTCATGTTCTACGGAATGCGGGAATTCGCCCTCAAAGGAGTTCCAAATGCACGAAATTTCTTCATCACTATCACCGTAGCTATAATCTTTGAAGAGCTCGTCCATTTTGTAGATAGAATGAACATCGAATAGGAACACACCATCTGTTTTCAGGTTTTCATAGACGCTACGTAATGTGCCGTGAACTGCTTCTTCCGTTTCTAAATAATTAAGCGAATCGCAAAAACAGGTGACTAAATCAAACATGTCTAGTTTCTCCATTTCTGACATATCTTGTTGCAACAATAATAGTGACACTTCTTCATGGAACGCTTTTTCACTGGCAACACTCAGCATTTCTTCTGATAAATCGACACCAGTAACTTCAAAGCCACGTTTAGCTAAGCGTACGGCGAGCTCAGCGGTCCCACAAGCGACGTCAAGCACTTTTCCGCCTTCATTCGGTAAATAGGGCGTTGCAAAAGAAAACCAGTTGTCGTACAGCTCCTCGTCCATGAGAGCATCATAGAAATTCGGAAAATATTCGTAACTCATAATTGTTATACCTCTTTCCACGAAAAAAGGAGCCTATGAAAGCCCCTCTTTGCTTTTTTATATAGTGAAGGCTTCGCGTACGTCTTCTAGTGGCGCGTCTCCCCATAGTTTTTCAAGATTGTAGTAACTACGCTCCTCTTTGTGGAAAACGTGAACGATGACGTCGCCTAGATCAATTAAGATCCATTTGGCAGCATCGAAGCCCTCTAAACGTTTCACTTCTACCTCATTTTTGTGCGCTTGTTCCTTGATTTCTTGGGCAATGGCTTGTACTTGTTTGTCGGAATTACCATGGCAAATGACGAAATAATCGGCAAATGCGGATAGGCCTTCCATATTCAGCGCTAGGATGTCCTCTGCGCGTTTATCGTCCGCTGCTTTTGCGGTTAACATTAATAAATCATGACTTTTCAATAGTTATACCTCACCTTCAATTTGTAAACGTGCAAAATAGTTGTAAGCATCGAATGTATCTGGAAAAATAGGTTGTCTTTTCGTAATTAAAAACGTGATTGTGTTGGACAGGGCAAATAACATGGCCTTATCTAAAGAGTCAAAGGACAGGCGGCGAGCTTTGTAAACGCCAGGAAAGGAACGATTCGGTTCTGTGTAGTCGGCCAGATAGATAATTTTATCCATCGTGCTCATCGCGGCATTTCCTGTTGTATGGCAAGCGATGGCTTTCAAAACGGCTTCATCTGTCACGCCAAATTTGGTTTCTGCAAAATAGGCGCCAACTGGGGCGTGCCATAGTTCTTGATTGTAGGTGAATAGTTTTGGATCCATTTTCTGCTCGACCATGATGGCCATCATTTCTTCTTTATCCGCGTACTTCGCGTAGTCGTGTAACAGCGCCGCAAGACTTACTTGGTTCCGGTCCACTTTGTAATGATCGGCAAGCTCAAGTGCTGTTTTTTCAACGCCAAGTGTGTGGATAAAGCGTTTTTCTGGCATCGCTTCTTTGACTGCTTCCAAGATTTCTTCTCTATTCATATAAATGATGCTCCTTTATATACTTGCTTACCTCGTTTGGAACGTAATAATCGATTGGTAATCCTGCTGCCAAACGTTCTCGCAACAAGGAAGACGAGATGTCCAATGCTGGAACCTCTATTTCCTCTATGTCGTAAGGCGCATCCCCGTCGTAACGCGGTCGATTGACGCCAACAAAGTTTACAAGTTTTATTAGTTCATTAATATGATACCACTTCGGCAAATATTCAACCATGTCTCCGCCAATTATAAAGGAAAAAGCGGCATTTGGAAACTCCTTTGTCATTTCAATCATCGTATCATACGTGTAAGACTTGCCAGAACGGTGCATTTCACGGTCATCTACTTCAAAAAAAGGATTATCGGCGATGGCAAGTTCGATCATTTTTAAGCGATCTGCATTACTCGTCAACCCACTTTCTTTTTTATGAGGCGGGACAGCGTTGGGCAAGAAAATAATTTTTTCAAGACCAAGCTTGATGCGCGCTTCGTTGGCAATAATTAAATGGGCATGATGTGGCGGATCGAACGTGCCACCTAAAATACCAATTTTTTCTTTCAAATCAGATACACCTTCTTATGGCAATTGGATTTGTTTCTTATTTTGCGATTCTTTGTATAGAATGATGGTGCGGCCAATCACTTGCACTAGCTCAGAACCAGAACGGGAACTAATCATTTCCGCTACTTCTTCTTTTGGTTGGTCGCAATTTTGTAAAATCGAAATCTTGATTAGCTCGCGAACTTCGATGGCTTCTGCAACGTGCTTAATTAAATTCGGTGATACCCCACCTTTTCCAACTTGAAAAATGGCATCGATATCGTGAGCTTCTTTGCGTAAAAAACGCTTTTGTACATTTGTTAGCATTATTTTCCTCCTATTTGTTTCAATACAATGTTTCGCATGAGCGCGCGGTCTGCTTTGATTCCTGTCCATAACTCGAACGCAATCGCTGCTTGGTTAATGAACATCGGTAAGCCATTTTGCGTGATGGCTCCACATGCTTTCGCCTCTTTTAAAAATGGCGTTTCGGCGGGATTGTAGATGATATCAGAAATGATGGTCCCCGCGGTTACGTCATGCAATCTGATTGGTAAAGCTGCATTTTCTTTTGTAAGTCCGGATGATGTTGTTTGGATAACGATGGTGAAATCGGCAAGTTGCGAGTCGGCTTCGGCTAAACTAAGAGCCTTGTGCGCTGTTCCTGCAACCATTTTGACAGCTTTTTCAAGCGTTCGATTGGCAACGGCCACCTTCGCATCGGTATGGTGCATAAGGGCGTGAAAAATCGCTTTACTCGCGCCACCTGCTCCGAGAATCAAAATCTGATCGGTCTCAGTGACCTTTCGAATGCTCTCTAAACCTTGCAAATAACCGATGCCATCCGTGTTATAGCCTGTCCAGCGTCCATTTGTTGCAACAACCGTATTCACGGCACCGCACGCTTTAGCCTCGGGATCAAGCGCGTCTAAGAACGGCAAGATATCCTCCTTAAATGGACTCGTAACGTTGAATCCGCTAATTCCTAACGCTCTCATGCCTTCTATCGCGGTCGTAAAATCCTGTTTTTCTATTAAAAATGGGACATAACTCGCATTTAGTTTGTTCTGCTCCAGTAAAGCCGTGTGCATCACTGGAGACAATGAATGCGCGATGGGATTGCCGATAACGCAATATAATTCTTTCATTCGGAAATTCGCCTCCTCCTTACACGATTGAGCGGCGAATAGTTACGCTCACGCCTTCTGGAACCCAAGCGGTCACTTTTGCGCCACCTTCTAAAACGGTAATCCAACCAAGGCCTGAGAACACGATGTCCGCCTTTTCCTTGATTGAAAATTGATACGGTACTAGTTTCGGTAACGTTTCGATATCCGCTTCGCCCGGCGGTTGTAGCAGTTTTCCAGCTTGTGTTTCATACAGATTGTCGGCTTTTTCAAGCTTGGTGCGGTGAATCATCAAGTTGTTCGATGTATAAACGACGAATGAGCGTCTGCCGCCACTTGTGTAATCAAAGCGTGCCAATGCGCCGAAGAACAGTGTTTGTTCCTCGTTTAATTGATAGGTTACTGGTTTGATTTCTTTTTTCGGTGAGACAAGTTTTAGCGTTTTAGCATCGATGACGTGCGCGATTTGATGATGGTTGATAATTCCTGGTGTATCGACAAGAACACTTCCGTCTGAAAGTGGAATTTCGATTTTATCAAGCGTTGTGCCTGGGAATTGAGATGTCGTAATAACATCATTTTCGCCAGTCGCGACTTTAATAATGCGATTGATAAGCGTCGATTTCCCAACATTTGTACAGCCAACAACAAAGACATCACGTCCTGCGCGTTCTTCTTCAATTTTTTCAAGTAAAACGTCGAAGGATTGGCCTTTTTCAGCGCTTACTAATACGCAATCGGTTGGTGCTAATCCGAGTTCACGAGCCCGGCCACGCATCCACTGCGTCAAGCGTTCGCGTTTCAATGATTTTGGTAGCAAATCGGCTTTATTTCCGACAAGTAGCACCGGGTTATTGCCGACAAAACGATGCAAACCTGGTAACCAACTGCCATCAAAATCGAAAATATCGACAACATAGACGATCAGCGCTTGCTTCGTGCCTAGTTGGTTCAAGATTTTCAGAAAATCATCATCCGTCAGCGGGACATCTTGAATTTCATTATAATGTTTCAAGCGGAAACAACGCTGGCAAATAATATCTTCTTTTTCTAAGCTAGATTCTGGCGCATAGCCAGGTTGGGTCTTATCGGTTGTTTGAATAACGGCTCCACAGCCAATACATCTTAGTTCTTCGGTCACAGAGAATCCTCCCATTTTAATTCTGATTTTTTAGCTAGTCTTTTTAAAATAATGCGTTCCATAAATCGGTTAAACTTCGTCGCAAAACCGTCTGTATCTTTGACTGGACGTACGAAAACAGTCGTCAATTTTTGGCGATTGCCTCCGAAGATGTCCGTCATGATCTGATCGCCAATCATCACCGTTTCTTCCGGTGTTGAACCAAGGTCGGCCAACGCTTTCTGGAACGAGGCGGCTAATGGTTTTTTCGCTTTGGCCAAGTATGGAATTTTTGTTGCGACAGCCACTCGCTTCACGCGCTCTTCATTATTATTTGATACGATCATCACCTTGATACCATCTTCTTCCAGAATGCGAAACCAGTTGGAAATTTCATCGGTCGCATCCAATTGATCCCAAGCGAGTAACGTATTGTCTAAATCTGTTAATACCGTCGTTTTCCCCATTTTTCGCAATTGGTCCGCGGTGATACCAAATGGCGATGTTAACATTTTATCCGGTGAGAAATTTTTTAGCAAAATAGGCACCTCTTTTTATTTAATTAGTTGGAAAGTGTCATGACATCGTCTTTTTAGAATGCCAAACAAGCACGCTTTTCATGTAATCCTTATAAATTTTAACATCTTTCCGCTTATTTTACAAAAAAATCTGAGATAAGTGCTATAATGAAGTGGAAAATACGGAAATATAGGGGGATTATGATGGCAAAAAACTATGCGTTAATATGGGATTTAGACTCGATTTATTCAGGTGGAAGTGGCTCCGAGGCTCTGGCTACTGCGCTTTCTGACACAACCAAAGATATCGCGTCATTTAAACAAGCGGTGCAAGATTGGCCGATTCCAGAAAATAACGAGGCAGTCAGTGAATTTTTACTTTTAATCAATCAAAACGCAGAAATTACGAAACAATTGATGAATGCGGCGGCTTTTCTGGAATGTTTATCCTCTGCCGACACGCGCGATTTGAAAGCGGTAGAATTGACTGGCGGCGTCTACCAACAATTAGCAGAACTGGAAACCATCGAAAATGAATGGCACGAGAAATTCGCCTTAATTCCAGATGCGTTGTGGGCTTCGTTGCTTACAGAAAATGGCTTGAGCGAGATCGCCTTCGTATTGAATGAAGCGCGCGATAACCGTAAGAAAAAAGGAACGCGTGAAGAAGAAGCCGTGATTAATGCGCTAAATGTTGACGGTTACCGTGGTTGGTCTGATCATTACGATACAGTCGTCGCAACGATTCGCGTCCCTGTTGTAGTGGATGGTGAGGAGAAATTAGTATCCGCCGGGCAAGCCTTGAATTTATTGAGCCATCCAGATCGCACCGTTCGCGTCGCTGTATTTGAAGCGTATGGAAAAGCATGGCAGGAAAAATCGCAACTATTCAGCGATACATTGAATCATTTAGCCGGTTTCCGCCTTGCCGTTTATCGGACACGTAAATGGGACAATGTTCTCGCGGAACCACTTGCGATTAACCGTCTAGACGAAAAAACATTGGCAACAATGTGGGATGTCATCGAAAAGCATAAAGCAACGTTCGTTTCATTCTTGAATCGCAAAGCTCAGCTGTTCGGCATCGATAAATTGAGCTTCCATGATGTTTTTGCACCCTTGACGCTTGATTCTGAGCCGAAAAAATATACGTACCAAGAAGGCGCAGATTTCATTCTAACGCAATTTGCGAAATTCAGCCCGAAAATGGCCAGTTTTGCGAAACATGCGTTTGAGCAACAATGGATTGAGGCGGAAGATCGTGATAACAAGCGCCCTGGTGGTTTTTGTACCGATATTCCATTGGAGAAAGAAAGCCGCATTTTCATGACGTATGATGGCGCTCCTGGAACAGTCGCGACGCTAGCACACGAACTGGGCCATGCTTTTCACTCGCACGTTATTCGCGATGAGCCTTTCGAAAACACGAATTATGCGATGAACGTCGCTGAAACCGCGTCAACTTTTGCTGAAATGATTATCGCAGATGCCTCTGTTAAAGAAGCGGCTACAAAAGAAGAAAAGATCATTCTATTAGAAGATAAAATAGGACGCAGCATCGCCTTTTTCATGGATATACGCGCTCGTTTCTTATTCGAAACACGTTTTTATGAAGCTCGCAAAGAAGGTCTCGTTTCTGCGGATCGTCTCAATACATTAATGGAAGAAGCGCAGCGAGAAGCCTTCCAAGACGCATTATCCGAGTACCATCCACAATTCTGGTCTTCCAAATTACATTTTTATATTGCCGACGTACCATTTTACAACTTCCCATACACATTTGGTTATTTGTTCTCATTAGGCATCTATCACCAAGCACTCGCAGAAGGAAGCAGCTACGAAGACAAGTACATCGCCTTATTGCAAGACACTGGTGCCATGACAACCGAACAACTCGCCCAAAAACATCTAGGTATCGATCTGACAAAACCCGATTTCTGGGAAGGCGCGCTGGAAATTGCAGTCGGCGATGTCGAAGAGTTCCTGAATTTAACAAATGACTTAGTATAACAGCAACGCCCGCTGATCACCAAGCGGGCGTTTTTTCATGACAATTGTTCTACCATTTTTACAACACAAGCCGACGAATTCTTTGCCGCCGTCGCTAAAAATTCATCAAACGAAACACTAGCCTCGCTATCCGCTACATCAGAAAGCGCTCGGATAATCAAAAACGATACGTCAAACTGATGCGCCACCTGTGCAATCGCGCAAGCTTCCATCTCAACCGCTTTTACCTCTGGGAAGAAAGTCGTAATCAATTCCCGTTGATCTGGCCGGTGAATAAAAGAATCAGTCGTCACCACGAGCCCGTAGACCGCCTTGTTTCCCTCTGAGAAGTTTTCTTGATAGATTTGCTGTGCCAAGCGCATCGCCTCTTCATCGCCCTGATAGAGTGCCGGCATTTGAGGTACTTGTCCGTATGTATAACCAAAAACCGTTGCATCCACATCCCCATACGCCAAATGATCTGAAATAATCACATCTCCAACTTCCAATTCCGCACCAATGCCTCCAGCCGATCCAGTATTAATAATTAACGAAATATCATAATGATCGCATAAAAGTGTCGTCGATAAAGCCGCATTTACTTTCCCAATGCCCGATTTCAACAAAACAATCTCTTTTCCAGCCAACGTTCCCGTATAAAAAACAGCCCCCGCTATTGTCGTTTCCTCAAGCCCAACCATCTGTTCCCGTAAAATTGTCACTTCTTCTTCCATCGCACCGATAATTGCTATTTTTCCCATTCCTATCATTCCTTCCCTTAAAAAAACTGCGTTCGAAGTGGATAAACCAATCCGAAACACAGTCTTATCAGTTTCTTTTATCATTCGTTTTGAGCACTTCTACTTTTGTAGGTTGCCATCCAGCCCCATCGACCCAAGTAATATATACTCGAAAAGCTTTATCTGGATCAGATTTTGTTGAAATCGTTCCAATAGATTGTGCGGCAGGCTCATCACCGCGACCGACATACCAAATTGTCATGTCGCCATTATCAATACCTGTCGCCTCAGAAAATGCGTTCACTTTCTCATTCCAATCCTGACTATCCATTTCATAGGAATTCACGTGATCACCTTTTTGTTCCGTCCCAACAGCTTTCCAATCTTTTTTAATGACTTCTGACACATTAGGATCATCGCTGGTCTCCGTCGTTTGCTCTTTCGGTTTCTCGGTGTCCTTCGCTTTCGAGTCATCCTTTTTCGCTTCATCCGCCTTTTGCGTTTGTTCCGTTTTAGGCTTTGTTTCTACTTTATCCGCCGAATCATCAGCCGTTAAAAAAAAAACAAGCCATAAAACACCAATAATCGCCAAACTCATCAGTATGATTAAAACGTTCAAAGTAATACTCGTTCTTTTATGTTTACTATTTTGCTCAGAGCGTGATGCTTCCACATGATTTTGGGCACTGCGCCGTTGCTCTTCCTTTTGTGTTTTCTTGTCCATATATGCCACCACCTTACCTAGGTCAGCGAAGCGAGAACGACTTATCTTCGTCGTTAAAGGCTCCGTTCCAGTGCTCTCGTACGCAAGTACGCTCCGCACCTGGTACTCGCCTTTGCCTAGAATATAAGCCGTTCTCGCTTCGCTGAGGTTTTGCGTTATTTTGTTGTGTTGCATTTATTCAAGTTTCTATTTCGACTTATCTTCGTCGTTAAAGACCCTGTTCCAGTTTTCGCATACGCAAGTACGCTCCGCACCTGATACTCGTCTTTGCCTAGAATATGAATCTTTCTCACTTCGTTGAGGTATTGCGTTTATTCATTTCAGCATATTAGGCGCTGATTTTTGTGATTTTGACGTTCATTTCGCCGCCTGGTGTTTGGATGGATACTTCGTCGCCTTCTTTGCAGCCTAGTAGGGCTTTGGCAATTGGTGAGTCGTTGGAAATAAGGCCCTCGAATGGGTCTGCTTCTGCGCTTCCTACGATTGTGTAGCTTTCTTCGTCGCCGTTTGGAAGTTCTTTGAAAGTAACGGTGTTTCCTAGTGCTACTTCGCCACTCATAGCGCTGGCATCGATGATTTGCGCGTTGCGAATCATGTTTTCAAGCGTTGTAATGCGGCCCTCTACGAAAGCTTGCTCGTCTTTTGCGGAATCGTACTCGGAGTTTTCCGAAAGATCGCCGAAACTACGGGCAATTTTAATACGTTCTACTACTTCTTTACGTTTGACAGTTTTTAAGTCATTTAGTTCGCTTTCTAATTTTGCTTTACCTTCTAGTGTCATTGGAAATACTTTTTCTGTAGCCAAATTCTTTCTCTCCTTCATCTTTATGTTATTTGAAAAGCACGGAAGTCTGTTCTTTTCCGCGCCTCAACATGTATTTACTTTACGCCTGAAAGATTAACACGATTCTCAGGGAATGTCCAGCAAATTTTTGTCCAATAGTGAAATTTTATCTTAATTTGCGTGTAATTACAAGTCGTAGCGTTGTATTATCGGTTCATTTCGAGTATTGTCGCTACTTTTGTCGTCATTAAATCGATGGCAACCTTGTTTTCGCCGCCTTCTGGTATGATAATGTCGGCGTATTTTTTCGTTGGTTCGATAAATTTCTGATACATCGGCTTAACCACGCCCAGATACTGCTCAATCACCGATTCCATTGTCCGGCCGCGTTCATTGACATCGCGCACCATCCGTCGCAAAATCCGAATATCATCATCTGTGTCGACGTAAACCTTGATATCCATGAGGTCTCGCAACTTCGGATCTTCCAAAATTAGAATGCCTTCCAATATGATAACTTCTTTCGGTTCTTGGTGAATAATCTCGCTAGAACGTGTGTAGAGCTCATAATCGTACACCGGTTTATCGATTGGCTCGTAGCGCAATAATTGCTTGATATGACGAATCAAAAGGTCCGTATCAAACGCCAAAGGATGATCATAATTCGTTTTTAGACGCTCCTCAAAAGCCATTTCTGCTTGATCTTTATAATAAAAATCTTGCTCTAACATCAAAATCGAATGCCCGGTGAAATGATCGTAAATCGCCTTACTCACACTCGTTTTTCCTGAACCACTACCGCCCGTCACGCCTACTACTATCGGCTTTTTCTTCGTCACTTTGCGCCTTCCTTTCTGCGACTAATCGCAAGGCCATCCCCTAGAGGAACGGTCGTCGTAATGAAATCTGGATTTTGCAAAAGCCAATCATTGAATTCCCGCATTTTTCTAGAAACGCGTTGCTTCTGTTGCGCTCGCGGCGAGTCATGTAGCGCTAATCCTTTAAAAAGCACATTATCGCTGTAAATCACGCCGCCCGGAGCCAATTTATCGATGTATACGTTGAAAAAATTGGCGTACTGGGCTTTCGCGGCATCAATGAAAATCGCGTCGAAATTCTCTTTTTCTAGCACAATTGAGCTGTCTTCCAAAGCATCCATGAGAAGAACCTCAATCCGGTCCTCCGCGCCAAATGCGTGGACATTGTGCCAAGCTCGGTCATAGCGCGCTTCATCGCGCTCCATCGTGACAATATGTACATCTGGCAACGCATCTGCCATCCGTAATGCCGAATAACCAATCGCTGTCCCGATTTCCAAAATTCTCTTTGGCTGCTGAATTTGCATAATTTGTAACATAAAATGCATCGAGTCAACTTCCATGATCGGTACTTCGTGTTCCGCTGCATAAGCTTCCAACTCCATGAAGAACGGCTTGCGCTCTGGAATATGTGAAAGCAAGTAATTATGAATTAACGTATCATTCACTGCTCTAAATCCCCTTTAACAGACTAATGATAAGCGCCTGTTCCCGACCATCAAGGCCAAAAACAAACGCTTATCGTGTCTATTTATTGATTATTTGTAATATGTTCTTCTTTTAATTTATTATGTTCTTCTAGCGTTTTTGAAAAGTAAACCTGACCTGTTTTTGTATTCGCTAAGAAGTAAAGATAATCCGTTTTTTCTGGATGCAATGTGGCTTCCATTGATGTTTCGCCACTATTCGAAATCGGGCCGGGTGGCAAGCCTTTGTTTTTGTACGTATTATACGGCGAATCCACTTTTAAATCTTCATACATCGTACGCGATTTATGTTTGCCGAGCGCGTAAAGCACTGTTGGATCCGTTTGTAGCCTCATGCCTTCTTTCAAACGATTATAAAAAACACTCGAAATTTTGCTGCGATCGACGTTTGCGGTTGCTTCTTTTTCAATGAGGGAGGACATCGTTAAGAAATGATGCACCGACATTTTTTGTTTCGTGAGTTCTGGTTTGTATTTGGCGATATTGGCGTCTGTTGCCTTAACCATGTCGCTTACCATCGCTTTAATGTCCGGTTTACCTGTAAATTCATACGTCGCTGGATACAAATAACCTTCTAGTGGATGCTTGATATTTGGCGCCAACACGTCTTTTGTGACCGTATCTGGATAGGCCGTCATCAATTCATTAACAAACGCTTTATCATCCATTATTTTTAAAATATCGGCTTTCTTTAATTCCGGTTTATAGGCTACCATGCGATCCGCGATTTGATCCAAGGAGTACCCTTCTGGAATCACGAGTCTAGCTGGCGCAATCACTTGTCCTTTTTTCAATTCATTGACCACTTGTTCGACAGACATCGATGGGCTCAACTTATATTTTCCCGCTTTTAAGTTCGTCTCATTTTTATATTTCACATAGTACGTAAAAATCATACTACTATTAATCACGTTATTTTCTTGAAGAATATCGCCAATTTCCGATACTTTGGAGCCTTTAGGAATATCTACAATAATTGATTCCTTACTCGACGCATCGACAGCCTGGAGTTGTGAATCCACGTAGAAATAGCCTCCAACAGTCAGCGCAACCAGTACCACGGCAATACTTGAAATAATAATCGTGATCATTTTGCTTTTGGATTTTTTCATATCTAAACCTCTTTCATTCGTCTATGCAAAACATTTCCCTATCTATTATAACGGTAATCACTACCATAGTTCAACCACATTCGGCAAAAAATATAAATTCGTGACGTTTCCGACAAATTTAGCTATAATAAGGAAGCATCATTAAACGGTTCAATCCGAACGAAAGAAGGCTATCTATGTTACATTCCATTATTGAAGCCCTGCAAAATTTCGTCATGACCTTAATCGACCTATTCGGGCACTGGGGCATCTTCTGGGCGATGGTTATCGAAAGCGTCTGCATCCCACTGCCAAGCGAAGTTGTCATGCTATTCGGTGGTTTCATGGCCGAAGCAGGCGACCTAAATTTCTGGCTCGTGGTCACAGCTGGCATCGCAGGAAACCTCGTTGGTTCCTTAATCGCCTACTACATCGGCAAATTCGGAGGTCGGGCCCTCGTTTTAAAATTCGGAAAATACATCTTTCTAAACGTCGGACATCTCGACCTAGCCGAACACTGGTTTCAAAAATACGGCGCATCCGCAGTGTTCTTCGGCCGCATCCTGCCAGTCATCCGAACGTTCATATCACTACCAGCTGGGATTGCAAACATGAACATTTGGAAATTCGTCACGTATACAATTTTAGGCTGCATCCCATGGAACATTTTCCTAACCTACTTAGGCTACAAGTTAGGCGCCAATTGGAGCGTGGTCGAACAGTACACCCGCCCCATCAGCTACGCCATGCTAGCACTCTTAGTGGTGATTGTCGTGTACTTAATCGTGAAGATCATTAAGAAACGCAAGACAAGCGCATAAAAAGAAGAAGCTGGAGAATTAGCACGTAATGGCGCTAACTTCCCAGCTTCTTTTGTGTTATCGAAAAATCGTACTTCGTACGCAAAACCTCAGAGGGACGACAAATTCGTAGATGCTAGGCAAAGTCGAGCACCGAAGCGGAGCGTATATTTATACGTGAGCATCGGAGCACAGACTTTAACAACGCAGATGCGCGTTTGTTGTCCCTCTGAAAGATTATTCGGCGTCTTCGTCTTCTAAGAATGTCGCTAGTACTTCTTCGATCATATCCCATTCTTCTTCTGTTTCCACAGGCTTTAACTCGCCTTGTGTGCCGTCTTCGTTTTCAATGAAAGAAGACGCTTGTAATTCGATTTCTTCTTCGTCTTCTGCGCTTTCTGGATAATAAAGTACGTAAGATTTCTCAAACTCATCGGAATTGAACGAGAATAGGACTGCGTATAGCTCCTCGTTACCGTCTTCGTCTACTACTGTGATATGTTCGTGATCATGTTCATGATTTTCTGTCATAATGGACACCTCTTTTTAATTAATTATTTGAATCTAAATAAGACTGCAATATCATTACGGCTGCAAGCTTATCAATGACTTTCTTACGCTTCTTACGGCTAACATCGGCTTCAAGCAACGTCCGTTCCGCTGCGGCAGTGGTCAAGCGCTCATCCCATAAAACTACAGGGATTCCAGTGCGATTTTCCAATACTTCCGCATACTTTTCAGATGCTTCTGCGCGTTCACCGACCGTATTGTTCATATTTTTTGGCCAACCGACTACAATTTTTGTAACATTGTACTCTGCTGCGAGCTCTTTCACGCGATCGTAGCCAAATTGTTTCGCGCGTTCGTTTATCGTGATTGTCTCAATGCCCTGTGCAGTCCAGCCTAGCTCATCACTAATGGCTACACCAACAGTCACCGAGCCAACATCTAATCCCATTGTTCTCATTTGTCACCAATCTTATTGTTTTTTAGGTACGCCTTTACTAATTCTTCGATAATCTCATCGCGCTCTAGACGGCGGATCAAATTACGAGCATCGTTATGGCGCGGAATATAAGCTGGATCACCAGAGAGCAAATAACCAACAATCTGATTAATCGGGTTATATCCTTTTTCCTCTAGGGCAACATACACTTTTCCCATCAGAATTTTGACATCCTCTTCAATCGAATCGTCGCCAAAACTATAAAACATTGTTTTATCAGAAGCCATTTTGATCAGCACCTCTTTCCCATTGTTATCGCTATTGTCCACATTTCATTTTACACTAAGTCGCGAAAAATAACAAAGAAGATGCTAGCCAAACTGACAACTTATAAATGCCAGCCAGTTTGTCTCATTTTTTATTGTCTCTAACATGACTTGAAACGCCAAACCTCAGCGGAGCGAGAATGGCTTATATTCTAGGCAAAGATGAGTACCAGGTGCGGAGCGTACTTGCGTACGAGAGCACTGGAACGGAATCTTTAACGACGAAGATAAGCTGTTCTCGCTTCGCTGAGCGACCCTATTGTTGGGCAGCGACCCATTCAGATACATAAGCTAGCGCCCCAGCTAGTTTTTCTGGGTCTTTACCGCCTGCTTGTGCTGTGTCTGGGCGTCCGCCGCCGTTTCCACCGCAACGTGTCGCGATTTCTTTTAGCAGTTTACCTGCGTGATAACCTTCTTTAATGAGGTCTTCGGAAACAGCTGAAATGAGACTTACTTTATCGTCGTGCGCTGCGCCAAGAACTAAAATGCCGCTTGCTTTTGTTTCTTTCCAGTTGTCCATGTATTGACGTAACTGATTCATGTCTTTCGCGTTTACTTGTTTCGCGATGACTGCTACGCCACCTATATCTTCTGGATTGCTGAAAATATCTGCGCTTGCTGCGTTTGCTAGTTTTGAAAGTAGTGATTCGTTTTCGCGTTTTAATTCGCGCATTTCTTGATGTAATTGTTCTACTTTTTGTGGTGCTTCTTTTGGTGTTGTTTTAAGCAAGTGTGCGGTTTCTTTTAGGTAGTGTTCTTGTTGGTTTAGGAAGCGGTATGCGGATTCGCCTGTGACTGCTTCGATACGGCGTGTTCCTGCTCCGATGCCGCTTTCGGAAATGATGTTGAAAAGTCCGATTTCGGATGTGTTGCCAACGTGTAAGCCACCGCATAGCTCGATGCTGTAATCGCCAATGCGGACAACGCGGACGACATCGCCATATTTTTCACCGAATAGAGCCATTGCGCCGAGTTCTTTCGCTTCTTTGATTGGCATTTCTTTGATGTCTACTGCGAGTTGTTCCCAGATTTTGCGGTTAACGATGTGTTCCATTTTTTGCAATTCTGCGTCTGTAATTTGGCCGAAATGAGAGAAGTCAAAACGCAAGCGATTCGGTTCTACGAGTGAGCCAGCTTGGTTGACGTGATCGCCTAGAACGTCTTTTAGCGCGCGGTGTAGTAAATGGGTCGCTGTATGGTTTTTCACGACGCCGTGGCGGGATGCTTTGTCTACTTCAAGTGTTACGTGATCGCCTTTGTTCAAGCTACCTTCTTCGATACGCACTTCATGGATGTTTTGCTTGTTTGGTGTTTTTTGGACGTTGAGAATGGCTGCGGTGAAACCGGATTTCTTAATGGTTCCTTGGTCCGCGATTTGACCCCCACTTTCAGCGTAGAACGGTGTTTCTTTGAAAATAACTTGGACTTTATCGCCGCGTGATGCGCTTTCTGCTAAGCCACCGGATTTGATAATATAGAGAACTTCGGTTGCGACAGTCGTTGTTTCATAGCCAACAAACACGCTTTTTTCAGTCAGGCTTGTTAAAAGTTCGGTTTGGACGCTCATGGACTTGACGTCAGCGCGCGCATTTCGAGCACGGTCGCGTTGTTTTGCCATTTCTGCTTCAAAACCAGCGTGATCGACGGTTAGACCGTTATCTTCCGCGTATTCTTCGGTCAGCTCGACTGGGAATCCGAACGTGTCATATAATTTGAAAATATCGGCACCATTCATTTGACCAGAGTCTTTTGCTGCTGCCATCATCTCTTCTAAAATCGCCAAGCCTTCATTTAAAGTCTCATGGAAACGTTCTTCTTCGGTGCGCACGATTTTTTGGATGAACTCGGTTTGTTTTTCTACTTCTGGATAGTAGCTGTTCATGATTTTGCCGACTACTGGCACTAATTTATACATGAATGGCTCGTTAATATTTAGGTTTTTAGCGTAGCGAACGGCACGACGTAGCAAACGACGCAACACGTAGCCGCGGCCTTCATTGGATGGTAAGGCGCTGTCACCGATTGCAAAAGCTACCGTACGTACATGGTCAGCGATAACTTTGAACGCTGTATCTGTTGCTGGATCTTGACCGTATTTTTCACCAGAAATCGCTTCTACTTCGCGAATGATTGGCATGAATAGGTCTGTTTCGAAGTTCGTAGGCGCGTCTTGAATGATCGAAACCATCCGTTCCAAGCCCATCCCTGTATCAATGTTTTTCTTTGGAAGTGGCGTGTACGTGCCGTCTGCGTTGTGATTGAATTGCGAGAATACTAAGTTCCAGATTTCCAAATAGCGTTCGTTTTCGCCGCCTGGATAAAGTTCTGGATCAGTCGTATCGTTGCCGTAAGCCTCGCCACGATCGTAGAAAATCTCACTATCTGGACCACTTGGACCTTCGCCGATATCCCAGAAATTGTCCTCAATCGGCACAATATGATCGTCCGTCAAGCCAACTTTTTCCTTCCAAATCGTCTTCGCTTCTTCGTCTTCTGGATAAACCGTTACGTATAATTTATCAGGATCAAAGCCAATCCACTGCGGACTCGTCAAAAATTCCCAAGCCCAAACAATCGCTTCTTCTTTAAAATATTCGCCAATCGAAAAGTTGCCCAGCATTTCGAAAAATGTGTGATGGCGCGCTGTTTTACCAACGTTTTCGATATCGTTTGTGCGGATTGATTTTTGTGCATTGGTGATACGTGGGTTGTCTGGAATCACGCTGCCGTCGAAATATTTTTTCAATGTCGCAACACCGCTATTAATCCATAGCAAAGATGCATCGTTAATCGGCACGAGCGGTGCACTTGGCTCCACTTTATGACCTTTTTCCTGGAAAAAATCAAGGAACATTTGTCTTACTTCAGCACTTGTTAGTTGTTTCATTTTATTTCCTCCTTTTTGGTTGGCGCGAGTATGATTACAAAACAAAAAGCCTCATATCATCTCGCAATACAGGGACGAATTATGTTCGCGGTACCACCCTGTTTGCAATGATATAAGACTTGATCATTACCTCTTTAGAATCCTTAACGCGGAATAAGACGAAAAATAGTCGTAATGTGAGGTAGCACAGAAATCGCTGTCTCGTTTATGTTCTTCCAGCCATAGGAACATTTCTCTTGCAAACGGGCGTGTTTCTTTAAGCTCACACTATTTTTAGTTGTATGATACTTGAAATTATAAAGGATATAGTGGCTTATTGTCAAACTTTATTGAATGGACTTATGTTGTTGCGCGATTTATAATAAGTCTAGGATAAAAAAATAACGAAAGAAGATGGCTCGAATGACAAAATATTGGATTGGTGTGGCTTCTTTGGATCATGTCGAACTAGGCGTGGAAGGTGGATTTTCGCAGTTGTGTCATGGAAAAGAGGCACCTCTGAAACGGATGAAACCTGGGGATTGGTTGATTTATTATAGTCCCAAACAGACGCTGGGTGAGGATGAAAAGTGCCAGTGTTTTACGGCGATTGGGCGTGTGAAGGGCGCGGAGATTTATCCGTTTGCGATGAGTGAGACATTTGCGCCTTATCGTAAGGATATTGACTTTTTTCCTGATGCAAAACAAGTGCCATTACATACGATTTCGCAACTGGAAGCTTGGCAGAAATATCGTTCTTCTTTGCGTTATGGGCATTTTGAGATTGATAAGGATTTCTTTTTAACGATTGCTGAAAAAATGGGCTTGCCGATGAAATATGCGTCTTCGAAAGGTGTGATGGCAGATGGTGAGTGATGTTTTAGTTGTGATTGATTTGCAAAATGGGGTGAATTCGGCGGATTATCCGTTAGCTGATTTGGAGCGTGTCTTGGATGGTGTGAATCAGCGGATTGCGATGTATCGGGATGCGGGGAAACCGGTGATTTTTGTGCAGCATGTGGATGAGGAATTGGTGATTGGTAGTGATGCGTGGGCGTTGATGCCGGAATTGGATTGTCGACATGATGATATTTATGTGAATAAGACGCATGCGAATTCATTTTTTAAGACGGAGTTGCCGGCGATTCTTGCTGGTTTGGATGTGGAGAAGATTGAGTTTTGCGGCGCGCAGACGGAATATTGTGTGGATACGACGGTTCGCTTTGCGCATGGATTGGGATTTGACAGCTATATGGTGCGCGGTTTGCATACGACGGCGGATAGTGATTTGATGGATGCGGGAACGATTATGGCGCATCATGAGTCGCTTTGGGATAAGCGGTTTTTGACATTTTTATAGATGAAAATAAGCCGAATCAGACGCTAGAAATCCGATTCGGCTTATTTTGTTTATGCTGTAACTACCATTTGTTCCTTCACATCAAACTTACCATTCTTCATCGTGATTTTAACATCTGATACTTTAGCAATTTCCGGATCGTGTGTTACCATAATAACGCATTTCCCTTCTTTGTGCGCCAAGTCTTGGAATAGCGTCACGACTTCTTTACTCGTGCGTTCATCCAGATTCCCGGTCGGTTCATCTGCCACGATGAGATCTGTCTCACAGCATAGCGCGCGGGCGATGGAAACGCGTTGTTGTTGCCCGCCACTCAATGTTAGGACTTTTTGGCGGGCCATTTTTTCGTCAATGCCGACTTTTGCTAGCATATCGAGTGCGAATTGGCGCTTGTCTTGTTGATTTACATGCGTGATTTCCATTGCGGTCGTCACGTTTTGAAGGGCGGTCATGTAGGTTAATAGGTTGTAGCTTTGGAACACGATGGAAACGTATTGGTTCCGGTATTTGTTGAGACCGATTTTTTTCAAGGATAAACCTTTGTAGAAAATATCGCCGTCTTGTTGTGAATCGAGGCCGCCTGCCAAGGATAGGAAAGTGGTTTTTCCTGATCCTGAGCTGCCTACAACGGTATAGAAAACGCCGGTTGCAAAGTCATAGTTTATTTTATCCAAAATTGGATTGTCATTTTGTTTATAGGCATAGCTTACGCCTTTGAATTCGAGAATTTTTGTCATGAAGGTCACGCTCCTATTCTTGTTTGGTTAAGATTGTTTTTGGGTTCATGCGAAGGACTAGGATGGATGGTAGTAATACGGAAATGAAGGCAATGCCGACGCCGATTCCGCCCATTTTCAGCATGTCTTCTAGGCTTACTTGGATGTCGAGTGATTTGATTTCTGCGGTGTTCGCTGTGAGTGATGAGCCAAATCCTGGACCGCCGCCATTTCCGCCTGGACCTCTTTGGTTTGTTGTCGATGATGTCGATTCGGATGCGGTCGCGTTTTGTTGGGTTAGTAGCTGATTTCCAACAACTTGCGCCACATAATGACTGCTCACCGCGGCGATTCCGAACGATAGAACTGCTACTATCAAAATTTCAACGAGGAACTGGCCGACGAGTTTGGAGCGTTTTTCACCAATCGCGAGTAAAACACCCATTTCGTATTTACGCTCGCGGATTTGCATCATTACAAGTAGTCCTAAGATCAACGCGCCTGCAATGGATACAATATAGACAACATTTTTAGAAAACGCGGCTACGTTGTTGATTGGTCCAATCATTTGTTGATATGTCGCGTCATTGGCGTCTAATTTGAACGTGTCCCAATCGACGGCTGTTACTTTTTTCGCTGCTTTTTCGAAGGCGCTGATGTTTGCTGCGTCATCCATGAAGTAAATCGCGGAATCGACAGTGTCTTTGGCGTCACTGCCTTTGATTGTGTTGGCAACGGTGTATGGAACGTAAATCGTGTTGTATGGATTTAGGAAGGAGAAGTTCGCTGCTGCGTCGGTTCCTGAATCGGTTGTTTCGTAAATGCCTTGTATTGTTAATTCGACTGTTGTTGCTTCGTCGCTGGATTTTATCTTGATTTTATCGCCAACTTTGAGGTCGTTTTCTTCTGCTAGTGTTTTTTCAATCATCACGACATTTTTGCCGACATCGCTTGCTGTGATTGCTTTTCCGGATACCAGTTTGTCGGTTCCGGCTTTGAATTTTGTTGCGGTTGCTGAGTCTAGAACGCCGGATACACTTAGGTCGGCTTGGACCATTTGCGGACGGTTCGAATCGTTGCCGCCTGGACCTTGCTGTGTGGAGGAATCGTCTGTTTGGGATGTATCATTTGATGATGCAATCGGCTCAAAACCGGATGCCATGGCTTGAGTGTTGGAATAGAGATTGTAACCCGCTACGTGATCGAGTTCTGCTAGTTTTTTTGCTGCTGCAACGGCTACTGGTGTGGATTCGAACATACGTCGCTCGGTGGTGCCACCTGAACTGGATGACGATTCTTTTTGCTGCGCCTCCACCTGCTTCTCGCGGTCAACGCTTAGTGTGACATCCCCACCCAATTCTTGTCTTGCTAGTTCGCTTGCTTTATTTGCTGCGGATTGAATCGTGAATCCGGATAGAATAAGTACGCACACGATAGTAAAAATGAATAATTGCAAAATCGTTCGTCCTTTTCTGGCTTTCATGCTGAGTAATCCTCGTTTGATAAAATTCATATCGTTTCCTCCATTTCGTCTTGCTCTTTCTATAGATTAGACGGAAGGTGTGAAAAAAATATGAACAAACTGTGTGCGGTATTTTAAACTTTTGCGAAAAACATTATTTATCTTGATTTCGCGGTGAATATAGTCTAATTTTAAGGGAGAGCATTAATGAGAGAGAGGCAAAAATGATGAAACTATTAATGATTGAGGATAATGTCAGTGTTTGCACGATGATCGAGATGTTTTTTATGAAGGAAAAGATAGACGCTACGTTTGTGCATGATGGTTTGGAAGGTTTTGAGACATTTGGTAAGGAAGATTGGGATATCGTGATTATCGATTTGATGTTGCCGGGGATGGATGGCATGACGATTTGTCATAAAATTCGTGAGACGAGCGATGTGCCGATTATTATTTTAACGGCGAAGGAATCGGAGTCGGATCAGGTGTTGGGGCTTGAGATTGGCGCAGATGATTATGTGACGAAGCCATTTAGCCCGTTGACATTGATGGCACGGATTAAAGCGGTGACGCGTCGCAAAGGACAAGCAGTTGACACGGCGGCGAAACCTGAGGATGACGATATTCTAGAAACGAAATATTTCAAAATTAGCAAAAAGACGCGGGAAATGTATTTTGAGGGGCAGTTACTTGAGGCATTGACGCCGAAAGAATTCGATTTGTTATACTTTTTGATGCAGCATCCACGCCAAGTTTTCTCGCGGGAGCAGTTATTAGAACAGGTTTGGGGTTACCAATTTTATGGAGATGAGCGTACGGTGGACGTGCATATCAAACGGTTGCGGCAGAAAATAGCGACCGAGGCGCATCCGTTTCTTCATACAATATGGGGCGTCGGCTATAAATTCGACGAAACGGAATGATCAGGATGAAATTTAAATACTTTTATCAGCTATTTTTGACACAGTTTGTTATTTTGTTTATCGCCTGTTTGATGATTGGCCTGCTGATTTCGCACTTTATGAAGGATTATTTGTACCAGACACAAGTTTCGGATTTGACGGCGTACGGGGAAGAAATTGCAAAAGATGTGCAGAATATGTCGGACCGAGAAACTGGAAGTCCGATTTTGCAGACGTATCAGCAAATTTTAGGCGTGAAAAACATCCATTATGTGATTTTCGATGATACCGCTGCGATTATTTATCCGCAAACCAATCGCCCACTTCCGCCCGATTTCCATTTAAAAACCGATGAATGGAAGGAATTGCAGGAAGGCAAGACGGTTTCGACGCTAGTAGACACACGCTTTACTGACCAATTGACGCGCGTGAGTATTCCGATTGAGAAAAATGGTGAATTTGCCGGTGGAATCATGCTCACCTCGCCAATTAGCGGCACTGAGAAAGTCATCGGCAAAATTAATTGGTACGTTTTCTACACGATTCTTATTTCGATTACGATCGCCCTGATTTTGAGTGCGATTATTGCAAAACTACAAGTGAACCGCTTTCGTAAGCTAAGTTCGGCGACGAAAGAAGTCATTAAGGGCAATTATAGCGTGCGGTTGAAGGAAAGTTCGATTGATGAGATTGGCGCGCTGGCTGGTGATTTTAACAAGATGACGCAGACGTTGGAAGAATCCGCGATTGAGATTGAGCGTCAAGAGAAGCGCCGCCGCCAGTTTATCGCCGATGTTTCCCATGAAATGCGGACGCCACTCACGACGATTAGCGGTTTGACAGAAGGTTTAGTCAACGATATTATTCCAAAAAGCGAGACAGATCGTTGTATTGCGTTGATTGATACCGAGGCTCGGCGCTTGGCACGACTTGTGAATGAGAATCTCGATTATGAGCGCATTCGTTCGAATCAGATTCAGCTGCACAAAACGACATTCGCCGCACATGAATTTTTGGCGATTATCAAAGACCAGCTACAATTGACCGCCGAAAATAGAGGCGACCAGATTATTGTGGATACCCGAGATTCCGTCCAAATTTTTGCAGACTACGACCGATTGATGCAAGTTTTCATTAATATCGTGAAAAACAGCATCCAATTTACCGAAAACGGCACGATTACCCTTTCGGCGAGGCAGGAATATAAAGAAACGATTTTCGAGATTAGCGACACAGGAATTGGCATGGATGAATCCGAAGTCGAGCAGATTTGGGATCGTTTCTACAAAGCCGATATGTCACGAACGAGCACAAAGTTCGGCGAATCCGGCATTGGGCTGTCGATTGTGAAGCAGTTGATTAGCTATCATGATGGTGAAGTTAGCGTGCATAGCGTGGCCGGTGAAGGTACTATATTTACGATTAAATTACCGTTTTTTGCGGATAATGAATAATATGATTGTACAAGAAAAGACGGTATACATAGCAAAATCAGCTATCATACCGTCTTTTCTCATCTCAATTTATCAACCGCTTCTTCCTCGGTAGCAACAAAATAAACATGACTCCCCTTATTACTCTCATACATATAATCCTTAAAATTCTCACTATACATTGAAAAATCACCAATGATTGCCATTTTCAGCTGATATGTCACTAATTTTTGAAAAGCATCGCCTAGCAATCCTGTCTTGAGATCGAAAAACGCCTCTAAAACAGCGACTTTATCAATGATAATTTTGTGATACGTCGTTTCGTATTGCACACTCATCACAAAGTCCAACATCGACGCCGTATCTTTTATTATAACCTCATCGCTCTTAACCCGAGCAATACCGTCATTTTCAAATTTCTGAATCTCCATTTTCATGTTCCTTCCTAAGCGCGCATAAACTGGTAGGGAGTAATATCATCCATCCCAATCATCGGATTAATATGCATCCAATTTTCCTCCGTCAACAACTTCCGATTACTCACTGTCGCCAGCATATCTTCCTCACTCAGCAACCGCTCATATAGCGTCGTATTCCGCTTCTCCTCATCAATCCGCTCGACGCCCATCCGAAACGCGTCCTCTTCCCCACAAATAATCAGAAACTGCTTGCTCCGAGTCACCGCCGTATACAAAATATCGCGTCGCAACATCCGGTAATAACTCCGCACCACCGGCATAATCACAATCGGAAACTCGCTGCCCTGCGCCTTATGAATCGAACAACAATACGCGTGCGTTAACTGACCAAACTCCTGCCTGAAATACTCGACCTCCGTCTGGTCAAACTGCACCACAACCATATCCTGCTTCTCCGTGTTTTCCTTCGCATAAATAATTGAGACAATCTCGCCAAAATCGCCATTAAAAACGTTCTTCTCCGGCTGATTCACAAGTTGCAACACCCGATCCCCAATCCGAAAAACGATATCGCCAAACTTCACTTCTTTACGCTTTCCATCCGGATTCGCATTAAAAATTTCCTGCATTTTGCGATTTAAAATATCGATTCCCGCAGGTCCGCGATACATCGGTGCCAAAACTTGGATATCCTTCGCACGAAACCCTTTTTTCTTAGCATTTTCCACGACTTTCTCCACGACTTCCGCAATTTGGTTCACCGTACAATGGAAAAACGACCGATCCGTGCTATTTTTCGTGAAGGTCGCTGGTAAAAATCCTTGCCGAATATCATGCGCCAGCTCAATAATCGAGGAACCGTCTTCCTGCCGATAAATATCCGTCAACTCCACCGTCGGAATCTCGTTCGACCGCAACATGTCCTTCAAAACTTGGCCCGGTCCAACTGATGGCAACTGATCCTGGTCTCCCACTAAAATCACTTGCATGTGTGCTGGCAAAGCCCGAAAAAGCTGGTTCGCAAGCCAAATATCGACCATCGACATCTCATCAATAATCAACAGTTTCCCTTCAATTGAACGCTCATTATCATCGTCCAACTGCTCCTGCCCGTTCATTCCCAGCAATCGGTGAATCGTCATCGCAGGCAATCCTGTCGATTCTGTCATCCGTTTCGCCGCACGTCCCGTCGGAGCCGCCAACAAAATCGGCAATTTCTGTCCATCTTTATACGACATCGGGTCCAAATTCACACCATTCAATTCCGCGTAAAGCTCCACGATTCCCTTAATAACGGTCGTTTTCCCCGTACCCGGTCCACCAGTCAAAATCAGCATCGGCGACATTAACGCCTGCTCAAGCGCCACCTTCTGCGTTTCCCCGTAAGAAACCCCGATCCGATCCTCCAGTTCACCAAGCGCGATATAAAACTCCGATTTTGGAAAAAGTTCCTCGTACTCCTTTTGTCGCATCATCCGTTTCACGTGCGCCGCAAATCCAGCCTCCGCAAAATAAAGCGATGGCACGTACACCCGCGTGTTCTCCGTCATCACCTTCTGATCTTCCTCAAGCGCCAATAACTGCTTCGTCAACTGCTCCTGCTCAATCCGAATCGGCTCACTATTCTCAAGCAGCTGTGTCACCGTCTCCAACAACACTTCCCGCTCCATAAATACATTTCCCTGTTGCAACGACTCCTGCTCCAACATGTACAGAATCGCCGCCTGCAACCGCGAATAATGATTCCCACCAAGACCAAGCTTGCGCCCCAGCTCATCCGCACGATTAAACCCAATCCCCTTCACATCTTCAATCAGCTTATAAGGATTATTTTCCAGCACATTCAACGTATCCTGCTTATACGCCTGAAAAATTTTCATCGAGAGCTGCGGCCCAAAACCGTACTCATTCAAGCTCACCATAATATGTTCCAAACCTTGATTCTCGCGCAGCGATTCCAGCAAACTTTCCGCCGTCGCAAGTGGCAAACGAGGCACCTCTTGAAGCAGCGATGGATCAGACAAAATCCGACTAATCGCATCCTCGCCAAGCGTCTCCACCACACGTTCCGCCGTCTTTTTCCCAATGCCTTTAAAAAGTTCCCCAGATAAATACTGCACCAAACCCTGCTTCGTCTGCGGCATCTCTTTTTTGAACCGATCCGCTTTAAACTGCTGACCAAATTTGGCATGATCCATTAATTTACCATGAAATATGTACGCCTCTTGCTCATGAAGGGCAGGAAAAAAGCCCGTCACAACGATATCCTTCTCGTCCCACGTCGTATTCGTATCCTGCACCTGAATCCGCACCACAGAAAATAAGTTATCACTATTATGAAAAATCGTCGACATCACGAGTCCTTTCATATACAGTTCCTCGTTCTCACCGAGCAATCCCAACGTTTCTTGCGTGTCCATTTTCCCACCTCCTTCCAGATTTCGTGTCCTACCTTACTCGCCGCTCGCCTCTAAATCCTGAATCGCCGCCAGCGCATTTGCCGCCAACTCATGATTCTCATCACTTGCCACCGCTTTTTCAAAATATGTTTTTCCAATCACTAAATCGCCTTGCCAAGCCAAATACGCCGCGCCAATATTATAAAACGCATCCGCATCATCCGGTTTCAGCATCAACACACGCTCCAGCGCCCCAATCGCATCCTCAAAAAGATCCGATTTCGCCAGCGCGATCCCATATTGGAACGCCGCCTCCACGTCATCCGGCGCCAATTCCACCGAACGGAGCAAGTACGGAATCGCAAGCAAATTCTCATCCATCTGCGCAAAACTCATACCAATCATAAAATACACGTCCGCCGAATCCAGCCCATTCGCAATCGCCTGTTCAAATTGCTTCGCCGCATCCTGATAACGCTCCAACACATAATACAGATTTCCTAAACTATAATAAGCAGCAGAAGCCTTGCTATCAAGCTCAATCCCCCGCTCAAAAAAGCGCTCCGCCCGCTCAAAATCGTCCATCGAAAGCAACACATTTCCGAAATTAATAAAGCCCACTGGATCATTTGGATGTTCCTCGATGACCTCCGTAAAAAGACGTACCGCCGTCTCTAAATCATTTTTTTGCATCGCTTCAATACCTTGCGCATTTTTATCCATCATGCTTTTTTCCTCCTATTTTACCGCAACAGCAAGCCACGTTTTCAGCGCTGTCACCGTTTCTTTTGTCTGCTCTTCCACACTAATCGTGGCTTCATTATCACCATTTTGCTTCCCGTAAGCCCCAAATTGCGCATGATTCCCACCTTTAATCGATACAAAAGTCGTGTTTTCCGGCAAGTATTTCTTATTCTTTTCATATGTATCCCAATTTAGCACGCCATCCTTTGTTGCCGTAATCGACAACGCCGAAAATGGAGCTTTTGCAAGCGTTCCCTTCTCATCCGCATAACTCGCTAAAAAGAAAATACCGTCCAATTCATCCATATTTTCATGAGCAAACCGCGCAGCCATAGCACCACCAAGCGAATGTCCACCAATCACAAAATGCTCATCCTCGTGACTATCGATAATATCTGCCGCCTTATCTTGCCCGAAAACAGCCAAGCCAAGCGGCATCTCTGCAATATAGACTTTGTAACCCGCATTCGCAAGCCCTTTCGCCATCGGAGCATAACTGAGCGCATCAATAAAAGCACCCGGATAAAAAATCACGCTTTTCTTCACATCCTGATTCATCGGCGTGAACATCAAGAAGCCGCTATCATCCACGACATCTACTTTTTTCGTTGAATTCCCAGCCTCCTCTGCAAACTGACTCGGCGATGTATTAAAATAAAAATAAGCGCCCCCAATAACCAAAACTAGCACAGCCAACACGATCCATAACGTCTTTTTCATACAAATCCTCTTTTCATCCTTTATCAAAAAAGAGTTCAGGAAATAATCCCATCCCAAACTCTTTTTCCTACGAATTATCCTACATATTGTAACTGCGAATCTTGCTTATAAATCTCGTCAATCGTTCCGCCGCCTAAACAAACATCCCCATCATAGAGAACGAGCGCTTGACCTGGCGTCACCGCACGAGCCGGCTCATCGAACACCACATTCGCCTTATTCCCGTCCAACAGATGCACAGTCACGCCAACATCTTCCTGACGATAACGGAATTTTGCCGTACAATGGAAAACCGCTTCAACAGGGCGATCCGATACAAAACTCATATCCGTTGCCACGAGCGAATCCGAGTACAGGCTATCATGATGGAAACCTTGCTCCACGAACAAAACATTATTCGCCAAATCCTTCCCAACAACAAACCACGGATCACCGTCGCCACCAATCCCTAAGCCATGACGCTGCCCAATCGTGTGATACATCAAACCATCATGCTTGCCCATCACTTTGCCATCCAGCGTCTTCATATCACCAGGTTGCGCTGGCAAGTACTCACTCAAAAATTGCTTAAAATTGCGTTCTCCGATAAAACAAATCCCCGTGCTATCCTTCTTGCCCGCCGTCGCTAATCCAGCTTCTTCCGCAATCCGACGCACTTCCGGTTTTTCCATGCCACCAAGCGGGAACATCACTTTTGAAATTTGCGTTTGCGATAATTGGTTCAAAAAGTACGTTTGATCCTTATTCCGATCCACGCCACGCAACATTTTGACCTCATTATCCAGCGTCTCCACACGCGCATAATGCCCAGTCGCCACAAAATCAGCACCCAAGCTTTCCGCATGCTCCAAAAATGCCTTAAACTTAATTTCCTTATTACACATCACGTCCGGATTCGGCGTCCGACCCAATTTATACTCATCCAAGAAATACGTAAACACCTTGTCCCAGTATTCCTTTTCAAAATTAACCGCATAATATGGAATTCCAATCTGATTCGCCACACGAATAACGTCCTCATAATCCTCCGTCGCCGTGCACATACCAAATTCATCCGTATCATCCCAATTTTTCATAAAGATTCCGATGACATCATAGCCTTGCTCTTTCAGCAAATAAGCGGTCACCGACGAGTCCACGCCGCCAGACATACCAACAACTACCCGCGTCTTACTATTATCCATTTTAACTACTCCTCACCTTCACTTACAAAGTCGCTGTACCACCTTTACAATCTCGCTTGCCGCATTCTCCATCTCCTCGTAAGAATTACCAAGGCCAAAACTGATCCGAATCGACTCGCGCACCCCGTCATGATCCTCGCCATATAGCGCCACCAAGACATGCGACGGATCCACCGTGCCAGCCGTACAAGCCGAACCACTAGAAACCGCGATTCCCGCCATATCCAAATTCATCAATAACTGCTCCACCGACACACCCGGAAAGCGTACATTCAAAATATGCGGCAATCCCTTCTCAAGCGAACCATTCACCTCAAAAAGAATCTCACTCTCCGCAAAAGTATCCACGAAAACCTGCTTATACTCCGCAAAATCCGAACGTTTCTGTTTACGCGACTCCAAAGAAATCCGCACAGCTTCCGCCATTCCGCAAATCCCCGGCAAATTCTCCGTACCAGCCCGACGCTTACGCTCCTGCTCCCCGCCATGAAAAGGATACTCCAAATTCGTCCCATTTTTCACATACAAAAAGCCAATCCCGCGCGGTCCATTAATCTTATGCGCCGTCACCGTCAACATATCCACGCCAAGCTCCGCGACATCCATGTCAAACATCCCGAAAGCCTGCACCGCATCCGTATGAAACAACGCCTTGTGTTCCGAGAGCCGCTCGCCAATCGCCCGAATCGGTTGCACCGAGCCAATCTCGTTATTACCATACATCATCGAAACCAGAATCGTCTCGTCCGTAAGCGCCGCCTCAAAATCTTCGAGTGAAATAACACCCGTCTTATCCACCGGCAAATACGTCACATCAAACCCTTGCGTCTCTAGAAACCGACACGTCTCCAAAACCGCTGGATGCTCAATCGCCGTCGTAATAATGTGTTTCCCGTGCGCACGATTCGCGTAAGCAGCACCAATTAGCGCCACATTATCGCCCTCCGTGCCACCACTCGTAAACACAATCTCACGCTCATCCGCCCCGATACTCCGCGCCACAATAGCTCGCGCCTCATCAAGCGCCTTGCGAGCCTCTCTCCCAGCATAATGAATACTAGAAGGATTTCCATAATTATTCGTAAAACTAGCCAACATCGCCTGCACAACCTCTGGATGAATCGGACTAGTCGCAGCATGATCCAAATACACACGTTCCATCATAAAATCGCTTCTTTCTATATTAAAAACTAACAATCAGCCTTTAAAAAATGTTTTTATAACCTACCCTATTTTAGCAAGAAACGGCGCTGAAAGCAAAGAACCAAGATGATTTTGGATGAAAGCGCGTTTAGTTTTGCTGCTTGTCTGTACTCTACTGTATTTCAGAGTGTGCAAGTGGGTTATATTTGTTTTCATTCTTGCTTGGAATCCAAGAGCCACTGATGGATTACCTGCTCACTGCGTTCATAATCGGCTTCTTTTTCTTGTTCGTGGTGATTCTTGATGGGTAATGGGTTGCTTATATTTGTTTTGAGTTCATTCCGATTTTTGCGTTTAAAGGCACCTGATGGATTACCTGCTCACTGCGTTCGCATGCATATTGAGCGCGTAGGAAAGCAAAATACGCTTTCTTACGCGCTCAACAAAAAAGCACTCCATTCAGCAAAACGTCAAAATCACGTTCACAAATGAAGCGCTCAAATCTTAATTTTAATAATAAAGAAACCCCAATCGTACCGTCTTTAATACCATTGTTTGAACCCGCTATTAACAGCAGGTGGGTGCTCTGTCTGACGGTTTACAAGTCCTCGTGAAAAGGCATGTGCGCTGCGCCCGAACTTGGGCTCCCTAGGTAGATCAAATTGTTCGGTTCAATAATATAGGTACCATAACGAATACATTAGGGTTTCTTTATTGACCTAAGAATACCACAAAATTTTATAGATTTCAATTTGGAGCACTTAAATGTGTCGAAATTCGTAACTTTTTTTACTATATTTCTATTCTTTATTCTGATTTATCTTCTCATAGACCCCAGCAATCGTCTGCTCATATTTCGACGTCAGCTTCGGTTCATAGTACTTCGCTTTTAACAAACGATCCGGCAAATACTGCTGATCCACCCACGCATTTTCATAACTATGTGGGTATTTATAATCCAGCGCTCGACCGAGTTCTTTCGCTCCGGAATAATGCCCATCACGTAAATGATCTGGAACTTCGCCGCTTTTTCCGGCTCGAATGTCTGCTAGCGCGCTATCAATCGCCATAACCGCAGAGTTGGATTTCGGTGACAAACATAGCTCGATAACCGCATTCGCCAATGGAATCCGCGCTTCCGGGAACCCGATTTTTTCAGCGGTTTGGATCGCGGACAAGGTGTGTGTCGCTGCCTGCGGATTCGCAAGCCCTACATCTTCGTACGCCATCACGAGCATACGCCTGCTTATACTCACCAAATCGCCCGCCTCAATCAGCCTGCCCATATAATGGAGCGCTGCGTTCACATCACTGCCTCGCACCGATTTCTGAAACGCGCTCAAAACGTCGTAATGCGCATCGCCATCTTTATCGTGCGCCAAACTCTTCCGCTGTAAGCATTCCTCTGCGACTCCCAACGTTACGTGTACTTTTCCATCATCTCCCGGTTCCGAAGAAATAACCGCCAATTCCAATGCATTCAGCGCACTCCGAACGTCGCCATTACTCGCCGTCGCCAAATGTGTCTTCGCATCTGAATCCAGCACAACATCATACGTCCCCAAGCCCCGCTCCGAATCCGCCAGCGCCCGGTCCATCGTCACCTCAATATCCGCAACCGACAACGGCTTCAATTCAAAAATTTGCGTCCGACTCCTGATTGCTGGGTTAATCGCAATATACGGATTGCTCGTCGTTGCCCCGATCAAAATAATCTGGCCGCTCTCTAAATGCGGCAACAGAAAATCTTGTTTTGGCTTATCCAAGCGATGTACCTCGTCCAAAAGCAAGATCACCGTTCCACTCATTTTTGCCTCTGCAGCTACAATTTCCAAATCCTTCTTATTATTCGTCACCGCGTTCAACATCCGAAACGCATATTTTGTACTCCCTGCAATCGCGCTCGCAATCGACGTTTTCCCAATGCCAGGCGGTCCATATAAAATCATGGAAGACAACTGTTTTGCCTTTACCATCCGATAAATCACTTTATCCTTACCAACAAGATGCGTCTGTCCAACAATATCATCTAGCGACTTCGGCCTCATTCGGTAAGCAAGCGGTTGAATAGCCATATCTCTCCCCCTCTAATCATCTCTTCCAATTATACCATAAGAGCGTATGTTCTGTTATGCAAAAACATCTATTTCATTAGCTTCTTGACGCCATATACTATATAATTATCCTGATATCGCATTTTGAAGATCATACATAAGCGATTCTTCTTCATTGTACCAGAAAATCGCGACACTATTTGGAGGTTATTATGAAAATCACAACAAAAGGCCGCTATGGCTTAACTATTGTACTCGAATTAACGCGATGTTTCGGACAAGGTCCCATTTCGTTACGTTCCATCGCTGAAAAAAAAGGCTTATCCGAACATTACTTAGAACAATTGATCGGCCCGCTTCGTAACGCAGGTATTGTGAAAAGTATCCGCGGCGCGCACGGCGGCTATATTCTAGGCGACGAACCCGCAAAAATCACAGCCGGCGACATCATCCGCACGTTAGAAGGCCCGATTGTTCTGGTCGAGAGCATTGAAGATGAAGAAGCTGCTCAACGCGAACTTTGGCTCCGCATTCGTAATGCCGTCAAAGAAGTTTTGGACAGCACAACATTGGAAGATTTAGCGAGCCACGGCGACGATCCGCTTTTAGATGGCTATATGTTTTATATTTAAAATCCAAAAGGCTCCTCACATTTTGACGTGAAGAGTCTTTTAGTTTGCCCTTTTTTAAAAGCCTCTTTTACACCTTATGTCACCTATTTTCTCGCAAAAAATTAACTTCAAATAAAATGAATATTATGATTAAAACCCTAAAACATAGTTAAGAAAGCGCTATATGTTAGATAATCTAACAAAATATAAATTTTCAGTTAAAATAGCTTGCTTTATTTTCAGTTTGCAGTATTATTATCACATAAACAAAAAACAAATGTTAGATTATCTAACAAAAAGGAGAGTGTCACATGGAAGCAGTATTTATGTTTTTTTGTACCTTGTTAGTTTGGCTGATGACACCGGGGATTGCTTTATTCTATGGAGGGATGGTTCGCCGTAAAAACGTACTGAGCACTGCGATGTATAGCTTTAGCTCGATGGCGATTATTTCTATTCTATGGGTTTTCGTTGGTTATTCCCTCGCTTTTGCACCAGGAAATGCTTTTATCGGAAGTTTTGATTGGACATTTTTGCATAGCGTCGGTTTCGATGCCAATGCGACATACTCCGACGCGATTCCACATACTTTATTCATGATGTTCCAGATGACATTCGCTATTTTGACAGTAGCTATCATTTCTGGCGCTTTTGCGGAACGGATGAATTTTGCGGCATACTTAATTTTCATTATTTTATGGTCATTGCTTGTTTATTCTCCTGTCGCTCACTGGGTTTGGGGCGACGGTGGCTGGTTACGTGAACTCGGTGCGCTTGATTTTGCGGGTGGGAATGTGGTTCATATTAGTTCTGGTATTACGGGGCTCGTGCTCGCGATTGTGCTTGGGCGTCGTAAGGAAGCGGAGAATTCCTCCCCACATAATTTGCCACTCGCTTTAATTGGTGGTATATTAGTCTGGTTCGGTTGGTACGGTTTTAATGTTGGTAGCGCGCTGACGATCGATAATGTTGCGATGGCTGCGTTTGTCAACACCAATTCGGCCGCTGCAGCAGGGATTATCGGTTGGGTCGCGGTCGAATGGCTGATTAACAAAAAACCAACAATGCTCGGCACAATTTCCGGCGCGATTGCAGGCCTTGTCTCGATTACGCCCGCAGCTGGATTCGTCACGGTTGGCAGTGCTTTACTGATTGGTTTCCTCGGCGGCGCGATCTGTTTCTGGGCGGTGTTCTGGTTAAAAGGCAAGCTGAAATACGACGATGCACTAGACGCTTTCGGTTTGCATGGTATCGGCGGAATTTGGGGCGGTATTGCCACAGGGCTTTTCGCTACTACTAAAATTAACAAGCTTGGCGCGGACGGTCTTTTTTACGGAAATGCTAGCTTGCTCGGCAAACAACTCATCGCTATCGGATCTACGGTCGTTTTCGTTGCGATTGCTACCACCATCATTATCTATGTTATCAAAATATTCCTACCAATCAGAGTGGATGAAGATCAAGAGTACAAAGGGCTTGATTTAACGCTTCACGGCGAAAAAGCCTATCATGATTAAGGGGTGGTTCTATTGTCAAACTTAACAAAAATCGAAATTATTACACGTCCAAACCGTTTTTACGAATTCCAAAAAGCGCTCGCAGAAATCGGCGTTAGCGGCCTCACTGTGACGAAGGCGCTCGGAACCGGTCTTGAAAAAGGCTTAATCGAGCTGTATCGCGGCAAAAAGAAAGAAAACAATGTTCACGAACGCATGAAAATCGAGATTGTTGTCAGCACCGTGCCTGTGGAAGCCGTTTTAGAAGTTGTGAAAAACACGTTGCGCACTGGCGAACCTGGCGATGGTAAAGTTTTCATTTATCCCGTGGCTGAGGTCATTAAAATCAGTACCGGCGAGCGTGGTGTTGACGCTTTACAAGATCATCCTAAAGAGAAATAGCCTCCAAAATGAGATGCGGATAAATAAAACGGAAGTAATTCTAAAAATACAATGAGAAATCGCGTTTTCCCCTTCCCGAAATGAAAAACAGAGCTTATAATAAAGAAGTAGCTAAATTGGATGTTTTATATATATGAAGGAGAGATAGACAAAGATGCGAAAGATCCCCTTTTTTACAATTATCGCGATTGTTTTTTTAGCAGGAGGTTATTATTTTCTGCAAAACTCCGCTTCTCCAATAGATGTTTCTTTTAATTTTTTGGTCACGCAAAAGAATGATGACAATTCTATTTCAGGAAACATCGAAGGAGCAGGTAGCAAAAAGATTAAGCTAGACCTTGACGAGTCACAATGGGATTCGGTGAAAGTCGGTAATCGCTACGCTGTAGAGGCTAGATTTTACGACAAGCATGAAGTGAGCAGCAAGGAAAAGAAAACATTAGAAGGTCCGTTTTGGTCGAATGAAACCAACACTGGCATCTTAGCGAACGATGTTGAGGTCACGATGATTGATACGTCCTCAGCGAATTAAATCAGAACTGTAGGCAAACGCTGAAATGGTGGAGCCTATGGTTTTTTTGTGCCTTGAATTTACAATTGAAGTGCAACGGTAACTAAAAAAGAGACTCATAATGAAAATCCGAGTAAAATAGTAATTGCG
>NZ_JNFB01000016.1 GCF_000766145.1 Paenilisteria newyorkensis | reverse complement strand
TGAGTCCGGTAGAATACCGTCTTCAGGCCAGCCAAGAAGTCTAATTAAATTTGGTCCAACTTTTGGGGTTCAGTACATTTTTAGAAAAGGTATGGCAGGATTTTTGTGTATTTAGATAATGTTTAATTCTACTTCGATATTACCGCGTGTTGCTTTCGAGTACGGGCATACTTGGTGAGCTGTTTCTACTAGTTTTTGCGCAGTTTCTGCATCAACGCCTTCGATGTGGACAGCTAGGACAACACCAATTTTGAAGCCGTTATCTTCGGGATCGCTGTATAACGATACGGTTCCTTCTACTGTGCTCGCTGCTTCGATTTTTTGTTTGGACATTACTAATTCTAGCGCGCTATTGAAACATGCGGAGTAGCCAGCTGCAAATAATTGTTCTGGATTTGAGCCTGAACCGCCCTCGCCGCCTAGTTCTTTTGGTGATGCGATGTCTTGGAAGAAAATGTTGTCTGGAGAATGTACTTCTCCTTTACGTCCACCGGTATTGATTACTGTTGCTTCATATAATTTTTTCATGTTTCGTTCCTCCATTATTTTCTTGAATTTTGGTCGTCAGTTCTTTTATTCCCTTTAGCATCTGTTTGTAATCTTGCTCGGTAAATGCGAGCTTGGAGATGCAGTCGGCTACACTTTCTAAAACGGCTGGCTTCATATCCACTGCTTTTTTGGTGAGCTCGATGTATACTTTTCGTTCGTCTTCTGTACTGCGTGATCGTTTGACTAGTTCCATGCCTTCCATTCGCTTCAACATCGGCGTTAAGGTTCCGCTGTCGAGTGAGAGGTTGCTTCCTAGCTCTTTCACCAGCTGCTTCGGTTCTTCCCAAAGCGCCAAAAGGACTAAATATTGCGGATAAGTAAGTTGAAAAGGTTCCAATGCTTGTCGGTAAAATTTCGTGAATTCACGTGAGGCGGTATAAATAGAAAAGCAAAGTTGTTCGTCTAGGATTCGTTTTTGACTGGCCATCGTTCTTCCTCCTAATTAATTTGTGCACAATTTAATTGTAAGCTATTTTTATAAGAAATGCTAATTTATTGCTCAAAAAAAGAGAGACACCTCCAAATTGGACGCCTCTCTTGCGTTTTATTGATACTTTTTAAATACTAGTGTTGCGTTGTGTCCACCGAAACCAAAGGAATTGGACATCGCCACATCGACGTTCATTTCGCGAGCTACGTTTGGAACGTAATCTAAATCGCAAACTGGGTCTGGATTGTTTAAATGAATCGTTGGTGGAACGACACTGTCGCGGATTGCTAGCACGCTGAAAATGGCTTCAATACCGCCAGACGCGCCTAGTGTGTGTCCTGTCATTGATTTTGTGGAGCTGATTGCGAGTTTTTTAGCATTATCGCCGAACACAGTTTTGATTGCTTGTGTTTCGTAATCGTCATTATACGGCGTGCTTGTTCCGTGGGCATTGATGTAGTCCACGCTATCCACGCCGATTTCTGCGTCATTTAACGCCATTTGCATCGAACGAGCGGCACCTTCTCCACCTGGAGCTGGCGCTGTGATATGGTACGCATCGCCTGTCGCGCCGTAACCCACCACTTCCGCATAAATTTTTGCACCGCGGGCTTTGGCATGTTCTAATTCTTCTAAAATGAAGATACCAGCGCCTTCTCCGATGATAAAACCGTCGCGATCCACGTCGAATGGACGGCATGCTATTTCTGGATCAGGATTAAGTGACAAGGCTTTGTTGGCAACGAAACCAGCCACAGACATTTTTGTGATCGGCGCCTCGGCACCACCTGTAATCATCACATCAGCATCCCCACGTTGAATAACTTTAAAAGCGTCACCGATCGAGTTTGTTGCCGTCGCGCAAGCCGTAACCGTTGCTGAGTTAATGCCTTTTGCGCCGTGACGAATCGATACTTGACCACTCGCCATATCCGGAATCATCATTGGCACGAAAAATGGGCTAACACGGCGATGTCCGCGATTTAAAAAGGTTTCATATTGCGTCTCAAATGTTTCCATACCGCCGATCCCCGAGCCAATCCAAACACCAACACGTGTTGCATTGGAGTCGTCAATCACTAGACCAGCGTCCGCAACCGCCATATCCGAACTTGCAATCGCATAATGCGTAAAGCGGTCCATTTTGCGCGCATCTTTCTTATCGATATACTTCTCAATATCAAAATCTTTCAGTTCCGCAGCGATTTTAACCGGGAAATCATCTTTATTAAGTCGTGTAAGTTCTCCAACACCGTTCACACCTTTTTTGGCATTTTCCCAGGCTGTATCGGCGTCATTACCTATCGGCGTAACAGCACCAACACCCGTTACTACCACACGTTTCTTCTCCATTTTTTCATCTCCTCATCTACAATTATCACACAAAAAATAACTTCCGCTAATCTAGCAGTAGTTGGTCATACAAAAAATGCTATTCCTCATAACAAAATATAAAAAGACACCTTCATTATATCATAAATGAAATCCGATTTCTCAAAAAGACGTATTTCCTTCCTAATTTGAAAAATAGTCTGGGATTGAATCGTGCGTTATCCCAGACATTGTTTTGCGTTATTTACCCCATTTAAGGATTAGCGCGCCCCAAGTTAAGCCGCCGCCGAATCCGACTAATAATAAGTTGTCATCGTCTTTAACACGACCTTCTTCTACCGCGTCAACTAAAGCTAGCACAATGGAAGATGCGGATGTGTTACCGTATTTGTGGACGGTTTTCATCAGTTTTTCTTCTGGTAAATCTAAGCGTTCGCGCGATGCTTCCATGATACGAATGTTCGCTTGATGCGGGATAAGCAAGTCTAATTCTTCTTTTTCCATACCCGCTTTTTCAAGAACGCGTAGGGATGCTTCACCCATTTGGCGTACAGCGAATCGGAAAACTTCGCGGCCGTTCATGTACAGTTTGCGTTTTTCGTTGAGGTTGAGGTATTTTCCACCTGATCCGTCTGAACCGAGGTCAAAGGATAATAAGCCACGTCCATCAGATACTGGTCCCATAACGATTGCGCCTGCTCCATCACCGAAAAGAACCGCGGTACTGCGATCGTCCCAATCCGTAATTTTGGATAGTTTATCTGCGCCGACAACGACGATATTTTTGTACGCGCCTGTTTGGATGAACTGAGCGGCTGTCACGGTTCCGAATGTAAAACCGGCACATGCGGCTTCGAGATCCATTGCTGCGGCTTTGTTGGCGCCTAGACGGTCTTGAATAATATTTCCCACAGACGGGAAATTGGATTCTTGCGTTACTGTTGCGACGATAATTAAATCGATGTCTGCCGGTGTTAATCCTGCGTTCTCGATCGCTGCTTTGGCTGCTTCATAAGCCATATCGTGCACATATTCATCATCACGAGCGATGCGGCGTTCCTCGATTCCTGTTCTTGAGCGAATCCACTCGTCGGATGTATCCATCATTTTTTCTAAATCCGCGTTTGTAAGGACGCGTTCTGGTACATATTTACCTACACCTAAAATACCTGCATTCATTTCGTATTCCTCCAAGAAAAATTAGTTGTGAAGCGCCTTAACTCGCTTCGGGATATGACATATAAAAAGTATAATTGCTGGTTTTTGCGAATGAGTTGGTGGCAATTTTTGGGTTTTCCGGCCTCGCGTATTTTGTTTGGTGAATTGGCGAGGCTTTTGGTTTTGTAGCCGGTTCCCAATCCAGCCTTACACGCCATCCCCTCGGAAATAGTGACAAAATTAGTCTAGAGTATACCCAAGATAAATCGGCGACAAGCGTTCGCATTCAGGGAGTTTGGCGGACTTCCGGTTCTCACATACACCAGTATGCTCCGCTTCCGGCTTCCACCAAACTCCCTGAATACAAACGCTTTCGCTCGATTTGCGTAAAGCATAATTTTTTGTCCTACCCGAAGAAATGAGTATGGCGATTTTGCTTTACCTTGGAGTCAATCCCAATTTCATGCTTGTCACTATTTCTGTCGGGGATAGACGGGCATGTTCGGCTTTTTTTATTACCTGGTCCTAATTTTAACAGAGATTCATATTTTTAACAATAGAAATCTTCTAGTTTACTTTATCGTTTACCTATAAATCTTAAAACAACCTATGATTGTCAACTTTAGATATTACATCGAATATTTTCCTCAAGGGTTCTATTTTCATAGTCAACTACCTTTCAATTTATCACGATAATTGTATTTTATCATGGTGGTTAATAAAACACGATTATCATGATAATTTCACAAGACCTTTTCCATTTTATTTATAAGCCCGAGATTATTCTTATACTTGAAAGCTAATCTTATCCTAGCTTGCCATAAACAAATACTTGTTCAATCGCTCCTTTTTATGCTAGAATGAATCGAGGAATCCTTGAACGGAGGTGTTGTGTCATGCGTTATATCATTACATTTTTCTGGGTGTTTATTTTAGCTCAAATGTCTGAGTATGTTGCGGCTTCGGTTATTGCAACGACTTACGATTTCACAATGGGGACAATTATGGCGGTCGCTATCTCTATCGCGATTTTCCTAATTCCTGTATTGATGCCAAAAGAAAGCGAAACCTACGATATTAAATAAAAAAGTGGTGTTGAGCCTAACCCGAGTAAAATCGGCGGCAAGCGCTCGCATTCAGGCAGTCTGGCGGACTTCCGGTTCTCACTACACTAGTATGCTCCGCTTCCGGCTTCCACCACACTGCCTGAATACAAACGCTTTCGCTCGATTTGTTGTAAAGCAAAAAAAACGTCCTACCCAAAAATTGGGTTGGGCGTTTTTTGTCTGATTTTGCATCCAGTCATTCACCTAAGTAATATTTATTCGTCGGTTTCAAGTCATCATCCAATTCGTACACTAATGGCACGCCAGTCGGAATCTCAAGTTCCATAATATCGTCGTCGCTAATGCCTTCGAGGAACTTCACCAATGCGCGCAAACTATTACCATGTGCGGCAATAACCACGCGTTTACCACTCTTGATTTCAGGCGCAATCGTGTCCATCCAATATGGAATCACGCGCTCTAATGTTACTTTCAAATTCTCACCGGTTGGAATCGCACTCGTATCTAACAACTGATAACGGCGATCGTTTTTTGCTTGACGTTCGTCATTTTCTTCCAAAAGTGGTGGCAATGTATCATAGCTGCGGCGCCATAGTTGGACTTGATCTGCGCCATATTTATCAGCGGTTTCTTGTTTATTCAAGCCTTGGAGCGCGCCGTAGTGACGTTCGTTTAAGCGCCATGATTTGTAGACGGGAATCCATAATTGCTCGGAGCCTTCTAGCGCATAATCCAACGTCTTAATCGCGCGGGTTAGGACGGACGTGAAGGCAACGTCAAATTGGAGGCCTGCTTCTTTGATCAGTTCTCCCGCTTTTTTCGCCTCTTCTACGCCTTGTTCTGACAAATCAACATCATGCCAGCCTGTAAAAAGGTTCAGTTTGTTCCATTCACTTTGTCCATGACGAATCAATACTAATTTCATTTCTTTCATCCTCTCCACGTTTCGTTTCATATTCCTTGTTCCCTACTTCACCAATTATAAAACGCCTGACCCAGAATGCAAGTCTGAGCCAAGCGCTTTTTTTATTCCCCTAAAATTTCAAAATCAAATCGGCCGTCTTGTAGTGTAATCGCGACTTCAGAATGTGGCATAATTTTTCCAGCGACGATTTCGCGGGCAAGTGGTGTTTCGATTTGACGCGTAATATAACGTTTTAAAGGACGCGCGCCGTAAATTGGATCGTATGCCTCTTCAGCGATAAAGCGTTTCGCATCGTCGGTCATCGTAATCTTTATTTCTTGACCCGCGAGGCGGACTTGCAATTCAGCGACAACTTTCTCCACGATGCCTTTAATATTGTCCAGTGTCAGCGGTTTGAACAGAATAATATCGTCTACACGGTTCAAAAATTCAGGCTTAAACGAGGCTTGCAAAACTTCGAGGACATCTTCTTCCAGTTTTTCAGAAATTTCACCATCCACCGTTCGTTCCAGCAACATCGTAGAACCGATATTCGACGTCATAATGATCACCGTGTTTTTAAAGTCAATCAGGCGTCCTTGGGAATCGGTAATCCGGCCATCATCCAGCACTTGAAGCAAGATATTGAACACGTCGGGATGCGCTTTTTCAATTTCGTCTAGCAAAATAATCGAGTACGGGTTGCGGCGAACGGCTTCGGTTAACTGACCGCCTTCTTCATAACCGACATAACCAGGCGGCGCACCGACAAGCCTTGATACCGCGTGTTTCTCCATGTATTCCGACATGTCAATCCGAATCATATGATCTTCCGAATCGAAAAGATTGAAGGCCAGCGCTTTGGCAAGTTCGGTTTTTCCGACACCAGTTGGGCCTAGGAAAATAAACGAACCGATTGGGCGTCGTGGATCTTTAATCCCAGCGCGCGCACGAATCACTGCGTCACTTACAAGCCCGACCGCGTTTTCCTGACCGATGACTTTTTCTTGGAGCGAATCTGCCAATTTCAGCAACTTCTCCCGCTCTCCTTCGACCAATTTCGCCACTGGAATCCCGGTCCATCTACCAACGATATCCGCAATTTCATTCTCCGTTACCTCTTCTTGCAAAAGTCGATCCTCATTCGCCGTCTTCTCGCGGTTCTCCTCTTCCAATCGCGCCAATTCCTTCTCAACCTCAGGAATGCGACCGTGACGGAGTTCAGCGGCTTTATTCAAATCATAATTGTTCTCCGCTTCCTCTAATTCATGACGCAAATGATCGATCTGTTCGCGAACTTCACGGATTTGGCTAATTTCATTCTTCTCAGATTCCCATTTGGATTTCATCTTGTGGGCTTCTTCTTTGTAATCTGCGAGTTCTTTTTGCAACATTTCCAAACGGCGCTCACTCGCTGGGTCCTTCTCTTCTTTTAGCGCTGCTTCTTCGATTTCCAGCTGCATCACTTTGCGCGTTACTTCGTCAAGTTCACTTGGCATCGAGTCAATTTCCACGCGAATCGTAGCGCAGGCCTCATCGACCAAATCAATCGCCTTATCTGGTAAAAAACGATCCGTGATGTAGCGATTCGACAAGCTCGCCGCCGCAACAAGCGCGTTATCGTGAATATTAACCCCATGATGAATTTCAAAACGTTCTTTCAAACCGCGCAAAATCGATACGGTATCCTCGACGGTTGGCTCTGGAACAAGAACCTTTTGGAATCGGCGTTCTAAGGCTGGGTCTTTTTCAATGTATTGGCGGTATTCGTCCAATGTTGTGGCGCCGATACAATGAAGTTCACCGCGGGCAAGCATTGGTTTCAGCATATTTCCGGCATCCATCGCGCCATCCGTTTTTCCAGCGCCGACAATCGTGTGGATTTCATCGATAAATAGCAAAATTTCGCCGTCGCTGTCTTTCACTTCTTGTAAAACGGCTTTCAAACGCTCTTCAAATTCACCGCGATATTTAGCGCCGGCAATCAAGGAGCCGATATCAAGCGAGATAATCGTTTTATCTTTCAGTCCTTCTGGCACATCTTTGCGTACAATCCGTTGCGCCAAACCTTCCACAATCGCAGTTTTACCAACGCCTGGTTCCCCGATTAAGACTGGGTTATTTTTCGTTTTTCGCGATAAAATTCGGATGACGTTGCGAATTTCGGCGTCACGACCAATGACTGGATCGATTTTTCCCGTGCGAACTTCGGCGACTAAGTCACGACCGTATTTTAATAACGCTTCATATTGTTCTTCTGCATTTTGTGTTGTCACTCGTTTTCCTCCTCTGATTTGTAAAATTGCTTCGTTTAGTTGTTTTTTCGGAATCCCTATCGCTTCTGTGATTGGGCTTTTTTTCTGGTTCATCACGGCTAGCAATAAGTGCTCCGTGGATACGTAATCGTCTTCTAATTTTTGACGTTCTTTCTCAGCATCTGCCACCAATTCGTACAGCGAAGAACTCATCGCTTGGCCGTACTGCACATTGCTTCCCGTCACGCTCGGTAATTTTTCTATTTCGTTTTGTATTGTTTTTAGTAACTGTTTCGCGTCTACTTCCGCGACTTCATACACCCGCTTCGCAAAATCGCTATGCTCTAAAAGTGCCGCGAATACATGTAGCGTGTCGATTTGTTGTTGTTTGCCTTCGATGGCTAATTGTTGAGCTGACGCGATCGTCTCCTGGACTTGTTGTGTAAATTTCTGCATTTCCATAAGTTTGACGCACCTCGTTTCAAATGATTATAGTTTCCATTATAAGTGGTCATCCGTGAAAAATCCTCCGCTCTAAGAACGAGTTTTTTCTAATCTGACCTTTACTGACCATATAGTTATTATAGTCTTTTTTATCCTTTTTGTCCAAGGAAAACGGTCGAAAAACGGATACTTTTTATTTCCAATTTTTTCGGTATAATAGAGTTATCAGGAGGCGATTTTTGTGGGGAGAAAAGATGATTACTCGATTCAGCTTGAAAACGTAACGTATTTGGCGCCGGAGGATTATGCTGGCACAACGATTCTCTTTGTGATTCAGGGCGAGCTGGTGGTTTCGCTTTCGGAGCATGATCTTTCGCTTGGTGAGGATGATTTGGTTGTTCTGAATCATAATGAAGCCTACACTGCGCGCGGTGCCAAAGATACGATTGTGATTCGCTTACATATTACGAGTCCTTTTTTCACGTCGTATTATGCGGATTATTTTCAGCTGGCTTTCGATTGTGTGTCGAGTCGGATTGATCCTGGCCGGGAAAAAATGATGACGTTATTGCGGAAGTATTTGGCGGAAATGATGATTGCGCAGTCGCATAAAGCGGAAAGTAGTAAATTGGAGATGCAGAGCGCGCTTTTTCAGATTATGTTGCTTCTGACACGATTTTTCAAGAAAGAGTTGCCGGCGCAGGATGGTGTTAGCGTTCATGATACGCGGATTACACGCATTACGCAGCAATTGGAACAGCAGTTTGATGAGCCGATTACGTTGCAGGATATCGCGGAGCAGGAATTTCTGTCTACCTCTTATTTATCGCGTTATTTCAAAAAAGTGACGGGGCTTGGCTTCCTGCAGTATTTGACGCAGATTCGGTTGAAGCATAGTTTGGAGGATTTGCGCACGAGTTCGGCTAATATTTCGCAAATCGCACAGAAAAACGGTTTTTCCTCGCCGAAGAATTTCACGACGTCTTTTAAGGCTCACTATGGAAAAACGCCTGCTACGTATCGGCAGGAAGCGTTGGCTGGTGGGGTCGCCGTTGCTGAGAAGTCGGAAGTGTTGACGACGCAAACGAAGCGTGTGGCGCAATCGCCGAGTATTTTGGCGCGACTGGTATCGTACCGCCAAGCTGCGGAGCAAGTGCATTTTGTGGATGAGGCGCCGTTTGAGAAAAAGACGATTTCGATTGCTTCTAGTAAGCCGACTGCGATTCCGGACGCGATGCATATTTTGACGATTGGTGAGTTGCGTGAGGTGTTGAAGGAGAATGTACAGACGCAGCTTGTGATGGCGAAGGATGAGCTTTCTGTGCGGTATGTCGGGATTCGGCATTTGATTCAGGGCTCGACGCTTCTGCCGGATAAGGAGACGGATGAAAAACTCCCGACTTCTTCTCCGTATGCGAACGCGGATTTGGCGATTGGGTATTTGAAAAAGCTGGATTTGGGATTGTTTATTCGGATGGAGTATCAGGAAATTGCGGTGGATGAGGAGGCTTTTTTTGAAAAATTGGAGCATTTTCTTCGTCACATGATGCACGTTTTTGGACGGCAATTTGTGAGTCGATGGTATTTTATGTATTTCGAGAAGCATTTGACAGTGATTCCTAAGAAGGAGTTGCAGCGTGTGTATGTGAGGTTGCGCGCGGTTTTGAAGCGTTTTGACGTGCGGATTCAGGTCGGGAGTTATTTGCCATTTTCGGAGCGACGGGAGGCGCCACTTTCGAACCATGAATGGATGGCGGAGACGGCGAATCAGATTGATTTTATCGCGTTTAATGCGAACCAAAATGAGGCGGTTGATTTTAGTAAGAGTGCGCACGAGGAATTCATGGTGACGCGGGATTATGTGTTGTCGAAAACGCGGAAATTGAAGCAGTATTTGCGGTCGCATCACTTGGATAAGCCGCTCATTCTCATTAATTGGAATACGTTGACGGGAAACACGCGTTATACGAATGGGACTTTTTTTCGGGGGGCATTGATTTTTCAGACGGTGCTTGCTGTGAGTTCGGAAGTAGCTGGGCTTGGTTTTTGGATTAATACGGAGCTGCATGAGGATGAGTGGAAGGAACGGAATATTCGATTGGATGGCCTGGAATTGTTCCATTTTTTCAACGGGAAACGCCCTGCTTTTTATGCGCTAAAATTTAAGGAACGGCTGTGTGGGGAGCTTGTGGCTTGTGGGAATGATTTTGTTTTGACGGAGTTTGAGGATGGGTATCAGTTGGTTTTGCTGAACTGTACGCATTTTAATCCGCTTTATTCGGTGGAGGATTCGCTTTTGCAGGATTATCGGAAGGAGTCGCATATTCGTTTGAAGGGGCTTTTGCCGGGGCATTATCAATTGCGGATGTTTCAGTTTGATCGGGATAATGGTGCGCTTTATTCGATGTATTGGGAGCTGAATAGTCGGCATGGATTAGATCAGGAAGTGCTAGATTATGCGGCACAGGCCTCGGTTCCAAAGCTTTCGGTGAGCGATGAAGTGATGACGGATGATTGGTCGTTTTATGCTTATTTGGATGTGAATGCGATTCATTTTTATGAGTTTCGGAGGACGATTTAAGAGTAGAAATGTGCCGGCGAAGTAGGAAAGCTCGCCGGCACATTTTTTATGCTTTTTGGATGGTTTTCATGTTGGGTATAAATACGACGAATAAGCATGTGACGAGCGCGGCTACTGCGATGGCTACGAAAACGGCTTGGTAGTTGCCGAATGCGCCTACGAGTTGGGCCACGATCATTGGTGCAAAAACGCCGCCGAGTGTTGCGCCTGTGTTGACAACGCCGGTCGCTGTGCCGACAATGGATTCATGCAACCGCTTGAGTGGTAAGGTGAACATGGTTGAGAAAATCATGACGGAGCACATGTAGCATAGGAAAAGCCAGAATGTGAGCACCGCGATGCTTTCGGATTGGTACACGAGGAGCGCGGAACCTGCCGTGATGAGCGCCAAGACAAAGATGACGCGTTTTTCGCGATGTTGGAAAAAGCGCCCGACGATGTAGGCTGTTCCGAAACTTCCGAGTAAACTGCCCAGTCCTGCGATGGCGACGATGATGGAGATCATGCCGAGTGAGACGCCGCGCTCGTCTGCTAAATAGGTCGGTGTCCAGTTGGCGATGGTGTATAGGACGATATTGATGCTACACATCGCGATAAATAGCAGGACAACGACGGGATTCGTGACTACTTTCCAAAATGGCATCGCAGGTTTGACTTTTGGCTGGTTGCTTTGTTTTTTCTCCTTATGCGTATTTGGCAGTTTCCAGATGACGAGGATTAAGGCTAATACGAATAGAAACGCGATGCAAAAGACGGCGCCGCGCCAGCCGAATGCTCCGATAACAATCGGGATAAGTAGCGGTCCAACGATGGATGCAATGCCTGATGTGGAGATTAAGATGGATTGGGCCCACGTTCTTTTTTCCATTGGATACGTGTCGGTGACGGTTCTGGCTGAGGATGTTGGATAGCCTGGGCCGATTCCCGCGAAGAAACGGGCTGCTATAAGGGCTATGAGCGTTGATGCTGAGCCAAAGACGATGGACGCCACGGTAATGATAGACAGCGAAATAATGAGCACGAATTTGGAGCCTAATTTGTCATTTAAATAGCCGAACGGGATTTGCATAATGGAGTAACCGATAAAAAAAGCTGAAAATATGTAACTCTTCTCGTCGATGCTAAGATGCAATTGTTCTGCGAGCGGGACTGCGATGACACCAATTACCAGTTTATCGATGTAAATCGCGATGTACCCTAGAAATAAAATCGGCAATATACCTTTTCGTTGTTGCGTTTTCTCCATGTTTCTCTCCTCCGAATGTAGCGCTTTCTTTTTATTATAGCACCATAATTTATCGTAACAAGGAATTATCTAAACATTTGAAAAATAGTAAAGAAAAGACGCCCCTTTTTGTCCATCGCTACTTTTACGATTTTCGAGAGGACAAAAATTAGCCGTTTTGATAGCAAAAATTCTCTTATATATTCACCGTGTTGTGTCTATAATGGACGGTGAGGGAACTTTTTAATAGAGATGGAGGAGATACGATGAAGCAACAATTATTGAAGAAGTTAACGGAAAAACAGGATCGAATGGTTGAGATACGGCGGTTTTTGCATGCGCATCCCGAACTTTCTTTCCAAGAGGAGAATACGGCGGCTTATATCGCGGATTTTTATAAAGGAAAAGACTGCGATGTGCGGACAAACGTTGGTGGGCATGGCGTTGTCGTGACGATCGATAGTGGCAAACCTGGTCGGACGCTCGCGATTCGCGCGGATTTTGATGCGCTGCCGATTCAAGAAGAAACTGGGCTTCCCTTCGCCTCCGAAAACCCTGGCGTGATGCATGCTTGCGGGCACGATGGGCATACGGCATACATGCTGATTTTGGCGGAAACCTTGATTGAAATGAAAGATCAGCTCCACGGCAAAATTGTGGTGTTGCATCAGCCGGCCGAGGAAACGCCTCCTGGTGGCGCGATCGCGATGATTCGAGACGGTTGTTTGGACGGTGTCGATGAAGTGCTTGGTATCCATGTCATGTCAACGATGCCAACTGGTGAAATCGCGTATCGGGAAGGTCCAATTCAGACTGGGCGAGCCTCATTCAAAGTCAAAATCACAGGTCGCGGCGGGCACGGTTCTTCGCCACATATGGCCAATGACGCGATTGTGGCGGCGAGTGAGTTCGTTGTCGCACTGCAAACGATTATTAGTCGCCGGCTCAATCCTTTTGACGTCGGTTCCATCACGATTGGTTCTTTTGATGGAAAAGGCAGTTTTAACGTGATTAAGGATGCGGTGACGCTGGAAGGCGATGTGCGTGCAATGACCGAGGCGACTCGAATATTGATTGAAAAAGAAATCCGCCGTATTTTAGACGGGCTAGCCGTGATGTTTGGCATTACGTATGATTTAGACTATAAAAATGATTATCCGGTACTTGTAAACGATGTGGCACTGACCGAATTCGTGGCGAAATCTTTGCAAGAAACAGCGATTGCAGAAGTAACCGAGATTACCCGATGCGAGCCACAGCCGCCTTCTGAGGATTTTGCGTATTACGCGCAGGAACGCCCAAGCTGTTTCTTTTACGTAGGTGCAATGCCTGCGAACGGCGTTTTTTATCCCCATCACCATCCTAAATTCGATATAAACGAAGCGTCACTACTCATTGCAGCTAAGGCGATGGGCGCGATTGTGGCGGACTATACAACCAAATAACAAGGAGTGAATACGATGCGTGCAAAATTAATGCAAATGATTGATCAACGAAGTGAGGAAATGATTGCAATCCGGCGCCACCTTCACGCCCATCCAGAGTTATCGTTTCAGGAACAAGCGACAGCCGACTACGTAGCCAAATTTTATGAGGGAAAAGATGTGGTGGTTGAACGCGAAGTTGGCAATGGGCACGGTATCATCGTCACGATCACAGGCGACAAACCAGGAAAAACATTGGGATTGCGTGCGGACTTCGATGCGCTTCCGATTCAAGAAGAAACCGGCCTCCCCTTTGCTTCAGAGAATCCAGGCGTCATGCATGCGTGTGGCCATGACGGGCATACCGCTTACCTACTAATCCTTGCCGACTGCTTGATTCAACTAAAAGACGAACTTCCCGGCACAATCAAAATTATTCACCAACATGCAGAAGAAACACCACCCGGAGGCGCGAAAAGCATTGTAGAATCTGGACTTTTAGATGATGTCGATACTATTTACGGCATTCATGTTTTCCCTTTTTTCAATGCTGGAGAAATCGGGTATCGGAGCGGTTTTTCAATGGCTGGTCGGAGCTATTTCAAACTCGGCATCCAAGGCACTGGCGGGCATGGCTCCTCGCCACATATGGCCAACGACGCGATTGTAGCCGCATCCTATTTTGTCACTGCGATTCAAACCATCGTCAGCCGTCGCCTCAATCCTTTTGATACCGGCGTTGTGACAATTGGTTCCTTCGATGGAAAAGGCAGTTTTAACGTGATTAAGGACTATGTCGAGCTGGAGGGCGACGTTCGCTACATGACGAGTGAGACGCGCGAGCTGATTGACAAAGAAATTCGGCGTATCGTGGCCGGTTTAGAAGCCATGTACGGCATCACCGCCACGCTTACTTACACCCATGATTATCCCCCACTTTACAACGATCCCGAAGCAACAAGCGACGCTGTAACCTACTTACAAAAAGGGCTGGGCGACTATCTCATCGCCGTATCCGAAGCCGAAATGCTCTCCGGTTCAGAAGATTTCGCCTACTACCTCGAAAAAATTCCTGGCGCGTTCCTCTATGTCGGAGCAAAACCAAAAGGCGTCGAAAACCCGTATTTCAATCACCATCCAAAATTCGATATCGATGAAGATTCGTTGCCAGTAGCGGCAAAATCGGTTGCTGAGATTGTATTGGGATATTACGATTTGAATTAAGTTCACAATTACTTGTACTTGAGCTACAATACCAATAGGCCTATGAAAAACTTTTCCATGCATTTTTGGAGAAGTTTTTTTACTTATGAATTTTGTTATTTTTTTATCGACACATTTCCCACGCATTTGTATGATAGCTAAAGAATGCATAGGATATTATGAATCTTTCGTGTCAAGTCATTATATTAACTATTATTATTCCTCTCACCATGCTAAGATACGTTGGTAATCGATTTAAAAATAACTAGAAAGGGAATTGTTAGAAAAATAGCATAGAACACCCTTGTCTTACTAACATATTTTCCACAGCAGCAAAAACAAAAAATGAAAGAGGTATATAACAAAATGAAGACTCCAATGAAGAAAATAGTCAGCTTTTTGACTGTAACATCCATATTAGGAACGGGTATTGTAACACCATTTAACGTCCTCTCTGAAACACCTGTACAAGCGGCATCCGCCAGCTCTAAAATGGCGAGCGATGCCGTAGTAGCACTTTTCGCAAACAATAACCCAAGCACCAATGTCCTTAAAGTGACGACCGATCAACAAGCCATTGATTCCGCACAACAATTAGTGAACCTTGCCGTAGGTATAACCGAGGACGTAAGAGCAAACATGCAGGTAGCTATAGATCAAGCAAAAGATCTACTGAAAATAAGAAATACACCAGCAGATTATAGTCTTTTTGCAGATGATGCAGATATAACATCCGTAGCTATTACAGGAATAATGGGTAAAGGAATTACAAGTGTACGCCTACTTATAGACGGTGTTGCGAAGGCGACTGGAACACTGCATCCGGATGGAACCTACAGCATTTCCACAAACGATTTCATCACACAAGGCTCAAAGGTAGAAGTAGCGGGATATAATGGTACAAGTGAAGTATCACGCAAAACAGTAAGAGTCAGCAACAATGAAAAACCTCTCGTTCCTGGAACCAATGACACTTTAGCAAAGAAAATGGCATCCGACGCAATATTGAACCTGTTCCAAAATAATAATCCCAGCACAAATACACTTAAACCGACGACTGCTCAAAAAACAATTGATTTTGCCCAAAATTTGATTAACGTAGTCATTGATCCAGTTGTAAAAGCAAATATGCAAAAGGAACTAGATAACGCACAAGTTTTACTGAATGCTGCGAATATTAGCTTAACTGTCACTCCATTTAAACTAGGTAGCGACAACTATGTCACTGGTCAATTTTCTGGTGATGTGGCCAAAATCAGCCTTACTGTCAATAACAAAGAGGGCGTTAAGGTTGGCGTTACACCATCAGTCCTTAAATATTACGCAAAAAATGTTATTCTAAAAGATACAGATGACGTGCTGTTGACCGCTTATGATACAAAAGGTACTGTACTAGGCACGAAAAAGGTCACTGTTGAAAAACAAGTGGTTACAACTGGATCTATTGATTCTATTACCCCATTTAAGATTGGCACAGATAACTATGTTACCGGAAAATATTCTGGCGATGTGGCGAAAATCAGCCTTACTGTCAACGGTGTGGAAGGCACTAAAGTCGGTGTCACTCCACCAGACCTTAAATACTATGCAAAAGGTGTTATTCTGAAAGATACAGATATCGTGAAGTTAACAGCATACGATGTCACTGGTAAAGTGCTTGACACAGAAACTGTCACCATCGCAAAACAAGTTGTCACAAGTGGATTTATCACTTCCATCGCTCCATTTAAAATTGGGACAGATAACTATATTACTGGACAATACACTGGGGATGTCGCAAAAATCAGTCTAACTGTCAATGGTGTAGAAGGTGTTAAAGTTCCCGTTACACCATCAGCCATTAAATACTACGCAAAAACGGTCATTCTTAATACAACGGATAAAGCTGTATTAACGACATACGACATCAATGGTAAAGTACTTGATACAGAGACAGTCAGCACAACAAAATAATAATAGCTTATTGAAAAAGAAGAATTTCTCCTCTGTGGGTGAAATTCTTCTTTTTTGACTATGAAATTAACTACGCCCCGTAAACAAACGCAACAAGAACAAGAATAAATTCAAGAAATCCAAGTACAGACTAAGCGCCAATACCGGCACATCTTGCATCGTCACATCGCGCTTCATAATCTGGTTGAAATCAAACAGGATATACAGCGAGAACAGCAACGTCCCTGCTCCTGCAAAAATCGTTGACATCAGCGAGCTCAGCGGGAAGAAGATCGAGATCAGCGAAATAACAACGACAATCAGCAACGCCGCGAACAATCCTTTTGCCATGAATGATAAGTCTGTTTTCATTTTCGCTCCAACAAATCCGAGTACAGTGAACGTAACGGTTGCCGTCGCGAACGCCATCAAGACTGCGTTTCCGGCCCCTGCATCTAAATAATATTGTAACGTTGGCGCCAAGACTAGCCCGGTCACAAACGCGAAGGCGAGTAATAACCCGTATCCAATTTTAGATGCGCTCTTGCTTTTACGTACGAAAATCATCGCGATCAGTAAGGCGAACTCCAACACGACAAGCGGGATATAAAACGCCCACGGTATTCCTCGTCCGATTACAGTTCCAAGCGTTGCCATTACTAAAGATATGACGAACCAGTTCAGTACTTTTTGCATAATTTCTGCTTTCGTTGCGCCTGTTACCGCATGCTCGGCGCTTCGATATGTTTCATTCATTATATTCTCTCCCATCCTTTGATTCTTCCGCTAGTATACCATGTTGCATCCAATTTTAAAAATAAATTCTGTGCCAAACAGCACTACTCCCAAATCGTTGAAACAGCGCTTCTTCTTTATTATAAATGGTTTTCATTTTGATTAGATTAAAGATGTTCTAAATCACTTCGATCATGCCAAAACCCATACCGCGCATCGAGCCGATACCGCCTTGGACAAAGTGGTTCAATAAGTATGGCTGTCCGACAAGTTCAAATTTACCGAGCGAACAGGCCACGTGAAGATTATAACAAATAACGACAGTTTTCTTAATCGCGACTTTGCGAAACTCTAACGCGTCGATGTCTGATTTGACATATTCCCCGAATTTATCACGTAGCTGAAAATATAAATTCCGCTTTAAAATGGCTTCGAAATCTTCTTCTTCCCACCAATAAAACCAGTCTTTCTTCGTTTCCTTGTTATGATCACGACATACGATGGGTGACAACGTTTTGAACGCCATGCGCTCTGAGACGATTTGTTCTTCCTGTACAATCTGGATATTTTTCACTTTGATTTGGTTCATCTGCGAAAATGGAAGCAATTTATCTTTCACATTCACTAATGCATTATAATAATTAATACCAAGTTCGGCGTCGGCCGTCGCGAAATTAATCACGATTTTTTTCTGTTCTAACTCAATGATTTCCCCATTAAACTTTGGTTTTGGAAGGTATACAGAGAACGTGAAGTTTTTTTGTTTATTCCCGCTGTACATTTCTTTGTATTTTGCCTCGTTTGATTTTGAGAGCCCTGCCTTCATCACGCTGACGACTTTACGCCGGTAGTCTGCGGGAATCTTATTGGAACTAAGCTCGCAACTTATTTTTAGTCTCATCCCAATCCTCCTCTTGATTGTTTCCACCCGATACTAATATATCACTATTTGCCATATACATCCAATGAAAACCTTCTCTTTCTTTCTCAAACTTTCTTTAGTACAATAAAAGCAGATGCTGTTTAAACAAATCAGCGAAATCGGAGGGAAAGACATGGGTAAAGCAGTGTATCATGATATATATTTAGAATTGAAAAAAGAAATTGACGAGGATCACTACGCTTTCAAGGAAATGTTACCTACAGAACATGTTCTTGTTGAACGCTTTCATTGTAGTCGCAACACGGTACGGCGTGCGATTTCAGAACTGGTCAAAGATGGCTACGTCCAAAGTGTGCGCGGTAAAGGCGTCATGGTTATTCATCAACATGAGTCGATTGAATTCATGTTTGGCGGCGTGGAAAGCATGAAGGAATCCCTGACTCGTAACCACAAAACTTTTCAGACCAAGGTCGTTCATTTTGAGGAATTGACGGTCGATGCGGCTTTGTCAGAGAAAACGATGCTGCCTATCGGGACCGAAGTTTACTATATCAAGCGCTTACGTTTGGTCGAAGAGGAAGCACTCATTCTTGACGTGAATTATTTTGACCGGAAAGTCGTGCGTGATTTGACGCCTGAAAAAGCCGCGCAGTCCATCTATGAATACATTGAAGACGAGCTCCGCGTGAAAATCGTGACTTCCAAACGCTACATTGTCGTTGAAAAAGCACTCACCGATGACAAGCAATATCTCGATTTAGCCGACTACGATTGCTTGGCGGTCGTCAAAAACTATGCGTACGACGCCGATGGGACCATGTTCGAGTACACCGAATCACGCCATCGCCCTGACCGCTTCGTTTTCTTTGATTCTGCGCAACGATTAAAATAAACTACTCCACCGTAACTCCACCTTTGTACGCTATAATGAGGTGAGTCGTGTTTTCAAGGAGGTTTACATGAAGAAAATATTAGTTGTAGAAGATGATCCGAATATTCTGGAAGTCACCCGCGCATTCCTGATGGCAGAGGGATACGAGGTCTTTACATCCGAAAATGGGATGGAGGCTTTTGGCATTTTCGAATCGCAGACGTTTGACCTGATTATCATGGATATTATGATGCCAAAAATGGACGGCTACACGCTTTGTGAGCTCATTCGGACCAAATCAGACACCCCTATTTTAATGCTAACCGCGCTTGGTGAAGAAGATTCCGAATTAAAAGGTTTCGAACTAGGCGCCGATGATTATATTCAAAAACCTTTTTCCTATAAAGTGTTACTAAAACGCGTGGAGGCCTTACTTCGCCGTACTTCTTTGGGTCAGACGGATGAAGATGCGTCGGTTTTGAAACTGGCTGAAATCGAGCTAAATACCGAGACATTTCAAGTCACATCAAACGGTCAACCGGTCGAATTAACCCGAAAAGAATTCGATATTTTACGATTGCTGATGAAAAATCCAGGCCGCGTCTTCACTCGCGAAATGTTGCTGGAACAGGCCTGGGATTACGAATACATCGTTGACACGAAAATCATCAACACCCACATCAAGAATCTGCGCAAGAAACTCGCCACCGACAAAATCCAAACAGTGAGGGGTGCTGGCTATAAAATGGATCACTAAAATTCGCGCTAAAATCAGTGCTAAGATTTTTTTCATCACGTTGGCGCTATTACTCGTATTCACCGCCCTGATTTACGCGATGTTGCTCTTATTCCTGCCTAACTTTTACCTCGATTATAAAAAACAAAAATTAGAAAATGGCGCGGATTTGGTCGTGGCGGCATCAAAAACTGGCACATTAGATGACGTCGAATCCGCGATTGATGATTTTGCGTCGACGAATAACATCTCGCCGTTCTTATTGAATAGCATGAATCAAATTATTTACATCCCTTTTACCGAGATTAATACGATGGGGAAAGCTACAACTGCCATTACCACAGAAGCTCCTGTCGCCACTTTTTCATCCACGGGTGATACGAGTGTTGAGAAGAATTTGACGATTGATGGCGTCCCTTACACCTTACGTTATTTTATTAATATTCAACCGTTGACGGATATTTCGTCTGTATTGCTGCTTTTTGCCCCCTACTTCTTGATTTTTGTGCTCATTCTCAGTTTTATCTCGGCTTACTTTTTCTCGAAAAGAACCGTGAAGCCGCTCTTGCGTATGAATGCTGTCGCGAATAAAATGGCGCGACTCGACTTCTCTGAGAATTTGCCGGTCAATTCAACGGACGAAATCGGCCAATTATCGCAACATCTCAATGAAATGGCGCATGAATTAGAAGGTACTTTGATCGATTTACAGCGAGTCAATGTGCAACTCGAAACGGAAATTGCGAAGGAACGTGCGCAGGAAGAGACGCGAAAACAGTTTATCACTGCTGTGTCGCATGAACTGAAATCACCTATCGCATCCGTGATGGGGCAACTCGAGGCGATGATTCACCGTGTTGGACCTTACAGCGATCGCGATACCTATCTGAAGCTTTCATACGAGACGATGGAGCAAATGTCCGCGCTCGTGCAAGACATGTTGGAAATATCTCGCGTGGATAGCGCTGATTTTGAGACGAGCAAAACTACCTTCGACCTTTCCGCGTTTATCATGGATTGCGTCCAACAAGAACAGTGGCATCCAGAAGCTGCGAATCGTCGCCTGAATAACCAAATCACGCCTGATATACACATTCATGCTAACCAAAAACTCGTCGAAAAAGCGATTTCGAACGTCATTCATAACGCCTTCCAATACTCTCAAAACGACGATACAATCGCCATCACGCTAACCACAACAACAGACGGCTGGCATTTTTCCATCTATAATGACGCACCAAAAATTCCAGACGAAGAAATCGCCAAACTTTTCGATGCGTTCTATCGTCTCGAGAAATCTGGGAATAAAACAACAGGCGGGAGCGGCATCGGGCTCTTCATCACCGCAACTTTCCTTGAGAAGTCAAAACTCGCCTATGCACTCGAAAATCAAGAACACGGCGTCCTATTCCGTATTTGGGAACCCAAATCCACTAAATCTACACATTAGGTCCACCATATCTCCATTTTCTTTCGGTAAAGTTAGTTTTATCAAAGAAATTGGAGGTTTTTTTATATGGATTTTATCAGAAGAGCATGCATCAGCATTTGGGCCAAGAAAGGGAAGTCGCTTCTCATGCTGATCCTACTATTTGTACTGTGTAGCCTTGTATTCGCAGGTTTCGCGATTCAATCAGCTACCGAAAAAAGCGCAGATATCGCCCGCAAAAAACTCGGTGGTGACGTCACGCTAAACTTAAATATGGACAAGCTAATGAAAGATATGGAAGCTGGAAAACAACCCGGCGAAATTCCCCCGCTTAAACTGGAAGCAATCAAAAAAGTAAAAGACTTAGAGCAAGTCGCAAGCTACCAATATCTCGTCGATGCTTCAGCCGCAAAAGTCGACAAAGGCCCCGTCAAATCCGAGAAAAAAGAGGATGCGGATGGCGGCGGAAATAGTATGACAGTCGCTGGTGGCGCAGACGGCCAAGCACAAATGCCAGACTTCATGCTGAGCGGTACGAACAACACGGATGGCCTCTCCACTTTTAAAAAGGGCAAAGAAAAAATCGTCTCTGGAAAAGGTATCACGAACAAAGATAAAGGCAATCTCGCTGTAATCGAAAAACGCTTTGCTGATCAGAACAAACTCAAAGTCGGCGATACGTTCAAACTAAAAGAAATGGAAACCAATAAACCTATCGAATTTACCGTTCATGGTATTTATACGAGCAATCAAGCCACCGGTTCCCAACAGTTCCCTGTAGATTTCATGGAGCCTGCCAATAAAATATACATGCCTATCGATGCCGCGATGCCATTCTCACATAACGGTTCCCTGACATCAGCAACCTACACCATGACCGATCCACAACTCATCAACGCCTTCAAAAAAGCAGCTTCTAAAGTAAGCGAGGTCGACAAAGATTTCTACAGATGGGATGCTAACGACGAAGCCTACAAAAAAATGATTACACCTATCCAAAATGTCGCTTCCTTCGCGAATATTATCGTTGTCATCACGGCACTTGCAGGCGGACTTATTTTAGCGCTACTCGTTCTACTATCGATTCGCGAACGCCGCTTTGAAATGGGTGTCCTACTATCACTCGGCGAAAATAAAGCCAAACTCATCGGACAATTCCTTGTCGAAGTCATCATTATCGGCATGATCGCCTTCTCCATCGCCTGCTTCACGAGCCAACCAATTGGGCAAGCGGTCACGAATCAAATGCTCGCAAAAGAAGTTCAACAAGCCAAAGATGACGAAGCTAATGAACCAAAATCAGGCGGAATGGTCGCCTCATTCGGTGGTTCCGACGAAGCCGATAAACCAAAAGGCGAAGCTATCGATTCAGTAAACGTCACCATTTCAAGACAAGACATGGTCGAAGTTGGCGGCATCGGCATGCTCGTTGTCATCATCGCAACCTTACTCCCATGCTTATTCATCATCAGACTCCAACCAAAAATGATCTTATCAAAAAATGATTAAAGGACAGGTGAACCAATATGGAAAACATTCTAAGTTTGAATAATATCTCGTACAAATACCAATCCGGTGGCAAAAGCCAAACCATTCTACTCGACACATCCTACTCCTTTGATGCCGGCACGTTCTATACCATTCTAGGCCCCTCAGGATCTGGAAAAACAACGATACTCTCCATCGCGTCAGGTCTCGATGTCCCAAGCGCCGGCCAAGTTTTATTCCAAAAACAAAGCCTCAACAAATCACTCAGCTTGCAAAAGTACCGCAAAAACCATTGCGCCATCATTTTTCAAGCGTACAATCTCATTCCCTACATGACCGCGCTGCAAAATGTCATCACCGCCATCGGCATCCAACACCCCGGCATGAAAAATAAGCGCGCCCATGCCGTCAAAGTTTTGACCGAAGTCGGGCTCACCGAAGACCAAATCAAGCGCCCAGTCTTGCAACTCAGCGGCGGACAACAACAACGTGTCACCATCGCCCGAGCCCTTTCCGGTAGCGCCCAGATCATCTTCGCCGACGAACCGACTGGAAATCTAGATGGCGAAACCGCAGAGAAAATCATCTACTTGTTCAAAGCACTCGCACATCAAAAAGGAAAATGCATTGTCATGGTAACGCACGATAAATCCATCGCTAAACAATCCGACATCACCTTAACACTAAAAGAAAAACAATTAATCCAAACATCGTAACCCCGAAACCTCGCCTTGGCGGGGTTTCTTTAAATTTGTTTAAACAAATTTAAAGAAAAGGCTTGCATAAGTTGTTTAAACAACTTATAATAAATCTAATGAAATCGATTACATTTTATAGTTAGCTCAGAAAGAGGGGAATTTAAGATGGCAAAGGTTACAAAAAAGAATGTTGCAGCGATTATTGCAGCAATTGGTGGCGAAGATAATATCAACATGGCGACGCACTGTATCTCCCGTCTCCGTTTTCAACTCAAAGACGAATCCATTGTGGACGAAGAAGCACTAAAAGAAATCGACATTGTACGCGGTAATTTCAGCTCCAATGGCCAGTATCAAGTCGTTATCGGCCAAGGAACCGTCGACAAAGCTTACGAAGAACTCGTTCGCCAGACAAATGTCAAAGAAGTCACAACCGCAGAACTAAAAGAAGAAAACGCGAAAAAATTGAATCCACTGCAAAAAATCGTGAAAATGCTGGCAGATGTTTTCATTCCAATTTTGCCAGCGATTGTTGCTAGTGGTCTTTTACTCGGTATTAATAATGTGCTTGTTGGTGTTGGCATTTTTGTTGAGGGTAAATCGCTTGTTGATATGTATCCGAACTTGGCTAGTATTGCCGGGATGATTAGTATGATTGCTGGGACCGCCTTTGCTTTCTTGCCAGCGCTTGTTGGTTGGTCGGCGGTGAAATATTTCGGTGGGAACCCGCTGATGGGGATTGTGCTCGGACTTGTGCTCGTGAATCCTGCGCTGATGAGTGCTTATGATATCGGCGTGAAGGAGCCGCATTACTGGAATTTCTTCGGGCTGGAAGTCGCGCAAATTGGCTACCAAGGTCAAGTATTGCCGGTTCTCGTGGCCTCTTGGGTATACGCTTCCATTGAAAAAGCGTTGCGTCGTGTAGTTGCGGATGCCTTCCAATTGTTGGTTGTCGCTCCTGTGACGCTGCTTGTGACGAGCGCCCTTTCCCTGATTGCGATTGGTCCGATTACATTATGGATTTCCAATTGGATTACGGACGGTATTGTTCATCTATCTAACATCTCACCGATGATTACCGGAGTTCTATTCGGCGCATGTTTTGCCCTACTCGTTATTACAGGAATGCATCACGCTTTTCTTGCCGTCAATTTGCAACTTATTTCAACAACTGGCAGAACGATGTTTTGGCCAATCCAAGCACTTTCCGATACCGCACAAGGCTCGGCAGCTCTTGCCATGGCTTTTGTCACACATGATAAAAAGAACCGTAGTATCGCGCTCACTTCCGCGCTTTCCGCCTATCTCGGCATCACAGAACCCGCGATGTTCGGAGTCAATTTACGCGCCAAGTACGCCTTCGTTTGTTCGATGATTGGCGCAGGGCTCGCAGGTGGTTTCATCGCGTACAATGGTGTCATCTCCCAATCCATTGGTGTCAGCGGCTTGTTCTCGATTCTGTCGATTACACGGGCTGGTTGGGGCGCCTACGCTATTGGCATGCTAATCGCGATTGGCGTACCATTTGTACTCACATTTATTATCGGAATGGCAAGACGAAAACAAGGAAATGCAGGATTTTAGGAGGATTTTTAGATGAATAACGAATGGTGGCAAAAAGGAACGGTTTACCAGATTTACCCGCGCAGTTTTAACGATACGAACGGTGATGGCATCGGGGATATCCGCGGTATTATTGAAAAATTAGATTACCTTGCAAAACTCGGCATCGATTTGCTCTGGTTAACGCCAATGTACGTGTCGCCGCAACGCGATAATGGCTATGATATTGCGGACTATTTCGCGATAGACCCGCAGTACGGAACGATGGCGGATTTTGAAGAACTTTTAGAAGAAGCGCACCGTCGTGGGTTGAAAATTATGATGGATATGGTTGTCAATCACACGTCCTACCAGCATCATTGGTTTCAGGAAGCGCTAAAAGGCAAGGATAATCCGTATCGCGATTACTATATTTGGAAAGACCCGGCGACAGGCGGCGGACCTCCGAATAACTGGCTATCGAAATTCAGCGGTTCGGCGTGGGAACTCGACGCGGCATCTGGCCAATACTACTTGCATCTCTATGAAGTCGGCATGCCCGATTTAAACTGGGAAAACCCGAAACTGCAAGAAGAAATCTATCAAATGATGGCTTGGTGGGGCGAAAAAGGCATCGACGGCTTCCGTTTGGACGTCATTAATAATATCTCGAAAAATCCCGATTTCCCGAATGATTCCTTGGCAACCGCGCAAGACGATGGTCGTAAATTCTACGTTGATGGGCCGCATGTCCACGAGTATTTGCATCACATGAACCGTCGCGTTTTTGATAAATACAACCTCGTGACGGTTGGCGAAATGTCATCCACGACGCCGGAGCAATGCATCAAATATACGAATCCAGAACGACAAGAGCTTTCGATGGCCTTTAATTTTCATCACATGAAGGTCGATTATCCAGGCGGGAAAAAATGGGCTAGCGCGAAGTATCGCTTGACGGACTTGAAACGCGTCATGGCAGAATGGCAGTTGAAAATCGCGGCGGGCGGTGGCTGGAACGCCCTATTTTGGACGAATCATGATCAACCGCGGGCGTTGGCGCGTTTTGCCGATGATCAGGCGTACCGGGAACAGAGCGCGAAACTTTTAGCGATTATCCTGTTCGGCTTGCAAGGAACGACGTACATCTATCAAGGAGAGGAAATCGCGATGACCGATGCGAACTTCACGGATATTTCGCAGTATGATGACGCAGAATCACGGAATGCGTACAAGCAAATGCTTGCGAATGGCGTCTCCGAGACCGATGCCTTGCAGATTTTGCGTGAGAAATCACGTGAGAATTCGCGGATTCCGATGCAGTGGAATGACGGTCCAAATCATGGTTTCACAGATGGGACGCCTTGGCTGGCACCGATTCACGAAGATAGCTGGACCGTCGAGAAAGCCCTCGCGAATCCCGACTCGATTTTTTACACGTATCAGCGTTTAATCGCCTTGCGCCGCGGTCACGATATTTTTGCGAATGGTGATTTCGCGTTACTGGACGCCGCCAGCGAAACGATTTACGACTACGAGCGCCAATGGAACGGCGAAACATTGCTCGTAGTTGGTAATTTTAGCGCGGAGGAACAAGTTTGGAACCTTCCAGAACGCCACCACGATAAAAATTGCCAAATTCTCGAGTCCAACTATCCGCATAAGGCGATGACAAATAAGATCGTGCTGCAACCATACGAGGCTTTGATGCTCCACCTAACAATCTAGAAAAACGGCTTTTTCATGATTTCCCGCACCAAAGACTACAAATTCGCTTTGCTTCAAAGAACCACAACAAATAAACCTTTACATTCCCCTTATCGCGTGGTAAGATTACTTCATGCGATGAGCCTACAAGCAGTGTGAAGATTCCACTGCCAACCTCTTAAACATCAATGCTTTGTGGAAGGCAGTTTAAGAGCGCTAGAAAAGACCAGATGGGCAATCATCTGGTCTTTTCATGTCTTCTTTTAAAGTAAACCACACAATCGCAGTCCTTTTTCAATCCCATCGCTATTATTATCCGCTGTCACAAACTCGGCTTTTTCCTTAAGCGCTGGCACTGCATTCTCCATCGCAATCGCGTGATCCACCGCCCCGAACATCTCCAAATCATTCATGCCATCGCCAAACGCATAAGTCGGAACATCCTCAAAACCCATCACTGTAAGCAACTTAGCAATGCCCTGCGCCTTCGAACCGCACTTTGGCACCACATCATTACTAAACGGCGTATTGCGCACAAACTGGAAATAAGGAAAGCGCTCCGGAAAATAATCGTCCCCTTTTTCCAACAACAATAGCAACATATAAATCGGTTCCTTCAAATAAAGCGCCGCATCCACATCCGGCGATTCCTCACCCAAATACCGATAATGCTTCTCCATAACCTCATTTTGCGCCGTTCCACGAATTTTTGCCTCCGTATAAAAAGCCATTTCCACGTTTTGCGACTGCGCACCTTGGTGAAGCGCCTTAATCTCCTCCACATCAATCGGATTCGTATAAACCTCTTTTCCATCATACAAAACATACTGCCCGTTCATCGCAATCACAGACGTCATCTCCGTCGTCGCGAGTACATGCTCAATCTCGCATAACGTCCGCCCCGTCGCAATAATCGGCATGACATTTTTCACGCGCAATTCCCGTAACGCCCTCACCGAACTCTCCGCCACGACCGAATCACTCGTCAATAACGTCCCATCCAAATCAAAAAAACAAATCGCTGCTGGTTTCAACTCATCAAATCCCTTCTCCAAACAATGTATCTTCTCACAATACCATAACTTTGACATGCACGCATCGTTCCGCTTCCCAATCAAAAAACCGATTCGCATCCTATTTGGACACCAACCGGTTTTCGCTTACAAGTTACTATAATAAACATCACCAATTTTTAGCATTGCGCTAATCGTATTGTATTTCTCGTCACCAATATGAATCTTATCTTCTTCCTCTTGATAATGAATCGGCATGGACAAGATTGTTTCCTTATCCTGTTTAAAATAATGAGCATCCAAACCTAGCTTTTCAGTTATATTCACTATGTATTTATTGAATTTCGCATTACTTATGACTTTGCCATTCAAAATCGCTTCCGCCGTACTTTGAGAAAAATTCGTAGCCTTCGCAAAAGAGCGTTTCGTAAAGCCGTTCAATCTTATATATAAATTGATATTCTCTGCAATTCTTTTCTTTTCTAATCTATTCATTGTTTTTTCCTCCCGTAGTGGGTTTGTCTATAATGCTAGTATGCCCGAAGAAAATGAGAATATGATTAAAACTAGATAGTATTATGATAACAATTTTGAAAGCGTTTTATTTCATTGCGCTACAAGCTTTTCTAAGTACGCCAAAACCGACGCTTCCCAACCGAGTTTGAGTCTCTTAGATCTGCTCTCTCTATTTTTTTATGCTATGATTGGATTATAATACAAAAATAAGGAGATCCTACTTATCATGAATCACACAAAAATTCTATACAGTATTTTAATTTCTGGGCTTTTACTTTTATTAGCCTTTGGAGGAACGTATGCCGCTTTTATCGGATTAGGTTTCGTCTACGTCATTGCTCTTTTGGACGATATATTGGGTCGTAAACTCAGCGTGAAATCACTCCTCACCAAAACATTGCTATTGATCATCGGGCTACTATTATTAGCCTTGGTTCTAAGCTTCCTATGAAAAGATGCTTGTCACCGAACCAGATGTCAAGCATCTTCTTTTTTTATTGCCAAATTCCTCTAAACCCGCACGTCTAAATCATCCAAAAACGCCAAAACCGACGCCGTCCCGTCTTTCCCCTGCCGTACACATTCTGACAACTCGACGCCGTCAAACGATGCACCACCAGCAAAGACGCCCGGATAGGCTTCCCTAAATTCTTCAAAAATCGCTTCTTTGCGCTGCACATGTCCCACGGTATATTGCGGGATACTATTCCGCCACCGCGTAACCATCGTGTACTCCGGCGCCTGATTAATCGTCATAATCCGATTCAAATCGCTCAGAACCGTCTCCTCAATCGCCTTATCCGCCAGCTCCACGATCGATTCCTCTTTCCTACGACCAACAAACGCACGCAGCAAAATTTTATCATCAGGAACCGTATGCGGCCATTTTCGGTGAATCCAAGAACACGCCGTCATCGAAAAATCCTCATTTCGCGACACAACAAAACCGCTTCCCTTGATATCCTTCTCAATCGCCTCTTTCGGAAAAATCATCCCGACCGTCGCCACACTCGCAGCTGGAATCTCGCCAATATCCTCAAAAATCGCGTCATCTCGGAACATCGGAATAATCTCATGATACGGTAACGCGATAAAAATACTATCCGCCAAAAGCTTCTCCTGATTCGTCACCGTTAACTCATAGCCGCGCGTCTGCTTCGAAATTTTATGCACACGTTTGCCTTTTTTAATAATTTTAGCAGAGAGCTCTTTTTCCAGCGCCTCTACAATCGTCGTCAAACCTTGGCGCAGGGTCAAAAACGTTGATTCTGTGCTCTGTTTCGCCGTCGTTTCATTATAAATCGCGCGAATCCCTTTGATCAAACTACCATGCTCCCGCTCCAATTTTAAAAATTGCTCACCGGTCGCCTCAGCACTCATTTCATCCAGATCCCCTGCATAAATTCCTGACATCAGCGGCTCTAAAACATTGTCGACCATCTCATCCCCAACACGCGCACGCAAAAATGCCCCCAAAGACATATCCGCGCCGTCCACTTGCTGCTTTCCCATAAACAAATCACCCATCACGCGCAGTTTCCCACTCGCCGATAATAATCCGGTCTTGAAAAACGGACGGTATCGCGCTGGAATCCCCATAATCGAACCACGAGGAATCGCATGCAGTCCTTGTTTTGCGAGCACATAATTATCCCCCGTCGCATTCTCCACCAACTGGTCCGCAAGTCCAAGATCCCGTACCAATTCCTGCATCTCCGGTTTTCGCCGTAAAAACGAATCAGGTCCCCGCTCAATCACGTAGCCATCACGCCTCACGGTTTCGATCTTTCCCCCAACTTTTGTTCCAGCCTCCAACAACACTAATTCGTAGTCCAGTCCTTTTTTTTCAAGCTCCCTTTTCAAGTAAAACGTACTGGATAATCCTGTAATACCTCCACCAATCACAACTATCTTTTTCTTAACCACAGGAAACACTCACCTTTTTAATCATATTTCTCTCTATTTACTCCAATTTTTCCATACAACCGTTGCCAGCACATCTAAAAACTCTTTATCATCATTCGGCATCGGTGGACGGTGATATGTCGCTCCAATTTCGTCCGTCACAACTTTACACTCATAATCATTGTCGTACAGCACTTCCAAATGCTCCGCCACAAACCCCACCGGCGTATAAATGAAATGCTTGTAGCCATGCTCCTCAAATAAAGCACGCGTCAAATCCTGCACATCAGGGCCAAGCCAAGGCGTCCCAGTCTTGCCCTCACTTTGCCATCCCAACGCATAATGCGGCACGTCCACTTGATCAAAAATAAGTTTCGCCGTCTCCGCCAACTGGTCAGGGTACGGATCGCCGTGCTCTTTAATCTTCTCCGGTAAACTATGCGCCGAAACAACAAGCACCGTCTGATCCAGCTCCTCTTTTGGAATCGCCACATCATTAATACGTTTCGCCCACATCTCGATAAACGTCGGCTCATCATACCAACTATCAATCGTCTGAATCGTGGGCCCGCCAATCTCTTCCGTCTTCTTCAGCGCACGCCCATTATATTCCTTCACGCTAAAACTCGAATAATGCGGTGCCAAAATAATCGAAATTGCCTCTTCCACGCCATCATTTTTCATTTCCTGCACCGCATCTTCAATAAACGGCTCGATATGTTTTAATCCAATATATGTCTTAAATTCAACATCCGATTGTATACTATTCAACGTATCCGCCAACCCAAAAGCCTGTGCTTGCGTAATTTTAGCGAGCGGTGAAAGCCCCCCAATCGCATGGTAACGCGAACGAAGATCATCAATCAAATCCTGACTCGGCGTACGACCATGCCTAATATCCGTATAATAACGCTCAATATCCTCATCCTTATACGGCGTTCCATAAGCCATTACCAACAATCCAACCTTTTTACTCACTTGTCTCCACCCCTTAGTAAAATTTCACTTTGCGCGTGTACAAAAGCCGTTAATTCCTTCAACATCGCAGGCGACACCTCTGGAAAAACGCCATGTCCCAAATTAAAAATAAAGCCCGGTTCCTGCGTTCCTTCTGCTAAAATAAGTTCCGCTTGCGTCAAACACTTCTCACGCGCCAAAAGTAGCGATGGGTCCAGATTCCCCTGTAACGCCATGCCACCAGCTCGCGCTCTCGCATCCGCAATCGACATCCGCCAATCCACGCCAACAACGTCAACGCCAAGGTCTTGCCATTCCGCTAACAAATGCGTCGCGCCAACTGCTTGCATAATCACAGGCGTCATTGGACTCGCTTTCTTCACGGTCGCCACGATTTGCATGATTGCCGGTTTAATATATGTACGGTAGTCCGCCGCACTAAGCGCTCCAACCCACGAATCGAAAATCTGCACAGCACTCGCGCCAGCTTTAATTTGCGCTAACAAATAATCCGCCGTCATGACCGCCAATTTTTGCATCAGCATATGCCATTCCGCCTCGTGCGTATACATAAACGCCTTCGTTTGGTGGTAACTTTTCGATGGACCGCCTTCGATCATGTAACTCGCGAGCGTAAACGGCGCACCCGCAAAACCAATAAGCGGTACACGAAGCTGCGCCTCCGTCAACAAACGAATCGTATCCAGTACATACGGCACATGCTCGTCCGCCTGAAACAACGCCAACCGTTCAATATCTTGGCCCGTTCGAATCGGATTCGCAATCACTGGCCCAACCCCACTCTTAATCTCCACATCCACACCCATTCCAGGCAGTGGCGTCATAATATCTTTATACAGAATCGCTGCATCCACACCATACTGCTCCACAGGAAGGCGCGTCACATAAGCACATAGCTCCGGCTGATGCGTAATTTCAAATAATGAATACTTTTCCTTAAGCTTACGATATTCTGGCTGTGAGCGCCCTGCTTGCCGCATATACCAAACCGGAATCCTATCCACAGATTCTTTTCTAGCGGCACGCAAAAATAAGTCATTCTCTAACTTTTTCATAACAAAACCCCTTCATTGTTCATTAAAGCACATAAATTTCGAGCACACTTTATAATTATTACAATGTACAGCATACCAAAAAATCGACGCAAAAACCAGATAAGTAGCTCCATAACGTTTTATTTTTGCAGAAAGAGGAATATAGTTGTACTATCTAGGTATGGAATAATTTATCCCTATTTTGTATAACATTTTAGAAAGAAGGCCATTATTATGAAATATGCGTATATCACAAGTGGAACTGAACATTATCTTCGTCAAATTCTTTCGGACAACCCGACCCGCGACATCATCCTGCTACACAATTTCGGCGACTCCCTTTTGCTCGAAGAAACGACGGAATCAACCGTTTTCAAAGAAGGAACAGCTTACCGTATCAATCAAAGCTTTGGCGAAATAAAAGGCCATGGCACAGTGACATTCGAGTACCTATACCTACGTTCCGAAGAAATTCCGATTTTCCAGAAATTATACCAATCCATTTCGTTAACACTACACGAAGCACGCGGCTTACAATGCATGCAATTACTACAATCCAGAACCGAAAACAAGTATTTAATCATCACCTTCTGGAATAGCGGCGACGACTACCAACACTGGAAAAACGGCGCAGCACACAATAAAATCATGGATCTCATTCGCACCAACAGCTCACAAAGCGGTTTCTCGCACGTAGATGTTTATCACTTCCCAGAATACTTCCATGATGAGAAATAAAACCATTAAAAAATACGTTGTTGAAGCACGTTTTCAACAACGTATTTTTTTGCTCACTGGTAAATCTTCTTCACCCGATACGGCACATACACAAACGTAAACACCGCAACAAACGCCAAGTTTATCCCCAGTATAATCACGCCGCCAATCGATCCATTCTGCGCAATCCCGACAATCCCAAACAACAACGCCTGAGCCACGAGTAAAATCCGCAAAAAGTGAATGAACGAACGCCGTCTGAAATGGTCATCAATCGGATACAGTTTCAACATGACCTGCCCATCGAAATGGCGCAACATCGGGATAAACTGGAATCCTGTCAAATAAATAAACAGCAACGAAAAGATAATATTGAGATAGAATCCTTGTACAAAAACGAGCAACAAGAACGCAATCACCGTTAAGCGCACATACAAGCCCATAAACTCATTCGTCCGCACAAACGTACGGCTCCACAAATACGCAAAACTCTTCTCTTTCGCATACGGAATCGGACGATACAAGAAATCCAAATACGCACGACGACGCACGGTTCCTTTTAGATGAGGGACATCCGTAAACAAGTTCGCCAGACGATAGAACCTGTTCATCCGCGCTTCCTCTTTATCAATCAAATACTCCCACTTAATCGTCAGCCCCACCGTTTTGCGCTTCATCCACACATAACTCGCGAGTAGCACAACCAATGCGACCGGAATCGACCAAATCAAGTTGAACGCCAGCACCAAATAAAGCAGCGCCGCACTCACGATAACCCGCGTAAACAACCACGTCGTATCGGTATTCTCAAGCTTCATCGTCTCCCACTGGAAATACACATTCCACAGTTTAATCAAAAGCATCACGAGCAATAACGGGAAAAATCGCGAAAAACTAAATCCAGTCACGGCGGCGTACATCGGCATACATGCGGCTAAAACTAAAATAAAGATATAAATCTGCATCCAGAAACTAGCTATATTCGCCTTTTTGAAATACTGATTCATCGCTTTTTCCTGTACAATCAAGTAAACCGCATCCGGCCGTTTGAGCAACGTATTAATCGTCGTCACCGCAATCGCCGCCGTTAACAAAATCACCATCAACGGAATCGCCGGAAACACAGGCGTCAGCGTCTTCACCCAGCCAGAATACGAGTAAACGAACGCCCCAACACCAATAATCAACACGAACAGCAGATGGTCATTCAACATATAGCGCATGTATCGGCTAACTTCTTCCATATAACTACCAAAACGCTTCTTAAACAAACCTACCGCATCAAACTTCATCGGCCTGCTCTTCTTCCCTTGTTAATTGTACGTAAATCTCATCCAACGAGGCTCCTGGCATTTCAAAATCCGCCTGCAAATCAGCGAGTGTCCCTTGCGCGCGAATAATCCCATCATGCAAAATAATAAAGCTATCACAATACTTCTCCGCCGTAGCCAAAATATGCGTCGACATCAAAATACTAGCACCCGTATCCTTCATCTCCTCAATCCACTGCAACAGCGACTGAATACCAAGCGGATCAAGTCCCACAAACGGCTCATCGATAATATACAAATTCGGCTCAATCAAAAACGCCGACATAATCATCACCTTCTGCTTCATCCCTTTTGAAAAATGCGCAGGAAACCAGTTCAGCTTTTTCTCCAAACGAAATTCTTTAAGCAACGGCGCCATTCGCGTCTTCATTTCCTCTTCCGTCAAACCGTAAGCCATCGCCGTCAGCTCCAAATGCTCTTTTAGCGTCAACTCTTCATACAGCACCGGCGTTTCCGGAATGTAGGCGAACTGTTTGCGATACTCCTCCGTATTTTCCGTCAGCGTATGCCCATTAATCGTGATAGTGCCTTTCTTCTGCTGCATCAACCCTGTAATATGTTTAATCGTTGTACTTTTACCAGCACCATTCAAACCGATCAACCCGACGATTTGGCGCTCCTCAATTGTAAAGGAAATATCTTTTAAAACCGGACGTTTCGTATAGCCACCAGTTAAATTCTGAACCTCCACTAAAGCCATGTTATCACTCCTATTATCCATCTTATTGTCCCTATAATAGCACAGTTGATACCGTTTTCGCTATAAATTCACTATTTTGACCTTGTTTCAGACATGCGTTTTCCGCGTTTTTATGGTACATTAGATACAAAGAGAGTGAATTTATTCGGAGGTGTCTAATTCAATATGGATGATTGTATTTTCTGCAAAATAGTAAACGGCGAGATTCCTTCTGCTAAAGTTTACGAAGATGACCAAGTATACGCTTTTCTTGATTTAGGACAAGTAACAGAAGGCCACACGCTGGTCATTCCAAAACAACACGCGCGCAATATTTTTGATTTGCCGGAAGAAACGGCCGCAGAAATTTTCAGACGTGTTCCGAAGATCGCGGCAGGCCTCAAAAAAGCCTTGCCATTAAAAGGACTCAACATTCTGAATAACAATGAAGAAATTGCGTCACAAAGCGTCTTTCATTATCATATTCACCTTATTCCCCGCTATACAAATAAAGATGATTTCGGCTTGAAATGGGCGGACAATGCCAACTGGTATTCCAAAGAAGCCTTCCAAGAGCTAGCCGACAAAATTGCCAAAGAAGTCTAAAGGAGTGTTAAATATGAATGCAAAATCCGTACTACTCGGCGTACTTATCGGCGGTCTCACAAGCGCCGCGACAGCTATTATGTTAGCACCTAAATCAGGTCGCGAACTGCGTCAAGATATCGCCTCTAAATCAGGTGAAGCGAGCGTTATTTTGAAAGAACTAGCCTACAATGCGACAGATTTATTCCAATCCGTTCAAGTTTTAGGAACAGAAGGCACGACTTTACTAAAAGATTTATCTACAGACATCAAAGAATCCGTTGCCAACTGGAACGAGGAAATGGAGCCCGAAAAAGCCCGCCTCAAAGACGAGATTAAAGATATGCAAAAAACGATCTCAGATTTAGAAAAAACACTAAAAAAAGACAAAAAAGAAAACAAATAAAAGAAAAGGCGCAAATCGTTCTCTCGCAGGACTTTTGCGCCTTTTCTAATAGTGTAAAAAGCTACATTTGTCACAGTTTATTCACAGCGCATGATTTATTAGTCGAAAAGGGGTTGAAAAAAAGCGCCGCAGGGACTACAATACTAAGGTGATCCAAGGAGGTTACTATTTTATTATGTACTGGAGGATTAGTTATCCATGCGTTGTTTAAAGACAATTAATGTGGAACGAAGAGATGAGTATAATCGCGTCTTTTTTAAATCCAGCTTAATTTCACTTCTCGTGATGTGCATCCTATTTTTAATTGAAAATCTGGTTTTTCCTGGCCAATTTGTGATGGTTTTTGAATTGCCGACGTTTATTGCTTTGCTTCTATTGTATCCGATTCATAAAGGGCTTCATTTACTCGCCTTATTGCGTTATCGTGATGGCGTGCAGATGCGCTTTAAACGGCACTTCTACATCGTGCCATGCTTACAAGTGAAAGTAAAACGCGTCATCCCGAAATGGCAATACATTGCGTCACTTGCCTTGCCATTTGTCGTTATCTCAGCGCTACTAATTGTTGCCATGATTGCGACACCTGTACTCCACTCGCCGCTATTTCTTATTTTGATTGCGATTCATGCAGGCATGTGCTACCCAGATTTCATTCATATTAGAAACATTATCGGAACACCAAAACACACTTTTGTAGAAGATGCTGATCGCGGCTTTTCGGTGCTTGTTTCAGAAGAGTAAGGAGGGATACAGTGTTACTTTACGTCTTGTACACCGTTTTTGGAGTCGTCGCTTTATTGGCTTTTAATTTGCTAGTCGAGCGTTACGCCACAAAACAAGATTTTAACCCAAGACAATGTCAATTATTTTATCGAATTGTGAATGTCACCGTCCTGTTGCTTCTGTTTTCAGCGACCTTAGAAGGAACTATGTTATCCTGAGGAAACGCCATGTGAGAGAAGCAACTGGCAAGATTAGAAATAGATTAGATTTTTGACATTTTACTTTATTATCACCCATTATGTGGTATGATAAGTATGTAGTTAAGCAGAACTTATTTAAAACTTTGAGGAGCGTGTATTATTTAATGAAGAAGAAATTAGTATTAGGTATGGTATCAATGATGGGTCTATTCAGCTTAGCAGCTTGTGGAAATTCAGCGAACGATGCTGTTGTTGAAACCAAAGCAGGAGACGTAACACAACAAGAACTTTACGATGCAATGAAAGCTAAAGTCGGCGATCAATATGTATCGCAATTAGCCATGACGAAGATTCTTGAAGATAAATACAAAGTAACAGACAAAGAAATCGATGCAGCTTACAAGACTTTCGAAGACCAATATGGTGACCAACTTGCGAGCATGTTACAACAAAGTGGTTACACTGAGAAATCATTCAAGTCTGACTACCTGAAATTCGATCTACTAAGCACAAAAGCAGCAGAAGCTTCTGTTGATACTAGCGATAAAGCATTAGAAGCATATTACAAAACGTGGCAACCAAACATCACAGTAGAACACATCTTAGTTGCTGACAAAGCGAAAGCAGATGAGCTTCACAAGAAAGTAACAACTGGCGGTAACTTTGAAGAATTAGCAAAAGCTAACTCTACAGATACAGGTTCTGCTACACAAGGCGGTAAATTAGCTCCATTCGGTCCTGGTAAAATGTTACCACAATTCGAAAAAGCAGCTTACGCATTGAAAAACAAAGGTGACATCAGCCCAGTTGTTAAAACAGACGCTGGTTACCACATCATCAAAATGTTAGACCACCCAGCAAAAACAGACTTTGCAAAAGACAAAGCACAAGTGAAGAAAGACTACTTGGCATCAAAAGTAACTGCTGAATCAAAAACTGCAGCACTAGAAAAACTTTACAAAAAAGCTGACGTTAAAATTGATGACAAAGATTTGAAAGATGCATTCAAGCAATATGACGGATCCGCATCAACTGATTCATCAACAACTAAGTAATAAATAGTAGAAGACCTGAAATCTGTGATGGATTTCAGGTCTTCTTTTGCTTATTTTTGAAGGATTGCAAAATAATTGTTTTCAGGATCAGCGAAGTTGAAAACGCGGCCCATGTTTGGAATATCTACAAGCGCACCAACTGTAACACCTTTTGCTTTAAAGTCTTCATACATTGCATCTAGATTATCCCCATAGAGTAAGATTGATGGCGTTCCCAAGTTCATCTCAGGTTGAGCTTTGGCCACTGCCACTTTATCTTGAAGAACAAATGTCGTTGCAGCATCTTTGGTTGGCGCGATTTCAATCCAGCGTTCTGGTGCACCGGCTGCGTTTTCAGATTTAATTACGAATCCTACTTTTTCTGTCCAAAATTTCGCAACTGCCTCTTGATCGTTGACGTAAATCATCACTTGCCCGATTTTATTAATCATGTCTTATTCCTCTTTTCTTTTGCTTTTTGATTGCTTGTTTGAGCGCATGTTATGAGTCTTGGAAAATATATCTCCATTTCAAGTGAATAATGAAGCTATCTTCCCGTTCTCCGCCTCTCGCACTCATATGGAGATACTATGCTGCTTTTTAGAGTCTCCATATGAGTGCGAGAAACGTGAGCATGTAACCCCATGACCTGCGCCTCCGATCTAGCTTCAACGACCAACTCCTCGAAAACATCATGCCCTCCACAAAAAGCAAGTACGGCTTTTTGTTGTAACTCTTATGGGGCATCGTTTGCCGATTTAGAGCCTCAATACGAGTGTGAACAGAGTGAGCATTCGTCCCTTGCCTTCTGTCGAGTCTAACGGGCCGTTTCAGCTTTTCATTTAAAATTAGGATTATAAAACGACCGATTATCCAACCCAAACACCCGCTCTGAAAACTCGCCAGGTTTCGTATGACGCAACGCCTTGTCCATCATGTTCATCGTCGCATCCATCAAATCAATCTGATGCAAAATCTCAGCCTCTCTCACAAGCGGCGGTTTAGGGCTACCCCACTCGCCTTTCCCATGATGACTCAAAAGAACATGCTTCAATATCACAACTTCCTCACCATCAATCCCAAGTTCATCCGCCATCTTGCTCACTTCTTCTACCACAATCGAAATATGACCAATCAAATTCCCTTCCAATGTATATGTAGTAGAAATCGGCCCAGAAAGCTCAATCACTTTTCCTAAATCGTGCAAAATCACGCCAGCATACAATAAATCACGATTCACTGTCGGATACAAATCCGCAATCGATTTCGCCAATCGCAACATCGATACCACATGAAAACTAAGCCCCGAAACAAATTCATGGTGATGCCTCACAGCCGCCGGATAATCAAAAAAATCATCCTGATACTTCTTCAAAAGCGCCCGCGTAATCCGCTGTAAATTCGGATTTTGCATCTCAAAAATATACTTCGTTACCTCTTCACTCATCTCCGCCTTATCAATCGGCGCCGTCTCCATAAACTGTCCAATACTCACACCATCAAGCCCTGATGACTGACGAATTTGGCGAATTTTCAACTGTTTTCTACCACGATAATTCTGCACTTCCCCAACAATATTCACGATATTTTGGCTCGCATAATTTTCCTCATCACTGTCCGAGATATCCCACAGTTTCGCTTCCAATTCCCCCGATTTATCCTGTAAAACTAATGATAAAAAAGGCTTCCCATTGCTCGCGATTCCCTTCGTACTCGATTTTATTAATAGAAACAAATCAAGTCCTTCTCCAACTTCATAATCCAGTAATTTCTTATCCATCTTCAGATCGCCTACTTTCTCCGATTCCATTTTCGCCTCTACTTTACCCCTTTAGTATAGCATGTGTTGCTCTTCCTTGGAAAAATATTTGCTAAGCTGCTTATGACACGTAAAAAATATCACCTGATTTTCCCGCCGTATCTCCTGCAATAATACCATAATTTCTTCCAAACGTTCCTCATCAAAATTCACAAAACTATCATCAATAATAATCGGCAATCGCAATTCCCCATGCAGCATCTGAATCACCGCAAACCGAATCGCCAAATACAACTGTTCCTTCGTCGCCTGGCTCAACTCCTCAGGGAAAAAGCGCATCCCATCATACCGTTCCACCTGCAACCTATTCTCCGAGAACCTAACCAACTTATAGCTCCCCATCGAAAGCACATCAAAGAAATGCGTCGCACGCGTCAACACTTTTGGTAGCTTCTCCTCCTGTAACTTACGCATAATCTGACCAACCATTTCCTTCGCCAACTTCACACGCATCCATTCCTTCGCCAAATCCTGAAAAGACTCCTGCTCCGAATAGAAATGCTGCATCCGATTCGAAAAACTTTGCCCATCCTCAAGCGTCTCCCGTGCCAATTCCTTCTCCGCAATCACCTTCCGATAACGATCCAAATCCGTGTCCAGCACACGCAACCGATCCTTACGCTCCAAAACCTGCGCACTAATCTCACTCTCCTGCTGAATCCCCGCTAAGCTCTCCAAATGCGAATCTGTAATCTGCGCCCGAAGCAACACAGCCCGCTCCTGCCATTTCCACTGCTGCTCCACCTGCAACCCCTTCTGACGGAAAAATTCCTCATTCTTCACATTCGCCGCTTTCAACAATTCCGACTTATCAAACGCAATCGAAGCCTTCTCCCGCTCCAAAATGGCAATCTGATTCCGCAATTGCTCCTCTTTCTCCTGCGACTTCGCAATCTCCGCGACAAACGTTTTCCGAGCCTTCCGCTTTGTTTTCAAAAGCATCACTTGCTCATTCACAGGCAACGATTCCAGATCCAACTGCTGTACCAACTCCTCCAATTTCGCCTTCCATTCCGCCATTTTCCCATGAAGCAACTGCGCATCTTCTGAAATCTTCCTCTTATTCTCAATCCCCTGCCTAATCTCGCGCCACACAAACAGAATACTCTCCAAACGCTTCCCAGAAAAATCACTAGGTAAGAAAAACAGCTCCCGATACGTCTGCCATTTAGCATCCAAATCCGCATCCACAGCCTGCCATTCCCTCAAACGCCGCTCATTCTGCTCCACCTGTAACGCCAAATGATCCATCCCGTCATAGCATTTCTTAAGTGCCGCTCTAGCCTGCTTCTGCTCCATAAAAGCACCATATTCCGCCGGATCATAAGAAGATTTCCCTCCCTGTTTCCGAGCAAATCCAAGCAAAGCAAAGCCCATCCCAACAAGAAATAACGCCGCAACACCATACAAAATAACCCACTGCAAAACACCAGCTAAAATCAAGCTCACTAAAAACAATAAAGCAAAACCAATTACTGGAATAGGATAAACCGTTCGCTTCCTCGTTTCACGACGCTCCACTTGTTGCTGAACCTGTTGAAATTTCGCCGAAGACCACAGATCCCGCTCCAAATCCTCACATTGCTTTTGAAGCTGCTCCAACTCACGCTTCTTCCACGCCTGTTGCTGTTCCAATTCCGCAACCTGAACCCGATTCTGCTCAGACTCCTGCTGCAGCATCGCCAAATCATGTTCCACCGAAACATCCAGTCGCATCGCCAAAATATCCTCGTCCTCTGGAATCACTTTCACCGCATCCAACGAAGCAAACTGTTGCGACTCCTTCTGGTCCAAATAACGAATATCCTGCTCTAACTCACCAGCACGCCTCTGCCACTCCTGAAAAAGCGGCCACGTCTCAAGCAAACCATCCACTTTCTCCGCATCCGAATCACTCCACAAATCACTCGTCCGCTGCTGCTCCACAAGTTGCACCAATCGCTCTTGCCACTGAATAAGCTGCGCGTTCAACTCCTTTTCCCGCGACTCTAAATGCTCCAATCGCACAATTCCATTCGCCGGAAAATCCAAATCACCCAACTGCTCCATCTGCTTCCGTAAAAACTGCCACTCCTCATAAACCGGCCAAATCTTGAGCAGCGCTTCCTCCTGCTCCATCTCCATCCGCAGCGCCTGCCGCTCCGTAAATACCTGCGAAACACCAGCCTGCGCCTCTTCCAATTCCTCCACAATACGCAAATACTGCTGATTATTCCGCTTCCCATCCTGATACGTCGCAAACGCCTGCTTCACCTTCAACAACTGCTGATTCAACTTCGGGTTTTTCCCACTCGGTTTAAAAAGTTCATCCAAACGCTTCTGCAACCGCTCCTCCGCCCGAATCAGCACATCCGAACCAATCGTCCCAGTTGCCAATAAATACCTCTCGAAATCCACTTCCTTCAAATTCTGCACATTCTGCAACCCATGAATATCAAACGAAAAAATAGACTGGTAACGCGCCCGATCCATCCCGCCAAGCATCTGCTCCAAATAAGCCTCTGTCCCGGTCGTTCCATCCTCAAAATAAACCGTAACATCGCCCGTGGCCTTCCCGCGCAATCGCTCCACCGTCACCCGACCAAATATCGTATCCTCCAACACCAGTTTCCCGCCATAGGCCCCCTTACTCTTTGGCTCCATCCGCGGCAAACTCTGCTGTTTCGTCGGAAAACCAAATAAAATACTATGAATAAAAGCCATAATCGTCGACTTTCCAGCTTCATTCGCTCCGAAAAACAATTGAAAATCCTGTAATCCTTCTATCTTCTTACCTTCCCATTTACCATATCCGACAATTTCCAACGCACTAATCTTCATTTGATGTCACCCTTTAACTGTTCCAACATATTTTCAAGCAAACTTGCCGATTCTTCCACAAGTCTTTCTCGATCCGTCTCCCCTAAATCCTCCAAAAAACGATTCGTCGCCCCATTTGCAACTAAACTCTCTGTTGCCTGATAAAACGCACTCTCTTGTTTCAAATCCGCTTTCGCCAGCTCCCACTCATCCAAAAGCCCCGATGTAGCTAACCAATCCGTGTCCAGTTTCGCCACCTCATATGTCACCCGCATCACCCAAACAAAATTAGGCTCGTCCATCCAAAGCTCCTGCAACATATCCAGCCATTCACCACTATCCATTCGCTGCTTCACATCACTACTAAGCGCAACTTCCGACTTCACAACCAGCGACAATAACACAGCCTTATTCAGTCTCGTAGCCTCTTTCACCGCCTGCATCAACAACTGAAAAAGCCCCGAAAAATCCATTTCCGTCTGAATCTCAAGCGTTTTCTCCTCCCAAATAATTGGCGCCGTATCAACAAACGTCAATTCCGCTCCCGTTTCACACAACGAAACAAGCGTCACACCTTTCTCACCCGTTTCCTTGCGATGTCTTCCTTGAATATTTCCCGGGAAATAAATCATCGGATCCTCCGCCAAAACCTGACGCATATGAATATGTCCCAATGCCCAATAATCCATCTGCTTCATATCACTCACTCGAAATGGCGCATACACATCCTGCACTGGATTTCCCGTCTTCTCCGAACCATGCAACAAGCCAATATGAAAATCCGCTTCCCCTTCACGCTTATATCTCGTATAAACAGCCTCTCGAATATGCCGTTCCCCATAACTAAATCCATACAAATTCACCTTGTATCCCTGTGCACTGAGAAACGTATGGCATTCCAATTCCGTATCAAAAACCGTCACATTATCAGGCAATTGCAACCGATCCTGATATTTCGCCACATAATCATGATTACCGTGAATCATATAAACCGGAATCCCACTTCGCTTCAGACGCTCCATCTCCCGATAAAATCGCGCCTGCGCCTTAATACTCTGATCTTCTTCATCATATATATCCCCTGCAATAATTACAAAATCAACTATTTCTTCCATCGCCACATCCACAGCCTTCGCAAACGACACAAACGTGCTATCCTTTAACTGTCTAAAAACCGCATCCGGCAATTGCTTCAAGCCTAAAAACGGGCTATCCAAATGTAAATCCGCCATATGTACAAATCGTATCTCTTTCATTGTAGCCCTCCCAAATTACGAATATACGTTCTATTATACCCTGAAATCCCTTATCACACAATGAATTCCCTCCCAAACTTTGATAAAATTTTCCCAAAAGGCTCCCATTTAGAAAGAAAACATGCTATCCTAAACGTAACAACATCACAGGAGGTAAGAACAATGGGCAACTGGCACCGAAGTTTTGGCGTATATGGCGTCGCAGAAGATAACGGCAAACTTCTCATGATACAATGCGAAAACGATCCGTATAAGCAGAAATGGGATTTACCTGGGGGCAAACTAAACGACGACGAAACTCTGATGGATTGCCTCAAAAGAAATGTAGCGGAAATTGGCGGAAAACCTGATATCACAGCTAATCTTGGCGTCTACGATTTCCTTGTTGGCTATCCTTTTCTCGATAAACGAATTTTGCAACATATTACCGCACTTTTCTACATGAGCGTTGATTTTTCAGCGGAGAAAGCCGTTCCGCTCATCTTCCAATCCGAACCTACGAAAACGCGTGCCTATCAATGGGTTCCAATGGATTTACTCACAGACAAAAATGCAACACCAGCTGCCCTAAAAGCCGCTGAAATCCTGCAGAAATAAAAAGAAACGCCGCACAAAAGCCACTCATTCGCAGCTTTTGTACGGCGTTTCCCTCATTCTTACTTCTCTTTTACATCATATAATTCTTGCAACGGGGTCATGATGATGCGGTTTAAGTCATTGATAATCAGGCTCATCGCTTGCTCTTTTTCCATCAAGTTCGTGATTGCCGCGTTGCTTTGCACTTCTTCTGCCACTTCTTGCGCTAAGTCAATCGTTTCATCATCGATTTCTTGACCACTCATTTGTTTCTCTTGAATCGTTACTTGTACTTCGCGGAAACGGTCGAATTTCACTTTTGCCTCAGCATCAGCATTCACATCCGCATACGCTTGTTTCAAGTTCGTAAATTGTTCTGTTTCACGAATACCACGTTCTAATTCGTTCGCAATGTCATAAATATTGATAGTCATTTTATGTTCCTCCATATATACGAAATTTTCTTCCTTCCCCACTATATCAAATTTCACGGACAAGGGCAAAAGTTAAAACCAAATAGCAATAATCCCTTGAAGTATCCCGATAAATCCTCCTAAAAAACCGCCCAAATACGTAATCATTTTCAGCTCTTTTCCAGAAATATCAAGCACAATCTGCTCCATTTCCCGCAATGAAAAAGCTTCAATCTGATGTTGCACCATCTTCCCAATTTCCAAACGCTGCATGACCTCTGCGCTATGCTCACTCGCAAACTGCAACACCGCATCCACCAAAAATGGCACGACTTTATCCAAAATATCCTGCTCATACGGACGAATCCAGTCCTGAACCGGCGTATCCATCCACTTTTCCAACTGCACCGTGCGCATAATCTCCGCAATCAACTGCTCGGAAAACTGCTCCTGCTTCTCAATCGGCATCACGTCCACCAAAGCACGCTCCGAAAACTGCTGCCATTCCGATACAATCAATGCCTCCAAAACAGCCTCCGTCTCCGGCTTCCCGATAAATTTCACGACCTCTTTTTGCATCCGGGTCACGAACGTATCATTATTCAAGAAAAGCCCGACCATACCGCCGACTTTCCCGCGTTCCGCCAAAATCCGCTCAATCATCGCCTTAATCTGAAGTTTCCCAGCATCACTCGCCGTAAACAATCCGATTTTCGCCAATGTTTGCGTCGAAATCGCCGGAATTTTTCGAGCCAACTCTTCGTGCACCACATCCGGTAACACATTTTTCACAGCCAGCTCATTGCGCTTCACAAAAAACTGGTCCAACTGTCCTTTTAAAACCGTCGCGATTTTGTCATGCGCTGTGTCCCCAATGGCCGTCATATCCCACTGCGCCAACAGTTCCCTCGGTGTCGTCTCAATCGCCAACTTCTCCTGAACCAGCTCGTTTGCCGTCACAATCAACTCCGCTCGCAGTTCTTCCTCCGAAAGCTTCGCCTGCACCGCCTCATTCGTCAACAAATGTTCCGCGACAACTTCACCAATTTTCACAGCCAATTCCTCGCGTCGTTTCGGAATCACACCCGGCGTAAATGGAATCCGCCACTTACCAATATATTTTGCCTCGAACGGTCTAAAAAGCATCCGAATCGCAATAAAGTTCGTCGCAGCACCGATAAATGCCCCAACAATCACCATAAATAAAATCGTCATCCAGCCACTCAAAATAGCATCACCCTCTAATTTCCATGTAGTGCTATCATCTTACGGCATTTTAGCCAGCGATACAATGGTTTCGCCCAAAGTTCAGCCTAAAGTATGATTATGCCTCTAAATTCGTCATTTTCAGCGGATCAATCCACAAATCAAACTGTTCTGCTGTCACAAAACCTGACTGAATCGCCGCCTCTTTTAACGACAAATCCTCCGCAAACGCGCTCTTCGCAATTTTCGCCGCTTTCTCATAACCAATATGCGGATTTAGCGCCGTCACAAGCATCAGCGACCGATCCACCAACTCCTGCATCACCGCTTCGTTCGCCTCCAAGCCCTCCAAACAATGCACCCTAAACGACCGCATCCCATCCGCAAGCAAACGCACCGACTGCAAGAAATTGTAAATAATGACAGGCTTATACACATTCAACTCAAAATTCCCTTGACTCGCCGCCACATTTATCGTCGTATCATTGCCCATCACTTGCGCCGCAACCATTGTGAGCGCCTCACATTGCGTCGGATTCACTTTTCCAGGCATAATCGAACTACCTGGCTCATTCGCTGGAATCGTCAACTCACCAATCCCACTACGCGGCCCACTCGCCAAAAACCGCACATCGTTCGCAATTTTCATCAAGTCAGCAGCCAGCGCCCGCACCGCACCATGCACAAAGCTAATTTCACTATGACTCGTCAACGCATAGAATTTATTCGACGCCGAGCGGAACGGATATCCCGTATCAGCCGCCAAATGTTTCGCGACCCGATCACCAAAATCCGCCGTCGCATTCAGCCCAGTACCAACCGCTGTGCCACCAATCGCAAGCTCCAGCAAATGATCACTACTTTGCGAAATAAACGTTTCCGCGTGCGCAATCATGCTCTCCCAACCGCTTATCTCCTGGCCCAGCGTCAGCGGCGTCGCGTCCTGCAAATGCGTCCGTCCAATTTTGACCATCCGCCAATATTTCTCTTTTTTCTCCGTCAACACTCGTCGCATCGCCTCAAGTTCCGGCATCAACTGCTCCACAACCGCCGTATACGCAGCAATGTGCATCGCCGTCGGAAACGTATCATTCGAACTCTGCGACATATTCACGTCATCATTCGGATGCACTGCCTCCCCCGCAACATGCGCCACGACCTCATTCACATTCATATTCGACTGCGTCCCACTCCCCGTCTGCCAAACCACAAGCGGAAAATGCGCATCCAGATCCCCAGCTACGATTCGATCACACACCGTCGCAATCGCCTGCGCCTTCTCCGCGCCCAGCTTCCCAAGATCCGCATTACTCCAAGCCGCCGCCTTCTTCAACCGCGCAAAAGCCTTCACGACCTCATCCGGCATTCTCTCCTCGCCAATTTTAAAATTCAACCGACTCCGCTCCGTTTGCGCGCCCCAGAACTTATCCTCCGCAACCGCAATCTCACCAATCGTATCTCGCTCCATTCTCACCATCAAAAAATCCCCTTTCAAAACTATGTACTTCCTTATATCCTACCAACAAAAAAGACCCAAAGCAACAATCCGCCTTGAGTCTTTGTAATTATTTAATTTCCAAACGAGTCGAGAATATTATGGAATCCATCCGCAATCTGTCCACCAATTTCTTTCGCCTTATCAGCGCCTTTTTTGATGGTTTCGCCTGCACCTTTCGCAGAGTCCTTAATAGAACCCCAGAAGTCGCCAGCTTGCTCGGTTACTGCATTCTCCTGATTCTTCTCTTCTGTCTTAGCAGATGCGCTCTTCGTTCCAAAGTCCACCGGTTTTTGATACTTCAACCCGCTCTTCATCACGTAATGCGCAAGCGATGCCACACCGTCAGAACTCGTCGTTTTCAAATAGTGCGCTTCGTCTGTTTTATCAAAACCAATCCAGACTGAGCCGACCAATTCTGGTGTATAACCAACGAACCACTGATCTTTCGTGCCGTCTGTTGTGAACGGTACTTGTGTTGAACCAGTTTTACCAGCCATTTCGTAACCAGAAACGCCTGCATTTTCACCGGTACCACCATTATTAATCACGTCAATCAGCATGGACGTCATATCCGTTGAAACTTTCTTAGATATAATCTGTTTCGTCGACGCTTCATTCTCATACACTACTTTTCCGGTCGGATCGACAATTTTGCGGATGAGATGGGATTCTGGTTTCGCGCCATCGTTTGCAAATGTCGCATAAGCCGTTGCTAGCTCTACTGGTGAAACACCTTTATTCAAGCCACCCAGCGTTAAACCTAGGTACTCATCTTCCTTCGTCAATTGAATGCCAAAACGCTTCACGGAATCGACACCTTTTTGTAAGCCAATCTTATCCAATAGCCAGACTGCTGGTGCATTAATTGATTTCGCTACAGCTGTGTACATCGGCACTTCACCGCGATAAACTCCACCAACATTGGTCGGCGTATATTTGCCGTACGTTGTCTTTTTATCCTGCAACATATCGTCTACTTTCCAACCTTCTTCAAGCGCTGGAACATAGGTCGCAAGTGGTTTCATCGTAGAACCTGGTTGAGCTTTCATTTGCGTCGCGCGGTTAAATCCACGGAAAACGTGCTTGCCACGACCGCCGACAAGCGCGCGAACACCGCCACTCGCAGGGTCCATCAATACAGCGCCACCTTGCACAAGCGTACCATCCGCCGCATTGGACGGGAACAAGCTATCATTTTCAAATGTGCTCTCTAGTGCTGCTTGGTAATTCTGATCAAGTTCGGTATAAATTTGATAGCCTTGCTTCATAATATCATCTTGCGTCAGATCCGTTTCTTTCAAAGCCTCATTGATGACAGCATCGGTATACCAAGGATAGTGATAGTTATCCGGGTCATTCGATTTATCCGTCAACACAAGCTTCGTCGCCTGATATTCCTTCATTTGTTCCTTTGTAATCTTGCCATTTGTGTACATCGCACCAAGCACGATATTACGTCTATTCACTGCTTTATCTGCGTGCGTATACGGATCATAGGCAGACGGAGCTTGCAACAGACCAGCAATCGTCGCAGCTTGCGGAATCGTTAAGCCAGAAGCACTCGTTCCGAAATATTTCTTCGCCGCATTCTCCACACCCCACTCATTATTCCCAAAGTAGGACGTATTCAAATACATCTCCAAAATTTCATCCTTCGTATACGTCTTCTCAATTTCGCGCGCCATAAATAACTCTTTCGCCTTCCGCGTAAAAGTCTGATCCTGCGTCAAGAGCGCATTCTTTGCTACCTGTTGGGTGATTGTACTACCACCACCCGTGATGTTTCCTGTCGAAGCGAGTCCCCAAATAGATCGGAAAATCCCTTTCATATCGAAACCACCATGTTCGTAAAAACGTTTATCTTCAATCGAAATAACAGCATTTTGCAGATTCGGAGAAATATCCTTAATACTCACAAACGTAGCATCCGAAGCGGAAAGTTCGCCCGCCTTGTCGTTATCCTTATCATAAATGACTGTCGTCGTTTCAAGTCCCTTTTTTAAAGCATCGATATCGGCTGTTTTGGCTACGATGACCAGTGATACGATAAAAATCAGTACACACGTCAAGCCGATAAGTGTTAAAAATTTCCCGATATGCTTATTCTTCCAAAAACGGCGGAATTTACTCCAACCGATCCCCAACCACTTCTTTAGAAAGAGAAAGAAGCTTTTTAAATAGGTCAAGATAGATTTGTTCTCATTATTCACGCATATCTCCTAGCTTTCTACATTTAGTTTGGTAAGTTAAACTCAGCTGTATACATCCATTTTACGGCAAAAGCCTGATTTGCGCCACCAACTTTAGACCGATTTTTGTAATAGCTTTGTAATAATACACAATTTCGTAACAATATTTACGCTTTTTTAATTTTATTTTCGAAATCAGGTTTTTGTCTTTTCATATGGGGTATTTACCTAGTGTTAACGGGAAAGGCCAAACGAATGAATCGTATATATTATCACGTCTTTCATAGAAGGCACTTAAACTGCAGAAAAACTACTTACGTGATTTTTCGCAAAACCTCAGCGTGTCGACAAATGCTTAGTTTTTAGGCAAAAGCGAGTACCAGCGCGGAGCGTACTGGGGTACGTGAGCACTGGAACGGAACTTTTAACGACGAAAATGAGCGTTTGTCGACACGCGAAAGGCGTTATGACCTGCTTCCATTTAGACCTAATTGAAAAATAACGCAAAAATCGCATTTTTTCAGTCTAAAGAGCAAGAAAGGATTTGGAGCATGAAGAAAAAACTCATTTATTTCTTATCACAAAGACACATTCGCAGTTCCATGGCAGAAGCCTGGGCCTCAAAACTCGCCATCAATAACGCCCAATTTATTAGCGGCTCTTGGTGTCACACACAGACATCACCATTTGTCGCCGATGCACTTTTGGAATACGCCATGGAACCACCAGCAACAATGCCCGTAACTCCTAGTCAAAAATTGTTAAACGAGGCTGACCTAATCGTCACGATTTACGACTCCGCCTCTGAACTCGCCCCTGGATTTCCAGACGAGTTGCGCGACAAAATCGTGTATTGGGACATCAAAGACCCTGAACAAAGTCCCGATGAACCTGTGAAATGGGCGTATTACCAAGAAGTTTGCGACAATATTGCCACATCCGTTAAAGGTTTAGAAAAAGCACTCTTATAACTTTTCTGATCTCTCTAGCCAATCGTATTTCGATACGCCTCGCTAGTGGGATTTTTATTATCTAACATATAATGAGGGAAACGAGGTGAAGTCAGATGGAAAATTACGAAGACCTAAAAAGAGGCGAACGAGGCGCATGGCTCAGTATCATCGTCTACATTTTCCTAGCTACGCTAAAAATCGTCGTTGGTGTGGTGGGGCATTCCGACGCGCTGCAAGCCGATGGTTTAAATAACACGACCGATATTATCGCTTCTGTGGCCCTACTTGTCGGCCTTAAAATTTCCCGCATCCCGCCAGACGAAGATCACCTGTACGGTCATCGGCGCACCGAAACCATCAGTTCCTTACTCGCCTCCTTCATCATGTTTCTCGTCGGTCTCCAAGTTATTTGGCAAGCGTTTCTGGCCTTTATCCACCAAGAATTCGCGACCCCATCCGCGCTTACCGCAGTCGTCGCCCTATTTTCTGGCGTTGTCATGTATATCGTCTACTTAATCAATAATAACCTCGCGAAAAAAGTCGATAGTTTAGCCGTCAAAGCCGCGGCCTACGATAACCGCTCCGATGCTTACGTCAGTTTTGGAACCTTCATCGGGATTACCGGTGCAATCATCGGCATTTCCTGGCTTGATAACGTCACCGCATTTCTTGTCGGCGTGCTCATCATCTACACCGCCTGGAAAATTTTCTACGACGCTGCACACACGCTCACCGATGGCTTTGATATTGGTAAAATCGAGGATATTCATACTATCATCGCAGCCGTCCCGCAAGTCCATGAAGTTTTAGATATTAAGGCTCGCATGAATGGCAACCGTATCTGGATTGACGCTACCATCTCTGTGAAAGCTGAACTGAGCGTCGCCGAAAGCCACGCCATCACAGAGCAAATCGAAACCGTGATCCGCGAAACCTACCCAAACGCCTATACACTCGTCCACATCGAGCCTTATTTTGATAGCGATTAAAATGTAAAAATTTAGATTAAACACATTATCTTATTCGCTTGTCTTATTCCCCCGTTTGACTTATAATTTAGATTAAGTATATTCTACGCAAAATGATTGGGAGGGAAAAACACAGTGGGGCAGACAAACTAAGAAACCGTATAAAAAGAAACAATAAATATAAATCGTTGCTGTCTCGTGTTTCCTTACCGAATGGATAAACCTTCCGGAACAGACACAAACACAGCATAAAAAACTTTAGAACCCATAGGAGGTGTTCGCCATTTCTGGTGCTTTATCAGGGGTGGCCATTCATTGATACTAACCACTAAATTTTTAATTATCGCTTTACTAATTGCAATTTCCGCATTTTTCGTCGCGACCGAGTTCGCCATCGTGAAAATGCGTCCGAGCCGTTTGGACCAACTAATTTCAGAAGGTAACAAACGCGCGACCTTAGCAAAACATATTTACGCGCACATGAACGCCTACCTTTCTGCCTGTCAGTTAGGTATCACGATCAGTTCTCTTGGACTTGGTTGGCTAGGAGAATCAACCGTCGAAGCAGCCCTTCATCCACTTTTTGTGATGTTTGAACTGCCAAGCTCGGTGACATCCGTTCTTTCCTTTACCATCGCGTTCGTCCTCATCACGTTCTTGCACGTTGTCGTTGGTGAGCTCGTGCCAAAAACGCTTGCGATTGACAAAACGGAGGCTGTCGCGCTTGCCGTTGCACGCCCCTTGCATATTTTCTACAAAGTGATGTTCCCGTTCATCTGGCTTTTAAACGAATCTGCGGTTGTCATCGCGAAACTATTCGGTTTAGAAACAGCGAACGACCACGAAATTGCGCATACAGAAGAAGAATTGCGCATCATCGTCGGCGAAAGTTACAAAAGCGGTGAAATTAATCAATCCGAATTCAGCTACGTAAATAAGATTTTTGATTTTGACGAACGAATGGCAAAAGAAGTCATGATTCCGCGTACAGAAATCGTTACCGTAGATACAGGTGGCACGATTGCCGACCTATCCGATATTATGAAATACGAACGCTACACTCGCTATCCAGTTATCGAAGGCGACAAAGACCATATTATCGGCGTACTGAACTTGAAAGAAATCCTTTCCGCATACGTCGAAAATGGCTCCGATCCATTGTTTAGCATCGATCCTTACGTAAAACCAATCATCCGCGTTATTGAAACGATTCCAATTAAAGAATTACTTATCCGGATGCAGCGCGAACGTTCCCATATTGCGATTCTGCTTGACGAATACGGCGGAACATCTGGACTTGTAACGGTTGAGGATATCGTCGAAGAAATCGTTGGTGACATTCGCGACGAATTCGATGCGGACGAAATCCCAGAAATCCGTAAAATCAAGGACGGCCACTTCATCATTGACGCAAAAGTTCTGATTGATCAAGTCAACAACATGCTTGGCACAGACATCGAAGAAGAAGAAGTGGATACCATCGGCGGCTGGTTCCTAACACATAACTACGAAGTCGAAATTGGTGACGAAATTGAAAACAACGGCTACATTTTCCGCGTAAAAGAAGCCGAACCTCACCACATTTCCTACATCGAAGTTTTCAAAAAAGAGAAACACAAAGAAACACCAGAAGCATAAAAATATCCCGAAATCCGGCAAAAATGGGTTTCGGGATATTTTTATTTTTTCGCGACTAATTCTACCTTTATTCGATCTGGTCCTTCCGCGAAAACGGCATAATAATTCGGTCCTCCAGCAAACGGATGGCGGTCTTCATACAGAATCGGAATCCCCTGCGCGCGAAAACGCTCTGTCCAAGCATCCACGTCGGCCCGCGTTGCCACATGAAACGCCAGATGATTCAGTCCCGTATGCCCGCGATGATACCCAGCCTCCAAAAAGCGTTCCTCCGTCTGCACAAACACCAAATACGTCTCCCCGTATATCCAACTAACGCCCTTCTCCCACTCCGAATAAAGCGTATAACCCAGTTGCCCCAGCAAATCATCCCAGAACAACCGCGCCTCTTTCAAATTCGAAACATTCATCTCCACATGATGCAACAATCCGCTCTCCTCCTAAAAATGCTTCAGCGCCTCTCTCCGACTCAGTGGTGCCAACGCGTGCGACTCCACAAATTCAAGCACCGCCTCTGCATCAAATTTTGCATATTGACGCAACGCCCAGCCAATCGCCTTTTGAATGAAAAACTCATCCGAATCCAGCCATTTTTCACAATTCGCAAATAACAGCGCCACGTCCGTTTTTTCCTTATATTTCAGCTGAAACAAGATCGCCGTGCGCGCCAGCCAAATATCGTCCCCTTTAATCCACTTCGCATTATACTTCTCAATCAATTCCGGATACATCGCAAAATGCCCACCAACGAGCGTACTCGCCAATAAATCCACCGTATCCCACCAAGGCTCCGTCCTAATCAACTGCTCATAAAAGTCCACAACCTCGACTGGCTGCTTCTTCACATTTTTCGCCAAAATATCAATGGCCATATAGTAAAATTCCCGCTCCGCCTGCGCATAAAGCTCTTTTGCAACGACCATCACATCTTGTGGCTTCCCGTATTCCGCCACAAAATCCCGATAAATCAAACGTCGCTTAGGGCTTCGCAATCCAAGAAAAACAAACTGGTTTCGCATATACTGCTCCATCACCTGCTTCTCCTTAGAATTCGCATGTTCTCTCATATATAAAATTAACTGCTCCGTATAATTATCCATCTAAGCCTCCTTACAACGATATTATGAAAACATCGCCCGTTCCTTCTCCATGCTCGCTATCATGAACTCCACATCATCCGGATCTGGCCCCACACGTTTCCCGCTCTCTAACTGACCAATCCGCTTTCTATCACTCGCATCCAACGAAAAATCAAACAATTGCGTATTCTCAAGTGTCCGTTTTGCACTGATCGACCGCGTCATCGTAATCGTTCCCCGTTCCATATGCCACCTTAAAATCACCTGATCCACATGAACGCCATGTTTCGCCGCAATTTCACCAATCACCGGATTTTGAAACAATGCACCTTTTGCAAGCGGCGACCAAGCACCATGCGCAATACCGTGCTCCGCCAAATACGACCGCAACTCATTTTGAGGCAATAACGGATGCGTCTCCACCTGATCAATCGCCGGCTTCACATTCGCCTTCACAGCCAAACTCGCCAAATGATGCTCCTTAAAATTCGCCACCCCAATCGCGCGCACCATTTTTTCATCATATAATCGCTCCATCGCGCGCCAAGTTTCCGGATACATTCCCGTCAGCGGCCAATGAATCAAATACATATCCAAATAATCCACGCCCAAATTTGCCAATGTATGCTCAAATGCAGTCAAAACCTTATCATAGCCCTGATCCCCATTCCAGATTTTCGAACTAATAAATAACTCATCTCGCGGCACGTCACTGTGACCAATCGCTTGCCCGACCAGCTTTTCGTTGTTATAAACCGCACCCGTATCAAACGACCGATAGCCGAATTCGAGCGCCTTCTCAACCGCGCCAGCCACATGTTGCTGATCTGTCACCTGAAAAACACCCATACCAAGATAAGGAATCATCACACCATTATTTAAACGATAACGTGCTTGAAAGGAATTGACCATTGATAAAACCTCCTGCTTTTGTAGTTTAACCGATACTTGCCGCATTTTCTTTCATTAATACTTAAAATCAGTATACAGAAATCCGTCTCCCTTATCCATTAAAATGCAACCCCCACCATCATACTACGTGAAAAAACAAACTTTTTCCCTTTCCAAATAATGCTTCCTTACACCGTCTTTCCCAGCATAAACAATAATCGTCCCTTTCTACTAAAAAAAATACAATTACCAGTTCATCTCAAAAACCCGTCACATAGCAATTGTAACCGATTTCAACTAGTTTTTGCCTATTTCCCCTCAAAAAAAAGATACCTATTGCCGCCATCCTATGTTAGTATTAATGTGTAGTAAATTTCTATCCTTGTTATGATTTTTTTACGTATATTTTTTGTAAACATCCGCTCACTAAACATCAACGAAAAAGTGGGCCCTATTATACTGGGAAAAATCACACAAAAAAGATCGGGGGAATTAAAAAAATGGCTTTTAAAAACAAAAAGGACCGTTTTGCTTCATTATTACATGATATGGCAGTAAACCTACGTGAGGGCGCCAACTATTTCGCTTCTTACAACATCGAAACTGGGGAAGACTTACATACTTTTTCGGAGAAGATGAAGGAATATGAAACACACGGTGACTCACTGGTTCACAAAATGATTTTAGAACTAAATGATGCCTTCATCACGCCAATCGAGCGCGAAGACATGTTAGAGCTAACAAACCGATTAGATGACGTAATGGACGGCTTTGAGCAAATTGCCTTCACATTTGAAATCTGTCATATCAAACGATTTGACGACTACATGCAGAAATTCATCGACGCGATTGAAGCAAGTACTGTGGAAATTGAAAAAGCAGTAGATCTCGTTTTCGACAAAAAATTAAAAGACGTACGCACATTAGCTATTAAAATAAAGAACTACGAATCGATTTGTGATGAAGTCTACCGCGAGTCTCTGATTCAACTATTCCAAAACGAAGAAAACCCAATCCGCTTAATTCGGATGAAAGAAGTGTATGAGAATTTTGAAGAAATCGCAGACAGTTGTCAAAGTGTAGCCAATACGCTTGAATCAATTGTTATGAAAAACGCGTAAGGGGCCGGCTAAATGGAAGGTATGTTATTAATAACGGTTGTCATTGTTATTGCAGCGCTAGCGTTTGACCTTATCAACGGATTTCATGACACAGCCAACGCGATTGCAACCAGTGTCTCAACGAAAGCATTAAAACCAAAACATGCAATTATACTAGCCGCAGTGATGAACTTTGTCGGCGCGATTTCCTTCACAGGGGTTGCCAAGACAATTACAAAAGACATTGTCGATCCATTCTCCTTACCGCATGGCGACCTTGTTATTCTCGCAGCGCTAATTTCCGCAATTACCTGGAACTTAGTTACGTGGTACTTCGGTATCCCAAGTAGTTCCTCCCACGCTTTGATCGGTTCTATCGCTGGTGGTGCCATTGCCGCAGCAGGATTCGGCGCACTCGAATATAAAGGCTTTTTAACAATTATTATCGGCCTTATCGTGTCCCCATTCCTCGCGTTTGGCGTTGGTTTCCTACTTTATAGCCTGTTCAAAGTTTTCCTGAAAAATCTAAACTTAACATCAACAAATCGCCGTTTCCGCTACATTCAAGTCGGAACAGCAGCGCTCCAATCTTACACACACGGTACAAATGACGCTCAGAAATCAATGGGTATCATCACACTTGCATTGATCGCGAACGGGTTCCAACATACCGATGACGTTCAACTGTGGGTACAAGTATCCTGTGCGATCGCGATGGCCGTTGGTACATCGATCGGTGGTTGGAAAATCATCAAAACAGTTGGCGGTAAGATCATGAAAATCAAACCAGTAAGTGGTGTAGCAGCAGATTTAAGTTCCGTATTCATCATCTTCGGTGCGACTTTCATTCACTTGCCAGTAAGTACAACACACGTTATCAGCTCCTCCATCCTTGGTGTTGGAACAGCCCATCGTGTGAAAGGCGTTAAATGGGATACAGCACAACGCATGATTATCACTTGGATCATCACGTTGCCAATCTCCGCCGCACTTGCAGCAGCTGTCTATTACGTACTACGTTTCCTATTAGGATAATATCAAAAGCTCGTTTCTGGCTATCAGAGACGAGCTTTTTTATGTTTTCACCAGTAAATAAAGGGAATAGATTGCTATAAGACTGTAAAAAAACGTTTACTTAAAAATTGGATACTACGTCAGGAGATGAATAATATTATGCCAAGCTTTCACTTCCAAAAACCACTCGTCCTAAGAAAAAGCAATCCTATCGAAGTTAAAAACGAAAACGATGAGCACGTCGGGACCATCGAAAAAATTTCATCACGTATCTCTTTTCAAAATAATCATCCTTTATACAGCTATTCCAACGACGAAACAAAGAAAGAGCTCGCAACACTGACTATCGAAATTGGCTGGCTTGGGGAAGACGGTTCCTCCGTTGTGTACCATAATATCCAACCAACTTTTGATATCTCACTCAAAGAAATAACCAGCAGTGACCATAGCCTCCATATTCGCGGACTGAAGCAAGATCATCGTATCGATATTATCCAGCCTGAAGCAAAAGGAACTATCAAAATATTACTTGATCACACAGACATCTGTCATATCGCCATTGATAAATCCTTGTCCGGCAGTGCTGTAACCATTGAATATCAAGAAAATGAAATTCTGCCTCCTGCCTTCTTCCTACTTTCTTTTTTCATTGTTCGTCTGATTAAAGAAGAATTCTAGCTAAAACGCCAATCCACTCAGCTAAAAACTGGTTAGATTGGCGTTTTTTTCAATTTCTATTCCCGCTTAATATTCCTCATCCATTTCCCCGTCCAAACTTCCCAACATCTTCGCCAAAATCGCGTCCGCATGTTTCGCCTGAACATCTGGATCATTATACACCTGAATAAAGCCATCGATTCCCACATTCGCAAACTCAATCTCCTGCTCCGGTGAAAACAACGCGCCGAGTCCAACTTCGAGCGCCTGAAAAAGCGCATCCAAATGATGTAGCGGCCTGATATCCTGCTCCTCTTCCATTCGCTGCTCAAACACCTTAAACTCGCCCTGAATCAAGCCATTCACAAGACGCCGATCCTCCCTGCGCAACATCGGCTCCCCACTTTCCGCATCATAAGCCGCTTTATTCTTAGCCACGAAAAATTCCAAGCACAATAGCGTTCCATCAAATACCCCTCTAGAATCATTCGGAAATTCAACTTCCTGCATAACAAGCTCAAATTCTTTCTCCATTTTGAATCACACCTTTTTATTTATTTTTCTATCCACGATATAATATCCTTACCTTCAATATAACACGGCACCAACATTCCAGCCAAACGAAAAATCAGCCTCTGCGTGCTTTCTATATTTTTTATTAAAAACACTATTGCATAATTACTCAAAAAGATGTATTATTATATCTATCGAAAGAAGTTATAGATTCTATGTTCATCTTCAATAGTTATTCATGAAAATGCATAAACTACCGAGATGATATACATTATAAAGGAGTGTAATCATGATTAAAGGGAAGTTTTATCTCAAGTTAACCGCTATATTTTTTATACTAATGATGGTATTTGCTAGCTTTTCTCCCGTTTTAGCAGCAGAAAAAGACACGTCACTGGCTGATGTGAAAGAAAGGGGACGACTCACTGTTGGTCTATCCGCCGATTATCCACCGTATGAATTCCACAAAACAGTGAAAGGAAAAGATACCATTGTTGGTTTTGACATTAGTATCGCTAAAAAGATCGCCAAAGACATGGGTGTTACGCTAGATATCAAAGAAATGGATTTTGACAGTCTACTCCCAGCTTTAAAAACAAATAAAATCGATATGATTATTTCTGGCATGTCACCAACGCCTGAACGTCTAAAAGAAGTCGATTTCTCCGATCCATACATGACTGTGCAACAAAAAGTCGTGATTCGGAAAACAGATAAAGACAAATTCAAAACAACAAATGATTTCGCTGGTGCCACAGTTGGCGCACAAAAACAAACGACACAAGAAGCACTCGCACAAGATGAACTAACAGGTGCAAAAGTGAAGTCGCTATCTAAAGTAACGACATTAATGCTTGAATTACAGCAGAAGAAACTGGACGCCGTTGTACTCGAAGGCCCCGTTGCTGATGCGTATATTTCACAATATGATGACCTGATGATTTCCGATGTCCAATTTGTCAATGGTACGAAACAAACCGCCATTGCGATGAACAAAGGAACAACATCACTACAAAAAAGCGTTAATGCCTCTCTTCAAGAAATCAAAGACAAAAACTTGCTAAAAGAATACCAAGAAGAAGCCAATAAAGCGATGTTCAAAGATGGTAATTTCTTCACGCAATACGGTTCTTATTATGTGAAAGGCGCGCTTTATACGATTGGAATCGCTGCTGTCGGTGTTCTTTTCGGTTCCATTCTCGGTGCCTTGCTCGCCCTAATGAAACTTGCCAAAACAAGATGGTTACGTTGGCCAGCAAATTGTTACATTGAATTCGTACGTGGAACACCATTACTCGTTCAAATTTTCCTTGTTTATTTTGGGACAACCGCTGTATTTGGCGGACTTAACTTGCCTGCGATCGTTGCCGGTTGTATCGCCCTATCACTGAACAGTGCCGCTTATGTCGCGGAAATCATCCGTGCTGGAATCATGGCCGTTGATAAAGGACAAGAAGAAGCCGCGCGTAGCCTTGGTATGACGAAGGTCGCGAGCATGCGCTATATCATTTTGCCACAAGCGATTAAAAATATTTTACCAGCGCTCGGCAATGAATTTATTACCGTTATTAAAGAATCATCAATCGTGTCCATTATCGGTATTACCGAGTTGATGTTTATGTCCGGAGTCGTTGCAGGAGCTAGCTTTAACGCCGTGCTTCCATACGCAGTCGCTGCCGTAATTTACTTCATCCTAACGTTCGGTCTATCCAGACTTCTAGGCGTTGCTGAAAGGAGAATGAGAACAAGTGATTAAAGTAACCAAACTACAAAAGCATTTCGATAAATTAGAAGTTTTAAAAGGCATTGATATAGAAGTAGCGCAAGGCGAGGTGGTCGTTGTCATCGGCCCCTCAGGATCTGGAAAAAGTACCTTCCTACGTTGCTTAAACTTACTCGAACAACCAACTGGCGGCGTCATCGAATTCGAAGGCACTAACCTCACCGACAAAAATGTCAACATCAATGATTTGCGTCAACGAATGGGAATGGTTTTCCAAAGCTTCAACCTGTTTCCGCATAAAACCGTGCTCGACAATCTCACCTTGGCACCGCTAAAAGTCAAAGGCGAAACCGCAGAATTAGCGAAAAAACACGCCCTAGAATTGCTTAACAAAGTTGGGTTGGCAGACAAGGCGGACAGCTACCCATCATCCCTATCCGGCGGGCAAAAACAACGGGTTGCCATCGCGCGCGCCTTGGCGATGAATCCAGACGTGATGCTTTTTGACGAACCAACATCCGCGCTCGATCCAGAAATGGTCGGCGAAGTACTTCAAGTAATGAAGAGTTTGGCCAAAGAAGGCATGACGATGGTCGTTGTGACACACGAAATGGGCTTTGCAAAAGAAGTAGCCGATCGCGTCATCTTTATGGACGGCGGTTACATCCAAGAACAAGGCACACCAGAACAAATTTTCACAAACCCGCAAAACGAAAGAACACAAAGTTTCCTCGGAAAAGTGTTATAATAAACAAAAAGGGGTTGGGACATAACCTCGATAAATCGGCGACAAGCGTTCGCATTCAGGAGATTTAGCAGACTTCCGGTTCTCACATACACCAGTATGCTCCGCTTCCGGCTTCCACTAAATCTCCTGAATACAAACGCTTTCGCTCAATTTGTTTAAAGCAGGATTTTCGTCTTACCCAAAGAAATGGGATTCGTAATATCCTGCTTATTTTATTTATGAATAGATTTTGTCCTGTCCACTTTTATCTACATATGGAGGTTTTTTAATATGAAATTAGCTAAAAAATATCAACAAGCGCCCGTCAATATCCTATCTCAAATCACGACAATCGCGAAAACAACGCCGAACCTGATTGACTTTTCGATTGGCGATCCGGACCTGATTACCGACCAAGAAATCATCGAGGCATCCTTCCAAGACGTGAAAAACGGTCAAACCAAATACACCGAAGCGTCCGGCGATCTCGAATTACTCGAAGCTATTTCAGGATTTTACAACCGCACATACGATTTACAATTCCCGACCAGCGAAATCCGCGCGACAGTCGGCGCTTGCCACGGCATGTATCTCGCGCTCCAAGCCATCATTGATACCGACGATGAAGTCATCATTCACGAACCTTACTTCACGCCTTACAAAGATCAAGTTTTGGCTGCAGGCGGCGTCCCCATCTTCATTCCAACCTACGAAAAAGACGATTTTGCGATCAATTTAGATATTTTAGAAGCCGCGATCACCGATAAAACGAAAGCGCTGATTCTAAACTCGCCGAATAACCCAACAGGCGCGGTGTTCTCCAAAGAAATTTTTGAAGAAATCGCTACACTCGCGCAAAAACACGATTTTTACATCCTATCCGATGAAGTTTACGATGGCTTTAGTTTTTACGAAAAGTTCACCCCGATGGCAAAATTCGCACCAGAACACACCATCACGCTAGGCAGCCTTTCGAAAAATTTTGCGATGACCGGTTGGCGAATTGGCTACATGATTGCGGGCGAGTACATTATCCAAGCCGTGAAAGCAATCAATGAAGGCATCACGTTCTCCGCCCCTTCACCGTCCCAGAGAGCCGCTGTGCACGCGATGAACAACGCCGAGAAGTTCATACCCGCCGTCACAAAAACCTTCCAAGAACGCCTAGAATACGTCGGAAAACGCGTCGCTGAGATACCATACTTATCGATTCACCCTGTCAAAGGCACGATTTACGCCTTCATCAACATCAGCGGCTCCGGCATGACCTCCGTCCAGTTCTGCGAGTATGTCTTGAAAGAAACGCAAGTCCTATTGATACCAGGCTTGGCATTCGGCGACACGGGCGACAACTACGTCCGCCTAGCCGCGACGCAAAACTTGGAGGTTTTAGAAGAAGCCTTTGACCGCCTAGCAAAACTAACATTCTAATACCAAATAAGACCATGACTCCGCGTCATGGTCTATCTTCTTTCCCAATCGTACTTCCCAATAAGCCCTTGACCGTGCCGCCGAACCTCAGCGGAGCGAGAAATGCTTAGATCCTAGGCAAAAGCGAGTACCGGAGCAGAGTGTACGACTGTACATGAGCACCGGAACGGAACTTTTAACGACGGAGATGAGCGTTTGTCGCTTCGCTGAGAGCATTAGCCGATGGTTGGAGCCATGGATACCTGCCAATTCGTAATCATCCGGTCCATTTCTTCCGCCGTCAAAGCATTGAAGCCAATAATCTGATCCACAGAAATCGTCAACCCTTTCGAAAAACGATTCACCCTTGATGCCGAAACACAGTTAATATACACGTCTTTCAACTTCACCACACTATGTGGAATCTCATCCGGAATATCCGTAATCCCAATAATATATCCAATCGACGTCACAAAAAGCACAGGCTCACCATGCTTCATTTGCTCAAATAACTCAACTTCTTTTATCGTATTTTCAATCATTCCAATCACTCCTCGTATAATAAGTTTATAGCTTCTTAATTGTTCTTTGAAAATTTCATATAACAGCCTGTCGGCTTGTAAATGGTT
>NZ_JNFB01000015.1 GCF_000766145.1 Paenilisteria newyorkensis | reverse complement strand
TGCTTTGCGATTCTTACCTAGAAACATCACTGTCTCTATTGGTTTTATCTTTGTTTCTGTTCAGTTTTCAAAGGTCATTTCAGAAGCGCTAAACTTGTTTAGCAGCAACTCTTATATCTTACACTTCCTAGCGATGAATGTCAAGAGCTTTTTTCAAAAAAATATTTTTGACTCTTAGTTGCTTTTATCTGTTTGCTGGAACGATTACTAATATATCACGTTTTCGAGACCTTGGCAAGCATATTTGACAAAAAAAGTTCACATTTTAAAAAAAGTTTTTTAAAAGCTCTTTTTCTGATGAAAAATCGCGTTTTCGAAAGCTCTCAAAAACGCGATTTCTTCGTTTAATCTCTTGGTTTCATCGTCGGGAATAATAGAACATCTCTGATAGATGGTGCGTTGGTTAATAGCATTACCAGTCTGTCCATTCCTATACCTAGGCCTCCCGTTGGTGGAAGGCCGTATTCTAACGCTTCTAGGAATTCTTCATCCATACTATGCGCTTCATCGTTGCCGTGTTCACGTTCTGAGACTTGAGCCTCGAAGCGTTGACGTTGATCAATTGGATCGTTTAATTCTGAGAAGGCGTTGCCGTGCTCACGTCCTACTATGAATACTTCAAAACGATCTGTAAATCGCGCATCATCTTTATTTGTTTTTGCTAGTGGGGATATTTCTATTGGATGTCCATAGATGAATGTTGGTTGGATCAGCTTTTCTTCGACGAATACTTCAAAGAACTCATTAAGGATATGTCCGTATGTCATGTGTTTCGTGATTGGTACATTGTGTTCTTTCGCTAGTGCTTGGGCTTCTTCTGTTGTTTGAACGTTCCAGAAGTCTACTCCTGTATATTGTTTTACGGCATCTACCATATGTAGACGTGTCCAGTTCGGAGTTAGGTCGATTTGTTCTTCGCCGTACGTGATGATAGTGGTGCCATGTAGTTTTTGGCATACTGTTGAGATTAGACCTTCTACAAGTTCCATGATATCTTCAAAATTCTCGAAGGCTGCATATGTTTCTAGCATGGTGAACTCTGGGTTGTGTCGGGTGGAGACGCCTTCGTTACGGAATACGCGTCCGATTTCATATACTTTGTCCATCCCACCTACTATAAGACGCTTTAGATGTAATTCTAGGGCGATGCGGAGATATAGTTGCATGTCTAGCGCGTTGTGGTGTGTTATGAATGGTTTTGCTGCTGCGCCTCCTGCGATTGTGTGCAGAACGGGGGTTTCGACTTCTAGATAGCCGATGTTGTCTAGGTAGTTACGCGTGTATTGCATGATTTTGCTGCGCATTACGAAGCGTTGTTGGCTTTCTGAGTTCGTGATTAGGTCTAGGTAACGTTGACGGTAGCGTTGTTCTACGTCTTTTAAGCCGTGAAATTTGTCTGGTAATGGGCGCAATGATTTGCTTAGCATCGTGAATTCGGTTGCTTTCACGGATAGTTCTCCTGTATTAGTTAGGAAAATCGTTCCTTTGACGCCTACAATGTCGCCTAAATCTGCTAGTTTGAAAATATCGTAGGCTTCTTCTCCAACGCCGTCTTTGCGAATATAGATTTGGACTTGGTGGAAACGATCTTGAATATGTGTGAAGCCTACTTTTCCTTTTACGCGTTTGGTCATGATACGTCCGGCAACGGCAACTTCTATCGCTGCCTCTTCTAATTCTTCTTTTGTTTTACCTTCATATTGGGTTACGATTTCTTCTGGACTAATCGTGCGGACGAATTTTGCGCCGAACGGATCTACGCCTTCTGCTCGTAATGTATCTAGTTTTTCACGACGAACGATTAGCTGGTCGTTTAATTCTTCATGGTTCTCGTTGGACATATTTGACACTCCTATTCTTTTCAAGTTATACAGATAGTTTCATTATACGCTCAATTGGGTTGACTTTTCTAGTTTTATTTAAAAAAAGTTGCCTCAGGGTGTGATGAGACAACTTCGGATTGAAAAATTCGGACTGGAATCTCTGACTGTTCCTGCGACTTTATTGTTTTGCTAAATTCTTTTCTTCATATTGCGTGACGAATCCCCTTAAGATAGCTTCCACTTCGGTGTATACTTCGGCTTGATTTACGGCAACTTTGGCTCGCGTGCTTCCACGTGCACCTTTTAGGTAGTATGCTGCGTGTTGACGGAATTCGCGGACGGCAATTTTTTCACCTTTTATCGCAACGAGACGGCGCAGATGAAGTAGGGCTGTTTCGATTTTGTCGCGTGGTTCTGGTTCTGGGAGTAATTCGCCGGTTTCTAGATAGTGTACGGTTCGGTAGATCATCCACGGGTTTCCAAGGGCAGCGCGGCCAATCATGACGCCATCTGCACCGGTTTGTTCAAGGATGGCTTTGGCGTCTTCTGGTGTTTGGACGTCTCCGTTTGCCATGAACGGGATGGAAATATTCTTTTTGACTTCGGCTAGGATGTTCCAGTCTGCCTTGCCTTCATACATTTGGACCCGGGTGCGGCCGTGCATCGCGATAGCGCTTGCTCCTGCGCGTTCTGCTGCTTGGGCATTTTCGACGGCAAACACGTGTTCATCGTCCCAACCGATTCGCATTTTTACGGTGACGGGTTTATCGACGGCATCTACAACGGCGGCAACCATGTCGTATACTTTATCGGGATTTAAAAGCCATTTGGCGCCGGCTTCACATTTGATGATTTTATTGACTGGGCACCCCATGTTGATGTCGATGATGTCGGCAGTTGTGTTTTCTGACACGAATTTTGCGGCTTCTACTAATGTATTTTTCTCACCGCCAGAAATTTGTAGGCTCAGCGGTTTTTCTTTTTCATCGATATAGAGCATGTCGAGTGTTTTGGCGTTACGTTGCACGATCCCCTTATCGCTTATCATCTCGCAACATACGAGCCCTGCGCCGCATTCTTTGACCGTTAGACGGAACGCGGAATTCGAGATTCCTGCCATCGGTGCGACGACGACTCTATTTTTAATGGGTACATTCCCAATTTTCCACATAAAAACGTTCCTTCTTTCTTGAAATAGAATAACCGCTGGGATACGCGATCCATGATGTCAGCGGTTTGGTTTCTCCTTTTGAAACAATAGTGTTATGGTAACATATCTCGTGAAAAGCGCAAGTGTCTATTTTACCAGTCTAACTGGATGTCTGTTTTGTGTATGCCTTGATCTGCTAAGACCTCTTCTTGCAAAAGTGGTTCTGCGATGACTGGCGCGATTTCTTGTAGTGGAATCATGACGAAGGCTCGTTCCGTCATTCTTGGATGTGGTAATTCGAGGGTTTCGGTTTGCTGGGTGACGCCATCATATAGAAGCAAGTCGATATCAATGAGGCGTGGGCCCCAACGAATAAGGCGGACGCGGCCTAGTTCGGACTCGATTGCCAAACCTTTTTGTAAGAGTGTTTCTGGGTCTAGCGTGGTTTGGATGGTTACGGCGATGTTAAGGAACGCTTCTTGGTCTTCGAAGCCAACTGGGTCGGTTTCGTATACACTGGAGACGTTTTCGATTGTTATTCCCGACTCGGCTTGTAGCGCTTTTAGGGCGTTTTCGAGATTTTCTTGGCGATTTCCGATGTTTGTACCGATCGATAAATAGGCTTTATGCAACGTCACCACTCCTTGTGCGCGTTATTTCCACAGCTACAGAGTGATAGTGGCCCGGGATTGGCGGATTCGGCTTGATGACTTTGACGGTGATTTCTTTTAATAGAGGATAGCCTCCCAAAACTTCCATTGCTATTGTTTCTGCGAGTGCCTCGATTAGTTGGAATCGCTTGTTTTCTGTGATTTCTTTTACCGTTTCGTATACTTCTGCATAACTAACCGTGTCGCTTACTTCATCACTTTTTCCCGCTTTTGCTGTGGATAAACCCAGCGTGAGCGAGACGATGAATGTTTGCCCTAATGTATTTTCTTCTGGCATAACGCCGTGATATCCGTAAAAAGCTAGTTCGTTTAAATAAATTTTATCCATCTTTAAAATTCCCCCTTAATTGTTTGGCGCCTCGATATTGCCGAGAATAGCGTCCGTCATCTTGATCATGCGCGCTATCGGCTTCACATCGTGTACTCGGAAAATCGTGCAGCCTTTTACTTGACCGTAAACAACTGTTGCACCGGTCCCCTCTATGCGCTCGTCTACAGGGAGGTCGAGAACTAGGCCTATCGTCGATTTGCGACTCGTTCCTAGTAAAACTTCATAACCCAGGGCAACTATTTCATCGATTCTTCGTAAAACTTCGAGATTTTGCGCTGGTGTTTTGACAAAACCGAAACCTGGATCTAGTAAAATGTGGTGATTTGGAACGCCCGCTTGTTTGGTAATATCGATGCTCGCTTGTAAGTCTTGTTTTACATTTTCAAAGTAATTATCGTAATCGCGATTGGTTCGGTTATGCATTAAAATGATTGGCGTCGCGAATGCAGCGGCTACTCTGGCTATTTCCGGATCTTTTTTTGCGCCCCATTGGTCGTTAATAATGTCTGCTCCTGCTTCGATTGCGGCGATCGCCACTTCTGATTTCCACGTATCAATTGAGATCCAAACGTCTGGCAAGGCCTCACGAACGACTTTGATTGCGGGGATAACACGCGCCAACTCTTCATCTACCGGAATTTCACGGTGACCAGGTCTCGTAGATTCGCCGCCGATATCGATAATCGCAGCGCCCTCCCGAACCATTTGAATAGCTTTGTCTTTTATTTGTTGTTCGGTTATGTAATTCCCACCGTCCGAAAAAGAATCCGGCGTGACATTCAAGATTCCCATAATCATTGTAGGATGCGTTGTTTGCCATAATTTACTCAACAAAATCACCTCTTTTTTATATTAGTATAGCATGAATCCTTATATTTCGAGGCCCACATTGCCTTTTCCACGCAACAAAAAACCAGCGCGGAAAAGGGAGTAACCACGCTGGTCAAAAAGGGAGTGTTAAGTTTTCATTTTAAAAAGGGAAAAAATGAAACTTAGTTTTGCTTGTTATTAGCTTATAAATACATAATACCCGACTAAAGCAAAATTTTAGTGAGGTTTGTGTTAGAAATTGATGAGAAAACAACGAAATGCTGAAAGAGCCCGTTTATGTTGATGAACTTTCAAACCTTCGTTTGGTTTGATTTAGTGAATCAATAGGCAGTGAAGCAATGGGAGACTGACAACCTTTTAATTGTTAGGGGGCGCAGAAAAATCCCTCCTCTGGATTTTTCGGAGGCACCGAAATTTCCGAGAGGCTGACTAAAAGGAGGGCAGTTTCATTACATTCAACTGCATATTGAGGTTCTAACAAAGCAAACGACGCTTTTCAAGAACCACAACAAAGCTGGATCCAGAGGCGCGAATCGTGACGCCAAACAAGGAACGAATGCTTACTCTCGTATTAAGTCCAAGGATGCTTCATAAGTGCCTCTGGTGGATTACATGCTCGCTTTGCTCTCATGCATATTGGTGTTCTAATGAAGCAAGGGACGCTTCATTAGAACACCAACAAAAAAGACAACGCGTTGGTGGCACGTTGTCTCTTCCTTTCCATCACGAGGAAGTAACGGAAATTGACTTATTTGTTGTGGTCTTACAAGTACTATATTACTGCATGTTCGCGAAATTTTACTGTGGTTTTTGTTAGAAGTCTATGAGATTTATTCGAAATTGTATAGTGCCGTGCTGAGGTAACGTTCGCCATTACTCGCGACAATCGCCAATACTTTTTTACCTGCGCCTAGCTCTTTTGCTAAGTTAAGTGCTGCGAAAATGGTTGCGCCTGATGATATCCCTACTAGGATTCCTTCTTTTTTAGCGACTTCGCGGGCTGTTTCTAAGGCGTCTTCGCTGGAAACTTTGAGGATCCCATCGTATACTTTCGTGTCTAGTGTATCTGGAATGAAGCCTGCGCCGATTCCTTGGATTTTGTGTGGGGATGGCGAATCGCCTGAAAGGACTGCGGATTCTTCTGGTTCTAGGGCGTAGATTTTAATGTCTGGATAGTTTTTCTTCAGTACGTGTCCTGCGCCTGATACGGTTCCGCCAGTTCCTACTCCTGCGATAAATGCGTCTAAGCCATCTTTGCCGAATGCTTCGACGATTTCTGGGCCTGTTGTGCGTTCGTGAACGGCTGGATTGGCTGGGTTATGGAATTGTTGCGGTACGAAATAGCCGTGTGCTTTTGCGAGTTCGTCTGCTTTCGCGATTGCGCCCTTCATGCCGTCTGGACCTGGTGTCAACACTAACTCTGCGCCATATGCTTGTAGTAATTTGCGACGCTCTAAGCTCATCGTTTCTGGCATCACAAAAATCGCGCGGTATCCTTTCGCGGCTGCAACCATCGCAAGTCCGATTCCCGTGTTTCCGCTTGTCGGCTCAATGATTGTATCGCCAGGTTTCAGAGCGCCCGATTGTTCTGCGTCTTCGATCATCGCGTTAGCAATACGGTCTTTCACGCTGCCTCCTGGATTTTGGAATTCCAATTTCACATATACGTCCGCGCTTCCTGATTCTGGTAAACGATTTAATTTCACGATAGGCGTTTTTCCGATTAAGTCTGTAATTGAGTTTGCAATTGTCATTTTCTCAACACTCCTTCTCTATTCTCTCCTCTACTTTAATCAATCCCGAGTCGTTTTGTCAAATTTAAAAGGCACCCCATCCCTAGGATACCTTCCAGTTTTTATTTCGCTTCTTCGTAAAATGCTTCTAGTTCAGATTCTTCAAAGTGATATTTATTACGGCAAAAATGGCATTCTGCTTCTGCGCCATGGTCTTCTTCAATCATTTGGCGAATTTCACTTTTTCCTAGAGAGATAATCGCGTTACCAAAACGTTCTTTGGAACAATTACATTCGAACGTGACTGGCATTTTTTCGAGGATTTGTAAGTTTTCTTCGCCGCCTGCAAGTCTTGCCAAAATTTGTTCTGGCGTTTCTCCTGCTTCGATAAGACGGGAGATGGTTGGGCAATCTTTCAGGTTTTTTTCGATTTCATCGATGATTGCGTCGTCTGCGCCTGGAAGTAGCTGTAGCATGAATCCACCTGCGGCTTCGATGGTGTCATCTGGATTTACGAGCACGCCAACGCCGAGTGATGAATTTATTTGTTCAGATGTAGCAAGATAGTACGTATAATCCTCGCCAATTTCGCCTGAAACGATCGGAACTTGCCCTGTAAAATTCGAGCGGAAACCGATGTCTTTCACAACGGCTAGCATTCCTTCTGTACCAACGCCGCGACGAACATCTAATTTGCCGAACTCGTTTAGCTCGCTGAAATGCACGTGTGGATTCGTTACGTAGCCTCGAATCTGGCCTTGCGTATTGCTGTCCGTGATGATTGGTCCGATTGGTCCGTTTCCTTCGATTTTGACGGTTACTTTTTGGTCTTCTTTTTGCATCGCGCCGAGGAATAGGGTTGCGGTCATAGATCTACCAAGCGCTGCGGATGAGATGGACCACGTGTCATGACGACGTTGCGCCTCGCCCACCGCTTCTGTTGTTCTTGCAGCGTAAGCACGGACATTTCCGCCATACGCTAATGCTTTTACTAAATAATCACTCACTATCATTAACTCCTTTATCGTTTGATTGATTTCGTTCATATAAAATTCGCAACCCTTTCAACGTTAGAAATGGGTCTACGATATCCGTTATCTCTGATTTGCCGCTAATAAGCCTCGCGAGACCTCCTGTTGCGACGATGGTTGGCTCTGTGTTGGTCTGTTCTTTCATCGCCTTGACAATACCTTCAAACTGGCCGATAAAACCGTAATAAATACCTGCTTGCATCGACGCGACGGTGCTTTTGCCGATGACTTTTGGCGCTTCTGTGATGTCTACGCGTGGAAGTTTTGCGGCGCGATTGTAGAGGGCCTCCGTTGAGATCATAATGCCTGGTGCGATTGCTCCGCCGTGGTAGCGCGATTTTTCATCGATATAGCAGAATGTTGTCGCCGTTCCAAAATCCACGATAATAGCGGGAGCTCCGTATTCTTCAATCGTCGCTACGGCGTTGACAATTCGATCAGCACCGACTTCGCGCGGGTTGTCGACTTGTAGATTGAGACCGGTTTTGATACCTGGACCAACAACGAGCGGCCTAATTTCGAAATATTTATAGCACATCGCTTCCAGAGAATGCATAATCGGCGGGACAACAGATGAGATGATAATTCCCTCGATTGCCTTGGAAGAAATGCCACCGTATTGAAAAAAATCTAAGACCATCATGCCGAGTTCGTCTGATGTACGGTGACGATCCGTCGTCATTCGCCAATGCTTGCGTAGCTCTTTGCCTTCATAGACACCAATTGTGATGTTCGTATTCCCAACATCGATAACTAAAATCATACCGTCACCATCCTTTTTGTGATTTTTCTAGAGTATCATAACACGGATTCTGTGAAAAGCCGAGTAATTTGTCTTATTTTGACCAATAGGATGAAAAGCTGAAGAAGCCCGTTAGACCCGAAAAAATTTGTTAGGGGCCGCAGTGAAAACCCGCTCTTGGTTTTTGCGGAGGCCACGAAAATTTCGAGGGTCTGGCTTCTGAAGCTGGATCTGATGAAAAGCTGAAACGGCCCGTTCAGCTCCGAAAAAAACTGGAGCGGCCGCAGGAAAAAGCCGCTCTTGCTTTTTGTGGAGGGCGTGAAGTTTTCGAGGAGTTGGCCGTTGAAGCTAGATCTGGAAGCGATGATACGTCAAAAATCGGGGCGTTCCCACAAACTTGATTGGCAGACTATGAATTATTGCAAAATTTTTCTCAGACTGTTACTGACTCCATGCTCGGCGTTGTGAGAGCCACTGGGGGTTTACATGCTCGCTTTGCTCTCATGCATATTGAGGCTCTAATTCAGCACAGGACGCTTCATAAGAGCCACAACAAAACCAGCACACAACTATCATGTACTGGTTCCTATCTTACTTATTCACCTTTTTTATCATCATTCGGTGTTTTTTCAGCATCTGGTGCTTCTTCAGTCACGACCTCTTTCGGTGCTTCTGATTCTGCATCCTTCTCTGCTTTTTCTTCTTTATCTGCATAATCCCAAATCTTATCGTCTTTCGCTTCTTCGACAAGTTCTTTCTTCTCTTCTTCATAAGATTTTGGTTCAATATCATCTTTTTCTGAAGGGAATTCGGACATTTGTTCGTCAGCGTCCATTTCGGATGGTAAAACGCCATCGTCATATAGTGAACGGATTTGGCGTGCATCTAATGTTTCAACTTCAAGCAACGTTTCCGCGATAAGCGTATGTTGCTCTCTGTGTTCTTCAATAATTGTTTTCGCACGGTCATAACAGAAGCGGATTAGGCTTTGAACTTCGGTATCAATTTCATACGCGATCTTGTCGGAGTAGTTTTTGCCATTTCCGAAATCTCTGCCCATGAATACTTGATCGCTACCTGATGAGAATTGAAGTGGACCAATTTTGTCGCTCATACCCCATTCTGTTACCATCCGGCGCGCGATTTGTGTCGCACGTTCGAAGTCATTGCTTGCGCCTGTTGTTACTTCACCAAATTCGATTTCTTCGGCTACCCGTCCACCTAGTAGACCTGTAATACGGTCCATTAACTCAGCTTTCGTCATTAGGAAGCGATCTTCTTTTGGTAACATAACGGCATAACCGCCTGCTTGTCCACGTGGAACAATCGTTACTTTGTGGACTACTTCAGCTTCATCGAGCACCATTCCGACGATTACGTGACCACTTTCATGATACGCGACGGTACGGCGTTCTTTGATTGAAATAACACGGTTTTTCTTGGCTGGGCCGGCGATAACGCGATCACTTGCTTCGTCCAAGTCTTTCATATCGATTTGTTTCTTATCGGAACGCGCGGCAACAAGGGCTGCTTCATTCAGTAAGTTTTCTAAATCGGCACCAGAGAATCCTGGCGTACGTTGAGCAATCGCTTTTAAGTCAACGCTCTTCGCAAGTGGTTTATTACGAGCATGCACTCGAAGTACGGCTTCACGTCCTTTAACATCTGGACGGTCTACCATGATTTGACGGTCAAAACGGCCTGGACGTAGTAACGCTGGGTCAAGTACGTCGGCACGGTTAGTCGCAGCAATGATAATGATTCCTTCGTTACCGCCGAAACCATCCATTTCTACAAGTAATTGGTTCAATGTTTGCTCGCGTTCGTCATGTCCGCCGCCCATTCCTGCGCCACGTTGACGACCTACAGCATCAATTTCATCGATAAAGATAATACATGGAGCGTTTTTCTTCGCATTTTCGAACAAGTCGCGGACACGGCTTGCACCGACACCAACGAACATTTCCACGAAGTCCGAACCACTGATTGAGAAGAACGGTACACCTGCTTCACCGGCTACTGCACGGGCAAGTAATGTTTTACCTGTACCTGGAGGACCTACGAGTAAGACCCCTTTAGGAATACGTGCGCCAAGTTCGGCAAATTTGCGTGGATCTTTTAGGAAATCTACAACTTCTACTAATTCTTGTTTCTCTTCATCTGCACCGGCTACATCTGTGAAGCGGACTTTATTCTTGTCGTCGTTATAAAGTTTGGCTTTACTTTTACCAAAGTTCATAACTCGACCGCCACCGCCGCCACCTTGTGCTTGGCTCATTAGGAAGAAGAACAGGATAAAGATAATAACGAAAGGAATGATAGAAGTGAAGAACGTGATCCAGCCACTATTTTGCTTTGCTGGTACAACTGTCATTTTCACATCGTTGTCATCCGCAACCTTATCCATTTGAGTTAGCAATTGATCACTGTTGATAGCATATGTTGTGAATTTCGTTGTTGTTTGATCTTTTCCAACTTTGCTGTCAGTTTTCACTGCTTTCTTCAGTTCTCCATTAATCACATACACGCTGCGATCCGGTTGTATGGAGAATGATTTGATTTGATCGTCACCCATTTTCGTGATGAACTCATCATAGCTGATTTCTTTTGCAGACTCACTATTGTTATTAAAAGTGGCTACGATTCCTATGATGACAAGGAAAATGATAACGTAAAATATGGCGTTTCTAAAAAAGCGATTCATTCCTTACCTCCTCCCACGTAAGAGCATGGATTAAGTCTTTACAGTTAGGTTTTTTTGCATTCCCTTTTTGGCTGTAAAAACAGATCCGCCTTGTGTTTCTCTCACGAAGACTTTCTATTAAAAAGCATGGTTTATTATTATTCCTCAAATAGGCATATTGAGCTAAAAACTAAGACTAATGATAGCATAACGAATTGCAATTTCCCAATGATTTGCATGTTGTTGGACACGTTTTTTTATCACAGGAAAAATTTAACGCGGAATAGCTACCTTTGTGCCTTGTTTTCTATATGTTAACAAATTTAATTCATTTTGTGAACTAAATCAATCTGCGTATATTTCTGGTTTCAAAACGCCGATGTATGGTAAGTTACGATATTTCTCTGCGAAGTCAAGACCGTAGCCAACGACGAATTCATTTGGAACGACAAACCCGACGTAATCTGCGTCAATATCTACATTGCGTCCTTCTGGTTTATCAAGCAACGTTACTAGTTTTACGGATTTGGCTTTGCGGTATTTTAGAAGATCAACTAAATAGCTAAGCGTGCGTCCGCTGTCGATAATATCTTCCAGAATCAGTACGTCTCGACCTTCCACTGATGTATTCAAATCTTTGATGATTTTTACTTCGCCGGTTGAAACTGTGCCGTTACCGTAGCTCGATACATCCATGAAATCCATTTCTAGATATGTATCTACTCGTTTTAGTAAATCGGTCATGAAAGGCGTTGCACCTTTTAAGACACCGATGACTAGCGGGAAGCGACCGTCGTACTCGGCTGTCAGTTCTTTGCCCAGCTCAGCAATTTTCTCCTGGATTTCATTTTCGCTAATCAACACTTTCTGAATATCGTTGTGCATACTTTTGTTTCCTCCTAAATTACGATGATATCTTATAATATATTGCTTTGTTTCACGGTTTGGTTTCGTTTGGTGGACCGACGCCTGAACGCCTGGAATCCATAAAATTTCACCTGAATAATCTGTCACAATAGGCCACGTATCACGTTCATGCTTCGGAATTTTGGCATCGATGAAAATCGATTTGAGCTTGCGTGTGCCACCTGTCGTTTTCATGCGATCACCGTTCATGCGCCCGCGGATAATGAGCGGTAACTGGATTGCCTCTTGATTCACAATCATACCATCTAATCCTGCTGTTTGCACAACTGAGCTTTTGGTCTTGATGCGAATCTCTGCACCATCTGCTAGCGTCACGCGATCACCGTCGTACAATTGATGATAAAAATCCTGCACTTTCTTGCTCGACTCGCCATAAAAGAAGTCCAGCTGGTCATACGCACGCCTCACAATTAAGCTATTCGGCAAATGAATGACGCCCGACGGATTGGTTTCCCGATTCAGTCGTAAAATCTGGTCCACATGCCCTGCCGAAATAAGCGACATCGTGTCTTTATACAGATGCTTCAATAGTAAATGAATTGTACGGCGTTGTAAAGGTTGGGGCAGTTTTCGCCACTCGGTTAATGAAAGTTTCACATCGGTTTCGCTATATTCGGTCATGTTTCGCAGCGCCTGTTCCGCCAACTCATTCAAAAACAGAAAATCTTCGGTCGTTTCTTCCGAAAAACGCCGGAATTGTTCATCGACATGCGTATTTTCTTGTTTTAAAAAAGGCAGTAAAGCTTTGCGATAGCGATTGCGCGTATACGTATCTTCCTGATTGGTCGCATCCTCTAAATAAGGAACGTCTTGCGCCTCACACAGATGCACAATCTCACTTTTCGTTAACGGGAGGAACGGCCGAACCACCATCCCCGTCGCAAAATCGCGTTTTGGTTGCATCCCGAGCCAGCCCAAATCGGAACTCCCTCGAACAAGCCGCATCAAAATCGTTTCCATCTGATCGTCCGCATGGTGCGCTAGAACGAGCTTCTGACAGTGATATTTCCGCATAAGCCCTCTGAAAAAGGTATACCGATACTTGCGCGCCGTTTCTTCAATCCCGGTTTTCTCCTGCTCCGCTAACCGCCTAATATCCAGTTGCGTCGCTTCAAAACGAATGCCGTAAGTCTCACAAACATCCGCGACGAGTTGCTCTTCATCGACAGATTCTGCTCGCAGACCATGATTGACATGCGCCACAATAATCGCCTCTTTTGGCACAATCCTTGTTTGGATTAGAAAATGAAGCAACGCCATGGAATCCGCGCCACCAGAAACCGCGACGAGCAGCTGATCGCTTGGCTTAATAAGTTGATGCTTATTTATAAACGCCATTACTTTTTCGCGAGCCATCATGTTTCCAACCTCTTTCATCATCCAAATCAGGCAAAAAAAGGAGTTGTACCTAAGCCAAGTAAATCAGACTTTAGTTGACTTTGAACAGCTCCTATAAATTCACTATTTATGATTAGCTACGTTTCGCGCCACGGCCGCCACGTTTGGACTCCGTTTGACGTTTTAAGGTAGATAAACGGTCTTCGCTATCTTTTAAGAATTTAGACATTTTATCTTCAAAATTCTCTGGACGTACTGGCTCTGCAGCCTTTTTGTTGTATTTCGGTTTGCGAGGACCATTGCTATAACTTCTCTCTGGTCTTTCTGGACGCTCCGGTTGGTCAACTGCTTTACGAATTGATAAACCGATTTTGCCGTCATCGCCGACATTCATTACTTTCACAGTGACTTCATCGCCAACCGTTAAAATGTCATTGATATCCTTCACATAGTTATCTGCAACCTCACTAATGTGAACAAGACCTGTCTTGCCACCCTCTAACTCAACAAACGCCCCAAAATTAGTAATCCCGGTAATCTTCCCTTGTAACTTGTTGCCTACTTCAATCGACATAAAACAATGCTTCCTCCTTAGAATTTCACTCTACCCTTAATTATAGCTAATATAAAAAGAGTGTCAATTACACGAAACTTTTTTCGCAAATTAATTGGACGACTCTTTCTTCTTATCGTTTTCGTCAGGAATATTGAAAATGATTTCCCCCTTCTCAGAAAGGAAATACTCACTCCTAGCCAGTTTCGCGATGTAGTCATCATCATGTAATTTGTTAATCGTGTTCTTTAGTTCTTTCTGATCTTGCGCTACTGCGAGTGCTTTCTTATCTAATTCTACTTTCTCTGTTTCCTTGGCGTGTAGTAAACTCACTTGTTGCGAGTAGACGTACACTAAACCACCGCTGACCACCACAATAACTGCGGCAAGCATTAATAGCCTCCGAAATAGTGCGACTCTTCTGCGTGATCGTTGTTTCTTCATGATCGTTTCATCTTGTACGTAACGATTATTTAGTCTTGTAACAGTACGTTGGTCTCTTTTCACACATCATCCCCCATTTCTTCAGTATTAATTCGCCACTAGCCCCAATTTAAAGACTAGCTGTGATCCGCCTTGAAAAAAATTGGTTCTTGTTTAAAATAATAACAATATTTCAGCCTTTTGTCCATTGCTATCCGTTATTTTGACGATCTTTTTTAAGTACATCTGTTCTATTTAGTTGCATAATTTATTTTTTTATGCTTTATGGTCTGGATATTTGTCCCTAGCTGGGCGGTTTTTCGTTCTGGATAAGGTAATGACTAATAGGATGATTGCTATGATAATTGTGATTGGAATGAAAAATACAATCGCCGTGAAAATCATGTCTCCCAATGAGAAGGCCATCATTTTGTTCCCCCTTTTCAAAAAAGGCTTGCAAGGAAAAACCATGACAAGCCTTTGATCGTACTATTACTTTTTCACTGTTTTTTTGAATTCGAATTTCGCCATCCAGCCTTTTTTGCGCTTCAGGTTGATGTAGCCGATAGTCGCGAATACGAAGGCCCCGAGGAAGTCGACGAACAGGTCTTCCATCGTGTCGGTTACCGCGGCGGTCCCAGCGAGTTTTGTGCCGTCTTCTAGCATCGTTTTTTGCATGTTCATGCCTAGCCATTTGTCGGATGCGAACTCGTAAAATTCCCAGACAACGCCTAGTGTTACCGCAAAACATACGGCGAACAAGGCTACAAAAGCCGGGCTTAAATTCATCGTTGTGCGCTCATCCTCATTGAGAAAGGAGATGACGGAAAATCCGAGTGCGCCGAGCATAGCACCACTAAATGTGTGTAAAATCGTGTCCCAATTTGGAATTAAATAGTAGAAACTTTGAACTTCTCCAAGGTAAATCGAGCAGTATAGAAAAATAATAAAGACGAGATACATGTTCCCTGGAATTTCAAATTTGAATCGACGTCCAAGAATCGACGGTAAAAACATGGCTACTAGCCCAAGAATACACTGGCTTACCATGAGCGAATAGTCGCTGCGTGTCGGTTCTCCTTCTGGTACACCGGTCGCTGGTGTCGTCATCAAATTGTAGATGGAAAATACTAATGATATTAATAGTGATGCGAAAACGAATATCGCGATGATTTTCGTCCAATTCCACTTTCTGGTTTTCTTCAAATGAATGCCACTCCCTTTTTCAAAAATCTTGCCATTTATTCATTATAATAACTTTTTCAGGAAAAAGGAAGTTTAAACCGAGCGCGTCATAAATCGATGAGGTTTTTCTTGATGGCGTATTTGACAATTTCGGCGCGGGTAGTGAGGTCGAGCTTGTTCATGATGTTTGATTTGTGTGTTTCGACGGTTTTCACGGAGATGCATAGTTTGTTGGCGATTTCTTTGTTGCCATAGCCGAGCGCGATGAGGGGTAAAACTTCTTGTTCGCGGTTGGAAAGCTGGACATAGGAATCGCTGACTTCTTCGCCGTTATTTTGTTGTAAAAATTGGCGGACGAGAGCCGTCGTTACTTTTGGATAGATATAGGTTTCGCCTTGCTGTAAGGCTCGGATGGCATCTAGTAGTTCGTCGTCTTTGGCATTTTTTAAGATGTAGCCGGTCGCGCCTAGTTTTAAAGCTCGGAACAGGTATTCTTCGTCGTCGTGCATCGTCAAAATGAGGATTTTAGTCGCAGGAAAGTTCTCCTTGATTCTTTTTGTGGTGACTAAGCCATTTTCGCCTGGTGGCATGCTGAGATCCATCAAAACAACGTCTGGTGCGTGGCGCTCGGTTTCAAGATAAGCCTCCAAACCATCTGCGGCGTCTGCTACGACGGTCATGTCTTCCTGGGAGTTGATGACGAAGGATAGGCCACTTCTGACTACGGCATGGTCGTCTACAACGAGTACTTTGATCATGTTGTTCTGCCTCCTTTTGGCTCGATTGGTATTCTGACGAGTACTTTCGTTCCTTGATTCGGCTCTGAACGAAGCTCGAATTCCCCGTGCAAGAGTTCCACGCGTTCTTTCATGTTTAGCAAGCCCAAGCCGCTTCCTTCTGCAGTAAAATGGTCTGGTGAAAAGCCAATGCCTTGGTCGTTGATTTCGAGTACGATCGTGTGCTTCGTCTTGAAAAGGTATACTTCGATTTCGTCTACATCGGCGTATTTAGCGGCATTCGTGAGCGCTTCTTGGGTGACGCGGTATAGCATGGTTTCGACGCTTGCTGGAAAACGCGTGCCATAAAGTTCGGAAACGAAGACAACATGGACACCGAAAAGTTGCTCATAGCGTTTAAAATAGACTTTTAGCGCTGCAAAAATTCCGAGGTCATCAAGGGAAGACGGACGTAATTCTACCGCCATATTGCGAATGTCTTCCAGTGTCGTTGCAAGCATCGAGTCCATTTCGGCAATACTTGATTCGTAGTCTTCTTTTTTAGTCATGTATTTGATTTTGCGAAGTTCGATGAGCGTGCTGAAAAGGCCTTGCGCCAAACCGTCGTGAAGCTCGCGGGATAGGCGTTTCCGTTCGTTTTCCTGGGCGTTGATAACGTATTCGGTCATTGTTTTTTGCTTCAGCAGTTGTTCGGTTTGTTGTTGTTGGGTTAGGTTGCGCAGGAGCAAGACGCTGATTCCAGCTGATTCGTCGATGAGCGTGTAACTCGCGCTAAATGGGATGTTTTCGCCGCCTTCCACGTTCAGGAAGATTTGGAAAGCTTCGTTATCAACTCGTTGGTGCAAGAAGCAATCAAGACAGGTTCGCTCTTCGAAAATCGAGGTATAGCCGCTGCAGTAGGTGCAGAAATCGTCTAGCTTCACTTCATAGCGATCGAGCAATTGGTTTGCCGCCGGATTCGACGCGATGATTTCACTTTTGTCTCGTAACAAAAAAACAGCGTCGCTCATCTGTTCGTAGGCTTTCATGAATAGTTCGGATGTTATTTCCATTTCGCATCATTCCTTTACGGCTAGTAAGCTTTGTTGCATTTTGTCGGCAATTGCTTGGAAATCGGTGGGCATCGAGGTTTTTATTTGCGTGACTTTACGGTAACCGCCCAGCATTACACCGATGACAGCGCCCTCGGACATGATGGGAACGGCGATAATGCTCGCTAAATTCTCGGTGAGTGCGATAGGATATTCTTGAAGCGGCGCGAGCCTCTCGGTTTTGAGATCTTCGGAAATCATTGGTCTTGCGGTCCGCCAAACGATTCCCGCGATGCCTTTGCCAACTTGGAGGACGATTTTTTGGTAGCGGTTATTGCGGTTGCCGGCGACGTATTTCCAGCGTATTTCTTTTTGTCCGTCTGCTGCAATCGCGGTGGCAATGCCGACAAAGTCTAGACCGAATTGCAGCCTAATATCGATCAGTTCGCTTGCTATGTCTTGTTCTTTCATTGGTTTGACATTCCTCCTTAACTACCCTTCTAGAATAACATGCGCGGGATCGTTTTGGAATATGTGAAAGGTTTCATTTATGCCCAATCGGAGTAATTCTTCTTGAAAAATTCGAGCTGGTGTTCCGTCGTGTAAAATGACGCCATCCCATTGTTGCTCGGATAAGACGCGGGTCGTGATGTCGTCGAATCTCGCGTCTTGGATTCGGAGCGCGTAAACATGAGCGCCGAGCTCGGTGTAGTCGCAGATTTGGTCGAAGGTGATGCCCGTTTCGGATGCTAGTAGGTAGCGTTTGCCGAATAGTGGCGTTTGTTCGAACCAAGAGGTGTCGCTGCGTTCTTTGACGACGTTTCCGATGATAATCATGGCAGGGTTCGCCATCGTGGTTTGCGCTAGCTCGGATTCGATTGTCGCGATGGTGCCTGTAAGTACTTTTTGGCGGCCGAGCGTTCCCCATTCGATAATGGCTACGGGAAGTTTGGCGAGTTCTGGTTGCTTGGTGATTTTTTCGCAGATGCGCGGGAGGTTTTCGATTCCCATGTAAAATGCGAGCGTGCCACCTTGTGCGAGTGTCGTCATGTCAATCTCCGTGAGGGCGTTGTTTTTCTGATGACCGGTTGCAAAAGTGACGTGCCCGTTATGGTCGCGATGTGTTAGGGGAATTCCCGCATAGATCGCCGCGGCGGAACTGGACGTGATGCCTGGAATGACTTGATAGGTCAAACCGGCGTCTCTGATGGCTTTCATTTCTTCGCCGACGCGTCCAAAGATAGCGGGATCGCCACCTTTTAGACGGACTACTTTTTTGCCTTGCGCGGCGTTCGCGACGATGGCTGCGTTGATTTGATCTTGGCGCATGATGTGATGGCGTGGTAGTTTGCCGCAGTATAGGAACTCAGCGTCTTTTTTCGCTAAGTAGAGCAGTGTCGGGTTGACGAGCCGGTCGTAAATGATGATATCTGCTGTTTCTAGGTGACGCCGGCCTTTTTGTGTCAAGAGTCCTGGATCGCCTGGGCCTGCGCCGATGAGATAGACGTTTATCATGGATTCGTTACCAGATAAATTTTGCCGTTTTCGACTACGGTTTCGTAGGTTTTGACGCAGCCTTCATCGGGCGCCACGACCAGACCCGTTTCTAATGATATTTTATAGTCGTGTAGCGGGCAGAAAACGTCGGTTCCAGATACGGTGCCTTCTGCAAGTGGACCATTTTTGTGTGGGCAGCGGTTTTCGATGGCTTTTATGCTGTCGTCTGATAGTCGGAATAACGCGATTCGGGCCTTGTCTAGGAGCACTTCACGGCCGATGAGTGGCACCAAATTTTCTAAGTCTGCTACATATTTTTTCTCCATCGCGGTCACACTCTTTCTACGTGATATAGTTTTTGTTTTTCTTCGTCTTGCAAAACTTGCTTCCATGGGTCATCGCGGCCTGCGAGTGCCTCATCTAGCGCGGTTTTTAGAATCGCTTGTTCGGCTGGGTCAAGAATGATATCGCGGACGTGTTCCATGCCCATGCGTTCAAGCCACGGCGCGGTTCGTTCCATGTAAACGCCGGTTTCGCGGTAGTATTGGACGAAGGCGCTGCAAATGTCGAGTACTTCTTGCTCGGTCGCGACGGTGGTTAGGAGCTGTGCTTCTTTGATTTCCGTGCCGCCGTTTCCGCCGATGTAGATTTGGTAACCGTTCTCGACGCAGATGATGCCATAGTCCTTGACACCTGATTCGACGCAGCTTCTTGGGCAACCGGAGACACCCATTTTGAATTTATGTGGCGTGTCGACGAACTCGAAGCGACGTTCTAAAGCTTCGCCGAGTGCGAGTGCATCTTGGGTTCCAAAACGGCAAAATTTCGAACCGACACAGGATTTTACGGTGCGTAAAGTTTTTCCGTATGCAAAACCGGAACGCATGTCGAGTTCTTCCCAGATTTTCGGAAGGTCTTCTTTTTTGACGCCATATAGGCCGATGCGTTGTCCGCCAGTTAGTTTGAGTAGTGGGACATCGTATTTTTCGGCGACTTTGGCGATTTTGATGAGTTGTTGTGGGTCGGTTTGGCCTGCGTACATCCGCGGAATGACGGAGTATGTGCCGTCGTTTTGAATATTGGCGTGTAGCCGTTCGTTGACGTAGCGGCTTTCTGGCTCGTCGGCGTGCGTTTGCGGATAGATCATGTTGAGGTAGTAATTGAGTGCTGGACGGCATTTCGAGCAGCCTTCTGGGTTGCGGAACGCTAGGACGTGACGGACTTCTTTTGCGGTTTGTAGTTGTTTGGAGCGGATTTGGATGATGAGCTGGTCGCGCGTGAAGTCCGTACATCCGCAGATTCCTGCTGGTGCGGCGCTTACGAAATCGTCGCCGAGTGTGTGTTCGAGAATGTCGCCGATGATTGGTTTACATTTCCCGCAAGATCCGCCGGCTTTGGTGTATGCAGTGACTTCGCCGATTGTAGTTAGGCCTTTGTCTGTGATGGCGTGCGTGATATCGCCTTTCGTGACGCCGTTACAGCCACATACGGATTCGTCGTCGGGCATTTCTGCGACGCTCGCGCTTTCTGTTTCGCCTGATTTGTGGAGTAGCGAAACGAGCGTGAAGTCGGTGAGTTCTTCTTCTTTTTTGAGCAGGTTATAGAGGCGGTTGCCTTCTGTTGTATCACCGTAAAGCACGACGCCGACTAATTTCCCATCGCGCATGAAGATTTTTTTATATTTGTTTTCGATGCTATTGAAAATCGTGACGCCTTTGATTTCGGCGTTTTCTTTGATGTCGCCGGCCGAGAATAGGTCGCAACCGGATACTTTGAGCTGGGTGAACATTTTGCTACCATGATAGCCTTTCGTTTCGATGCCGCATAGGTAATCTGCGAGGACTTTTCCTTGCTCATAGAGTGGCGCTACAAGGCCATACGCGATGCCATTATGTTCGGCACATTCTCCAACGGCAAAAATGGCTGGATCGGCGGTTGTCATAAAATCGTCGACTACGATGCCGCGTCCTGTCGGTAAGTTCGCGTGTTGTGCTAGTTCGATTTCGGGTTTGATGCCGATTGCCATGACTACTAGATCTGTCTCGATTTGTGAGCCGTCTTTAAACGCTAGACCTGTGACGCGTGATTTGCCGAGAATTTTGGAGGTCGCTTTTTGCATGAGAAATTTCATGCCTTGCGCTTCGAGATCTGCTTTTAAAAGTTCGCCTGCTTTCGCGTCAAGTTGGGTTTCCATTAACCAGTCTGCGAGATGGATAACCGTGACGTCCATACCTTGATCGAGGAGTCCACGCGCTGCTTCCAAGCCAAGCAGACCACCGCCAATGACAGTAGCTCGTTTGTATTTTTTGGATGCTGCAATCATTTTTTCTGTGTCGGCTATGGTTCGGAATCCGAGCACGCCTTCTAAATCTGCGCCTGGAATTGGCAGGATGAAAGCTCTTGATCCTGTCGCTAAAATGAGACGGTCGTATGTGATATTGCGCTTTGTCGTGGTGACGGTGTTGGTGAGCCTGTCGATTAAAATGGCTTGCTCGTCTGTATGTAGCGTGATGTTGTTGGACGCGTACCATGTTTCGTCGTTTAGGATAATTTCGGACGGCGTCATTTTGTTTTGCAGAATATTGGACAGCATGATGCGATTGTAGTTCGGATGTGGCTCATCGCCGATAATCGTGATGTCGTATTTGTCTGGATCGCGGTCTAGAATTTCTTCAATCGTGCGCACACCAGCCATTCCGTTGCCGATCATGAGTAGTTTTTGTTTTGGCATGTGTTTCCCCTCCTGTTAATTGTGAAAATATGAACAATTAATTATAAAATTAGATAGGTTCATTATACAGGTAACATGTGATTTCATACATGGGGGAAAACACTGAAAAAGCGCCTAAATATCAGCGCCCTGTCGGATTTTTTGAAGGATTTCTTTGGCTCGTGTTGGGTCGTTTCCATTTGTCGAAATCGCGATGAGGTGGTCGTCTTGTTGCAGCGTTGCCATATTGAAAAAGTCAGACCTTGATTTGTCGGTGCAGTCGTTGATTAGTTGGTGCGGGGCTGCGTCTCGGATGATTTGTGTGTTCACCGCTGGATCATTTGTGCAGCAGAAAATGAGGAAGGCTTTGTTTAGATGCGCGGCTTGGTAGTTTTCTTGAATTCGGTGAATGGGCATTTGTTGTAGTTCTTCCGTGAAAATTGGTGCGATGACTGTAATGTTGGCGCCAGTTGTGAGTAAACCTCGTGCTTTTCTTGTTGCGATTTTGCCGCCGCCGATGATGGTGACATTTTTGCCAGTCAGTTGTAGAAGGACGGGGTAGCTCATATTGTGGCCTCCTCGATTTTGCGCAGGACTGCGGCTGCGAGGTTTTCATCTAATTCAAGACAGTTCGTTTCGCGCCAAGTTGGGCTGATTTCGGTGATGCCTGCGCGAATTTTGTCGACAAGTTGGCCTGTGAAAAGGAAATAGGGCATCCAGTAGACATTTTCATTTGTCGCGACTAATTCGGTGGCGACTTGCTTGTAGTTCGGCTCGCCGTGGAGCATGCCTAAGGTTACTTTGCGGCCAAGTTGAGCGCTTAGTTCTGCGACGACGCCTTGCATTTGGTCTCTCGGCTTGTCGTAGGATGCGCTTCCGTGGGCGATGACGAGGATTGTCGCGTCTGGCTCGGGTTTGGCGTCGCGGATTCGTGCGGTTGCCGTGGCGATTGTTTCCGGTTCGGCGCCGAATGTGTCCGCGATTCGAAACGCCACATTTGGGTGCGCGGCTTGCAAGTTGGCAACGTGTTCTGGGATGTCTTTTGTGGCGTGCATCGCTGGGAATAGGAGCATCGGCACGACTGTAATCTCGGTGGCACCTTCTTCCATCATCGCTTCGCCCACGAGTAGCATCGTTTCGTCTTCTTTTTCTAGAAAAGCGATTTTTTGGCAGGTTTCAGGTCTTTTTCGGGTGATTTTCGCTACGAAAGCGCGGAATTCGCGGTTTTTTTCGGGCAAGCGACTTCCGTGAGCAACGTACATGATGGCTTTCATTGATTTTCCTCCTTGGAATGTGAAAAAAGAGCTTGAAACCAGTCGTGCGTCTCAAACTCAAATCTTCATTTATTCTTCGTCTTTGCGTTCTTCTTTTAAAATCGTGTACATTTCTGTCGCGACTTCTTTGCGGGCGTTTTCTTCTAAACGGTCGATGCGCGCCGTCACGGTTTTTTGTCCAAATTTGATGACAAGTTCGTCTTCTACTTTGACATTCGTGCCGGGTTTTGCGACAACGCCATTCACGGAAATACGGCCTTTTTCAGCGACTTCTTTCGCGACAGTGCGCCGTTTGATTAGTCGGGATACTTTTAAAAATTTATCTAAACGCATTGTTACTGCCATGTTCATCCATCCTTTGTTTGTAAAATTTATCTTTATCTTCGCATGATTAACGCGAAATTGCAACTATCCTAAATGTTTTTCACTAAACTCGATGCAACGCTAACCGAGCGAAAGCGTTTGTATTCAGGGGATTTGGATAGGATTAATCGTTCACGGTGTTCACGCCTATATTGGGACTGTAACTCATTACATGTCGAACAGTCCCAACAAAGCGGAGCATACCCCCGTATGTGAGAACCGGAAGTCCGCCAAATCCCCTGAATACGAGCGTTTGCCGCCGGTTTCCAGATTGAGCCACCAAACATCACCTCTTATGGATTTTGTTGGCGAGCCATAATAGCTTGGAGCCAAATGGCATGTAGACGAGGTCGCGGGTCGTGAGTAGCCGGAATTTGATGATGCAGTAGAAAAAGATTGTGCCTCCGATTAGTGCGCCGAATAGGGCTTGGATCGCGCTGCCGGTGCGGCTTGTGAGTGGCCAGAACGCTTCCCATGTGACTGGGACGATGATCATTGCAGCGAACGCGAGTAGGGCCCAGCCAATCATGTGTGTTCGGATGAACGGGACTGGGAGTTGGCGTTTTAGCAGGATATAGCACATGATGAGCGTTGCTGTGAGGCCAATGACGGTGGACCAGGAGGCGCCGTATGTGGCGAATCGCGGTACTAGGATGGCGTTTGTTGCGACCTTGACGGCGAGTCCGACGCACACGGCGACGGCTGGGCCTGCCATATTGCCGAATCCTTGTAGAATGCTGCTCATGGTCACGATTAGCGAGCTTATGAACAATGATAGGATGAAAATTTGCAGGACGCCGGTTCCTGCTGCGGTTTCGAAAAGCATCTGGTTTGTTGGACGCATAATCGCGATGAGTCCAAGTGTTGCTGCGCCTGAAAGTAGGATGGTGAGCTTGATGATAAGCAGGACAGAGCGCCGTAATTCTTTTGTTTCACCGCGTGCTTTTGCGGATGTAATCATGGGTACGATGGCGAGCGCGAGGCCCATGCAGAGCACCAAGCCTAGTTGTAGCAATGGCTGACCGCGATCATAGACTCCTTTTAGACTTTTTGCAGTGGTGGCGTCGATGCCTGATTCGCGCATGAGGCGGTACACTTGGAATGAGTCTAAAAGTTGGAACAGGATGAGCATGGCGCTTGTGGTGCAGACGGCGATACTTTGCGCTAGGAAGCGTTTGACGAACTTCGCGCTGGCCCATTTTCTGGTGAATTTGATGGTTTCGGGTTTCTTGCGCCAGTAGAAATAGAGGAGCGTGCCAAGTGCACCGAATCCGCCGACGACTGCGCCGCTCATGGCAACAGCGCCAGTCATGTAGAGGTTCCAGCCGAGCGCGACGGCGCCTGTTGCTCCAGCGATAATGATGACGACGCGTACGAGTTGTTCGATGGTTTGCGAGATGGCGGTCGGGATCATCTGCTCATGCCCTTGGAAAAAGCCGCGCAAACTGGCTAGAAACGGCATTAATAGGAATGCAAAACTGATGACGCGAATCAGCACGGTTAAGTGGACGTCACCCATGACGCGGGCGATGAACTCGGCTCCAAAGAAAATAACGAAGAAAAAGACGAGTCCGACGCCGATCATGACTTGCAATGCCGATTGAAAAATTTCTTCGCGTTTTGTGACGTCTTTTTCCTCCGCGATTAGACGCGAAACAATGATTGGAAATCCTGCTAAAGCTAGCGTCATCGCGATTCCGTAGATTGGATATACTTGTTGAAATATGTAAAGACCAATATCCCCAACCATGTTCTGGAAAGGGATTCGGTATACTGCGCTTAAGATTTTAGAAAGGAGTGACGCAAGTGTTAACCAAACCGCGCCCTTCATTAAGTTCTTGATTGTTGTTTGAGCCATTTGTACGCCACCGCCTTTTCTAAAAATTTGGTATCAACTTACTCTGCCTTCGATTCCGCGACTTCTTTTTTCGCCTCGGAAAGTTTGTCCGTCAATGTTTTCAGTTCGAATAGCCATTCTTGAAGTGGCTTCGTGCCAACGTTCACCGTGATTCTAAGCTGCTGACCGTCCATACCAACGCCAATCGAACGACCATATTCGCCGATGACTTGCATCACCATGTCGCCGCGCATATTTTGCGTGCCTTCTTCTGAGAATTGAACCGTGATCTTCGTCGCATCCTGCTTCACCGACTCAATGCCAACTCGCATCGCGTACACTTTCAACTCCGTAATCGTGAATAAATATTCCACTTGCTCTGGATATTCGCCGAAACGGTCCATCATGTCCGAACGCAATTCCTCCAAGTCATCCATATCAAGAACCGTCCGGAAACGTTTATACATCTCGATTTTTTGACGTCCATCCTGAATATAATGCTCCGGAATATACGCATCCACCGTGATATCAATCTCCACCGGCACGATTTTTTCATGATCCTCTTTAGGCTGACGTGCCGCAATGGCTTCTTGCAACATTTGCGAATACAAATCAAAGCCGACCGAGTCAATAAAGCCATGCTGCTGCGATCCTAAAATATTACCCGCACCCCGAATCGACAAGTCGCGCATCGCAATTTTGAACCCAGAACCGAGCTCTGTAAATTCCTTAATCGCCTGCAATCTTTTCTCGGCTTCCTCCCGCAAAATTTTATCCTTCTGGTACATAAAATACGCATACGCAATCCGGTTCCAACGACCAACACGACCGCGCAATTGATACAGCTGGGAAAGTCCCATGTGATCCGCGTTTTGAACGAATAGCGTATTCACATTCGGAATATCGACACCCGTTTCAATAATCGTCGTCGTCACCAGAACATCATATTCCCCTTCTAAGAAACTCAAAATAACAGACTCAAGCTCCGTTTCCGTCATCTGACCGTGCGCCACAGCAACACGCGCATCCGGAACGAGCATCTTAATCTCATCCGCCTTTTGCAAAATCGAATCCACCCGGTTATGCAGGAAGAAAACTTGACCGTCGCGCGCAAGCTCCCGCTCAATCGCTTCCCGAATCAACACGTTATTCTGCTCCACCACATAGGTTTGCACTGGAAAACGGTTGGCTGGAGGCGTCTCAATAACCGACAAATCACGCACACCAAGCATCGACATATGCAGCGTCCGCGGAATCGGCGTCGCAGTCAGCGTCAACACATCAATTTTTGACCTAATATGCTTAATCTTCTCCTTATGCGTCACGCCAAAACGCTGCTCCTCATCGATAACAAGGAAGCCCAAATCATGGTATTCCACATCCTTCGAAAGCAGGCGATGCGTTCCAACTACAATATCCACGTGACCCGATTTCAAACCTTTTAGCGTCTCATTCTGCTGTTTACGCGTCCGGAATCGACTCAGCAACCCAACCTCAATCGGGAATCCTTGGAACCGCTCCTTCATTGTTTCATAATGTTGCTGCGCCAGAATCGTTGTCGGCACAAGGAACGCCACCTGCTTCCCGTCCATCATCGCCTTAAACGCCGCACGCAGCGCGACCTCCGTTTTCCCATAACCAACGTCCCCGACAAGCAAGCGATCCATTGGCCGTTCGCGTTCCATATCCTTCTTGATTTCCATAATCGAACGCAACTGATCCTCCGTCGCCTGGTACGGAAACGCATCCTCAAACTCACGCATCATTTCGCCGTCAGGACTATAGCCATAACCACGCTCCGCCTCACGTTCCGCGTACAATTTAATCAAATCATCCGCAATATCCTGCACAGAAGCCTGAACCCGCGTCTTCACACGTTTCCACTCCGCGCCACCAAGCTTGTTCAACTTCGGCGCTTTGCCTTCCGAGCCAACGTATTTTTGCACGAGCTCCAGCTGCTCCACCGGGATAAATAACTTATCATCGCCTTGGTACATCAACAATAAGTAATCCTTATGAACACCGTTAATATCCAGCGTTTCCATCCCAACATAGCGCGCAATCCCGTGATTCACGTGCACCACATAATCGCCAACCTTCAGCTCCGAATAACTCTGAATCCGCTCCGCATTCGACAATTTCTGCCGCTTCTTAGGCTTCTGCTGCTTCTTACTGTTAAAAAGTTCCGTCTCACTTATAAAAACAACCTTGGCAAGCGGCAACTCAAAGCCATTCTGAAAACTCCCCAGCACGAATTGCGTCTGGCCAAATTTCGGAACCTCCGACTCATCCTTCAAAATCACGCTTTCCATCTCATAATCCGCGAGCGTCTGCTTCATTTTCTCCGCACGCTCAATAGACGGCGCCAAAATCACGACCGCGTAATTATTTTTAGACCAGCTATCCATCTCCGTCTTCAAAACACTCATTTGACCGTGGAATTGCTGCATTTGCTTATACACAATATTCGTCATCTTCGCAATCCGCACACTGCTCGGCGTCTTTTGGAACAACGACAAATAAATCCGCGACAAGCGATCCGTTTCCAAAAGCGCTCGGAAATTATGGCTCATTTTCGTATCACGAACCGTCTCCAACCGTTCCAGCGTCTCCGTTTGCCACTCCGCTTCCTCTTTTTCTAAACGCTCATCCGTCTCCTGAATCCGCGCAAATTCATCAAACAGCAAAATCGAGTTTTGCGGCACATAATCCAGTAACGAAGCCGGATCCGGATAACACATCCCGATATATTTGAAAAACATGTCCGGTTTTTGGCCGTCACGAAGCAACTCCAAATCCTCTTCCAAGTTTTCGACCAATTGTTGCTTATCCTTCTCGCCCGCCATCTGTTTCAGCGTCTGCGCTAACTTTTTCTCAATCCGAGTCACCAAATCCGGGAAAAACGCCGGCTCCAGCAAAATCTCCGTCGCAGGCACCAAGCGGAACTCCTCCACCGTCTCAATCGACCGCTGCGAATCCACATCAAAGAAGCGCAACGACTCCACTTCCGTATCGAATAACTCCATCCGAATCGGGTGCTCCTCCGTGATCGGATAAATATCAATAATCCCGCCACGAATACTAAACTCACCCGGCGTATTGACCATATCACTTCTCGAATACCCCATCGTCACGAGCTGATTCTGCAACACCTCAGGCTCAATTTCCGCACCTTGAATCAGCGAAATATTATACTTCTCCCAAATCGAAACCGGCGGCAAAATTTTGCGCATACCAGAAACAGGTACAATCACGATTCCCGGTTTTCTAGACAACAGAAATTGTAGTACCTCCACACGTTGCCCCCGAAGTTCTGGGCTTGAGATACTAAGTTCCGACGAAATCAACTCATCGGCAGGATATAAGTAAAGACGATCGCTGTCCACCAAAGCCGACAAATCATCATATAATTTCTGAGCATGGTATAAATTATGCGTCACAAAAATAACCGGTCGCTGCGTCCCACCCTCAATAACACTAGCAAATAACGCCCGACTCGAACCCGAAAGCCCCGTTACTAATTGCGATTTCCCCTTTTCATCCAATTCTTTGATAACGCCACGAATATCTTTTTGTTCATAGACAAGCTGTTGCAATCCCTTCACTAAAAGGCCTCCTTTTTGAATATTCCATCTAAATTTCTCGCCGAAATAATCCGGCAACTAATCACTAGTTAAATTGATTCATAACCTCTGCAAAACCCTTATTTGACCAGGCTTCCACAGCATCCGCACTCTTCTTGATTGCGTCGATAATATCCGCTTGCTCCGACTTTGGAAAATCCCCAAGCACGTAATTAATAATATCACCATTCGCAGGTCGATCCACACCAACACGAATCCGATTAAACTCCTGCGTTTTCAGATGTTGAATCAATGATTTCATCCCATTATGACCACCCGCGCTACCCTTTTGTCTAAGTCTAATTTTCCCAGTAGGCAAGTCCAAATCATCATAAACAATCATCACATCATCGACTGAAATATCATAATAATCCATTAATGGACGCACACATTCCCCAGAAAGATTCATAAAAGTTAACGGTTTCACGAGTAGCATTTTCTCGCCATTCACCACGATACTGCTCGTCATCCCATTAAACTTCGACTTCTTCCAAGGCGTGTGGTATCTAAAACTAAGCTCATCGACGACCATAAAACCGACATTATGCCTAGTACGTTCATATTTTTTACCCGGATTCCCGAGCCCAACAATCATCTTCATAACGACTCTCCTCAATGAATTAAACCACTTCACTAATGAAATGGTTGTTTACGGCTATACGCTTCGTTTGATTATACCACGATTTGGCGCTGTAAGAAAGGGATGTCTTTTAGCAAAATAGGGGTGGATAGAAATAAATACTACTAAACAAAACTACACCTGTAAACTCTGTAAGCCAATTTTATAAGTCACTTTTTATTTCCAGAGGAATAATAACCTATTTCATTTAAAAACAGCGTAAGCGTAGAGAGGTAGGCATTTTTGATGATTTGAAAATCATTGTGTCGCACAGATTTTGAATTATGAAATCATTCGGAATACAAAAAGATGTCTCCTTAAGATTACGGAAACACCTTTTCGCTATCCAGAAATTTCATATTAATCGATTAATATTTAGAATATCATTATTCATACATAACAAATACCTATTTATAGGTTATAATAATAATTTTTATAAATTTCTCTTACTTTTTTTGTTCTAGCCGAATCCTTGTAAACTAAATGAATGGTCTGCAATTTATTCTGTTTTCCTTTATATCCCCACCATGTCGCAACTTTATAGTATTCTACAAAAGAAGATGTTTTATTGTAAATAATACCTGCTGATACCTTTCCAGCTGAGTCCGTCATACTTTTAGCCGAACGCTGTGTGACTATATTTTTGGTGGCACCACCACCAGCCCAAAACGCGTAGAAATAACTAGCTATCTCGGCCCATTTTGAAAATTGTTTAGTATCTCCCAACTTATATTGAGTCAATTTGTATGTCCATCCATCAGAATAACCGTCTGAAACATTTGCTCGCAGTAAAGGTTTAGCCTGGGTATTTTTAGTCTCCAATTCAAATGCTTCTGCATTCGTTAACAACTCTACTGAACCATCACCCATTATAGAATAGTTCTCAACTTCGACAGGAATTTCTTCTGTACTAGTTGTCTCCGCTTCTTCTGCCAGAGCATTCACTGGAACCATGCTCAAAAGAAGAATCAGCGCTATGAAAACGCTTAATATTTTTTTATCCTAACTCCCCCTATTTGTATTTGTAATACCTATAGTATATACTATAGGTATTACAAAAGCTACAGCTAGGAGGTTATAAAATGAAAACGAATACAAAAGTTCGGATTTTCGACATTTTTGTTATGCTTATCCTAGGAATCACTTTGATATATTTAGTCATGAATAATCTAATGAGTTGGTGGATGATTATTTTAGTTCTATTTGCTAGTATCGGTGTCAGGATGCTCGGATACTCACTACTTGGTGTGTATGAGCAACAGATAAGAGATAAGATAAAACAAGAAGAAAATAATAAACATGTAAAAAATTAAAATTCTTCACTTGAAGCATCCAGAAATATAGAATCCATATGAAATTTTTCAAATCGAACTACCTCTGTATCCTTGCTCTAATCTACTTTATCATAAAATTCACATATGTCAGCTTGACAAGCCAATTTTTCTACCGGTCAGTGGCGCTGGTATCATGGCCTTTTTACTCATGTTGCTAATAGATTATCTTAAAAATAAAAAACTATACAAAAAAACAGCATTTAATCGCATCTTCACCGACCACTACATGAAAAACGTGTATGGACACAGATTACTCTGTATCTATACACGTTTTTTATGTTTATAACAAAATCGGATTCATCTAGCGACGCTTTTGCTATTATAGCAAAAATCCATTTTTCATATCTCGTTCGCCTTACTCAAAACAAGAAAAACCGTTTTTGCGATGGCATCGTATAATCTTCCGCAATAATCACGTCATTTTTAAGTACTTTCGCGCCATTTTCTTTCAAATAATCTACATAACGCGGATCAATCTTCTTCACCAATCGCTGCTCAATTTCCTTATGCAAAAGTGGTCGGCGAACTGTATCATGCGCATCCGTCGCCAAAAAGTGGACCAACTGATTTTCCAGTAAAATCTCGCTCGATTTCTTCGACTTTTTCCCGAACTTCCCGTCCAAACTCGACCACGTAAGTTGCGCCAAAGCACCATGCGACACGAATTCATACAACCGCTCTGGATTTTCCATAATCTCGAAATTCCGCTCTGGATGCGCAATCACCGGCACATATCCCGCCATTTGCAAATCGTAAAATAATTGCTCCGTGAAAACCGGAATGCTCTGCGTCGGGAACTCAATCAACACGTAACGGCTACCCGCAAGTGACGCCAAATCGCCATTTTTCAAACCTTCAATAATTTCGCCGTGCAAGCGCACTTCCTGACCCACATGCACTTGCAGCTCCATTCCGTTATCCTTAATCGCCTCGTTCAGCTCCGCCACATGTTCTGCCACAGAAGGCCGTAGATTAAAATAATCACCTTTCAAATGATGCGGTGTTGCAATGATATCCGTGAAACCCTCTGCTATTGCTTGTTGTGCCATGGCAAGACTGCCCGTTTCCGTTTTTGGCCCATCATCCAACTGATTCAAGATGTGGCAATGTATATCAATCATACTTCTCATTCCTTCTATTGGCTTATTTTTGCAGGCTTCCGCTATCGATTTCCTCGTATTTGCCGAAGAATTCTTGCAATACCGCCTTGATTTTATCGACTCCGCCTATTTCATCACTCTCTAAGTTTACTGGCATAACCGGCTCGTGTAAACTCATACGTAACAAGAACCAGCCATTTCCGAACGCGCCACTCGTGTTGACCCTTACGCCCTCTTGGTTTACAGGCTCCAATTCCAAGCCATCCGTTTTCGCCACAAATCCTTTAAAATCTTCCAAAGCAGCCAAACCATACGCCTTAAAATTACTTGCCAAAATCGATAAACGAATCTCGTCATTGTCCGCCGGAACTTTCAAATCCCGCGTCAAATCCGCCAAATCCTTACCTTCTTTGCGCAATTTCGCATAACGCATCAAGATTTTTGCAATCAAGTACGCGCCGTCATCCAAGAAATAATTCTCCTTCAAAGCCGCATGACCACTAACCTCAATCGCAATCTCACTCTGCGTCCCAGCCTCATTCAAGCGAATCGCCTCATTGATCACGTTACGATACCCACGCTTAAATCGGTGCTGCTTCCCGCCAAGCCCTTCGATGAAATGCTCCAAATGCGTCGAAGTTGTCGAGTCCGTCACAATCGTCGTTCCCGGATGCTCCTCCAAAATAATCGCCGAAATCACAGCAATCAGCGGATTCCGATTCAAACTCTCACCCTCACGGTTCACAATCGCCGCCCGGTCCACATCCGTATCAAAAATAACGCCCAAATCAGCCTTATTCGCTAGCACCGCTTCCTTCAAGCTCGCCATCGCCTCATTGTTATCCGGATTCGGAATATGATTCGGGAAATTCCCATCAGGATCAAGGAACTGGCTCCCCGTAATATCCGCGCCTAGTTTTGCCAATACTTCCGTCGCAAAAAAGCCACCAGCACCATTTCCCGCATCCACCACGATATGGCTTCCAGCAAGCGGTTTCTCGTAATCCTCCTGGTCATCAATCCCAGCGCGAATTTTGTCGACCAAGTCCGCCGCGTAGTTTTGCAATAACGGTTTGTGCGCCACCGTTCCCGCAACTCCCGCCACCACAACCGCGTCCGCATGCTCCACAATATAATCAATATCCTCATGCTCCGCGCCACCGTCACGCGTGAACAATTTCAAGCCATTGTAGAAATAAGGAAGATGGCTCGCCGTAATCATAATCGCCGCATCACATTGGTAATCCTCGTATTGCGTCGCCATAAACATCGCCGGCGTCGTCGCCAAACCAACATCCACGACATCAATCCCAGACCGCGTCAAGCTCGCCACAAGCACATCCTTCACGCGCTCCGCAGACAAACGACTATCATGCCCAATCGCTACAGTCGGCTTGTCGCCCGTCTTTTTCACGTCACGCAACCAAGCCGCGAAACCAGTCGCAATCGCACTTACATGTTCATCCGTCAACGTCACATCGTGTTTTTCCGTTTCAATCGCAATTCCTCTAATATCCGAGCCATTCTGCAAGTCCTTCAAAGCCATAATCCCATTCCTCCAATTTCTATGTATATTCTCTCGTCCATTGTACCAAAAATCCGCCCCGATAGCGACGCATGTTCCTTCCCAATTTTGTTTTATAACGCCAATTGCCTCGCCAATCGCGCCTTCAAATCCCCAACCACGCTCGTCGGCTCCAAAACCTGCATCATCGGCCCAAACGACAACAACTGAATCACAAGCTCCGTCAAATCCCCACGCGGACAATGAATTTTCAGCTCAAACACATGCTCACGATCCGTCCGAAACGCCTTCTTCTTATAATCCGCAAAATGAATCATCGCCCGATCCACCGCGTTCCGATGGTTCACCACATGACACGTCACAATCACCAGCTCCGCCCGATGCTCCGGCAGCTCCACATCCATAAACGCACCAATCCGCGCCTCCATCACCTTCCCCAAATTCATCGTAAACGGCTTCAAATCCGTTTTTCGAAAACAAAGCAACCGAAACCGATCATTCTTCTGCGAAAACTCCAACCGATACGGCAAAAATGTCCCCTGCAAAACGTCCCGTTCCCGCGCCCGATACACTAATTCCAACTCCCGTTTCTCCTCACAAGCCTGCAAAATCACATTAAAACGCGTCCGATATCCCAGCTCCAAATAAGCATCCCCATCCCGAAACTGGTCAAAACACCAAATCGAATCCGCATCAAACAACACCTCATAATCCGCAAGCTCCCGCTCCAATTCCCCAATCTCATCATCCGTCAAAAACAATCCCATCCGCGGGTCCCGCAAAACCGTTTTCAACCACCGTTTTTCAAGCACACCCTGCACCGGCATCCAATCCCGTTTCAAAAGCGACACATACGCACCGTCCCGCTCCGCCAACAAATGCCACTGCTCCGTCAATTGCGGCAATAAATGCAGGCCACTCTCATCAAAACCAAGCTCCTGCACAATCCCCGCCATCTCCTGTTTCGTCAGCCCACGCCGCTGCGTCAAAATCTCCAGAACAATCCGGTAATACGTCCCATACAGCTCATTAAATATCTCCAACCGTCGTCCCCTCCTCAAAATAAAGTCGATACATATCCGCGAGCTCCGCAAAAAATTGCCGTTCCCAAGCCTCATCCCCCGAATCAAGCGCCACAATCCGTCCCACAAACGTCCGCAAAAACGGCTTCATCCCATTCAAATCATACGTCTCAATCCGAAAAACAAATCGCTTCGACGTCAACCGCTCAAGCGTCCCGTGCCGCCCTTCCATCCGAATCCGATCCAACATATACGCCTCACGAATCTCATCAATCGCAAGCGTCACACGAAGCGTATGCACCACCCGCCGATCAAATCCAGCGCTCCACATAAATTTTCGCACCTCATCAAAATGTTCCTTTTCCAGCTCAAAATCCGTCGCAATCTCCGCCAATTCCACCCGCTCAATCTGATCCAACCTGTGAAACGCAAAAAACTGTCCCTGTTTCGATTTTCCAACCACGTACCGCCGTCCAGACTGCGCACTCACAAGCACCTTCACAGGCATAAATCGCATCGCCCGCTCCCGCCCAAACCGCGTCAACGCCACCCAACGCTCCTCCCGAATCGCCGTCAACAAATCCAAACAAACCTGCTCCTCTAGCGTATGCATCACAAAATAATGCTTGTACCGAAACACCGCGTCCAATCCGCGCTCCTGCTGCAACAAATAATGCCCCAACACACCAAGCGGCGCCATCTCCTTGAAAAACTGCACCGCCCGCAACGCTCGATCCGGCAGCGCCACACTCGCCACCCGCGAAAAATAAATCTCACGTCCACGCGTTTCCCGTCGCAACACAGCCAGCGTCACATACTCCGCCAATTTTTTCCGTAACGTCAGCGCCTCCACCATGAACCCATCCTGAAAATGCACCAAATAATCCGCATCAATCCGCGCCAGCACCTGATTCACCGAGTACGCCTCGCCCACCTGAAAAATATCCATCAACACAAAATGCAGAAAAACATCATTCTTCGTAAAACTCTTTGCCTGCCAAACCGCAAACATCGGATTCTCCGTCACCTCACTCGGATCAATAAACAACCGCAACGCCTTCCCGCTCCCCTGCTGCTCCACCTCCACATACTCTCGCAAATAACTCTCAATCCGCCGCCGCTCATTATCATAACTCCGACCACTTTTCGCCGTAAAATCCTCCCGTTGCTTAAACCCATACACATAAAATTCCCGCACATAATTCCGAATCACCGCGAAATTTTTAATCAACTCATTAAACGATTTTGCCATAATGTCCCCCGTTCGCACCTTTTTTTATAAGATAAACCCGCGCAACTTCTCTATACTAAAACCATAAACCAAAAAAGGAGAATTAACAATGTTTACTTACTACGAAAAAAATGAAACCTCGAAACCAATCAAAATCTGGCTTTCCGACCAATCAGCAATCGAAGACGGGTGCTTCGAGCAAGCAAAACAAATCGCGAACCTGCCATTCGTCTATAAATGGCTGTCCCTCATGCCTGACACCCATCTCGGCGCAGGCATGCCAATTGGCGGCGTTCTCGCCACGAAAAACACGATCGTCCCGTACGCAGTCGGCATGGACATCGGATGCGGCATGTGTTATATCCAAACCGACATCCACGAAAGCGAACTCACCAAGAACTTCATCCAAAGCGTCGTAAACGAAACCCTGTTCACCGTTCCCGTCGGCAAAGCCCGTCACCGCGAACCCCAAAAATCCGCCGTCATCGATATGGCGTTCGCACAAAAAGACCATTACGAACTCCTGCCAAACGCGGCGGAACTACTCGAAAACGCCTACTATCAAGTCGGTACACTCGGCGGCGGCAACCATTTCATCGAGTTCCAAAAAGACGAAAACGGCTATCTCGGCATCATGCTCCACTCTGGAAGCCGCCATCTCGGCGCTCAAATTTGCCAACACTTTCAAAAACTCGCCGTCAAGCGCAACCAGCAATGGCTCAGCGACACACCCGAACGCAACCCGCTCGCCTTCCTACCAACCGATTCACAAGAAGGAAAGGCCTACATCGAATGGATGAATCTCGCGCTCGACTACGCATTCGAAAACCGCGAAGCCATGCTTAGCGCCACGATGACAATTTTTGCGAAACACAGCAAGAAAAAGCTCAGCAAAACACCCGAATTCACCGACAAAATCAACTGCCACCACAACTACGCATCACTCGAAAACCACTACGGCAAAAACGTCTGGGTTCACCGTAAAGGCGCCACACGAGCAAGAACCGGCGAACTCGGCATCATTCCAGGCGCGATGGGCGCAACAAGCTATCTCGTTCGCGGCCTCGGTAATCCCGAAAGCTTCCACTCCTCCTCGCACGGCGCCGGACGAAACTTTTCCAGAACCCACGCCAAAAGCAATTTTCCGATGGAGGAAGTACTACAAGACCTAAACGAACATAACATCGCAATCGGCAAGAAAAACCTCCAAGACGTAGCCGAAGAAAGCCGTTTCGCCTACAAAAATATCGATGAAGTCATGCATAACCAAACCGATCTTGTCGAAACCATTAAAACACTCACAACTTTAGGCGTCGTTAAAGGCTAACAACAAAATACGAAGCGTAGAAGCTAAATCACCATCACGGTTTCCACTTCTACGCTTCGTATTTTTTAATTCTGTCTCAATATTTTCTCCATCGCTTTGCCTTTCGCCAATTCATCAATCAACTTATCCAAATACCGAATCTGCTGCATCAACGGATCTTCAATTTCCTCCACCCGATACCCACAAATAACGCCCTTAATCAGCGATACATTCGGATTCATCGCCGGCGCCTCTTTGAAAAACGTTTCAAAATCCACTTTCTGATCCAGAACTTGTTGCAAACCCGCCTCATCATAACCCGTCAGCCAAAAAATAATCGCATCGACCTCCGCCTTCGTTCGCCCTTTCTTCTCTGCTTTTTGTATGTAAAGCGGGTACACACTAGCAACTGACATCGCAAAAACCCGTTCATTATTCTTCACAAACTTCTCCTCCTATTCCCCATACCTTCCATTCTACCTATAACGCTTACATTTGCACAGCAAAAAGCACTTCGCCCTACATCGCAAGGGAAGCACTTTCAGATTTCGCTATGCATAAAATAACGCTCATTTCTTCTTTTTCGGTTTCTTCTTGAACATCGATTGAAAAGCGTTTTTTAGTACGTCGAAGAAGCTCAGAGAAGTCACCATATTGGCCGGATCTACATATACGCGAATCGCTCGGAGGACGTCTTTCGGTTTTTTAGAAGCAAACGTAAATGTCCCGTTGCGCTTTGTCTTAATCGCATAACGCGGAATCCACTTTCCCTTAAGCATCACGGAAACGATAACTTGATCGACTTCTTCCCAAGGAATCTGGATAAACTTACGAACATCACGCGAGTTGAAAAATTCAAAACCGTTGTCTCCGATCATGATTTCTCCGTAATCTGTAAGCCCTGTAAAAGCAGTGGCATCTATTTTCATGTCTACCTTTGTATTAATCGATTGAACCAACTATTTTCGCTCCATTTCTTTTCACGTGTTTTCTTCATTATACGTTTTTTCACGCCATATACAAACAAAAAGAGGCTAGCGATGATTGCCCAGCCTCTTTTTTTATCGGCTTATTTATTACAGAAGTCCGATGACGTGACCAACTACACCAACTACGAATAGACCTAGAATGATGATGATTGGACTAATTTTCTTTCTAAGCAACCACATACATAGGAATGTAAGTAGTAATGCTGCAAGACCTGGAATTAAGCTGTCCAAGTTGTTTTGTAGTGTTGTTACTTTTACTTGAGATAATGACAAACCTTGTGTGTATTGTTCAAATGCCATTTTAACGCCGTCAATACCACTTGGAAGGGAATTCCAATCAATATAGGCACCGTTATCTAATTTAACCTCAGAGATAACTGGTTTGAAGACAATAGATACCCACCTTTGAACCAGGGCGGCGAGCACGAACATCCCGAGAATCGACGCGCCTTTTGTAATATCTTGTAAAAGACCGCCAGATAGATCGTCCGTGATTTTAGAACCTGCTTTGTAACCAAACTCTTGTGTATACCACATGAAGCTCCAACGAATAATATTCCATGCTACGAAGAAAATGATTGGGCCAAGGATATTTCCACTAATTGCAAGGGAAGCACCTAGCGCACCAAGCATCGGACGAACTGTGAACCAGAATACCGGATCCCCGATACCAGCTAGTGGTCCCATCATCCCAACTTTTACCCCTTGAATTGCTACGTCATCAACTGGCGCTCCATTTGCACGTTCTTCTTCCAGTGCAAGCGTTACCCCTAGAATTGGTGATGCTACATATGGATGTGTATTAAAGAATTCCAAGTGACGTTTCATCGCCGCTGAACGGTCTTCTTTTGATTTATATAATTTTTTGATTGCTGGAATCATTGAGAATGCCCAACCACCATTTTGCATACGCTCATAGTTCCAAGAACCTTGAATAAACGTAGAACGCCAAGCTACACTCAAGCGGTCTTTTTTCGATAAGACAATTTTTTCTGTTTCTGCCATTCTTTTCTCCTCCTTTTTAGGTTTAATAGTCGTTTAGAATGTCGCCAAGCGGATCTTTGGAATTACCGCCTCCGCCTCCGTTTGAATTACCGCCACCCATTTTAGAAAGGTTAAGGTAAATAAGAGCTAACGCAACACCTAGAGCACCAATTGCGATAAGTGTTAATTGAGTAATTGCTGCTACGACAAAACCGATGATGAAAAATGGCCATACTTCTTTTGTTGCCATCATGTTAATAACAAGTGCATAACCTACTGCTACTACCATTCCTCCACCAATTGCCATACCTTCTGTTAACCATGCAGGCATTGATTCTAGGAAAGCTTGTACGCTGTCTGCTGGAATGAATAAAAGTGCTGCTGCTGGAATCGCGATACGGATACCTTGCATACAGATTGCACCGATATGCAACCATTCTACTTCTCTGAAACTTCCTTTTGCTGCGGCTCTATCCATTAAATGTACAATAGGAACGGCCAAAGTACGAACGATCATTGTTAAGAAAAGACCTGCTACTGCAAGTGGAATCGCGATAGCAATCGCAGAAGGAATACCTGCAACGCCTTGTCCACCTAATACTAAAATAATTGCTGATGCTACAGATGCAAGTGCTGCATCGGGTGCTACGGCTGCTCCAATGTTTGCCCAACCAAGTGCAATCATTTGCAGTGTCCCACCAAGGATAATACATGCTGTTAAGTTACCAGTTACTAGTCCAATTAACGTACATGCTACTAACGGCTGATGGAATTGGAATTCATCTAAGATTCCTTCCATACCAGCTAGAAAGGCAACGAGTATTACTAAAATTATTGCTATTGCAGACATAAATATACCTCCTATTTTGAATGTATTACTGTGCTTTTAATTCAGCTTTTGCTTTTTTGATAATGTCGTCCATGTTTGCGCTCGAATCGTTAGGAACTTTACGAACATCAAACTTGATACCCTTTTCTTTCAACTTATCAAAAGCTTCTACGTCGTCTTGTCCCATTGCAAGTACTTTACTTACAACTACTTTCCCAACAGAGTGGGCCATAGAACCAACGTTTACTTGCTCGATTTCTACGCCGCCTTCTACAGCACGGAGAACATCTTGCGGGTTTTCGAATAAAAGAAGTGCTTTTGTATTCCCAAAACGAGGATCTTTTGCAATCTCGATCATTTTGTCTACTGGAATAACATTGGCTTTAACGCCTGGTGGTGCTGCTTGCTCGATTAATTTTTTACGAAGATCGTCTTTGGCAACCGCGTCAGATACAACGATGATACGTGTTGGATTTGTTGATTTTGTCCATGCAGTAGCCACTTGACCGTGTAGTAAACGAGAGTCAACGCGTGCTAACACAAATTTAATTTTGCCGTCGCCAACAACTGTTCCAGGAGCAAGTTCTCCGTTTGGTTGTTCAGCAACTGCTGCTTCTTGTGGTTTCGGTTGTAATTCTTCTGGCTTGATACGCACGCCTTCTTGACCTGGTGCCAAGATGCTTGTAGCGATTTCTTGCGCAGAATTCATTGAGAAGCGTGATGCAAAAGCTTCAATCAACATTGGCAAGTTAAGACCTGCTACAATTGCCCACTTATCTTTATGTTCTTCATACAAACCGTTTGCTTGGTTGAACGGGGTGCCTCCCCAAAGATCAACTAAGAATAGTACTTCATCTTGGCTATCAAATGATGCGATTGCGGCTTCCATCTTGGCTTTGATGTCTTCTGGGCCTTCGCTTGGCATCAATGTGATTGCTTTAACGTTTTCTTGTTCTCCGAAAATCATCGTTCCGGATTGCAAGATACCTTCAGCAAATTCGCCGTGAGTTGCGAGGATAATTCCTACCATCTTTTTCCCTCCTAAATAATTAAACTTTACTTTCTCAACATTTAGAGACGTCTTTCGTTATGCCTCTTCATAAGCTCGAAATCCCTCTCCCCCTTTCAAATCGTCAGAGCCTCCATCAAACTCTGCGCGCGTTTATAAGCCCAATCCCCTGGCTATTTTAAAATTTTGAAAAGCTACAGGTTTAGTATTACCTACCGCGCCTGCTTGGATACCAATTAATACCCAATATTTGCTTCTTTCAATCCTGTTAGTTTTCATTATCTGTTACCTGTTTAATATAAAGCAATTTCCGTGCCAAGTTTAGTGTATCATTAAGTAAACAGCTATGTAACAGTAAAAAAGGCGCGATAACAAGCGATAGAAGAGATAGTGTATTATTTCTCGATACGCTATTACCACTTCTGATATAGTATATTATTTTAGGATTGATACTGTATAGAAGCGTTGTATTACTGTAGGATATTATACCATACTCCATGGAAATGCAACCAATAATTTTTTAGTTTTATTATACTTCCAGATATTGCTTTTATTTTGTGATGTTGTATACTTACATATATAGGGAGGGAGATAAAAATGATAGAATTAGCTTTGATTTGTGTTTTTATTGGCTTACTAGCGTTTTTTGTTAAGAAGAAAAGCTTCAAAAAAGGGATGTCACTATTTTTAGCTATTAGTCTGGTTGGGATTATTCTAGCGGGTTGTGGTGCTGCCAGTGACGAATTAACAAAGGAAGATGAACCAACTACGGTGCAGAAAGAAAAAACGCCGAAACTTGTCTTGAAATCTGAAAGCGTTTTTAAATCTGATGAAAATGGAACCGTCACCATTACAGGGAAAACGACGCCTAACGCGGAGTTAACGCTCGTGGCAAGCGGTCAGTCCGACCAAACAGCAACTTCGGATTCTGATGGGAACTTCTCATTTGAGATGACAGAGGTGCACAATGATGGAACAGCAGTACTCACGACCACGTGGAAGGGCCAAAACAAGTCAAAAGATGTTACATACCAGGCCAACCCGACATACAAAGCAAAAGTCGCGAAAATAGAGCAGGAAAAACAAGTCGCTGAGGCAAAACGAGTGGAAGCGGAGAAACAAGAGCAAGCGCGCATTGCGGAAGCACAGCGAGTTGAGGCTGCTCGAATTGCGGAAGAAAAACGCGTTGCCGATCAAGAAGCTGCAACGGAAAAAGCGCGTATCGCAGCTGCCAAACAAAAAGAGCGGGAAGCCGCTGAACAAAGAGAAGCCGCACAACGAAAGCAAGCCGAGGAGCAACAGCCAGCTGATAATCAAGGTGAGATGGTGTATATCACGGCTACCGGCAAACGTTATCACTTCGACCAAAATTGCCGTGGACTCAATAATTCTAACGGTGAGACACAAGTCACTTTATCCGATGCACAGTCACGTGGTCTTACAAAATGTAAATTCGAATAAAACGAAACGCTAGTTCAGCACTTTTCGCGAACTAGCGTTTTTTCTATACGTTTAATTTCTCTTTCAAGCTTTCTTGCAGTGTTTGTGAGAAATTGATATTCTCTCTTTCCGCTAAACTATTTAGCCAAGACGGGATTGTAAGCGTCTTTTTTACCGCTTGGTTGCCGTTCTTTATTTTGTAAGCCAAGTAATCGAAATCAATTAACGCGATAAATGCACCTTCTTCATCTACAGAAACATATCCTGGGTTTGACACAGTTGGAAGAGACTCCCCATTCTCCTCCAGATCATACAAATAAATACCTAATGCGTCCTCCGCCATTTCTGTTGCTGTAGCAATATCCTCGCCCCCAGATAGTACTTCTGGAATATCAGGAAACGAAACCCAGTAACCGCCATCTTCTTCTGGATGATAAATCGCTGGATAATATACTTTTTTCGGAAATTCCATCATACACTCCTCCTCTCATTGCTGGATATCTACTACTTTAATCCTGCCTGTTTTAAAATTGCCTGTTCTAAGCCCTTTTCCTAGTGTCTTGCTGTGGTATGGTACTGTCGTCGCCCTGTTCGATACTGGATTTTTGAAAAACATGTGCAAGCCTTGCGTCCTGATGTGCTTGAACCCATTCTTTTTCAATATCCTTGCCATTTTCTTAGGAGTTATCGGCATACTCATACCTCCTTTTCTCTGCATCTATATGCTAACACGTATGTACAGATAAAAACAGATCGCTAGGAACGACCTGTTTTTTTTCGATTATTTAGAAGTTTTGGCTCTGGTTGCATAATTGAATTGCGGATCTTTCAGTTGGAACGTATAATTATCTGTTTCCACGATACCAAGTACTTTTTCGCTGTCGTAGAGGTCTAGTAGAAAGCCTGCCATCTCTTTGCTTGTATGGTATTTCGCCACCGCGCCTTTATACTCAAAGGTTTCTTCGTCACGCGCGCGTTTGGCAAATTCGGTTTCTGTTGCTGCTGGGGCTAGCACTTTGGCTTGCATTTTTGCGTTGTTGGCTTTTAGTTCGTGTGACAAACCTTCCGTAAAGGCGCTAACGTAAAATTTGGTCGCGCAGTATGTGACGGCGTTGGGAACGATTCTGTAACCGCCACCTGAGGATATATTGATCAGCTGCGTGCCGGCTACATCAGCGTAATCTCGGACGAAAAGCGACGAAAGAATCGTCAAGGCTTCGATATTTAAATGTAGCATCGATTCAATTTTGGATAATTTCTGTTCGCCTACTGTATCAAAATTACCGAATCCGGCATTATTTATCCACGTTTCCAGCTCTAAATCTTTTAAATCTTCATACAAGCCGTAAACATTTTCTGCTACTGTCAAATCGGCTATTTTGATCTGTACATCCACATCTGCTTGGGTTTTCGCAATTTCTGCTTTTAGTTGCGCCAGTTCTGTTTCGCGGCGAGCAACGATGACTAGGTTTTTACCTCTCGCGGCAAAGGCTAGCGCCGTTTCGTACCCAATTCCTGAACTTGCTCCCGTAATGACTGTATATTTCATCTTCATTCCTCCAGTGGCTTTCGCCGGATATTTATGGTATAGTCGCAAGTATAGACCTTACAGTAAACTCTAAGTCAAGTATTTAGGAGGATTTCGATGTATTCTATTGGAGAAACGGCAAAATTGGTCGGTTTGAGCACGTATACATTGCGATATTATGAAAAAGAGAAAATCATCATGCCCCATAGAAATGCGAATGGTGAGCGGGAATTTGACGAGCAGCATATCGCTTGGCTAAGATTCGTGATTCGGCTAAAAGCTACGCAAATGCCAGTTGCTCAGATCAGAGAGTATACAGAGCTATTTTTAGCAGGCGAACACACGGCACCACAACGAGTTGAGCTTTTGCGGAACCACCAAGCCTTTATTCGAGAGCAGTTGCAAAATTTGGCGAGTGTAGAAAGTGAACTGCAATATAAGATTGAGAATTACGAAAAATTGATTGCGACTTCGGTGAAATAAAAAAAGTTTGAGATTCTGTTTTTGACGCAGAATTCCAAACTTTTTTTGTATTATTTTGCTAGTGGGTCTTCGCCAAAACGGTTCGAACCTCTGTCTCCCGCTGTGCAGTAGAAGATAAGCATGATAATCCAACCAACTAGCGGGATAAGTCCCAGTAGGATGAACCAACCGCGTTTGTTTGTGTCATGCAGGCGACGAATCGCTAGACTTAGCATTGGAAGGATAACAATCAACGCGAAAAGCCCATCTAAATAATAAATAAATTCACTAACATAACTAAAGATTCCTAGTACGAAGAAAATAATCCAAAGTGCCAATTGTGCAAACCAATACTCTGAACGGCTTGCTCTCCCGCTAAAATTAATGTAATTTCCCCAAAATGCTTTGAATGCTTCTGAAAATCCCATTTTAAGCCCCTCCTTTTTTGTAATCTGTTACACATTTATTTTACCATAGGTGGGCTCGCATTTGGGGAAATAATGCTTATTTTAGTTGGAAGTGCCAGCTTACTGTTTGGAAGTCCCCGATGAGTGCTGTTGGGACTTTGATTCCCGCATACATCAGTTCATCGCCGCCAAAAATTTGTTCTGTTCCGCGTAGTTGGTATTGCGCTGCTACATTTAGACCTGCTAATTTCACGAATTGCAATGGTCTCGCTGGTGTCGCCAAGACTTGGAAGTAAAATACATAGCATTCTGTCTTAGCCTCATCGACGAACATCCACGCGGTTTCATTTCCTTCAAAAGGACTTTTTAAGCGGTAAAAATCGCCGAATTGGATGAGTTGTCGAATTTCTTTGTATGTCGTGATTTGTTGCTTTACTATTTTTTGTTCGGCATCGGTTAGTGTTGTTAAATCGAGTTCGTAACCTAGGTTTCCTGACATTGCAACGTTTCCGCGCATTTCTAGCGATGTGAAACGGCCGACTTGATGATTCGGAGCGCTAGAAACATGGGAACCCATCGTGACGATTGGATAAACGAGACTCGTGCCGTATTGAATTTTCAGGCGGGAAACGGCGTCGGTATTGTCACTCGTCCACGTTTGCGGCATGTAGTAGAGCATGCCAGGATCGAAACGCCCGCCGCCGCCAGAGCAGCTTTCGAATAAAATATCGGGAAATCGCGTTGTGATCACATCCATAACGCTGTAAACGCCCAGAATGTGACGGTGCGCGATCTCCTGTTGCCGATCGCTCGGAAAATGCGCGGAACCAACTTCGGTCAAATGCCGATTCATGTCCCACTTCACATAGCTGACCGGAACTTCTTCCAAAATCGCGACCATCCGGCGTGTAATTTCTGCGCGAACATCCTCGCGTGAAAAATCGAGAACTAACTGATTGCGGCTCTCCGATTTCGCTCGGTTTGGCACATGGATACACCACTCTGGATGCTCTCTGTAAAGATCACTGTCTACCGAGACCATCTCTGGCTCGAACCATAATCCGAATTTCATTCCAAGATTGTTCACGTTTTCCGCGAGATTTTTCAGGCCGTTTGGTAGTTTTTCAGCGTTTACGAACCAATCTCCAAGTGAGGATTTGTCGGAATTTCGTTTGCCAAACCAGCCGTCATCTAGCACGAGCAGTTCCATTCCGAGCTTCTCGCCGACTTTTGCGATGTCTAAAATCTTTTCTTCGGTAAAATTAAAATACGTAGCTTCCCAATTGTTTACTAAAATAGGGCGTGTCTGGTCGCGGTAAACGCCTCGTACTAAATGCTTCTGGTAAAAACGGTGATACTGGCGCGACATGCCGCCAAGCCCGGTGTCCGAGTATACCATCACCACTTCTGGCGTTTGGAATTCCGCGCCTGATTCCAGTTTCCAATCGAAATTAAACGAATGGAGTCCCATAATAACCCGCGTCGTCGCAAACTGATCCACCTCGACAGATGCTTCGAAATTCCCGCTGTACACCAAGTTAAAACCGTAAACCTCGCCCGCGTCCTCCGTCGCATGTTTCCCGAGCAACGCCACAAACGGATTCTGCTGATGGCTACTTCCACCGCGCACACTATCCACACTCTGCATCCCGTGGCGCAACGGCGCACGCTCCACTTGTCGCTCATTTCCCCAAGCACCCGGCAACGTCAGCAAATCATAATCACTATCCTTGAAATCCACACTCGCGCTAGCCGCCTTCATAATTTGCAAAGCTTCCTGTCCCTCATTTACGAATCGCGCAGATCTCGTTATCACATTTTCCGCCTCAAAAACCGTATATTGCAAAATAACGCGCAATCCGAGAACCGCATCCACCATCGTAATTTCAAGCGTATCCGCGTCACCATCGCGCTCCACATACGTCGCCGGCAACCCGTCCAGCCCCACTTTTCCAGCAAAAATGCGGTGAGAATCATAGCGTAAATCCGAAATCGTCGTCCCGTCCGCACCCTTCACCTGATACGCCGGTTTCCGAAAATCCGTATTGCCATACTGCGGGTACTCCTGCGGCAACGAATCCAGCGAAAACGTCTCGTCCCCAATGCCCACGCTCGGCGAAAAATCCCGCTTAATGAACGTCAAACCATTGGAACCCGCGAATTCACGAATCCCTTTCCCATAATACAAATGCGCCAAATACCCCTCACGCACCACGCCGAGCACATAGCTCACATCTTTTCCGCGTAAATGAAACACCCGCTGCGCCTCATCGTAAAAAATTCCCATTTGCGCGCACCTCCATTATCCTTTTAAAATTTTCACATCACGCGCAGGCAACATCATAAAGTCCGCGATCGTCTCCCCGCCAACCAATTCCGCAAAAGTCCCACCAATCGGGAAAACTCGCGTCTCGTCTGTATGATTCAAAAAGAAGTAATACGTCACGTCCCCTTTGCGGCGCACCGTCACTTCCACACCATCCGGCACAGTAAAAGCAGGCGCAATGTCCGCAGTCTCCAAACAATCTCGCAACAACCGCTCCAAGTACCCTGCATCCGGCTGCGTCCCGATATAATACGCCGTCCCCGCGCCAAACTTGTTCACTGTCACGGCCGGCATATCCTTCATATACCCGTCCTTAAACGATGCAATCGCATCCGCGCCACGCAAATGAATCACTTCCTCCCAAACCACAATATCAAAATCACCATACTGCGTCTGAATACCGTGTTTCACTCCACGTTTTAGTGGTGCAAATTCCTCCACATAAATCCCCAGCACATCGCGATACGCGCCCGGATAACCGCCCAAATACACACGCTCATTCTCGTCCACGATACCACTAAAGAAGTTCGCCACAAAATGACCGCCCGCCTTCACGTATTCCGTCACTTTTGCCGCAAAATCCTGCGAAGCCTGATAACTCGCCGGCGCAAACACCACTTTATACCCCGTCAAATCCTCACTCGGATGCACGAAATCAACACGCACATTCAAGCGATGCAGCACTTTATAGTAAGTCAACAACTGGCGCATATACATCACCAAATCAGACGGTTTCGAGTCCAGCTCCAGCGCCCACCAATTTTCCCAATCAAACACAATCGCGACTTGCGCATCAAACTCCGAACCCACGAGCTCGTCAAGTCCCCGCAACTCCTGTCCAAGCTCTGCAACCTCTCTAAAATTCCGGCTGTCCTCGTCACCAGAATGCGGCACCATTCCACTATGAAACTTCTCCGCGCCACCTTGCGACGCCCGCCATTGGAAAAACATGATCCCATCCGCACCATGCGCAATCGACTCATAACTCCACAACCGCATCACGCCCGGCGTCTTCACCCCATTCTGACTCCGCCAATTCACCGCACTCGCCGCCTGCTCCATCAATAAAAACGGCTTTTTCTTCAAACTCCGCGTCAAATCATGCGCCATAAACTGCGCGTACGGAATCACATCATGCGGATCCGGATACGCATCCCAAGACACCAAATCCATCTCCGGCGCCCATTTAAAGCCATCAATCGGCTTATGCAGCCCCATCAAATTCGTCATAATCGGAATATCCGTCGAAAACTCCCGCAAAATATCCCGCTCCATTTTATACAAATTCAGCAACGAATCACTCATAAAACGCTTAAAGTCCACCTGCTGATTCGGATTCGCGTACGTCGGCGTCTTCCCAGGCAAGAAAATTTCCTCCCATTCATAGTACCGCTGACTCCAAAAATCCGTCGACCAACTCACGTTCAACTGCTCGGTCGTGCCATACTTCTCCTTCAACCAGCCCTGAAAATCAGCTTGGCATTTCTCGCAATAACACTCGCCAATATGGCAACCATACTCATTATTTATATGCCACATCACAAGCGCCGGATGGTCATGATACCGCTCCGCCACTTTTCGCGTCAACGCCCCCGCCAAACGCGCATAATCCACGCTATTCGGGCAGTAATGCTGTCTCGATCCCGGCAACAAACGCGTCCCGGCAACATCCACCGGCAACGACTCCGGATATTTCCGTGCAATCCAAGCAGGCGGCGCCGCAGTCCCCGTCGCCAAATCCGCCCCGATGCCATTTTCCGCAAGCATATTCATAATCTTGTCCAGCGTCGTAAAATCATACGTCTCCTCATTCGGCTGCAACTTCGCCCAACTAAAAATATTCACGCTGACATAATTCACGCCCGCCTTCTTCATCAAACGCATATCCTCAAGCCAAACCGACTCATCCCACTGCTCCGGATTGTAATCCCCACCATAATAAAAATTCTGCTGTTCACGCAACATTCCCATAACCTCCTAAAATTACTTGAGCGCACTGCCCAACATTCCTGAAATAAAGTGTTTTTGCAACATCAAGAAGAAAATAATGATCGGAATCGTCGCAAATGTAATCCCCGTCATCACTTGTCCATAATCCGTAAACGACACGCCCATCAAGCTCGAAAGCGCAACTGGGAACGTGTACATCTCACTCGAAGTCGTCACAACGAGCGGCCACATAAAGTTATTCCACTGCGTCATAAACAAGAAAATCGACGTCGCGGCAAGCGCTGGCTTCATCGACGGCAACACAATTTGGAAGAAAATCCGATATTCCCCCGCCCCGTCCAATCGCGCCGACTCCAACAATTCACTCGGAAACGCCATGAAATTTTGCCGCATTAAAAAGATCGCGAACGGGTAGCAAAGTTGCGGCACAATCAACGCAAAATACGTGTTCAACAACTCAAAATTCGACATCAATTTAAACAGCGGAATCACTGTTGCCTGCGACGGAATCATCATCGAAAGCATAAACAATAAGAAAATCAAATTCGCGCCACGGAATCGAAATTTTGCGAGCACGTAAGCCGCTGCTGTACTAATCGCGAGCGCCAAAAGCACATAAGCCCCCGACACGAGCAGCGAGTTAAACAACACCCGATAAATCCCGATATTATCGTTCAAATTCACCAAGTTCGTAATAAATTCCTTACCCGGCAAAAGCGTAATCGGCTTCGAAAACATCTTACTCGAATGGTTAGTCGCCCCAATCAACATCCAATAAAACGGAAAAATCGAAATGACCATAAAAATCGAGAGCAACACATATCTACCAATCGTTCTTCCCATCATTCTCTCACTCATTTTTTCTCAGCTCCCGTAAATTTGAATTGGATAAAGGACAGCACCGCAACGATAATCACGACAACGTAAGCAACCGCCGACGCGTAACTAAAGTCAAAATACTTAAATCCGTTCTGATAAATATACAAACCAAGCGTCATCGTCGAATCGGCCGGCCCACCTTTGGTTAAGTTGAAAGGCTCGTCAAACAGTTGCAGCGTCCCAATCGTCGACAGAATCGCCGTAAACAGAATCACCGGTTTCAACTGCGGAATCGTAATACTGAAGAACTGACGTATTTTCCCAGCGCCATCCATATCCGCCGCCTCATACGTGTCCTCTGGAATATTTTGCAACGCCGCCAAATAAATAACCATATTGTACCCCGTCCAACGCCAAATCATCGCTAAAATAATCGAAACCTTCGACCAACTCGCCGAAGACAGCCAAGGAATCGGTCCAATCCCTATGTACGACAACAAATTATTAATCAATCCCGAATCTTGCAACATAATCGAAAATAGCAAAGAATACGCTACCAACGACGTCACCGCAGGCAAATAAAACCCAACTCGGAAAAACCCTTTCCATTTCAGCAACTTATTGTTCAGCACTGTCGCCAAAACAAGCCCCAAAAATAACATAATCGGCACTTGGAAAATGAAAATAATAAACGTATTTTTCAAAGCTTTCCAAAAGATCTCGTCATGCAACAACCGTTCATAATTCGCCAATCCCGCAAACGACAATTCCCCACCATCACTCGTCTGAAAGCTAAGCACAAACGACGAAATAATCGGATATAAAATAAAAACAACAAATAATAATACCGATGGCAAAATAAAAATATACGGAAACGCCTTACTTCTACTCATAATGTCCATTCTCCTATCAGGCAAGGAAGAAGAAATCTCCTCCCCTGCCTTTTCTTTATAACAATACCCAGGCCTTCCGCCGCATCGAATTTACTGTTGGATTCGGTTGGCTAGACTTTTCTTAGCCGCTTCCAATGCATCTTTCACATCGCCGCCCTCAAGTGCTTTCGACTGCGCCTTCACTGCCTCATCTTTTGCGATGGAGAAATTCCCAGTATAATTCGCTGGTTTAATCTCGTCCATTTCAGCCGCAAACAACTGCCAAATGTTATCTTGCGTGAAGTAATCCCCTGCATTTTTGAATGTATCTGTTTGATATACAGTGTTAAGCGATGGGAACAGTCCGCCTTCGCTCATCGCCAACTCCTGCACATCATTGGAAGTACTGAAATATTTCAAGAACTTATAAGCTTCATCCGATTTTTCGCTCGCGGTCGGAATCATGAAATTACTACCACCATTGTTCGCCGCATGACTACCACCTTTTTCAACGGATGGAATCGGGAAAACGCTCCATTTCCCAGCTAAGTCAGGCGCTTGTTGAATCAGCGAACCCGAGAACCAAGCCCCAGTTGGTGCCGTCACGACTTCCCCATTTGCAAGCGCGCTCACCCACGGATCCCAGCCAGACGTATTTTTCGAAATGCCAGCATCCTTGATTTTTTGAATCGTGCTCATCGCTTTCACAGACTCATCCAACGTAAACGCGATGTCCCCTTTGTCATCAAAATAGAACGTGCCAAGCGTATTCAACATAATACGATATTGACCATCATCATTGTTATAATCCATACCAATCATATCTTTACCTGTTTTTTGCTTAATAGTTTTACCTGCTGCAATGTAATCATCCCACGTTTGAATCGCTTTAGGGTCTACACCAGCCTCTTTGAAAATATCCGTACGATAGAAAACGCCTGCAGGACCAGCGTCAAACGGGAATCCATAAATTTTATCTTTTTTACTTAAAAGACTAATTTTATAGTCTGGGAACTTACTTTTCTCATCGTCAAATCCCTTATCAGACAAATTAACAAACGCTTTCGGGAAATTTTCTAAGTAACCTTGCACTTGGTCATCTTCAATTAGCAGAATATCTGGCAAGCCCTTTCCCCCAGCTTGAAGGCCCGTCGTGATTTTTTGGTATGCATCCGTATTACTCATTTCGACAACTTTTAACTTGAATCCCTTATTATCCTTCTCATATTCCTTCGCAGCTTCCTCTAATGCTTTGACATTCACATTCCAAGCCCAAGCCGTCAATTCTTTCTTGTTCTCATTCACGCTATCCTTGGAACCACTTCCACAAGCTGCTAAAGCAAGCATGGCTACCATACTGACCATCAACAAAATCGTAAAACGTTTCTTCATTCCTTACCCCTCCATTTTTGTAATCGCTAACATTTCGTTAGTTTGTGAAAAGCTTTAATGTACTTCTCCAACAGAATATCAAGTTTTTAGTTAAAAGTCAATGATTTTTACCTTTTGTTTACTAAAAACGACAAAAAAGCCGATAAAATCAGCGGAATACCTGACCTCATCGGAATTTTATAGCGTTATTTGGAACTTTCTCTAATAATTAAGTCCGTTTCTAAAATCGTACGCTTCGCAATTTTTCGTCCGTTCATGCGCTCGTACAACATGTCCATGCCTTCCTCACCCATGAACTCGGTGTAGACACGAATCGTGCTGAGTGCCGGGGAAACATATTGAGAAACGCTAATATCATTGAATCCAACAATACTTACGCGCTCTGGAACTGAAATATTGTGTTCCGCAAGTGCCCGAAGACAACCAATCGCCATCGGATCATTCGCCACAAAAAAAGCAGTCGGTAAATCTTCTCCCAGTTGCTGAATCGCTTGCTTCATCTGTTCGTAACCCGATGGCACATCAAAACGCCCGCCAACCACAAACATGTTCTGCTTCTCATACAATCCGTGTTCCTTCATGTACGCCACATAAGCCACAGAACGCGGATCATTCATATTTCCATCTATTTCACTGCGCTCCTCAGCCCCTATAAAACCGATATTCGTATGCCCACCTTGGATAAAGTAATCGATCACATCACGCGTCGATTGCCGAAAATCAATCACAACCGAATCATATTTATTCAGCCGATAATCCGTATCCACAAAACAAATATTGCTATGAATCGCCTGCAACTGCTCCACTTGCTGCCACGTGAATTTACCGATGGCCAAAATCCCATCAATAGTCGCCGATGAAATCTTCCCTAGTTCATACAACGTCGAAATCTCAATCCCGTGATCCCGCGCCCGATTCTCCGCTCCAATCCGAATCGACATATAATAAATATCATTCAACTCTTCCTCTTCCGTATTCCACTGCACAATCGCAATTTTGCCAACCTTTTTCGTCGATTTCTGCTTATGTTTCGTATAATCCAAACTCTCTGCAATTTCAAAAATTTTACGTCGCGTTTCCTCTGAAGCCGAAAGCGTCTCATCATAATTCAACACCCGAGAAACCGTTGCAATCGAAACCCCCGCCAATTTCGCAATATCTGTCATCGTCGCCATTTTATCACCTTTTAAAAGTATTTAATAGCCTTATTATAGAGCTAAAGTAAAAAAATCGCCAGACAAAACAGTAAAATACTCAACTTTTTTTATTTATTTTACTAAAAACCCGACTCTGCAGTAGAATCGGGTTAACATACTTATTTTAGATCATCAAGTTCACGATACGCTTCCATGTACTTTCCACTATCCGCAACTTCCGCATGATACAGCGCCTTCAACGCATAACCCTTCTCCAAATCATGGTCCTCCATCAACTGTTTCAGCTTCTGTTGCAATCTCACATCTTCTCGCACTAACTGCTTCATCTGTGATTTAATATATCTCATTTTCTATTCCCTTCGTAAATCAAAGTTTCTTAACAAACTCCGATTTCAGTTTCATCGGACCAAAACCATCAATTTTGCAGTCGATATCGTGATCGCCGTCTACTAAGCGAATGTTTTTTACTTTGGTTCCGATTTTGACCACGGATGAACTTCCTTTTACTTTCAAGTCCTTAATCACCGTGATAGAATCGCCATCTGTTAAAACATTACCATTAGAATCGCGGACAACCTTCACGTCATCACTTGCTTCGGCCGCGTCAGCAGACCATTCGTGACCACATTCTGGACAAATAAATAGACCTCTATCTTCGTACGTGTATTCTGAATTACATTCTGGGCATTTTGGCAAATCAGCCATATTTTCGTTCCTCCATTCGATTTAATACTTCTATTATAGTACATTATCGCGAGGAACTCCATGCCGCGGCGATTTCTTTCTTTAACTCGTTCAATGCCATCTGAAAAACAACATCGTCTTCCCGCTTCGCCATCGTTAAAATTGTAATCACAATCTTGCCGTTATCAATCGTGTATATGAGACGCAAGCCATCCGCGCGAAATTTCAACTCCCGGCATCCTGCAAGTTCTCCACCTAGCGGTTTGCCAATCGTATCGCCGCGTTCAGCCAATCTTTTGATACCTTTTAAAAGCATTTGTTTCACCGAGCCATCCATTTTCTTAAGCTGTTTCGCCGCCAAGTTGGTTAATTCGATGTCGTAACTCATTCAAAAAGCTCCGCATCCGGCGTTCCATCGTCTGTGATTCCAGATAAATCTAGTGCTACCGTCGCACTCGTCCCATTTCGGATTGTCTGTAGCTCTACTCCTGCCTGTTTATAGTATTCCATTTCTTGTGCCTCCAGTGCTAAGTTGTACATTGCTAGATAATCATCATAACTTAAAATCACCGTGTCAATTTGATTCTTATTCGATACAAAAATTGGATTACTCCGCGCTTGCTTCTTAATTTTGCTAAATTCTTTGTTTACTTCGCTTGTACTCACAAGCTGGCTTGGTTTCAATGACGGTTCTACAAACATCATTTGAATCACGCTCCTCTATTAGAGTATAACACGATTAACTTTAAAATCATAGTATAAATCAATTTTAAAATTAATGATTAAATTGACTCGAAAAATAAAAAAGCCGCATAGTTGTTAGCTACGCGACTTCGTATATGTTATCTCCGGCCAAATCGTACGACACCCGCAATCATCGTTAAACCAATAACGACTAGCCAGCCTGATTCTGCCCCTGTATCACCAGTTGCAGGGAGTTTAGAAGTGGCGGTTATCCTGTCTGGTACCACTTTTTCACTCGGCAACTCTGTTTTCTTGCCTGTTATTTTCTCTTCTATCGTTGGTTTTTTCTTGTCTGGTGGTGTGATTTCCGCAGGGGTTTTATGATTTTCAAAGCTGATTTCTATCGTTTCTGGTTTGCCGTTCGCAGTGTTAGAAATCGTAAAAGGAATCTGCTTGTTGTCTAATTCGTATCCTGTCGGCGCTTTTGTTTCCACGAAATAGTAATCCCCTGGCGCTAAATGAGGCACTTCTATTTTGCCGTCACGATTAGATGTTAAGCCGCTCAAAACTAGCTCCTCGTCTTGATTCATTAAATCGAACTGTGCATCGGCGAGCGGTCGCTTGTCTGTATCCGTTTTGGTTAGCGTCACCGAACCTTGATAGTTCACAAATACGCCCAAGTCCAGCTCTTGCGGTTTCCCAACACTGCTGGCTTCAATCGTAAACTTGATCGCTTGCCCGTTTAAAAGATACCCGCGCGGTGCTTCAATCTCTAGTAATTGGTACGCGCCAGGTTCGAGATTCCCCACGCTAACCGTACCATCTTTATCTGACGTCACTTCTTGTAGCGCATTTCCAGCTCCATCAACGAGTTTGAAAACCGCTCCTTCCAAAGCATTTCCTGCTGCATCTTGCTTGTGCAATACGGCCGAGCCTTGATAGTTAACCATTTCGCCTGCCTCGACTTTTTCGGGCTTGCCTTGCGCGCTATTTTCTACCGTGAATCCAATTGGCGTCGTGTCTAAAATATATCCTGATGGCGCCTCGATTTCGATAAACTGATAATCACCTGGCGCTAAATTGGTTGCCTCGATTCGCCCTGTATCGTCCGTCACAAGGCGATCTTGCACCGTTTCGCCCGACGCGTCTACCACTTTAAATACCGCTCCAGATAACAGATTCCCGTCATCGCCTTTTTTCACCAGCTGCGCGCTTCCTTGATAGTTAATAAATGCTCCGACTGTGACATCTGGAATCACGCCCGTTGCCTCTTTTTCAACCGTAAAAGGAATCGGATCCGTGTTGATAATATACCCATTTGGCGCCGCTATTTCGACGAATCGGTAATGCGCTGGAATAAGCCCACTAACCTCCAACTTTCCGCTAGCATCACTTGTATATGTCTCATCTGGACGAATATCGGCCCAGTCATCCCCAACGCGCCACTGCAATTTAAAAATGGCTCCCGCTAAAGCTTCCTGTTGCTCATTTTGCTTGGTAAGCGTCACTTTATTAGGACTGTTTACGAGTTTTTCGAAGTTATTTGCGCGACTACTCTCTTTAGAAATAGTCACTTTTTTCCCGTTAGCAAGTTCCTCAGAAACGCTGTATCCATCTGGTGCTTCAACTTCTTTCAAAATATACGTTCCATATGGCAAATTGCCGAATGTGAGTTTGCCGTTTTTATCGACTGTTCCTGTGCGAATAACCAGCTGATCATTCTTATCCCGCAGCTCAAATTTCGCGTTTTGAAGTGGCCTATTATCATCGCTCACCTTTTCAAAAGAGATGCTGCCTTTCGTGCCAACCGCTGTACCGCCGCCTTCTGAGACAATCACATCCACCGTCGTATCATCGCCACCTGTGACCTGCTCCTCGTGGTTCCCGGTGATTTTGACATCGTTTGAAACGGTATCTTTGGCGCCCGTCATCAGAACCATCGTGCGGTATTGAATCACGTATGCCTCGTTCAATTGATGCGCAAAAATGACTTTCAACTCTTGTTGCCCCGTCGCGTTATCCGTCGTCAGCTCCAACGTATAATCCAGGCCTTCTAGAAGCGGCATCCGTTGATTCGTCTCAAGCGAGCCATCTTCGTTCACAACCGTATGATAAATCGCAACCGAATCCAGATCAATCGATTGGTTCGTAGATGGGCGATCCGTCACAACAACATCATCGAGTTGCGACAAACTAGGATTCACCATGATTTCCCAGTTCACAAAGCCATCCTCATCTTGTTTCCCAGATTTCATCGCCAATTTGCCACCATGTGTCACCGAAACGTCCGCACTCAGCGTATGATCTGGATAATTATTATTTTTGAAAACCGCATCGTTTTTGTAATTCGTAGAAACCAGTTCACCCTCCACACTCGTATCAAATGTCACCAAATACATCGCGGATTTTCCGTGCGGGAAGTTCACCGTCAGCGTATTTTTATTGCGCTTCGAAGGCTCATTAATCACAAAATCGGAGTAATCGCTAATCTCCTTCCCTTTTTTGACAGAACCATCCGGATTCACCGTATACGTATAAATTTTCACAGAGCCTTTCACAAACTTCTGATTCCCTAAAATCGGATCGACAATCTGCGCATTATCCAAATCTGCCCCATCATAATTAATGCCAATTTCCCACGTAATCAGACGCGTTCTGGCATTATACGAACCATTTTTAAAACCGTTATATTTCGCAGGCTGATTCGGATCAAACGTCGCGTCATCCTTGCTACTATGCGGATTACCATTCTCATCCTGCCAAGTAGAAGACGCATTATTTTTGAAACGCTTATCCGAATCCTTGCTGTTCACATTGCGCATATCAAATGTCGTGCTGTACGAAATCTTGAACGCGTGGTTCGTCTCCGTCTTATACCCATTCAAAAATTCAATCGTGAACACGTTCGCCACCCCATCATAAACAAGCGCATAATCCATGCCCGCAACCAGCTCCCGTTTCGCATCCACATCATAAACAACCATCGAATCTGGAATCAACGTCAAACCATCGCTCAACGTGTCCGTCATTTTCCAATTTTTCATCACATAATGGTTTTTATTCACAGCGATATCCCAAGAAACCGTCTTATTATCATAATCCACAGCACCCAGTTTCTTCACCAAATTCTGCTGATACATCGTCCCCGTCGAGCCACCGTGTTGCCCTGTGCTCACATCCACACTATTTGACACATCTATATCATCCGTAATAATACCATCGATTCCCGTCTTATACTTGATTTTCACAGCCCCGTCCACATCATGCAAAAAACGAATCTCGAAGCCCCTCTCCGTCTCCAACAACTCGTAATCCGTTCCCGCAACAAGTGGCGCGCCCTGAACCTCTTTCCCATTCTGATCAAACGTCACATTATACAATCTCACCGAATTCGTCAGCAACACCATTTTGTCCGATCCGAACGTATCCATCAGCACCGCATCGTCCTTATCAATATGCTTCTCGCCATAATTATACTTAATCGTCCATTCAAAAACTTGCTTATCCGGATCATAATTCGTCGATGATTTCGCCAAAACTTTCCCGTAACTCGCGTCAACCGTTGCCGAAGCCGTCACATCATCAACCCCGTCACCACTCAACGTCGCACGGTTCTCAAACTTAATCGTACCACCATCCAGCGGCTTTTTATCATCCTGAATCGACGTATCATAAACAAGTCGGTACGCGCCATCAATCGGATTCGTAAACGTCACGTTCCCGTCCGCATCCAGCGTATAGCCCGTCGTCACCAATTTTTCACTGCCCGGAATCACGTTCCCACGCAAATCAACATCCACCGTATAAACCTTCACCGAGTCAAACGTCAAGCCATCCGGAAAAGCCTCCGTCACGCGCGCATTCTCAATCGTGTCCAAGCCCTTATTAATATCCACATTCCAAATCACCCGATCCGGATTCTTCGCCTTATCAAAATGCCCGTTCTTATCAATCGTAGCGCCCACTTCAGGCTTAATTATCACTTCCGTACTCGGCAAATTCTCCTCACCCGGCACTTTTATCGTCGTATCACCAGGCCCATCAATCGCATGCTCATCAAAACCAGCCTCAAAATGCAGCGTTCCATGCACATCCGAGCTACCTTTGACCGCATCCGTAAACGTAATCGTCACCGTGCCATCCTTGTTCACAACAGCCTTTGCGTACTCGCCCAAATCGATCGTCATATTTTGGTTAACCATCACATTATCAGGCAACTTAAACGTATAATAATCACCCGCATTGACCAGCGCCCCAACATCATCCGGAATACTCCAATCAAACGCAAAATGAATTTTATCATCCACGGTTGGCTCTGTAACAACCTCACCGTCCTTATTCGTATACGTCACACGCATATCCGTTAAAATCGTCTGCTCCTTATCCTCATAGCCAAGCGACGCAAATAAATCCTTCAAATCCCGCGGTCCATCCTTCAAAACCGGCGTCTTCACAACATCTGGGGTAACAACAGGCTCCTGCTTCGGCACAACATCCGCCTTCCCAACATCCTTCGAAATCACATGCACACCATCCGAAAACGTTGCCTTACCCGCTTTCCCATCATACACACCTTTGATTTGAAAATTGAAAACTGTACTCATTTTAGCCGGAATCGAAAACGTAATCACATTCCCATCCAGCTCATATTTACCAATCTCTTGCCGATCCGCATCCAAAACAATACCATCCAAAGCGACAGATAACGCTACATTATCCGAAACCGTAATGCGCGCCGGAATCGCGTCTTCCGTATCATTTTTTGCCTCACCAGCAATCGTATAATCACTTGTTCCCTCTTTCACAACCACATCCGTCAACGTAACGCCATTTCCCTCTTTTTTATCATTCGTTGCCTGTGCCATAACCACTTGCGGTAAAATCATTTGTAGTACCAAGAGAAGAGCGGCGAAAAGACTAAAAATCCTTTTCATCCTAATACCCCTTCCAACGAACCAATCCCCACTTACACATGACCAAGCAACTTGCTATGTACTTAAAAAAACCGCATGAATAAAGAAAGCATTCGTCCTTCTTAATACCGTAAGTCTACACTTAAAAACCCTCAAAAACTAGTGGTATAGCCAAAAATGTGAGTATTGTAATGTTTTTTACACGTCAATCCGATAAAGCGACAGAATCAAGAGCAAACCGCGTCAAAACGCCATTCCTCATTTTCATTTCCACATTGTACACGATTACATCCCAAATCTCCTTTTTCAAATTTGGGTATATGGACTTACAATATCCACAATGAACCGAAACGCCCTCATATCAACGCTTACATCCAATTTTTTCAATCCTTAAATTAACAAAAAGGAATTAATTCCACGTCCCTACTTAACAAATCACGCTAATACATTTATAATGAAACAGAGTAAGCGAAACTCCTAATCAGAAAGAGAGTGGTAATATGGGCCGCAAATGGGCAAATATTAAAGAAAAGAAAGCATCAAAAGACGCAAATAACAGTCGTATTTACGCAAAATTCGGGGTTGAAATCTACGTAGCCGCCAAACAAGGCGATCCAGATCCCCATTCCAACCAAAAACTGCGCTTCGTTATTGAACGCGCCAAAACATACAATGTACCAAAACACATCATCGACCGCGCCATCGAAAAAGCAAAAGGAACCGGCGATGAAAACTATTCCGAGCTACGTTACGAAGGCTTCGGTCCAAACGGCTCGATGGTGATTGTAGATGCCTTAACAAACAACGTAAACCGCACAGCATCAGATGTCCGTGCCGCTTACAGTAAAAATGGCGGAAACATGGGCGTGAGTGGTTCTGTGGCATACATGTTCGACAACACCGCGATTTTCGGAATTCCCGATAAAGATGCCGATGAGTTGTTGGAATCATTGATGGAAGCCGATATCGATGTTCGCGACGTGGTAGATGAAGATGGTCAAGCAATCGTTTACGCAGAACCAGAAGATTTCCACAGCGTGCAAGAAGCGCTCAAAGCCACTGGTATTGAAGAGTTCACAGTAGCTGAGATTGAAATGATCGCACAGAATGAAGTGACACTCGAAGAAGATGATTTAGTGAAATTCGAGAAGATGCTGGATGCGCTGGAAGATTTAGAAGACGTGCAGAAAGTGTATCATAATGTGGATTTAGGGGAGTAATCTCTATAAAAATAAACGCGATGTCCATTACTCGAGACAACGCGTTTATTTATTTCTACACCAACTCAAAAGGGGTTGTTTTTAGTTAGTATTTAATGTAGAATAGAGCTTAACAAGTGAATGTTTTGAGTAGTTGGCTAAATCCTTGCAAGATTGCGTGGTGATGCCTATGATTGTTTGTCCCTTCATTCGATTCGATATGAGTGGAGGTGATACTGTGGACGTTGGTACGGCAATAGAATTAATGCTCCTTTTCGGAATGTACACCCTTGCCTTGTTGACTTACATGAAAAATGATCGAAAAAAATAAACTACTCATCTGCTTTTGAGAGGCTATTGAATAGTTTATCAATAATAAAAAATAGCTGATCATCCTTAACATGATCTTGTTAGGAGAGTTGTGTTGGTAGCATAGCTCTCTTTTCAATATCATTATAACAACTTCTCCTTCTTTTTGCAACACTAAAATATATTCCATTCAAATTGAGCTTTTATTCCTTTTGCAATTCCTGCCCTTTTCGATCGATTTGAATCCAATACTCCACAATTTTTCTATTTTCCACCAGATAAACCGCACTGGCAATTTCAATTATTTCTTTTCCACTATTATTTCTTCCAACTTGCCGCCATCTCACATACACCTTCGCCCCATCAGCAAGAATCTCCTGAATCTCGAGCGAAAAGTCGCCGTACTCATCCAACATCTCCTGAACATGATCCGCGTAATCTTGCGGTGAACGCGTGACACTATATTCATTTTCAGCTTGGACTTGATGCGCAACAACCGTCTCTGCCATGAACTCCGACGCACGTTCTATTTCTTTCCCAGACCGCACAATCTTGAAAAATTCGCTTACAATCTCTTTTTCACTTTTTATCATCGTAAAACTCCTTCACAGATTGGATTTTCTACCGATTATAGCATATACTTTCGAGTAGGCGTTTAGAATTTGGCTTGGAGGAAATAGACTAATTAGACGAGGGGGTTCAAAAATGGAAAAAACGGATAGACGAAGAACGTTAGCGCTAGTTTCTATCATGCTTGGTGCTTTTATATCATTACTCGATACAACGATTGTCAATGTTGCCCTGCCTGACATCACGACCGCGCTTCATGCAACAAGTGAGTCGATTGAGTGGATTATTTCAGGATACGCATTGGCGTTTGGGGTCGTTCTTATTTTAGCGGGACGATTAGGTGATCGCTTCGGTCGGAAAAATATTTATATCTTTGGGATTTTGCTATTTTTAATTATGAGTATCACGGCCGGGTACGCACAGACGGAGAAAAGCTTGATTATTTCCCGGGTAATACAGGGGCTTGCGGCGGGATTATTCTTCCCGCAAATCAACGCGGTCATTATGGACATGTATCACGGCAAACAACTCGGAAAAATATTCGGGATACTGGGCTCGGTGATTGGTGTGGCAACGGCGATTGGGCCACTTGCAGGCGGACTTTTGATTGAGTTATTTGGACCTGATAATGGTTGGCGCGCTGTGTTTTTCGTCAATGTACCGATTGTTTTAGTGACCTTGGTGCTGGCGATGCTGTACTTGCCGAAACACCAAGCGCCTAAAGAGAAAGTCCGATTTGATATTCCAGGCGTATTTGGGTTGACGCTCGCCTTGATGCTATTGCTATACCCCGTTATATCGCGCGGTTCTGACGGGTTCCGATTCGTCGATTATATGTGGATGGCGTCTTCTATACCGTTTTTCCTATTGTTGTATTGGTGGAGCGTACGCCAAGCAAAACGCGGGAATCAGCCGTTAATTTCACCGAACTTGCTTAAAAATCAACCATTTGTATCCGGAATGGTGCTTTCGTTAGTTTATTTTGCAGCATTTACGAGTATTTTCTTCATTCTCTCGGTGACATGGCAAACTGGTTTTGGCCAGTCCGCGATTGCATCTGGGCTTGCTATTACACCATTTGCGATTGGGAGTGTCGTTGCCGCGGCGAACAGTAATCGGTTTATTATGAAAATCGGGCGCCGGCTTTTGCATCTTGGCGTGATGTTAGTGATAATCGGATTGTCAGCGGTTTCCGTTGTTTTTCAGATGCATGATGGTGTTTTTTCAGCGTGGTGGCTTGCGCTTCCGTTGTTGATTGCAGGACTTGGAAGTGGTTTGATTATTGCGCCACTGAACAGTTTCACGCTTTCGACGGTAGTTGGGCCAGAGCGCGGTGGTGCCAGCGGAATGTTTAATACGGCGCAACGTGTTGGTTCCTCTTTTGGGATTGCGGTTGTCGGTTCGGTATTTTTCAGAACGCTCGGCGATGCTACCGGCGTGTCGCAAGCCAAGGCATTCTCAGACGGTTTGCAGACGAGTATGTATGTGAATATCGCGCTTTTGGTGGTTTGTTTTGTGTTGGTTTTTAGATTGCCGAAGAAGATATGAAAAAAGTGCTGAGAACTCTGTTTGGAGAGGTTCTCAGCACTTTTTAATTAATACTCTGATTTAGTAACAATAGCATAAACACTTGTCGGTGTATCAATAAACTCGTATGCATAGCCACCAGATTCAACTTTTCCAGACTCTGTTTTAGGATTTTCAAAATAGCGATCAAAGGTATCGTAAACTTTATCTTCCGCTTCTAAGACTGCAGAAATTGCCATAAAATCAGTTGTAAATTCGTTTATTTCCTTCTCATTCATAGCATCGATTGTGTAATCAGCATTTTGAATCATGACTGAGGTCAACATTCCTTGAGATATGTTTCCTATAACTTTAATGCCGTTTTTATTGTTAAAATCATGGATGCCATCCTCAACAGTTTCTGGCCATTTATTTTCAGCACCTAGTTCAGCTGCATCCAAAGCAAAATTATAGTCTTCTTGAATCTCCTCATAACTACCAATATAGCCAACTTTTTTCACATCAACTACCGTCTCTTCGCTCTTTTTTCCTATAGTTGAGGTTATTTTGACTTGTCTGTCCTCAATAGACTGATGGACACTGATAAGAAATTTCCCTGACAAATTCTCTGCTTTTTTGACTTCCCCACCGTCATCTTCATAAGTGATATCAGCAGTTGTATTGGTATCTCCCCTTATTAAGATCCCAAGCCCCTTTACCTCTGTAGACAAGATATTAATACTCGGTTGTACACATCCAGCTGATATCAGTAAGACGACTATGGATATAAACCCAAGTAGAGATTTTAACCAAATTTTATATGCTCTTCTCATACGTTGTTCCCCTTATCTGTTTTTTCATTCTGTCTAACTAATATCTAAGTTTCGATTGAACGTTTCAATAATTTTAATAACCTTCTTAGCATCACTGATATTGTCTTTGAAAATGGTTGATATGCTTCCTACCGTCTTAAATGGTTCTTCTTCTAAAACTTTATTTTCTAGCATGCCATTTTTCACAATATAGTCAACAATCAATTTCACAAATCTAGTTTGTTCTGCATTTAAATGCTCATTTGATAGAAACTCAGAAAAAGCTTTATTCGCAGCTTTTTGGTCAACTCCAACAATTTGTCTAACTAGTTTAGTAATTGGTGTATCTCCAAAATCCTTAGTGTATTGTTCTCGAGTTCCCAGCTCTTTCCATAGAATCCCTTCTAGATTTTCCAATTCCTGTCTAGTTAAAGCTTTATTTTGTCTTAGCTTCCTAATAGTAATATGATCTTGATGCGCTTTCAAATAATATTCTACTTTTTGGCGATAGCTTACTAGCTCATCACCATTAACCAACGGCCCATTTCCCTTTTGCTCAATGATCTCATCTTGAAAATTAGTGTAATAAATTTTTTGTACTTCTGCAGGAATCAATCTAACCAATTCACGTAGAGCAAACCTGACTTCTTCTATCTCTTCAACATTAGCTGCCTCCCAGAATTCCTGCTCACGTGCTTTTTGGATGATTTCTTTTTGTTCTTTCACTTGAGGTAACGTTCCAAATTTAGATAACTCTTCAGCCGTCAACATAACTTTCTTGATAGCGCTCGTAGCATTCTTCACGTCGAAGTATGCAGCTTCAATTGTTAATATCAACAAATCAAATCTTTTGACTAACTCATCACCCTGAATCGGTGGAATAAGCGGTGAGATGTGTTGCTTAATCTCGTCTGATTGTACCGCTGAAATTGCCTGCCAATTAGAAGGATCTCGATACTTATCGATGTACTGAATGTATTGTCTATTTCTGAAATTTTCCTCTTCTAATTTCTGTATCTCATTTAAAATATCGTCCAAAGTCCGTTGCCTATATTGACTATAAAAATCCGTTTGATACTCTAGCCCTTGCGTTTCTCTCACAATATCAACTTGCACATTGAATAATCTTTCCGTTAATGTTTTCATTGGACGATTTACAATTCCGTTTTTATTCGCTCTAAAAAACTCGAAATTACGACAATAATCAAAAACTATAAAATGATCTTTGTTCTGCCCTGGCCCAAATAAATCTGGACAAAGACGTGTTCCTCGACCAATAATTTGCCAAAATTTCACTTTAGAACGAATTTTCTTGAAGAGGACAAGATTTACCACTTCCGGAACATCAATCCCGGTATCCAACATATCTACAGAAATCGCAATTTGAGGCATTTTATGAGTGACTGAAAAATCATCGATAAGAGATTGATAATAATTTATACTATAATCAATAAGCTCTGCAAAACTGCCGCCTAAATAGGGGAAAAGTATATCAAAGCGTTCCTTAATTAAGTTGGCATGCTTATGATTCTTAGCAAAAATAATTGTTTTACCAATCTTATCGCCGCCTTCAATTTTAATTCCATTCGCCATCATATCTTTGAGTACTTGATCAATGGTATTAATGTTGAACAGCCATTTGTTCAAAGCATTTCCATCAATATCTTTCGGTACTGGATCATCGCCAAATATTTCTTCATATTCCGCCTTTTCTTCTTCTGACAAATTATCATAACGAATTCCCTCATCCATAAATGTCGTAGTCGTTTCCATCGTTCGATAATTAACCAGAAATTCATCATCAACAGCTTTATCCAACTCATACCCAAACGTAGGTACACCATTTTCTAAATCAAAAACAGAATAGGTATTTTTATCAATATCACCCTTAGGAGTCGCTGTTAATCCTACTAGTAAACCGTCAAAATAATCAAAAATGCTACTATATTTCTGATAAATACTGCGATGTGATTCGTCGATAATGATTAAATCAAAATGGCCTACCGTGAACAGTTTGCCACCACCTTTGCGCTCCTGATTATCAATTGCATTCATCATTGTAGCGTACGTTGAGAACACCATGCGACAATCTTCTGGATTCTCCTTGGACTCAAGTAAATTACATAGTGTCAAATGGGGCATTAAATGATTAAAGTTTCGGAAAGCTTGTTTCAATAAGGCCGTTCTATCTGCTAAAAAGAGAACATTTTTAACCCAATTTCGCTCTGTGAGAACATCAACTAGTGAGATAGCCGTTCTCGTTTTTCCACTACCAGTCGCCATTACAAGAAGCATTTTTCTTTGATTATTTTCCAACGCGTCACATGTTGCAATAATCGCTTCTTTTTGATAGTAGCGGTTTGAAATATCGTCATTAATTGTAATATCTAACAGCGGTTTCTTTAAGTCCCGTCGATCAATAATTAATTGCAAGTCTTCTTTCGTATAAAAGCCCGATGTCTGACGCGCAGGATAATCATCTTGCCATATGTATGTCGTAAAGCCATTGCTGTAAAAAATAACTGGCCTTTGTCCCGTTTTGCGTTCTAGAGCATCCGCATATAATTTGGCTTGTTGCCTTCCTTCTTTTGGATCTATCGTTGTGCGCTTTGCCTCAATAATCCCAATCGGCTTACCGTTATCGCCATACATGACATAATCAACAAAGCCAGATTTTGATTTGTTAGGCATTCCTTCAACAGAAACCTCAACCTCTAAATTATTGCCAAATTCCCAACCAGCTAATTTTAAATCTAGATCGATGTATTTTTTGCGCGTTTCAAATTCCGATAAATCGTTTACATGAAACTCCACTGCTCTAATATTATTATCACGTTGTAGCGTTATTTCTTGGCGTAATTCCTCATTAAACTTCCGCAAATCATCCAATTTTGTATCATATTTTCTCATTTGTTCGGAGATTTCTAATAATATTTCCGGCCTTTCACGCTTTTCACTGCCGACTTGTAATAGTGTTTCATCAAATTCTGTAGCTGTGTAATCTTTGGCATAGCGGTAATCTATCCAAGCGATAAATTCGTATAAATTACGCAGTCCAAGAATTGCCGCGTCTCGATTTACCGCTGCGTTGGTATGAACTGCTACATTGCCAGCTTTCACAATATATTTTATCAATGGAATCAAGTCTGGATCGATTATATTTAGAAACTGCTGCGCATGAATTAAAGTAGAAAGGTTATCTCTGTATGGAACTGCAACATCATTGTCAAACTGATACACCCACTTCACGGCAAGTTCTAGCGCTCGCCGTGTAGATATGACGCACATTGATGGGCTAACAGATAATGACTGTTCGGCCTCGATGCACGCTGTTGAAAAGCTATTAAAATTCGGTTTCTCTTTTAAGAATGTGAAATTCATCATGGCTCTTACCTCTTTTTATGTTTATTGTCTTCATTCACCTTTGAAAAGTTCGCCGTTAAATGCCCGTTGCATTAGCGAGTTAAAATTGTTCTCTAGTTCGGTTAAGCTTTGTTTTAGGAGTTGTTTTTGTTTTGTAATCTCAATAAAGTATTCTCCAAACTTATTTTGTAAATCTTTAGGTGGATACATGAACTTTATATTTTGAAAAGTGCTCTTACTCACTAATCCCTTCATTCCACCAGTTGACTTATCCTGAATCTTTTTTTTACTCACTAAAATATGAACATATAAAAAATATGTATTCACATCTGGCACAATAGCATTTATCTGCTGATTAAACGCTACCTCTCTGTCTGCAATTGCAGCATTTCCTATAACATTTTTTGAGCCAGCTATACATGTCACCAAAATTGAATTTCTTGGTACGATACGACCTTTCTTTATTCCAATTTCAGATAAGCCTTCCTTAGCCTTTGTTAAAAAATCCTCTGGCGTGTTTATGTGATGTGCACCCCAAAAGTTAGACCAAAAATCTAACGTTTGGGGTGTTTTGCTGTGGCAAAATATGATGTATCAT
>NZ_JNFB01000014.1 GCF_000766145.1 Paenilisteria newyorkensis | reverse complement strand
CGCCCTGCGATTCTTACCTAGAAACATCACTGTCTCTATTGGTTTTATCTTTGTTTCTGTTCAGTTTTCAAAGGTCATTTTCGCGTTGCTATCACTTACGTTGTTTTGTTTTTTGCGACTTTTAAATCATACCATTCTAGCACCTATCTGTCAACAACTTTGTATAATTTATTTTGTGTTATTTTTCTGTGTAAAAGCGTTGGTTAGTAGCGCCGAGAACTAATATATCAATTAATCAGGATAATGTCAACCAAGTTATGCATAATATTTTCTTTTTTTTTCGGACTGTACTCTAATTCCACCAAAATGTATGCGTTAAACATTGCTATGTAGCCATTTGTTGATTTTGATTTTTTTTGCATAAATATAATAGTTTTTATGCAAAATAAGAAAAAAAACCATCAAATCGGGTGAAGTGATGGTTTTCTGGATGTGTTATATTTTTTTTGATTGGCATTCTGGGCATGTTCCGTAGACTTCCAATCGGTGTTTGTTTACTTCATATCCTGTGACACTGGCTGCAAAATGTTCTACTTCGTCTAAACCGGGATAATGAAAATCTACTATCTTACCGCATTCATTGCAGATTGCGTGGTAATGTTCGGATGTAGAAAAATCAAAACGGCTGGATGAATCGCCATATGGTAATTCTTTAATTAGTCCTGCTTCTCGGAATACGCGTAGATTATTGTAGACTGTAGCTACACTCATATTGGGGAAGTTCCCTTCAAGCGCTCTGTAAATCTCGTCAGCGGTAGGATGGGTATCGGCATTAATTAAGAATTCAAGTATAGCATGACGTTGAGGAGTTATTCTGACTCCAGTTTTTTTCAAGACATCTATTGCTTCTCGTAAATGAGAATGAGAATTAGACACCGTCATGCACTCCTTTCTCGCTTAATTTAAATAGATTGTACATATACCCTATTCTACCTAACTTTGGCGGGTTCTGTCAACATTGGGATGCCTGACCATTTCTCTTAGTAGCCTCTATTCAAATTAATCGTGTTTAATAATGGTTCTTCTTTTTGAAATCTTGCAACATTTTCGAGCCAGATGTCGAAGCTTCTATATAGGTATTTGGGTGAGTGGGCGGAGACGTGTGGTGTGACGGTAACATTCGGGAAGTTCCAGAGAGCGTGATTTTTTGGTAATGGCTCGATTGGGCTAACGTCTAAGTAAAGATGCGCGATTGTTTTATTTGTCGCTATGTCTAATAGGATTTCTTCTGATACTGCGGAGCCTCGACCGATATTGATGAATACGGCGCTGTTTTTCATGGCTTCAAAATGTGCTTTTTTGTAGAGTGATCTGGTTGCGTTCGTTTCTGGTAAAACAGATACGATGAAGTCGCCTTCTGGTAGGACGGTTTGCATTTCTTCTATAGAGACTGCTTTATCGAATGGTGCTAAAGTATTTCCGGTTGTGTTGACGCCGATTGTCCTCATTTGGAAGGCTTTGGCGAATTGGGCGATTTGACTTCCTATCGCTCCTGTTCCGGCGATGATGATTGTTTTTTCTGCTAGCTCGCCTATTTTTGAATCGCGTTCCCAGCTGTTTAGCGTTTGTTTTGTTGCAAAATTGGCTAACCGCTTCACGTAGGAAAGCATGTAAGCTATTGTGAACTCTGCCATTGGGATGGCGTGGATTCCTCGGACGTTGGTGACTAGGATTGATTTTTCTTGGAGTTTGGCGTGAGGGAGTTCTTCAATTCCTGCGGAGAAAATCATGAGCCAGCGTAGCGCTTTTGCGTCTTCAATGATGGATTCTGTGATATCTGAACCGTAAGACACGATGCAGTCTACCGTATGTATCTCTTGATAGGATGCTAAATTTTCTATGTATTCGTATGTGTGGTCGGGGAATTGTTCTTGTTGCTTTGCTTTGAGGTCATCTGGAATTGGCATGGTGAATAGTATTTTCAACAGGATCACTTCACTTTCTGCGTGTTATTTACTTTTATTCTAGACTCTTTTTGCTCGGGTTACAATGAACTTGCTTCTATTCATTGCAGTCTGGCGCTATTTCAACTAAAATGGGAAGGGAAGAAACATTAATGAAGGAGATGTATCAAAAATGAACCATTCTGAGTCGGAAAAGTTACATACGGAGGCGCTCGAGCATATTGTTGGCGGGGTGAATAGTCCGTCGCGTTCTTATAAAGGTGTTGGTGGTGGGATTCCCGTGACGATGGAACGTGCGAATGGCGCTTATTTCTGGGATGTCGATGGTAATAAGTATATCGATTATTTGGCGGCTTATGGACCAATTATTACTGGACATGCGCACCCTCATATTACAAAAGCGATCACGCATGCGGCTGAAACGGGTGTTTTATACGGGACTCCGACGCGACATGAGGTTACTTTCGCAAAAATGTTGAAGGAAGCAATTCCCTCTTTGGAAAAAGTACGGTTTACGAATTCTGGGACGGAAGCGGTTATGACGACGATTCGTGTGGCGCGTGCGTATACTGGGCGTGATAAAATTATTAAATTTGCTGGCTCGTATCATGGTCATTTTGATTTGGTACTTGTGGAAGCGGGTTCTGGTCCTTCAACGCTTGGCACGCCTGACTCTGCTGGTGTCACGACGGCTACTGCGGAGGAAGTGATTACGGTTCCTTTCAACGATATTGCTAGTTTCAAAGAGGCGATTCGTATTTGGGGCGATCAGGTTGCTGCGGTTTTAGTGGAGCCGATTATTGGTAATTTCGGGATTGTTGGGCCTGTTGATGGCTTTTTGGAAACGGTGAACGAGCTGACGCATGAGGCTGGAGCGCTCGTTATTTACGATGAGGTCATTACCGCGTTTCGATTTATGTATGGTGGCGCGCAAAATCTACTAGGTGTGACGCCGGATTTGACAGCTCTTGGGAAAATTATCGGTGGTGGCTTGCCAATTGGCGCGTACGGTGGACGTGTTGATATCATGGAAAAAGTTGCTCCGCTCGGCCCCGCGTATCAAGCTGGTACAATGGCTGGAAACCCTGCGTCGATTCAGTCTGGGATTGCTTGTCTGGAAGTTTTGCAAGAGCCCGGGATTTATGATAGGTTTGAAAAATTCGGTGTTCGCCTGAAAAACGGGATTTTGAATGCGGCTGCTAGACACGGGATTTCGGTGACGATTAATCAGATTAAAGGGGCTTTGACGGTTTACTTTACGGATCAGGAAATCGTGACTTATGAGGATGCGCAAGGTACGAATGGCGAGCAGTTTGGTCAATTTTTCAAGTTGATGGTCGAGGAAGGCATTATGTTGGCTCCTTCTAAATATGAGGCTTGGTTCATTACGACGGCGCACACGCACACGGATATTGAAGATACGCTTGCAGCTGTGGACCGCGTTTTCGCTAAAATGGCGCTTTAATTGGTTTGTAAAGCAAGCTTAACGGTTATAATAGGAGAAATAGAGTACAGAAAGGAATAACCAGCGATGAAATTCGGGGCTAGGATTATAAAAACAGGAATTGCGATAAGTTTAGCACTTTTTATTGCCGAGCTTTGTCACTCCCCTTCTCCTTCTTTAGCAGGGATTTCGGCAATTTTTGCAGTACAACCATCGATTTATCGGTCTTATTTAGAAATTTTACAGCGGGCGCAAGGGAATGTGATTGGTGCGGCCATCGCGATTGGCTTTGGGCTTTATATCGGGAATGATTTCATATTGATTGGGATTGCGTCGATTCTTTGTGTGGCGCTGTTGATTCAATTCAAGCTTGAAAAAACGATCGGTTTGGCGCTCGTGACGCTCGTTATCGTGATGGATTCGCCGACCAGCGACTTTTTAATGATTGCACTGACGCGATTTGGTACGATTATGCTTGGGCTTGTCGCAGCGTTTATCGTGAACTTGATTTTCTTGCCGCCAAAATATGAGGTGACTTTATTCCAGTTTATTTATAGTACAAATGATGAGATTATGCGCTGGATTAAGTTGAATTTACGTCATGCGGCAGATTTTCCGCTCCTCAAAAAAGACATGAAGTGGATGCAAAAACAGATTACGCAAATGAGTAGTTATTATGAATTGTATCGCGAGGAACGGACGTTTTTGCGGCGAACGAACATTTCTAAGTCGCGAAAAATTGCGGTCTACCGGCAAATGATCCTTTGTTCTCAAAAGGGCTACGAGTTGCTACGAATTTTGCATCGCTATGAAAACGACTTTTTGCAGTTGCCGCCTGATAAACAGGAATTGATTCGGATGCAAATTGATTATTTGACGGACACGCATGAGCAGTTGTTGTTGACGTATATCGACAAGGTTTCGGTGGATTTGAACTATGCGGAGAAGCATTTTTCGCAGGATCCGGCAGACTTGATGCGGCTATTTTTGAATGAGATGAAGGAGATTGATAAGGAGGACGACGATGAGGGTATCGATCAATATCACTTGATGCGGATTATCGCGTGTGTCTTTGCTTACCAGGAAACGATCGATTACTTGGAAAAATTGATTCATAGCTTCAAATTGCGGCATGATGAGGAAAATAAGATTGATATTGATGTGCATGAATAACAGGAAAAACCGAGTTGGCGTTTATAGCTGACTCGGTTCTTTTGTATGTTCGGTGAACGTGCGGTTACTGATAATTGTTTGCTTGTTCGTGTCTCCCCAATCGCACATGGCTCGGACTAGCGGGAGGAGTGACTCGCCTACTTCGGTTAAGCTATATTCTACTTTCGGCGGGATTTGGTGGTATATTTCACGGTGAACGATGCCGTCTTCTTCTAATTCGCGTAATTGCAATGTTAGCATTCGCTGTGTTATTTCGGGCATGAGACGGCGGAATTCATTGAAGCGAATCGTTTTGTCCATGAGTCGATATAGGATTTGTAATTTCCATTTGCCGCCGATAACCGAAGATGTGACATCAGCGCCACATGAGAAATCGATTTTACGTTTTTGCATAGTTCCCCTCCTCTTTACAGTATACAAAATGTACCTACCTAACAAAAATGTGCATACTATCTTTTTTTATTTTACTTGATATACTAGGAAAGTCAAACAAATTAGGAGGGATTTTTCAGATGTCAAAAAAACAAGAAATTTTAGATGCTTTCCATTATCGCTTTGCTTGTAAGGAATTTGATACAACGAAAAAAATGAGTGACGAGGATTTTCAGTTTATTTTAGAAACGGCGCGGTTATCGCCTTCATCTTTTGGTTTTGAGCCTTGGAAATTGCTTGTTGTGGAGAATAAGGAGTTGCGTGAAGCGTTGATGCCACTTTCTTGGGGTGCGCAGACGCAATTGCCGACCGCGGATAAATTCGTGATTTTGCTGGCGCGTACGAAAGAGGCTTTGGCGCCGGAATCGGAATATATTCAGAACCATCTGCGAAATGTCGCTCAAATGCCGGACGAGGTGGTTGCTGTTTACACGAATCACTTTAAAAATTTCTTGGCGCATGATTTTGACTTGCTCGCGGACGATCGACTGGTTTTTGAGTGGGCTAGCCGACAAGCGTATTTGGCGATGGCGAACATGATGACGAGTGCGGCTGCGATTGGGATTGATTCTTGTCCGATTGAGGGATTTGATAAAAATGCGGTGGAGAAACTGTTGATTGAGAAGCAGTTGGTTGATCCGAATGAGTTTGGTGTTTCTGCGATGCTCGCGTTTGGATATCGTGCAGCTGCACCGAACCGTGAGAAAACGCGTCAATCGCTAGACGCACATGTTGAAACAGTATATTAAACGACAAAACACGCAAAACAAGATTCCGGTGATGGAAGCTTGTTTTGCGTGTTTTTACTACAATTTAGCGATATTCTTTGTACTTTTCATACCAAATGTCGATGTAATCTTTTGAAAACGGACCTTTTTTGTCCAGAATCCAGTGCGAAAGGACATCTACATTGTGCCTCAGTATACGGTCGATGGAGTCTGGATATTTCATTTGTCGTCTATGTTGCTCGTATTCGCCTTCATCTAACAAGTGGAAGCGACCATCTGGAAATACCTTGATATCCAAATCGTAATCGATATACTTCACCGCTTCCTCGTCCGATGCAAAAGGCGTGCCTAGGTTACAATAATGATAAATCCCGTCTTCTCGAATCATTGAAATCACGTTAAACCAGTATTCACTGTGAAAATAGCAAATGGCAGGCTCGCGAGTTACCCACTTTCGGCCATCCGATTCTACCACTAAGGTATGATCATTCCCACCGATAATAACGTTTTCCGTCGATTTCAAAACAACCGTTTTTTTCCAAGTACGATGAAGTGAGCCGTCGTGTTTGTAGCTTTTGATTTGAATTATTTCTTTCTCTTTAGGTAAGTACATCCAATATCCTACTTTCTCCATGTACTATCGATCTAACATCCTTTTCCATTATACCACGCAATCCGTTGCAAAAAAACTGAAAAGACACGAAAAGCGGAAAGAGCCCGTTTAGCCTCGACAGAAATTGTTAGGGGGCGTAGTGAAAATCCTCTTTTGATTTTTACGGAGGCCACGAAATTTCCGAGAGGCTGGCTCTTGAAGCTGGATCGCGAAATGATGATACGTCAACACCAAAAGCACCCACGCTCCCATGATTGCCGGACTCGAATAACCACATAACTCAATAGAATTGCCAAACAACTACATTTGATTTCCCTTCCTTAAGCATACAAGCCAAAACACGCACACCTCTGATTTATGAATTCCCTGATATTCTCGTTATACCAACAACGTCCTTCCGCCATCCACAATAATCGTCTGACCGCGAATCATATCGGCTTGATCGCTCACTAAAAACGATACTACTTTCACCAAATCTCCGGCCTCAACCATGCGCCCAGCTGGAGTTTTGGCAATAGCGTCTGCTAGTAATTCTTCGCGATTTGGGAAATGATCTAGCGCTTCTGTCTCGATTAGCCCACCAGAAACGGCATTGACCGAAATTCCGAGTGGTGCTAATTCGACCGCTAAATAGCGTGTCAGCGATTCTACCGCGGCTTTTGAAACGCCAACCGTTGTATAATTCTCTAAATAGCGGATGGCACCGACTGAGCTGAGACTCACAATTTTTCCGCCACCTGTTTTTTGCATACGTTTCGCGGCTTCTTGACTTGCAAAAAGAAGCGCCTTTGCATTAATATCCATCGTCCAATCCCAATGTGACTCGTTTAGCTCCATAATCGGTCGTAAAACACCACTTGCGGCATTGTTGACCAGCACATCGAGACGCCCAAATGCTTCATCAATTTCTGCAAACATGCCTTTTAGTTTCTCGATATCGCCAACGTTAGCGCGGACGAGAATCGCTTTTTGTCCTAGTGCCTCGACTTCTTCCGCAACTTCTTGGGCTTTGCTACGACTTCTGGCAAAATTAATCGCGATATCATATCCTTGTTTCGCAAGCTCGAGCGCGATTTCCCGCCCGATTCCACGACTACTTCCTGTTACTAATGCTACTTTATTCATTGTACTGTTTCCCCCTTTAGAAATGCTTGCCACATTTTTTGATATGGAACTGGAAAAGCTAGGTGCTCCATCTCGGCTTTTGTGACGGTTTTTAATTTTAAATCTGAGGTTTGTAGGTGAATCGCTTGCGCTACGAACACGTCTACTTCCCAGACTAAATGCGAAAATATATGTTTTACGTGTGTGATTGGTTCGGCTTCTACTTCAAGCTCGATGCCATATTGTTGTAAAAAGGCTAGCTTCATCGCCTCATGGTTTTCCGTTAGTTCCACGGTCGGAAATTGCCATAAGTTAGCGAGTAAGCCTGTTTCTGGCCGCTGTTCAATGATGTACTGATCCTCTCCTACCCGAATGATGACGCTTGATAGGAATACCTTCTTCACTTTTGTTTTCTTGATTTTGACTGGATAGGCTTCTTCTTTCCCAACTTTATGCGCTTCGCAAAATTCCTGCAGCGGGCAAATGAGGCACATCGGTTTTTTCGGTGTACAGACAAGCGCGCCGATTTCCATTAACGCTTGATTAAATTCGCCCGGTTTTTCTGGATCAATGAGCGGGTATAGTGCCGCTTCGAACTTTTTCCGTGTTTTCTGCTTCATAATGTCATCATCGATTTCCAAAATGCGCGATATCACACGCATGACGTTCCCATCAACGGCTGGTTCTGGTTTCTCATAAGCAATGCTAAGCACGGCGCCAGCGGTATATGGGCCGACACCTTTTAGCGCGAGAATTCCGTCCAAATCACTTGGTACAACGCCATCCATCTCGGTCACCACGGTTTTCATCGCCGCTTGTAGATTACGGACGCGTGAATAATACCCCAGACCTTCCCATGCTTTTAAAATGCGTTCTTCCGGCGCTTCTGCAAAGTCTTTCATCGTTGGGAACCAGGTCATGAATCGCTCGAAATATGGCATAACTGTGTCAACTTTTGTTTGCTGCAACATAATTTCAGAGACCCAAATTCGGTAAGGCTCTGTATTTTCACGCCACGGCAAAATTCTTTTGTTCGCTTCGTACCAGTCAATCAAGGCTGATCTGAAAGCAATTATTTTTTCCTTATTCCATTCCATCTTGTATTTACTCCTCGTTTTGTGCGTATATTCTCATGGTTTTCTAATGCATGTTTTCGGGTATTCTGTAGTATAATATAAGTATGAAAAAACTTCCGATACTTGATTTTAAGCAACGTTATCATTATACAGAATCAAGATGCGATTGGACAGCCAATTGCCTTCACGGAAAGTTTTTATAAGATGCAAACATTGATTTTTAGGATTGCTCTTAGAAGAGGAGGAAGTCTCTTGGACACTGGCACACATGTTGTTATGGGAATTGCACTCGGCGCTGTAGCTACGGCGATCGACCCTGCTATTGTAGGGAGTTCCGCTGCCATTGGTATCATGACAGCCACTATTATTGGATCACAAATACCGGACATTGATACTGTTCTTAAACTTAAAAATAACGCGGATTATATTCGTAACCATCGTGGAATTACGCATTCGCTTCCGGGTCTCGCAATCTGGCCGCTCTTGCTTTCTGCTATTCTTGCTTTTATTTTTCCAGCCGCACCGTTCTGGCATCTCTTGCTATGGACCTTCGTCGCGGTCGGGCTGCATATATTTGTCGACATTTTCAACGCGTATGGAACACAGGCGTTGAGGCCATTTAAAGATACGTGGGTCGCCTTTGGGTTTATCAATACCTTTGATATCTTTATTTTCGGCTCTCACGTTGTAGCTATCGTTATTTGGCTACTTGGAGCTCCTGCTTTACCAACGTTCTTCACGTTATACGCGATTTTGGCGCTTTATTATGTAGCAAGATTCATCACGCAGAAAGTTATTACCCACGCGGTCAAAAATATGATTCCAGACTCGGAGGAAATTATTGTAGCCTCTACGATTCGTTTCTTCCAATGGCGTGTTGCGGTAACAACGAAGGATCACTACTATGTCGGACGAGCTTTTAAACGTACCATTTCGATTTATGAGAAATTTGATCGTTTACCAGTTCCCGATAACGATATTATCCACGCAGCGATGAAAGATAAGAACTTGACGGCATTTGTATCCTTTTCCAAAGTGTATAATTGGCGTATCGAGGAAAAAATGGATGGCACGTATGTTACCTACACCGATTTAAGATACCGTAGTAACGGGCACTATCCATTCGTCGCCGTAGTCAAACTAGATGATGATTTGCAAATTATATCATCTTATACTGGCTGGATTTTCAGCGACGAAAAACTTCACAAGAAACTACACCCTGTAACAGACTAAGATTTGAAAAAAGGCCTTCTCGCATGAAAATCGAGAAGGCCTTTTACTTACCGTTCTTTACGTTCTACCAAATGTAGCGATGCGCCGTGTTGTTTGATTTGTTTGGATACATAGTCATACGTATATTCATTGCCACGGTATGGATAGCCGGCCTTCGCATAGCTCGCTTCAAAATCGGTCCATAGCATCTCGACCCACCATAAAGCTTCGTCTTCGGAAAAGTTTGGATTGATTGCTAGTAGTTCTAGCTTTAATTTCTCGAAAAATGGTTGCATTAATCTTGCTCCTCTTCAAAATCTAATTCGTGTTCACGCATATAATCTTGAATGGTATCATAGGAAAACCCTTTTTGCAATAGGGATGTAATTGTTTTTTGTCGGCATTTCGCTGGACCTAGGCGCCGATTTCGTTGTAGTAGCTTGTTTAATTGCTCGCCTAATACGTCTTGTTCTTGCTCTTCTGAAAAATCTTCGAGTGCAATGGCGCTTGCTTCTTTGGCCAAATCGGTCGTATAGCCTTTTTGGATAAGCTCGGTGATTAGTTTTTGTTGTAGTTGACGTTTGGCTGACTTACGGCTACGATTAACGATTTTGGCTGCTAGTTTGACGGCGTTTTCTAATTGGGTGTCGTCTTTAAAATCTGCGAGTGCTTCTTCAATGTATTCGCGGGTGATGCCTTTGGTTACGAGTTCGCGCTCAATTTGACGAGGCCCTTTTGAAGTTGTGTTTACTTGGGTGCGAACGTAAAGGTGCGCGAACTCCAAATCATTGATGTATTTCATTTCTGCGAGACGTTTGATGACCAGACTGATTTCATCGGGTTCCATCTCCGCTTTTGCCAAGTGGGTACGGATTTCCTTTTCGGAGCGCACACGATGGGCTAAATATTGGATTGCTTTGTTCAAACCACGGCGGATCGCGTCCTCTTCTTGAATTTCAGCTAGATCTTCTTCCGTTAGTTCGCGGTCTTTAAAAAGTTGGTACTTCGTAAGCACGACCTCATCGACACTGAATAAATATTTTCCGGCAACAAAGATGTTATACCGCTCTTTATTTTTTTGTTGTTGCGAAATAGATGTTATTTTCATCGTTATCGCCTCCTCTTCTCTACTCTATCATACGCAAAAAATCGTTTTAAAGCTATCTTAAAGGGAAAAGTAATAGAAAAGCAGCGTGATGACAGACGCTGACATGTTAGGAGTGATTGACATATGAATATTTTAATGACTGGTGGTACTGGTTTTATTGGGCATCATCTCGTTCCTGCGCTTGTGAATAAGGGGCATGTTGTGTATATTTTGACACGGCGGGATAACGAGGTCGATTCAGAAAATGTGCGTTATATAAAATGGTTGGATGGCGCTCTGCCGGATTTGGCGGGTGTGTCTATTGATATATGCATTAATCTGGCTGGCGCGGGTATTGCGGATAAGCGATGGACGGCGGATCGGAAACGGTTGATTTTGGACAGTCGTGTAGATGCGACGACGGAACTTGTGCGGATTATTCATGATTTGAATCCAAAGCCTCGGTTGTTGATTAACGCGAGTGCGATTGGCGTATATCCTACATCACAAACGACTTTCTTTCTGGATACGGAGGAACATGTCGCGGCTGATAATTTTCTTGCGGAGACGGTTATTTCTTGGGAAAAAGCTGCTCGGGCGTCAGGTATTCGGACGGTGTTTACGCGGTTTGGTTTGATTTTGGGTAAGGATGGCGGATCGCTGCCGCTACTCACGAAACAGTTCGCTTTTTTGATCGGTGGACCGCTTGGCGAGGGAAATCAGTGGTATTCATGGATTCATATTGATGATGTCGTCGCGGCAATTTTGTGTATCATGGATTCTGAGAAATTCGACGGTGCGGTAAATGTGACGGCGCCTCATCCTGTACAACAAAAGAAGTTTGCCGAATTGCTTGGTCAGGCGATGAAACGGCCTGCAAAAGTCGCAACGCCTGCCTCGATGATTCGCTTGGCAATGGGCGAACGAGCACTGCTTATTTTGGAAGGACAACGTGTGTATCCACAAAAACTTCTCAATCAAAATTTCACGTTTCAATTCCCTCAAATCGAGGAAGCATTGGCTGATTTAGTGCAAGAATAGAAAAACAAGGCGTTAGGAGATTTTTTGCTATCTCGTAACGCCTTGTTTTTATTTGGATTCTTCCAGGATTACTGTTGGTTCTATTTCTTCTGGGATGTCTTCTACGATTTGCGCTTTAGATAGTGGTCGTTTTTTGCCGACAAGCACCATTAGTTGCAACATCGTGAAGGCAATCGAGCTTCGTTTTCGGAACGCGACGAATTTTTGAACCCAGGTGGTTACGTATTTTGATTTGTAGTTGCGTAGTCCTTGGAAGCCGTAGAAGCCTTGGCTATAGCGGTAAACGAGGCCTGCCAATCGCTCCCCTAAAAATGCGAACTGCGAGGAACCGACGTTTGAAAGTGGCGCCATTCCTGCGTTGAAAATCTGGTAGCCTTCTTCTTGCCCTTTTAAGAACAGGTTGATAAATAGGAAATCCATGATACCGCTCGGGGCGTCTTGGCCGTAGCGCATTAAATCGATGGATGTCATTTCGTCGTTGTAGCACGGCATGATGGAGGCAAACGCGATGATTTCACCGTCTGCATCTCGCGCAATCGCGATTGGAGCTTGTTCTAGGTAATACACATCGAAGTAACCGAGTGAGAATCCTTTTTCGGACCTGTCGCCTAACCAATCGTCTGATATTTCGCGTAGTCGCTGGATTGTTTTTTCGTCAAAGCTTGGCTCGATGATTTCGAATGTATAGCCTTCACGTTCGAATTTGTTCATCAAGGCGCGTTCACCTTTGCGTTTCTTACCGGTTAGCGTGAATTCAGGTAAGGATACGAAGCCTTCTTCTCCAATTTTCATGAAATCGAAGCCATGATCGTGGAGGAATGCCAGCATGTCGACGTCTACTTCATAGAAAACTGGTCGGTAGCCGAAGCGGTCGGCGTATGTCATCAGTTCTTCTAGCGCTTCCTCGAGGTAATCGCTATCCCCGACTGGCTCTCCCATGATAACCATCTTATCGGCTTTGAGCTGGAACGGAAACACGACTTTATCCTCTTTGGACCAGAAAAGCAGTTTGTCGCGCATGAACATCGTGTGGGTTACTTCGTTGCCTTTATATTTGGCCAAATGAGCTCGTAAACGTCTCGCATCAAATGGTTCTCCGATGGTAACACTCGTTGTTGAGAAATAGTAGAAAATAACAATCAGACTAATAATCGCGATCGCCACACCGATGAATCCTGTAATCCAAACATGTTCGGAAGGAATCAGCAGGTAATCAGGAATTTTGCGGTGATGCGGCACTTTTGGTGAGTTGTAAATACCGATCAGGACGTAGCCGATTAAGCAGACTAAGAATAACGAACTGTCAAAAATGATTTTACTCCACGTGTAGACGAGTTTTTCCCGGTAAAATTCATGGCGCGCTAAGTAGACGCAGACCAAGACGATTCCGAGGAAAATCGCGGCTTTGATGGAAAAACCTTGAGCCAGTGTGTTGAAAATTGCGCAACCGAGCACAACAATCGTCGTCACATAGGCTTTCGTGACTTTGCTTTCGATACCGCGAGCCAAGCCTAATAACAGGAATCCGAATGCTATCATCGTGATTTGCGATACGAAGAAAAGGCTGAACGGCGCGAGTTTGTAGAGTAGTGGTAAGTGGTAAATCGCGTTTGGAATCGCTGCGGAAATAATCAGCATAAGTCCCGCGAAATACACGAATAGGACTAAAAATCGGTGCGCTAGTTTTTGAAGGAACAGGGTTGGTAGGCCTTCTAAATAGTCGTTGAATTTCCGCCCGGCTTTCTGGACGAAGAACAATAGTCCTGCCGCGAATGGGATAATGTAGTAGAAAATGCGATAAAATAGCAACCAAGCGACACTTAGATCGGTCGGGACGCCGAGTCGTTCTAATCCCAGAATCATCACGACGTCAAACGTACCAACGCCTCCTGGTACCATGGATGCAATCCCGATAACGGATGCGATAACGAATAGCGGGAATACTTTTGCGACATCGACTGGTTCGTTCATCAGTACGCCGATAATGATAAAGCAGCCAAATGCAAATGCCCACTCTAGTAAGGATGCCAAAATGAGCAACAACTCGCGTTTTAATGGTAAATCTTCAAATAATGTTTTGCTTTTCCATTTTGTGAAGAAAAATAGGATTGGGAAATATAATCCACCGCCGACAAGCCAAGGCCAGTAGCTGCGGAAATGGTCGGCGAATCCTGGAATAAATAGCATTACCAGGCCAATCAGGCAATAAAGAGATAATCCGGATACGAGAAATAAGGCAATTTTTGAAATGGCTAGGAGGATTTGTTTGTGGTCAGCATTTTTACCGTAGAAATTAGCGCGTAACGAGGCTCCTAGCACGCCACCGAATCCGCCGATATTCGTAAACGTGTTCGTAATCCAGCCAGATGTGATAATGTGACTCGTCGGAAATTTGCCCGGCAGGAGTTTCACGATGACAAAATCATAGATGAGCATCGGTGTTACGGCAATCAGTCCAACTGCAATCATAATCAAGATATTTTCGGGGCTCTGCGATGTTAAGTTATCTTTCAAGGCGCCAAAATCGGTAGTTGTTCCAATACTAATCACTTCGTACACAACAAACGCGAGCACAAAAACGATAAATATAATTTTGGCCTTCAGACTGTTTTCTTGGAACCATGCTATAAGTTTTGCAAATCTTTCCTTCATCATACCAATCCCCTTCACTTTTCCCACTTCAATGTTATTTTTTTCGCTTTCTCACGCTTGGTATACATAGCGCCGCCAGAATTCCCAGCAAGCCGCTCAGTGTATTTAGAATAATATCGTCTATATCTGTCGAGCGATTTTCTGGTAGTGTTATGCCTCTAAAACCTGTGATGATGGTGGTTTGGAAGAATTGAACGAGCTCGATTCCTGTAGAAACCACTAATGCGACTAAGAGTGTCATGCCGATTCTTTTTGTAATTTGAAAATAGAGCAGAAAGAACGTCAATGGTGCGAGTAATAAGACATTTCCGAGTAGCTGGATTATCGTTGGCATGGTCGGTAGCGTTTGGTGTACTGTGTTTTCAATCGTCGTGAATGGCACAAGGTTCACCATTTCTTGCTGGATATGGAATCCTCCTGTGTACGTGCTTCTTAGGATATCTCCTGCCGAAATATATGTAACGAGATGATGCAAAATGAATAGGTAAAGAATAAACGTGGCGAGCCAAATCACATCTATTGTATTTCTTAATGTCGCCTTCCAAATGATGAAAATCGAGCACGCGCCTAAGATTGTGCCGTTGAGAATGACATTAATCAGCTCTGCCCTACTTCCAAAATCGATTGCTAAAAATATACCGTAAGCCATATATAAAACCGGAATCAGAAGAACTAGACACCGAATTTTGTCATTTTTCATAGATCTGCCACGCTTTCCTCTGGTCTAATTGTCTTCCTTAGTTTAACAAATAACGCTAGTAATGAAAAGACTTGTTACCCTTACATTATTGCAAGGTAATCTAAAAATGGAGATTGTTTGGAGCATAATCCAAATAATCGGCGACAAGCGTTCGCATTCAGGGGATTTGGCGGACTTCCGGTTCTGCTACACAAGAGCAGTTTCGCTTAACTTCTCGCATGGTCGAGGAAACTACCCTCTCCCTGCTTTCAGTCATCATGTACAGTCGTACACTCCGCTTTGTTGTGGTTCTTTGAAGCAAGGCGAATTAGAACCTCAATATGCAAAAGAATGGAATGAGTTTGTCATCCTCATTCCACCAAATCCCCTGAATACAAACGCTTTCGCTCGATTTGTGTATAGCGTCATTTTCATCTTATCCAAAAATAAAGAGCGAGGCAATTTTATCTTGTTTGGAATTGTTCCCATCCACTCTCTATTCTTGTTCCTCATATTCTCCGTTCGTAAACAAATTGCTCCCCGCGCGGACCTAGGACAACGCGTGGTGTTTCGATAAAACCGCTTTTTAGATATAGTTTTTGCGCTGGAATGTTTCGTTTGTTGACCGCTAAAACAACACTGGCAATTCCTCTGAAATGAGCGCGTACATAGTCTTGTAATGCTGCTAATGACTTTGTTCCGTATCCTTTTCCTTGTAGACTGGAATCGATCGAATAGCCTCGCAAAAGTAGGGCATTCGGTTCTGCTGTATACGTTGTGAGGTCGTTGCCACTGTCCAGAACGAAGAAGCCCACGATGACTTCCTTGTCAGAAATCAGGACACAGTGATAGCTGCTTGTTTTAGCGGCTTGCTCCAAAATTTCAAGTGGATGCGCGGAGAATTCATCGTTCGTGAGTGTATAATTCGTGAGGGCTGCAATTTGCGCTGTTTCATTTTGGAATGATTGTAGTTCGATTTTCAAAAGAAGCCCTCCCTCGCTTAATTTTTTAAGGTTAGAACAGTTATACTTTCCACATGTGCTGTGTGCGGGAACATGTCTAGCGGTTGGATATATTTCACATTATATTTTTTAGATAAAATCTGAATATCGCGTGCAAGTGTCGATGGGTTACACGATACGTAGACAATTTGTTTGGCATTCGTGCGCAGAATCGATTGCAATAACTGATCTTCACAGCCAACGCGTGGCGGATCGACAACAATGGCATCTGGTTTGAAACCGGCTTTGATCCATTTCGGGAATACTTCTTCGGCTTTTCCGGTTTCGAAGCTGACGTTTGTTATCCCTGCGCGTTCAGCATTTGCTTTGGCGTCCTCGATGGATTCAGCGATGGTATCCATGCCGCGCACTTCTGCTGCTCGTTTCGCCAAGGAAAGCCCGATTGTTCCAACTCCACAGTAGGCATCGACAATTTTTTCGTTACCTGTCAGGCGGATGGCACGCGCTACTTCGCGGTAGAGCTTCTCTGTTTGCGATGGGTTCAATTGGAAAAAGGCACGTGCGGAAAGATCGAATTCGATTTCGCCTAACTTCTCGGTAATTTTTTCTTCCCCTGCAAGGAAGAGCGTCTCTTCGCCGAAAATCAAGGACGTCTTCGCTTGATTCACGTTTTGCATGATCGACACGATTTCTGGGAACGCTGTTTGGATGCGCTCCAACAACTCGCGTTTGCGTGGTAGTTTCTTGCTGTTCGTAACTAGGACAAGCTGGATTTCGCCGGTTTTAATCCCCGTGCGAACGACGATTGTCCGGACAATGCCGCTATTACGTTGTTCTTCGTAGATTGGAATCTCGAGTTCTTCCAGTAAATCGCGTACAAAATTAGTGACTTTGACCGTGTCTGGGTGTTGCACGACACAATTTTCGATTGGAACTAGTTCGTGGCTTTCCGCGCTAAATAGGCCTGCTTCGACCACATCATCGATTTCCCGCACTTGGAATTGGCTTTTATTGCGGTAGCCCCAAGGATTTCCCATACCGATTGTGTCGCGAATCTTGATTTGTTCTAGGTGGAAACGTGTATGTTTTTCGATGGATTGCACGATGAGGTCCTTTTTCATTTTCAGTTGCTCTGGATACGATAAATGTTGTAATTGACACCCACCACATGCATCGTAGACGGGGCATGGTGGTGTCACGCGGTGTGGTGATTTTTTACGGATTTTGCGGATTTTTGCTTCGGTGTAGCGTGGATTGACTTTGGTAGCTTCCACCACGACTTCTTCTCCTGCTAAGGCGCCGGTTACGAACACGACGGATCTTTTGAAATAGCCGATTCCTTCGCCGTTAATACCAATCCGTTTAATCGTTAGCGGGAATTGTTGACCTTCTGTTACTGGATTTTCGCTCAAAATAATTCTCTCCTTATGGCCCGGTTAATTAATCTCCCCGACCAGCTTTTTCTGCTTCACTATGCTAAGTGTGGCATTGATTTCGCCACCAATCATCAAAATCGTTCCTGTTAAATAAAACCATAACATCAAAATAATAATCACGCCGATACTGCCATAAGTCGCAGAGTAATTGGCAAAGTTGTTCACGTAATAGGCGAATCCGATTGAGGCTGCTGCCCAACCAACTGTGGAAAAAACCGCACCTGGCAAAATGCTAAACAGGCTACTTCTCCGGTTCGGTGCAATCCAAAAAATAAAGGAAAACACGATAAAAATAACGGCTAGCGTCACGACCCAGCGGAAGTTATTCCAAATATCGAGCGTATCTTGGGACACATTCAGATGATTAAAAATAAACAATCCGATTTGCTGTCCGAAAACGACGAGAAGTAGCGTCACGACAACAACTGCAAGCATACCCATTGTAAAAACCATCGACAACAGGCGTTTGACAAAATAGTTCCGGCGATCCTGCACGCCATACGCTTTATTCAATGCTTTCGTCGTCGCATTCATGCCATTAGAAGCCGACCACAACGTCCCGATAATCCCGACAGAAAGCGCTCCACCCGAATTACTATTCAGAAGTTGATCCAGATTATTATTAATAAAATCATAAATTTCTTCTGGAACAAACTGCTTAATCGTTGTAAATAACTGGTCTTGATCAATGTTGAAATACGGAAGCAGCGAGGCAACAATTAGTAAAATCGGAAAAATGGAAAAGAGCATATAATACGCTAATTGCGAGGCGCTTCCGGATACATCATTTTTCGTAAATCTAGCCCCAACGGCCATACCAAAACGAACAAGGCGGATATCTTGTATTTTTTTTAACATCGGTATCCCCTTTCTTCTTAAAATAGACGCTAATTGTGGCGTCACTCCAAACTATGTGCTACAATTTTTGAAAGTTGAAAAGGAGTGTCTCACATGAACTTAGAAAATCCAACGCAAGAAAATGTTGCGTATATGTTAAATGAAATTACTGCTAAACTAAAAATGGTTAATGCTTCCGTCTTCGAAAACTTGACCTTGGAAGCCATCCATTATGATTCTCTGCTGGATATTTACACGCTGATTCATCGCAAAAACAACATCAGTATGCGTGAAATGCAACTTTTTGCAGAAGAGTTAAGCACTATTCGGAAATAACACCGCTCACGTAATCCACCAAGTCGCGCATATCGAATATTTTTGTAGGTGCACCAGCAAGCGTCGTCGGCTGGTGCGCTGTTTTTTGTTCGTAATCGCGCCCAATCCCAATAAATTCCTCGCTATTAGACGTTATTTCATCATAGCTTTGCCAAACCTTCTCGCCGCCAACCATAATTGGCGACTTTTCTTGTTGAATTCGGAAGGCTTTGGCGCGATGCTCGGCAAGGTGTAGCGATGTGTTTTTATTGTGGTCGACGCCGAACAGGACAATTTTTGCGTGCAGTTCGTATAATCGTGCTAGCGGGGATTGCTCGCCGAATCCGAAATTTAGCGCATGCTTTTCCGTAATGAAAGCTGAGTCGCTTCCCCAGGCGCAAAAAGAATATTTCGGATGCGAACTTCGCTTCACGTTCGCCATTTTGCGGAATGTTTCTGGAATCACGCCCATGAAAAAAGTCGGCGTTTCATCTGGATTATACGCAGGCATTTCCTCATAAATCGTTGGCCACCACTCTTTTGGTACCGCTGGGTTTCGCCATTTGGCTGGGTCTGACACATTCGTACTTTGCGACGCCATCACTAGATTCCCCGATTCGGTTATCGCCTTTTGAAAAGCTTTAATAATCGCGACATCGCCTCCGCAAACCCAGCCAGCTTGACCGAGCGCAGCATGCAAAATCACTGTATCTCCTTTTGCAATACCAAGATTATGTAATTCCTCGCAAATCGATGCCACCGTATGCGGCGTCTTCGTTTTGCGAATCGCTTTCTTCTCTCCCATAGCCATTCTCCCTTTACCTCTCGAAAAAATTTAGGTGTGTCGCGTTCTTGGCAACACACCTACGTCTTATTTAGTCATTTTCACCTTGATACGTCAAAATTTCTGGGCCGTCTGCCGTAATCGCAATCGTGTGCTCGTACTGTGCGGAAAGTGAACCGTCTGCTGTGCGTGCTGTCCAACCATTGTCATCCATTTTCGCTTTCCAGCCGCCTGTGTTAACCATCGGCTCAATCGTGATAACCATGCCCTCTTTCAAGCGTGGACCTTTGCCTGCTGCGCCGAAATGTGGCACTTCTGGTTTTTCGTGTAGTGTCGGACCTACGCCGTGACCGATAAATTCGCGGACAACCGCCAGTTTCTCAGCCTCTACATAGGTTTGAATCGCATGACCAATATCGCCAATACGGTTCCCAACTTGTGCTTGTTCGATACCAAGGTACATCGATTTGCGTGTCACTTCCATCAAACGCTCAGCTTCTGGTGAAACTTGTCCAACGCCATATGTCCAGGCTGAATCGGCAAGCGCACCGTGGAAATTAACAACCATATCCACCGTGATAATATCGCCTTCGTTCAGCATTTTCTTCCGCGGAAAACCGTGACAAATCTCGTCATTGATACTCGCACATGTCGCAAACTCATAGCCTTCAAAACCTTTTTGTTCTGGTGTCGCGCCTTGTTTACGCAGGAATTCTTCTGTAAATACTTCGATATCCCAGCTCGTAATCCCAGGCTTAATAAGTTTCTTGATCTCTTTATGTGTCGCGACAAGGATTTCTCCTGCACGTTTCATTTCGTCGATTTCTCGTCTTGATTTTAATGTAATCATTTTTTCCATCCCTTCTCTTCCCAGCTATCGATTCCTTTGATTTTGCCGTAGCCAGAAATTCTCACTTCTACCATTATAGCTTTATTCGCCTCATTTTGAAAGTATGAATGTGACGTTTTTGCTAAATTTAACGGAATTTCTTGCAGTTTTTCTGAAATTCTTTATAATGGAAGTATTAGTGATTGATGAAACAAGCATATTCCGCGTTCGCAAGTGTGCTTTTTTTAGCGTATTAACTTAGAACTCATAGAAAGAAATGGTGATGTAAATAATGGCAAAAGTAATGATCGTATATGCCAGCATGACTGGTAATACAGAAGAAATTGCAGATATCCTTGGCGAAGAACTAGAGAAATACGATATTGAGGTCGAGATCGAGGAATGCATCTCTGTCGAACCTGAGAAATTACTAGAATATGATGGCGCGCTCATCGGCGGTTACACGTACGATGATGGTGAACTTCCAGATGAATTCGTGGATTTCTACGAAGATATGTCTGATGTGGACTTTTCCGGCAAGGTCTGTGCTTCTTTCGGATCTGGCGACACATTCTACGACGAGTTCTGCTTAACGGTTGATCTTGTTGAGAAACGCTTGAAAGAGCAAGGCGCAACAGTCCCTGTAGAAGGCTTAAAAGTGGATTTAGATCCCGATGAAGATGATGTGGTTCGTGCAGAAGCTTATGCGAAAACCTTTGCGGATGCCCTACTTGGGAAATAATTTCCGACATCGAATAAATGAAATCTCCCAAAATGCCTGGCTATCGCGTTGATAGTTAGGCATTTTTTTGATAGCTAAAATAATTTTAAAAACGTTTTTTAAGTTTAGCTAATTTGTACTGTATCCGACTCTATACCAGTCGTTTCAAGCTTTTTTCCGCTCTATTTAAAAATGGTTTCTCGCCCTATTTCTGCCCTTGAAAATGACGTAACCCGTCGCATAAAGCTATTTCTATCTGTCTTTGTAGAGTAGACGCTCTGATGAGGATATGTTACTGTTAATTGACCTACAATTTTAAGGAGTGTTACGATGACTTTTAATGAATTTTCTGAATATATGTCTGAGAACTTGACAACCAAAGATAGCTTTTACCAAAAGGCACTCGAATTTCAAAATGAGAAAAATAAGAAACGACCGCCAGCAAAGCGTTGGAAAGACACGAAACTAGATCGCGCAGTGAATGCGATGTGGCAAGATATCATGAAAACAATGTATGACAAAATCAAGCCGTCGATTAAACGCGATGCCCCTGATTTACACCAAGCTTGGCTGGATTACTTTGTGAAGTACAATATTTTAGAGTCGATGGATGAAGCACTTTCGGAGATTGAATTTGATTAGTCTAAAAGCCGCCTCTATGACTCCAAACCTCAGCGTGCCGACAAACGCTTAGTTTCTAGGCAAAAGGGAGTACCAGCGCGGAGCGTACTAGAGTACGTGAGCACTGGAACGGAGCTTTTAACGACGAAAATGAGTGTTTGTCGGCACGCTGAGGATACTGCGCTTTGTCCGTATTGTATGATTGATTCGGTATTGCCTGAATCAGACATACTACCGCTCAGTCGGGAATTTTTAAACGATATGCATCAACAGTGGTTTGGATAAGCCGTTGCAAACAGTTGCTTTACGCGTTTTTTTAAGATACAATGCTTTTATTGAATAGAAGAGGGGTGCTACATATGTCAACATTTAATGAGAAATTAGAAAAGTATGCAGAATTAATCGTCAAGGTCGGAGTGAACGTCCAACCTGATCAAAAAGTAGTGATTAATAGTTCCGTTGAGAGCGCACCGCTAAGCCGTTTAATTACGAAAAAAGCTTATGAAGTTGGAGCTAGCGATGTTATTATCAACTGGGCAGACGAAGAAATCACGTTACTTCGCTACCAAAATTCACCGATTGAGATTTTTGAGAAAGCAGCGCTTCACCGTGCCGCAGAACGCATTGAATTGGCTCACGAAAATGCCGTTTTTATCTCAATTGTTTCGGAAAATCCAGATTTATTGAAAGGCGTAGATGGTAAAAAAATCGCGGCGAACCAAAAAGCAATGGGCCAAGCTTTGGAAGAATTCCGCCAAATGATTCAGTCTAACGCGATAAGCTGGACGGTTGTCGGCGCAGCTTCTGAAGGCTGGGCAGCGAAGGTATTCCCTGATTTACCACACGCAGAACAAGTTCCCGCGCTTTGGGAAGTTATTTTTGAGACAACGCGTATGAATACGGCAGATCCAATTCAAACATGGAAAAATCATGATGAAACGCTAAATAATAAAGCTGCTTATCTGAATGAACAACAATATTCGGCACTTCACTATACGGCACCAGGAACTGATTTAACGATTGGTCTTCCTAAAGATCACGTATGGGTCGGCGCTGGAAGCTACAATAAACAAGGCAAAGAATTCATGGCGAATATGCCTACCGAAGAAGTTTTCTCATGTGCTGAAAAAACGAGCGTGAACGGCTATGTATCTAGCACAAAACCACTAAGCTATGCTGGCAATATCATTGATAAGTTCAAAATCACGTTCAAAGATGGCCGTATCGTCGATGTTGTCGCGGAACAAGGCGAAGATATCCTGAAAGATTTAGTAGCAACGGATGAAGGTTCACATTATCTTGGCGAAGTAGCCTTGGTTCCAGACCCTTCCCCTATTTCTCAATCAGGAATCCTTTTCTACAACACGCTATTTGACGAAAATGCATCGAATCACTTAGCTATCGGAAGCGCGTATGCTTTTAATATTAAAGGTGGCGAAGATATGAGCCGCGAAGAACTAGAAAAAGCTGGTGTTAACTCAAGTATGACACACGTCGATTTCATGATTGGTTCGGATAAAATGAACATCGATGGCATTACGGCGAGCGGTGACAAAGTCCCTGTATTCCGCAACGGCGACTGGGCATTTTAATAGTACAATAATTGTTTACTAATTTATAACGAAGCCCATGGAAGAACTGTTTCATGGGCTTTTTTTGCAAAGAAGGTGTTTTATACTATGAAATTTAAGACTTGGGACATTAATCTCAAAGTGCGACTATTCGGGGAGGCTTTGCTCGATATTTCCTTTTGGGCGGTTTTTCCCTTTTTAACGATTTATTTTTCAGACTCGATTGGGAGACAAACGACGAGTCTGTTGCTTATTTTATCGCAGGCTTTATCTGTAATTACGGCTCTACTCGGCGGTTATTTTGCGGATACTTATGGGCGTAAGCGAATGATGAGTATTTCGGTTATCGGTGAAGGTGCTGGTTTCCTTATTTTTGCGATTGCAGCGACAACAATGTTTCATTCGCCTTATGTGGCGTTTTTTGGCTTCATGGTCGCGAGTATTTTTATGTCATTTTACCAGCCAGCGAGTCAGGCGATGATTGCGGATGTTGTGAAACCGGAGCACCGGAGTCATGTGTATTCGATTTTCTACATGATGATCAATATTGCGGTCGTGATTGGTCCGATTATCGGGGCGCTCGTGTTTAATAATTATACGTCACAAACCTTGCTGGCCATTGTTCTTGCCGATCTACTCCTCTTGATTCTACTGACAAAATTCGGACATGAAACAGCGCCAATGGCTTTGGATAAGGAGTTGCGCAAAGCTCAACGTGAGAAAAAGATTGGCACCGTTTTAATGGAACAACTGCGCAACTATAAACTGATTTTTAAAGATAAAGTTTTTTTCTTATACATTATTGCCGGCGTCATTATTTCGCAATCCTTTATGCAACTCGACTTACTATTTCCACTCTATATTACAGAGGTTATTGGGGATTCATCGATTTTCTCCATACAGCTTACCGGAGAACAATTATTTGGTTTCATCGTCTCCATCAACGGCTTCTGCGTGGCTTTACTGACAGTCTTCTTCACCCGACTCATGAGCCGATATCGCGAAAAACTAGTCTTCATGAATTCCTCCTTCTTATACGGGATTGCCATTCTGCTTTTTGGAATCGCAACAGGTCCATGGGGCGCCATTTTAGCGATTATTTTGTTCAGTTTTGCCGAGTTAATGACGGTCGGAATCCAACAGAATTTCGTGGCCAAAATTGCTCCTGATAATAAACGGGCGATGTACTTCTCCGCGGCTGGGCTTCGCTACACGTTCGGAAAAGTGATAGCCCCACTCGCGATTACCCTTTCTACACTCGTTGGCTATTTCGCAACGTTTGCAACCATCGCAGTGCTCGCCGTGATTAGCGGATTTATATACTTCTATATGTATAGTCTATACGAAAAACAGGATCGTGCTAAATAAGTAGATAGAAAAGCTATGCTTAAGACGCATGGCTTTTTTAGTATTTTTTTATACTTTTAGGTTTACCTTCCTCGTTTTAAGGCAATTATGTCATTAAGAAGTCAATCTGTTTTAAAAAATTTCAAAGGAAAGTAAGGTGTGTGCTTATGTTTAGTCATTCTTCAATTGGAATCGATTTAGGGACAGCGAATATTGTTGTTTACAATGAACTGCGAGGAATTATGTTTCGCGAACCTGCTGTCGTCGTTTTAGATGCCGAGACAAAAGAAGTCTATGCTATCGGGAATTTGGCAAAGCAAATGTACGGAAAAACGCCTACCACTTTAACAGCTATTAAACCACTAAAAGACGGTGTTATTGCTGATTTTGATAATGCAGTGAAATTATTGCAAGCCGTGCTGGATCGTGTTGCTCGCATCCATCACATCCCAATTCGTAAAACTGCCGCTAGTGTTAATGTCCCAGCTGGTGCAACGCTTGTCGAGCGAAATATTATTCGTGACGCTGTACTCGCGACTGGAATCAAAGTAGTCACCATTGTCGAGGCCCCCGTTGCCGCAGCGATTGGTGCTGGCCTTCCCATCGATGAGCCTGTTTCCAATATGATTGTCAATATTGGCGCTGGCACAACAGAAGTATCGATTGTTTCCTACCGCGGCGTGCTGGCTAATATGTCTGTCCGCTCTGCCGGTAATTCACTCGATGCCGAAATCATCCAATATTTCCGTGAAGAACACCATCTACTCATCGGTGACCTAACCGCCGAAAAAATAAAAAAGAAACTTGGTTACGCACCTGGTCCTCATGTCCTAAAAGCGATGGACGTCCGCGGTCGCAGCTTGCTAACAGGACTCCCAGCAACCACCAAAATATCCTCTGCTGACATCCAACCACTGATTACAGAATTTTTAGCAAAAATTATAAAAATGATTCACGTGATGGTAGAGCAATCCCCTGCTGAACTTAGCGGTGATATTATGGATCAAGGTATTATTTTAACTGGTGGTGGTTCCCAGCTAAACAGCTTTAAAGAATGGCTAACAAATCAAGTCGATTTCCCAGTCATACTCGATCCAAGCCCATTGGAATCGGTTGCAATCGGAACGGGCCGGATTCATCTTTATAGTCAACATACCGTATCTGGTGATTTGGAATTAACGACGCCACGCCTGAATCTCCCATTTTTCTCTTGAGTTAAATACTGGATTTGTGTTAAGTTCTTTACATGCGGTTTACGTTTTCCTAGCGAAAGCCTACTCCCACGCGATTCCTATATTACCTTTTTATATCATTATCTTTATAAGCCCCAACAATCGCAAAACTGCTTTATACTAGAGACTGTGCCGATAAAAGCATGAAAAGGAAATATGGAGGGTAAAAAAATGTTTGGTAATACAACGATTGGTATCGACCTTGGTACCGCAAACATCTTAGTGTACAGCAAATCTAAAGGAATAATTTTGAACGAGCCTTCTGTAGTTGCCATGGATGTAGACACCAAGTCCGTGCTTGCGATTGGCCAAGAAGCAAAAGAAATGATTGGAAAAACGCCTACTAATATTATTGCAGTTCGCCCATTAAAAGATGGCGTGATTGCTGATTATGACGTCACATCAGGTCTCTTACGCGAAATTATGCGTCGGGTCACAGGAGTTGTTGGAAATTCGGTGAAAAGGCCGAACGTCGTTGTTTGTGCACCAACTGGAGCAACTTCTGTGGAACGCCGTGCGATTATTGACGCGGTAAAATCGATGGGAGCAAAAGAAGTAACGCTTATTGAGGAACCGGTCGCAGCGGCAATTGGAGCTGATTTACCGGTGGATGAACCGATTGCAAATGTCATTGTCGATATCGGCGGTGGAACGAGTGAAATCGCCATCATCTCTTACGGTGGCATCGTAACAAGTACGTCTGTCCGAACTGGCGGCGACCACATGGACGACGAGATTATCCAACATATCCGCAAAAATTATAACCTCCTAGTCGGAGAAGCAACAGCCGAACGCATCAAAATGGAGCTTGGTTATGCGCCAATTCCCCATACAGAAATAACGATGGATGTACGCGGTCGCAACCTGTTAACCGGCTTGCCGATGACGCTGACCATTACATCTACCGAGATTCAAAAAGCATTGGAAGAAACGCTAGGCCGAATTCTCGAAGCAATTCGCGTGACGCTAGAACAATGTCCAGCTGAACTAAGCGGTGATATTGTCGATCGTGGCATCGTTTTAACTGGCGGTGGTTCGCAGCTACACGGCTTCCAAGAATGGCTTGTCAATCAAATCGATGTTCCCGTACATATGGCACCGAGTCCGTTAGAGTCCGTAGCTATCGGAACTGGCATGTCGCTTGAGTACATTGATAAAGTATCTAAAAAAATTAATTAAAATTTGAAAACCCGGGAAAACAAGTCGCATTTCGGCTCATTTTCCCGGGTTTTTTATCTATTTTAACAGTATTGGTAGGAACGTAATCACATCAAAAGCAATGTGAACGATCCATGTGACCCAGATAGAATTGGTTTTTTTGAATAAGTAATTTAAAACCAGTCTGCTTGGAATAATCGTGACTAAGCATTGCAGTGCATTATAGTCATAGGCTGGTAAATGCCATAATGCGAACAAAATCGAGCATAGCATCGTCGCTTGCCAGAATTTCCAGTTCAACTTTTTCCAGGCTGCGTAGAGAATTCCGATAGAGAGCAATTCTTCGCCAAGCAACATGAATGGGACATTTTCGATCACGTATTCCCATGACAGAACGCTGTTTATATCGTTCGACGTCATCCCGCCAGCGATTGCGGACCAAAGACTCCCAGCTAGCGTTCCGACGATGAATAAAAACGGGATTCCAATCACTAGCCATTTGAAGCTAAAATGTTTAAACCAATCTAGAAATTCTTCTTTTAGTATCATATATAGCAGAATAAACATGAGGGTTAGGTTGAAAAATGCACCAATAATTTCTAAATAGGATGTGTGAGGGAGTATAAAAGGCAGGAATTGATACGCTATCCCTACTACTATCGCGCTTAATAACACTAGATGACCTTGTTTTTGGCCTTCCTTTGAATGATTCATCTACTTGCTCCTTTTCGATAAATTGAGGTGTCACAAACTCGTAGATGCCAAATCCTTCTGTAAAGTGTTTCCTTTTTTATTACCCTCTTTTCATGATGTAAATCTGAATGCATAGGAAAGATTACGTTGCTAATTATATATAATTATTCGGAAATTCACATGTTTATTATATTACATTATAGCCATTTAAGCTTACACTTTTGTAACTCGATGAAATGTAAAAAGGATTGGCACAAGGTATTGTATCTGACCTCATGCCAACCATTTCATTTAGTTTAATTCCATCGTGTATAATTCGTTACCGTTATCATCCTGAATCGAAACAGAGGAAATCGTGTCGAGTGTCATCTCTGTTTTCTTTGTGAGTTGAATCAAGGCGTTTCTGTCATTGTAACCTGTGTGTAGTGGTTGCTTATACTCTTTACCGTCCGTTGATTTCAAAATGACTGTCGTGCCTTTGTCCAGAATTGTTTCCAACTCAGCCACGACTCCGATATACTGGTTTTTGTCACCTTGTAATTGCAATAATGAGACGTCATTATCGGATTGCGGATTATCATTTTTGGCAGTTTCCTTCACGACTAGTTTACTGTCTGGATACGTGAATTCTGCTAAATGATACACCCCTTCTTTATCGCGTAAAATCGCTGTGTAGATTTGTTTCTTTTGTGTCGCGCTACTTACTACCTTCCATTCTTTGTCAGCAATATATTTATTAACTGCTGGGAAAAAGGCATTTTTCTTCGCGCGTTCTGATGGGGCTGGGGATTTTATTTTACTTGGATTGAGTTCGTTCTCATAGACGCTGGCATTCGAATTGTTGCGTAATTCGATGCGCTTTAGTTCGCTCGCTGTTTTTGGATCTAGTGAGGGAATCGCGACAATCGCCACTGTTTTCCCGCCTCCCACTGCGCTTTTATTGGCTAGTGAAACACCGATTGCTTCGTCTACTTCTTCATTACTATCGAGCAAAACGAGTTCCGTCGCCTCTTTCGCGAGACTGGCATCATGGATTTCGACCATTGCGATTAAGCCGTCCAAGCCATTCATGAGGTTTATTTTCACCTTCGAATCTTTTGTTTTAAGCGCGGAGTCCAGTTGTATATTCGAAATATCTTTTCCATTCGTATCTTTGTAGTACTCGAGCACACCTGTTGTATCGTTGTCATCCTTCACATACGCTAGCTGGTAGTCTTTTAAATCTGTTTTCACATTCTGGATAACGGTCAGTGAATTGTCGCTCAGAACCTTGTCTATGCCTTCCTTACCACATGCTGCTAATCCGACTAGAAGTAGTACTCCTATCAATACTGGTATAAATTTCTTCAATCTGTTCCTTCCTCTCTCTTGATTTTTGCAAACAGATTGCTCCCCGCCTCTGTTTTATGTTAAAATGATAAAGTTCGTAAATGCAAGCATGTCCTGATAGCTCAGTAGGATAGAGCGACAGCCTCCTAAGCTGTAGGTCGTGGGTTCGATTCCCTCTCAGGACATTTTTTTAGTTGAAATACAAAAATTTTCATTTCACATACATTTATGTTAACTATTTTACTATATGCACCAAAAGATTCAACTTTTATGTACTATTTCATTATAGCGTTTTTTATTTCAAAAATAAAGCGTTAATCTTCTTTTTTTACTGTAATGTTACAAAATAATTTCTTCTGTGTTACTAACAATGATTTTGATGCTAAAAAGGATCTGGTTTTAATGCCAGATCCTTTTTTACTAGTGAATTAATTTACTTTTTTTAGCTTTTGCTGAGAGGCTTGGGACGATTTTGTCTAGTGGTTTTTTGAGTAGGATGCCCAACAGGATGAATAGGACGCCAAATATTGCGAGTAGGATGATGTCGTGTATGGCGTTTGGCCAGTAGATGCCGCCGACGCTTTCTCGTATTAGTCCGACCGCGTATGTGAACGGTAGGAATGGATAGATGGCTTGGAAAAATGGTGGTGATACTTGAATTGGGAAGTTTCCGCCTGCTCCTGATATTTGTAGGACGAGCAGGATGATTGCGATTCCTTTACCGACGTTGTTGAACAGCGAGACGAGTGTGTAGACGATAATCATGAAGACGACGCTGATAAACATGCTGAATAGGACGTGATAGACTGGGCTTGCGATGGATACGCCGAGAAGGAAAATGTTGCCGAGCGTGACGATGAGGGCTTGCGCGAGACCGATTGATAGGAACGTGAGTAATCTGCCAAAATAGACGTGATGGTGATTAAAGATGCCTCGTGGTACTTCGACGTCCACGCGCAATAGTGAGATGAGAAGCAAGGCGCCGACCCATAAACAAAGCGCTGTATAAAATGGCGAGCTAGCTGATCCGTAGTTTGGGATCGGATAGTACTTTGTCTCTTTCAGTTGGATTGGGTGCGCGATGAAATCACTATCTTTTTCGACGTCATTTCTGAGAAACGCGATGATTTGTTGCATATCATAATTTTGGTCAAATTCGTTGATGCGTGATGCCGCTTTATTGATGGCTTGCTCGAATTGTGGTAGTTCTGTTCTGGATAGATCAGCCGCAACTTTGACGGCTTTTTCAAATTCGGGGAACTTTTCCTCAATTAGTTTTGCGGCGTTATTTATTTCGGATTCTAGTGTCGGTAAATCATTGCGCACGAAGTCGCCGGCCTTGTGGATTTTAGCTTTTACGTCTGGGTAGTCTGACTTGTAAAAGGCTGCGGCTGTGTTGATACCGCTGATTACTGTGTCGAGTTTCGTATCGATGAACGCCGTCGCATCGCTTAGTGTTTGTTGCAATTCTGGTAATCGTTTCTGGAATTCTTTCAAGTAAGTCTGACTCGTTACAAGTGTCTGATTGGCGTTTTTCAGAATCGCTGCAATGTCTGGTAGTTTATTTTTGGCACCGTCTAGTAATGCACTACTTTTGGCGAGGTCTGCGCTGATTTCTTTTAGTGCTGCGTTGATTGTTGGTACAATCTTGGAGTCATACGCGCCGATAATCGCCGCTAAGTCATCGCTCACTTTTTTTGCCTCTGCGTTTAGTTGATCGAGTAAAGCTTGGCTAGGTTCTTCGCCTGCTTCGATGATTTTTTTGACTTCAGCCAGTGTTTGCTGTTGCGTCGCCAAGTCTTGTTGCATGGCTTTTAGGTCGCTGATGAAGCCTGTTAACGGTTTGTTTGGCAATGTTTCATTCAAGGAGGTCAGCAGCTCGATTTGTTTGGTGAGCATCGTGCTGGCGCTCGTTAATTGTGTGTCGATTTGATCGATGACTGTGATGACTTTGGCTGGGTCAATGCTGCCGTTTTTGAGCGCCTCGGTTAGTTCGTAGACGTTATTTGTGACTTGTTGTAGCAAAATCAGATTTTGTTTGATCGCTGGAGCCACCGTTTGGAAGGATTGGTCTACTTGTTTCGTGAAATCCGTGACTTTATCGGCGTATTTGGAGCCATCATCGGCAATTTTTTTGATAGTCGGCAAGGCTTTTTCTGCGTCTGAAATGATTCCGAGCGCTTTGGTGGACTCGGATAGCGCATCGTTGACCGTTTTTTGAATCGTTCCAAAATTAGCGTTGACCGCTTTTACGTCCGTCGCGATTTGCTTGATTTCTGGTATTTTCTGCTGTAATACGAGGATGTCTTCGCCCAGTTTGTCGAGCTGCGGTAACTGCGATTCAATGCGTAATAGGTCTTGTGCGGCTGCGTTGATTTGTGGCATACTCTGATTTAGCTCCGCCACTTGGTTCGCTTTTCTTTTTAAATCGGGTAGCTTTCCTTCTAAAATAACAGCCTGCTTGCCCATCTCGATAATCTGCGGCATACTCTGCTTCACTTGGAAAACTTTATCCTTGATATGGCGCAAAGTCGGTAGCTCATTTTCCAGATCGATTCCTGCTTGGTTAAGCTCTGAGAGAACAGAACTGCTGACTTTATCGATGAATTCTGAACTGATTTGGTCCACAATGGTCGACGCGCCTTTATCTGTTATTTTCGGGGCAATCGCGTTTATTTTCTCGTTCACCGCGTATTGAATCGTTGGCTTCGTTGGGTCTCCGCCGACAACTGAAACGATATCCTTCGAAAAATCAGCCGGAATAAAAATAGCCGCGTAGTAGTCGCCTTTTTTCACGCCTTCTTTGGCTTTATCTTCCGTCGTGAATGTCCAACCTAGCGAGTCATTTTTCTTCAGCTGTTCTTTGAGTTGTGTGCCAACATTAATTTTTTGCGGACTTTTTCCTGGAACGGTAATTTCTGCGCCCTCGTCTTCGATAACAACGGCAACTTTGATTCCTGATGTGTTAGAATATGGATCCCAAAGCGCTTCGATATTAAACCACGCGTATAGAGATGGCAAAATGACGAGCGCAAGCACTAGAGTCAGAGCAATCGGTGCTTTAAAAAGCCGACGCCAATCGAGTATAAAAATACCCCAGATTTTCTTCATTCTTCACATCCCCCTTATATTTCCTCACGTCCGATTATACAGGGCGAACTGGATGACTGCAATAAAAAATACAAGCCAGAGCACTTTTTACAGTACTTAGCTTGTATTTCTTTCGCTTATTTATGTTCTTTTAAACGGAAATGTTGCCAAGGTTGGATTGTTTTTAAGAGATAGCGTTCTTAGCGGTTTTTATCAATCGTTATGCCTACAAGCTCGATGTTATCAGTGTCATATACTTGGAAATCGTGGTGCTTGAATTTATGGTTCTATTCTATCAATACTGTATTAAATTAATTTTTATACCATATTTTTTTTATTTCTTCCATGCTCAGAGACACCCACTCTTCTTTCCATAATTGGAAATATGGGATATCATTCGAAGCTGGTTCGGGACTACACTTATCAACCTGTACTATTGATGGTAAAACTACTGCATCACCAATTAATAAACACTCGCCAGCCCTAAGCGAAGGCATTTTCTCGACTAAGTCTCCAAGTGTATCAGGCAAAAGTCTTTTCACATAATTTTGATCATTCGGATTCGTTAATCTAAGTGCCAAAAAATTACTACACTGAGAAAAAATAGTTTCAGATATCTCTGACGGTCTTTGACTAGCTAGGAGAAGAGAAACCCCATATTTACGACCTTCTTTAGCTATCCTCTCAATTGATTGTTTAGATGCTCTATACTTAACTAAATCACTATTTGGCACATATTTATGCGCTTCTTCATAAACCAGTAGTAGCGGCACATCATTATTACAGTCTGTTCCAGGATTATTCTCGTGCCTCAAACGTTTATAATAATAGCCGTACTCAAACATGATTCTTGACACAAGTGAAACTGTTATACTCAACACCTCGAATGGCACCCCACTCAAATCTAAAATAGTAACGTTTGAAGTATCTTCACCATAACCAATTAACTGTTCAATTGTGTTTTCAAAAGATATTTCTTTTGACCTTTCTCCTAATAAAAAGTCCAGTCTACTATCATTTATTTTATTCTCTAAGCGACTAACATAATTTGAAAGCTTACCATTCAAGGGACCTGCTTTTAGCTTATTACTAGCTCCAGGAACCATCTCTACATTCTTATCCTCAGCCGCGCTTAGTATATCATTTAGTTCAAAAAAAAGTGGCGAATCAAAATGAATTTTTTCTTTTAAGAAAGAATCACCATCAAAATGCTTCTTTCTGCTTGAAATAATAGTCTCTTTGAAAATATTTCGTTGATTATGATCATTTGCATCTGTATCTAGAAATAGTTCCTGCAACTCATCACTGTTGAGCAACCAATATGGTAACACTAGATTAGATGTATCTATTATTCGAGCATCAGGAAAAGCAGCTTTATATTCTGCGTGAATATCAAAAATTATCACATGAGAATTATTTAAACCCATATAAGATGACTTTTTAGATAAAACAGCCTCTTGTATAATTTTAGCTACAGAATGAGATTTTCCTGAGCCGGTAGAACCAACAACTGCAATGTGTTTATTAAAGAATCTATCCCCATCTACAGGTACGGGGATATCTCTATCAGTTGATAGTTTAGAGAACACAAATTTCTTATCATCTTTCAAAGATTCTTCAAAAATTTGCTTTATTTCTTCTTTCTTAGCAGGCTCAACTTTTTTAGGTGGAATAGCAATTGTATCGCCTCCTCTCTCAAACTCTCCATTTCTAATAATCCCTAATGGATTAGCTTCCAGTATGTATTTTCTATCTCCCTTTTCACTAACCTCAATTGTGAAATTTTCAATAACTGCAATTAGTACTGCATTTTCATTATCAGCTATTCGTAGATAAGATCCAACTTTTAGCTTTTCATCAGCAATTTTAAAATCCTCTAATTTATCTACTGCAATTCTGACCTTATTTGGAAAAACTGATATAACTTCCGCATTAATAGACTCTTTAATCAAAACTTCTCCCCCTAGTTCTTTAGATTATTTGATTCAAATCGTTAATTGATGTTATTGGGAGTACAATGTGTCTGTACTCATCATTATTATAAAATGGAGCTTCTAAATAAAACTGATATAATTCTCGAACGTTACTCAGCTTATTTAATATTTCTGATACATTTCCTAACTCATTAACTATTTTTAATCTGATTTGATTTTGGTGATTAGCCTCCACACATATTGAGTCACAATGAAAATCAGCATCTTTAAATGAGTGCCCATCTAAAAAAACAATCCCGTCATCTCTAAGAGCTTTTTTTATCAAGAGTAGTTTCCTGTCATCAACTCCATAGAGATGAACATATGGACAAAATGGTGTTTTCTCTCGCTTAGATATATTAGTCATCTTTCCGGAAATCATAATCAGCATCGATTTTATATCAATATAAGATGAGTCACCTCTACAATCTATTAGAAAAAAACGCGAGTAAGGAGATCTATTTAACTCTGAAAAATATAATTTCTTGACGTTTTGACAATACGTCTTTATACCACGAATCCCTATATACCAAAGATTGAACAAATTTTCTTTATCACTACCTAATTCCCTTAAGAAGCTCTGCCTATCCGTTTCCCTATCCTCTTTTTTTGCTTTAGTCGCTAAATCTCTGATAATCTTTAGAGCCTTGTTATAGTAAAACTCAGCTTCCATTAAAGTGCAACTGAATATTACTTGTATTTCGGCAAGTATGTTCTGGTTTTGTTTTTCAAATTCCGTTGCGTTTATATCAACTACTAGAGCTTCTAAGAATTCTTGTATATCCTCATCTTCTAGTCCTAAGCTAATGTGTGCTTCGTATGCTATATTGTCAGCCCTATACTTGAAAAAATGTTTTTTTGCAAAGTTGACATCGATAACGTCTGGTAACTTGTGCTGTCCTTTAGAGTAGTAACCATACAGCATGTATTTTATAGGATTCCCTCTATTCTCTGCAAAATGCTTCAACATAAAGCGAATAGGCTTTCCAATAATTGAATGATTGTATTCTGTAGCCTCGTAGTACTTACATTGAATGGAAATTTTTTCATCAATATTTAAAATATCAACATCCTCAATTCCTTCAATACAAACTGTTGCATTCCCAGAAGCTTTTAATAATTTTAATATCGAATAATCGAATTGGTAAAAATAGCCTTTTATTGTAGCTGTAGCATCTCTAGTTTTAGCCAAATGATACCTACCCCCTTTAGCTCATCATTATATCACATTTAACCGCTTACTTTAACTTTTTTATCTAAATATATCAAATATATTCATACATAGATCCACTTAGCGACCTATTATCATAATCCTCAACTTCACAGTAATTGCACATTTATTTATATAGTTAATGATACTAAAGACGACGGCGAAAACTACCACAAATAAAAAAACAAGCCTACGCACAATAAAATTGGTAGACTTGGTTTTTGAATTTATTTATGTTCTTTTAAACGGAAATGTTGCCAAGGTTGGATTGTTTTTAAGAGATAGCGTTCTTCTGGAATTACTCGGCCAACGATGTTTGTGTTACCGGAGTTTTCCATTTCGCGAAGAGCTACTTGCATTTCGCCTTTATAGCGCTCGTAGCCGTTGTTATCGATGGTTACGTCGCCAAGTTCGATGGTATCTGTATCGTGTGCTGGGAAATCGTGTTGTTTAAAGTTAACACGCGTCATGGTTGAGCGCAACACGTATTCTGAAGCATCGCCGCGATTGAAATGCTTTTGCGTTGTTACGATTTCTTTTTCAACAGCTGTGGCGCCGTCAAGGAATGTGACCGCAAGTTCTAGCTCGTTACGGTTTAATTCGCCGAGTGCTTTCAACTCTTCTTCTGACGCGTACATGTTGCCAATAATCACGTCATCGATCAAGCCGGTGTTCCATAAGTCTTTTGCTTGAACAGTAATCGGCATGCCACGGTGTTCTTCCAATGTTGGAAGTCCGCCATCTACAACAAACCACGGTCCAAATTTACCAGCGTTGGAAGATACGAAAGCCGCTGTACGCAAGTTGTATTTTTTGAATTGGGCGCTTGTACGAAGGAAATGCTCGCGAGAAAGCGCTGTATAACGACGTGGATAGAAGTTATGACAACCGATAATATTCGCTGTATTTGCTTGGTATGACAAGATATTATCGACATATTTCGTTCCGTTCGAGATATTTAGTTCGATTTGCAAATCATTATCATCAAAAGACATCGCCGCTTCTTCCGCACCAGAAAAACCTAAATCTAAACGCAGACCGGATAATCCTAATTCTTTAAAACGCCCTAAGTCCTGATATGTCAGGTTTAATGAGGCAAAAACGCCAGGATCAACGTCAGCAATCACTTCATAGCCGAGCTTATTTGCTGTTTGGCAAATCGTTTCTAATTTCGCAAACTCTGCTTCGTCATTTGCCGAAATTAAACACGTGAAAATACGGCTAAAACCATATTTTGCAGCAGTCTCGATGTAATTTAACGAATCCTCCAGTGGGGCATGTTGCGGGAATACTGAAATACCTAATTTTCTCATAATAAGTAAACTTCCTCTCTACAAATATTTAAAATGGGGATGAGGAAAACTCCTCACCCCCATTTTTATAATTACTTAACGCGATATAATTCTACAATTTCGATCGCTAAATCTTTGAAAGTAATAGCGTTCATCAAGTGATCTTGCGCGTGAACTAGAAGTAAAGATACTTCTGTTTTCTCACCGCGAGCTTCGCCTTGAATTAGTTTTGTTTGGGAATGATGTGCTTCAAGTAATGATTGTTCTGCTTTTTGGATTTGTTCGTCCGCTAAAGCAAAGTCACCTTTTTTAGCTGCATCGATTGCTAGCATGGCATCGCTTTTTGCGTTACCACCAAACATGATTAGATTCATAATTGTCAGTTCTAATTCTTCCATTAAGTTCCACATCCTTGAGTAAATTTGTTGTGGCTCTTAGAAAGCGTACTTTGCTTACTTAGAGCCTCAATATACATGTGAACAAAGTGAACATGTCATCCATCTTGTTCCGCACTTCGTCTTGTCCGGCTTCCCCACACCAGCTCCTCGGAAATTTCGTGGCCTCCGAAAAAGCCAAAGGATGGCTTTTTCTGCGCCCTCTAACAATTTCTGTCGGAGCTAACGGGTGTGGTCAGCTCTTCGTTTTAAAAGTTATCTTCTGTCGGTTCGCCGGCTGCTGCTGCTTTTTCACGGCGGATTTCTTGAATTTCTGCTACTTTAATGAATGGTGCGTAGATGAGTACGGCTACGGCGATATTGACCGCGGCTAGAACCCCACCTGTCCAACTTTGTGTAGCGAGTACCCCACCAATGATCGGCGGTGTAGTCCAAGGTGTTACGATTGTTGCTGCTGGTACCATGCCTAGTGATGTCGCGAAGTAAGCGATTGTAACAAGCACTAGTGGAGCCAAGATGTAAGGTACGAATAGGATTGGATTTAACACAATCGGTAGACCAAACATTAATGGTTCGTTGATGTTGAATAGTCCAGGAGCTGAAGCTAGTCCTGATACAGTAACGTATTGCTTATTGCGGCGACCAAATAGGAATACCGAAATAATGATGGCAATCGTTGCACCAGTACCACCTAAGTTGACGAAAGAGTCAAAGAAAGGTTTGTTAACGATGTAAGGAGCGTCTAAACCGTGGTTGATTGCGATAACGTTTTTAGCGATCGCGTCCACGTTAATTGTTTGCATGAATGGCTCGATAATGTTCGCACCGTGAAGTCCGAAGAACCATAGGAATGAAGAAATAAATGCAAGTAGTAATGCTGCTGGTAATGTATTCGCAAGGCCCATGAACGGTTCTTGAATTAGTTTGTAGAATTCGCCAACGATATCTTTTACGCCTAATCCGAAAAGGATCGTTGTAAACATTGCAAAAATACTTACTGTGATCATCGCTGGGAAAAGTGCCGCGAATGATCTAGATACTGCCGGCGGAACACCGTCTGGCATTTTGATAATAAGTTTTGAATTTCCACTTAAACGTGTGAATAATTCGGTTGAAAGTAGAGCTACGATAAGGGCTAAAAATAGGCCTGACGAGCTAAGTCCTGTTAAACCACCAATGGCAAAGAAAGAAGAAACAGATACAACACCACTTGATAAAGCATCTTTATCATATGATTTCGCTAGGTTATAAGCTACAGTAAAAGCAGTTAAAAGTGCTAGAATCGCGAATGTACCGTTCCAAATATTTCCCCCAAAAGATTTCCAAAGCGCTTCCCCAAATAAGTTATTCATGAAGTCTTGGTAAGCCTGGATTGGCAAGTTGTTGATTAATGTCCCTAATGACCCCAAGATCATTAATGGCATTGTTGAAATGAAACCATCACGGATAGCAACTAGATGACGCTGCCCACCGACTTTGGCTGCATAAGGAATAAAGTACTTTTCCATAAATGCGATAAAACCATTCATTTGTATTTCCCCCAATAATTTTATTTTGGACGAGACGTTTGCCTCCTCCTATATTTAAGCAGTCACAAGGTACCGCTTATTCCCCAAGTAAAGATAGTGCTTGATCTAAAACTTTTTCGCCATTCATCATACCGTAATCAATACTGTTGATGACTGCGACGGGCTTCCCGAATGGTTCTAGTTTTTTCTTGAATTTGCTTTCTAAGAACCTGACCTGTGGCCCCAATAGTAAGACGTCGATTTTGCCAATATTATCTGGCGCCTCGGCTTCTGATACTGCAAAAATTTTGGCTTCGAGATTTTTGTCCTCTGCCGCCTTCTCCATCTTTGTGACTAGCAAACTGGTTGACATACCCGCGGAACAAACTAACATGATTGTTTTCACTTCGATTCATCCTCCCTAAAACGCTATTTCTTAACCCTCACTCTTATAATTGCAAGTTCCGTGCCAACTTTTAAAATTCGAGAAAAACGCATGAGAACCCCGAATTTTTGCTTACACATGAACAAAAAACAAGTGTGTAAATTATGTACACACTTGTCTCGTTGGGTTAATTTTCACTTGTTATTACTTTGTTCGCTGTCATCATTTGCGTTAGGTACGCGATTTCTGATTGTGGCACGATGATGTTATACTCCAAATTGACGTTTTCCATCATTTGTTGTGTGATTTGCATTTCGATCATGTGTTGCTTCGTGAAGGCATCGATGTTCGGGAATTCGCGATCAACGCCGCCGAGTTTCATTCGTTCCACTAGGAATGCGAGATGCAAAATGATGCCGATGTCAACGCCTGGTTCCAGCACTAGGTTCATCTGGACTTGTAATTCCGAAATGATTTTGCGCAGGAAGTAGACGAGTTGTTCTGGTGATTCGACTTCTTTTAAGTTGCCTTCTAGGGATGAAATCAGCTGATCGTACGGTACTTCGTCGTTGATAATCCGCTTCACGATGTCCAAGCCGCCTTCGGAAAATACCTCTAATGCGCTGAAAAACGGAATTTCGCGGTATTGGAATTCGACAGAGCCCATGATCGCTAAAATATTGTATTCTTCCATTAATTGATCGATGCGTTCGCGGAAAGCTTCTTTGTGCAAAAATTGCAAGACGATGATTTCCACTTTTGATTCGTCAATAACTGGCGCCACGCGGGATCGCAGCTGTTCTGCTACGCCTTCTCCCGTAAAACACGTGAAGATGACCGCGTTTTTCGTTGGTTTGGTTCGTAAAATTTGTGCCTTGTATTTATTTTCAAAGAGTTGCTGGCAGCTTTGATAGATGTCTTCCAATCCGCGTCCCAATGAGGCTTTGCGGATCGCTTCCAGTACAACCGGCGTACTTGCCATGCTGACTGTTTTTGTGCGAATGCCGAGTTCTTCGGTCAACATGTTACCAAATGATGTAAGCGAGCCCATATCTGATAAAATCAGCACACCTTTTGTCGGATTTAGCTGCTGGACCTTGGCTTTTACTTTCTCGTACATCGCTTTTACTTCTACCGATAACGGCATGTCCATCGCTGTACCAGACTCAATGTTGAGGAGTTCTTGAACCGTTTCCACCATACTTGTTGCCGTGGAGCGGCCATGCATCATGACAATGACTTCGACCAACGCTTCCTGTGTGAAAATCGATTCCACGACTTCCTCGGTTAAAAACATCGTCAAAAAACCGATTTCGTCAAAAGGAATTTCGATGCTTAGCGCTTGTTCTAATAATCCCGAAATATCGATCGCCGCTTGGAATTCTTTCGAGTACTTTTTGCGGACATTATTCAAATCCGGGTGGACAATGTGCTTCTGTTCGCGAATCCGCTCGATCGTGCTTTGTAAATGGAGCGCAAACGCAAAACGCATTTTTTCATTATATTTACGTTCCAAGCGTTGTTCTGCCAAGGCGTAGACTTGATCGGTGAGCTGCCAGATTTCCGGACTAATGATCTCCTTCGCCGATTGCTGCGTCGGGAGTTGGCCCATATATTCATGAAAATACTGATCGACATCCATGTAGAGCGCTTCCTCAAGCTCCGACTGGTCCTTCCCCTCTTTCATTAACTGGTCGGCCTTCGTCTGAATCGCTTGATACACGTCATCCACATCTTCAATCGCTATATCGCTCGCTTCACTCGTATCGTAAAATTTAAAAATCGTCTTGTTCACATCGATTAACCGGTTCATTTTCTCCGGCTCGTCTTTCAAATGAAGCAAACCTTTTTGAACATAAATCGGCAAATCGTCCTGCTCAATTAAAATATAGTTCGTTGCTTTTGTTTTGTAATGCAAAAATGCCTTCGCACAAGCCAATTTCAAATCACGTTGTAGCTGACCAACATTGGCGCTCGCGTGATATAACAAAAAGGCCATCAAAGCTTGGCGGTGAACCCGAATCGTCTGGTGCAAACGCGTTGCTTCTTGTGACAAGAAAAACTCGATCAACTGATAGCGCTCTTCCAACTGCCGTTCTGCGAGTGGTGGCAACGTAATCGTCATCGGAATCCGCCTTGTAAAAGTTTCCAGCAAGAAATTGTCTGGCGATTCCGTCGTTGCACCAATAATCTGCACTTCCGCCGTATGCACAGCCTGGCTTTCACCAAGTGGCCTATATTCGCCTTTATCAATGAACGTGAACAACATTTCCTGACCTTCCGGAGGCAACCGATGAATCTCATCTAAGAAAAGAATGCCGCCATCCGCTTTTGCAAGTAAGCCCTCGCGCGTCTGTTCTGCCCCAGTATATGCCCCTTTCATCACACCAAAAATATGACCAAAAAGCAACTGTGGATTTTGCGCATAGTCCGCACAATTAAACGAAACAAATGGCGCGTTTTTGCTAACCATATCAGCCTCGCGAGCGAACTTGTACATGCACTCCGCAAATAAGGACTTCCCTGTACCTGTTTTCCCAAGAATTAATGTATGTAAACCATTTGGCGGATAAAGAATCGCCGCTTTCGCTTGTTGAATACTCACTTTCAAACTTTGCGCAGAACCAATCAGCCGATCAAAAGCCGTCTGCGTACTGCCAATCCCCGGTTTGGCTTCCTCTTTCGTGAAGGCTCGGTAAAGAACCGGCTTTCCCGGAAGTTTCTCGATCTGCTCGTCTTTAAACAATTCATTCAAGTAACGGCTTGCATTCGCGCGGTCCATTTGTAATTTCTCAGCAACATCATTCGCCGTCAATTTACCGTTTACACTATTCAGCAGCTTAAATACTTCATCTCTTCTACTAAGCATGTCCCCGACTCCTTACTAAAAGCTCTATTCTTCTATTATAACTGTAACAAAGGTGATTCGGCAAACTAAAAAATCAATAGGTCGGAAAATTTCTAACTTGACCTAGTCGAACTCGATCATTTGTTTCATGGTTTGTGTTGTGCTGTTTAGAATTTAGAGAAAACCCGCAAAAGGAAGCATTTCAGATTCGTGCCACTCCTTTCACGGGTTTATTTTTTATTTACGTTTCGCTTTACTTTCAAAGTCATCTGTCAAGACGCCTTCGTAATAGCGAACTTTAATCGGGTCTTTGTTTAGTTCCTTCAAATATTGGCGCAGTGTCCGAGCTTCGCGTTCATTTGCAAACGAGAGAACTGTCCCCTCTTTGCCCATCCGCCCTGTTCGACCAGAACGATGTGTATATTGTTTCGCGTCCATCGCCACGTCGCAATGGATCACGAACGGTAAATCGGGAATGTCCAAACCGCGCGCGGCGACATCGGTTACGACTAAATACGTCAATTCTGCTTTTTTGAAGGCCGCTAAGTATTTTTTGCGCTTTTCTTTGTCGACTTCTCCGTGAATTCCTGCTGCGGCAACACCATCATACTGCAATTTCTCCAAAATAATGTCCATCCGAACTTTATCCTTCACGAAAACAAGTGCATGCATGCCCTCCACATTCGATATCCGGCGTAGCAAAATCGCTTTGTCACGTGGCTGCTCAACATCCATATACAGATGGTTCACATTCGCGTTGCTTTCCTCGGCTTTCGCTTCAATCATAACCGGCTCGATCTCACTATTGCGATAAAACATCATCGGATCGTCCAATTTCGTCGCCGATGCCATCACTAATTGGCGGTCACGCATCGCGCTATTCACGATTTCAAGCACGGTCGGAACGTTTTCGCGAATCAAAAGTTGATCACATTCGTCAAGCGTAATCATTTTGACTTCATGCATCTTGATTTTCTTTTGTTTAATTAGCTCCAAAACACGACCTGGCGAGCCAACGATGACTTGCGGCTTCTTTTTAAGATTGTCGATTTGGCGCTTGATGTTGGCACTGCCGATGATGCCGATGACTTTCAGACCAGCCGGTAGCCACGAACGCACGACATCCGCGATTTGCATGACCAATTCGTGTGATGGAGCTAAAATGAGCCATTGCGTATGCGGTTTTAATTCCAATTTCTCGATGGCAGGTAGCGAATAAGCCACTGTTTTCCCGGTTCCTGTCGGCGAAACCGCGATGACATCTTTGCCCTCTTTGATCGGCGTGTATAATTGCTGCTGGATTTCGGTCATTTCCTCATAATTGTGGGCTTTCCACTGCTCCGCCCAGATTTCAGGTACTACTTTTATTGTCATAATAAACTCCTTTTTCCCTCTAAATTCGATATCCCTATCATACCACGTTTCCCTAAAATCAACAAAATAGTGTGATAGTCAAAAAAAATCGGCGACAAACGCTCGCATTCAGGGAGTTTGACAGACTTCCGGTTCTTACGTACAATCGTACGCTCCGCTTCCGGCTTCCGCCAAACTCCCTGAATACAAACGCTTTCGCTCGATTTGTGTAAAGCAAAATCTACTTCTTACCCAAAAATAGGATTCGCGATAACTCCCTATTTTGCGTAAAGTCCATTTTATTCTATACTATTTCTCGACTTTGTACCAAATACCATTTTGGTGGCGCAAGTCGTTGGAGATTTGTAGTACGGCTTTGCTCAAGTCTTCGAGGTCTTCATACGCTAATCGATCGTTCTCTTTGATGATTCTGGCAAACTCGGTCGCTTCGAATTCCATGTCGTTTGGAATCGTTGACATCGCGAGTTCCTCGATTTCTTTCGTGTGGTTATCGGCGTATTGGATGCTCTGAATGCCCGTCAATGGGTCGATTACAAGCGTGCCTTTTTCGCCGTATATTTCGCTCGGTATGAAGGATTGCGACATTTTAGCTTGCAAAATCGTCACCGTAAAGTCTGGATATTCGAAAATAACCGGGCCACCACCGTCAACACCTGTGCGCAGTTTCGTCGCAAAATACGTCGCTTTTTCAGGAACACCGAACAGCGCAACCGCCGTGTACATCGGATAAACGCCTAAATCGACCAGCGAACCACCTGAAAATTGGAGCGAGAAAATGTTCGGTTCTTCGCCAGCAAGCACGTTATCGTAACGCGAGGAATAGTTCATGTACGCTAGCGTTGCGCCGTGAAGCTTCCCTACTTTTGAAATGCTGTCTTGTAATATTTTGAAGTTCGGTTCTTGAATATGACGCGCTGCTTCGAAAAGATAGACGCCGTTTTCTTTCGCTACTTTATGCGCATCTTCTAGTTCTGCAACCGTTGAAAAAATCGGTTTTTCGACGATAACGTGTTTTTTGTGACGTAAGAATTGTAATGCGTGTTCGTAATGCATCGCGTTTGGTGACGCAATATAAACCGCATCAATAACGTCTGAACTCGCCATCACTTCGATATCGTCAAAATAGTTTTCTACTTTATATTTTTCACCAAAGGCATAGGCTTTTTCCAATGTGCGAGAATAAACCGCGTTCATTTCCCATTCGCCCGAGTTAATCGCGCCCTCCACAAATGCATCTGTAATCCAATTTGTTCCCATAATACCAAGCTTCATAACAAAACTTCCCTTCTTCATGTGTTCTCCTATTCAGTATAGCGGAAAATCGGAAAATTTGCGAAGAGATTGGCTAGACTTTTGCAAAATCGTGATTCATAAAGTCTACAAGCGTGAAATGACCGTTTTCATATTCAAATTTCAGAATACAGCAGTTTTTCAAGCCTTTGATCGGGCCAGTTTTGCTGTTTGCTTCCCAATGGCGGGCGAACTGAGCACAAGCGGCACCGTGGGAAACCGCCAAAACGGCGTCGTGGTCCTCTTGGCTCATGATAGATTCCATCGTTTCAACAAGGCGCGCGCGGAAATCCATTTCTCGTTCGCCGCCAAATCCTGCGAAAAAATCGCCATATGGGAGCGGCGGATTCAAATCCTCACTCTCGCCCTCGAATGTGCCGAAATTCCATTCTTTTAGCCCTTTGAGGCGTGTGTATGGCATATCGGTAATCAGTTCTAGTGTGTCGCAAGCTCGTTCGGATGTGGAGCTGTATGCCGCGCCGAATGTGATTCCGTTCTTTTTGAAATAGTCTCCCGCGACTTGGGCTTGGTAAATGCCGAGTTCCGTCAAAGGCGCATCGCAGAAACCTTGGATTTTTTTCCGTACGTTGAATAGTGTTTGACCGTGACGCATCAGGTAAAGTGTTTTTTTCATTCGTTTTCTCCTTCTGGTATGATTTCATTGAGACAATTTAGCGCTGTCAATGTCCTTGGGTAGCCAATATACGGAAGCAGGACGGTGATAGTGTCGATCATTAATTGCTTGTCATTGCCAATTTGGATGTTGTTCGCGATATGCCCTTTCAGTTGTTGATCAGCGCCACCCATCGAAGCAAGCATCGCAAAAATCAGTAATTCGCGCTCGTTCTCATCTAATCCGCCTCGCGTGAAATAGTCGCCAAAGCAGTTATCCGCTAAAAAGACGGCGAAATGTTTCTGATTTTCAGGCATCGTCTCGTACATTTTATCCACCTTGTCCCCCGCTACACGCCTGATTGCCTCCGCACCTTTTTCATATCGGTTTTCGCGGGTTGTCGTGGATTGGCCTTCGAGCGGCAAGGGTACACCTCTTTCTATCAGGACATCATTGGTTACTTGCGAAAAATCGAACACTTTTCCGAGTCCGACATATGGTACAGCTTGGTAGACGATTTCCTTTGCCTCGATTGGCGTCACACCGATATGAAGCGCCGCGTGTAGCATGATTTTGTACTCGTTCACACATTGCATCGCGATCAGCGCGGCGAGCGTTACTTTCATGCGTTGTTTGATCGTCAGTTGCGTATATTGCAAAACTTCATCAAACGCAAAATTATCGAAAATTGCGATGAACTCAGGGTCCGTTTCTTTTAACGTTGATTGGTGATTTGGAAATAATTGATCGTGGTTGGCCTGTGCCGTTTTACTAATAGACATTTGCAATTCCTCCCATTATTGATTTTCTGCCGGAAAGTCTGTGGGTGCCGTAATTTTGTACACCTCCAAGTTTTGCACTTTTTTTGCTTCCTAGGTAAAGTCTAAACCCTGAAGTGGGCTCCAAGTCAATTTTAAACGATTAGTAGGCATAAAAAAATCCGCCGTGGCACAAGTAACTTCGCGGTTACCTGCACACCAGCAGATTGGACAGTTTATTTCGATCAATCTTTCTTTTTCGAAAAGACATAAATGATGCACGAAATGATTCCCAGAAAGAATAGTACTACTTTATATATCATAATTGTAAACAGATCTGTTCATACTGTTTTTCCTTTTTTCATATCGATCCCACCTTTATGTATGATTGCATTTTTTATTGCACATGCGTGAAAGCTTGGCTAGTTGTTGCAGAGCTTCCTTATTCAGATTACACAATACGCAGGAAAAACGCAACAAAAAGATTTTTTGGAGGGTTGGATTGGGTAGATTTATTCAGAAGATTTTCGGGTTGAAGTATTTAGTTCTCGTATTGGTTGGATAAAAACGTTTCACATTACTTAGATAAAACTTCTAACGAGCCGATATTGTCGTCAATCGTAAATGTATTTACATTTCACATTACTTAGATAAAACCCAAACCAGAATTAAGCGTACAAGCAACCTTTGAAAAATTTACATTTCACATTACTTAGATAAAACGCGCTAGGAAAAGAAATTGCTGTTTCTTCTAACAGTATTTACATTTCACATTACTTAGATAAAACTAAACGTGACTATTTGCAAGCGCTAGGCGTTATTGATTTACATTTCACATTACTTAGATAAAACGTATTCGACAGATATGAAAAGACCGGACGTTACAAAATTTACATTTCACATTACTTAGATAAAACCCGTGCTATTTTAGCCCTACTCCCATCATACCTCATGAGCCTATTTCTGTCGACCGATAGCAAAATTGTCTTTTTTGCTAATCTGGCGTTGCTTTCATTTGTCGTAAAACTCGCCTAACCCCTGTCATACCAGTTAATAAAGAAAATCTGTCGATGTCCTGTAGTTTTTGCGCTACTGAGCATCGACAGATTTTTGAGCCTTCTTTGGTTATTATGGTAGAAACGTCTCGCCCATGAGGTAGAAATCTACTTCTCGTGCGGCTTCGCGTCCTTCGTTAATTGCGGTCACGACTAGGCTTTGACCGTATCTTGCGTCGCCGCATGCGAAGATTCCTTCTACGTCAGTACGGTAAAAACCTTTCGCGGCTTCAATCGTGTGGCGTTTTGTTTTGCCTACTTTGAAATCTTCAAAAACGGATGGCGTCGCTCCGGCGAATCCAATCGCGATGAGCACCATGTCCGCGTCCCATATTTTCTCGGAGCCTGGAACTTCGTGGAGGTTGCGTTCGGCGTCTACGTGGTCAACGTCGATAGTGCGCAATCCTGTGAGTTCGCCTTTTTCGTTTTTGATGAATTCGGTGGAGCTGACTAAGTATTGACGTGGGTCTTCGCCGTAAACCGCTTGGGCTTCGCTGTGTGCGTAATCCATTTGGAATACTTTCGGGAATTGTGGCCACGGATTTTGGATGGCACGCATGTCTGGCAGTTTGTCGCGCAGGCCGAATTGATAGATGCTTTTCGCGCCTTGTCGTAGAGCTGTCGCGACGCAATCCGCGCCTGTGTCTCCGCCTCCGATGACGATCACGTTTTTGCCTTCTGCGGACATGGTTTGAACGCCTTTGTTGTCGAGGTTGTCTTTGATGCTTTGCGTGAGGTAGTCGACGGCGAAATGGATGCCTTTTGCGTCGCGGCCTGGAAGCTTGACGTCGCGGGCATTTCCAGCGCCGGTTGCTAGCACAACGGAATCGTATTCTGCTTTTAGTTGTGCCATCGTGATGTCTTTTCCGGCTTCGACATTGGTCACGAACTCGACGCCTTCTTCGGCCATTAGATTGACGCGACGGTTAATCGAGTCTTTTTCGAGTTTCATCGTCGGAATGCCGTACATGAGCAGGCCGCCGATTCGGTCGCTTTTTTCAAAAACCGTGACATTGTGGCCGGCTTTGTTTAATTGGTCGGCACACGCGAGTCCTGCTGGGCCGGAGCCGACAATGGCGATGCGTTTTCCAGTTCGTTTTTGCGGCGCTTGGGCTTTGATCCAGCCTTCTTCAAAACCGCGGTCGATAATCGCTTTTTCGATGGATTTAATGCCGACTGCTGGCTCGGAAATCGCGACGGTGCAGGAGCCTTCGCATGGTGCTGGGCAAACGCGGCCGGTGAACTCTGGGAAGTTATTTGTTTTTAAAAGAAGATCTAAGGCTTCGCGCCATTCTCCGCGGTACACGGCGTCGTTCCACTCGGGAATCAAGTTGTGTAGCGGGCAGCCAGATACGCCGTTTTTGATTTCTTCGCCGGTATGGCAAAATGGTACGCCGCAATCCATGCAACGCGCGGCTTGGATCTGTAAATCGGCGACGGGCATTGGCAAATTGTATTCGTTCCAGTCGCGCGTCCGTGTGAGTGGGTCGCGGACTGGGCTTGGAATTCGGTCATATTCGATAAATCCAGTTGGTTTTCCCATTGTTTTTTCAGCTCCTTTTTTTGAAATTTTTCTGAGCTCTGCGCCTCTTTCAAGTGTTCGCAGTCTAGCTTCATCCGCTAGCTCTTCGAAAACTTCACGCCCTCCGCAAAAACCAAAATCGGGTTTTCACTGCGGCCGCTCCAGTTTTTTTCAGAGCTGAACGAGCGGATTCAGCTTCCTATTTTTATGCTCATAAAACGCCTGTAACTCCGCGGCATCGTGGGTTTGGCCTTCGCCTTCTAGTTTTTCGATGCGGGTTAGCATGATTTCAAATTCGTTCGGGATGACGTAGACGAAATTCAGGATTTCGCGTTCCCAGTTTGCAAGTAGTTTGCGGGCGAATTCGCTGTCGGTATAGCGCACATGATTTTCCACGAGTTCGCGTAGTTTCCGTTCCTCGCGCGGTGTCGTAATCCCGCGACACGTCACGAGTTCTGGATTCACTTTTGCGTTGAAATGGGCTTGGTCTGGGGCGTAAACGTAGGCCACACCGCCGGACATCCCTGCTGCAAAATTCTCGCCGGTTTCGCCGAGGACAACCACGGTTCCGCCAGTCATATATTCGCAACCGTTATCGCCAATTCCTTCGACAACCACGTCTGCGCCACTGTTACGAACGGCAAAACGAGCACCGGCTTTTCCGTGAATGTATGCTTCGCCGTCTGTTGCACCGTAAAGCGTTACGTTTCCGACAATCGCGGAATCATGCGCTACAATTGGTGTTTTGGCGTCTGGAGATACGATGAGTTTCGCGCCAGATAGCCCTTTTCCGAAGTAATCGTTCGCGTCGCCTTCAATGCGTAGCGTCATTCCTTTTGGGGCGAAGGCGCCGAAGCTTTGACCAGCCGCACCCGTGAAGGTTAGGTCGATCGTGTCTTCTGGGAGGCCAGCCGCGCCGTATTTCTTGCTGATATAAGAGCCAGTAATCGTACCAACTGCGCGGTCAATATTGCGAATTGGGAAGCGTCCAGTGACTTTCTCACCGCGTTCTATCGCAGGCGCCACAACGTTTTGCAAATCACGCATATCCAGCGTTTGCTCAATTTTATGGTCTTGTTCTTTCGTGCAGAATTGGACTTGATTTTTGTAAAAGTCATCCATATAAAGCATATTGGAAAAGTCGAGATGTTTCGCTTTCCAATGCGATTCCTTGCGTTCATGGGTCTCCAAATATTCTTTGTGCCCGATAATTTCTTCGAGGCTGCGGAAGCCAAGTTCGGCCATCATTTCGCGCATTTCAGCAACAATAAAGTTGAAAAAATTCACGACGTAATCCGCGGAACCACCGAATTTTTTACGAAGTTCTGGGTTCTGCGTCGCCACTCCGACGGGACACGTATCCATATGGCACACGCGCATCATCACGCAACCTAGCGTCACAAGCGGCGCCGTCGCAAAACCGTATTCTTCCGCGCCGAGCATGGCAGCAACTAACACGTCTTTTCCGGTCATCAGTTTGCCGTCTGTTTCCACGACTACTTGATTCCGCAAACCGTTTAGTAGCAACGTTTGGTGCGTCTCCGCCAAACCGATTTCCCACGGAACACCCGTATGGCGAATACTACTCCGCGCCGCCGCGCCCGTTCCGCCTTCATAACCGCTGACCAAGATCACGTCGGCAAATCCTTTCGCAACACCCGCTGCGATCGTGCCGATTCCCGTTTTCGATACGAGTTTCACGTTGATCCGCGCGTCCTTGTTGGCATTTTTCAAGTCAAAAATGAGTTGGGATAAATCCTCTATGGAATAGATATCGTGATGTGGTGGTGGAGAGATGAGCCCTACGCCCGTCGTTGATCCGCGGGTTTTCGAGATCCACGGATACACTTTCTCGCCTGGCAAATGACCGCCCTCGCCTGGTTTCGCGCCCTGTGCCATCTTGATTTGCAGCTCGTCCGCATTCACCAAGTAGTGACTCGTTACGCCGAATCGTCCAGATGCAACTTGCTTGATCGCACTCCGACGCCAATCGCCGTTTGCATCACGCTCGAACCTGTCTGGATTTTCGCCGCCTTCCCCGCTGTTGCTTTTCCCACCAATTCGGTTCATCGCAATCGCTAACGACTCATGCGCCTCCTGACTGATTGATCCGTAAGACATCGCGCCCGACTTGAACCGCTTGAAAATGGCTTCGGCAGGCTCGACTTCTTCGATAGGAATCGGCTTGCGACCATGCGAATTGAATGTCAGCAAACCGCGAAGGAAAGCGTTATTTTGATTCTGCATTAAATCCGAGTATAGATCGTACGTTTCGCGATTGTTTTCACGCGTCGCCTGTTGCAACGAATGGATCGCGAGCGGGTTGAAAACGTGATATTCGCCGTTCGAGCGCCATTGATACTCGCCACCCGTGTTCAGCGTGAATTCTTGGAAACCGATATCGTGAAACGCCTCGCGATGACGCAACCACGACTCCTGCGCAATGACTTCCAGTGGAATCCCGCCAAGTTGCGACGCCGTTCCTGGGAAGTAATCCGCAATCACATCGTTGCCAATGCCAATCGCTTCAAAAATCTGCGCGCCCCGATAACTTTGCACAGTAGAAATGCCAATTTTCGACATAACCTTCAAAATTCCATCTGTAATCGCCTCAATATAGCGCGACTCCGCCTCATCGGCTGTAAAACCTTTAATTCGACCGTCTTTGATCAAATTCGTAAATACATCGATCGCCAAATATGGGAAAATCGCGTCTGCACCGTAGCCAACCAACATCGCACAATGATGCACGTCGCGAGCCTCGGCCGTTTTCACGATCAAGCTCACCTTCATCCGCGTCCCACGTTTCACCAAATGATGATGCAGTCCACTCGTCATAAGCAGTGCCGGAATCCCGATAAATTCATCGTTCGTGCCGTCATCCGTGATCACGAGCAACTCCGCGCCAGCCTCAATTTTCGCATCCGCTTCCGCAAAAAGTCGATCCAGCACTGCCGCCAAATTCTCCTTTTCCTCCGCTTTAAACAACGCATTAATGAACGCGGTCGGTTTCGCAAATTTCTTCTGTAAAGCAATCGAAGCGTACTGTTTCCGAGACAAAATCGGCGTCTCCAAACGGATTCGGTTCGCATTTTCAGCTGTTGGATTTAAAATATTGCCCTCATTTCCAAGCAACGTCATCGTCGAAATCACCGACTCCTCGCGCAAACCATCAATCGGCGGATTCGTCACCTGCGCAAACAACTGCTTGAAATAGTTAAACAACAGCTGCGGTCGGAAAGAAAGCACGGCAAGCGGCGCATCGTAACCCATCGCCCCCATCGGATCTTTTTTCTCCGTCACCATCGGAATCAAGATTTTGCTCAACTCGTCCTGCGTATAACCAAACGCCCGCTGCAACTTGAAGCAATCCTTCTTATTCAATGAAATATATTCCAAACGATCTTTTTCCGTCAACGTCCCAATCTCCGTCAATTCCGCGTCCAGCCACTCACGATACGGCTTTTCCGTCGTCAACTCCGATTTAATCACATCATCCGAAATAATCTCGCCTTTTTCCAAATCAATCAACAACATCGTACCCGCGCCAACCGTCACTTTGCGGATCACTTCCTCCGATTCCACAGGCACAACACCCGTCTCCGAAGAATAAATAATCGTGTGGTCCTTCGTCTCATAATAACGCGCAGGACGCAACCCATTCCGATCCAAAATGGTCCCAATCACGCGCCCGTTCGTAAACGAAATCGACGTCGGCCCATCCCAAGGCTCCATCAGCGTACTGTGATACTCATAAAACGCCCGTTTCGGATCCGTCATCGCCTTATTTTTATCCCAAGGCTCCGGAATCAACATCATCGCCGCGTGAGGCAACGTCCGCCCCGTTTGCACCAAGAATTCCAGCGCATTATCAAGCGTCGCCGAGTCACTTCCACTTTCATCAATAACCGGCAAAAGTTTCGCCAAATCCGCGCCAAACAAATCCGATTCCGCACGTTTCTCACGAGCCTTCATCCAATTCAGATTCCCACGCTGCGTATTAATTTCCCCATTATGAATCAAATAACGATACGGATGCGCCCGTTCCCAACTCGGAAACGTATTCGTACTAAAACGCGAATGCACCAGCGCGTAAGCCGACGTATAAGCAGGATCCGCCAAGTCCAAATAATACTGATTAATCTGTTCCGGCGTCAACATCCCTTTAAAAATAACCGTCCGCGTCGACAAACTCGGCACATAAAACGTTTCCGTAATCCGTGCATCGCCCACCGCAAAACGCTCCACTTGTTTCCTAATTAAGTACAATTTCCGCTCAAAAGCTTCCTCATCCAGCGCCTCATCCTTCGCGATAAAAAGTTGATACACAGCCGGTTCCGTTTTTTGCGCACCAAGCCCAACTTTCGTCACGTCCGTCGGCAACTTACGCCAACCCAAGAAGTCCTGACCTTCCTGCTCAATAAAACACTCCGTCGCCGCCTGCAGAATTTTGCGTTGGTCGGCATTTTGTGGGAAATTAAACATCCCGACAGCATAATGATACTTTTCAGGTAATACAATATCGATTTTCGCGCACGCATCACGGAAGAAATCATCCGAAATTTCCAGAAGAATCCCCGCACCATCGCCCGTATCCCCGCCAACTTCCCCGCCACGATGTTTCAGCTGACAAAGCATGTGAATTCCCTGCTCGACAATTTTATGCGAAGAACGCCCTTTAATATTCGCCACAAAACCAATACCACAAGCGTCATGTTCATTTTTTGGATCATACAAGCCATGTTTTTCAGGCATATTCGTCTGTTTCATCCTAATTCCTCCTCGTACCGCAATTTTTCAAGAGTTCAGATAATTCATCCAGAGCACCGACAAATACTCATTTTCGTCGTTAAAGCTTCCGTTCCGATGCTCACGTACAATCGTACGCTCCGCTTCGGTACTCTCCTTTGCCTAGAAACTAAGCATTTGTCGGCGCTCTGGTTATGTATCCCGCGCCGTTCTATATTCTACCCATTAATTTCTAGTTTGTAACGTTTTGGTGTAATATCTATTCTAATGCTTTTCATTTATCGAAACAATATATATAATAGAATAAAACGATCTCATTTCGAGATAGATTGGAGACAAGCAATGGAATTACGACAATTAAAGTACTTTATCGAAGTCGCGCGCGTCGAACACATGACCCAAGCATCGGAAAATTTACACGTCGCCCAATCTGCCGTCAGTAGACAGATAACAAAACTCGAGGAAGAGCTCGGAATAAAGCTGTTCGACCGGATTGGCCGCAACATGCAGCTGACAGCAGTAGGTCAGGATTTCTTGCGCCAAGCCAAAATCGGCCTCCAAGAATTGCAAAAAGCCCAGGCGATCGTGGAAGAATACGCCGACCCAACGATTGGCGAGATTCGCGTCGGACTACCAAACTCGATTGCCACAAAAGTGCTACCCGCCGTTATTTCCGCATTCCGGGAAAAGTATCCGCAAATTACGTATCGTTTTATGGAAGGTTCGAATCGTGATTTGAAGCAGATGTTGGTGACCGGCGCGCTCGATATCACGTTTTTGTCGCCGGTTCCAGAAGAAGATGACGAGATTATGCCACATCGTTTTTTTGATGAGAAGTTGAAGTTGATTGTTCCAAGCGGGCATCGGTTAGCTGGGAAACATTCGGTCGCGCTTGCCGATTTGGCGAACGAGAAGTTTATTTTATACCCGCAAGATTTCGATTTGTATCATTTAGTGGAAGATACGGCGCGGATGAAAGGCATTGAGCTTGAGACGATTTTCCAAAGCCGCGATTTCCACACGATTCAAGGATTGGTTGGCGCGGGACTCGGCATCAGCATTTTGCCCGAGATGATATTGGATGGGGCGATATTTAAAGAGACGCGAAGCATTGCGTTGATGGACCAGGAATTGCGGCGGTCGGTTGGGATTATCACGACAAAAAGACGGAACATGTCGCCGTCCGAGACACTGTTCCGTGATTTTTTGTTGGGGTATTTTGATAGCAATAAATCAATCTAGCTTCGTCTTGCTTCCACCTAAAATCATGACCGCCACAATGATGCCAGCAAGGAGAGTAAACAGTGTCATGAAGGCGACTTCCATATGAAAATTGGCGGTTGATGCCACGATAATGGAAAGTCCGATTGGCCCACCGATTTGATGCATCGTATTTGTCAATCCACTAGCAGCACCAGCCAGTTCCTTAGGCGCATCATGAACCCCCGCTGATGTGACTGGCGCTAAAATCAAGCCTTGACCGATACCAATAACAGACATCGGTAGGGCAATCGCGATCCAATAACCATTACTCAAATCCGATAAAGCCGTCCACAATAAGCCGATAAATAGGATGACCTCGCCCACCATTAACATACGATTATTGCCAAATTTAGCGACCAACTTCGGTAACTGCATCGCTACGATAAAATTCAAAATGGTCAGCGGAAAAAATCCTAGCCCCGCTTGTAACGCTGAAAAATGAAATTCACTCTGCATCACTTGTGGCACAAAAAACCAATACGGCAACATCGCCATCATAAATAATAAGCGCACGATGTAAGCACCAGAACGAATTCGATTTTTGAAAAGCATCAATGGCAAAATAGGAAATTTAATGGCACGTTCCCGCAGAACAAAAGCAACTAAAACAAGAATACTAATCCCAATTAAGACAGCGCTCCTTTCCGTCAAACTAAAAATAAAACCTCCTAATCCCAGTATCGATAATAAACTTCCCAAATAGTCGATTTTTGATATACTCATTGGAGAACTTTTAACACATTTCAAAGTAAGGAAAATCAGCGCTATCGTGAAAGGAACATTAATTAGAAACCCCGCTCGCCATGAAATCCAACTGGTCAGAGCTCCTCCGATTAGTAAGCCCACACTCGCCCCAATGCCTGCCATCGCGCCATAATAAGAAATCGCTTTTTGCCGCATGTTTCCCGTATACGCGTCCATCATTAAAGCTAATGTCGTAGGCGCAATAATCGAGCTACCTATACCTTGTAACGCTCGCATAGCAATCATCATCGTAGCATTTTGAGATACACCGATGAGCAGCGAACTAACGCCAAATATGGTTAAGCCAATTAAAAAGATTCGTTTGCGTCCCAGTAAATCTGACAATCGACCACTCAATAATAAAAACCCACCAAAAGTTAATGTATAGGCATTGGACACCCACGATAAATTAGTCGCGGACATCTCCAAGCTTTGCCCAATTTGCGTAGAACTCGTAAAAATAATCGAATTATCCATCAAAATTAAAAAATATGCTAATAATGTAATTGGCAAAACCATGCCGAATTTTTCTTGTTTCACTTTGTATCATTCACTCCAATTTTTCATATTGCCTTGCTTGGTCGTCTGTTAATACCAGTTAGGTTTACTATTTTGTTATTTGATTACTCCTTTATATTCCATACTAAACCGCTCCGTCCAATGCTCTAACACATGCGAAATGGCTGCGATTTCCCCTTCCGTGGGGCCAGAACCTTGCACAATAATCTTCACATTTTTTCCTTCATATCTTGTATCCACCGTCTCGTGTCGATCAATAAACGTTTTCAATAGCCCCGTCATATCGGACCAGTAAACAGGCGTACCAATCACAATATTTTTAGCCGATTCAATCTCAGAACGAACCTTTTCAAAATCATCTGACTCACTATTTTGCCCAAGTTGCTTGATGTCATAATCCACTAAATTAACTTGCTTATAAGGTTGCCCGTCAAAATATTCCTTGGCTAACCTTGCCGTATTCCCGTCCCGATTCTTACTTGCATTGATAAATAAATTGACATGACTCATTTGTTTGTCCTCTCCTTTAGCATCTATAGCTACGATAACGCATACAGCTAGCACAACTACAGCCATAGCCGAAAAAGCGATTATTTTCTTCATATTTTACAATCTCCCCACTCAGCAGTTTCTTTTAGTTGGAGCAGTTTTGTAGGTAATTTCGCGTTCATTCTGTAACTCGCCTCCAACCTTCTACCTGTAAATTAAAACACATGGAGTGGACTCCAAGGCAAGCGTGAATGCTTCTAATTCGTGTGGAACCTTCGTTAAAACCACGAAAAAAGGCGCTTCATCAGGAAAACGCCTTGCGAACAATACTATATTTACGCTTGAATTTATGTTTCCCTGATGAGTCCTTGATTTAAGCCATTTTGTGTAGCATAATACCATACGGCACATTAGCTTTGCAACGCGCTAACATTTCAGTAGATTTCGCATCTTCACCGATTTGTTTATACGCATTTGCCAGTGCCCATTCTGCAACCATTATCGCTTGCTTTCAGCTCTGTGTTGCCTTGAATACCATTTTTGACTTTTTTCGTGATTGTCGTTTCATCCCTTGTTTTCGTGGTGGAACCATCTTTGTTAACTCCTTTTTTCCTCAGATGGTATAATAAAACAAAAACGACAGGAGACGAATCCGATGTTTTCCAAAATAACCGTCAGCAACTTCTTTTCCATCCACGACCAAATAAGCCTAACCCTAGATCACAGCTACAGCCCCGCCGATATTTTCAACCAAAACACACTCTACACCTACTACGACAACCAGAAAAAGCGCAGCATCCTAAACGGCGCAATTCTTTACGGCGCCAACGCATCTGGCAAAACCAACCTACTCTACGCCTTCGAATTCATCCGCACCATGATTCAAAAAAGCCACACCTACACCGAAAAAACAGATTTTGACATCACACCAAACGCCTTCAAGTTCTCCACAACAAAAGAAACCACCAGCCGCTTCACCATCACCTTTATCGAGACTAACTTCCAAGAAAACCAAGACATCCAATACACCTACGAACTCGCCATCGACGCGGACACCTTAGAAATCCAAGCAGAATCCCTAACGTATAAAAAAATACTCAAAACAACATTATCTAAGCCAATCATCGTTTTTGAACGCCTAAAAAGCCAAATTCCGAAAAAAAACACCCAACTAAAAAGCCTTTTCGCTAAAATCGAACAAGAAAACATCACGCACAAATCCATCCTATCCATGCTCATTCACGACATCAACAAAGCCTATTTCAGCAAAGAAACCGCATCCCCTGCCTATAAAGTCGCCGAAGCCCTCGCAAACCAAGTCACCAAAGGCTTCCAAACGAAGCAATTCGACGGCGATTCCCTAGAAGCATTCGCCGAGCAAATCAACAAAGATAGCGATTTCAAACAAGAAATCCTAGAAACCCTTTACGATTTCGATTTTGCGATTCAAGATTTTTCCGTCACCGACATGACTGATAATCTCGTCGAATCCATTGAACAAGCCACATTTTCCGATGACGTGAAAGCTCAACTTATCGCAACAACCAAGAAAAACCGCCGCTTTGAAATCAGCACCGCGCATATCGTGGACGACGTGAAATACCCGCTAAGCATGAGCATGGAATCCGATGGCACCAAGAAATTCCTAGAAAGTTCGATCCGGCTTTTCGACGCGTTGCAACATGAAATCCTGTTTATCAGCGACGAATTCGACAACAAATACCACACGAAAATCCAAGAAGGCCTACTAAACAAATTTATCCATCAAGAAAACGACAAAAAAGCACAATTTCTAATCGCCTCCCATAACCCGCTCCTGCTAAATCCCGATCGCTTTGCCAAAGAACAAGTCATTTTCATCCAGAAAGATCGCGAAACCCAGGCCAGCGAAGTTTTCAGCCTCAGTGAATTCCATGAAATCACCTACGACAACCACAATTGGACAAATCTCTATTTAGACGGTCGTTTTGGAGCCGTTCCGGAGGTGTTTTAAATGAGCCGCGAAATCCGCAAAATAGTCCACCTCTTCATCCCCGAAGACAGCGGTGGCATCAAACCAAACAGCTGCGAAGCCCACTATTTCAAACTACTTTTCCAACGCAGACTTAAAAACTACCAACTCAAAATTTACACACACGCCCAAGAAACAAAATTCAAAAAAGCGCTGAAATTCAGCGCTCATCCCGATGATAAATTTTTCATAGTGACCGATCTCGATTTCACAGAAGACCGCTCCAACCTCCGATACGTTAAGAAAAAGATTCGCAATCTCGCTGAACTTGGAGAAAACGCCAAACTGTTCGTTTCTGGTCGCAGCTTCGAAGTCTGGCTCTGCATGTACCACGGCGTCTACACCAAGCGCTTCATCTCCCAAGCCGCCCTGAACAAAACCGTGGCTCGCGACTACACAAAAAAAGAGCGCTGGTACGTCAAAGAACGCGGGCGACTCTACAACAATTTACGATCAGCCAGCGCCAACGCAAAAAAATCCCGACGTATCATCCTGTCCGGTAGCACGCGCGATAAGAAACGCTATGTAACCGAACTTCCCGATTTCAACGACGAGGAGTTGCTGGATTATTTTATCACCCGCGAAACCTTCACGTATGTGGATTTATTGGTGAAGGAATTGCAGAGGCTTAGTCGGGGCTAGGTAGAAAAAGGGCTATCCGATTGCAAACAACCCTACTTATCACGCCGCTTATTAACTTCCATCGTAATAAACTCTGGCAAATAGTTCGGCGTACAGCCTTTTGAAACTACTTCATCTTTATAAAGTCCTGTTTTCTCGCCTATTTCCATGCAGCGCGTGCGATTCGTTTCATCATAAACGCCTATCCAACCTGCCAGAAAATTCATCGCCCATTTCACTTCTGGCTCTTCCTGCATAATAGTGGTTTCCAATGCAGCTAGCAAGTCCTCGGTGTTATCCGGCGGTGTTTGCCCAGTCCATCTAAGTCGCGCTTGATAATACCAAAAAGTTCGCCTTTGAAGAGCGGAAGAACTGGTTTCCCACGACGCCATCAACGCGATTGTTTTCTTGTCTTTAGCGAGCTGATTAGCCATTAACCAATCCATTAAATTATTCCGCTCATCAAAAGGGTGCATCTGCATGTCTTCATCCAGCTTATTTAGAAAATCTTGCGTGAGAAGTTTTTTGTCCATAATTAAGATGGCTAATAGTCGCGGCAAAAATGCTTCGCTTGACCAAAGTTCCATCGCGAGCTCGTGATTTTTCTTGATGTCCTTCGCGATTTTTCTTAAATCGCCCAGCTTCGTTTGACTATTGATCTGAGCTAAAATATTTTCTGCTTCTTGGGAGCGCTTTATCTTATTATCCATTTTACACAAATCCCTTCTTACGCATTATTTATACAACATCAAAACTCGCTGGATAACGTACAACTCCCGACGGAATCGCTTCCCCGAGCGGATACACCATAAAATTCACATCTGGAACGTCAAACGGCGCCGTGATTTGGTAGTTTTTCGCTAATTCAAAACCGAATCGTGGATAATACGTCTCGTGTCCCAAAACACTGATACAGCTATAATTCGTCGTTTTTGCTTTGGCAATTCCAGCCTCAATCAACTGCGCGCCAATGCCTCGCGACTGCCACTCGGGTTTCACGGCAACTGGCGCTAATACTAGAATCCGCTCCGTCCCGACAAAACACTCGCTCAGCAAACTGTACCCAACGACCTCCGCGCCATCCTTCGCAACGAGCGCAAGTTCAGAGACGTAATGCTCCGAAGCCACAATCGCTTCCACCAAATCGGCTTCGGCATGCGTTGGGAAACTTGCCTCCAGCACCTCACGAATCCCATTTACATCTCCGTTTTTCGCGACATCGATCAGAATCATCGAACACGCACCTCCGCCATCAAAATTTCCAAACCTTTGATCGCACCCAAAACCGTTGCGATCGTAATCACGCCCGGCATCAAATGAATCGTCTCATCCTCAGCCGTCGCACGTTCTGCTACGCGCACCAACTCCGCATCCGACAAACCGTCCAGCCCCATATCATGCAAACACGTCGGCAGTCCCAATTCCTGATAAAACGGCGTCAATGCCACAATCTCATCCGGCCGCCCCTCGATCATCAACTGTACAAAAACACCATACGCCACCTTATTCCCATGTAGCAAATGGTGCGTCGCGTCAAGCACCGTCAACGCGTCATGAATCGAATGCGCACCAGAAGTCCGACCGTAATCATCGCCAAATCCGCCGACCATGCCACCAACCATAATATTCGTCTCGACCACCTTCACAAACGCTTCGCTCAGTTTCCCGTCACGCATTGCCTCAAGCGCCGCCGCACTCGATTCCAACAGAATATCCCGACACAATTTTGCCGTGTAATGAGAAATATCAATCTCCACAGACCGTTCCGCGAGCTGCGAAATAATCACGTCCGCCTCATACCATTTCGCCAGCGTATCCCCGATTCCCGCGACCATCAATTCGATCGGCGAATCCAGAATCACCATCGGATCAAGTAATACGAGCGCATTACTCCGCGCAAAAATATCATACTGCAACATTTCCCCGCGCGCGTCATACATCACGCTAAGTGGCGTCCAAGCAGCACACGTCGCCGCCAAAGTAGGCAAAATCACGACCGGCATCGCCAAATAAACCGCAACTGCTTTCGCCAAATCCGCAATTTTCCCGCCTCCGACACCGATAATCGCATCCACATTCGCCGTCTCCGCAAGCGCCACCATCCGGTCCCGCTCCTCAAACGAACATTCCCCGCCATACGGCTCAAAAATCGCGTCCACACCAGTCAAATCAGGGAAAAACCGTCGCGCCTTCTCCCAAGAAACGCCACCATGAATCACCAAAACCCGCTTCACCCCGCGACGTTCCAAATGTTCACCGAGCGCGTCCCAAGCACCAACCCGACATTCAAATTCCTGCGGCGCACCGCGAACAATCAAATTTTTCTCCACAAGCCCTCAGTCCTTTGCAATTAATAAATAATCCTCTTTTTGCTGGAAGGTAAGCACGATTTCCGTACCGACACCATGTTCCGACGAAATCGCGATTTTGTGTCCCAGCTTACAAGACATCTGGCGCGCTAAATAAAGCCCCATTCCCGTCGCTTTTTTCTCCGTCCGCCCAATCATTCCAGTAAAACCTTGCTCAAACACACGCGGCAAATCCTCTTCCTTAATCCCGATACCAGTATCGCGAATATGAAGCGCCACCGTTCCGCCAGAGGCACTCACATCACACCAAATCTTAATTTCGCCACCCGCATCCGTATATTTCAGCGCATTCGTCATCACTTGATCCAAAATAAAACCAAGCCACTTACTATCGCTGCGAACATCCGTCTTAATCTCCGCCAAATCAAGCTTCATTTTTTTCGAAATAAACTGCTTCGAATGCCGTTTCACACACTCACGAACGACAGGGGCAAGCGCCATTTCCTGAATGAAATAGTCCTTCGCAAACGTATCCAACCGCGAATAATAAAGCGCCTGCATCACAAGTCGATCAATCGAATCCAGCTCCGCCTCCACCCCGCGATAAATCGTCGTAGGATCATTCAAATCCGGATTATTAATCAACATTTTGCTCGCCACAATCGGTGTTTTCACCTCATGCACCCAGTACAAAATAAAATCATGATACTCCTGCTGCTTATCACGCAATGCCGTCAGCGCCCGTTGCTCCTCCAGATGTTTTTTACGCATCAATTCATTGAAAAAAGCCTGCTCACGCGTCCGCGGTTTTGGCAATAATTCCAGAATATTTTCCTCGATTTCGCCGTCCACCAATTCCTTCATTTCGTTCCAATACGTGCGTTTAAACGAATAACCGAGCACCAAATACGCAATCAAAAATAGCAACATAAAGACGTACAAATAAATAATATTGCCCAGCGTCAACTGACTATTCGGATCAACCGCAAGCAACACACCAATGAAAAACATCACGACCACAAAGAACAGCAAGAAAAACTTCTTATCGCGCACATAGCTCCACCAATTCATGTTAAACCTCCACTTCAATAAACCCAAACTTGTTAAAATCAAATAACCCCTGATCCGTCAACTTCAAATTCGGAATAACTGGCAATGTCAAAAACGATAACGTCAAAAATGGATCAAAACCTTGTTTCGCACTCACATCACGGAACGCATCATTCAAACGCCCTAACTGGTGCTGAATTTCCTCGTACGGCTGCACACTCAAAAGTCCCGCAATCGGTAACGCCAAATCCGCCGCTACTTTTCCATCTTTCACGACCGCAATTCCGCCACCAATTTTTGTAATATGCTCAATCGCCACCATGATATCCGCGTCCGTCGAACCTACTGCCACAATATTATGTGAATCATGCGCGACCGTCGTTGCAATGGCACCATTCCTAATGCCAAAACCCTTCACAATTCCGACGCCAACACAACCCGTGCCTTTATGTCGCTCAACAACGACCATTTTCAGCTGATCCTCTTCGACCGACGTCTGAAAATCGCCATCTTGAACCGTCACCGTCTCCACCAAATGCTCCGTAAATAAACTATTCGGTTGCATACCAATCACATTCGCCGTATTATTTCCCATCGCAAGCTTCAAATCCTCAGGCTTTAACGAATGCCTAATCGCCGGTGATTCAAACGCACGATCCGCTTTTTCAAACAGCGCTTCCACGCGTAAACCGTCATCCACAACCACATGACCACGCTTCATCACCTTCGTAATCGTCACCGTTTCCAAATCACGCAAAAACAAAATATCCGCCTGATATCCCGCTGCAACCGCACCAAGATGTGGTAACTTGTGACACGTCGCTGCATTAATCGTCGCCATTTGAATCGCCATCACTGGATCAATCTCATTCGCAATCGCGAGCCGCACATTATAGTTAATCGAGCCCTCTTCCAGCAAATCATCAATCAATTTATCATCCGTACAAAAACAGAACCGATGACTATTCTTCGGATTCACCGCAGGCAACGTATGTATCATATCACGACCGACCGTGCCCTCACGAAGCATGACAAACATCCCAGCGCGCAACCGATCCATCGCCTCAACTGCCGTCGTACTCTCATGGTCCGTCCGAATCCCGACCGCTAAATAATTATTCAAATCCGCCCTAGAAAGCCCAGCACCGTGCCCATCAATCCGACCACCATGCCGTTCGGCGTCCACAATTTTTTGCAACATATCTGCATGACCTTTCGCCACAGAAGGGAAATCCATCACTTCAGCGAGTCCAATCACTTTTTCATGCTGGTAAAGCGCGCGTAAATCACTCGCCAGAAGCGTCGCACCATTATGTTCAAACGGCGTCGCAGGAACCGAAGACGGCAACATTACATACATATCAAGCGGTGATTCCTTCGCATCATCTAGCATAAACTCAATACCTTTTGCACCCGCCACATTCGCAATCTCGTGCGGATCCGTCACAATCGTCGTCACGCCATTTGGCAACAACACCCGCGCAAATTCAGAAGGAGGCACCATCGCGCTCTCCACATGCACATGCGCATCGATGAAACCAGGCACAATAAACTGGCCCCGCGCATCAATAAATTCCGCCGCATCATCAAACTCGCCAATCCCAACGATGTAGCCACTCTTAATCGCGACATCGCCCTCCATGATTTCACCCGAAAAAACATTCACAATTCGGCCATTCTTAATCACCACATCCGCCGCAGCACGTAAATCACTCACCGCAACCCGTTCTTGCAATTGCTTTACTTTCCGCATCAACGTTTCCCCCTTTCACGTCTCATTCGGTTCTAACTCACTGAAAACCTTCGTCCGCCAAATAGCCATCTGCCGCTTCACGAGAAGGGAAAATCGCCTCTAAATGATCATCCGAATAAATCGCCCACATCTTGTTCTCATAACGCAAAATCACAACCGTCCGATACGCATCACGAAACGCTTCCTCGTAACCCTCTTCGAACTCGTCTCCATCCGTACTCATAAATGCGATGGCGCCCGTGATCAATTCCCGAATCTCGCTTTCCGTCGCCTCGCGAATGTTAACAAAACCATTCTTGTCTGCATCATCCAAATAAGGCGCATACACAAACGCATTGCCGTTCGGATGCAAATGATTGACCGCGATTCTTTTTTCACGCACACTCTCCGGGAAATGATAATTAATCCGTCCCATGGAAACAGGATGTGCCTCTAATTCTGTATATTCATCAATAATCTTCTTTTTCTCTTCAAAGGAAAGCATTCCTTCGTCACATCCTTTTTCTCATTTTTCTTCACTGCCTTATTATACACTAAATCCACGGACAAAACGCGAAAAAAATAAAAACAAGCGCCTAACCATCAGACACCTGTTTTCACATACTCATATTTTTGCGTCAATCAATTTCGGCAACCACTCGTGTAAATCCTGAAACGCAAATCCTGCTTCTTTCGCCTTCGCATTATCCAAGTAATACGTTTTTTCCACGCCAAAAGGAGAATCGTCGTTATCCTCGGTAATCTCTTCCACGATTGCCGTTTTCCCAGTCGCATCCTCAATCAAGCCCATCAACTCAGACAACCGGTACACCGAATCACTCGTCGCGTTAATTGGCCCGACAATATCCGACTTCGTGCCAACCCAACATAAGAAATCCGCCGCTTCATCCGAAGAAATAAAGCCCATTTCTGCTTCCTCATTCGGCATGCCAATCTCTTCGCCCGCCTGCACATGCTTGATATGAAACTCAAGTCTACCCGTGTAATCATCCTCGCCCAGCACAATCGGAAAACGCACCGCTACAACAGGAAAGTTCGCCTTTTGGAAAAATACCGCCTCCGCCAAACGCTTTCCTTCCCCGTAATCAAAATCCTCACGCGATCCTGTCACAAGCTCATAATGAAACGGATCAAAATCAGCTTCCACTAACGCCCGATCCCGCATCCGGTAAACGGAAAGCGACGACGTATACACATATTTCCCTACCTTATCGCGAAAAGCAGCAATCGAATAAAGCGCATCTTGTGGCGAAAAACAAATATTATCATAGACCACATCCCAATTCTCCTGCGCCAAACAAAACAACGCCTCCCGAGACTCCCGGTTCATCTTCACACGCTTCACCGCATCACCAAAATCATCCGTTGCCTTGCCGCGCGTCGCAATCGTCACATCATGCCCATCCGCCAATAACCGCGTCACCAATTTTTTACCGAAAAACCGGGTTCCACCAAAAACTAGAATTTTCAAATGAAGCACTCCCTTACTCGATCATGTATCCCTGACCTTTTTTAGTTGTAATAAAGTCTGCCAAACCGATTTCCGTCAACTTTTTGCGAATCCGAACAACATTCACCGTCAGCGTATTATCATCGACAAAGCTCTCATCTTCCCAAAGCACACGCATAATCTCATCGCGACTCACAATTCGTCCTTTTTGCTTCAATAACTCGTATAAAATCAAGAATTCATTTTTCGTCAATTCCACTTTTTCATCCAAATAAGTCAGCGTATTCGTATCAATGTGCAGGAAAACATTATTATGCTCCATCACGTTCGGCTCCTCAAGCTCCACATACGAATACGTGCGACGAATCAGCGCATTAATCCGCGCCATCAGCACATCCAAATCGACCGGCTTTTCAATATAATAATCCGCGCCCATGTTCATGCCCATAATCTGATCCATCCGCGAATCCCGCGACGACAAGAAAATAATCGGCACATTCGACACCTCACGAATCTGATTACACCAATAAAACCCATCAAAATACGGCAAATTCACATCCAAAATCACCAATTGCGGCTCCACTTCCAAAAACTCATTCAAAATATTGTTATAATCAACCACAACCGCGACCTCAAATCCCCATTTTGACAAATGCTTTTGAATCGTATCACGAATAACGATGTCGTCTTCCACTATATACACTTTTACCATGCTCATCTCTCCTTCGCCTCATTCCATTGTACAGAAAATTCGGCCACCATTCAAACGTTAATCATCACCACTCGACACCATCTTCGTATACGTGTTCACACAGACAAAATAATAAACAATGAAAAACACCGTATAAATCGTCGTACTAACCACAACTGGCGCACCAACGCTGTACAGTATATTCACTGACAAACCTATCATCGCCGCCACACTATGACAAATCCCCAAAATCAGCGGAATCAAGAACACCGGCAACACCTGCTTAGCGATAACGGTACGTACCTCTTTCTGGCTCATACCCAGCTTCTGCAACACCTCAAACCGAGGCCTCTCGTCCACCGCCTCCGTAATTTGCTTAAAGTAAATAATACTCCCTGTTGCCGCAAAAAAAACAATGCCCATAAACATGCCAATATACATAATGACACCAATAAGTGTACTCATCATGTGATAATTCGAATAAAAACTAGACAACTCCCTATTATAGTCATACGGATCTCCACCCACAATTTGTTGGATTTTTTGATCTAAAACCTCTGCCCTATCCTCATTTGTCACTTGGAAAATATCAATATGCTTCGGCATCGTTTTCTGACTAATCTCCTGATAAAGCCTATCATTCACAACCAAAGCAGAATAAACCATATCTGTATTGAACACCGCATGATGATAAATATCTTTTATTCTCAAACTATATTTAGTGGGGTTATTCTTAAAAGTCACCGTATAAGGATCCTTCATCCATAAATGAGCGCGCTTCTTATTCTCAAACCGACCAATCGGGCTAAGGAAAATAGCCTCTCCATCCTCTAAATGCTTTATTTGTTGCGAATCATTATCTAATTTCCTCGCTAATCGATTGTAATCCGATAGCCCCATCACAGAAAACTCATCCATCCGCTGATCCACAGCTGGCAAATCCTCATCCACCTTATCAATGACCTTTCCTTTGTAAACATCTGCGGTATCATGATACACCAGTGTATGCGACTTACTTTCACGAATCACATCATAAATTTTCTCTCGTTGCGTCTGAGTACTCCAAGCCGTCTGATAACTATTCGGATTCGAATTCTCCGCAAAAGAAATAATATTTGTGTAAATCGAACTAAGCGCACCAATAATCGTTAATGTTGTCGCACTGAGAACCGCAATCATTGTCAGCGTCCCCGCCGTTTTTTTCATCCGATACCGCAGCCACGTCAGCGTCAAAATATTCGTTCCGTTATAGAAAAACGACTTACGCAAAAATAATTTATACACAACATACGGAAACAAAAATCGCAATACTAGCCACGTTCCCAAAATCACGCCGAATAAGACAAATAACATCGAACTAAAGAAAAAATCTTCCGTCCAAAAAATAGAGTCCTCAATCGATCTCGTCGCCAAAAAATAACCAAATCCAATCAGAAGAAGACCCACAATCGATAGCGTCAGCGAACCCTTCGCCGGATTTTTTTCCCGAACATCCGCTTTAAAAAGTTCCACCATACTATGCCGGTACACAATCCAGTACCCATTCGCCGTCGTTACAATCAAAATCAGTCCGAACACAAACAATGTCGATAAAATCGCAGACACCGAAAACGTAAAGCCACCATTGATCGACAAATCCATAATCCGAAACAGCAACATCGAGAAAAATTTAGAAAAGAAGACACCAATCACAATGCCCGACACGACAGCCATGACATGCATCATCAAGTTCTCATAAAAAATAATGCGCCCAATTTGATCCTTACGCAACCCAAGCAACGAGTACAAACCCAATTCCTGCTTCCTGCTCCGCGTAAAATAATTACTAGAATAAAAAACAAAAAAGGCTACAAACAAAATCAGCACAATCGCAGCCGCCATAAAGACGCCCTGTCCACCGATTCCCCATTTTTCAAAAATCACGCCGATGCTTTTCGTGTACGCCAGAGAAACGAATGTAAAATAAATCAACACACTCAAAATCAAAGAACCAAGATACATCGAAAACTGACTGAAATTTTTGCGCACGTTCGTAAAAGCAATATTAAATAGTGTCATTCATTCCACCACCAAGCATTGCTAACACATCCAAAATCTTCTGGAAAAACTGCTTCCGAGTCACCGTCCCACGATAAATCTCCGTGAACAACTCTCCATCCTTAATAAACAAAATCCGCTCACAAAAACTCGCCGCAAACGCATCATGGGTGACCATCATAATCGTCGCATTCCGAACTTCCTTCGCCTGGACTAAGCTCTCCAACAAATTCGTCGCAGCCTTCGAATCCAGCGCTCCAGTCGGTTCATCCGCAAAAATCAGTGCAGGATTCGTCACCATCGCCCGACTCACCGCCGTCCGTTGCTTCTGTCCACCAGAAACCTGATTCGGATATTTCGCCGCCAAATCCGCAATCCCAAACTGGCGCATCACATCCGCCACACGCGCCTCCACCTCACTTGGCTTAACCTTCGAAAGCGACAACGGCAACGCGATATTATCCTTAATCGTCATCGTATCCAGCAAATTATAATCTTGAAAAATAAAACCCAACTTATCCCGTCTAAAAATCGCCATCTCTTTCGCACGCATATCCTCAAACGGTTTTCCAGCAATTTCGATACTCCCCGAAGTCGCTTTATCAATCGTTGACAGCACGTTCAATAGCGTAGATTTTCCAGCACCACTCGGGCCCATTACACCAACGAATTCACCTTCACGCACCTCTAGACTCACACTATTTAGCGCAGGAAAAAGCGTACTTTTCGAGCCATATACTTTTCTCACATTTTTTGCCTGTAAAATAACTCCCATTCACCGAAACCTCCGCTCCAAAATCTCTATTCATCCATTGTACACTAAAAGCATACACATGCCCACCTGACCTTAAGATGTAGTTACAAAAAAGGCTCTCCATGACATGTCACACATCAGGAAAAGCCTCTATTCTTATTCTTCTGTCTTATACAACGCCATACATTCGTTGATCAACATTTCCAAATCCGCAAGTGGCATATTCACATCCGCCGCTACGATATCCCACGCCATTTCCTGCTGATCCTTGATTTTCGTATAGACCAACATTCTACCTTGTGAAAAAAGTTTAAACGAAGGCATCGTCACCCGCACTTCCTCGACACGATTCCATGCTTGAAAATCCCCACGATAAGCCATTCCCTCAGCGGAAAGCTCAAGCGTTGGCGACAAGTTAAGCAATCGAAACAACGGACGCAAAACAATGAAACCAATAAAAATCAGTAAAATCAGTTTTTCCGTACCATTAATCGCCTTCACATGGTCAAAAACAACATATAATAATAGCCCAATCGCAATCCACAACAGACTACTCGAAATAACTAGCGTATGATTCACCTTAAACTGCGCTTTTTCCCCACTTGCAATTTTCTCTGCAAAATTTTCTGTCACCATTAAAACCTCATTTAAATTCAGACTTATCTTTATTGTACCTTGAATAAAACAAGAAAGATAGGGTTAATCTAGACAATTTTTCAATTTTTGCGTTAAAATAGAGCTATATGGAAGGTGGCTAAAACATGGCTCGAGAAGATTTTTATGAAACGAAGAACGGACGAACTTCTTTTTTTGATGGTGGTTTATTGCAATTTATCGGTTGGAGTATCCTCGGAATCATTGTGACAGTGCTAACGCTTGGCATTTGTTATCCGTGGGCGTTAACGATGATTTATGGTTGGAAAATCAATCATACCGTTATCGAAGGTCGCCGGATGCAATTCAACGGCTCCGCATTTGGCTTATTTGGAAATTGGATTAAATGGCTGCTACTTATTATCATCACGCTTGGCATTTACTCCTTCTGGGTCTTCATTAAGCTGGAAGATTGGAAAGCACGGAATACAACGTTTGCAAACTGATTTATACAGCAATAAAGCCACGAGTTTGGTATAAACTCGTGGCTTTTTCTCACTGCAAAATCGCTTCGTTATCTATCGTCAATTCATCCATAAATACTTCTGGATTCGCCTCAATTAGTTGCAGGAGACGAGACGCTGAGCCGTTTGGATTGTTTCGACCACTTTCCCATGCTTCCACAGTTTTCACAGAAATACCCATCAATTCAGCAAAGGCGCTTTGTGTGAGTTCCACTTTTTGACGAAACGCCTTGATGTCTTTCGCTGTATAGGTTGGAAGTTCGGTAATCATGATTTTTTTAGTACGTGCTTTTTTCGTATTATCCGCGTGAGCAACCGCTTGTTTCAACCCTCTTTCTAGAGAATCAAATAATTCTGTCATGTTCATCACTCCTCGTATAATAAGTTTATAGCTTCTTAATTGTTCTTTGAAAATTTCATATAACAGCCTGTCGGCTTGTAAATGGTT
>NZ_JNFB01000013.1 GCF_000766145.1 Paenilisteria newyorkensis | reverse complement strand
ATTGATATGAAAAAGAGAATACATTTATAAGGAACAAGTAAATCGGGCATCGCGTAATATTCGGAATATTACGTAATGTCCGATTTACGCGGAGATGCTGGTTCTACCCCGAATACGAGTTTTTTTGTGCTACCCCTTTAAACAGGTGATTTTAGATTTTTAGTGTATATTCTGACTTTGTTAGAAATAAGGAACATTATTCCCAAAAATCCAGCATTGAAGCTATTCTTAAAGTAGGCTACACAAGGAGAAGAGTCGTATTTTTAGTTATGATAATAACTAAAAAAAGACCTGTTTTTAGCGTTTACGAACGAAATCACTACGTTCACGACAGAAACGGTCTTTTCGATCTATTTTGTGCTACGCTTGATTGATAGGGAGAATATGTACTTTCACAGATTGTTTGTGAGAGTGTCTACTCTCTGTAATGCAAAGAGCTGAATTTTTAATGAATAGTTAGATTATTTGTTTTTTTGCACAACTATCAGGAATACAGAGATCATCAGAAGGAGTGAAGGGGAATGTCACCATGGGTAATTGGAGATTAGAAAATGAGCATTTATTTTGAATAAAAGAGGGATATATAATGCAATTAAAATTAAACGAGTGAAAATCGCGAAGTTATTACCTAATCGCGATTTTCACTCGTTATTTTTTCCCAGTCTTGTTTAAAATCTTTTAAAAGTTCCAAGCGATCAAGGTTTTCTAGAACCATGAACATTTTTTCAGCAATTTCAGTTGCTTCTGTTTTTTTCCCTTGAGCCCATAATAATTCTGCTAGTTTCATTTTTGCTTGAATTAAATAATCCGTTTGTTTATATTTCTTAGCATTTTCTAATGCTCTTTGTACATAAGGTTCTGTTTCTAGCACTCTTCCACGTTTTGAGAGATACACGCAATAGTTTAAAAGTATGACTGTATCTAAGTTAACTGAGTTTTTATAACCAGCATATTTTTTAATTTGTTTCAACATTTTGGTGATATTAGTTACTACGGCTTCGTCTTCTAGCACATAATATATATTGGCCATGATTAAAATATCGTTGTAATACCAGGTATCTTTTTGTTCCAGTTGCTTCCAAATTGGTTCCACAAGTTGTTTGGCATTTTCGAAATGTTGGTCTTTGTTATATAATTCAAATGCTTCTAGCACTATGCGTAAGCGTCCTAATAATGATGTATCATCTGCCACACCTGCTCTCGTTATCTTATGATGTAGATCCATAATACCTGTGGTATTTGTTGTATCTTTTAAATTTACAAAATCATGTAAAAATCGCTCTCTTTCGGGCTCTTTATACTTATGATGGATGTAAATAAACTCATCAAATGATAATTCAAGTCTGTCCAAAAGTATGGAAACTTTTTCGAAACTGGAGTCTTGTTCACCTTTTTCAAAACGCTGTGCATTTGATTTGACCATTACACCATCGTAAAGCTGCTTGCGCGATATATTTAAGTTTTCACGAATCATTTTGATGGTTTTTCCGTACTGCTTTAAATCCATACAATGCACTCCTTTGAAATAAAATTTTAATTGAGTACCTTTTTTCGGGTACTTTGGTCGGATCTCTTATATTCATGATAAAATAATGCTTAGGAGGTGATTTTAGTGATTACATTGCTATTGATTAATGCAGCAACAATTATTAGTGTGTTCAGTAACGGGGTTATTGGCGGCTAGATAAAAAGATCCAATAAAAAAAGAAGCCTATCACAGCATAATAGGCTCACTTTAAACAAAAACTCTTATTAAGTTTAACATAATTTCCTTTTTTTTAATAGAAAAAATTTTCAATAGCAAAGTCTAGCTGTAATCAGGTTTTTGGTGATACTTCTTGATAGCGTTCCCATATGTAAAACAACTTTTTTTACAAAAAGTATTTGCATAATTCCAATGTTGATGGTACAGTAAATGTGATTCAAGAAGAAGTACGTTGACGATTTAAATTTAAACGAGAGGCCCGAAGGCAACTTTTCCGGCAAGTCAAGTTACCTAAGAGCCCGTGGTTCACACCACCGACCAACAGTCATAGCTGTAGGCCGTCTCACTAGACATTCTAACAGAAATAGCGACATTTGGGAAGGAATGTTTGTTCTTAGTGTAGATATTAGTATGACACTAAAAATCGACGTTGTTTTCTAAATTTATTAATCCTGGTACCTTTGTATACTTTTTTCAGGAGGAGACTATTTAGAATGATCTGTGAAGCGCCCTATCACTTAACTGTGGTAGGGCGCTTTTTTGTTTTTATTTGAACGTCAACGTGCTGATTCATTCTCCGGTATTTATCAAACAAGTTAAAAAGGGGGCAAAAATAATGTTGGATCTACTATCCTTACAGGAAGAAAAAAAGGAGTTACAAACAAAGATTAACACCAATCCAGATAATCCAGATGTGCCCGTATTACGCGCCATGCTGGTGTCTACGAATATACAAATTGCTGCTACTAAAGCCAGCCAGCCGATACAAGTTGTTGACAAAACAAGAACGGTGAAAGAAGCAACGCGTCCGCCTTATTCCAAGCTCGTTCGTTTAGGTAATGGAAAACGCTATCGGACACGCCGGATCGTCGCCAAGAAAAAAATGGACATGATTACTTCTCGAGATTTTCGTTTCATAGACCGCGTGTATGTGAAATTATTCAATAAAGAGGAATGGATTGTGGATGTGGCATCCTTAGATCGACCGTTTGATGAAGTAATGGCCGTACGCATCGCACCATCATGGGATATCGTTCCTTTTGTGGATTTGTATTACGAGGTGCGCAATATCAGAACCTTTAAAAATAAAGTCATCGCAAAACGTAAAAATCAGGGGCATGAGCTCCGGTATCAAGAAGGGTATTGTCCGAAAAGCCTTGGATTGTAAATGAGGTATCCACCGCATATGTACGGAATCATCTCCTTGCACGATATGGAGCCGAAACAAATTCCGTACAACAAGTAAGTGTAAGTTTTATCTGATCGTTGACAATCATATAACAAATCGTAACAAGGGATTTCGCCCCGAAAGGGAATTTTATCTTGTTACCCAGCAAGCTGATTGGTACTAGTCTTGTTGGATGGATCGTTTGGTGGGAGCTCGTTAAACCACCGTACCCACAGGTGACCGTTAAACGCCATAAACGGTAAAACAGTATCAGATGTTTCTAGTGCGCCTTGCCACGATCTTTCCTGAATGGAAAGGGAGCGAGTCACGATGATGGGACATAGCTTGCTGATACAGGGTTGGAGCATTCCGGTGGCCTAAAATGCTTATTGTATCATTTTGTGAAAAACAGAATGATTTCGTACATATGGGGTGGATACCAGTGAGATGTACAAAAGTGAAGAAAGATGGTGTGTCAGATGACAGCGATACAAAACGCATCAGGCAGTGATTTCCGAGAAGGAGATATCCTAGGCGCTTATTTCAGCAATAGCAATTGCGGAGCGGACAAAGGGTTCATACAAGTTAGTATTGTAGAACGTCATGAAAAACTTATTGCCGTCCATAATCGGATTGACTTAGCTGTTCGTTATGATGTTCTAGGCGCAGGAGATAATCCTGTTTTTATGGAACTGGAGTGGCTAGAGAACTTAGCAGATAAAGTTGTCTTGCTATTTCGGAGTGAAGAGCAATCTTCATGAAGTAATTTAGGTGCTGTGAACGAAGCAGGGTATTTTTCTCGAGTTTTCCCTTTTACTCGCTTTTTGCCCCTGTTTCGTTCACAGCATCTGAAAAAAAGGAGTGGGCAGCGATGGATTACGCGCAAGATGAAAATATAATCGATAAAGTTTTCTCTTTTTTGTCGATAGGCGGTGAAGCCGTTGGAATAATTCTATTTATTTTCATTTTAATGGTGGTGGGAGTTGTCTTTTTAGTCTTCTATGCTGTTTGTGCAGCTATTGTCGAAGAAAGACGTCACCGTTGGATAGGGAAAATAGTACAAGAAGAATTTAATTGCCGTAAAGAAGATTACATCATACTAGAGCCGACGAACCCACATTGGAAAGGTGTTTACGATATTATTGCTTTCTCATCCGGAACTTACTATGCGATTCGTTTTTCTGCGAGTGAGCCAAGAAAAATACTCATTAAAGAAAAGCTGGATTCCTGGAAGGATGTTTGATCCAACGAGTGAACAAGCGAACGCCGTTATGCTGTTAGCGAAGCGGGGAGTGCGTGATGTGAAGGTCGACCCTTTTCCTTCACGGTGTGCCGTTCTCCGTTTCGCTAACGGCGTAACATAATAGTAAAAGAAAGGAGTGGTAGGCATGAATTTGGATATGTTTTTAGGAGAAAGTCTTTGTGTATCGGATAAAGCAACGATTCCAGTAGAGCAGGGAGACCCTGTACGAAAAACGTATTATGCTGGTGAGGTCGAAGAATTGGATTGGATTCCACCGGCACCATCCCATGAATCATAAATAAAATAATGCTTGGATTTTACAGGGGAATCTTGTAAAATGAGGAGTGAAGGTGGGGACAGATATGGCAGTAGCAGAAAAAGGACAACAACTTGAAAAAACAGAAAAATATGTGTTGGTCGAAAGTTTACATTTTTTATTGAGCATCGATTATGACCTATTAGAACTATTACCGTATCATCGATTAGAACAATGGTATATAGCGTTATTTGAAGGACCAAAAAAAGAGGGGATGATGGAAGATGCAGAAAAAGAAATTATGGATTGTTTTAACAAGCATAGCGCTCGTCGCTGGGGCAGGAACGGGTATTTTTTACTCACAACAGGCGAAAGCGCAAGAAGAATCAAGGGTCGAAGCACAAAAGGAAAAAGAAGCGGCCGATTTATTACAGAAGCAAACGGTTGAAAAAGAAACGACTGCAAAAAATGCGGTGGCAGCTCTTTACTTGGATGACAAAAAAGTGTTGTTAGCGGATGATTTTACACCAGCAAAAGCAACGGCAGCTAAACAACTAGCCGACGCATTGGATAATAAAGATTTAAAAGGAGCGCTTGTCGGTGATATTGCCAAAGCGAATGTGCTATATGCCTCTATAGAAGGAACGCAAAAAGCAACACAAGCATTATTTCAAGATGCTAACCAAAAAGTATTGGCTACTGGCGTAGATGCAGCGAAATTGACAGCTGTCAAAAAAGCCATCGATAGTGTGCCGCAGAACCTGGCGAAAGCGAATTTAAACAAAGGCTGGATCATCGCTTCTAATTTATTGAAAGCAGATATTGCGGCGAAACAAAAAGCAGAAGCGGATCGTGTTGCGAAAGAACAAGCGGTAGTTGCAACAAATGAAACGAAAGAAGCGCCCCAATCAAGTGTACAAGAATCGTCAGGCCAATCTAATAATGAGGTAGCTTCTAATGAAGTATCCAGAGGCAGTAAAAATAACAATAAATCTAATTACTCGAAATCATCATCGAGTTATCAAGCGCCATCTGGAGATAATAATAACTCAAGTACACCTGCAAGCGGAAGTAGTAAAAGTACGGCAAGTTCTTCTTCGAAATCTAGTGGTTCGAGTTCATATTCCGATAAATCAAGCTCTGAATCAAACAACAATGAGTCGTCAAATGTAAAAGAAGCACCTAAGCAAGAGCCAGCTGATGGCGGAAGTAAAGGGACTGTGAACAAAGAAGTTCCAAATCCGCATAGCGGAGGAACAACAATCCTTTCGGGTTGGTAAATAGTTAGTATGGAAGCATTCTTAAGTGAATGCTTCTTTATTTTGGTTAAAAACGAAAGGGGTAGTGAGATGAGAATTAGATCACCTACATTTCGGTGGTAATATTCAAATAATAACAACGAAATTAAGAGGAGGAAATTAAAAAGTGGTAAAAAAAATGAATTTCAAAATGGTGTTGTCACTACTAACGGTAGTGGCTATTTTAATGCAAGTTTTCATCTCGCCGTTATTTGCAATTAAAACATGGGCGGATCAAAATGCTTATGAAATTGGTCAAACGACGACAGGTAAAGTAATTACAAGCTCTGTAAATCCAAGAGCAAGTTTGTTAAGGTCAACAGGTAATTCGAGTGGTAAAATGAGCGCAACATATGGTGGGTATGAGACTTCCACAGCTTATATTACAGTTGGCGGGAAACCCGCCTTTTGTATCGATCCGAATTTGCCATTTCCAATTAACATAGAGTATGCCGAAGCAATTTATCATGATGAAGGCGTTTATAATATTCTGTACTACGGATATCCAAATAACGGAACATCAGAAAAAAATTACGTAGATACTTACGTTGCGCTGAATGTTTATTTAGGTGCGTTCGATAGCCCCGCAATGAAAAGTGATAGCGGAGTAAAATATCTATTAGATCATGCGAAGAATAAAACAGCACCCGCTGGGACATTTGATATCAAAAACAAAGTACAGACTGCATCATGGAACGCGACTTCGCAACGTCAAGAAACAGGCTGGTATCAAACTGAATCTACGGGTAGTAACAACAAGTACACGCTTAACTTACCAAGTGGTGTAAAAGCTGTTACTCCAGATGGCAGAGAGTATACAGGTACTGTAAAGTTAGATGTTAAAGACAATTTCAAACTAGTTGCAGATGCTAATTATAGCGGAACTATAAATCTAACAGTACCAACAGATGTAAGGGAACCAACATCTTTAAAATTCACGCCTAAAACAGGTGGGTATCAAGATTTATTAAGTGCTGGTGATGTTAGTGATCCTATAACAGTAAATGGTGTGAAAGCGACTTTTGAAGCTCAATTGGGCGATTTAGAAATCGTTAAAAAAGGTAACGACACCACATCCCTACTAGCTGGCGCAAAATTCGAAGTAAAAAATAGCGCAGGTACAGTAGTCGCAACACCAACGACGGATGCTAGTGGAAAACTTCTGGTTAAAGATCTTATGCAAGGTAAGTACACTATCAATGAAATCACAGCACCAAACGGTTATCTAGTGTCTACTGTATCTCAAAATATTCAAATCATCGCAACGAAGACAAGTTCCGTTACCTTCACAGACACAGCTGTATTAGGTCAAGTTACTTTAACAAAAGAGGATAGTGAAACTGGTACAAAAGCACAAGGGGACGCGGTTCTCGATGGCGCGGAATTTGATATCTTAAACGCTGCAGGCGCTATCGTGGATCACGTTGTCATCAAAGGCGGCAAAGCAACATCTAAGAAATTACCATTAGGTAATTACACAGCGAAAGAAACAAAAGCAGGGTTGGGTTACAATCTACAAACGAAAACATTCCCATTCAGTCTAACGTATAAAGACCAAAACACAGCGTTAGTTCTCACGGATAAAGTCGCAACCAATGACGTTATTAAAGGAAATATTGAAATCAACAAATATGCGCATTCCAACGAAGGTGGATCAGGCTTCTTAACAGAATTAGCGGGCGCTGAATTCACATTGATTCATGTAGCCACTGGAAAAGAAGTCGCAAAAGCAATCACGGATGCGAATGGTCATCTACGTTTTGATGGCATCCCATACGGCGAGTATATCGCAAAAGAATCCAAAACCCCTACAGGACATATCAAAATTGGTGATTTCCCTGTCATAATCAAAGAACACAACAAGACATTAATGTACAATATTGTCGATGGGGATGTGAAAGGGCTTGTAAAAATCATCAAGAAAGACAAAGAAACAGGCAAAACGATTCCTTTGGCCGGTACAACATTCAAAGTCAAAGATCTAAGCACTGGCGAATTTATCTCCCAGAAAGTCAATTATCCAAAACCTGTAACAATTACAGAATTCGAAACAAATGACGAAGGCTATTTAGTACTACCAACGGAATTAAAAGCCGGCAACTATGAGTTATACGAAGTTAGCGCACCAAACGGCTATGTATTAGACAAAACACCACTGAAATTTGCAGTAACAGACAGCACGGTCAAAGATGGCGTGATTACAGTTGATTTCTTCAATAAACCACAAAAATCGATTGTGACGCTCTCTAAAACAGGAGAAGTCCTAACAAGCGCCAACAAAAAAGACAGCAAATATGGTGAAGTCGTAACTGGAGAATACACACAAAAACCACTTGCTGGAGCAACATTTAATTTTGTTGCGAAAGAAGATATCATCACGAAAGACGGCACGGTCCGTTATGCAAAAGGTACAGTCGTAACAACAGGAACATCCGATAAAAATGGTCAAATCGTAACAGATGCAGGTTTCTACGCTGGCCAATATGAAGCCGTAGAAACAGCAGCGCCAGCTGGATACGTTATCGGTGAACCAGTCGCGTTTGAAGTGAAATATGCAGGCCAAGACGTTGCGATCACATCAACATCTGTCAAAGCTGAAAATGCCTTACAAGATGTTGCTGTAAAAGTATTTAAAGACGAGCAAACGGTAGCTGGCTGGATGAACGGGAAACCAATCTACGGTCAACAAGCGGCGAACAATAAAGTGTTCGGCGTGTATGCAAATCAAGATTATGCGTACAACAATCAAGTGATTATTGCAAAAGGTGACTTACTCGGTTACGCAACCGTGCAAGACGGCGTGGCAACCATCCAACAAAAATTAGCGAACGGTAACTACACACTAAAAGAATTAGATGCTGGATCAGCGCATAACATCGATACGAAGGCATACGATTTCACGTTAGAAGCAAAAGACAATGCAAAAACATTCGAGATCAGCATTCTAAAAGATAAAGTATTGTACGGCGAAGAAGCAACGAAAGCAGTCAACGAAGTATCCTTGTTAAACGAATTAGCAAAACAAGACGTGGAGTTAGTCAAAGTAGATGTGGAAACAGAAGCACACGAAACAGCACTAGCAGGCGTTTCCTTCGACTTAGAACAACTACAAAACGGGCTATATGTCAAAGTGGCCAGCTACACAACAGATAAAGACGGCAAAATCTCCTTGTCTGCTATTCCAACGGGCGATTATCGCTTCGTAGAAACAAAAACGCTGACAGGCTATGTTCTTGATACAACGCCAGTAAGCTTCAAAGTTAGTGCCGCAACGAATGGTGAAAAAATTAGTCTTAAAATGGTCAACAAACGTGTGCCAATCGAAATCGGTACAAAAGCAACTGGAATCAACGGCGAAAAAGCATTGCTTCCATTGGCGAATACTACTCTCGTGGATCAAATCAATTACAAATGGTTGATCCCTGGTAAAGAATATACCGTTATTACAAAAGCAGTAAATCCAGCGAATATCAATGAAGTCTATGCATCTACGACAACGAAATTCACACCAACACAATCGCACGGAACATATGAAGTGAAATTACCTGTAGATGGCAGCAAACTCGCTGGCAAGAACGTTGTATTCTTAGAATACTTGCACTACAACGGCAAAGAAGTTGCCAAGCATGAAAATCCGAAGGACAAAGAGCAAACGGTTCGATTCACAAAACCTGAACTAAGCACACAAGCGACATTCGAAAATGGTAAAAAAGCATCGAATCCAACAGGACCGGTAAAAGTAAAAGACACCATGAAATACACAGACATGGTTCCTGGTAAAACAGTCAAAGTAATTACAAAAGCAGTCAATGTGAAGACTGGAGAAGTGATTCAAAGTAAAACAACAGCCTTCACACCGAAAACAGCGAATGGTAACTACGTGGTAGAAATGATCTTGGATGGCAAGAAATTAGCCGGACAAGATATCGTGTTCTACGAGTATTTCTACACGCCAGACACCAATGAATTAATCGCAAAACATGAAGATAGAAATGACAAAGGACAAACCGTACACTTCAACGATCTTCAACCACAACCAGTGAGCAAAATCGGTAAAATGCCGAAAACAGGGGATCAAGATCCATTGCTACTTATTGTAGTAGGTTCTCTATTAGTGGGTGTGGCTGGTATCTCACTTTTCGCAAGACGTAAAAAAACAACGAACGAATAAGCACCATTTGAGAGGCTGACAGGCAACTGCCAGTCTCTTTTTTTTGATATTTTCAGACGTAAGAAAATATACATTATTGGGGGAGAGAAGTTGTGACGATGAGGAAAACGAAAAGAGATGCACTCACACGCTTTATTTTAGGGGTGGTAGTTGCGCTCTTACTTTGTACGATTAGCACAGCAAGCGTATCCGCAGCGACGACATACTATACGACGGCCGACCTAACCGTTCGATCAGGACCAGGAACAAACTACAAAGCCGTTGGATGGTTAAAGAAGAACGCGAAAATAAGCAGCTTAGCGAAATCAGGGAAATGGCACCGAATCACGTTCAATAAAAAGAATGCTTACGTATCCGGCAGCTATTTAACAACCAAAGCACCCAAGCCCGTCACACCAGCAAAACCCAAACCACCAGCCGTTGCAACGAAAGTGTTGTTGAACGTGCCAATTATTGCGCAAAGACCAGACCTACCAACCGGTTGCGAAATCGTTTCGTTGACAATGGTCTTAAAATATAAAGGCGCCAAGGTCGATAAAGCGAAGTTGGCCAAGGAGATGCCACGACATGCCAGCGATCCAAATAAGGGGTATGTCGGCAATCCGTATACTTCGAAAGGGTATACGATTTATCCACCAGCACTCATGAATTTAACAAAGAAATATGCCGGCTCTGCTGTCAACATGACAGGAGCTTCTAATGCGTCGCTAGAGGCGAAATTACGACAAGGTAGACCAATCGTTGTCTGGGCGAAATTAGGCGGTTTTAACGTCCACTGTGTAGCGCTTACAGGCTATGACAGTAGCAACTACTACTACAACGATCCATGGACAGCGAAAAAGAACGTAAAAATCAGCAAAACAGCTTTTAATAAGGCGTTCGGTGCGTTATCCAAACGCGCCTTGAGTTATTAATCTACGATAAAAATTTAGAAGGAGTTAATCATGATAAAACAACAAAAGATGATCAAAAAAGCAGGTCTCGCGGTCATGACAACCATGACCGTCTTTTCATTAGTAGCCTGCGGTAATGGTACAAAAGGAACGACAGAAGAAAAACCTGCAGAAGAAGTAAAAAGTGAAGTAGTGGCTAAGGAGAAGCTATCAGCAGAGAATTCCTTTTCTGATCCAGAGGTCGCAGCAAGAGCCTATATGGACATTGTATTTAAAGATAAAACAAGCCGTGTCAAAGAATTAACGCATTTAAGTCCCGAACAATTTAAAGAAGCAGAGCTGGATCTATTCCGCAAAAATGGCTCGCTTCATATTCCGGAAGATTGGTTATTGCAAACATCATCTGGCTCCACTTACACGTCAAATGAAATCTTAGATGGATACGCACAGACGATGGTTGATATGTATCATGATATTGATGACTACACGACGGTGAGTAGCGAAGTAACAGAAGAAGGCGCAGAAGTAAAAGTTTCTGTTCGAGGGCTAGCCGGCAAAGGATTAGGTCAGGCAGCTCGTGAGGTTACTGAAAAATACTTGGGACCAGACGCATACAAGTATAACGGAACTGACAGCAAGGAGTTAAACACGGTGATGCAACTCGTGAATTTTTGGAGCCTAACTCATTATTATGAGCACGGGGGTGTGACTCCAGTTGTTCAAGAACCAATGATATTCACAATATATTTGGAGAAAGACAAGCATGGTGATTATGCACCAACAGAAGACACGTTGAAAGAGCTATATAAGGATGCGTATGGAACGAACGATTATCAAAGTAGTTCAACAGAGTCTGGGGAAAAAGAAGGATCAGAAGGTCTTTAAAAGAGAAAAATAAATGATAAAGATATCATAAAATGGAACGCCTAAATTTTGGCGTTCCTTCTTTATTGAATGGAGGTAAGTCAAGCATGTCTGAAAGATTCTATTATTTTTATGATCTACAGGGATACACACTCTATTTAAAAGAACTTAGAGAGTTATGGAAGCAAGACGAATGGCCTTATCGCATCATTGATGTAGTTCCAAACATGAATATGTTAGAAGAAGTGAAAAGTTGTAAGAGAAACGACTTAGGTTGTGTTTTAGTTGGTATTGAAAAAGTGGATAGCTATGAGGGGTTTCCTAAGTTAATTGAAGAGTTAGCGACACATAAAAAGACTCCTATCATTATTTCGTATAATGCGAAGATAATAAAAAATAGGAGTCCAATCATGCACGAATTATTAGAAAAACACTGGTGTTCCTACGGTGAAGGAGATCGTGGTTTTTATCAAACGTTTGGTACACAAAAAATGAAGAGTAGTGTTTAATCTATCTTTGTGATAGATAGCGTCTGAATTGGATCGGAATCTTTGAATTTCTCTAAGAAATTCGTGAACTTATTTTCATTTTGAGTATTGAGTGTGATGTCTAAAGCTGACAACAACGATGCCATTTCTTCATTTTTAAAAATACTCCCCTTATCTTGATAAATTCGGTAAGGTAACCAAATTTCATAATCAGCAAATTCGATAACGATATGAACGTTATTGTGTCTTGCGTAAAAGTATGAGCCCTTATTTTTATATTTCAGCGTATCGTCAGATAAGTGGTTTTTAATATAACGAATATGAAGGATATCAGGAGATTTCTCATATTGATCCTGCATAATTTGACGGAATAGATTGATATCAAATGCGGCTTTTTCTAGCAACAGTTCGTCCTTGTTGTTGTAGCGTAACATATCATTATTGTCCCAAAAATTGAAAAGTATGATTAATTTGTTGTGCAACATACCGAAAGAGGCATTGTTTTGATGGATAGTGCTTTCGAAAGGAGTGAGCGTATCATTATGAAAATCATACTCCACAATGGAGTGATTGAAAACAACATCTTGAATCTCTTCTTTGCTCATCTTTGAATGATCAAAAATAAAATCAGCAAAGTTATTTGGTCCGGTTCCTGCATATCTACAATTGAAGCGGAAGCCTAGATCATAGGCATCGTACTTTTTGTTGTTTTCGGCGATGAAGAGACTTTCGGACATATCTATTCTACTGAATGAGTCTGAGGATTGTATTTCAGATTCATTTTTTATATGGAGTAATCCGAGGCAAAATAAATCGTGAGGCTCAAAAGAGACGATTACTTTTTTCATTGGAATCTCAATATTAATGATGTTGTTACTTCCTTTTTGCTTTTCCTTTTGTAAGAACTGTTCGTCTAGCTGATTTTGTTTAGCGAATCGATAAAGGCTGTTGCATATTTCTATACTTGTATTTGATAACTCTCTCTTGTTCCGGCGAAGTTCGCTGACAGTAGTATATGATATTTCACAAGATTCACTAATAGCTGTTGTTGAAAAATCAGACGTGAAGACATTATAGATAGATTTTATTATTTCTAAATAAGGATTTTCTTGCATACATTTACCTCCATAATCATATTATAACTCTTTATAACAATGATTTTAACTGTATAAAGTTAAAAAAGCAATTTTTAACGTGATATTATTTGATTTAATCGAGAGGAGGAGGCAACGTGGAAACAAGTTCAAAGGACGAAATGGAGAAATCTGCGTTGAATTTTATAGAGCAATCATATAACAGGCTTAGTTTAAGTGGGAATTTTAAACTGGCTACCATTGTGCAAGATTTACCGATAATACCTCATGTGGCTACGGATTCATTCGGGAGCCAGCTATTACTGCCGTATTTGAAACAGGAAAAACAGACTGAGGTTACGCGGTGTGATACGCCAATTACAAAAGAGTCAGAAGTAAAGCTGATAGGTCAATTGGATAAGAGACGAGCGGAAACATTAGATTTTCGAATATGCGTTCAAACTTACGATGATCTGATGAAGATCGAGAATAAAGAAAGGGGCTCAGATTGGGAGAGTTGAGAAATCGTAACACTTCATCATACAGATTGAGGGACTATATAAATAATAGCCTATTATAGGAAGGGAGCGAGTAACATTTATAAGCAGAACATACACGGGCGGAGAAAAGATTCTCGGTTTATCATAAAATGTGTCCAGCAAATTGGACGTAAGACAAGTTATTTTCAAGCTGCATTAGATTTAGGAAATGACTATTACCAAGATCAAGTAGCCAAAGGATTAAACGCATGGCAAAGAGATAATATCGATGTTCAAATTTTATTTAAACATCAAAAGTACGGATCGGACTTGGCGTTACATTTAAATCAGCTCCTTCGATTAGAAATTAATCCATATATTCAACATTTAGCGGCACCATACCGGATGGAATTATCGAAAGATCAAATGGACGAATTGGTAGCTGTTTTGAAGCTCCAATGATAGTCAAAAATCAAGGGGGAAACGGAATGACTGGCGAAGACGAATGCGAAGAATGTCCTTGCTGTGATGACGTTCTTACTTGGAATTTGTATTGTAAAAACTGTGATTTACAGTATACAAGCGGCGATATTGATGAAAAGTATAAAAAATTATGCACTGATGCTGAAAAATTTTATAAAGATCTATATATGGAACACAAGGGTATTTAATGGTCGTTATTTTTGAAAACAGGAGTAATTAGGAAGGAGATTTGTCGTGAGAACGAATTTATTGTATGAAGTCGAAAAAAAGTAAGTCGTGATCACGTAGCTACCCCGAGATTCGTGGTCGAAAATATATATGAACTCATTGATATTCAAGCGTTTAAGAGTTTATGGTTTCCATTTAATCATTATGACAGCCAATTCAAATTGATGGCGGAGGAGCTAGAGTTGAAATATCGAGCTACACATATTTTTGATGATTTAGGCAACGATTTTTTCACTACAGAACCACCAAGCAACTGTGATCTTATGATTAGTAACCCACCATTTTCTGAACAAAATCAAATTATTGAACGTAGTTTTGAGCTAGTGAAGGAAAATAAAATCCAGTCATTTGCTTTGCTATTACCATTGGCCACACTAGAGACCGAAAAGCGAGCGAACTTATTTCAGCAATTTGAAGATAAGCTGGCCATCTTGATATTTAAGAAGCGGATCAAGTTTTTAGGTCATACAAGTAGCTTTAATCGTGGTTGTTGCTGGGTGTGTTATAACGTCCCTGCGCTTAAAAAGCAACCAATACAATGGCTCTAGGAAGCATACAACTTAAAATAAGGAAGAGAAGGAGGTAGATATGTCGTGAGGTTTTTAACAGGATTGCTGCTAACACTCTTTATTGTGTTTATAGTGGGGTCCATTTTTTCATTAATTGGCTATACCATTGCAGCACATGGTCATAAGGAAACCATTTCAGGAACTGTAGAGAATTTGTATAACAAACGCTCTGGTGATAGCGACACTTTTTATGTGGTGGTAAAAGAGAAGAATGGGACGGTGCAAGTGTTAGCGAATGCGGATAGCCTTATCAAAGGCAAACATAATTCAGCAGACGTTCAAGCGACATTGGAGAAGGGTAAAGCTTATACGTTCCAAGTGTACGGTTATCGTGTACACTTTTTTAGTTTTTATAAAAATATCTATGAAGATCCTGAACTAGTAGAAGCATCAACTAAGGGGGAATGAGCATTATGCTGGATACCAAACAGCGCTTGCTGGAGGAAGGAGCCACTCGTTTAAAAAATCGTGGTTACGATGTGGAAATATGTCAATTGGATTCTAACACAGGCGAAGGGGATGATGCACGGTGAGACGGGCGCTATTACAGTTACTTGAATTCCTGGTCATTGCTATTGTTGCAGGGATACTATACATCAACGTAGCTGATAAGTATGTACTCTGGCTAGCAATCAAGTGGTTGGAAACATGGACACCACTATCAGCGCCTGATAGAGAAATCGCTATTTTGAGTTTCCGACTATTTTTAGTGATAGGTAGTGTTGCCGTGGTTTTTGTTTTGGTCATCGCCATCATTCATTTAGATTATGCGAAGCTATACCATGCGATGCTGGAAAAAATAAGAGGAATCAGACATACCGAGGAGAAAGATATCCAACGCGCTCTATTTAGTATTTTTCCATTTTTCCTTTGTTTCATCGGTTTTATACTTGTTGGAAGGGTTGGGTCCATGATGTATGTTTTGGGAGCAATCCTTCTGTTAGGCATTTTATTCACGGTGTGGCTCGCAAAGGCTACCCAAGCTACTGATAATAAGCGGACACTAGAAGCAGATATTGCGCGTGTGAAGGAACAGGCAGGTATGTTGCGAGGGCATGTTGATATTAAAACATATGAAATAGCCATGCAGTGGCTGGGGGATCATATTCCAAAGATGCAAAGGAAATGTGAGGCGATGCTACCGTTATATGTGTACAGCAAAAAAGAACGCCAAGAAATCCAAGCACACCTGACAGTGTTGATAGAACTGATGGAAATAGTAAATCAAAAAGGTGAATGGGAGCTTTCCTTCTATAAACGAACGAGGGAAGCGATTAAGGATTATTTTGCACCAGAACAAGATATCTATTTAAAACCACTGACGACGTGGGAGCATCATCTTGTGTACGTGAACAAGGTGCTTTTTATTGTAGATTTTGATTTGGATGGTCGGCTGTTGGGGGTATCTCAGGCTGTTTACCAGGTAACGCCAGAAAATAAAAACGTGTCAATAAGGGGGAAATAGAGCGATGTACTATATGTATTTAGGAACAGCATGTCTCGTTTTATTGGAAGACGTGCAAAAAATGATAGAAAGGATGATTTAAATGAAAGTGATTGGTTTTTATAGTGCGCGGTGTATGTGGCAATTGGCTTGTATCGTGGCGGGATGGCAGTATTATCCGCATGTCGTAGATGCCTTGTATCGTTTTTTAACGGACAACGGATTTCAACACGCTGACTTGAAAGCGTGGCTACTGTATCTGCCATCGCTCGTCGCTTGGCTATTACTAATGGCTATGGTGTTGCTTATGTTAGTGAAATCGTTTCGCGGCTTTTTACCAGCAGCGCTTCAAACAACGTCCGTTTTTAGCCGATTGTTTGCTAAGTGGGGGCTGATTATCGTGGTAGGAACCTTATGTTTGGGTCTACCAAGGACACAAGCGATGGACTGGACGCTAGTAGCTATCGCGATGGCTACCATCCATATGAGCTTCTGGTATATCTGGATGCAATCAGAGACCGTAAAAAAAGCAGGGTGTGCTTTTCAACATGGGATTCAAGGGATGAAAGATGCCTGGCGTAAGCAATATGGGAAAGAAAAAATGTAAGGTGGGCGATGTAACATGAAGGATTGGAAAAAATGTAGTATACAGACGCTAGCTTTTCTTATCTTAGCTACGCTAATGGTGCTAGGGGTTGTCTGCTACCGAGAGAATCAGGCGCTTTTTTATGGCTATTTAGTGGGACATGGATTTAAAGATACATCCTTTTTGGACGTACAGACTTTCGTGCTACCTATTGGTCTATTCATTCTGCTTGTGGTGTACGCTTTCTTTGTTTTTTGTTTTTATATCGGTAGAAAAACAAAGAAAGAACGTGTGGATGCTGTCGTTTGGCGCGCTTTAGCGCATGCAGGTGGCCTGTTAGCGGCGTGGGGATACAGTCAATGGGTCTTGTTCCAGGTAACGGAGGAAATACCAACGTATGGGATTCAATGGTTGACTCTGGTGCTTTATAGTCTCATGGCACTTCTGTTTCTAATGCTTGTTATTTACCGCAGAAAAGAGCTTCGTGAAGGATGGCAGGCATGTATACGGACACTGGCAAGCAGTCGGGAAAAGCAGAAGCGAGAAGAGGAAGTCCTAAGTGAAAATGTGCCACCGTTAGTCACATCAGATATGGAAGAAGCTATTCTTTTAGATAAACAGGAGGCGGCATCTAAGGTAGAGGATGTGGCGAGCGTAGTCGCAGTACCAGAGGAGTTTCTGGAAAAACACGTGCCAGGAAACTTGCAGGACTATATTCAAAATGAAGCGTGCCATTTTAATGGGAATGCCTTGATTCGGATGCATGAACCTCCATGGTTAGACGTAGAGGCGATCATTCAGCAGTCGTATCCAACCAAGCACAGCACCGCTTATTATCTAGGTGATCAGCCAGAGTCGTTGGATCATTTGCTTGTTCTCGCATCACAGCTACCAGATAAGCAAATAGATGTGTATATTCCATTTGCGTTAATAACGTTCTCTACGTACCAAAATGCGAGTTATTTATTAAGTTTTCTATCCAAAAATCAACCCCAAAACATTCGATTTATCTTTATTCAATCGATACCAGATTACAATACTTCTGTAGCGGTCGATACCAAGCGATTTGATCAGTTTTTACGGGAACATTTCACTTATCTTATAGAAGAGGAGAAAATTTCCCTTTTATAGCTGAAGATGAAAAGTCAGTCTATCAAAAAGACCATAAGAAAATTAAAAAATAAAGGAATGAGAGAAGATGATCCTGTCTCGAGAAAATAGAATCAAACTACTAGATTTACAAATAAATTGGAAGCAAGCGAATTTGGATGCTTGGGAGTGCATCGTTTCATTGACTCTGCTACTCATGGAGAAAGATAAAGTAGAGTTCCCAAATACCTTTAGGGAAGCGCTGTTGGAAGGTGAACAACAAATATCAAGACTACTGAATCACTTGGAAGAAATGAGAGCGTTAGTAACACGTTTTGAAAAAACAACGGGGGTAAGGGTACTAGATGAAGCTGATGACCTGACTTATTTGAAGAGCAGTGGTTACCTTGATGAATGTCTAATGGACATAAAAAGAGAGTTAGTGCGAGATCATTATCGATGTATGAAGGAAAAACGAATGGACACTATTGGTGAAGGGGAGGTGGTAAATATGGAAGCAGAGAGGAAAGCGAGCATGGAACAAGCTAACCGTCTAAGCAGAACAATCTATCTGTTGGACTTACAAAGTATGGCTATCCGAAATCCATGGAAGCGGAGAATACAACAAATTCAAATCAAAAAAATGCTAGATGTTGTGGCAAATCAGGCTTTGCATTATAGCGAGAAAAAGCAACGGATTGTAACCTTTTTAAAGGATGAACAAAGAGAACTAGATTATCTTTTACTCATGGATAAAAGTGTCGTTTTACTAGAGTATAGGCGGAAAGTGTTACGCCATTTTAGTTTTATTATTGGTACTTGCTAGGTGACACTTAGTGGTCGAAAGGAGGAAATTCTAATTAGGATGCGAGGAGGGCAAGGTCAAAGAAGCAATCAGAAGCGCAAGGTGGGGTTGTATGCTAATTAGCATCGCAATGGTTATTTTATTTCTATTACTCATTTTAGGAATTCCTTCCGAACTGCGTGGCAGAAAAGGAGCTCGAGTCTATTTAGCATGTATAGTACTGCTTTTGCTCGCGTTGGCAGTGATAGGTTTCATTCTCCAGTCTTAATGTTAGCGAAACAATAAGAAGACGGAATAGAGAGGAAGGTGGTGTATATGGGAGAGGCTTCCTGTTTAAGGCGAACGGTTTATCTACTAGATTTACAAAGTATGGCTGTTCGTAACCCCTTTAAACGGAAAATACAGCGCTATTATGTAAAGAAAATGCTACAAATTATTGAAACCCCTGGACTAGATGCCTATTTAAAGAAGCAGTTCATCTTGAATTTTTTGGAGATGCATCTTGCAGGGATGAACACGATGTTGACGAAAGGCAAGAAAACTTTTTTGTCGGGTTATGAACAAAAAGTGCTACATCGCTTTCGAGCGCTCATTGATGCTTGCTAGACATGACAGCAACATACGGCGGAGAGGAGGAGATTCCAATGTAGAGATGGCTAGACAAGGATAAGAAAGAGATCGAACGCATGCAATTGTCATGTGTTTTTTTGCGGTTACAAAGGAAAGGAGGTTTCTCATGAGTGGAGAAACACAGGTAAGATACACCAAGGCAGAACGGGATAAGAAACGAAAATTATTGCAGTTATACTTTGAATCGGAAGGGCTAGACAAGGAAGATGCCATGCATGAAATCATCGTCGAAAACTTAGAGAAGCACGGCGTCCAAGAGAGTCACAAACCACATTTAGAAAAGATTAAAGCCTTACAGGAGAAATTAAAACAAACGATGACAGACACAAAGAAACCGATTCAGGAAAAGCTGGATCCATCAAATAATGAAGGGGAGCGAAGGGAATGGACAAAGTAGTCGCATTGATTGTTGGCGGAATGCGTTTAGTACAAACAGCGGGCGGGGCCTATGCTGCGCTTAAACTGTCCTTGTACGGTATTGCTTACATGCGGAAGAATCAACAAAAAGTAGAAGAAGCAAAGGACGGCATGAAAAACGTCGTGATTGGTCTTTGCGTGGTCATCTTAGCGGAAGTCGGCGTACAGATTGTAAAGAATACGATAGGCGCATAAAAGGAGGAATGCATGGTGCTTCAGGTTTATTTTCAAGTAGATAAGAAATATCGGAAACTATTGCGATCCGTACTCGAAGTGGATCACGCGTATCCTTTTATCAGCTGTAACGAACGTCTGGAACAAGCCGATGCGATGGCACAAGCACAAGCCAAACAAATCAAACTGGAGTATGTGATACAAGACGGGGAAACCGTGCTTTTTCGGGATGCCGTGACACTAGGAGAAGGCTATACAATGAACATCCTTCTACTTGTCAATCAAACGCTACACGACGTGTTTACGGATGTGGCAGAAGCAGATAAAAAGCAACTACTCCAGCGATTAGAACAAGCTTTTCTTGCACCAATGGAAGCAGTAGAGCCCCATTTAGAACAAGAAGAGATAGAAAGACCGGCGCCAGTGGAAGTAGCAATAGAGGCGCCTACACCTTTGGAGGTTTCTAGGGAGGTAGCGGAAGATGTCGTTCCCCCACCACCAACGGAGGAACCAGAACCGTTGCTGGATAAGCCTGTCGAAGAAAAGCCGGTAAAGAAAGTGAAAAAGCAACGGTCAAAAAGACGGATACCGATACAGTGGCACAAGAAAAGCTATCGACTTGCTTTCTTGTGTCTTTTCGTCGTCATTGCTATTGGTATAGCAGCTTTCAGTTTGTGGCCACAACAACAAGAGAATGCGCAAGCAGAAGGACCATCGAAGCCAGACCTAGCACAATTGATTGCGAAAGAAGATTTAGCCGGTGTGGACAAATGGTACCCAAAACGCTGGGGTGATGTGATACAGGCTTTTGTAGAAGATGCGAATGTTGCTGGACTAAAAGGCGTCTTGGCATACGCGCCAAGCGTTGGATTGCGTGTGGCTATTAGCTTCTTTGAAAAGGATTATATCGCCGTTATTCAAGCCTACGAGCAGGATAAGGACGCTATCTATACAAAAACCGAGTACGCCTTTATTGGCTTCGCCTACTTAACCCAAGGCAAGTTGGATCAAGCAGAGATGCTAAATCTATATGCGGATGATGCGGATCTAAAGGCATACATTGTTGATTATCAAGGAACTAAAACAACGCTAGCTGAAACGAATCAGTTATTAAAAAGAGCAGATTTATCTGCTGCCATGAAACGAGCGCTGCAAGAGAAAAAGCAGGCGCTGGAAGCTCACTTAAATAACTACAAACAAGGAAAGGTTGAGGTGGAGACCAATGGAAAAAGAAAAGAAGCCATTTAAGAAGAAGTATATACCCTATGCAGTTGTAGCATCCATTGCAATATTATTAGCTGCTGGAGGGATTTATGCTTCCGTAGGAAATCAGGAAGATGCAAAGAAAGTGGAGCCAAAGCAAGTGGTGGTGCAAGATGGGGAAAAAGCGACGAAGCCAAAAGGACCAACGAAGGCAGCGGATCCTAAAAAGCCGGCAACGATTGGTTCTATTTTTGCACGTGTAGAAGAAAAAACAACGGGTCATCTAGCAATGGATGTCCCAGCGGTAGCGAATTCCCCCGTAGCGGACACGTGGAAACAATTAGCGCTTGTCCCAGAAGAAAAATCTGTACCAGTACCAACAATAAAAGAAACCCCACATTCGACGCTTGTGACACCGACAGTCAACATACCAAGTCAACCAGAAGCGCCTATCGTGTTACCGGAAAAACCAGTGACGCCTGAAGAGCCAGTAACGCCGGTAGTACCTACTATTCCGGAGGAGCCAGATGTTCCAGCGTTACCTGAAGAACCGGTCTTACCTGAAAAACCAGTGGATCCGCCAGTGATTCCGGACCCGCCAATTGTTGTGAACCAGCAACCAATGATAGAAGCACAAGATCGCACCTTACATGTTGGCGAGAACTTTGAGCCTTTCGTGGGTGTGACGGCAACAGATCCAGAAGACGGGGATCTAACAAGCCGAATGACGGTGGTATTTAGTGATGTAGATACAACAAAAGAAGGCATCTACCATGTGACGTATGAAGTCGTGGATAGCCAACAAGGCAAAGGGCAGAAAACGATTACGATAACGATCATCAATGATGCACCAGAAATTCAGGTAGAAGATCAAACGATTACGGTTGGGGATGTTTTTGATCCACTAATGGGTGTGACAGCCAGCGATACGGAAGATGGAGATGTCACAGATAAAGTAGAAGTCATGAAAAACGATGTGGACCCAGAGATACCTGGCGTGTATGAAGTAAGTTATCGTGTTATCGATAGCCATGGGAAATCGAGTGGTTGGATTACCATTCATGTAACCGTGCAAGAAGCTGTCAATGAGGCTCCTGTGATCACAGCGCAGAATCGCACCGTTACTATTGGAGAAACACCGGATTGGCTACAAGATGTGACGGCTTTGGATGTGGAAGATGGCGATATAACAGCACAATTGGCTGTGGATGCATCTGCTGTAGATATGACAACAGAAGGTGTCTATCTCGTGACATACACCGTTAGTGATAGTCAAGGGAACCAAGCGCAAATAACTGTTGAAATAACAGTTATAGCGGCTTCAGAAGGTGTAGAACACCAATAAAAGGATTGAGGGGGAAGAAATATGGCCATTATGGAAACCGTATCAAGAACGATAACTGTTACGCCAATAAGTAGAGAGACGTGTTTCTCGTTGACACAAAATGATGCGAAAGGACACTCGTATCAATTACGAACCGCAGATCGATTTCAGGAATTAAACTCGCTTTATCAGCTCAAAGTGGCATCTGCGTTAGAACAAGAAGAAGCATCTTATGAAGAACTCAATCAAGGGTTGAATAGGATTTTTCGTCGGCCGACGCTTCGAAGATTACAGGAGAGTATGGAAAGAAATCAAGAGCGTCTGGAGTATATAGAATATAGACTTAGTGAACCGCTGCCAGATATTGATTATCGCTTCGCGCCTAGAGAACAAGCATTATATGATGCGGATACAATCATCCGGTTGACGGATTATTCTTTGGAACGCTCTTTTTCAGAAGTGGAAACAAGCATTCAGCAAGATGATATCGTTCAAAGCGGGAACAAGATAAGGCAGTTGGAAATCAATATTTTAAACACGTCGAGTGGAGGTAAAAGCTTCCGGTATGGGGCGGAAATGATGCAGGAATCATTAGGATATCTTGCAGATGAAATAGGTAGTGACAACCCAGAACTACGAGAAAAAAATTATCAACTCTGTGAGGAAATGTCGATGGCGTATGCGAAAAGTAAATATCAAAATAATACACAGATGTTTTCTGATTTAGGTTGGAAAGAGTCTCGAAGCATGACAACCATTGAACAACAATTTCAAGCAATGAATCCGGGTTTAGAAAACCCGTATATGATTATGCGAGAAGCAAAGTTTATTGGGCTTGAACGTGTTGAGAAAGAGCAGGAGCATTTTAAGCAATTGATTGATTCTGGAAAGGAATTAACAAATGGGCAATCAATTGTTTTTAACGAACCATTCCGAATCGATTATAGCAAAGAGAAACATCTGCTAAACCCGTATACGATTGGCGTTTCTATTGTTCGGCCAAGCGCTAAAGAGAATGAAGCATCGCGCGCACCCAGTGCTTCGAAAGACATGGGATTGGAACGAGCATAGGTAAATTGGAAAAGGCATATGTTAGCGCATATGCTTTTTTCCTACGCCTTAAGAGAGGAGTAAGCGTATGTATGAGTATGTTGTGATTACGAAGATTGAAGAACCAGAGATTCATATCGAGCACGTGGATGGTCGCACATTTATCATCGACGTTTCAGCGAAAGAGCTACGACCAATGGCTTGGGAAACGTTGCATCTATTTATTGAAATAGGAGCGTATCTGCCATTTGATCCAGAAAAGAAGGAACTGGTTTTGTTTGCGAAGGAGGGGGCTTTTATTGACTAAAGAAACGAATAAAGAACAGACGGACCGATTAATCACAAAATTAGACGCACAGATTGATGGCTACCTAGCAGATCCCCAAGCGATGAAAGAATATTTAGCATTTATGGCGCAGTTCCCGCAATATAGTTACGGGAATGCTGCGCTCATTCAAGCGCAATTTAAAGGCGCGCAGGCGGTGGGTACGTTTAAGTTTTTTCAAAAGTTGGGTTTCCCTATCCGACGTGGAGAAAATGCTGTCATACGCATTTTACAGCCGATTACAGCCGATATCTTTCGTGATGCTAAGGGAAACTGGCAATTTGTAAAAGATGCAACACCGCAGGAAAAAGCGGCGATTAAAAAGGGAGAGCTGGCAACGGATAAACGCCCGATGGGTTTTCGTCCGCTGCCTATTTTTGATATTTCCCAGACCACGGCACGTGCCGATGATTTACCTGCTATTTTTCCTAATAAGTGGTTGGATGGTTCGCATCCCCTGACATCGATTGTCGAGCAAGGCGTTCGACATGTGATGGACGCGCGAGGGGTCGGCTTTTCAAGAGAGGCATGGAAGCAAAGTTACGGCGTCGTCAAAGGAAAATACTTTATAAAGGAACGAGCGATCTTGCTCAATCCACGAAATTCCGATATTCAAAATTGCAAAACGCTCATTCACGAAGTGGGGCATGCTATTTTGCATGAAAAAACGACGCTTAGTGCACCCGAAAAAGAATTTCAAGCGGAACTAACCGCGTATAGCGTTTGTAGCGTTTACGGGATTGATACAAGCGAATATTCCTTGGCGTATCTCAAACATTGGACGAGCGATTTAAAGATGCGAGACCATCTACTCCGTGGCGTGCAGCAAACGGTAAAAGAAATCACAACATCGATTAATCAAGTGATTGAACAGGAAAAGGAGAAGTGGTTAGGGATGAATCGAGACACAGTAATACAGGAGTACCAAAGGAAAATAGAAGGGCTGCAAGCTGGGAAATATGATGTGGCCACACCGTTACTTACCCAATACGATCATTTGCATACGCCCTATGACTCCTTAGATTTGCGATTAGACGCGATGGCCAAAATGTCGCAGCAAACAGAAAGCCTTGTGCCAAAAGAGCGGTTGGAACACATAACGAGGCAATTGGGGGAACAACTATCCTCCCAAGACGCAGAAGCACAAGCTTCCTTTTTACGAAATGAAAATAGACAGCTACAGCTCAAAGAAGAGACCCCTGTGGTGATCCAATCGGTTCGAAAAAAACAAGCGAATCAAAAGGATCATTCCTATGAGATGGAGCGGTAAGGAGAGCATCCATGTATAAAGAGTATAAGCAGTGGAAAACATTCTTTGCTTCCCCTTATTTTTTAATTGCCTATGGCGTCTGTATTTTTGTTGCCTGTACGCTAGCTTTAAATACCGTCCTATCTTTTATAAGCCAGTTGCTTGCAGGGAAAGGCGCATTTACGGGTGGGTTTTCGGGGTTTGTTCAGGGTTATTTTTCAGGAAACGGAACAGCGATGCCGTTTCCATCCTTCGATAAAAGGTGGTTGTTTACGTTTCATTTCTATGGTGTGTACCGCCTCATCTATGTGTTGATGTATCTTATTTTGAGCGTTATTGTGGGAAAAAGCATCTACCATAAACGTATGGCTTTTCGCGATATTTTGCTCGGGATTAAAGGTACGTCCAGATGGACCACATTGGAAGAAATCCAAGCACAATACAAACGGGTTCCGACAAATCATGAGGTATACGAAGGCATAGCTGGTATTCCAATTTTGCACCATGATGGTTTTGTGTATATGGATGTCAATAAAACGAATACGTTTGTGGATGCCTCGACACAATCTGGTAAAACAGAGATGTTCACCTATCCGTTTTTGGAGCACATCATGCGGGCGAGTATTCAAGACTCGGCCATCATTTTGGACATCAAAGGAAACATACTGAAGAACACGAAAGCTGAATTCGAAAAATTCGGCTTTGACGTGTTTGTGTTGAATCTACTGGATCCTCACTTGAGTATTGGCTATAATCCGCTTGAGTTAGTCAAACAGGCGTATTTCAGAGGAGATATCGCCAAAGCTCAAACCTTGGTTCAGACGCTTTCGTTCTCTTTCTACGACAATCCGGAAGCCAAGGACCCTATGTGGCAGAAAGCGAGTATTGCGTTGCTAAATGCGTTAGTACTGGCGGTCTGTGAGATATGTTATCAAAACAATACACCGGAGAAAGTGACGCTGTTCACCGTTGGCATGTTTTTTATGGAATTAGCAACCAACCCAGACGAGGATGGTATTACAGATTTAGATCGTTATTTTCAAGGTTTACCACCCATGAATGCAGCAAGACGCCAATTCATGACGATCGAATTTTCAAAAGGTGTGACGCGTTCTGGTATTTACACAGGAACGGTTGCCGAGCTGAATAAGTACATGTCCGATGAGATTGCGAAACTAACAGCCAAGAATGACTTTGATTTCACCCAATTAACGGAAGGAGAGCGCCCTGTGGCGCTCTTTGTCATTATTAAAGACTGGGACGATTCGTTGAATGATTTAGTCTCTACCTTTTTATCGCAATCCAGTGCCGTGTTATCTGAACTGGCAGTACGTTCGAAAAATAGTACGCTAAAACGCCGTGTACAGAATGTGTACGAAGAAGTGGGAAATGTACCTGAAATCAAAAATCTTGCCCGCTACATGGCCGTTGGGCTGGAACGGGGATTGATTTACCATCTTATCTTTCAAAGTTTGGCCAAATTCCAACAAGTCTACGGAGAAACCAATGCAGACGATATGTTAGGTAGTTGCGGGAACCAGATTTACATCATGTCGGATGATTTCGACGATGCGGAACACTTCAGCGAAAAACTCGGGGAAGCTGGTGTTATCTCTCCAAATCGAAACGGAGATCCCATGAGTGAAGATAAGAGCTATGGCGAGCAAGAAGAAGAGCGATTACTGATGAAACCATCCGAATTACGCTTATTACGGATGGGAGAATGGGTGGTCATTCGCACCAAGATGCGGAAAGATTTAAAAGGAAAACGTGTGCGGCCCTTTCCGATTCGTGCCGATTTGGATGAAGGAACAGCGATGTTACATCGACATGAATATTTAATGGATTATTTCGACCATCCTTGCACGTTTGATGAGTTAGGAATTGAAGGAACTACACAGGGGATAACCTTAGAGTCGTTGATGATCCCCATTGCGATAGAACAGGCGGAACCGGAACCAGAGGATATTGCGTTATCCGAGGTAGGCCCACCGGAATCGTTACAACCAAATGCTACAGAAAGGAGCGGGATAGACATGGCGCAAGTAGAAGAAGTCTTTCATGAGGAAACGCCAATTCTCGACTTCTTAACGGAAGATCAGTATCGGTTTATCTCATCGATGGTGTTGGACCATACCGATGAAAGCACCACCGCTTACTTCCAAAGCTTAGATACGTTAGAAGAAGTAAAGGTATTTTTACAAGCACCAGAGCGACTAGAAATCTATGAACAAGTGGATTATCTGTTGCTGAAGGAAGGTGCTTAGGTGAGAACGCCATTAACTGATGAACAAATCATTGACATCTTGCTACGATTTTCAGATGTGCTAGGGCTTACCAGTTGGTGGTCAGCCATTTTTCGTGCCAGCATGTGGGCAGTAAATAAAGGGCTGGCTGTTGTCGTTGAAGCATTAAATACAGGTCTAGATCAAGCATTTAAGCTATTTCGCTTTTTTGAAAGTGATGGCATTGAGAATTTTCTAACGCTTTATATGCCGATCTTTTTTGCCCTGGCGGGTGCCGCTATTGTGTACATGGGCTTCCAAATCATGCGCAATAACGGGGAACCGTCCAAGATGGTGTCTGCGTTACTCATTGGTATCACGCTCTTTGTTGTGCTACCTTGGGGCATGACGCAAATGAAAGAGTTAGTCATCGCAGGAAAAGGGATATTGCCTACCAGTCAAAATCAATCGATTAGTATTATCCAATCGAATATCACAGATGTGTACCAAATAGACAAGGAAGGATGGATATCCGTCAGTCCTACCAAAATGAACGACATTTCGGGAATGCAGGATATTAAAATGCTGGATATCACCGAAAGCGTGGATATGGGGAGCTTTTTCTTTGATGATTCCCCTTTAAGTGACGATGGGAAGCAAATCTTAGCTAAAAAACTGACGAAGATTGGCAATAAATATGAGCTGGTGAAACCTAGTTCTCATTTTTTCACGGAGGATCAGACCTATTATCGCTATTCCTGGCATCCGTTTTTGATGCTGTTTGGCCTTTTAGGGAAAGCGCTGGTTGTGTTTTTTACCATCATGAAAGTGATTCAGCTCATGGTGGAACTCGGTGTCCTGAAGATATTCACGACAGCAACGGCGATGACAGATATTGATGGGCAGCGAAATAAAAAGCTTATCATGAAAATCAGAAATACCTTCTTAGTCCTGTACATCGCGATAGCGCTGCTTTTTATCTATGATTTAGCCATAGCGTTCATCAATACATCCGAAGTAAATGCCGTGATGAAGGCAGTTGCTATTCTTGTTGTTTCGATTTATTTCATGGATGGACCGAACTTTATCGAGGAGTTATTAGGTATTGATGCTGGCTTGAAGAGTATGTCTCAATCCGTTATTGCAGCAACAATGGGTGCACGCGGAGCCGTCGATGCAACCAAAGGTGCGGCAAATATGGCGAAGAAAGGCGCATCTACAGCCTTCAATATGACCAGAAAAGGAGCTGGAGGCTTGTTCAAAACAGGGGCAGCAGGAAAAGGTGCATTGGATGGTTTTATGGAACGACAACGTGCGAAGAAAGCGTCCGAGGGGGCTGGTTCACCTGGTGGAAGTGGAGCAGGAGGAGTTCCAGGGCCAACATCGCCGACGGATGCTAACGCGCAGGGATCATCGGGAGCCGCTGGTAGTGAAAGTCCTTCAGGAGCAGGCGCTAATGGCTCGCCTCCGTCTACGACTAGTGGTGCATCTGGTGGTGGCGCAACGGGTGCAGGCATTACGCCAAGACCTGGCAGTACTTCCACTGGATCCGGAAGTAAGCCAACAGGAGCGGCAACACGGAAGCAAACGCAGAATGTACAAGCCAAGCCTCCAGTGAATCCTGCGAAGCAACAACAGAAGCAAGCTGCGCAACAATTAGCAGAGAAGCAGAAACCTGGAGCACCAAAACCTGGCGGCCAAGCAGCAGCTAAACTTAACGGTCAAAAACCGCAGGATGTCACACCAACCTTTAACGAAGCCTCGTTGCCAAAAGCGGCAACAAGTGCGAAAGCAGCCATGGAGGCATCGCCTGCTTTCACTGGACGGAAACCTGATAAGGAGTCTGTCGGAGAGAAAATGGTTGGGGCCTATGCCAATACAACACAAAAAATGTATGATTCGAAGCCAATGCAAGAGGCGCGAAAGGTCTATGATGTATCCAAAAATACGACAAGAGGGAAGGAGAAATAAGGATGAGCGAAGTACAAGGACGTAAAGTATTACGTGTGCCAACAGAAATTGATGTCGATAACAAATGGGAAAAACTCACGGTAAAGGATGGCTTCACCATCATTATTTCGATTGCTGTTGGCTTTGTGCTTAGTTTTCTTTTTCCTAGTATGATCCGAATTGTTGTTGTCATTTTATTTGGGGCAGGCACCTGGTTGGCTGTCTACCCCAATGGTGAAGTACATGGAAAGAAAAACTACCAAGTAATGCTGACGATACTTCGAAAAAAACGCGTGGTATGGCAAAAAGAAGATAGAGACGAAATCGCAGAAAGGAGGGAACAGGAACATGAAATTTGATGCCATTGAGGCCAAGGAGTCACAGAAAGCTCCGCCCAAAAGGAATCGCGCGCTGCGTAAACGTTATAACAAAATAAGTGACAAGATGGTTGTGAAGGGATTGACGCCAGAAGGCTATCCCAAAGTGGAATACGGCGGACAGACGGCCGTCTTTGATATTGTTCGTGTTCGGAAATTTGACATATGGATGCTAGACGACAATGAATTTGCCAACATTACGGATAGCTATTGGTACTATATGAAAGAGTATCCGTATCCGGTAAAAGAAGTCTTTATGAATTTTCCGGAGGATAATAAAGAGCAACAAGAATATTACATTCACAAAATTAAAAACAGTACCAACGCTGTACAAACCAAATTACTCCATATAGAGCTGGAAAAGCTACGGGCCATTGAGTCCGATTACCGAAAGCGAGACACGTACTATTTTTTGTTTGCACCCAACAAGCAGGAGCTGGATAAACGCATTCAAATGCTACAGGATAAATACAAAACCCTCCTAGACATCCAACGTCAGTCCTTGGATATGAAAACACGTATCCTAGCAACGATGGTCAATGGCGATGCGCCACAGCGAAGTGTGGAAAGTGAAATTGATTTCCTAGAAATGATTCAGCCGCAAGGAAACATCAGTTTTAAAGACGAGTTTTATATACGCAAAGGAAATGAATATCAGACGTGTTTACATGTGTACGGCTACCCCAATTTATACCTGGGCTTTTGGATGGATAGTCTCACGAATCACGAAAATACGATTGCTACGATTGACTACATGACGGATGCAGAAAAAGATTTTAAAGAAATACTGAAGAAGACGACAACGGAATATCGTTCTCGGCGAGACAATGCAACCAACCAAACGACCTATGACATCAATGACGAAGAATTCGAAGCCTCACGAGATCTCGCCTTGAAAGTGAACGGCAGCGGTGAGGCCATTAAATTGTGCCACACGCGTATTTTTATTTCCGCTACGACGAGCCACGAACTGGAAAAACAGGTAGAGGAGATACGCAAGGCGATCCGTTCGGAAGGTTTTGATAGTATGGTCTTTCTTGATGAAAACGAAGAGGAATGGCAGTCCATGTTTATGGGATATGATATGCAAGAAAAACTGCCATCATTTCATAAAGGAAATGAAATACCAGCAGAAGCAATGGGCCTAGGGTTTGCACATAATCAAACATCACTGAAAGACCCAACGGCTGCCTACTGGGGCTATACAAGGACATACGGTACCGTTTACTGGGACTTATTCCACAAGTCAGAGCTTCGCTTGTATTATAACGTTTTTGTCTGTGGCGATATGGGATCAGGCAAATCAACCGCACTTAAAAAGATGCTGGCAGACAACGGAATGAAAGGAAATTATATTCGCGGTTTTGACAAAGCTGGAGAATTTGTTGGTGTTGTTGCGGATCAGGGCGGCCAAACGATTCAACTTAACGGAGAATCTGGCATTTTGAATTTGTTCCAGGTTTATCCGAACGCAACCAAGCAATTACCAGATAAAACGATCGTCATTGATGAAGAAGCATCGTTTGCGCAACACGTAAAAAAATTGAAAATGACGTACCAGTTGAAACAAAAAGATGCAACAGAGAGCGAACTAGATATTGTATCAGAAATGGTGTATCACTTCTACCGCGCGCAAGGACTTTGGGGTGGTGGACAACTCACTATCACGCAGTATGCAGAAGAAAAGTATCCCATCTTAGAGCAATGGGTGGACTTCCTGAAGGCGGCAGCAGAGGGAGAAGAAGAGGACGATCTTCGCGTTATCAAACGAAAATTGCATCGCTCTTTTGAATCCATGCTGCGGACATATGGGAATATCTTTAATGGGCATTCTACCATCAAGGACTTTACCAATAAAAAAATTGTTTTCTATGCTACAGGCGGTTTAGAGAGCTTAGACGAGTATGTTTTCGACATCCAAATATATAATGCGACCACTCAAATTTGGGCGACGATGACACAGGTTGGCCGAGAGGAAATGAATGCGTTCTACACGGGCAAGAAACATTGGTTTGATCTCACTCGTTTCTTAGTCTTAATGGACGAGTGTCACAACTACTTGAATATAGAGAAGGCATTTACAGCGAAGTTTTTTGTGACGATGCTATCGGAAGCGCGTAAATTTTTGGCTGGTGTCGTTTTTGCGACCCAACGTTTAGAGCGGATGTTTCCGAAAGCAGACAACGTACAGTCGGAAGAAATGGTGCTTGCAGCCAATCAATTATCTCAAATTGTGGGGCTATGCCAATACAAGATGATATTTCGGCAAGATATATCATCGATGGACTTATTGCGACGTGTCTTCCAAGATCAGCTAACGCAAAGTGAGTATGCAGCCATTCCTACGTTTAAAGGAAAAGGAGACTGTATTTTGTCAATCGCTGGGGATCAGAACTTAAATATGCATATTCAAATAACGGATGAAGAGGAAGCTCTGTTTGCAGGTGGCGTATAAACAAGGAGGAAAAGATGGCAAATAAAAAGCGAAGAAAGCTAACCACAAAAGAAAAACAAGTGATTACATGTGGGGTCATTTTATTAGTAGCAGTAGGCCTTTACATTTATAAATTTTATATCTATGAAGCTCCAATCAGTACCTCCAGTGATGAAACGCTTATTGTAAAAGAGGAACAAACGGGAGGGAATGGAACAGTTAGTTCTAAGGATGAAAAGGCTGCTGGAGATGCAAAAAAATCTTCGGCAGAAAAAGCCAAAGAAGTGTTTACAAATTTCTTGAAGGTGTACCCGACGTTTCAAAAAGAGCGGCCATTAGCACATATTGAAAAGGCAAAAGGTTGTTTGGAACCAGGGTTTTATCAGGCGCTCCTAGACGAACAGAAAAACAAAACAGTGGTGCCACAATACAGCAGTACAGAAGTGACCAGCATAGAAAACATGGCAACCAAGCAAGCAGATGCGGACTCTTATTATTGGAAAGCAGACGTAACAACCATTAATAAAGATGCCAATGGCAAAGAGCTATCTACGATTGTGACACAGTATGTAGCAACCATGAAAGAGCAACAGGGTAGCTGGTTGGTTATTGATTTGATGTTAGAAGGAAAGAGCGCGAAGGTTCATGAGTCGAGCAGTAAGTAAAATTGGAAATGGTATCCGGAAGGCTCGGCGTCTATGGCTGATTTTATCTTCTACCACACTATTAGTGGTTTTAGGAATCGTATTTGCTATGTTGCTAATCGTCGTTATTGTAGCGGGTAATGATAAGGCGGAACAAGTATCTGGAGAAGTTTCCGCCATTAATATCTCCCCAGAAGTAGAGCGATATCGACTCCTTGTGGAAATTGCTTGTCGAGAGAATGGTATCCCGGAATGTATCGATGTCATACTCGCGATGATCATGCAGGAGTCTGGTGGCGGTGTACCGGATGTGATGCAGTCTAGCGAATCGATGGGGATGCCGCCAAACACCATTAGTGACCCAGCTATATCGATACAAGCTGGCGTGAAATATTTCGCGGCTGGTTATAAAAGAGCGCTAGCAGAGGGCAAAAAAAGTCCGAAAGAAACAGCCATCCAAGGGTATAATTTTGGGGCTGGATTTATTCCTTTTGCCATCAAAAGTGATGGTGGATGGACGGCAGCCAATGCGGTTGAATTTGCGCGCATTCAAAGCCATGGACAGAAGCGAGTAGGCGGGAACCGAGATGGCCAATGGGCGTATGGAGATCAATTATATGTGCAGCATGTGATGGCTTACTTGCAACCAAATACAGGAGCAGGTGAAGGGACGTTGATTGGTGGTGCTGGAAGTGTCACCGTGGAAAAAGCCATTTCCACAGGTTCTACCATCGTGGGGAAATCACCTTATGTATGGGGCGGTGGACGAAGTGAATCCGATGTGCAACGTCGGCGATTTGATTGTTCTTCCTTCGTTCGGTGGTGCTATGCTGAAGCCGGAGTGGAGCTGGGACCATTAGGAAGCACCACAACCGATACGTTGGTGAAGCAAGGAAAAATGATTGCGGCGAAAGACATGAAACGTGGCGATATTGTGTTTTTTGATACGTATAAAGTAAATGGACATGTTGGCATTTATTTAGGTGATGGGAATTTTATCAATGATAATTCATCGCATGGGGTTTGGATTGACAGCATGGATAACGTGTATTGGAAGTCTGCCTTTAAAGGAGTGGTGCGCCGTATAACGGAATAACAAGAAGTGGAGGTAGATCTATGATTCCTAAGATGAAATACAAACGAACGAAGTACCAGATAGCGGCAGGAATTGTCGCTTTTTTATGTGTCTTATTACTCTCCAGTTGGTTCATTCTACCGTCAGAAAACGGGGAGAAGCATTCCAAAGTAGGCGCATCTATTGCGCTGGATAACCGGGAAGTGACATTGATTGATAGTGTCTATTTTGAAGATAAACGCCGATTAGAAATGGATTTCTATGTTGGGATCAATGACGTTACGCAGATAAAAAATATAAAGGCTACCGTTATCAAAACTGGTGATGTATCCACCAAATATCAAACGAAATTCATCAAAATTAACGAAAGCTTCTATGTGTTATTTGTACAGGACTTGCCAAAGAATTGGAAGTCTGTCCGGATAACCTTAGCACAAGAAGGAGAAGAAGATACCTTTATGGCGACGGCGAATCCGTTTTACGCCGCGCAGAAAAAGGTCGCACATGAAGCGACCTTTAAACCGAAGTCAGAAGCGTATTATGAAAGTAAGCAGATTGATTTGTTTATCCAGGATTCAGAAAAGACCATTGCTAAAAATGAGAAAGAGATCAAAAAATTACGTGCATCCAATGAAAAAATTAAGCGTGTCAATGAAGATCTCCGAGCTAATATTTCATACCAACCAAAGGATAAGCAAGAAGAAATGACAACCAATGTACAGGGAAATGAATCTACTATTGTCATGCAAATAGAGAAAACGAAGGAATTAGAAACAAGGAATCAGGAGTTACAAGAGGCCATCCAAAAAGCCAAGAACAAGCAAAAAATGCTTGATTGGCTTTAATTTTTTGCCATTTTTTGTTGTGCAATAAAGGCTGTTTTTCGCACAATTCGTTATTTTTGTGCAAAAAGGGGTCAAAAAAGCACAAAATAATGGTGCGATTTCGCTGTTTTTTTGCACAAATCCCCTTTTTTTAGGAACCGTCAGGAAACAAGTCGCACTGCGACTTCAACCATGGAATGGTTGCAGGTTCCCCTTATGCTCTTTCTTTTTTTCTCTCTTTTCCCTGTCGGTCAAAAAGAGCCTATTTTCGCTTCGCAAAAACAGGACCAAAAAAGAAACAAAAACTTTGCTTTGGAAGCCCTCCTTCGAGGTCTTCCAAAGCAAAAAGGATGAAGTGCTTTCCGTTCGTTTGGTTTCTTTGTGTGAAGGAAAGGAGGATTGCCAAATGGCTGACACAACCATTAAAGGAATACCGCAAAACACGATGGCCAAGATTCGCGATTTAGCGAAGGAAGCGAAGATGTCGCAAAACAAATACCTGGTTTCTTTACTAAACAACCACGCGATTTCACCAGAAGTTGGCCGCGTAGAAAGTCAATATCAAGAGTTATTACAGTTAGTGATTCAAGAGCTGCGCTATTCTACGCAAACGATTGAGGAGTTAACGAAGACGTTAGGAGATGATATATAATGGCACGACTTCATGTGACATTATCCGAGCCCATTAGAACGCCGTATGGTATTGCTTATTTAGAAGCACAAATGAAACGCTTTGACTGTAATGCATCCAAAGCGATTGAACATGTGTTTGAAGAACATGCAGCGCTTATGGCGGAACAAGAGAACCATGAAAGACTTATTGAAAACACATACCAACGTTTCAAAAAAGATTTGGATATTACACGTATCCGATCCGGACATTCGGATAAAAACTCACAAATTATCATCGAGCTTTTAAACACAATTATCTTCCACAATAAAATTCCCAAGTCGATACTCACGGAACAAATGCAGACGACGCCAGTTGCAGAAGCGAAGCAAGCTGTGGAATCAAGGATACAAGGATATATGGAACGGCGAGCGAGTAAAAAATATAACCAGGACACAACCCCATTGTCTACGAATGGCGGGACAACGGGAGCGACTGAATGACGTCCCCGGCGATTGTCAACGTCTCTAAATTCGTGGCTGGGAATGCGAAAAAGTTTGGAGAGTATGTGAACTATATTGATCGTGACGAAGCCGTCCGAAACACGAACTTCTCGAAGTTTAATGTGAATGCGTTTGACGGATACCATCATTATATGGAGAACCCAGAGAAATCGACAGGCTTGTTTACGGCAACGCAAACGAATCTTTCGATGGAAGAAAAGAAGCAATTAAAAAATACCTTCCAGTTAGCCCAATCGAATGATTCGATTATGTGGCAAGATGTGATTTCGTTTAACAATGCTTTCTTAGAAGAGCAGGGCATTTATCGAGCGAAGACAGGCTATTTAAACGAAGGTGTCTTACAAGAAGCCATTCGAAAAGGGATGGCAGCGACATTAAAAGCAGAGGGGATGGAAGCGTCTGGGGTATGGGCCGCGTCCATTCATTTAAACACGGATAACATTCATATCCATATTGCATTAGTAGAGCCGTATCCAACGAAACCATATAAAACATTTACGAATAAGGATGGCGAAACATACACAGCTAGAAAAGGAAGTAGACGGCAAGGCACGTTGGATTTAATGAAGAGCACCGTTGTGAATGATCTTATTTCTAGAGATAAGCAGCTCATGCACATAAGTGAATTGATCCATGACAGAATCGCGCCTTCTGATCGTAAAATCGTCCCTTTGATGACACCAGGTATGCGGCAATTAATGCATGGAGTCTATCAAGAGTTACCAGAAGATATGCGTTTATGGAAGTACAACAATCAGGCACTTACATCTGTGCGTGCCAAATTAGACGTGATAGCTACGATGTATATGGACACGTATTATCCAGAAGAGAAGGCAGCTTTAACACAGGCGCTGAATGAAGAAGTAGCGACCACTAAAATGCTGTATGGAGAAGGAACAAAAGAAAAGGGTCGGTATGAGCAGTATAAGAGCAATAAAGAAAATGAATTGTACGCCAAAATTGGAAATGGCTTACTTCGAGAGATGCGAACGATACGGAAAGAAGAGAAGCAACAATTCGAAAAAAAGCAGGGTTCGCATCGAGGGGCGTACCAACCGGGCATGCTGAATCCAGTCCAGTTAAACAAACTAAAAAAAGCATTACGCAAAGATTTTGAGAGTATCAAAAACAAAAAGAAATATCAAGAATTACAAGAGGAAATGGAGCGAGGGGAATGAGTTCATTTTTATTTTTTATAGCCATTGTTTTAGCTATTAGTCTCTGCTTGTACTGTTTGGTGAAGTTGGAACAGCATCAAGCAGATGTGGTGAAAAAATACAAAAGCGTGAAGTTGATCATCACAGCATACATCATCTATAAAGTGACCAAGCTTTTCTGTGTGATGAGCATGCAGTCGGATCCGTCGTTACTACTTTGCGTGGGGTTACTTATCGTATTAGTGCTGCTGAATATTTTATTATACAAGCAAGTTGTCCGGTTGTTTGGGAGAAGAAGCTTTCATTTCTTAGTAAAAGAGAACCTTCATATAGAAGGCGTTTTTGGTCGGTACTTTTTAGAAGCTGCCCAACTTGTTTTATTGGCTAGTGCCACGTGGATTGGTTTGAAAAAAGGACTGATGCTAACCAGTGATTTGGACACCATGGTGATGATGGACAACTTACTAACGTTGTCGATGTACATTCTTGGCCCACAATTACTTTTCGCCATTTTTTTGCGCGTGATGTTTCCAGGAAAGCTATCGATTTTTCAACTATGGGCACTCCAATTTGCGATGCTCTTTTTCTTATTAGCTATTCCAGGGTTATGGTCTATAGCAGGAGACTATCCAATGTTTTACTTTTTAGTCGCCATGTTGATACAGGAATTTATCGTGTACCGATTTGTGAGAAAGAAGGTGCTGGGTGAGGTAAACAAGTATGGCTATGATCACACGCAAAATAGTCTAAGTATTCAATGGGCCAGCGAGGAGTATCTGTCTAAACGGCAGTAAGGAGGTAGTATGATGGCTGAAACGAGGCAAAAGTGGAAAGAGGAGATGGAAGCTAAGAAGAAAGTAGCCAAGCAAGTAGATATTGTTGATTTTTGTGAGCAACAAGGTTTCGACTTGACGACGAAAAATGGCAAAGATTATTATAGTGCGGAACATAGTAGCTTATGGGTGAATCGAGAAACGAATTCATATAGCTGGTTTACCAATGGGAAAGCGGGGGACGTGATCAGCTTTGCGCAAACGTTTTTTGACAAGAGCTTTTATGAAGCGATTAACATGTTACAAGGCGAGGAATATACGAAAAGAGAACCGTCCACCTTTGTACAAAAACCAAAAGAACCATTTCGATATTTTTATAAACATGATGCCAATACACAAGCTGTAGAGGCATATTTATGTCAGGAAAGAGGTGTATCTCCCACGATTGTACAAGCACTCATAGAAAAAGGTCTCATTAGACAATCCACGTATAAAGGCGACAAGGATTGTCTTTTTGTATGGGGAAAAACAGGGAAACGGGTTGGCGTGACGATTCAAGGAACCCAGCGAAACGAGGATGAATACGGAAAGCGAGGAACAAAAAAATTAGTGGGTCGAAATTCTGAAGCCAATTATGGGTTTAATGTCTCTTTAGGCATTCCAAAGTCTTTGTATTTTTTTGAAAGTCCCGTTGATTTATTAAGTTACTGGACGTTACAGGAAGCTTCGTTGAAAGATTGCCGGCTAATCGCAATGACAGGGGTTCATGAAAAAACGGTCTGGAATATGATTGACCACACGTATAAATCTCGTGGCGTGATGCCAACGAGCATTTATTTTCCGGTGGATAATGATCGCGCTGGTCAACGTTTCGTGGATCGTTTCCGAGACATGGCGTTTGAAACAAGCGAGGGGCATGATATGACATTCTTACCATTGATTCCAGACGATTTTGTTATCCCTACTGCTAATGTAGCTGTATACCAAGCGGTGAGCGAAGCGGCGCAAGTGGATTGGAAAATGATTGCGGCTTTTCATAAAGCAGAGGCCAATTTCTCGGAAACCATGGAAGTAACAAATCACATGGACATTTCTTTGTTTTTCAGTGAAAAGCAAAAGAATGGAAAGGAAAAACCGGTATTAGATATACAAACGGCAGCACAAACATGTGCCGACAAATTACAAGCGATTCGAGAAACAAAAGGGTATCGGTTCGACAAGCTTTTTGAGGACTTTAGCACAAACGAAATAGCTTTTATTAATAAGGTCAAGCATTTTTATGCAGCGTACACGAAAGGTGATTTAACTATCAAAGACACGCTCTATAAAGATTGGAATGATACCCTTTCGAAACACACCGACATAGAGAAAGTGGCGGAAATCATGGTATACCGGAATCAAAAAGAGCAATTATTAACAGTAGAGGAAGTAGAAGTATCTAGCAAAGAGCAGGCAATTAAATTCGGGGCAACCATTCGAGACAAACAGAAAGTGCTGGGTCATTTTGAAGCGGATTCCAAAGAAGAAATGGAAAAGCTCATTAAGATTTATGGCTTTGAGGCGGTGGATAAAGAAGATATTCGGAAGTATGAACCGGAGTTGCTGAAGCATGGTCATGCCAAAGAAGAATTATTAGCAAGATAAGAGGAGGGAGCTTATGTATCGAAGTAAAGCAAGTGTCACCAGCCGACTGGTCCATCGGCTGTTAAAAGATATTATCCAAGCAACGTATGGGACGTATGAACCCCAAGTGGATAGGGAGCGCATGTTACGTTTTTGGTTAGAATTCCACGGCAAAGAAATTAAAAGCAAGCATGCTGGGTACGCATCGGATGTCAGTTGTATTAGCGTGTATAATTTTTCAAGACCAGGAGCGGCTGTTTTATTAGCATGCATTAATGCAGCGGCGCATCATGTTGATTTTGTGATGCGAAACGAGACGGCCAATGACAAAGCATTTTTTACGGTTTATCACGCATTATTGCTGGAAGCTTTTCGTATGCAGCTACTCACGCCTGAAAAAGTGATGGCCATTCATGATGTGAAAGATTTAGAACGACTGGAGAAACATTTCGGCGCTTTGGAAACATGGGAATTTGAAACGAGAGCATATCAACCGGATGTGGTGCTACTAAAATGTCGCGCTACACTGGAGAAAAAAGATTTTCTGAAGAAGGCGAAGTATCAGTTCTCCACGTTTGAAAAAGTATGGATCAAAGAAGTGAAGCGAGATCGGGTCCAGATGGAAAAAGATTATCTGAAGCGTTTTTTCAAAGAGCAGGATATGCTGGAGGTTCCCATTCATGATTTGTCATTTTATGTCGTATATTATATCTCGGTTCGCAACGGTCGTATTCACCGGGAGCAACTGAAGGATATGGGCTATCAGTATGAAGCCTACGACTTAGGTCGGTACACATGGAATAAGCAATTGGTGGCATCTAAATGGCTGGAAGAGAAAGAAAAGTTGGTGATGATGAAAGGATTAAAAATTAGAATCACAGTAAAATAAAAGTATATAAAATATATACTTTTATATAAATACGTGTTATAATAGGGTATAAGAAAAGTAGAGAGGGGATAACCCCATGGACACTTATTTATACCCCTTTTTTGTAACACAGAAAAAAACAAAAATAACCATCGTATTTCCTGATTTTCCAGACATTCAAGCGACAGCAGAACGTTTAGACGTGGTGTATGCAGCGGCAATCGAGGCGCTGTCGAAGCATCTATACACACTTTGGATGGCTAATGAGGTGTTGCCAACGCCGAGTGAATGGGAATCGCTAGTCGTCCCTTCCGGAAGCAGGCCGTTCTTAGCTAGTATAGCGCAACAAGTCGTCTTGGACACCTACGGAAGTAAGCCTGTGAAGAAGATGGTATCTATTCCTTCCTGGATGAATGTGCAAGCGGAACATGCGGGATTAAGTTTATCAAAAGTATTACAGCAAGCGTTAAAAGAACGCTTATCGAAATAAGACACGTGAAGGAGTACTCGAATGAATAAAAAGAAGACAATTGTATCGTCCATAATCGTAGCGGTTTTATTAGCCCTTGTGCTTTCTTATCAGCAGATGATCCAGCCATTACTATCGTTTATGGACGCACCAGAGGTATCGAGTGCAGACTCGGATTCAGCAACAAAAAGCAAGCCAGCAACAGAAATAACAACTGCCACGTCCATTCCAATGCCAAGCAATACGGTTCCCGTTACCTTGGATCGAGTGACAGACGGGGATACGTTATCTGTGACGTTTCCTGGAGACGCAGCAACCCATAAAGTTCGCTTATTGCTTATTGATACACCGGAAAGCGTCAAGCCTAACACACCAGTACAACCATATGCCAAAGAAGCATCTAATCGTATGAAGGAATTAGTACAAGGGAAAAAGCTTCAGCTAGAATATGATGCAGGGGGCGCTACTGATAAATATGGTCGGACATTAGCTTATGTCTATGCGGATGGGAAGCAAGTCAATGAAACGATGGTAAGAGAAGGATTTGCCCGTGTGGCTTATGTGTATAAGCCAAATACCCGTTATTTAGTAGAATTAAATGCAGCGCAAGCTTTTGCGCAAAAAGAAAAGCGCAATATCTGGTCGAAAGATGGCTATGTCACAAGTCGCGGGTTTCAAGAATAAACGAAATGAGGGATGAAAGATGAGTATTATAGGAGAAATACTGTTTCTTATTTTTACATTTGGATTGAAGTTGATCACGGGAACCGTTAGTTACGTGTATGTCCATGCGTTTCCGGCAGATGGCTGGAATTTGTTTTGGGTGGCCTTGTTTGTTGTGTTGCTGATGATGATTGTATCGGGGGCAGTCTGGCTGTACATGTCGATTAACTTCCTGGCGTTTATTGTGTACCCATTAGTATTGTTGCTGTTTGGCTTTGTCTTGGTATTTTTGGCTGGCTACGCGCTTTATCTTGGCGTCAAATATATGCTGGAGAAGTATAAGGCGAAGGGTGTGGACACGGTATGATGAATCGAGTCGTACTGGTTGGCCGTTTAACGAAAGATCCAGAGCTGCGGTATACACCAGCTGGCGTTGCGGTTGCCACTTTTACGTTAGCCGTGAATCGCAATTTTACCAATCAAGCAGGGGAAAGAGAAGCTGACTTTATTAATTGCGTGGTTTGGCGTAAACCTGCCGAGAACGTCGCTAATTTCTTGAAAAAAGGGAGTTTAGCAGGTGTAGATGGTAAAGTCCAAACGAGGCACTATGAAGGGCAAGACGGCAAGCGCGTGTATGTCACAGAAATAATGGCCGAGAGTGTCCAATTTTTAGAACCGAGAAATGCTGGCCCGTCGCATCATCAGGGTGGCCAACAAGGAAACGCAGCGAATCAAGCGCCACAGAGGCAACCACAAGGGAATAACGGTGTGCAACAACAAGCGTCAGGAACCAATCAGGATCCAATGTATTCGCGTAGTTACCCAGCCAATGCAGATCCATTTGCCGCAGATGGAAGACCGATTGATATTAAGGATGATGACTTGCCATTCTAAGAGAAACGTTTGTCATTTGGTGTTATATTTGGTATAATAAACGTGAAAAGGAAGCCATGCGCTAACATGGCTCCCAGTGCAAACACCATTTAAGATGGTGACAGCCGTATTATAGGGTTATAGAAACCACTTAGCTGCCGAGCTTAGAGTGGTTTTTATTTTTTGTCATTTTTACTGTTCAAAATGCCGACAACTAATGCTGCGAATGCAATCATTAGCGTGAGCGCTTCAAAAACAGTCATGCTTAATCCTTTCTAGGAGAAACCAAGAATAACATAGGCATCACCTGCTTTCTTTCAAAAGAAGGCTGCCACCACATCATAAACAAGCTTGCAAGGTCTAGTATAGCATAAAAAATAGATACGTATAAAGAGTTGCCGATATTAATTTCCTAGAAAAGATAAGTTTGTTAGTAAAAATAAGTTGATTAATAAAGTTATCTGTGCTATGATTGCCCTATGAAAAGGAATGGGGTTAAAAAAATGAGTGAAAAAATTGTTAATGAAATCGATATTTCCAAGATAAAATCAGTATTAGATTGTAAGTGTTTCTCTAATTATTTCATTGGGAAAAAATCAGAAATTACACCAACAACAATTGCATCATACAAAAATAAAACGGCTGATATTGCGAATATGACATTACTTTCTGGTGCTAGGCTCACTAAGTTTTATGATTCATTTATGAAATTGAACGAAATAAAACATACTAGGGTATATGTGGATGAAGTAAAAGATTGTTATGGGGTTTATGAGATTTCAGAAATTGATTTTTACGATGAAACAGGAAAACCGTTAGATTTGCGCGATCTATCGGAAACATTCATATTTAAGAATCATTTGACGCCAGATGAAATTACAAATGAGGCAATTAATGAAATGTTAGAAAAGACATTAGGAATATCAGTAGATATTGATGTCGAACATCAATAGATGGAGGCACCCCAAATAAATTGGGGTGTTTTTGACTAGTAATGGAGGTAACTCTTATGTTGACAGCTAATCAACAGCAAGCATATATAGTCGAAAAAATCCAAGTAAAACGCCAGGCGCTCAATGCAAAGTTTGCCATTCCAGCAAAGGATAAGCAATGGCGGTTGCTGGAGGAAGAAGATTTTGGCGCCGATTATGAAGCACTTCAAATGGAGTGCGATTTATGTGGGAGAATCGTGCGCTATCGGATGATTATGCAGAATGTAGAGAATCAGAGGAAATTTTTAAAACTGGCCGTGAGTGCGTCAAGAAGCTCATTGGAATGACGCTGGCAAGACAACGACATTATTTTGATGATGTGGCCAGAATGGATGCTGCTGAAAAAATGATCCACCAAGCGATGGATAATTGGAACGCAGAAATAAATCGTGGATCACAAGAGGAAGACAATGATGCAGTCAGGACGCGTAGTCCAGAGGAAATTGTTCATAAAGTTAGGGCTTTGAAGGAGCAAGCGATTGATATTATCCCAGGTTCGTTGCGCTTTATGTTGGAGGACGAATCAGGATCTAATTTTACGCAGCAGCAGCTCTATTATTTAGAAAAGACGGTTCTGAACATAGAATACGAAATGGAAAAAGAAAAGGAGCTACGAGCGCAAGAACAGCTGATAGAAAGGACGGCAATCAATCGCAGACCGGCTGCGGACGATGTAACGCTTAAAATAAAACAGATAGAAGCACAAATTGCGCGGGAAGAGCGTGAAAACAAGAAGCTATCCCCTTATGAAAAAATGTTTCATCCAGACGAAATTCTTTTTCTTAGAGAGTACCTAGTAGATTGTGGCGGTGTGGCGCATGTGTTCACTGTAGCGAAAGAAATGAACCAATTTGCACAAGAACACCTAGGTATAAAAAGAGAAGCGATACAGAGCCGTTCTGGACTGAATCAGGAGGCAGAACGCGCGATTATAGGAATGAATTTTGCGGTGGATCCGTATTGGTTAGATGGGTATCGTTTGGACAGAGTAAACATGAGAATTGTAAGGTCATAACAGGTTTGTTTGTGATAAATGGTTTAAGAATCGGCCTTTCCGGAACGGTGGTGGCGGCTGGAGTGCAGGAAAGGTCGATTCTGTTTTTTGGAGTGGGGCATTGCCAAAAAGGGTTTATCTTTGGCGATGTCACACGAGAAAAAAGCCCAGACACGAAGTCTAGGCTTTTACTGAATGTTGAGCGTGGTAATAATCTGCGATATCTGACAGTATTTCGTCAAATATCATTTCGTCGCCATACGTGTAGCTGACGCATTTTTTCCATGCATCTGTTAAAAAAGAAGCTGTAATAGCATTTTGTGGCATCAGTGCACCAAGTTCACGCATGAAGTCGGTGTTTTCAAGTAACTCATGTGCGTTTTGCTCATCATACGCCTGCTCATAGAAATGATGTTTCATAAGATTTGACGCCGTGATGGGAAGGTTTTCCCAACTTTCTTGTATGATGTCCGTAGATATCGTGTTATTTTGAATACGGGGACGAATTTGGAGGTAAGCATCATACAATAAATCGCACCCAGGTTCATAATCGACAAAAGAAAATTCGATAAAGGCATCATCATCTTGAAAAAGAGTTCTTAGCCAATCAAAGTCTATTTCCTGTGTATTTTCAGGGAATAGCCATTCGAAAAAAGTACGAACATTGGAATCAAAAGCCCACCTACCTGTCCCGTAAAAATCAAGCTTAAGGTCTTTGGGTACAGTGCTATAGTTAATTTGGTTGCAAAGTACTGCGTAATCCTGCGATAGCGTCGTGTTATAGAAAGCGTTACTTAGTTCTTTCTCCATTAATTGAATGAGCTGTATAAGCTCTTTTGGGTGTTTTGCTACCAAAGTAGCTGGGATAAAAAGAGTTCCGTGTGCATCAGATAAATTTGCCATAATTGTATCAACCTTTCTTTTCCTGTTTAATTGGTTTTTTTATTTTTCTTTTCCTGGATTAGTTCATAGCTCCACCTAGTGCGAGAAACAAGGGAATGCTGTAGTAGAAGTTTTTCAGCGTAGCGGTATGAAAAAGTTCTACGCCCCTTGTTTCTTGTGCTAGGTGGAGCTATAATCCGGTAGGAAAAGATAAATAAGTAAAAAAACCAGTTAATCAGGAATACGAGACTTGCGTAGCAAGTCTTCCCCGAAACGGCGGTGGCGGTTGGAGTGGAGGGGATTGTTTGTGGAAGCAGGTATTGCCAAACGCGGTTTTTGTTTGGCGATATCGGCTGGAAGAAACAAAAAAGCATCTGTTTATGATCTATTGCTGATCATTAGCAGATGCTTTTCTATTTTTTTGTGCTGCCTGTGAATCGCTCATTTGAGCTTTATACGCTTCTACATCGTCACGAAAATACAATCGGACTACGTGCTTCTCGGAGTCTCTAAACTCAAGCGCAGGTGCAATAAGACCGTTCCTAAGCGATTGTTGGAAAGCTCTAGTTGATTGGTCGGTTATTTTTCTAGCCGCAGTTGTTGTTAGCAAATTTTCATTCGCAAATTTAATAAATGCTTCTTTGTCCATTATTTACACCACCTTGCATTAAATATACCATAGATTAATAAAAAAATGCATCTCACTAGTGATATGTAACGGGATCGTAAAGAACTGGTAACCTAATATACATATGCATATCACTAGTGATATGCTATAATAAGAGTATAAGTTAAGTAGTAGCAACAAAAACACATGAATGGAGCGTTAAAAATGAAGTATAAAAATAAAGAGGCTCATATTTGTTTTAGTAGACATAAAAATGAGGCATTAAGGATTGACATCGTAAGTGGCGCATTGGAACGGCTAGAGACGTGCACGATAGAAACGGATGCCTACAGGAAGTATTTAGACCAAGATGGTTTATCAGAAGATGAAAATCGGAAAATCCGTGTACGTCACTTATTAAATTTGATTGCTGGTCTTGATTTGAAAAAAACAAAAGCAATCGCATTTTTGCAAGAAAACGGTATCTTAGAAACAGGCATGGCTTATCGTGAGACCGTAAATGGCAGGGATGTAGGCTACTATTATTTGACGGAAGAAGCCATTGACCAGAAAGGTGATATCGTCGATGAAGACGCCAGATATGACGATTTCTTCAGCTGGCAAGTGCGACAATATTTTAAGCTTGTAAAGGAAAACAAGGGGGATATAGAATCGACCAAAACTAGGCTAGATATAGAAAATAGGATTCAGGCTACGGGTTTCCCATTACATTATTTGAAAGAAGGAAAAAAAGAACAGGTAGTAAAGAAATTTCTCTATTTCAGAAAGCGAGTGAGGTGAGAAAATGAACGGTGTAAAAATAGCAAACTTGCCCGACCATGAAAGAATGGCAGGAGTATATGAACTTCTCGCATTGGAGGTTAAAAGTTCATTCAGAAATCTATTCCAATGGGGTAAAACATATCATACCATTGGCGCTAAGATTATTGAGCGTTTTGGAGATGGCTCTTTTATTCATTACAATATGTGTCTGACGGTTTATGAAGACGGGGATAGGGACTACATTGATTTTAGCAAAACGCGCTTTTATCCGCATTTGACAGGACGAGTATATTTGACGGAGGAACAGAGAGGAGAATCAACTTGGAAGCTAGAATAACATACGATACAGAAGAATTTGAAATTTGTAATAGCAACATGGAATACCAGAGGGAAGCGATGCTTTCTCTGGTTCCGGCGTGCTGTGGTTCTAAGGGTGATACAAATCATGGAGAGAATATGACACCTAATGCAATGGAAAATCACATCGTATTTTTAAGAGGAGGTGTTTACTTTTGGTGAATGTGAGCGAGGTCCATGTTTGTTTTAGTCAATATGATAATGATTCTTTGCGTATCGACATGGTAAATGCGGTATTTGATGTTCTGGAAGAATGCACGGTAGAGACAGATTCTATAGATGATTTTGAGGAAGTGAAGGGTTTTTCTGAAAAAAAGAACGATAGAATTCGTGGCATGCATCGTAACAACCTGATAGTTGCAATTAAGGCAGATTCAGAAGAGGTCCTGCAGTTGCTACGGTGTCGAGATATCATTCAAGCATTGCCGTTATATCTCGAGAAAAAAGGAAAAACAATACTTGCTTATTATGAACTCACGAATCATGCTATCGACCAGAAGTGCGAAATCATAGACGATGAAGCTTACATAAGAATTTACTCGGACGAAATGAAGGAACACTTTCAAGGTCTGCCATACAATGATTTTATTTATAAGGTGAGGACTGGTAAGACACAATTTGCGGCTATCCACTATGACGGGGCTACTTCAAGATTTGACTATGGGGAGGTCTTAGCAACCACTATAAAAGAGGTTAGAGATTACTTAGCTAGTCCAGAACATGACTTTCAGTATACTTTTCGCGGGACTGCAGAACAAGTATATGAAAAATTATTTCAACTCCGGAGACGAGTTGAACCAAAAAGGAGCTAATAAAAATGAAAAAATTCGAACTATGTATAACGGTTGTCATCGGTACTATTGTTGCGGCACTTCTTCTTTATTTACTAAATCTGGACCCATCTAGGTTGAATTACTATTTTGGAGGCTTTGGTCTCCTTACTATATTTTTATATCTTGTAGGCTCGATTATTTCATATATAAGAGCAAAGCGACGGAAGGCCTAAATTCGATAGGGCTAAGCAAATAAGGACGAGGTGATTCTATGAAAAGAAAACAAGGTTTAATTGTAGATAATTTTGCTGGCGGTGGCGGTGCGAGTACGGGAATAGAGCAAGCATTAGGTAGACCGGTAGACATCGCTATTAACCACGACGTGAAGGCGATTGAGATGCATCAAATGAATCATCCGGAGACTACCCATTACTGTGAGAGTGTATGGGATATAGATCCGGCAGTTGTAACTGGAGGGAATAAGGTGGACGTTTTATGGGCATCTCCCGACTGCAAGCACTTTTCAAAAGCGAAAGGTGCCGTACCCGTTAAAAAAGAAATTCGTGGGTTGGCGTGGGTCGTTTTGAAATGGGCTTTACACGCGCCACCGAATATCTTATTTTTGGAGAATGTAGAAGAGTTTCGGACGTGGGGACCCGTCAAAAACGGAAAGATTGATAAGGAGAAAAAAGGCGTCATCTACCATTCTTTTAAGAAAATGCTATCGGTCGGGGTGAATCGGAATGACCTGGGCTTTCGGCAATGTTGTAAAGCTTTGAATATCAAAACAAACAGTTTTCTTGCGGATCGTTTGGTGAAGGGACTGGGATACGCTGTAGAGGACCAAGTCGTTACAGCCAGTGATTATGGAGCGCCGACAAAGCGTAAACGGCTGTTTTTAATAGCTAGGAAGGACAACAGGCCAATTATATGGCCGGAGCCAACGCATGGTGATCCAGAGTCGGCAGAGGTGAAGATGGGTGTTTTAAAACCGTGGCGAACAGCTGCCGAAATTATTGATTGGACTGATTTAGGAAAATCTATTTTTAATCGCGAGCGGCCGTTAGCAGAAAATACGATGCGCCGGATTGCTCGAGGCATTCAAAAATTCGTACTGGATAATCCGAAGCCGTTTATTCTGAATCAGCAGATTGCACCGACATTGCTTGTAAACACGACTGGACACTCGGGATCAGCAGTGAACGCGCCACTAAGCACAATCACAACGGGAGGACATCATGCGCTCATTAGCCCATATTTAGCGCGAATTGGCCAAACGGGATTTGGAAAGGATAGATTATCGTATCCTGTAGATAAACCTTTAACGACCATCACAACAAAAGCAGAACACTTATTAGTAGCGCCGGTCATGGTGCAGATGGGTTACGGAGATGCTGAAGGCAGGCGTGTTTTAGATTTATTTAAACCACTAGGAACAATCACGAGTGGCGGTAATAAATTTGCTATGGGTGCGGCGTTTTTGGCGAAACATTATGGCGGTTTTTATAAGGCTGGAGGTCAAGTGGTCGATGCCCCAATAGGTACTATAACAACTGTTGATCACCATTCGTTGCTTTATACAGATTTGGAAAAGGTGAACAGCGAACTCGTTTCTGATGATAACAGCGATCAAGTATACGCGTTTCTTATGAAATATTATGGAGCCGATGTTGGCCAATCGTTAGATATGCCGCTACATACGGTAACCGGAAAAGCGAGGTTTGCTCTGATAACTATTGAAGGAACCATTTACCGAATCGTTGATATTAAAATGCGCATGCTTCAGCCGAAAGAATTATTCGCAGCGCAAGGGTTTCCAAAGGAGTATGTGATTGATAGGGATGCGTACGGGAAGAAAATTTCAAAGGCGGAGCAAATTGCGAAATGTGGTAATTCTGTATCACCGTACCCAGCAGAAGCTATTGTTAGAGCTAATTGCTCAGATATTGCTATACCAGGACGAATAAATTATCAAGATTCGTTATTCCCACCAGTGGAACGAATCGGATAACTGCAGCGGTTGAACGAAAAATATAGAGTCTGAATTTTCAATCAAAGGAGAGGTTAAGATGCAAGAAAAGGAATTGTACGAGCCAGTCAGGAATTGGCTTTATCAGCAAGTAGGCTGTGAAGATGTGTATGCAGAAGTTTGGGATGTCGATGTATTCGGCACCCATGGCGCTTGTAATGTGGTTGTGGAGTTAAAAACGAGTCTATCTTTTAAACTGCTGGATCAAGCCGTGGATCGTGTGAAAGCAGGTGTCGGTCATTACGTCTATATTGCGATTCCAGCAACGACAGCACGTGGTGGAGGGGAAACTCGATTTCGTGGTGTGGTAAGGGAGATAATCACACGTTACGGCATTGGGATTTTGACAGTAGATGTACCATCAGGAACAGCTCATGTCCTACGTCCAGCAAAATTTAATCGGAATGCTGTAACGCGTCGCAAGCGTGGTTTGAGGTCTATTCGCGAAGGCATTGAGGTTTTTAGTAAAGATCAAATTGGCGGGTCCAAGGGTGGGGAAACGATGACGAGCTATAAATACACCATCAACAGTATCAAAAAATGCTTACGTGAAGAATCACGATGGCATGCATGTAACAATGATGGCTGGATGACTGTGGATCAAATTTTAGAAGTGTGTGAAACGCACTATGCGAAGCCGAGAACGTCGGTGATGCAGATACTCCGGTTTGATGCCAATCAAATCTGGTGTGAAAGCAAAAAAGTGGGTCGCACATGCTATTTTAGATACAAGACTACTTTGTCGTCCATTGATGAAATGCAACGGGAACGGGGCGCCAGACGGGAGATATAGCTTATGAAAATGAGGATGAGGTGATTGGAATGAAGCGTATATTAAATTATCCAGGTAGCAAATGGAGTATGGCGAAGTGGATTATTGATCATATGCCGAGACATGAAGTGTATTTGGAACCGTATTTTGGTTCTGGAGCTGTTTTTTTTTTACAAGGAGAGAGCGAAAATCGAAACGATTAACGATATTGATTCGAGAATAGTCAACTTATTTCAAATCATTAGGGACAATCCAGAAGCACTTTGTCGGGCCATCGATTTTACTTTATTATCTCGAGAAGAGCACCAACTTTCATTCATTGATGAAGGGGATTCGGTGGAGCGAGCGCGTCGTTTTCTCGTCCGATGTTGGCAATCTATAGGTGCGAAAACGGCAGATAGAACGGGTTGGCGCTCCAGTATAGATCCGAAGGGGTCGAAATATCAAGAGTGGAGCACACTATCACAGCGGATAAGCCCGATTACTGAACAGCTAAAAAATGCACAGATAGAGCATCAACCGGCGTGTGATGTCATTCAACGCTACAATCGGGACAATGTACTGATTTATGCAGACCCACCATATCCGTTAGAAACGCGTACGAAACGGCACTATGCGAACGAAATGAGCACGCAAGATCATCAAGATTTACTAGAAGTGTTGTGTGATCATAACGGGCCGGTTATCGTGTCAAGTTATGATAATGCGCTTTACAACCGTATGTTGAAGGGTTGGCAGAAAGAATCCCTGGTCGTGACGGCGGAACGTGGGGCGAAAAAAAGAGAAACGATTTATATTAATCCGGCAGCTGCGACGTATACTAATCAACTCACTTTGTTTGATGATGAAATGCAGCTAGAACGAGGCATCCGACAAAAGATTTAATCTATGAAAAAGAGGAGAATTCTATTGAAAAAAATACTCATTACGATAGGTATTATTATTCTAAGCGCAACCATAGCATATTATAAGGGGGATTTGATTCCAAAATCTGATGAAAAAGCGGAGCCAAGAATCTATACTGATCAGCAGATAGAGTTAGCAAGTTTAGTGTCTGATTCCAAAAATCAAGTAGTCATCGTGAACAATAACAAACCAGATTTTACGGCAACGGATTTAACATTGGAAAAAGGAACATGGCAAACATTTTCTAACTTGGATGATTTAAACCGGGTTGGTGTTGCTAACGCGATGTTGAGTCGAGAGCTTATGCCAAGAGAGGAAAGAGAGCCGTTACATGTCGATCCAACCGGATGGAAAAATAAAAAATTAGCATCCGGATGGCTCTATAATAGATCGCATCTCATCGGTTTTCAGTTGACCGGTGAAAACAACAATCTCAAAAATTTAATGACTGGCACACGTAGTTTCAATACGCCTGGTATGCTGACATATGAAAATAAAATAGCAACTTATCTTCGGACAACGAAAAATCATGTCAGGTACCAAGTAAGGCCAGTTTTTAAAGGGAGTGAGCTGGTTGCTCGAGGCGTGCAGATGCAGGCGAAAAGCATTGAGGATAATCAAATTTCGTTTAATGTGTATGTGTTTAATGTAGAAGGCGGTGTGACAATCAATTATCAAGATGGCAGTTCCAGAATAGTAAAATAGCAAGGAGAAATGTACATGACTATTCATTCGATTGAAATAGCAGAGGAAGAAAGTGAAGCAATCTTAGAACGAAGAAGGAAAGCAATCGCGCTACAAACGACGTGCGAGTACTTTCCTGGAGATATACTAGCACTACATTATACTTTTTCGGATATTTTCTTTACACATACAACGGTTATCGTGACAGATGTGGAAGTTCTTGAGCGAGTGGGGTACGTTATTTTATCAATAGAAAAGCATTGTTGCGACTACTGTCGAGAAGAGTTAAGTGCTTATTTAACTGTAGTAAGCGGGAGAGATCATTACCATAAATCTTGCTTAGAGAATTTGATACAAAAACGAATCGTTCGGAAGAAAGAACCTACCCTTCATGTGAAGGTGTGTAGCTGTCGCAGGCGTTTTATTGCCAAGAGTGGAACAACGTACGGAAAGGCATATTGCAAAGACTGTGCTTTCGAGTGGGAAATGGACGATTATTATGTAGGCTCACCAGATGAGTTGAGAGATCGTCATAATTCATAGGAATCATAAAGGAGAGAGGTAATATGTTGATTATTGAAGTGAAAGACGTTGTTTGTGACTATGGCGTTTACGTGGATGGAGTACTTAGTGAACACCTGATTTTTAATAAACGTAGTAACGCTGAAGCGGTAGCAGAAATTATGCGAAATGATAGTCTGCATGGCATGGAGTCATTACTAAACAACGCATGGAGAAGAAATGAAATCGAAAAGGAGCGAACAAAAAATCCAAAGTTAATAACGGATGCAGGAGATAAATTATTCTATGGCACTATGTACGGAGAAGATGAAGAAGCTATTCAATTTCACATTGCTCCTTGGACGTACGAACAAGTACTCCAGCTGGAGGGGATTATCGAGGATATGCAGAAAGAATTATCCGTACTTAAAAATCAAGATAAAAATGGAGGGAAGTAAAATGGTGAAAGTTTTAAAAGTTGTAAAAAAACCGTTGGAAGCTAAAGCGATGCAATGGAATGAGAACGAGGAAGACTTACTCGATTTTTGCGGGTCACAAGCAATGTTTGACAAATGGTTTCATTTTGAAGGAGAAAAATTCTTTGTTGATACTTTAGAAGGAGCTATTCATACTACACCAGGTTCTTATATCATTTTTGGCAATCATGGCGAATATTGGTCCATAAAAGAAGATATATTTCATTCAACATATAGCATTATACCGGAACAGCTGCGAGACAATAATTTTCAGGATCGCGGTTTCGAACCACGCTAACGTAACTTCATTTAAAGGGGGAAGTGATTGGTATGGAAGTAATCAACAATTTGAAAGAGTTGGAAACAAAAATGGAGAACAATAGTTATGTTTATACAAAGCCGCGTTTGGATCAGCGAAATATTTTGCTGCACCTACTGCATCAAGGGTGCATTTTTGTGGATGTTGTTGATTGGAAGGAACGTAGGTTATTTTTAATTAGTGCAGCTGGAAATCAAATTTGTTATTTAGACAAAAAAAGAAGAGGTAGTAAATAGAGTACAACACCACAAGGCGTTAATGAGTGGGTAAAATGCATCGGCGGAGGATATAGATTTCCGTAGGGTAGCGAGCGGTATGTATTAGATGTTTATTCCCAACCAAATTTGAAAAAATGATTCCGTAATTTTGAATAATCAATGAAAATACAGAAAAGCCTGCAGTAAAAACGTACTGCGGGCTTTTCATTTCACCATTTAGTAGGTGGAGAGATAGTGCACAACACCATGCATGGTTTTTCAGAGAACACTATCTCCAAACTACATTATAGAGAGAAAGTGAGCGATTGTAAATGGTGAAAAAAATAGAGAATTTAGTAAACACGATTTGGAATGAAGATTGTCTGGAGGGAATGTTACGGATTCCTGATGCATCTGTGGATTTTATATTATGTGATCTGCCGTATGGGATAACAAACCACAGCTGGGATACGATTATTCCATTTGAGCCTTTGTGGGAGCAATACAACCGAATTATTAAGCCAGATGGTGCCGTTGCGTTGACTGCGAATCAGTCGTTTACGCACAAAGTCATCGCGTCTCAACCGGATTTATTCCGTTATAAGTGGATTTGGGAAAAGAATCGGATTGGGAACTTTATTAATGCTAAGCAGCGCCCCATGTCAGCTTTTGAGGAAATCTTAATGTTTTCCAGAGGCGGAACCAGCCCAGGATCAAAAATACCAATGCGCTACTACCCACAGTGGCTAGTAAGAGCAAAAAGTCCAACTGTATTAAAGAAGGAAGCAAGTCAGTTTGGAGAGCTTAAAGGAAGTAAATCCGTAGAAGAAATGGATTTTTTCACGAACTACCCTAATGATATCCTTCGGGTGCCGTATGAACTTGATAACACGCATCCTACTCAAAAGCCAGTTGCTTTGTTTAAATACTTGATTGAGACTTACACGCAGCCAGGGCAGGTTGTGCTGGATAATTGTATGGGGTCAGGAACAACTGCTATTGCATGCATAGATTCGCAACGGCAGTTTATAGGGTTTGAAAAAGATTTTCGTTTTTGGCGTATGGCCAATCAAAGAATTGACAGGAACACAACGCAAATGAGTCTATTCTAAAATGAAACAGATGCATGAAAAAAGCGCTTTTAAGCAAAAGAATGGTATAATCTAGATAGTATTATGGATAATGAAGATTAGAGGAGATGATTAGTATGGACTATCCAATAGCGATAGATAAAGAAGCACTATATTTATATGATACAATCCAGTATCCAATAAAATTTTGTCGTGCTGCCAGCGTAAATGGAACAGTTGTAGAGTACAGGTATCATATTTTTAAATCTGTCGATAGCGATAAGCGTTACATCATTATTATGGAAAATAAGGAATGTTGGGCAGCGACGAATTGGTTGGATTCTGATTTAGCCTTGTTTAGATTTTATTTGGATGATAAATATAAAGATTTACCTGTTTATGCGGATTTAAGCAGTAATGAATCCGATTATTTTTTTGCTGGAGCATAAAAGAAAAGCATGAGAGTGCTTGTAGCTTAACTATAAATATAGAGAGTAGTGATAACATGATGTCCTTGCATAAACGATGTGTAGCGAATATGGATAAAATAGGTACCGTGCCTGATTTCAGTAAACGTAGGAAAGACTATGAAATATATATAATTTTTAATACAATTTCGAAGAAGTACACAGTCGGATATCGGATTTTAGAACCATTTGGAGAACTTACACCATCTGATAAAGCGGAAACCCCATACGATCTCACTGCAACTGGGCTTACTCAAGCGGTAAAAGATTATAAGCAATATGAGGATCTTATTGATAAAAATAAACAGTAAGTGCTTCTGATCTGCTATTTTTGGATTTAAGTGGCACACATTTGCTAATGTAAATGGCGTTTAACGAATTTTATGGTCATAGCTAGGAATCCTTAATTGAAAGTGCGAGTAGCACTAATGTTTTATTCGGTGTCAAAACTTATAAGTTTTGACACTTCTTTTAATGTGTAGACTTTAATAGGTTGGGAGAGGTGCCATAACTCATCGTCATAAATATTTTTATTGTTACTTGAGTAATATTATTTGATTCAACGCATTTTTAATGTTACTATAGTAATATAAGGGGCGTGGTAGTGATGTTAAATGTCACAGAGGCTTTAGAGATATTGAAAAAGGAACAGATCACATCAAGTGTACAAGTTTTCCGACGTTGGTTACGAGCAGGGAAAGTTCCAGGTGCCTATCAGAATACGCTCAAAGAAGGATGGCAAATACCTGAAGAGGGACTACAAGATTTTATTGTTACTCAAAGTAACGAAAAGTATAAAGCAAGCTATGACAGGGGATATGCGGATGCCATGCAGGTGATTGATGAGAGGGATAAGGAACTATTGTGGAGAGGCATCTACGAACATTATTGTAGTGTCAAACGCTCGGAAGTGAGAGAAAGAATAAAAAGCCACTTCCGTGATAGCAAGCCTTTTTTAGTGATGTCAGATCGACTCTTCTTTCAACAAGATAGGAAAACCCCAAAATCAAGTATAGATATTGACATGCTTGGAAGCTTCTTTCGAATGAACGGTACAATTTATCGTTTAGATCAACTCGGAAACGAGGGGTATAGCATGGATACAAGACTGGTCGATTTCATGATGAATATTGTAGGCGAGGCTGTAGCCATTGAACGAGATGAGTTACTAGAGACGTATAAGACGATGCAAAGTGACTATCATTGGGATGATGATGCGGTGAAGCAAATTACAACAAGCGACAACAAGACCGGGGCTAAGATAATATGGAAAGTTTCTAAAACAAGAACGTTGACAGATGCGTCGCATTTGTATAGAAAATTAGTCGCTTTAAAAGAACAGATGGAACTCATGAGTATTTGGAAATAATTTTATTGTTACTGCGAGTAATAATAAAAATGGCTATGAAAAATAAGTTAACTATGAGTATTACAAAATGGTGCCAAAATTCATAAAAAATGCTTTTACTAGACTTGGTGAAGGGTATTTTCAGTGTATGTAGATTTTTTGTATAAAGAGAGAGATAACACTAAAAGGGATTGTAAAAGTGTAATCTTGAAAAAACATGAAGTCATGTACTGTTCGGTAATCATTGGATAAAATAGAAGGTGATCTAATAGACTTTTAACATGAAAAAACAAGTAAAGTGATAACAATTAGTGTAGTGCCTGATAATACGTAATTTTAAAAGGTATAAAGGATAATATATGGGATGAAAGCACGGCAATAGTTCTCCCATATTTACATATATAAGAAAAAATCTATTGCTTCAGCATCTATAATATGCTACATTTTAGTTTAGTTTTATTGTTAGTAGCTACTAGCAAGGAGCACAACTACAAATAGAAAAGGGGCTTAACAAGATGAAAAAGGGACTATCAAGATTACTTTTAGTCATGATCGCTATTGCAATGATCGTGTCTACGATTCCAGCATACGAACCGCATGCGGAACAAGAAGTGCCACCAGCAGATGGAATAATAGAAGGCACACCAGAACAAACAGAAGTTGCAGAAGAACAAACGGGAGCTGATCAGACAGACAAACAAGTAGTAGAAGATGAGAATACAGAAGTTTCTTCTACGAAGGTAGACGGTGATTGGAAAGATCCTTATTATGAGGGAAAAAGAATGTTAAGAAGTGTTCAGGATAAACCAGAAAAAGCGACAATCAAAACAGTATCGAACGGTGTTGGCACAGGTACAGGCGCCATGAACTTATCGTGGAAAGCGATGCCAGGAGCAACGGGTTATAAAGTGATTATTGGAAACGGCTATAACTACGAGTATTTTACGGTAGGTAATGTGACATCCTGGACGACGAAAGGCAAAGGTATTTTTCCAACCAAAGCAGAATTAGACAAAGGATTGTATCGCTTCCACACCGATGGAAAAGGAACTGAATTTGCGAATGATCCGACGCAGCTATACGAGAACACCTTTAAAGCAGGAACGACCTGGACCTTGCGTGGTCAAAAGAAATATATTGTCCGTATTTTAGCGATTTATGCTAGCGGCGATGGGCCAACATCGGATATTACCGAGGCTGTTATGCCACCAGAAACGTTACCAGCGAAACCTGAGAAATCGACAATTAAAACGACATCTAGTGGTGCTGGAACGGGAACGGGTCACATGGATATATCATGGCAAGCGGTATCCGGCGCGATTGATTATAAAGTAGTCATCAGCAACGGCTACAACTATGAGTATTTCAACACAGGGAATGTGACCAATTGGTCTACCAAAGGGAAAAACATCTTCCCAACACAAGCAGAAATAGCGAATAAACAATACAAATTCCACCAAGATGGCAAGGGCGTGGAATTTGCGAGTGATCCACGTGCATTGTACGAGAACGGCTACCAAGCAGGAAGTACGTTTGGCTTACGTAACCAGAAGAAATATATCGTGCGTATTCTAGCCGTTTATCCGTGGGGAGACGGTCCAACATCAGATATCACGGATGCTATCATGCCAATCGAGCAAATGGCGAAACCAACGGTAACGAGTTATCGTTCAGAAGAGGATGCAAGTAAAGGGTATTTGGATGTCAGCTGGCAACCAGTTGCTGATGCCATTTCCTATAAAGTTGGCCTGTTCAACGGGTTTAACTACCAATACGTAAACGTAGGTAAAACAACGAACTGGAGTACCAAAGGGAAGAAATTATGGGCATCCAAAACAGATATTGCGAATGGAAACTACCAGTTGCATACAGATGGGACAGGTAGTGAGCTACCAATGGATCCGATGCAAACATATATCGCAGCGAACAAAGCGAATCCAAATGTGAACTATAGTGATCGGTTGTTTTATTATACGCGTGTGGTAGCGGTATTTGCTGATCAAGAAAGCCCTGTTTCAGAGGCTGGAGTTGTTACAATGCCACTAGAAGATTTATCATTTGCAGATGTAGAGAGTACAGTTAGCGATAATCAAGGTTCCTTCACGTTAAGATGGGGAGGAGTCGCAAACGCAGCGGGCTATAAAGTATGGCTATCAGATGGCTATTTATACAATGGTTATGATGTAGGAGAAAACTATGAATGGACATCTAAAGATAAAGGAATTTGGCCGACAAATCAAGAAATTATCAATGGATTTAAAGGGCTACACCATGATAATAAGGGGCAAGAATTATCGAGTAACCCATCTGAAGTATACAAAGTAAATAACCCTAATTTCGCGAATACAGAGAACTATTATGCTAGGATAACGGCTTATGATGCTAACGGTGAAACAATAGCGCTCCAAAATGCCACGCGTTTTTCATTAGGTGATTACAGCGATGATGAACAGTCAGAAGAAGTACTGCCACTGGTAATAGAGGGGGAAATTGTATCTTTAGACCAGTTACCCGATGACATGAAAAGTGAATACTTGATGGATGGTTTTACAGATGAAGACGAATTTTTCCTAGCTGAGGTATACCAAACAGGAGGTATGGCAAGGAAAGCTAATGTTGTATGGCTATCAGGCTCTACCAAACGGGAAAATGCTACACTGGCATACACTAAATACTTGATTAGGTCTAGCAATTCACCGCTTTTTGCGGCATCTACTCAAATACAATTAGGAACGTCGGTAAAAACGACATCGAATGTATCCATATACGGCAAACCTTATGCATTTAGTGGCGGGGTATACTCTACGTATACAGGTAAAAAGAATTATTTCACTGCGAAAGCGGTATCTCGTATTACTACAGGAATGGGTACCGTGTCAGCTTGGAAAACAGTTGGAGGTGTAACACTAGGCAAATGATAAACCTTACTTTTTTTCTCGATTCGCGAGAACGTCTACAACAATCTGATGAAGTAGAGTTACAGATGTTTAATACTATATTAGAAGAAGATTTTGCGAAAGATTACTTGTTTGTAATGGATAAACAGCTTGTTATCAACACGTTTTATTTGGAGGATTCGATCGCCCCATTTCTCGAAAATGAATCAGTCCTAAGCGTATTGAACAAAGACGGCAGTAAGATGTTGCCTATTATAATTCGCGACAACCAAATAATCAAAACCAACGGACTTCTTAATACAAAAGAAGTTGAGGAAATATTTGATATGGGAATTGCCATCCAATATTCTGATGATGATAGATAGATAAGTGATGCTAGAGTCCCTATTGAAAGATAGGGGCTTTTTTGGGTAGATGTCGATAAAGTAGCCATTAAAATAGCAAAGAAAGGGCGCGCTGAAAAGTGATGCTCTTTCTATGTATGTCAAAAAGCATACTTTTTGACACATTAAAAAAAGTATGAAAATCGTATGTCACATTGTCCAAAAATGAGTTTTGAAATATACTATATTGAGAGATAATTTTGACACAGGTGAGGTATTTGTTTATGATGGGAAAAAGAGAGAAATAATGGAGGGTGAAAAAGCTTGTTATGCTATTTAAGAAATAAATCAAATAAGGAGGAGTTTTATGTACATAAACACTTTAAAAATAGAGAATTTATATGGTAAAACATATGAACTAAGGTTTGACAAGAAACTAACTATTCTTTTTGGACTAAATGGAAGTGGGAAAACTACAATTCTAAATATTATTCACAGCTTAATCAGCGGAAATGTAAAAGAGTTGAAAAAATATAAATTTAACTCTTTAGTCTGTTATTTATCTGATGATAATAAGGAAGATGTAGTTATTGAAGCGTATAGACTAGAAGATCGCTTCCAGGTTTTTATTGACAATAACACTGTTTTTTCTGAGAATCTCAATGAGGATATAAAAATAAAGTATCAGACATCGGGTAAAGTTATATACGAAGAAGAATACATGGAAATAGACTCGGTAATAGGTAAAAAAATGAGAAGAAAAAAAGATACTTACCAAAAGTTGTTAGATATTATTTATTTGCCAATTGACAGGAATGTTACTATATCTGGCCGTGATTTTCGTTCAAATTTGAATAGAAGGCATTATGTAGAAAGAAAGGAGCTTGCTAACACCAGAGTAGACTCATCTTTAGCGCTAGCTCAGATTTACTTTAAAGATCACAGATACTTTGTTAAAGAAACTAGCCTAGCTATCCAAAATCAAATCGAAAAAAGTATGATGACGGAAATATCGTTACCGATTAATCATAAAATAGATGATTTTTCGAGTGATAAATTAGCAGAGCTGAAAGAAGATTTTAAGAAAGTATTTGATAATAAAGAGGTAAATGCTAATATTGATAAACTGGTAAGAGAATATATGTATTTAAAGATTGCGGGTGGGAAGGATGAGAATTACTATTACACACTGTTGCAGTTAAATAAACTGGATAATGTAATGACACAAATCGCAAATAAAAAAGAACATTTGGATAAACTTGAAAAAGGGGAAAAAGATTTAATTCAAGAATTAAATCAATATTTTTCAGACACGGATAAAGTTATAAAGGAACGAAAATCTGTATATCATGAGGAGACTCTATTCTTTAATAATATAGATGATCATGAGAGAGAGCCCCTTGAGTTGAAATTTTTATCTTCAGGTGAAAAGCAATTAATAATATTACTAATTTTCTCGATTTTAAATATTGAAACAAAAAAAGAAGGAAAAGTGTTCATGGTCGATGAACCAGAACTTTCACTGCATATCGCTTGGCAAAAAAAATTACTCAAAACAATCATTGATTATAGCCATCAAACGCAAATTATTGTGGCTACGCATTCTCCAGATGTTGTTAATAAATATTATGATAATGTGTTTGAGGTTAAGGGAGAAAAGTTCAATGAGGGTGAATAGCTTACCAATTCGAGATGAAGATTCATTACTTGCCGAAATGGCCATATGGAATGCAGGGGATAAAAAACAGAAATTTAATTTATTTGTTGAGGATCAAAATGGAGATTTAGCATATTCAGAGCTTCTAGACAGAAAGTACACAGGAATGTTTGAGGTGAATATTTATAGGTGTCTCTCAAGGAGTGCTGTTATTGAAAAATTTTTAAAATGGAAAAGTAACAGCTTAGATGTTGAAAACATTCTTTTTTTAGTAGACAAGGATTTTACGATTTGGTCTAAGGATGATGATCCGGTGGACAAACATTTTTTGAGGTGGGGAAATTTCACATTTGAAAATTATTTGATTGATAAAACTCCAACAATCTATGCCCTTCGTTCACTGCTATTAAGTAAGAGTCACCACGATATTGAACCTGTTTTCTCTGATTGGAGTATGTGGATTGAAAATATGTATTTAGAACTTAAAGATCTATTTATTTGCTTTGTTATTTCCCATAAATATGAATTAGGAAAAAATACGTCTTTATCTCCGCATAAATTCTATGATAGTAAGAAAGGAAAGCTATGTACGCAGAGGATAAATCAAGAAATAGAAAATATAAAAATACGTTGTACTAAAAAAGGGTTTGATTTCGATACTAGTTTTGATGATATAGAGAAATATTACTTAAATAGGCCATTAAAAGGAATGCATGAATTGGTAAAGGGAAAATATTATTATACTTACCTTATTTATGAAATTAATAATAGGGCAAAGATGATCGATACTTCTATTCGGCCATGGACAGAAAAATCGGCCTTTTTTCATTTTCTTGTGAAAACACCAATTGAAAATTTTTATGAATTATGGGATAAAATAGATGGAATCGCAATTGTTTAAAAGATTGATGCTTATATCGTCTAGAAATTAAGACATTGAGACACGTCGAATGAGACCAGTAAACAGAAACATACTGGTCTCACTGGATGCTTAAAAGTTGCTCTATAAAGCCGAGTCTATACGATAGAAGAAAAGAGACGTTAAGAGAGATATTTATTTCATGTATCCGATTTCTAAAGAACATCGTGCCAAGTCGATATCTATATTCATATTTGGTTATATAGATTTCAGAAAAACACTTGTGTAAACCGAGATTCTCACATCTATCGTTTCAACTGAGATTAATTTTGTGCAAGCTCAATTTCTATCTTCAATTCTTCAAGAAGAGGCAATAATTTTTTTCCGGAGTTAAACTCATTATGTATTGTAAGGGGAATAAAAATATCTAAAATATGGCGAATGAATATGACTAAAAAAAGTGTGGCAAGTGACACGGTGAAAATATCTGATAAATTATTTTCTTTAATGAGTACCCCAACAAGTTGATTCCATACAGGTAAGAAAACAGCTGCTAATACGGAATAAAACCAAATGGGTGTAACCATTGTTTTGGATTTTATATTTTTGGAAATAACATCGATTTTTTGTGTGGTTAAGCAATTTTTTGAAATTAAAATTCGCTTTAATTTATTTATTTTAAAAGCCACGATATTTGTGTAATTTAATTTTTTAAGAGCTAATTGTTGAGTGAATGCAAAGTAATAAGTAAGCAACGCACATGTAATCAAGACAAGTACGTAAACTATCCAAAAGTTAACCGTTGGATTTGTATGTAATTTAGGCAACATAATAAGAGTGATTATAGTAAAAATAAAATAATATAGTAAGTATTTAAAACCCTTTCTTCGATATTTTTTAGTGTATCCGTGGAACAAAACATCGATTTTTTGAAATTTTTTGTTTTTAATATCCTTGACTATTTCAGAAATCACATTGTCATCTCCTTCTAATTATAAGTTTATTGTACCATAAAGTAATGTTGGGTGGCTAAATGGAACAAAATGAATTTAATTGGGTGTGCGAAGATAAAAAGTAGTTGTTCAAAATATAATAGATGAAACTGGTGTGAATTGGCTTTCATTAATGTTTATTCGAGTATCACATAATGGCATTGTGTGATACTGAAAAATAAAAAAGCGAATCTAACACAATGCACTTGTGTTAGATTCGCTAAAACGACGCGAAACATTGGGCGCGTAAGAGAGAAGACGCTATTTTGTTTTCTCTTTTTTCTTCCAACGCTTTGAATCTAACATAAAATATGTTATAATGGTATTATGTTAGATTGGATAAAAGGCGGTGTTTTTTCCTTGAAGGAAGTACAACCCATTAAAGAAATTGAAAAAATTGATGTTATGCGCCGGATTTTGGCAAAAGGAACCTACGGGGATCGAAATGTCTTATTATTTTCCATCGGGATCAATACCGCGTACCGGATTTCTGATTTATTGACGCTCAAGTTAAGTGATGTGTTAGAAGTGAGCCGGAAAAAAATACGTGTCAAAGATCGCTTGATCATGAAGGAGAAAAAAACGAGCAAGAACAACTCGGTAATCATCACGAAGAAATTACAAAAGGATATTTTGGATTTTGTGCAGAAACAGTATCCAGCGTGGTTTGCAGCGCAAGATTTAGATCATTATTTATTCATGAGTCGAAAACGGGATGCCGGAGAACGGCCGATTAGTCGTATCCAAGTGTGGGAAATCATATCGACTGCTGGAAAATTGGCCGGATTGAATCACATCGGTCCACACAGCATGCGCAAGACGTTTGGATATCATATGTACAAGAATGGAACAAGTCTCGAACTGATTCAGGATCTATTGAACCACTCGTCACCAAAAATTACGTTGCGATACATCGGGATCACGCAGGAAGAAAAAGATCAAGCTGTAAATAGCTTGGGCTTGTAGCTTATAAAAGAGGGTGTTTATTCATGAAAAACGATAGTAGAGTGCCAGTCATTTTGAATGAGATTAATAAGGCTTGTAACGGCGGCTTGAAGGTTGTAGATCAAAAGCGACTAGAAGCTGGGATTGCAATGGGGCTCCACCAATTAGGCAATGAAGATAACCAATTGCTTTTAAAAGAAATTAGGCAACTAGAGCAGCAACTAAGAGGTATTAATCAGAAAGTGAGGGATAACTTATCATGCTTATGATGGAAGAAAAAGTAGCGTTGGTTTTTGAGGCAGTCGCAGCAGAGTACCCAGAGGCTTCAGAGATGAAAAATGAGTTTTCTAAAGGCATAGAGCATGGCTTGGCTAAATACGGAATTGATGACACAGCTAAGCTGATAGAGAAGAAGCGTTCTCTTCAGGAGCAAATAAAGAAGCGGAATAGTGAGAATGATTTTTATAATAAACTGGCCGTCGAAAAAATCATGCGCGACTTTGAAGCGTAGATGCTTTTAGTATCTTGGGTTGCCATCGTATTCTTGTACTGGAAATGGCGTCTCATTGTTGGTTGGGCGTTTCTAATCTTCGTTGCCTGGATGGGAATCACGTACTTAGGATAAAAATTAATCAGGAAAGAGTGGAAAGAGATGAAATCAATTCAACACACGGATGACTTTTTAATAGAAGAAATTCAGAGAATGAATGACGTGCTAGGTCGTCCCCCCGTGAGCTATTCGGAATACAAATACAAGCAAACAGCAATTAACCGATTCGGATCATGGGAAAATGCGTTGCAGTTGGCCGGATTGAAAATGTATGCTGCAGCAGACGAAGGTCTAGAAATACGAGCTAGATACATCCGTGAAGCAAAAGAAATAAATCGTGTATTGGGCCGCACTCCGAGGGCAGAGGATTTTGACGATTATAGAAAGGTCAAGTATTATTTTAAAACGCTGGGTGCTTTATATGAAGCTGCCGGCATGAAAAAGAAGAATAATGCATGGGTGATTGATAAGACGTTGTAAGTCTATCCGATTTTCATCTTTTTATGATAGGGACAATAACTGGAGGAGATGATTAAAAATGGGGATGTATACAAGTTTACGAGCGTGTGTAGCGGTTAAACCGGAGTATCAGGAGTTGGCCATGAAATTTGCAAGTTACTCCATAGGAGCGGAAGATATCGAACGTTACCCATTCTTAAAGGATTACTATAAGAATGAGAGAGCAGAATCTATACCAAATGGTAACGTATCCGATGATTATGTGATAAAAGCAGATGCGGTTGCCTTCAAAAATCACTTTGATGCAGCAACAAATCGATGGTTCTTCAGTTCTTTTCTGAAAAATTATGAAGATGATCAGACTGGGCTCACCCCGATAGCCGCATTTATGGATGATGTCATCGTTAATATAGTAGAAAAAATTCATCTTTTTGAAACCAAATTCGAAGACGATGCTTTTCTTCGGCAATATGATTTTAACGAAGAAAAGAATCAAATCGTTGGTGTTCAAACGTTCAAGACGAACCCTTACGGGCATTTAAGTGACGTATGGGGTATGACCGAAGAAAGATATGAGGAAGAATGCAAGCGCATTGATCAAGAAAATAAGGACTATTTCCAGGCGTTTAAACGAGAGCTTCACTTGTCGTACAATTGAGTTTTGAAGAGGATATAAGCACAAAAAAACAAGTCTTCAGGTCGTAACTGAAGACTTGAAACTATGTAACGTTCTCGTTACATGAATGAACATATGTATCATAGCATATATTGGAAATAACGGCAATAGCAATTATACCATTTTAGAAGAGAGGTTATAACGATGAATCCGGTAGAAAATATTATGGATTTAGAAAAGAAAATGACAGCGAACGGTTACTGGTACGCCGATTCTAAAAAGGATCTACGGATGCTCGTGTTGGCCATCGCAAATCAAGGGCTTATTTATGTAGAAGCAATGGACACGAAAAAGAAGTCGCTTTCGATCACGACAAAAAAAGGGATGGTATTGTGTAACTTGCAAAAGGCAGAGGCTCCGGCAACAAAGAAAGCAAAGGTGAAAGCATGAAAATGATTGGCATGCATCCGTCTGGCCGATCCATCGTCATTGAGGGCCGAGAAAAGATGTACTTTTATGAAACAGCGATTGGAAGTGGCCAAGAATCCACGTTGGATAAGGCGAAGTTCAGCGCGCGTTTTGAAAGTTTTACGGCAGCAGAAAAACGACAAGGAATGGACGTAGGGTTATGGAAATGGCGCGTGGTGGAGTAGTAAAATGACATAAAGAAAGAAGATGCATGTCACCAAGCGCGGTGAGAGGCATCTTCAGTGTATGTACAGGGTTTGTACATGAAGGATAGTACTCAAAGGGTTGTTAAAAGTACTACCATAGTCATTATAGCATGTATTTGTCATGTAATCGATACTTACCACGCGTATACTAGTCCACGATATGTGGCTGTCCAATATTGTCCAGCATACTGCCATTTTGGTGATGCTACTAGATAAAGTATCCCAGATGATTTGCCATCGTTATAATATAGTTCACCAGATATATTACTTGTGTAGAATTTTTTATCAACAGTTTTCCAAGATGCTGCTTCAACTGTTGTATTTGAAATTACGCCTGAAAAACTAACAATACTTACGGACAGAATCATGACCATCATAACATTTGCTAAAATTTTTTTCATTTTTCCCATCTCCTATTTGTGTATTATTGAGCATATAAATGTTGTAAAAATTTCATATTGCGTTTTATCAATATAACTGTTTACGTTTTCATTATAAAACGTTTATATTATATTGTCAATTTTATGACAAAATCTTTTTTTAGAAATTGTAAAAATGCGACCATTGTATTATATCAAAGGGTAGTATATATTGTAGAAATACTACACGATGACTGGAAGCCACGGCAGTACATTGTGGTGGTAGGTAAGCATATTTTTATGAAATGGCTAATTATCCCAATCAGCCACTCTTTATGATCTCGGCAAATGGTCCAAGCGTGCGAATAGATCTGGAGAATATTTTCTTTTTGAAAGAGATGGGAGATAAAGTGGCCGATGAGCTCGATGGGGTCTTCGAAGAAATACACGACCAGTTATTTGAATTAAAATAAAAGAATAGTCTATTTAATTGCCAGAATACGATATATCTATGTTATAATTTTTAGGATGGATGAAGATAAACAACAGAAATTAAGGAGTGGAATGATGATGGATAAAGGGGTTCAAAAAGAAATCACACGTGAAAAGATTGCTGATATTACTGATTATTATTCGAATGATAATCTATCTAAAGATGAGCAAGGTCATTACCTAGAAGTGAGAGATTCATTAGGGACTTTGGCGCTTAAATTAGATACTATTTGTAAGAATATTGATGAGTATAGTAAAGATGAGCTTGTTCAAGTACTGAAAGAACATGCGAATGCACAGCGCGCAATCGCGCTAAAAGTATAAAAGATAAGTAGTGAAATAAGCAAGTTCCTGTTTGTAGGAACTTGCTTATTTTTTACGGCGGTACGCCGATGTATACGACGTTTCACCGTTGCAAACATCGGCGTGCCGTGGTATAATGATTTTATGGAGGCGATGGAATGTCGATTAGACGTAATGTAGGAGCAAACGATAAAATACCATCTACCTTGCTATCAAATCGTGGTAGGAAGGCGCCAGCAGATGGTATCATTCAAAGATTTGTAGAAAGTAATACGAATATGACGATATATGGACTTGCCGAGGAGACAAAAATCTCAGAATCAACGCTTCGAACAGCCAATTTAAAGCCTGTAGAAAGCTTAAAAATACCAACGATTTTAAGCATTGCGAGGGTTATGGAAATAAGTCCTGGAAATGTGCTAGATGAGCTCTTTGAGATTGAACGAAACATTCAATTTGAAGCATTAGAGGCTATACTGGTAACGTTTAATCTGGATATAGAAATCGCAGATCAACTCGCTGAACATGGAGCGATAATAGTTACTATATCGGAAGCGCAGAAAAAACACTTACTGGAGGCTGTTCTAGAGAATACTGTTTTCGATGCATATATACCAGAGGGTACGAAGGAAACTCTTATCATTCAAAAAAAAGGAGATTTAGCATTGTCAGATGAAAATAAACCTGTAAAGTATAGTCGTACTATTGGTAGCAAAACAACTGGATCACGAAGCCTTAATGCATCGCTAGTTAGTGGTAAGGATACCGCTTATCTCGATTTAGATAGCCAAAGTAGCAAAAGAACGAAAGTAAGCGCGGAAGAGCTGAAGGAAGCTTTTAGAAAACCAGGAAAGCGTGATTAGTCCAAGTTTAGCTATGAAAAATGAAAAAGAGAACTGAATAAGGGAAAAAAACCTTCGTTTGGTTCGTTCCATTGTGTCAGAAGTTATTTTACAATAGGGATAGAAACAAAATTGAAGCTGAGGAGCGAGAAAATATGACCAAGACTTTTATTTTAGTGATGAATCAAAAGGGTGGAACGGGCAAGACGATTGTGAGCAAAGCTTTAGTTGAGAATTTAAAACGGGATAGACAAACAGCGACATATCAGAATGAAGGAAAGTTAGAAGAAGCTATGCTTAATCATGCGGAATATATTGTCTACGATATGCCATCTGGAGTTATGGATGAGAATTTAATCTCATCGCCGATGCTTAGTAAAATTATTATTCCGGTAAATCTCAATAAATTTTCATTGGTCACGCTGTCTAGATTCATTGATAATGTTAAGACAATTAAGGAAGAAAATCCGCAATGGCACAAGGAAATCATCGTAGTGCTTACAGAAGAAAATGAGACGCCATTGACAGCATCTATTTTTGAAACGATGCAGGAGGCATGGGCGGGATTAGGTGTCCATGTTATTAATTTAGCATTAGCAGTAAGTGATGAAAATAGAAGAAATATGTCCCCCGAATTAATGGAACAAACGCTTTTAGACAGAATCGGTGAGGACAGAAAGCAAGAACTAGGAGAATTATTGGAGTTAGTAAAATAGTATAGCAAAATCAGTCAGGTCTCAATATATTTGAGACCTGACTGATTTTATTTTGTATTTTCTTCGGCTTCAATTTCTGATACAGTCTTTACGCTACGATCCTTACTTTTTAGTAAAGGAAAGTCTCTGGAGGTTGGATCTAGTGCTGTTTCAAAATGGTCATCATAGATACTCGCATCAAATGTAAGTTTTGGATCATCATTTACGTAACCAGCGATGTGAACAACGCCGGTGGGGTTGGTATGTGTGCCTGTTAAGGTAACATCATTTACCCCTATATAATTGTAGGTTAGGTACTTTTCTATCCGTGGCTGCTCTGCCTTCAATATGGTTGCTTCTAAATTTTTTGTTTGTTGTTGTTTCACAAATATGTATCCTCCTGTTATTATAATAATGAGTAACAAAATTATGGAAGTAGTTAGGACCCATTTTTTTCTCATATGCTCACCCCACCATATTATAACATAAACATGATTAGGAGGAATAGGTTTGTCTAGTATCACGGAGCAACAAAGTTTCAGCTTGTCAGATAAAATATATGAGGGCCGAGTTTTGAAAGTACAGACGATTCACCCAATGAGTGACATACAAGCGGCTAAAGTACCAACCGTCCGGTTAGAGGATAAATCGGAATGGGTTACAGTTAATTCGATAAATAAAGAGAATGGGATACAAGCAGCCGCCGTGGTTCCGTATAAAGAGTACATAGCTGTATGTAGCGGGAAAGTGAAATCTTTCGAAACGATGGTATTCGTTTCTCGAGGATCACAGGAACTAGCTGATTGGACGACCAACGTTGGATTGGCTACCAAAAAAGAACCGGAGTATGATAATCAATTTTTTGATTACGAACATTTTATTAAAGGAACGTTAGATGCTGTTCCCACCAAGGATTTTCAGTTTACAGGACATAGTTTAGGCGGGGCCTTAGCGCAGTATGGAGCAGTGAAATTTAATAAACCAGCGATTACTTTTGCGGCAGCGCGTTCTTTCAACAAATTAACGGCTGAAGAACAACAGCGGGCGAAGGATGGGGCTTTCTTTAACCAGATTAAAGATTTTCGGCATACTGGCGATGTTGTAGGATCACTACCACCAGGCGCCTTTGTCTTTTATCAGCAATTTGTCAGTAAAAGTGGCAGCGCTAGTGATCCATATAATGCGCATATGCCAGCGGGATTTCGTGGAAAGTTTAACAGTGACGGATCAGTCCAACTTAAAATCTCTCCAGATGACATACAACGTAGCGCGCGAGAATTGCATGCAATGGCCGAGGACATCACGAAGGTAATCCGAGCATTAGAGGATTTTAGAGAAGACGAAGCCAGAGATATGAAAAAGCTCCAGCGTAATCTGGAGGAAGCTACTTTTGGCGGTGAATATGATTTATTAATGGCTTCAGAAGTGGATGACGCGATTCAGGAAGTGGCCGTACACAAGCGTGAGGGGATCTATCGGTTACATAATGATGATTTAACGGTCGAGCTCATCGAGAATTTACGATCACAGCAAAAAGAATTGTTTGCGTTTTCGGATGCAATTGGCCGTGCGGCATTTGAAATGCAACGAAGTGATCAAGAAGCTGGTCAAGATTTGGCGCGTTACCTTGGAGGAACCATGGGCGCATTAAAGGCTTCAGCCAGCGCGTTAGGAAGTCAATTAGCAAGTTTTGGGAAGGTGTAAAGAGATGGAGAGACAATTACTAGAATTAGACCGGGCGATTGCAAAAGCGCTAGAGACTGGAGCAAGCAGTGTTGCGTATGCGCTCCAAGCTGATAAAAAAGAATTGGAGCGAACCAAGCAAAAGGCGCAAATGCGACAACAAGTGCATAAGCAAACGGATCGCATTGCGGAAGATAATTGGGATCAGTTACACCGATTTACAGCAAGCTTTGATGGATGGGAGCACACGATGCAAAAGCTGGAGCGTGATCTAAGTGACTCATTTGAAAGCAAAACAGGGGAAGCTATTGTTGATAAACTGGTTCAGGAAAGAAAGAAATTGTGTCGAGACTATGGGTCTGATTTAGATCAAGTCATTCGTAGCTGTAGGTTGCATTAAGGGGTGGACTATTTTGAACAGAAAAACAGATTATAAGTTGTTTAAAGAAGTTGTAGATAACTCTAACAGTGATGTGTGGGAGGATGCGGTTAAGGAATGGATGATTGGGGATTGCAGAGAAGACGACAACATGCTGGAGTCTTGTGTATGCGGTAAGGAACATTTAAAATATCTGTTTACGATTGAAAATAGAGAAAATGGTAATGTATTGACTCCTATTGGTAGCTCATGTATTGAGAAATTTGAAAGAAAAGACCTTAATGAATTTACAAAAATCAACAGAAAATTATTCGAATTACTACATGCATTCAATAGAAATGAATATATAGCTCTGGATAATAAATATTTTACTAGAAAGCTATTACTGTATTTGTATGAACAAGGGGCTTTTCAGAACAGTAAGTACAGCAGTGCTAAAAATTCATATGAAATGTTGTTAAAAATGTTTAACAAAAAAACGGAGCCAACTCCAAAACAAAAAAACATGATTAAAGCGATTATCATGAGTGATATTCGGCCATACTTAGAGAAAATACTTAAAGACAAAATAAATACCTGAACCAGCTATTATGCTGGTTTTTTTGTGCGTCAGAGAGCCATTATAGCGAAATGAAATTGCTTGTTGTTGGTAATGTACTAGTTGATTCGATTCAGGAGTCGTACACAAAAGATAGTTCTTTTAGCAACTAGTAAAAACGAACGTATGTTTGTATAATTGGTTTGTAAGTTGATGATGAAAGGATTGGATTTATATGAAGAATAGCGATAACTACGTTATTTTAGGTGGAACAAAGTACTTTCGCACCGTAGCACCGATCCTAACGAAAGAAAGATGGCATGCAATAGAGCAGTTGGTGAAACAATCCATTGTGGATGACACAGAATTAGAATTTACTTTATGTATAGGTTCCTACGAAGAGATTGTCCGTGGGAAGGCATTTTTATTTAATGAATCGTTGCAATCATTCCTGGTGAATCACCGGGTAGTCATGGGCAAAGAAATCGTGGCTGTCAGCTATCCAGATAAGTACGAGGATGAGTTGTTGGAGATGGAGGTGCAAAGTGATGCCTTCCTTTCGTAAAGATCGCGGTATGGCCAAGTGGCAAGGCTTTCTCCTTAGTGAACACGCAGCAAGTATGGAAGTAGCTAAGCATGTGCCCACGTGGCAAAAAGTGATGGACCAGGAGAAGATATATCAGGTTCTGCATCAGGTGCTTCAACATCGAGCAACCATCGTCATTCAGTTATTTAAATCTGAAGGGGAAACGCCTGATCCTTACATCGAGGGCCGAATCGTCGGTGTGGAAGGAGAATGGCTTTATGTGCAGACGGAATTAGGAACCAAAAAAGTGGAGATAGCATTAATACGTTTTGTAGACGAAAGGAGTTTTCAAAAATGGTACGACAAATAGATTACTCCAGCGTGCCTTCTCGTGATATTCTATGTGTCGACGTGAAGAGCTTTTTTGCGTCTGTGGAATGTGTTCGACGTCGATTAGATCCCATTTCTACCTTTTTAGTCGTGATGAGTCATGCGGATCGCGCGGGAGGTCTAGTATTAGCCGCGAGTCCGGCCATGAAAAAAGTGTTTGGCATTAAAACAGGTTCTCGAAGATTTGAGTTGCCGGATGATCCACGTATCATCATTGCACCACCCCAGATGAAGTTATATCTGAAGGTGAACGAGATGATTCTGAATATAGCAAAGCGTTATGTCAGTTCCGAGGATCTATTTGTTTTTTCCATCGATGAGTTTTTCATGGATGTCACGCAATATCACCAGCTTTTCGGTGATACAATGACGATAGCTAAGCGGTTGCAACAAGACATTCTTAGAGAGTTGCGGCTGTTTGTTACAATCGGGATTGGAGACAACCCTTTCTTGGGAAAGCGGCACTTGATATTGCCGCGAAGCATCGGGATGATGGCATAGCGGAATGGCGCTATAAAGACGTTCCCAGTACGCTTTGGAAAGTGCAGGATATGACGGATGTGGTGGGTATTGGCCACAAAACGGCTATTCGGTTGCAAAACGTTGGCATATCAAGTATCTATGCATTAGCTCACGCACCTGAAGGTTTGCTGAAGCAAACGTTTGGCATTATGGGAACGCAATTGTACTGCCATGCGAATGGTATTGATTATAGCCGATTATCAGAGACGTATACTCCCCTATCCAAGTCGTACGGGAAGAGTCAGATATTAGAGCGCGATTACCATGACCCAGCGGAAGTCGCGATAATCGTACGAGAAATGGCGGAAGAAGTAGCTATGCGGATACGTAAAGAACACGCACAAACTGCCGTTATCCACTTAAGTGTCGGCTATAGTAAATACAGTATCCAACGTGGCTTCAGTCATCAAATGAAAATAGATCCCACGGACAGCAGTAAGAAAATCGTTGCGTACGCGCTGCATATCTTCCAAAAATACATCACAAACGAGGCTGTCCGGAGTGTTGCGATTTCTGCCGGAAAGATTACCTTCAAAGAAGGAACGCAGCTGAATCTTTTTGAGGATGCGGTTCAGACATTGCACCAGGAGCAACTGGAGAAAGCCATTGATCATATTCGAACCAGATACGGTTTTAAATCTATGATGCACGCGAGTAGCTTGTTAGATGCGGCAACAGGGTTAAAACGGTCAGCATTGGTCGGTGGCCATAAAGGATGATAGATTGAAAAAGGACTGAGAGTCATCGCGTACAATGACTTTCAGTCCTTTTAAAGAGCATCAAGTAGTATATGTTCTATTTCCCTGGCACTATATCGTTTTAAACCGTAAATATTATATTTAGTAACTGATTTTGTTCTACGATAGAAAGTTTTCCTGTCCATTTTATATAAAATACAAGCATCAGCGCAAGATATTAGTGATTTAGGAATTCTTGTAGCAGGTAGTAGTAGCCCGTGAGATACTTCGATAAAGCTATTACGAAGTATCTCACGTTCGAATGATTTGCGATTGTAAATTTTAGTATATGCATGTAGTGGTTTAAATTCAGGGCGGCCGTATTTGGATAGTGCTTTTTTTGCTACTAAATTAATGACTCGAAACTTAATATTAGTTATGTGGCGAGGCACCCATTGATTTGATACTCCAAGATAGTTCATGATTTCCTTGGAGGTTACATTAAAACCTTGTTCAAAAGCTTCATCATAAGCTAAGGCGATTGTTTTATGAGTCGGTGAATAATCCACTGGCATATATTCCATAAGGTTGTTTCGTAGCATATAACCCCCCTTTTAACAGTATTAAGCTAGATATTAATGGCTTACATTTAAATTCGCAATCAATCTCAAAAATTTCTTTATTATTTAAGTGAATGTATTGCTCTTATTATAGCACAAACAACAAAAGTATACCAGTATACTGGTATACTTTTGTTGTTATAAATCCTTATTTAAAGCGAATTAAAAAGTATACTGGTATACCAGTATACTTTTTTGGCTGGACTTTGTTTTTTTCACATATCTGCATTGAGCTATAACAAGATTCATTGGAACTATCGAGGAACCGGTACGGTTAGTGTTTAGGTGAATTTTAGCGACTGCATATAAGCAAGGGTAAAGCTGTGAGTGTGATTAGTATACCAGTATACTGGTATACTAATCATGGGACATCCCTTTATATAGAGCTAAAAATAAAGTATACTGGTATACCAGCATACTTGCTTTAATTAAAGTTGATCATAGAGATTGTCGTAAACGGCTTTATAACTTTCTAGGTGACGCGTAGGTATCTTGGTATTAACATAATGATCTACTAGCATATCTACAATATCATTTACTGTAGGTTTTCTGTCGAGGTTTAACTCTTCTAACTCCTTAATGTACGGCTTCAATACTTCTATTTTTAGAATCACATCCGGTGATAGCTTTTGAGTTTTAGTTGCTTTTTTTCTAAAGTCTTCAGAGGGATCTATTCTTTGTGCTTTTTTAGGCATTCTTTCAGGAACAGGAGCTTTTTCTTTTGGAGGGGCATCGCTCTTAGCACTGCGACCAAAATCATCTGTTCCCTTAACGTTTACTGTTTGTCTTTTTAAAGTAGAGGTGCTAATAAGTGGGCTTAAGTCCAGCTTTTTATCCCCGTTCTCATTTTCAGTCATCGTAGTGGGCTCCTTTCATTAGTTAACTCCGAGTGATTCAAAATATTGCTCATGTTCTTCTAATTCTTCAAGTACATTTTCAAAAACTTGATGTGCTTTTTTATCCCACATATCTAATTTACCATTGACGTTATATTTCATCGAAATACCTTCAACATCATAAACTTTTAAACGTTCTTGATAGTTGATGACTGTGTTAAGCACGTTATTACCGTATTTCTCTCTGGCTTGTTGCAGGATCTCTTCATCCACACGGCCACCTTTCCTTAGCATCATCGGTATCAGACCAAGAACATTTAAATTTGAGTTATAGGTATCTGCTAAGTATTGCATATATGCAATATAAGTCTGTGCCCCATCTAGAGAAAGTTCTTGTGTTTGTAAGACAATGATACAATAATCCGCTGCCAACATGGCTGTATCGGAATAGTCGGAAATAGTTGGAGGAACATCGATATAAATTGCATCATAATGCTCTTTTAAAGGTTCCAGAAGTTCTCTAAGATAGAAGACCTGAGCATTTTCATCATTAGGGTATTTTTCAATTAGTATCTTGCTTAAATTCCTGAATGCTGTGTTTGCGGGGATTAAATCTAAATTATCCATAATACTAATGATTTGATCTTCTAAATTTTCTAGTTTAAAACCTTCGGTAATGGATTTATCAATAGATGTGATGTTACCGGTACGTGCTAAGACACTTGTAGCGTTTCCTTGTGGATCTAAATCTAGTACAAGCGTTTTCTTTTTCTGTGATACCGCTGATTGATAAGCAAGCATTGTTACCACTTTAGTTTTTCCTACGCCACCTTTAAAGTTTCCAACTACATACACTTTTCCAGACATAATATTATCTCTCCTTTTTCTATCAATTGCATTAGTATACTGATGCTATTATATTAGCATGAAAACAAAAAGATAGCAACAGTATACTGATGCTATCTTTAAAAAATATATTTATTTTCAAGAAATGAACAGAAGTATACGGGTATACCCGTATACTTCTTCTTTTAGATTAGTGTATACCAGTATACTGGTATACTGGTATACTTATAAGGTATATCTATTCTATTACGGCTGTAAGTGCAACAATTAAAATTATCAAAAGTATACCAGTATACTAATCAATATGATCAACAGTATACTAGTATACTTGAATACAAAAGTATACTAGTATACTGGTTATAAGCATATTGGTATACCAGTATACTTTTGTGTATTATTTGCTAGAATTAAGGGTTTACAAACTAAAAAAAATATCGTATGGTTAACTGGACAAAAGAAAAAGACTCGACTATCGAATGTATTGGCGTACATTTGATATCGAACCGCATATATAATGTGGTCCTTCTGATCGAATCTTTCATGGTATAAAAAAGTAATTTTTAAATTTCGTTTCAGCGCGAATTTATAAAAAAATTATACCACGATAAGGTTTATTTAGCAATGCTTTCGATTGCATTGTTACATATTTGAAATGCTTATTTCACATCAGTAAGGAGCTTAGTCTTATTTGATGTGGATTGCCATAATGACTACAAAAGTAGGCTGCAATCTCATGAGATTGTTGTCTGCTTTTTTTTGTCGTATAAATTTTGAGAAAGGAGGAGAGTTCATGTACAACGAAAACTACTGGAGAGCGATTGATTTGGTGACACATAACGGGATTACCGTACATAAAAAACGAAATAGCACCTTCTCGTTAAGATACCTGCAGTTGGCAAGTGGGGAAGATGCAAGTAGTACAAATCGCAAAGGCGTGCACTTTGTCGTGGCAAGAAAAGCAGATCTGTATACGAACTATGGCGTAAAGGGCTATATTGCTACAAGTAAAGAAACGTTGATTTCAGATGCGCAAACATTAACCCACTGGACCCCGAATACATATCGTTTTGGTGAATATGCGAATAATGACCGGACGCACATCAAAGGGTATCGGGAAGATAATCTGCAACAAATCAACACGTTTGTCGTCGATATCGATTCGCAACAAACAGATGTAGCAGGTATTGTTGTCGCAGCAACCCAATACAGTATTGGCGCCCCGACTTTTATTTTGAAAACGGCAAAAGGGTTCCAGGCATATTTCGTGTTAGACTCTCCAGCATTCATCAGCAACAATCAAAATTTCAAGGGACTACGTGTAGCAAAAGTCATAGCGGCTAATATCAAGCACTCGCTATCACGCTTTTTACCTGCCGTCGATCTCGGATGCAACGACTTCGGATTCTTCCGGATGCCACGTCCGGATAACCTGGTGTACTTTGACGAGGAATCGGTCTTTTCTTTTGCGGATCTTCGTGATTGGTCAACGGTTTATTCTGAAAAACACAAAACTCGGGGCATCTATGTCGCCAGTTCTGTTGAACCAGGAGCGCAAATGTTAGCTACTGATCGAAAATGGTTTGATCAACTGATTCATTTGACGAACATTCGCGGGGGTAGGGGAAGCTATGGCCGAAACACGGCCGTGTTCACGTTGGCATTGGCTTGCTATTCTTCCGGAAAGTCGTTGCAAGAAGCAACGGATCTATTAGACGAGTTTAATACAAATTTACGCGTACCGATTAGCTTCAGAGAATTAGAGCGTAGCTTAAATAGCGCTTATTCAGGGAAGTACCAAGGAGCCAAACTCGAATTTATCGAAGGCTTGTTAGAAACATATGACATGAATCAAGATTATAAAAACGAAATGGGCGATCCTGCGGCATTTATCTTTCAAAAGACGGGTTACCGTAGGTTTCGGAAGCATAAGAAGCCGCGGGAACAGCGCCAATTTAGCCATATCAATGAGTGGGAAAGTGATATGCTCGAGTATATCGAAAAACACCTGGTCTCCGGACAAACATTTTTATTTGGATCGCAACGAGAATTGGCCGAAAAAATGGCTGTCCCATACTCCAGCTTTAAAAAAGTGATACAGCAGTCGAAGCAGATTGTGAAAAAAACGACCGGACGCGGTCGTCATGCTGTGAGCTATGTATCAACGATTGCTATTATCGTCCGGGAATCAATCCGACACGCGATTCAAAAGAAAAACGAAGCTGCACAAGACTACGCGGCTTATTTAGCAAGCTTTTCCGATGTGGCCGAGCGCATTATCACAATTATTGCTGGAAAACAAGCAAAGGAAGAACCGAATATACGCCTTTTGGAGCGTCTTTCCGACAAAGCGCGTAGCCATGCCCAATTATCGTTTAAACTGCTAGAGAGCCTACAGCGAAGGGCGATTCCGAGGGATTCGCAAGTCCGATTGTTGCTTTGAAACTAAATGAGCTCAAAAGCCTATTACTTAATTCTAGTTACTGCGGCGGCTGGTTTTTATGACCCTAGCTATATGCCTTGATTTAAGGGATTAAGACTGTTGTATTTTTATAGCTGTTAGGCAAGTGTTTCTGGGTTAACAGGATTTATTTGTGGTGGAATGATTTCTCGTATGAGATCTTGCTATTTGAGATGTTTATTGGGGATGATTTCGATGTTTTAGTTACTTTGGAAGTTGTGTTTTTATACTCGGTAAGGGGCATTATGATAGGTCTTACCGTTATAGGGAGGACGCTAAGTATTTCATTTTTCTAACGTTCAGAAAGGCGCTTATATATTTTTGAACGTCCTTAACCGGGGAATAGGCGCAGAACCAGCATCTCCGAGTAAATAGGACATTTCATAATTTTCAAACAACGAGATAAGAGCATCAAGTACC
>NZ_JNFB01000012.1 GCF_000766145.1 Paenilisteria newyorkensis | reverse complement strand
TAGTTTTGTTCGGTCTTAAAACGAAGTTTTTACTCGAATAACTACTCCTTTTCACTTGACTTACTACCACTAGACTCATTGTTATCCATTTTTTCACACTCCTTTTATTCTAAAGGAATCCAGACAGATTACAAGAGGTTGGGCAATACCGTCACAAAGTCTACATACAATGACTAAAATTGCATGACCCTTACTTTTCGATTTCTTTCTTTGGAATGCTCGGAATGAATTTCGATGTTCGCTTGGCATAAGCCTGAAAATCGGGGCGGTCCTTGTATTTCTTTTCAAGAAGTGGCACGCCGGATACGAATAAAAGTAGCAGTGTGATAATGATGGGACCAATAATGCCCCACAGACTGGTTGCACCAATGATGCTCACTAGAAAAATTCCCCACCAACTGAGCGCCTCGCCAAAATAATTCGGATGGCGTGTATATTTCCAGAGCCCCGTCATGATGAGTTTACCTTTATTGGCTGGATTCTTTTTGAAACGGCGCAATTGTTCGTCTCCCACGACTTCGAAAAAGAAACCGATAATCCAAATCGCGATTCCTGCGTAGTTCCACCAAGCCAGTTCGTTTGCGGGTGTTGTATTCACAAGTAGAATCGGCAAACTAATAATATAAAGCAGCACGCCTTGCAAAATAAAGACGTTCAAATACGCTTTTAGTTTCGCAAAATTTGTCCCCCAACGTTTGCGCATATTGACGTAGCGATAGTCCTCCGGTTTCCCGATATTTCGATTCGCCAAGTGTAGAAAAAGGCGCATGCCCCAAATAAAGACGAAAATCGTTACCATCAAGCCTTGCGTTGTCATCTCGCCACCGAAAAAATACGTATAGAGCGCGACAATAACAAATCCTGGTCCCCACGCTAAATCGACAATCGAGTTATTTTTTAATTTTTGCGCCCATAGGAACAAAATTGTAAAGTAAATCCATAATAATAAGCCTGCTATCCAATATACCATCTTATGTTTCCTCCCCTTCATCTAACTGCATTCGAATCGCAATCGCCACGCAGCCCTCGCCCGCACTCATCGCAATAATCGATGAAATCTCCATCATGTAGGCTGGCGGCTTTCCAACGATGCCCGTAAACAATGCCTCATATTCCGCCGCTCGTTCTGGCGTGTGCGCATGGACAATCGCATATTCTGCTACTTCGGCCCGCGCGACCATTTTCTTCACGCGCGACGCAATTTTCTTCGTGCTACTCTGTAAGCTAAAAGCAATATCGCTCACCGTTCCAGCGCCAGTATCAGACAGCGAAACGACCGGCTTCAAGCGCAACGTATTGCCAATCGCGCCCCCTTTTTCACCGAGGCGTCCCGATCGAATCATCGCATCCAAATTCGGCACACTGACAAAAATCTTCGTTTGCGAAATGCTCTGCGTCACGAACGACTGCACTTCCGCAAACGTTTTTCCAAGCGCAATTTGTTCTGCCGCCGCCTTCACGAGCAATCCTTGCGCACCCGAATTCTGCCGCGTATCCAGCACCACAATATCCCGCGACACACTCTCCGCCGCTTTTTTCACCGTTTCATGCGTACCGCTAAGTTTTCCCGATACCGTCAAAACCAGCACATGCTCATAATGATTCGCCAAAAATGACAACTGATTCGCGACCGCTTTCACACTCGGCTGAGAAGACGTCGGATACGCATCACTACCTTCCAAACGCTCAAACAACGTTCCCGTATCCATCGTGACCTTATCCAAATAATCATTCCCAGCAAGCGTGATGTGTAGCGGAATAACCTGAATTTGGTAGTCCTCCATCACACTCTGTGGCAAATCCGCCACCGAATCCGTCACCAACGCAATCCGATATTTTCGATGATGAATCACGTCAAATTGATTTTGCATATCATCCACTTTCTGCTGCACCATCACGCCATAATCAGCCAAATAAGCACAAACCGCGCGTGGCTCATCCGTATGAATATGTACCCGAATTTTCACATCCGTTCCCGCAACAATCAGCGAATCCCCAAACGACGCCAATCCTGATCGGATCTCGTCCACGTCCAGCCCCTCGCCCTGCAACAAAACCTCCGTGCAATAACGAAAAACCGGCGCCTGATCCAACGCTTCCTCCTTCACCAACTGCGGCAAACTTGCCGTCTCCGCCACATATACCTCGTCATTAATCACAGACGTAAACCCTTCAACAAACGTGAAAAAGCCCTTCGCACCAGCGTCCACGACCCCATTATCCCGCAAGACACGCAACATATTCGGCGTGCCCTCCAAAGCCGTTTTAGCCTGTTGCAACGCATGTATTAACACCTCTTGAAAAGTCGCGCTATGATGCTTCGCCTGCGCAATCGCCTCCGACCACGCCCGAATCACCGTAATCATCGTGCCTTCCACTGGATTTCCCATCGCGTTATACGCATAATCAGCACCGCCCGCGACACTACGCGCAAAACAGCCTAACGAAACACGCTTATCATCCGATAAATGAACGTGCATACCATTCACATATTGCGCAAAAATAATCCCCGAGTTCCCACGAGCACCGAATAAAGCAGCTTCTGAAATCGTATACAGCGTCTCTTTTGCCGATGCTGCCATTTTCGACTCTTCCACAATCGATAACATCGTCGACGCGAGATTGCTCCCCGTATCACCATCCGCCACCGGAAAAACATTGATCGCATTCAGCCCATCCTTTGCATCAATAACTGCCTTGGCTCCACCCAAAAAGGCATGATACAACTTTTTACTATCTAAAAAATCCGTCATCGTTCCCGTCCTCACTTTCATGAAATCTGCCATACTCTTGCTAGCCAAAATACAATGCCCGACGTTGCTGCCGTAATAAACGCGCCCCAAACCAAATCAATCACCGTGACAAATACTGGCCAATCTTTTAGCGTCGCCAAGTTCGTTAAATCGTATGTCGCGTAACAAAGCAAACCTAAAAATGCTCCTGCAAAAATCGCAAATTGGAGGCTGTCTTTTGCAAGCGCTGGTTCAATAACGAAAAAGACCATCCCAACTATAAACAAAAGATAAAACAAAAGTGCCGCGCCAAATCGGATATTCGTTGCCATCAAATCACCTAAATAATGCTTATATAGATTTTTAGCAATGACTCCTAGCCATACAGCGTCAATCACTAAAAAGACAACAAAGGCGATTCCAGCAAGCTTCGCGAAATAAATCATCGTGAATTCCCCCTTCCTGCTTTCTTTACCCGTTCTAACATCAAATTATAGCAATGAAGTAGTATTTTTAGCTATTTTTCTGTTTGTGAATTTTGTTACATGAAAAACAGGTTTCCTGCTAATCAAGAAACCTGCATCTATATTCATGATTCTGTTTGTACTTTTTCTGATTCCGTGGAAGCTTTCACTTTCCCTGCGATGTGGCCAACAGGATCGGCTTCACGTGCCCGTTTTACCGTACTGCCGAGTTTTTCAATTGGCGCGGAATCCCGCACGCGTTTTGCTGTATCCACAATTTTTTCTTTCGGATGGAAGCCTTCTTTTTTAACGATAACTTCCGACTCAGATGTAGCTGCTGTTTCAAGCTGTTTTTTCGCAATCGAAAGCATCAGTTTCATCCGATTTAGCTGGTTGACTGAACTCGAACCCGCGTCGTAATCGATGGACATGATGTTTGCGCTCGGGTACATTTTTTTCAAGCCTTTGATCATGCCACGGCCTGTAATATGGTTCGGCAAACACGCGAATGGCTGCAAGCACGCGATATTCGGCACATCACTATCCAGCAACTCAATCATTTCGCCCGTCAAGAACCAGCCTTCTCCCATCTTGTTTCCAAGCGACAACAATCGGCTCGCTTTTTCCGCGATGACCTCAATATTTTCAGGCGCCTCAAATCGCTTACTCGCGCGCAAAGCATCCGACATCGGCTTCCGATATTTATTGATCATTGGAATCGCCAAACTATGCTTCGCGAACGATTTCACCTTCGACATCCCGAACGTATTCGCTGCAAAATGACTGTCATAACAACAATACAGCAAGAAATCGACAAAATCAGGCACGACCGCTTCCCCGCCTTCCTCCTCAATCACGCCAACAATATCATTATTCGCACCAGGATGGAATTTCACTAAAATCTCCCCGACAACGCCAACTTTCGGCTTCACTTCCTCTTTCAACGGCAAACTATCAAAAGCCATCACCATTTCCTTGCAAAATTTCGCGTACGCCGCTTGACTATAATTCGCCAGCATCTCCTTGCCCTTTTCGATAAAATGATGGTGCAGTTTATTCGCGCTACCCGGAATCACCTCATAGGGACGCGTCTTATACAACATCCGGTCCAAGCCGTCACCAACACAAAGCCCAACCAAGAAACGAACACCGACTTTTGGCGTTATTTTGAATCCCGGCTGTTTTTCCAAGCCATTAGCGTTCAGCGAAATCACCGGAATATGATCCAAATCCGCCTGTCCTAGCGCCTTTTTCAGCATCGAAATATAGTTCGTCGCGCGGCAACCACCACCCGTTTGCGTCATCAAAACCGCCAAATTATCCAGATCATAGTCCCCATGTTTGAGCGCATCCATCATTTGCCCAATCGTCAAAATCGCAGGGAAACACGCGTCATTATTCACATAACGCAATCCTTCATCCACCGCGCGCGGCGTCACAGCAGGCAATACTTCCAGCTTATACCCAACCTCACGCCCCGCAGCTTCCACCAACTCGAAATGCGTCGGAGCCAGTTGCGGCGCCAAAATCGTATAGTTTTTTCGCATCTCTTTCGTAAACATCACGCGTGGCTTCGGCGCTGGCATCTCCGTCGGCAACACGTTATGACGCGCCCGCTCATCCATCGCCGCTTTTAACGAACGAATCCGAATCCGCGCCGCACCCAGGTTATTAATCTCATCAATTTTTAGCAACGTGTAGACTTTATTATGCCCCTCAATAATTTCCTGCACCATATCCGTCGTAATCGCGTCCAACCCGCAACCAAAAGAAGTCAGCTGCACAACCTCCAGATTCTCCTGCTCCGCGACAAAGCTCGCCGCCCGGTAAAGCCGCGCATGATATTTCCACTGGTTCTCGACACGTAACGGATGCTTGATTTCGCCAAGATGCGACACCGAATCCTCCGTCAAAACCGCCATCCCATTCATCGTAATCAACTCCGGCAAACCGTGATTCACCTCCGGGTCAATATGATACGGATGCCCACAAAGCACAATCCCGCGAATCTTGTTTTTCTCGATATATTCGAGCGCCTCTTCCCCTTTTTGGCGAATATCATCCCGGAAGTTCCGAGCCTCTAAAAGTCCCGCCGCAACCGCAAGCTCCATCTCTTTTAGCGGTATATCAGGAAACGCCTCATGCATCCCTTTCACTAGAGCCGCCTCATTATCCAACGTCAAAAATGGCGCAATCAGCGGTACATTCTCTTCTTCCAGCGCATCAATATTCACGCGAATCACTTCTGGATATCCCGCAACCACAGGACAATTAAAGTTATTCGTTGCTTCGCCAAATTCCTTATTTTCATACACGACCGCTGGATAAAAAATCCTATCCACTTTCTTCTTAATCAAATCCATCACATGCCCGTGCGTCAATTTCGCCGGATAGCAAACCGCTTCGGACGCAATCGTTTCAATCCCTTTTTCATATAAATTCTTCGAGGATTTCATCGATAACTTCACCTGAAAACCGAGCTCCGTAAATATCGTGTGCCACAACGGATAATTTTCAAAAACGTTCAATGCCCGCGGAATCCCAATCGTCCCACGCGTCGCCTCGTCTTTTTTCAACGACTTATAATCAAACACGCGCTTGTATTTATACGCATACACATTCGGCAGCAAATTCTTCGTAGACTCCACCCGTTCGCCACGCTCACAGCGATTCCCACTGACAAACTTGCGATCATCGCCAAATCTCGTAATCGTTAATTGACAGGAATTACTGCATAAATTACATCTCGATTGGGACGTCTCCGCCTGGAATTCGCGCAATTTTTCCAAGACAAGGAGTTGCGTCACTTCCCCGGTTTCGTAGTTCTCCTTCGCAATTAGCGCCGCACCGTAAGCGCCCATCATGCCCGCGATGTCTGGACGCACAACTTCGCGCTCCGTCAACAACTCAAACGCCCGCAGAACCGCTTCATTGTAGAAAGTTCCGCCTTGCACGATGACCTTGTTCCCGATATCTTTTGGATTCCGCAGTTTAATCACCTTTTGCAAGGCATTTTTGACGACCGAATAAGCCAATCCCGCCGACAAATCCTCCATCTGCACGCCCTCTTTTTGCACCTGTTTCACTTTGGAATTCATGAATACCGTACAACGCGAGCCCAAATCCACCGGTTCCCGCGCCTGCAACGCCTTATCCGCAAAATCTTGAATCGACACGCCAAGCGTCTGCGCAAATGTCTCCAAAAACGAGCCACAGCCTGCCGAACACGCCTCATTTAACATCAAACTATCCAGCGCCTGATTCTTGATTTTCATACATTTCATATCTTGCCCGCCGATATCCAAAATAAAATCCACATCCGGCAAAAACTCGCGCGCCGCCCGATAATGCGCCACCGTCTCAATTTCCCCGACATCAATTTTCAGTGCAGCCTTAATCAGCGACTCACCGTAACCCGTAATCCCCGACTGCCGAATCTTCACCTTCTCCGGCAAAATTTCATACAAATCGCTCGTCGCATCAATCACAGACTGCAACGGATTTCCCTTATTACTATCATAAAACGAATACAAAATCTCATGATCCGCGCCCATCAACACCAGTTTCGTCGTCGTGGAACCCGCATCAATGCCCAAATAAACATCGCCCACGTAACTCGCTAAATCCCCGCGCGGCGCCTTCATCTGATTGTGCCGCTCCCGAAAAGCAACCAAATCCCCCGCACGCGTAAATAAAGCTGGCAAAATCGTCGTATCCGTCGCCATACTCGAAAAATCCAAATCACGCAACCGCGCAATCATCTCCGCAATCTCCACAGCCTCATCATTCCAGCCATTGTAAGCCGTTCCAAGCGCAATAAAATACTCCGCATTCGCCGGCGCAATAATGTCCGCATCCCGCATTTTCAACGTCTCCGTAAACCGGTAGCGCAACTGATCCAAAAACGTCAGCGGTCCGCCCAAAAACGCAACTTTTCCACGAATCGGCCGTCCACACGCCAGCCCACTTATCGTCTGCGTCACCACACTCTGAAAAATCGACGCCGCAATATCCTCTTTTCGCGCGCCCTCATTGAGCAAAGGCTGCACATCCGTTTTCGCAAAAACACCACAACGCGAAGCAATCGGATAAATCGTCTCCGCCCCTTTTGCCAGCGCGTTTAAGCCATTCGGGTCCGTCTGAAGCAGCATCGCAATCTGGTCAATAAACGCCCCCGTCCCGCCAGCACACGCATTATTCATCCGCTGCTCAATCCCGCCAGAAAAATAAACAATCTTCGCATCCTCACCGCCAAGCTCAATCACGACATCCGTCTCCGGAATCACCTGCTCCACAGCCTCCGTGCACGCGATAACCTCCTGAATAAACGCCACCTTCAAAAACTTCGCAATCGCAAGCCCCGAAGATCCCGTAATCTTAAAAGTCATCTCCGTTTCGCCACACGTCTTCTCTAAATCCTGCATAATTTGCAATGTCACCGCTTTAATATCCGAGAAATGGCGCCGATACGTCTGAAAAATAATCGCGCCCGATGCATCCATGGCCACCGCTTTTGCCGTCGTCGAACCTACATCTAAACCTACATGAATCATTTCCCTATCATTCCTTCCCCATAGCTATCATTTTGATTGCTCATAAAATCACAAAAATAAGCATAAATGAGTGATTACTCACTTTTAAAACCCACGAAATATTGTTACGCTATACACAAGGATAATTTTACACTTTTATAATAGAAAGTAAAGTAAAAACTAGGGACCCGCCCGAAAGCAAATCCCTAGTTCGTTATTTCCAATTAAAACAAGCTAATCCGACGAGCACTTTCCTCAATCGCCGCGTTCAAAATCTCATCTTTACGCGTTGGATCGTAATCCACGCCTTCTACAAACACGCTCGGCAATGTCTCCACTCCAATAAAATTCAAGATCGTGTTGATATAAGGCTCGCCATGCGTTTCCAAATCTGATTCACCCGTAGAATAAACGCCGCCACTTCCGTGAATTTGTAATGCTTTCTTATCTTTCAACAAGGCTTCCGGACCATTCGCTGTATAACGGAATGTTTTTCCAGCAACGACCACGGTATCAAAATACGCTTTCAACATTGGCGGGATACCAAGATTCCAAAGCGGTGACACAATCACATAACGATCCGCGTCCATGAACTGTTGTGTCAACGCGTCAAACTTCGTCAACTGTTCTTGCATCGCAGGATCTAGGTCCGTAAAAGCCTTGCCAGCGCGTAACTCATTCCCGGCTGCCAAGAAAGCCCCATCAATCATCGGAATATCTTGCTCGTACACGTCTACACGCTCAATCACGTCATCCGGATTTTCTTGTTTATACTTCTCCAAAAAAGCACTTGCTACAACCATGCTACGTGAAACATCGTCTGGAAGCGGCGATGCCTTAATAAATAATAATTTTGTCAAAGGGATTCAACTCCAATTTTTAATAATTTCTTTCCTATTTTAGCCCACTTATCTGGCCTCGTCAATCAGCCGACCTGTAAGCGCTTGACAAATCGGCAAAGCATGCTAAACTAAATACAGAAATTCACTAGTGTATCACGGTTATTAATACACTATTTTTCCAATCAAGGAACTGGAGGGATACGTCATGAAGCGCATCGAGCGTATTTATCAGTATATAAAGCAACACGACTATGACAATATAAAGCAACAATTGGAACAAAATGAAGGCATTACTGCAACGGAAGTATCAGATGCTCTCGACATTTTACGAAATAATGTCAGCATGGAGCTCAATGAACTGCACCGCCAAGGAAAAATCATCAAGATTGCCGGCCGGCCCGTTCGTTATTTTGATCGCCAAGCCATCGAGGAAAAAATCGAGCGGTTACTACCAGATGACGAACTCGAATTCGAAAATTGCCAGTCATTACTAAAAATTCTGCATCATAACATTGTGCAAAGAAGCCCATTCGACGACTTAATCGGATCAGACGCTAGCCTGCGGACACAAGTCGAACAAGCCAAAGCCGCTGTGCTCTACCCACCAAACGGCCTGCACACGCTCATCGTTGGGCAAACCGGCGTCGGCAAAACATTATTCGCCAACCTCATGTACCGCTATTCCCAGCACGCCGAACGCTTATCGAGCCAATCACCGTTCATCATTTTTAACTGTGCGGATTATTATAACAACCCGCAACTATTGATGTCTCACATTTTTGGCCATACGAAAGGCGCTTTTACAGGTGCAGAAAACGAAAAAGAAGGCCTCGTTGAAAAAGCGGACGGCGGTATTTTGTTCCTAGATGAGATTCATCGTCTCCCACCGGAAGGTCAAGAAATGATTTTCTACTTGATGGATACTGGCACATTTAATAAGTTAGGCGAAACGGATCGGCGTCGCAAATCGAATGTACTGATCATTGGGGCCACGACGGAAGACCCTGAGTCCTCTTTATTGCGCACTTTTGTTCGGCGGATTCCGATTGTGATTTCCTTACCAAGCTTGGAAGAGCGAACCGCCAAAGAACGCGTCGACCTCTTGAAAAACTTACTTTCAAACGAGGCACACCGTATTAGTAAGCCATTACGCATTGAAGACGAAGCCGCAAAAGCCTTGATCGGGAACACCACTTTTGGTAATATTGGGCAATTGAAATCGAATATTCAACTCGTCTGCGCGCAAGGTTTTTTAAATAGTTTTGATAAAGAGGAAGAAATCTTGATTAACTTTAAAACGCTGCCGATGAATATCAAAGACGGTTTTTTCCATTTTAGTGGGCGTAGAAAAGAGCTACAGGAAATTTCGAAATATCTCGATCCATACACGATAATTATGCCAGAACGCGGCAAACAGCTCATCAATTCCGACGAGTACGAGCCCGATTTCAACCTGTACAAAATCATCGAAGACAAGGCGTCTATTCTGATGGATCAAGGCGTGGAGGACGAGGACATCAAGAAATTCATCACGATGGACATCGATGTGCACCTCAATAGCTTCTATAATAAATTCAAAAATACGATACACGACCGCGAAAACATTTTAAAAATCGTCAATGAGGACATTCTGAATTTCACGGAAGATATCCAAATCAAGATTGAGCAACAACTCGGGAAAAAATTAAACGAGCGTTTCCTACTCGCTTTCAGTCTGCACCTCACATCATTTCTCAAACGAGCGCGTAGTAATAAGCCGCTGAAGTACACCAATATTGAGAATGTCGTCAATGATAAGCCGGAGAGTTATGCGATTGCGCGTGAAATGAAGAAAGAAATCGAAGCCGAATTTCAGATTCGCGTGCCCAATATGGAAGTCCTCTATTTGACCTTGCTAATCAGTTCGCTTCTGAAAGATCAAGAGGAAAATCGCGTCGCCGTCCTCGTCGCAACACACGGAAATAGTAGCGCAACAAGTATGGTCAACGTGGCGAAGAAGCTGCTTGGCGAAGGCCTCGTGGACAGCATCGATATGCCACTTGATCTCAGCCCGAAAGTCGTTCTCGACAAAATTACCCAACGTGCGCGGGAACTCGATATGGGACGTGGCGTCTTGCTGCTTGTCGACATGGGCTCACTCACCAGTTTTGGCTCGGTGATTTCTGAACGCACCGGCATCCCTGTTCGCACAATAGACATGGTTTCCACCGCTACCGTCATCGAAGCCGTCCGCAAATCCAACATTCTCGACATGGATTTAGACAGCATTTACGATTCGCTAAAAGATTTTCGCGGCTACGGCGGTTACGATTCCGAGGCTACCGCGACACTAAGCGATAAGCCACACGCGATCGTCACCATTTGCGCGACCGGCGAAGGCACTGCGGAGAAACTGCAAGCCTTCATCGAGCACATCCTAGAAACCATCACCACCGACAACATCAAAGTCATTCCCATCGGCGTCCATGAAGCCAATCAAAAAATCGAGCAGCTACAAGAGGAAAATGACATCCTGATGATTGTCGGCATCCACGACCCGAAAGTCCAAATTCCATTCCTGCCAATCGAGCGACTTTTTGCCAAAGATGGCGAGGATCAAATCATCCAGATCGTCAAACAACGCGATATTTTCATCAAAAAAAGCGAGACAAGCTGGATTGCCCGCGAAGTCATTGAGGACAGCCTCAGCGAATTTTTAACGTATCTCAATCCTAAAAAAATTCTGCCAAGCCTGTTGAAATTCGCAAGTATCCTCGAAACGCAGTTACAATACACGATGGAAAACACGCTCAAGATTAACCTGCTCATCCACGTCGGTTGCGCTATCGAACGCATGGTTTTAAAAGATAGCCTCACCTATCATGACTCGAGTGACGCCATCATCGGCACAACTATTTTTCAAGCAATTCAAGAAGCAAGTCACGCGTGTTTCCATCCGATGAAGCTAGCACTGACAAGCGATGAACAATATTATATTTATGACATCCTGACTAAAACACATCAAACAATTGAATAAAATAACCGCTCCTGCGAAAAAAACTCCTATTTATAAGTTTTTTTCGCAGTTTTTTGTTTTTAAGCCATCGTATTAGGGTAATAAACACTGTATGTACGGATTGATATTCTAGTACGCTATAGTATATCATTCAGCATCCCTACCGTATCAATCTACTAGCATACATAATTGATAAGGACACGTTAGCCCACATTTAGGCGCAATGAAGCACCACATAAAAATGAATACAAAACATTGGCACGCTCCTTGCAAATACATGAGGTGATGACAGAATCCTGACAAAGAGAAAAAGGAGGAATAACTATGCCAGTAGGTATCATTATTGGGACGCACGGTGAATCAGCCCGCGAATTGCTTAAATCGACAGAAATGATTATCGGTAAGCAAGATAACGTGGAATTCATCACCTTCGTTCCAGGGGAAAACACAGATACATTAATTCAAAAGTTCACTGACAAATTGGATGCGATTGACGCTTCAGAAGGTGTACTTTTCATGGTTGATTTATTTGGCGGCAGCCCGTATAATGCGGCGAGCCAGATTGCTTTACCGAAAGAAAAAATGGATGTCGTGACAGGCGTCAACATTCCGATGTTGCTTGAAACACTATCCATGCGCACAGTCAGTGGTTTTGAAGACTTACTTAACATAGCTCTTACAGCTGGTCGTGAAGGCGTAAAATCACTAAAACAATCACTGAAAAATGTCGAGGAGGATGATTTATAATGGAAATCCGTTTAGCAAGAATTGATGACCGCCTTATTCACGGTCAAGTAGCCACAGTTTGGACAAAAGAAACACAGGTAGAGCGTATTATTGTCTGCAATGATGAAGTTGCCAAAGACGAGATTCGCAGCACTTTGCTAAAACAAGTTGCACCACCTGGCGTTAAATCAAGTGTGGTAGATGTGGAGAAAGGGATTCGTGTATATAACAATCCAAAATACGAAACAACTCCCGTTATGCTACTTTTCACGAACCCAACCGATGTGTTGCGTTTCGTCGAAGCTGGTGTACCAATTACAACGGTAAACATTGGTGGCATGGCGTTCCGTGAAGGCAAAACCCAAATTACCAATGCCGTTTCAGTAGATGAAAAAGATGTTGCTGCTTTTAGAGCACTGAACGAAAAAGGCATTGAGCTTGAAATTCGCAAAGTTGCCGCTGACAGCAAAGTGATGATGATTCAACTGCTGGATAAAGAAGGTATGTAATTTTTGTGATTTTTGAATGAAAGTAGCACATTTCTTTTGCTCTATTCATTTATTTTTAGGAAAGCAAAATTGGGAGGGAATTTTATATGGATCCGATACAAATAGTTCTCGTCTTCCTTGTAGCTTGTATCTGTGGTATGGGAAGTATCTTGGATGAGTGGCAATCTCACCGTCCGTTGATCGCTTGTACGCTTACAGGTCTTGTACTTGGTGACATGACAACTGGTATTATTATTGGTGGTTCACTGGAAATGATCGCGCTAGGTTGGATGAACATTGGAGCAGCCGTTGCGCCAGATACAGCCTTGGCATCATTAATTTCTACTATCTTAGTTATTTCAGGGGGACAAGACATCAGCGTGGGTATCTCACTTGCGATTCCACTAGCTGCTGCTGGTCAAGTTTTAACAATTCTAGTTCGTACAATTACAGTCGGTTTCCAACATTCAGCGGATAAAATGGCGGAATCAGGGAATCTGAGGGGAATAGATCTGCTGCACGTCACGGCCTTGCTCCTACAGGCGATGCGGATTGCTATTCCAGTTTTAATCGTTGCCCTATCGATGGGTACAGATGTCGTAACAAACATGTTGAATGCCATTCCAGATTGGCTCGTTAACGGTCTAAACGTTTCCGGTGGCTTTATCGTTGTTGTCGGGTACGCGATGGTAATCAACATGATGCAAGCGAAATACTTAATGCCGTTCTTCTTCCTTGGTTTCGTAGTCGCAGCCTTCACCACGTTCAACTTAGTAGCACTTGGTGTTCTTGGACTTGTAGCAGCTATCATCTACATCCAACTGAGCCCTAAATATTATCTAAAAGAAGCACTTGCCCAATATGGTGCAGCAGGTGGCGGTGGGTCTAAACCAGCGAACGATCTGGATGACGACCTAGACGACTAAAAAAAGGGAGGTAACCAAATTATGAGTAACGAAACAGCAAAAGTAACTGTTGGCGAGAAAAAGCTAACAAAAGGTGATTTAATGGCCGTATTTATTCGTTCCAACCTATTCCAGGGTTCATGGAACTTTGAACGTATGCAAGCTTTGGGATTCTGTTTTACCGTTGTACCAATTATCAACCGCTTATATGAAGGCGAAGAACGTACCGAAGCCATTAAGCGGCATCTCGAGTTTTTCAATACGCATCCATACATGGGAGCTCCAATTTTAGGGGTAACCGCAGCGATGGAGGAACAAAAATCTAACGGGTCACCAATCGATCAGGCCGCTATCAATGGTATTAAAGTAGGTCTCATGGGACCACTTGCCGGTGTTGGGGATCCTGTCTTCTGGGGAACTGTTCGTCCGGTACTTGCCGCGCTTGGTGCCACTTTTGCATCGACTGGTAGTATCTTTGGACCGATTCTATTCTTCGTACTCTTTAACGCGATTCGCCTTGGATTCCGTTACTGGGGTGTTTTCTACGGGTATCGCAAAGGAACCGACGTAGTTTCCGATATGGCCGGTGGGGTTATTCAGAAACTGACGGAAGGCGCCTCGATTCTTGGACTGTTCGTTATGGGTGGTCTGGTTAACAAGTGGACAAATATCGATATTCCACTCGTTGTTTCTAAAACGACGAACCAAGAAGGAAAAACAACAACAACTACCGTACAAGATATTTTGGATAGCTTGATGCCTGGTATCCTTGCATTAGGTTTAACATTCGCTTGTATGTGGTTGCTGAAGAAAAAAATCAACGCACTGTGGATTATCTTCATGTTGTTTGGACTTGGTATTGTAGGTTATGTACTAGGAATTTTCGCAGTTCCTGGGTCTTGATTAGAGTTGAAAAACAGGGTCTAGGACATAACCCAAATAAATCGGCGAAGCGTTCGCATTCAGGAGATTTGACGGACTTCCGGTTCTCACATACACCAGTATGCTCCGCTTTGTTGTGGTTCTTTGAAGCAAAGCGAATTAGAACCTCAATATGCAAAAAAATGGAATGAGTTTGCCATCCTCATTCCACCAAATCCCCTGAATACAAACGCTTTCGCTCGATTTGTGTAAAGCATGATTATCGTCTTACCCAAATAACGGGTAAGGCGATTTTATCTTGTTTGGAGTTTGTCCCAGCTCCTTTTTTCATTTGAAGACGACATATAGGATAACGCTTTGCTCTCTATTCTTTAGACCTTCTTTGGCAAAAGTTTTATCGTTAATACCCATCTCGCCTTTCCCCATGCCCCATGCTTGTAATATATAACGCTCCCCTTTTTTGATTTTTCCATCATCAAACGGCTGTGTTTCTGCTACCTGATTCTCTAATTTTCCAAATACATTTTTTGGAACAGTAAATGCATCCTGCGAGATTGCCCCACCATTTGTTATCGTCGCTCGGATTTCAGTAGGGTTAAAAACATCAAAGCCGGGGATACCCCAGACAAGGTTACCACTTAATTGTATTTCTTCATCACTTCCAGACTCCGTCACTAGCTCGTGCATCACACGTTTATCTCGCTGATATACATCAAAATAAACAGCCACGTTACTAGCTTTTACATTATATGCTACCTTACCACTCGCAGCCAGCAGTAACGACAATTCGTCTGCTTTGACAGGTTCGTTCAAATTTTTAATCTCACCATCTGGAATACCGGCTTCCTTCTGATCTTGAAACGGCCAATAATTCATGTGATTCAAATACATCAACGTGCCGCCTAGTACGATTACAATTGCAGCTAGGATAATTAGAAATTTTTTCATCATGATTTCCCCTTTTTGGATATTTCCTTTATCGACTGGACAACTTGCTCGGCTTCTTCCTGATATTTCTCCATTTTTGATTTTGGTCCGTATTCTAAAACTTGTAGATAAAAATCGCTCATTTCGATTAAATAGAGACGGTTTGAGTAGGTGAATCCGGATTCTTTCGTTTCAAATACGCTTAACTTGGCAGGATAATCGCCTACCTTCACATCTTGAAATGCTGGGAATTTCTCTACGCCATAATCTTTTGGAAACTCTTCTTCCACGATTTTTTGATAGGATGCCAAACTTACTCCGCCTTCATAATCCTTGAAATCGTCTTTTAGCTCGGTCAATCCATTTAAAGAAATCTCGTCATCTTTCCGACTCACCGCAAGCTCGACATCTTCTGTGACAAGCTCTTTATCTACTTTCCAGTTCGCAGGAATTTCAAGTGACCATGTCCCTTTCGTACTCTTCACAACCTTCATTTTCTCTACTTCTACGGTTTTCTTTTTCTCTGTCACGCTGTCCGTCGTCGCCTCACTGGAACATCCTGCGACAAATACTAAACCGAGCGCTAAAAATAAAATTGGTAGCCTTTTCATTATTGTTTTCCTCCCTTTTCCCTGCTGTACAAAATGACTCGAATCCTAATTATAGTATTTAATGCGCCATTTCACAAGGATATTTTGGCTATTATTTCATTTCATGTCCTTCCCTTGAGAAATAAGGCGCTTGATAATGTGATTCGGTTCCTTTTTTAGGTAGATAATGATACAATAAGAGCAGAATTCAATGAATGCAGGTGTAAAATAATGAGCATGGATGCAACAAATATTTTCCTAATTATCATGATTGTCGGCGCGTTTTTATTTTCGATTTATGATGGCGTCATTCTTCATTTTTGGAAAGGTAAAACTGTTCTTAGTGTCCCGCTTCGTTCGCGAGGGAAATGGGATGGATACATATTCGTTGGCTTAATCGCGATGCTGTTTATCTCGAACGCGTTCTTACGTCACGGACCAACTTCCACATCCGTCTTACTAGCCATTCTGGGCATTCTCTTCTTCTACATTTGTTTCATCCGAAAAGGTCGCGTTATCTTCAAGGAACACGGTTTCTTCTACGCCCTCCTCTTCTTTGAATACAAAAAAATGGAGCGCATTAACCTATCCGAGGACGGTGTACTAGTGATTGAAACTGGTCGCCAACGTTTGCTCTTATTTGTGCGTAATGAAGAAGATTTAGAACAGATGTTAAAAGTATTTACGGAAAAAGGCTAAAAAAGCAACGTTTGGGCAAAATTCCCAAACGTTGCTTTTTAAATACCTACTTTACTCAAATGAATCCGTTCTACTTCAAACTCAATAAATTTTCCGTGTAAGGCTTCGATTTGCTCATCGTATTGCGTGTTGAAACAAATGATACTATCCTCTAGTCGCAAAACGGCAAAACCGTCCTCCTCGTAGTCTTCTAGTTGTCCAACAACATGAACATGTGCATCCTCGGTCTTTTCCAAAATGCAATGCTTCTCGTCACTCTCCGCTAATTGCGCGGCCGTCAAATGCTCTGGTATTTCAATGTCTACCGTATATTTGCGATTCGACTCCGGCTCGTCATCATTCCAAATTCCTTCACACGTGCCGAAATCACTTTCAAATCTAACTTGCCCAGTCGCAAGCTTTTTCTGAATCCTAATTTCCACTAAAAAATTCCTCCTGAAGTTTTTTCGCTTTTGTATATTATAGCATGAAATTGGCAAATCGCATCTATTTTTTACTGCATCACGCTATAAATTTCTTTCACAAGCGCACCGTTATCTTTTTCCATTCGAATATTAGAAAAAAGAATCACCGCGTCTCGATAATCTTTTGAAAAACTATTGATCGTCTCGTAGTTATAAAGCACGCCGCGAGAAATATAGAAAGTCGGCCGTGTATAAAAACCATACCCATAATTCCCAGCGCCTGCATGAAGCATGCTCGCCAAACTCGCTTGATTTACTAGTTTTCCATCCGTTAACGCCTTATTAAACAGATAAATATCTCGCGGCGGCATATACATATTTCCAGCGCCGAATAATTGCGAAGTATCTTGCACAAAACTCGTTTTCGTCAACACACCATTCTTCAGTTTATAACTTATTGATTCGTTCGGATGCGTGAAAAAAGAATCACCAAATGCCGTAGATGTCATGCCAGCTGGTTTCAAAACGTGTTGCTTTAAATAGGCCTCTAAAGACTGATGTGACAACTTCTCAACCAATCTTCCCATCACCGCATAATTATCATCTTTATAATCCCATGTACCCGGTTGGCGCTTAATGCCCGCGTCCTCCACCTGCTCTAAAATTTGCTGCGACGTCACTTTGTTGTTTCCTTTTTCGCGACCCTCAAGGCCAGACGTATGACCTAAGAAATTCTTGATTTTGATATGTTGCCCGTTCGGAAACTCTGGAAAATACTTCGCGATTGGATCTTCCACGTTCAGCAATCCTTTTTCCTGTAATTGCATGATAGCCGTTGCGACCACTGCTTTTTCCATCGATCCTATAAAAAATAAGCTCTGGCTTGTATTGGCTTCCCCAGTCATTTTATTCGCCATACCATAGCCCTGATTTATAATGGCTTTGTTATTCTTCACGACATAGGCCGCCCCATTAAATTGATGTTTCTGTAGAATTAAATCGATTTTCGTTTTGAGTGAGGCATGTGGATCAATCACGATGTTCGCCTTCACATTTGCCGTCGAATCCTCGTTCATACTCATTTCGTTTGCCGTTACCTTAGAATGTGCCTGCATAAACAGATACGCACTTCCTAATCCCCCAAATAAAAAGCAAGCAATGACTGTAAAAATAACTCCTAGACGCCGCGTCTTGCGTTTCTTTCGCGCCCGCTCTGCTCTACTTACATGCATTTTATTTCCTCCTTGTTCTAATAAGTACGACATAATTGTAACACTTCGTAATATAATTGTAAAATATTTTTTCAACGTTTCTTTTTGTTCCCACTTGTTTTTTCCTAATAATACACGTATGCTTGAGTTAATTCAGCGAAAAGGAGTTCGGAAAATATGACATTATTAGCATTCGATATGGGCGGTACAGCCGTCAAATACGCTTTAGTAGAGCAAGACGGGACAATCCTTTCCAAAGGCAAATTCAAGACACCAGAAACATTAGACGCCCTCATAAACCAATTACAAACGACTAAACGTACATACAGCACACATCCACTGACTGGTATCGCTTTTAGTTGCCCCGGAGCAGTCGATAATGAAAGCGGTATTATCGGCGGTGCCAGCGCGATTCCGTACATTCACCATTTTCCATTCCGACAACTATTAGAAGAAAATCTAGAACTACCCATCGCACTCGAAAATGATGCCAATTGCGCAGCTCTCGCCGAAACGTGGTTGGGCGTAGCAAAACAAGCAAGCGACATCCTCTTTCTCATCATCGGTACAGGAATCGGTGGCGCCGTTATCAAAAATGGCAAAATCCATGCCGGCGCGCATCTTCACGGTGGCGAATTCGGTTATATGATTATGAATGACAAACTAGAAAATCTAAGCGACACTGGAACTGCGGTCAATGCCGCCTCACGCATCGCAAAACGAAAAGGCTTGCCATCGCTAAGTGGCATCGAAGCCTTCCAATTAAAAGAAGCCGGTGACCCAATCGCGATGGAGGAAATCGACTTCATGTTCCGCAACCTTGCAAAAGGCATTTTTAACTTGCAATATGTATATGACCCCGAACTCATCGTAATTGGCGGCGGTGTCAGCGAGCGTCCAGATTTCCTCTCAGCCATCCAAACCCAACTCGACGACCTACTAGCGCAAATCACAATCGCAAAAGTAGCGCCAACACTCGTTTCCTGCGAATTCGGAAATGACGCAAACCTCATCGGTGCCGTCGCAAACTTCAATCAAATCTACGACTAAAAAGGGACATAACCCAAATAAATCGGCGACAAGCGCTCGCATTCAGGGGATTTGGCGGACTTCCGGTTCTGCTACGCAATACTTGCTACGCTTAACTTCTTGCATGGTCGAGGAAACTACCCTCTCCCTGCTTTCAGTCATCACATACACCAGTATGCTCCGCTTTGTTGTGGTTCTTTGAAGCAAAGCGAATTAGAACCTCAATATGCAAAAGAATGGAATGAGTTTGCCATCCTCATTCCACCAAATCCCCTGAATACAAACGCTTTCGCTCGATTTGTGTATAGCGTTATCTTCGTCTTACCCAAAAATAAAGAGACTTGCGATTTTATCCTGTTTTGAGTTATGCCCCAGACACCGCTCCTCTATTTAGCCTGAACTAACTTTACCGCTTCCCCGCGCTCCGTAAGTACTCGTTCCAATGCGGCTAGCCATTTCTTTTGTTTATTAATCACGAACTGGAAGGTATGTCCCTCTTTTGTTTCCACCTCAAGTAAATTAGATAACATATCCCGCCCTAAAATCTTCGTCATCACGCCCTCAATCCGCGCCACATCTTCAAAAGGAATCATGACATCTTCCGAAAAATAATCATTTGGTTTGTGAATCAAATAATCCTGCGTCACATAAAGCTTCCCCGGTACCGGCTTAAAACCATTTTTCAGGTTCGCCAACCCTTTGTAAACAACATCTAGCGACTCACCCATACATTACTTCCTCCTCATCTCCTATTTTTCCAATGTATCTATTTACAATCGATTTGCTATGATTTCCTAACCCTTGCCACATCTTGACATCCGTTCACAATTTGGTGACATTTAAAATCTTTTTTTACGAAAACAGCTTGGCTTACGTCCCTATGCGGGTTAAAATATAGAGTATACAGCAATGCCATACACCATTTTGGAGGGAGTTAATCATTTTGCGCGCAATAATTTATATCGGCAATGGCACACAGCTAGCCGAGGGCAATGCAGAATTTCGTACATTTATTGCCGAAATCAGAAAGAAAAGACCTGAAACGATTCAAGAATTAGGCTTTCTAAAAATGAGCTACCCTACCATAGAAATCGCCTGTGAGAAGGCTATCGCGGCTGGTGCAGATGAACTTATCGTCGTCCCAGTATTCCTATTTTCCGCGACCAACATCAAATATGAAATCCCTAAAATTCTCGACTCCCTTACCATGAAACACCCAGAAATAACAATTAAAATGACAAAAACATTTGGCTTTGATCCAGAAATAATCGCACTAGCCAAAGAAAAAATACTACAGACCAATATCAACTTCACAAATTCAGAGGCTGTCTTGCTTGTAGGACTTGGAAATGAACGCGACAATGAACCCGCAAATCGGCTCTATAATGTCGCTCAATTATTAGAATCGCAGCTACATTTGCCGGTTTTCCATAGTGAAATCAAAGGCGAACCATGTTATCCAGAAATACTCGAAAAACTAGTCACCAAGTTCGAGAAAGTCTATATCCTCCCTTACTTTCTATTCACAGGAGCTCATGTGGTTGCCATTGATCAAGAACGGCTGCATTTACAGAAATTGTATCCAGCCTGCGAAACGGTACTTTGCGAATCATTTCACTATCATCCGTTGCTAGAACAAGCCATTCTTCACAAAATTAGCGAACTTACCGACTGATTCTACGATCTGGAATGCTTTTCGAATCTAGGTATTCCAGATCGTAAAATCACATCAACTAGGGACTAATACATCTAAATGCTCCCGCAAAACTTCAATTTGGATTGGGAACGTATCTCCGGGATCGCCGTCAACATTGACCTTCACATCTGGATCGGTGCAGGAAATATCGAGTTTTGTCGTGGAGAAATACATCACGCCGTCCGCTTTTTTCAACGTGCCCAACGCGATTTGCGGTAAAATTTTGGCAGCATCAATTAAGCCTAGTTTCGTTAAAATAAACACATGAATCAAGCCGTCATCTACCTCAGCTTCTGGCGCCCACTGTTCCATACCTCCGACCGAGTTCGTCAAGCTAGCAATAACCAACCCCGCTTTGCCGTCCCACTCTCCGTCATCATACTTCACTTCAAACTCCAACAACTCGTGACGCGCAAAGGCTTTTAACCCTTCCGCAAAATAAGCAACAGAACCAAATTTCGTTTTTTGTTCCACGCTCACTTTATCGACAGCTTCTGCAATCATGCCCGCTGCGAGTACGTTCATGAAGTATGCATCACCAATTTTCCCAATATCCATTGGGCGTTTCCGAGCCGTTTCAAGCGCCTTTATCGCGCGATCTGCTCGTAATGGGACGCCGAGAGACCGAGCCAAATCATTCACCGTGCCCAGCGGAATAAAGCCAAATGCAGGTCGGTGCGGCTTCTCTGCAATACCGTTGATAACCTCATTTAGCGTTCCATCTCCACCCATCGCGATGACCGCTTCATAGCCATTGTCAGCCGCCTCATGCGCAAAATCCGTCGCGTCTCCACCCTTTTGCGTCTCTTTGACCTCGACCTCATCAAATCGCTTCAATAACGCCTGATGCGCCCGGTCCTTGTATACTTTCCCTTTCTCTTTGCCAGAGGAAGGATTCACAATCAATAATGCTTTTCCCATTATGTAACACACTCCTTCAATATACTCCTTCTCATTATACCCTGTTCCAAGCCCATAAAAACAGCAAAAACACACGAACTTAAGTAATTATTACTTGAAAAATTCCTCATTTGGCGTTACAGTTAAAACATAGTACTTTACTTGGATATTGTAAGGAGGATTAAAAATGGAACGAATCACATTCAAAAACGAAGCTGGATTGACGCTAGTTGGTCATTTTTATGCCGCTCCTTCCGAGTCTATCGTCATTATGACACACGGTTTCTTATCCAATAAATCATCGAGCGGGCGCTTCGATCGCTTCGCCTTAAAATTACAACAAAACGGCTATAATGTGCTAACATACGATTGCGGCGGCTACGGAGAAAGCGATGATACCGCCATCCATTTTGAGAAACAAGTCGCTGATTTAAAGGCAGCTAAAAAATATGGCTACCAAATAGGAATGAAGAAATTCGCTTTTTGGGGACATAGCCTTGGCGGACGCCTTTCCTTAACTTGTTACGAGCCAGACATTGACACGATGGTGCTGACTGGTCCAGTTACTGGCGCCATTGCCTATCAACACGTGGATAATTTTTCAAAAGAGCAGGTCGCGCAATGTGAATGCAACGGAAGCATGGTGTTTTACGTCGATGATCCTTGGCGTTCAGAAATCGTGCTGGATAAGCAGATGTTGACTGATTTTGATGAGATGGATCAGGCCGCGACTTTAGAAAATGTGCACTGTCCGGTCCTTGTGATTCATGGTACGGAAGGCGCGTTGGAGCAGGAACTTGCACAGATTACGAAGCAGGGCGCGGAACTTTTCCCAGATGGCACAAAGATGATCGAGCTAGACGGTGCAGATCATGGGTTTATGGAGCAATTAGATGAAATTGAAACACTTGGACTTCATTGGTTGCATGAACACTTTTCTGTAAAGTAAAAAAATAAAGATGAGGCAAAACTCAAAATAAAACAAAATCGCCTTACTCCATTTTAGTAAGACGAAAAATTTTGCTTTACACAAATCGAGCGAAAGCGTTTGTATTCAGGGGATTTGGCGGAATGAGGATGGCAAACTCATTCCATTCCTTTGCATATTGAGGTTCTAATTCGCCTTGCTTCAAAGAACCACAACAAAGCGGAGCATACTGGTGTATGTGATGACTGAAAGCAGGGAGAGGGTAGTTTCCTCGACCATGCAAGAAGTTAAGCGTAGCAAGTATTGCGTAGCAGAACCGGAAGTCCGCCAAATCCCCTGAATGCGAACGCTTGTCGCCGATTTATTTGGGTTATCATCTACCATACCCATTTTTATTTGACTGCGGATTCTATGGACATCCCAGGAACCATTCGGACGCGTGGTAATGTGTACATGCCATCATTTTTGTTGGCTTTTCCGGGTTCTGTCGTGAATCCCATCGCGTATCCTGCTGCCTCTGCGGCGCGTACTGTATCCTCATTATACCGACCGACTGGATAGCAGATGCTGTTCACCTTTTTGTCCGTCAGACGCTCAAGAACGGTTTTAGAATCCTGCAACTCCTTCAACTGCTCCTCGTAGGAAAGCGTATTTAATTCGTGATGGTGCACCGTGTGGCTGTCCATTTCAATGCCATATGCACTCATCTCTTTTAAAGCCGCTTCATCAAAATGGTTATTTTTAGCGATTTTATCTGTAATCACGAAAATGTTGGCCTTTAAACCATATTTTTTAAGAATCGGATAAGCATTCGTATAATTATCTTGATAGCCGTCGTCAAACGTTATCACAACTGGCTTATCTGGCACATTTTTACCCGTTTCAAGCAACGCATCCAATTCGGCAAGCGTCACCGTATGATAGCCATTATCAGCAAGCCATTTCATCTGCGCGTCAAACTCATTCGGAGGGGTAATTAAGTTATTTTTCACATTCGTGTTGATAGAATGATACATCAAAACCGGGATTTGCAACGTATCCGGATTCCTATCTGTCCCGAGTTGCACTGGCGGTTTTTCTTCTTTTGTCACAGGGGCTGGTTTCTTTTGTGGTGCAGGTTCTGACGGTTTTGCTTCGTTCTGACCACATGCCGCGATTACGAAACAGCATAAAATCGCACAACTTATCCGTATAAATTGCTTCATGTAAATTCTCCTTTTGTCTTTTTTATCTGAAAATAAATAGAATCCGATCGTTAATAATTTGCTTCACAATTGCGCGCGCCTCGGCATAATCACGCGACTCCATCGCACGACCGCAAGCTACGTAATTATCGATTGTTCTGTCGAAGAGCTTGGTTGCGGATTGAAACACATCTGGCTCACCAAACTCCAATAAATCATCGTAGAATTGATTGACCACCTGCAAATAATAGTCATTCTTGGCGTAACTCAAAATTTCATTCAAGAACCAGCGCTGATACTCCATGCATTGACGCTCCGTCGCTTCTTCCAACCCAACAAAATCAGCGGCTTTCTCAACTACACGGCGATTCGAAAAGGTAAGTGATTTTGCCTCTAATTTATCGATGGTGCCTATCAGCAGTAACTCCATAATATCGAGCATTTCAATATACCGTTCTTTTGTAATCGCGCAGTTTTTGACGATGACTCCTTTATAATCCTCAAATTCCAAATATCCATCCACCGTCAGCATCGCAAAAGCCTTCCGAACAGGCGTCCTGCTCAACTCGAGTTCCCGCGAAACATCCGCTTCAATCAAACGTTGCCCCACTTGAAACTCTCCGCGCTGAATCTTCTCCTTAATCATCCGATACGCCCTACTTTCCAGCGTTTCATTCCCAGGTTTATTCATCCCTTGACTCCCCTTTAAAATATCGCTTTTCCATCAATGATTTCTTTTAAAATATCATTGTTCGCGATCACTAACTCCATTTCACGATATGGTTGATACGCCGTGTTCTGCTCCATAATATAACTCGCGCTAAGCTCCTGCATATCCCGCACCAAAGCCCGCGTCAAGCGTTTGTCAGCCTCGAAAAAGTGCGAAACCACATACCCGATAATACGCAAAGCCGCCGCCAAAAATAGCACAAATAAAGCCATCATTCCTGCTAGAAAAATACGATGCCCCTCAGGACTGGCCTCCAAAATAAACACCGCACCAAGCGCTGCAAAAATAAGAATCACGAGCAAAGCTGCCATATTTTTTATAGTAAAAGTCTTCGTTAGAAACGCATCGTCCTCTTCCAGCACCTTTTGCAACGTCCCTAATTCCTCCGGGGAAGCGAACCCATTGCGCGCCAAATAATTCCGCAGTAAACAAAGCTTCAACATATGCAATTTCTTAAAATCACGTATATGATACCTTTTCCACAGTTCCCTCCGTGCTTTTCTAACAATCAGTAGGTAATAAAAAAGCAAAAAAAGCACCGCATACCCAATAAGCCCAATCCAGAGTCCGCTGGCACCAAAAGCCAAGCCAAAAGCATTCGGTAAAGCCAACAAAAGAATCATCAGCAAGCAAAAAAGCCAAATCCGCTGCGTCATAAATCCATATATTAAGTTATAATTACTAAGTTTCGTCCGGTAAAACCGAATCAGCTTTTCCCCCGCCATAAACCAACACTCATTCCTTCTCATTCTTTCATCCTAGTTTATCACGTAAAGCCAAATAATAAAAGCCACAGACCATAAAAAATGGGGAGTATAAGCAGAAGAATATGACTGGTTAATCCATAAAAAAAACAAGAATCACACCCTATTAATAAAAATAGTTCGTGATTCTTGCTACTGTATATTTTCAAGCTATCTTCGATAGCCCTATACGCCACTTCCGTGTCGCCAAACATCAGCGAGCCAGCAAATGCTTAGATCTTAGGCAAAAGCGCTTAAAGGATGGCAGTCTCACTTCGTTCTACTGCATATTGAGGCTCTAACCCAGTTCCACTTCGAATAGCCACAACAATGAGCGTTTACTGGCGCGCTGAGCCCTTAGTCGTCTTGTTCGGTGGATAATACTTCCAAGGTTTTAGAGTCTAATTTCACCTCAACTTCTTGATTTCCGTTCATGATTTGAACGCTGAAATATGTTTGGTTTAACTCACGCTCAATCGTCCATTCTTTCACTGTTCCAGCTTGTTGTTTAAGCGCTACTGTCATCGCTTCTTGTGGTGTTTTAATGCCTGTCAAGTCAAGCTTTTCGTTTGCCCGTTCTTTTCCGTTTGCATCTTCAGCGTCCAATTTTTCATTATTATCTTGTAAAATAGCTTTTGTATCTGCATCGAATTTCATTTCAAACTCGTTGGAATCATCGACACCATCAATCGTGTAGACAAATTTCCCAAGTTCTTGTGATAATTCAATGGAGGTTATGTCTGTCTCTGGATGTTTATTTTTGAATATTTCTACTGCATCTGTGTAGCTCATCGAAAATTTCTTGTTATTCAAATCGGTTGTCGATGTGTTCGAATTGGAATTGCTGTTTGTCCCTGAATCTGTTGTTTGTTGCGTATTGTTCGAATTATTATTATCTTTTGCATCGTCATCCCCACAAGCTGCGAGCGTTCCTACCATCACCGTCGTCATTGCAATTACACTAATTTTTTTCCACATATTTTATTCCCTGCCTTCTTTAGTTTATAGACATAGTCTAACATACAGCTACTGTGCAATACATCATACCTAAGACTTAGATTCGAAATTTCACTGAAAAATAATCGTTTGAAGTTCTTCTTTTGTGACTTCGCCAAAATAAAGCGGCACATTAATTCCTTCTAAAAAATCATCTAGCGTGTCTCGTGTGTAAGCGACTCCTAGCAACTTATTTTCCACTTCCTGTATATCTCCTGTCGCGAAAAAATCGCCGAAAATTTGCGCTATTGTAATCCGTCCTTTTTCGACTTGAAAACGTATTTCTACTAGTCCACCAGGGAATTTTTGCTCATTTTTAACGTTGAACTTAGGTGATTTTCCGTAATTCCAATCCCAATTTTGATAGCGTTCTTTTTGAATTTTACGAATCTGCGTCCAGTCGGCTTCTGAAAAACGATAGGTTGGTATTTCTGCTGTTTGGAAAATGGATTGTAGCAAGACTTCTCGGAATGCGTTGATATCCATATCTTCGCGCAAGTGTTCACGTATATTCGTCACACGCGACCGAACGGATTTCACGCCTTTTGCTTGTAGTTTTAGCGGATTCACACGGAGCGCTTTTTCCACATTAGCCAGGTTCACGTCAAATAGTAGCGTTCCGTGACTGTATAGCCTGCCACCCGTTGCGAACTGTGCGTTTCCAGATATTTTTTTGCCTGCAACTTCAATGTCATTGCGACCGCTCAATTTCGCGTCCACGCCAAGCTCAATCAGCGCATCAATGACCGGCTTTGTAAATCGCTCAAAATTATTAAAACTTGCCCCGTCATCTTTCGTGATTATGCTAAAACTGATATTGCCTTCATCGTTATAAACCGCGCCACCACCGGAAAGCCTGCGCAAAACCGGGATATCATGCTCATCGATATAGGCCTGGTTAATCTCGGCTAACGTATTCTGATTCTTCCCAACAATCACGGTCGGATGCATTCTGTAAAACATCACGTACGTCTCATTCGCATCCATTTGGCGCAACGCAAACTCTTCTATTGCAAAATTTTCGGTCTGATCTAAACAATCTTTCGTATCAATATAAATCACTGACTTCTCTCCATCCATAAAAGGACCCGAAACAACAGTTCTTTCTCTGTGCCTCGAGTCCTTTCTTGTTATTTATGTCGTAATATGATGATTGGTAAATCCGGCTCATTGAAAACGCGCGGTACAAGTGTGGCGTTCCCAACTCCGCGGCTAATAATCATCGCTTTTCCCTTCGCTTCTTTCAATCCCGCGGTCCATTTCGGCATCAAACCTTGATGTGGCGCGTACAAACCTTCTGTAAAAGGTAATCGTACTTGCCCGCCATGCGCATGTCCACAACAAACGAGATCAACTGGCGCTTGTTGATATAATGGCCATTTTTCAGGTCGATGAGATAATAAAAAGGTAAATATAGAATCTGGAATCCCGGTCGTTGCTTCCTCGATTTCCGTCGCTACAATTTCTTCCTCACGCGCAATTTCTTCAGCAAAAGTAAGCTGGTGCGGCTTCTGAATCAACATACTTGGGTCATCAATACCCGCTAAAGCAAACGATTTCCCGTCACGCTCGATGTACACATGTTGATTTTTCAAATAGGTAATCCCAGCTTTATCTAATTCTGGCAACAAGTCTTCCAAATTCGCGCTTCGTGCCTCGTGATTGCCCGTCACATAATAAATTGGGTAACGTCGTGCAAGCTTGCGCATCAATGTTATCGCCGTATTAATACCCTCATCGCCATCTAGCAAATCGCCTGTCACGACAATGATATCCGGATCAATCGCCCAAATCTTCTTGATCAACCGATGATTATAACGCCCAAACGTATCGCCGTGCACATCCGATAATTGCAAAATCCGAAATCCATCCAACTCCGGTGCAATTTTCGCCGAAACAATGTTGTAATCCGTCGTTTTGAGCTGCTTCGTTGACCAATACGCATAGCCTGTAAAAGCAATCGCGGCAAAACCTGTAACCTTCAAAAAATTATTTTTCATAGCTTCTATCCTTCACATCTTTTTCCCCATTATAACAAAGAAATCGCTTCTTAGCCTTCTTTTTGAGTATCCTCACTGATAAATGCGGCATATTTCATCCGATCTGATTCCTGGGCATTTACGCGCAGAACCGTTCCCTCGTTTTCGTAAGCCGTTTCCAGCACATCTGCGTTTTCGTTCAAATAGGAAACCACATCCCCGCGATCAAACGGAATTACGAAAGTCACCGTTTTATAGTCATTAAACACGTGCTCTTTAATCATCTCAATCAGCAATTCAAGCCCCGTGTCCTCTCGTGCAGACAAGTATAAGCTATCGCCCTCGCGTCTCGGGAACATCACGTTCGTCGCCAAATCCGCTTTATTATATGCAAAAATGATAGGACGGTCCGTAATATCGAGTTCCGCCAGCGTTTCCTCCGTGGTTTTTATCATCGCATCAAAATGTTCATGCGACACATCGACAACGTGAATCAACACATCTGCTTCCGCGGCTTCTTCCAGCGTCGAACGGAAAGCCTTCACTAAATTATGCGGCAATTTACTAACAAAACCAACTGTATCCGTGAGCAAAAACTGTTTTTTGTCCGGTAACACAATTTCGCGAACACTCGTCTCAAGCGTTGCAAACAACATATCCTTCTCAAAAACCTGTTTGTTCGCCGTCTGGCTGTGCGCAGTGACCATCGCATTCATGATTGTCGACTTGCCGGCATTTGTATACCCCACAAGCGACACGACAGGAATCTCATTTTTCTGTCTCTGACGACGCTGTACTTGCCGTTCCGCCACGAGACCGTCCAATTCCTTATTCAGCTGACTGATTTGATTTTTAATCCGGCGCCGATCCATTTCAAGCTTCGTTTCCCCAGCACCACGGTTTTTCAGTCCACCTTTTCCGCTTTGCTGATCCATGCCTTCCCCTTGACCAACAACCCGCGGCAATTCATATTTCAAACGGGCAACCTGGACTTGCAGCTGCGCCTCTCTCGTTTTCGCCCGCTCCGCAAAAATATCTAAAATAAGTCGCGTCCGGTCCATCACTTCAATTTCCAGCAGTTCTTCTAAATTGCGAATTTGCGAAGGCGCCAACTCATCATTAAAAATAACGAGGTCGACATCTTCATAATCCGCCAAGCTCTTGATTTCATCCACTTTTCCTTTTCCTACATAGGTTGCTTTATTTTTGCGATCCAATTTTTGTGTAATTTCGCCAACAGGTTCAATTGCGTTCGCCTCTGCCAAATTGGCAAGCTCCGCCATCGAGTACTCAAAATCGGCTTGTTGCATGGTAATTCCTACTAATATCGCTGTTCTAGTCATTGTTCATTCCTCCAGTGTTTTTTTATTTTTACACGTGCGAGGGAAATAGAGACGGCCAGTGCCCCAAAATAGGAAGTTCTAGGCACAGCAAAAAGAAGCAGACAATTCATCTGCTCCCCCGTCAATATCGACACGCATCCTAAGAAAAAATCTAGGTACGCGAAAATATTTAGTTTTAGGGTTCCCTTCGTGAAAGGCAGACCAATCCCGTGTCTAGTTCAGCGCATACTTCGAGGGAATCGGCGGCAACCGCTCGCATTCTACGTATTTGGCAGAATACAAACGCTTTCGCTCGATTCGCGTTTCATCGAGTGTAGCATAGGTACATTTCGCATTACCCCTCTGTTTGTCCTGAACTCATTCTCGCACTATTTAGTTACGTTTAGCGAATTTGGAATTCTAAGTCTAACATACCACATCTGGACAACCCTCCGATCATTTTAATTAGTCACATTGTAACATGGTAAAAAGCGGTTTGCAAGTCATTAAATCAATTTGGACATCCAATATGTATCGTAATAATCCGTGCCAATCATGAAGGAATCGCGATGTGTCCCTTCGATTTCATAGCCAAGATTTTGATATAAATGCAAGGCGGCCTTGTTCTCACACAGCACACCCAATTCGATTCGGCGCACCACGCCACGCGCTTTTGCCCACGTCTCCATATGCGTAAATAATCGCGTCGCCACACCTTGTCCCCAGTGCGATTTCACAACACCGACCGCAATATACACGCTATGCTGCATCCGGTTCGGCGGGTTTCCATCCGCTATCAAAAATCCAATCAGCTCGTCCGTCTCCATATCCTCCGCCACTAAAATAAGCGAATACGGCAAATCTGCAAAAAACTCAATCCGTTTTCGCGCATCCTTCGTCGTAATCTCCCGCTCACCAGCGCCGTAGAGCATATAATCCGTCTCACCATCTATTTGTAATTGCATCTTCGCAAATCGTTTCGCGTCATACTCGCAAGCTTCCCGTATCTGGATCATCCGTCCACGCCTCCCTTCACTCATCTTTCATTATTATACCAGAAAAAAAAACGCAGCGCCTAGGTGGATGCGCTACGTTTTCCAAATATTATTCTTATTTAGGCCGTTCCACGACAAACGTCTCGCCCAATTTGGCGTAATTATTCCCCGCTAAACGCGCCACAGGTTTCAATTCGTCCGTCAAAACGTACTGCTTTTCGACATCAAAAACAGACGCATCCACATGATAAAATACCACACGAGCCAAAATCAAATCTGTGACCGGATTCCCTTCATCATTCGAAATTGGAATATGCTGAAAAAGTTTGGCTTCCATTCGAATCTTACCTTCCCCGACACTTGGAACCGCGACTTTTTCACTCGGAATCACCGTCAAAGTAGTCGCGTCCAACTCGTTTTCCTCGGGAGTGAGTCTCGCCGCCGTCTTGTTCATTTCCGCCGTCAAATCCTCATCCACAATATGAATCACCAGCTCGCCCGTCTCGAGAATATTCCGCGCCGTGTCCTTCATCTGCCCATTATCCCGCTGAATCGCAATCGACACAATCGGCGGTTGACTCGACACCACATTGAAAAAACTAAACGGCGCCGCATTCAACACACCATTTTCTGATACCGTTGTCACAAAAGCAATCGGTCTCGGAATAATCGCTCCACTCAAAAACTTATAATTATCCTGCGGTGACAACTCGTTTGCATCCATCCTAATCATGTTGCGCCACATACCAATCTCGCGCAGCTTCGACTTCCACCATCGTCAAATTATGCCCATTTTGCGTCCAAAGCGACTCGACCGCCGCCCCTCGGTGACTCAGCGCATCAATCAAAGACTGAGACCCCGCCGCCGTCACCAACGGATCATTCACGCCCGCCGTCACAAAAACAGCCGCCCGATCCAACGCAAAATCAGGCATCGCCTCACCCGACGGCATCGCATGGAACAATATCGCCTTTTGAAAACTAGCAGCATCCGTCAACATCGCATTCGCCGCAATGTTCGCACCGTTCGAATAACCAACCGCGACCACTTGCGCCGCGTCAAAATCATATTTTTCAGCTAATGCCTTGATTTCCGTCACTAATCCCCCTGTTTTCTCCTTCAAACTCGCCAAATCAAACGAGCCGTCCGCATACCGCGCGAAAAACCGATTGGCCCCATGTTCCGAAACATCACCACGAAACGATAACACGCTCGCATCCGGCGCAATAATCTCCGCCAACTCTAACAACGACTGCTCATCGCCTCCCGTCCCATGAAGCAAAACAAGCGGCATCAAATCCTTATTTTTCCCTTGCACAAAAATATGTTCCATCCTTACCTCAGCTCCTTTTCGTATCTAGCGGACGAACCTCCGCCTCAATCGCAGCACGTTTTGCCTCTAAAAAGGGTGGTAGCGAAAGCTTCTCGCCCATCGTTTCATACGGCTCATCCTGCGCAAAACCAGGTCCATCCGTCGCAAACTCAAACAAAATTTGTTGCGAAACCGGCATGTACAGCGATTCAAAATAGAAACGATCCACATAACCCGAATTCGGCGCCTGAAACTCATTCGCACGCGCAATCCATTTCTCCAATTCCGCACGATCCTCGACACGGAACGCGACATGGTGCACATTGCCATATCCTTGCATCGCCGGCAATATATCGTTTCGCTCCTCAACAATGACTTGCGCCCCGTTTCCACCTTCACCAACCTCATATAAATGCTCCACGCCGCTTGTAGCCACTTCTCTAAAACCAAGAATGACCGTCAACACCAGGCCGATATTTTCCTTATTTTGCACCGTCAAATACACAGGACCCAATCCATAAATCGCAAATTCAGCCGGAACTGGTCCATTCTTCCACGGAATCCCAGGCGCGACCCCTTCATTATTCTCATCCGAAATCAGTTGTAACGACTGCTCATCGAAATCGCGGAACGCCAACACTTTCTTCCCGAAACTTTCACCGATCGCGTCATGATCCACGCCCAACGCATCGAAGCGCTCCACCCAATATTCAAGCGCCGCATCACTCGGCACACGGAACGATGTTTTCGAAATGCTGTCCGTCCCTTTACGCCCTTTTGGCAAATTCGGAAAATCGAAAAACGTCATATCCGTTCCCGCCGAACCTGCATCATCCGCAAAAAATAAGTGGTACGTCTGAATATCATCCTGATTCACCGTTTTCTTCACAAGTCGCATCCCAAGCGTTTCCGTATAAAACGCATAATTCTTCTCCGCACTACTCGTCATCGCCGTTACATGGTGGATTCCTTTTAATTCTTTCATTTGTCATTCTCCTTTAAATTAGATTCAATGTCTACTCTTTTATCTTCTAAAAATGGCGGCAAGGCAAGCGTTTCACCCAGCGTCTCCACCGTTTCATCTATCGCAAAACCAGGCGTGTCACTCGCGATTTCAATCATCAGCCCATTCGGTTCGCGGACATACAAACTTGTAAAATAAGCCCGATCCACGAATTCTGCTATTTCCAGACCTGCGTCCACAGCCCGCTGATGCCATTTTGCCACATCCGCTTTCGTCCCGACCCGGTAAGCCACATGATCGATACTCCCGCGCCCCATCCTTGTTTTCGCCTCCGACACACTCGGAATAACATGCGTAAAAGGCGCTGGCTCCATCCTCAAAAACTGCTTCATAAAATCAGCCAAACGCTCCGTATCCCCCACATGCCAATCTATCCCGAGAATCCGTATCACCTGTTTAGCCGCAGGAATATCCGTATGCCGCGTCGCATTCTCCGCCAAAATCAGCTCATCCATCTCGACCAACATGATCCGAAAACTATCCGCATCTTCAAAAACCAAGCCCGCGCTAGTCCGCTCCATCTCCGTCACGTGCGGCGTCAACCGCTCCTCCCAAAAATCAAGCGCACCATTCGGCACCGCCAAATACGTCGTCCCATAAAAATCATGTTCCCGCCTCGCCCGACCAAGCCGCTTAATCTCAAAAAAAGTAAGCAACGTCCCCGGATTCCCGAGATAATCCCCATAAAACAAATGCCGCATCCGCGTATTATTCTGATTCACCGTGTTTTTCACCAACCGCAACCCAAGCACTTCCGTATAAAAAGCCCGATTTTCAGCCGCCGATTTCGTAAAAGCCGACACATGATGTATCCCCGTACTCATCTCCTCACAACCTTCCTTTTCATCTTTAAAGACAGTTTAACACTAAACTATAAAAAAAGAAAGAACTTTGCTTATAAAAAGTAAGCGACAAAAAAACTCCGAGACATAATCCGTGTCCCAGAGCCATTTTTTCAATATACGTCACGTTTCATAAACACCCAATACGATGTTATTAGTCCCGCAACCATCCAAACAAGTAGCGTCACAACAGAAAATCCGAGCGTCATGCCATCCACCGGTGGACTCGTCCCGTTCAAGTAATTCGTCAACTGCAAATTAACCATGAACAAATATTTCGCGCTTGGCCAAGACGATACGAGATTGCTCAAAATCGATCCCGTAATCAGCGCCGACAGCATAATTCCCATCACGGCCGCCGTACTTCTCACCAATACCGAGCACATCAACGTCAGCACTCCAATCACCATCGCGACCAGCCACGCCAAGCCGAATTCCATCAATAAATACTGCCACATCGGCAACGAATACACGCCTGACGTTCCGACCGCATCTCCGCTCACATCGAATCCCGTCAGAATCGGCGCCGTCCAGCCACCATATCCGAACACAACGCCCGATATCGCATAGGCAATAATCGCCGACGCCAACAATATAATCGACACCGACAGCATCATCGAAATGAATTTACTCGTCAAAATTCGCCATCGTTTCACCGGCCTCGTCAGTAAGAATTTAATCGTCCCGCTCCCCGACTCCGAAGAAATCAAATCTGCCGCAATCACCATCACGAACAGCGGGAACAGCAAGCCAATCCCATTTTCAACAAACGATTTCAGGAAAGTCGGTGCTCCCGGCGCGTTCGGATTCACATCCTCGTCCAGATAATACTGCAACTGGCCCAGCGTCACGCGCATATATTTCTTATACTCATCCGGAATCCGATTCGAACTCAGCCGATTCTCAATGTCCACAATCTGTTGTTGCACCTGCACATGCCAATCCGTCGTCCCCGATTTCTGCTCATCCTCCTGATGCTGCCGAAACTGCGCATACGTAAAAATACCCACAATAATCGCGACCAAAAATAAAATAATCAGGAGTCGGCGTTTTCTGTAAAGCTTCAACTGCTCATTATAAACTAAGTTAATCAATGCCTTGCCCTCCTGTCAGTTCAATAAATAAGTCCTCTAAAGACGGCGTAATCTTCTGCATTTCGAGCACCTGCACGCCCGCACGCACCACACGACTATTCCAAACCGGCAATTTATCCGCCTCAAAACTTGTATAATACGCGCCATCCTGCTCCGTCACATTCGTCATTTCCGCCAAAATCGCCGCCCCTTTTGCCATTGGTTCGAAGCGCCAGCGCGTTTTTTCCCGATCTGAAAGCAGCTTATCCACGTCATCCGTCGCAATGATTTCGCCGTTTGTCATGATAGCCACGCGATCGCACAGCAGCTGAATCTCACTAAGTAAATGCGAAGAAACCAGCACGCTAATCCCTTCCTTCTTCGCCAAATAACGAATAAAGTCCCGCATCTCGCGAATTCCCGATGGATCAAGGCCATTCGTCGGCTCATCCAGAATCAACAATTTCGGATTCGACAACAACGCCTGCGCGATTCCCAAACGTTGACGCATCCCAAGCGAGTACGTCGAAACCCGGTCGTGCACGCGCGCCGTCATACCAACGAGCTCCGCCACTTCCTGCAAACGCTCCGGCCGAATCGACCGGTCCATTCGCGCAAAATAAGCAAGGTTCTCCCACCCCGTCAAAAATGGATAGAACTCCGGATTCTCAACGATGCACCCCAAACTCTTCATCGCTTCTGTGAAATTTTTGCGAATATCCTTGCCGCCAATTAAAATCGTCCCAGAAGTCGGTTTTATCAGACCAACGAGCATCCGAATCGTCGTCGTTTTTCCCGCTCCATTAGGACCTAGAAAGCCGAATACTTCGCCCTCATTGACCTCAAAACTCAAATCCTTAATAATTTGCCGCTTGCCAATTTTTTTATTTAAATCCTGTACTAATAGCGCCGCCGTCATTTCGCATCACTCTCCCCATCCGTTGTCATGACACTCGATACCCGATCCGCAAACAACTGATAACCCGCACCGTTCGGATGAAAATGATCGCTCGATAAATATTTTTTCCCATTCAAAATAAAATAATCATACGTCGGAACATAGACCACGCGTGAAAATTTACTCGCCAAATTCTGCGTATCCATATTCCATTTCGCCGCAATACTCGCCAGCTCCACCCGATTTTTCACATCTACAAATGGATTGTACAAACCGAGATGGTACACAACGGCATCTTTATTCAATTCCCGAATCCGCTTATACGTCTGCTCCAAATTTTTCAAGTACGCCGTTTCGTTCTTCTGAATTTCCGCCGCATTCAAATCCTCCAAAGCCGCGCCACCACGGAACAAATCGTTGCCACCAATCGTCATGAAAATCACATCCGCGTTCGTCACTTGCTGCGCGATTTCTTTCTGGCCAAGTTGGCTAAGCAACTGATTACTACGCGCACCACTAATCGCCAAATTCGACAGCGTCACACTCGTACCATTCTTCTCCAAATTCTCAACGACACGGCGAACATAACCTTTTCCGTCCGTATCACCAACGCCAGCCGTCAACGAATCCCCGAGCCCCGTCACTTGGAACCGGTCCGTTTTCTTCGTTTCCGTCTTCGTCTCCGTTTTTTCCGTCGTACTATTTCCCGATTTCGTATGGCCTTGCGCCACAGCGATTAAACCCGCCACGCACAGCAATAGCGCCAATACCGAAATCCACGTCATCACCATTACCCATTTATTTCGTTTCAAGTCTGTTCCTCCTGTCCACCTCTTTTAGCCCCTCCTAAAAATAAAAGGAAGCCAATAAATCCAGTCACACCAACAAATAACGGCAATAATGCCAGCATCGTCAATGCCATATCATCACCCAGCAAGCCTTGCATTTGTAACCATCCAAAAAGCAATTCCCGCATCGCAATCCCCATTCCAACATAGGCGAGTAGCGGTTGCCATTTTTGAAATAGTAAAAAAGCCAAGAAAATAAAGGCCAGAGACACGAATAAATATTCACCCATTGAAATCATCGCCGGATAAAGAACCATTTTGCGAAAATCCTGCCCGTCCCAGCCTTGCATCGTCACATACGCCTGATACCTCAAAACAGCCAGCACAAGGCCAAGTCCCGCACCGAGTAAAACCATTACAAAACCGCTCACTGTCACGATTCGATTCTCAGATTTTGCAATAATCGCCCCAGCTTCCGTCGTATAAAATAAGATAAAAGCTGAAAACATCGCTAATCCCGCTAACATCGAGAAAATATTGGCATTCTGAATATTCACGGTTTCTTCCATCCCGATGACCGCCCGAATCACAAAATACGTAAAGTAGGTGACAAACAATAAGCTAACCACCACTTCCGTCCCTTTCAGCCGGCGACCAGAATAAGATAAAATGGCCGTCACAATCATGATAACAGCAAGCCCCAGCTCAACCATCCAATAAATACTGGAACGCTCCTGATCTAGTAGCAACAGGTACATCAAGCGCCGCAACGCTCCAAGCCCCGTTATCACACCAAAAATCAGCATCAATGCCAGCCCAATCTGATGGGTATAATATTTTCTCATTCCTTCACCAGCCTCTCGCCACTTTTGATTAAGTATAGCAGAATTGGCGCCAAAGCTAAACAAAAAAGCCGAAATAGCAAGAAAATAAACCCATTCGGTCCTTCTCTCCTATTCCGACTTCCCTATTCGTTCTCAGATGCTAATTTTTCCTGCCAAAGTTCTAGCAAAACATCCAATTCTTCCTTAATATCCTGATTCGTCATCTCGTCCTTGATATCCACGAGCTCTAATTCCTCAAGCGCAATCGTGTCCATGCCATGTTTCTGGGCCTCCGCTGCAATCGTCCACGGCAACGCACCCGGCATATTCATTTTTTTCGCAAACGCGTACTTATTCTGAATACCCTTCAAATCCATGCTCGCCGCCAACGCATAAACACCCGTCTCCTGACTAACAAAACGATACACACCCGCGCGATGCTTCATTTGCTTATACGCATTAATCTTTTCCTTACGCGTCTCTTTCTCCGATGTCATCAAAAAAACCTCCTCCTAATCTGACTCTATAAATTTTCATAATCTGCCACAAAACCTCAGCGTGGCGACAAATGCTTTCATTTCTAGGCAAAAGCGAGTACCAGCGCGGAGCGTACTCGGGTACGTTGACTGAAAACAAGGAGGGAGTCTTATCCCCGACCATGTAAGAAGTTATGCGAAACCTAGTGTAGAAGAGCACTGGAACGGAGCTTTTAACGACGAAAGGGAGCGTTTGTCGCCACGCTGCTAGTAGCCAGCTTCTTTTAAAATCCGACTCAACGTCCGCAACCGCTCACTCAAAAGCTCATCGCTATCCGCCAACGCCTGCTGAAACAGCTCAATATCTTCACCAATCATCTGATTATCCTCACAAACCGACACCGTCATCGCGTCGCCCTGCAAACCAATCCGATCAATCTGTGGGTTTTCTTTATCGTATAATCCTTCATATTTATAAGCATCTTTAAAATAAAGCTTCGACCGCCCGATCAAAATGGCCAAGTCCAGCACGCGATGTAGCGGTAATTCCTCTGATTGGCGAGACCATTTCCCGCCAGTATGCCGCCACACTTTTGCTGAAATATCTACTTTGCCGCGATCATTCCATTGCGCCAAGCCAAGCGACAAGCCTTTCGCATCCGAATTGTAGGCATATTTGCCGTCCACTTCTTCATAGTTTTCAGCGACGATAACTGGTTTGTGTTTTAAATTTGTTGGGATTTTCATGGTATCTCTCCTTTAGTAGTTTAGTAAATTAGTAAACTTACTAACGTAGTATAACATCCTTTTCATGGAAAATCAACCCACCATAAAAAACACCATCCTATTGGACAGTGTCAAACTGTAGTCGTATATGCGCTGCTTGTTGCGATATCTTCATTTCCCCATTTTCTAAAACTTGAACCTCGGCACGCTCTCCATCCACAAAAGCCTGATATTTCCCTGGCTTCGGAAGCACAAACTCCTCCAACCCTGTCAGCAGATGCGTCCCATTTTCCGTCCGAACATCCCCTTCGATAAAATAAGGATGCCCCAACAAACGCTCCGCCTCCGCAAAGTTCCCCTCATATAAAGCAGCACGAATATCCGTCGAGCTCACCTTATGATCCGCGCCATCCCGCACAAACGGAATTTCCGTCACAGGAACCGAACGCTCACCACACAAATCCATCAGCAAATCGACATCCGAATCCCGTCCTTTGCCAAAGTTGAAGCTCTCGCCAACAACAATATGCGCCAAGTTCAACCCATTCAAATGCTCTCTAATGAACGTTTCCGCCGATGTTTCTGCATACTTTTCTGTAAACCCAATATTGTACACCTTATCCACACCAAAATGTGCCAGCCAACGAAATTTTTCCACGCCAGGCGTAATCGCACGTCGATACCTAGGATCTTTTTTTAGCGCCCACAATGGATGCGGCGAAAAGCACACAATCGCGAGTTTCTCACCAGTTTTACAAAACGATTTCGCGCGTTTTAGCAAATGTTGATGTCCCTTATGCACACCGTCAAACTTGCCAATCACTAAGACAGCCGACTCCGCACTGTCCGGCAGCTTGTCCTTCACTTGAAAAATCTCCATTCCCGTTCCACTCCTCTACCATACAAAGATACTCCATTTCCCTCCCCTTTCTCAACTGCTTTGCTCACCTCACTAACAAATAGTAAGCAACTTGATTGAATTATACAGCCACACACGCTATACTGATCAGAGATGCACAAATTATTTTTTAGGAGGAACACATATGAAAGTAGAAATTTGGTCGGACTTCGCATGTCCGTTTTGTTATATTGGAAAACGTAATTTTGAGGCAGGTTTAAAGGAATTTGGCAAGGATGTAGAGGTGGAATATCGCAGTTTCGAACTCGATCCCAACGCGCCGGTTCAATACGATCAAACAATGGACGAGATCCTGGCTGAGAAATACGGCATGACGCTCGAAAAAGCCAAAAGCATGAACGATCAAGTCAGCGCACAGGCCAAAACGGTCGGCCTGGATTATCACTTCGATACGATGATTCCAACCAATACATTCGACGCCCACCGCTTACTCCAATTCGCGAAAACAAAAAGAGCCGCGGAAACGTTAAAAGAAACACTGCTCCACGCTTATTTCACCGAATCAAAAAATCTAGGCGACCACGAAACGCTCGCAACAATCGCCGCATCAACTGGTCTGGACAAAAAAGAAGTCCTCGATATGCTGGCCAGCGACGCTTTTGCAGCGGATGTTCGCGATGATGAACAAACCGGCGCTTCCCTTGGCATTCAAGGCGTTCCGTTCTTTGTTATCAACGAAAAATACGGCGTTTCCGGCGCCCAACCTGCGGCGAATTTTACAGAAGTTTTGACGAAGGTTTGGAACGAAGAGAATCCGCTAACGATGCTGAATAAATCAGACGCGGGCGACGATTGTTGTTCTGGCGGCTCATGTAACTGTTAATCATTGAAAAACCACATTCAACGCGGAATGTGGTTTTTCACTTATATTGAATTAGATGAAGAGCTTGTCGAAGAGTCTGTATCCGGATTCATAGACGCGCCTGAATTGGCATCCGTATCCCCGCTAGAATCCGAAGTCCCTCCTTGTTGACCATTTGGTCCACCACTTGGCGGCATTCCGTATGATTCGTCCGTACCACCCATCTGCGACTGATTATTGCTAGACATATTGCCAGACCCATTCATTCCAGCCTGATTTTGATTAAATAGTGCAAAGCCCATAAATGATATCGTTACAACTGAAATTACGCTTACAATAATAGTACTCCATTTCCATTTATTCACTTGCTTCTTCGGTGCCGTTTCTATCTCATTATTCATTTCATTCCAGCTCCTTTCACTTATTCTTATCTTATCCGATAAATAAGAAAAAACTATGAACGAGTCATGAAATTTATGATAACGTTTAAAAAGGCATTTCGCGGTTCAATAACCAGATTTTGCGATCGACATCATCACCATTATAACCACCTAATTTCCCGCCAGCTTGAATCACGCGATGACACGGAATAATAATTGGAATTGGATTCGCACGATTCGCCTGACCCACGGCACGCACTGCTTTCGGACTCCCCGCAACCTCCGCAATCTCTTTATACGAAACGACCTCCCCATATGGAATCTCCTGCAACGCCCGCCAAACCCGCATCTGAAAATCCGTTCCACTCACTTCAAGCGGTAGCGTAAAAGCCTGAATCTCCCCATCAAAAAACGCTTGCAATTCCGCCTTCAACTGCCACATCATCTCATTTTCCGCTGTAGAAAAATCCGTCCCTTCACCGACAAATGATGCTTCATCATACGCAATATATTTCACTGCCACCTCTGAAACCCCAAGATATAACTTCCCAAGCGGCGACTCCATTTCATTCACATAAAGCTGCATACACATCTCCTCCATCTCTCTTTCCAACATAGCATTTTCTAACCCAGATAACAAATATACCTTCATATTTCGTTATATTCACTATTTTTTCTATCAAAATCTTAAAATAACGGTTAGTCTTTTCAAATTGGGGTAAAATACTCTGTACGTATATTTTATTATACGAGACATTAGAGGACTTCTTCTCAGTAGCACAAGCTTGCTAACAAAAGAGTCCATCAGACAGGGGGATAAAAATATGTCAAGAACAGCAGAATTAGTTTTAGGTTTAATCGGCTCGATCGTTGGTTTAGTGGCTGGTTTTTGGATTATTGCGTACGGTAATGACGTCACGGACTACATCCAAACATTCACGTATCTAAATGGGGCACTTGGGGATAGCATTGCGACACTTGGTTGGATAACAGTCATTGCGTCCGCACTCGCTTTAATCGCAACCCTTCTTATCAAAAAAAGTCCACGTGGTTGGGGCGTCGTACTCACACTTATCGGTATCATTATGTTTTTCGTAGTGGGCCAGATTTGGATTATATCAGGAATTTTAATCATTCTTGCCGGCTTAATGGCACTTTTCCGTGTACCATCGCCTAAATATTAATACCCTTTTCAAGTCAAAAGTCGAGTCTAAAATATAGCGATAATTAGTGAATCGGGCGCCTCCCAAAACGCACTTTCACTAACGAAGCTGTGTTTCTGGCTCGTCTTTTTTGTGTTTTTATTGTACTCTAGATGTAAGGGGGTCTTGTTTATGCACGCTTATTTATTTCCAATCGAAGTCGCCGTGCTGGTTTTTCCAGTTCTCGCGTTTATTTTAACATTACCATTCGCGATCTATCAATACCGCAAATTCGGCGGCCTGAACTTCTTGCGTAATGTTGTTTTATACACGTTTATTTTTTACTTATTGTGTGCGTTTTTACTTATTCTACTACCATTACCAGACCCAGGTGATGTCGCAAAAATGACGGGTTCAGCGGTACAATTAACGCCATTCAAGTTTATTCACGATTTTTTAAGGCACACCGTACTCGTCTGGAATGATCCTAGTACATATTTGTCAGCCCTAACACAAGCCGTTGTTTTGCAGCCAGTGTTTAACGTACTTCTAGTCATCCCATTCGGCATTTATTTACGCTATTATTTCCGCTATCCTTTTTGGAAAACGACGCTTTTTTCTTTTTTGCTATCCCTATTTTTTGAAATAACACAATTAACCGGCATTTACGGCATTTATCCACATGCTTACCGCTTATTCGACGTCGATGATTTGATGTTAAACACGCTCGGCGGCATCGTTGGTTTCGCGATTGCCCCACTGTTCACGAGCCTTCTGCCATCACGCACAAAAATGGACGAAATGACATACATTCAAGGGAAACAAGTGAGCTATTTACGCCGTCTCATCGCCTTTCTTGTCGACTGGTTTCTGCTCGAAGTCATCACCGCAATCCTCGGTGCGATTCATGTCCTCCCATTTAAAAACTTAGAAACAAACGGTGGCGCGCGATTCACACAACTCTGGTGGCTCGTTCTGATCGTTTTCCTATACTTCATGCTCCTACCTAGGTTCACAAAAGGTCGCACGTTCGGAAAAATGCTCGTGCAAATCCGCATCAAATCCACCAATTCAGAACGCCTGAAACTACGGCAACTGATGATTCGAAACGGCCTGCTTTATTATGTAACACTGGCAATCATTCTCTTCCCGCAAAATCCATTTTTTGTTGATCATTTGTCGCCAGTCCTATTCCTAACGGTGATTGGAATCGGGTTTGTTGCAGGATTTATGTTTTTCATCCATATTTGCATCAATTTCTTCTCCAAAGACCGCCAGCTTTTTTATGAAAAGTTGAGCCATACCGCACATGTAAGTACCTTCAAACCGAAAAAAGATAAAGATGTTGGGATATAACCCAAATAAATCGGCGACAAGCGCTCGCATTCCGGGGATTTGGCGGACTTCCGGTTCTCACATACACCAGTATGCTCCGCTTCCGGCTTCCACCAAATCCCCAGAATACAAACGCTTTCGCTCGATTTGTGTAACGCATTATTTTCGTCTTACCCCAAAATAAGGTATAGCGATTTTATCTTGTTTGTAGTTATGTCCCAGACCCTTTATCTTTTTTGATGAGCCATTTGGCGAGAAAATAAGCCAGAAGTATACCGAACAACGCACCTGCAAAATCTAGCATGACGTCTTCGACAAGCGGTGTTCTGCCACCTGTTAGCAGTTGGTGAAACTCGTCAAACGCCGCGTAGGCTAACGGGATTCCCGCGCTGAAGACCATGACCAACCATTTTCTTTTGATAAACGCGCCAAATCCCATGAATAAACTGAATCCCATTAAAGCATAGGAAAAGAAATGCGCGCCTTTTCGGATGAAGAATTCGATAAAAGAGCTGTAACCCTTCGCTTGAATACTAATTTCTGAACCAGCATAGTGAAAAGATACCGCTGATAATTGCTTTTCAAATGGTTTATTGGCTAGCAATCTATCCAAACTAGACGTCATCGATTGCTGCTCGTAGGTTTGCGAGGAGGAGATGAATAGCATAAGAATAACTGCCAAAGCAATACCTATAAATAACCAAGATAATCTTCGCTGCAAAAAAGCCACTTCCTTACGTGTTTTTTATAACTTTAACATATCAAGATTAAAATTAAATGAAAAACGTGGCATTTGTTTGGCGCTCGAGCTCGGCACAAAAAAATGCCAGACGCTTGTCCTGACACTTTTTTGATATTGGAGTCAAAAACCGTTTTTCACCCCGTAATAATTTTCTCTTTTGGCAGTCTAATCGCGTTTTTCTTACCATCTTTGGTGCGGAAGGATAACATCATGTACATGATCCCAACGCGTCCTATGAACATTAACAGGATGATAATAATTTTGCCGAAGTGGCTCAAATCGGCCGTCAATCCCATGGATAAACCGCATGTTCCGAACGCTGAGAAGACCTCGACGATAATCGCCATTAGCTCGGCTTGCTCGGTATAGCCTAAAATAGTGATCGCGCCTACGCACAGTAATGTCGCAAAAACCGCAACAGCAAGCGCTTTACGTACATCTTCTTGATATAATTCGCGACCAAAAATGTAAATGTGATTCCGTCCGCGCATCACAGAATATAGGAACAAAATCGTAATCGCGAATGTCGTCGTCCGAATTCCACCACCGACTGAACTCGGCGATGCTCCGATGAACATCAATGCCGAAACCACGAGCAGCGTCGGATCTGTCAATGCGGATGTATCAATTGTTGACAGGCCGGCACTTCTAGAGGTCGCTGATAAGAACATCGAGTTAAAGAAGCCTTCATCAATGGACGTTCCTTTGAAATAATGTTGGCTTTCCATCGCCCAAATCAGCAATCCGCCAATCACAAGTAGCGCCATATAGGTCACCGTCGTCACTTTTACAAAAAGAGAAAAGCGGAACGGGATCAGCGTATTTTTTTCAAATAGGAATCGGCGTGCTTCAATTAACACTGGGAATCCTATCCCGCCGGCAATAATGAGTAAAATCGTGATAAATTGGACGAAATAATCATTTACGAACGGCGTCAGCGAGTATCCGGTAATATCCACGCCCGCATTCGTCACCGCGGAAACCGAGTTAAATAGTCCCTGGAACATCGCCTCGCCGACATCGCCATTATAAAATGGGATGAAATAAATCCCAAGAATTAGTCCGCCGATAATTTGAATACCGAAAATCAAAACGAGAATCTCGCGTAGCATCCGAACCATACCGCTCATCGAAAACTGATTCGTATCCGTCATAATTAACTGACGCTGTCGCAGGCCAACGCGGCGTTTCAGCACAAGATAGAAGAACGTACTCAGCATCATCACGCCGAGTCCACCGACTTGGAAAATCCCCATCAAAACCCAGATTCCCGCACGGCTGTAGGACTCGCCGACGTTCACCGATGCCAAACCGGTCACACTCACCGAGCTCGCCGCCGTAAATAGCGTATCGATGAATGGAATTTTGACGCCAGGTTTTTGTGTGAATGGCATACTAAGGAGTGCTGTCGCAAACGTAATCGATAGGAAGTAGAACGTGATGATGACTTGAATCGGCGTTAGCCTGGACATCCTTGCACGCGCTCTTCCTCGCCGCGATTTCCCGCCAATCATATAGTTATCCCTTTTGTTTCTCTTTTTTTCTAGCAATAATATAACCACCTAAACCGAGAATAATCATGACCGCCCAAAAGGTGATTTCCCACCCTGCTGAGTCTGGAAAACTCTCTGGTAAAATGCCTACTTGCGGGTTCGCCAATGTAATCACGGCCATTTTCACCCCAACCCAACCAACGATTAAGAAGGCGGCTGTTTCTAAAGTAGGGTAACGCTCCAGCAATTTCACAACTTGTGTCGCTGCAAAACGAATCACAATCAAACCTGCCAAACCACCTAAGAACATCACGGTAAACTGGCCTGCATTCATGCCACCAATTTCATATGTTCCGAGTGCTGGCAATGTCACAACTAAAGCGGCCGCGGCAAGCATCGAATCAAGTGCAAACGCAATATCCGTCAGCTCCACGCGCGCAACAGTTCCCCAGAAGGACGTTGGTTTCGCCTCTTTCTCTTCTTTTTCCTCTTTATCCTTGCCCTTGTTCTTATCCCAAATATGCTTAATCGCTAAATAAAGTAAGTACATCGCACCAATCGCTTGTATTTCCCAAAAATTAACTAAGTATGAAATAATAAGCATCGCAATCAGTCGGAAAACAAATGCCCCAACCAGCCCATAAAACAAGGCTTTGCGCTGCTGTTCATGTGGCAACTTTTTAACAATAACGGCCATAACCACCGCATTATCCGCCGAAAGTACACCCTCTAGTACAATCAGAATTAAAAAGACCCACACGTATTCTCCCCAAACCGATATATCCATTTTCACCCCACCGTTTCTGTACTCTCCACTTTACCATATTTACTAGTCAATTTGCTATTAATTTGTTGCCATATGTAACGGAAAAACTCCCGCATATAGGACGGGAGCCACATTCCATTTATATCAAGCTTTTGCATCTGGATTTTTCTTTGCTGCACGAACTGATACGAGCCAGCCCCAGATAATAATTCCGATCATCACAGCCCAGAATGTTAATTTCCATGTAGTTGAATGTGGGAAGTGTTCTGGAATAATGCCTAGTTCTGGGTGTGCTAACGTGTAGACGACTAGCTTCACGCCGACCCAACCAACGATTAAGAAAGCCGCTGTTTCCAGTGATGGGTATTTTTTCAGTAGTTTCACGAATTGTGTTGCTGCAAAACGGATGCAGATTAGTCCAACCAAGCCACCGATGAACATCACGCTGAATTGTCCTGTGTCAAGTCCACCAATCGTTCCCCAACCTGTTGCTGGAAGCGTGATTGCAAGTGCTACTGCCGCCAACATCGAATCAATCGCAAACGCAATATCCGCAATTTCGACTTTTAAAACGGTCATCCAAAAGCTGGAACCCTTGCCTTCTTTGACTTTGTGCCCATCATCCTTGCCTTTTGCGTGCTTCCACATATGGCTAATACAGATGTAAAGTAAATACGCGGCTCCTAATGCCTGCACTTGCCAAACTTCTGCCAAAAAGGAAATCAAGAAAAGGGCTGCAAAACGGAAAACGAATGCGCCAATTAAGCCGTAAAATAATGCTTTTTTCTGTTGCTCATCGGGTAAATGTTTGACCATAACGGCCATAACTACCGCGTTATCGGCGGCTAGAATACCCTCCAAACCAATCAGGACAAGTAAAACCCATCCATACTCCAAAATCATCGCTGTATCCAAATAAATTCCTCCTTCATCTTTCAACCGTCCCAAAGCGCCTCTTTTTAAACACGAAAAAACGAGACCCCTGCCAGAAGTTTGGCAAAGGTCTCGCTGACATTTTCATACAAAAAATGTTGATAAAACCGATGGACTCGCATCCATGTAATGACGACTTTATCTTAGCCTCCAAATAAGGCTAACGCTACTCCCCCTTGACGAATGTCAAAAGTGATATTTGATTGATAGGGAAATAATATCACAGAACTAGGTTCGCTGTCAACAACACGCGCTGATTATCTGGAATGTTTATCTTTTTTTCATATTTTGTTTATGTGGGCTTTATTTTCTTTTGAGATACTGGAGAGTATAGAGGGGGAATTCGACTTGAAGAAAATAATCTTGGTACTCTCATCGCTCACATTAGTTGCTTGCTCCAATGAAAATAGCCAACCTGACGAACCGAAAGCGAAAAAAGTTGCTGTGGAATCGCAGGGTCATGACTATAATTATGACGTGGTGACATCCGCAACAACGACGACATTTGGCACGCATCCTGAAGCAAAATATACAAAAGAGGAGAAGGAAGCGCGCATGTTTTGGTCTGTCCAATCACCGACTGGCTTGATTAAAGGACATTATTATAAAAATGAAAGCGAGTTTGATGGCGGAAATCGCGGCATTTTGGAACTAGTCACGGATGATGATGGCAAGCTGATCCATGTGGAATTTAACGAAATGGCTTCGGCAAACTACTATGAACCGAAGTACGCCAATGCATCGAAGCGTCTTTCTGATTATGCTTTTTTCCAAGCTAGCAATACGCGAACCGACGATACGCTAGTGACTTGGGTGAATGGCATTACCTTTTTAGAAGGACAAATGCTGGCGGAAAATCGATTGGATGGGAATTTTGAGACTGTGAAAGGTTCTTCTACAAGCGCGCGAAACGGTATGATGCCACTGGCCGCGGAAATGAAAGACTGGGTGAAAAAGCCGTTTGGATTTTACTATTATGGCATCGCGGAGCCGCTTGGTAATGGTTTAACGGCGCGTCTTCAGGTGGTTACGGAAGACGGAAAACTTGTTTCGGTCAAATATGATGAAATCTTCGCGGATCAAAAACAGGAAATCACCGACCCTAATCTCCAAGCTTTTTATCGCCAATCGAAGTATTTCTCGCTTGATTATGGGAAAGAAACAGCAAATTCGTTTGTAAAATTCGCAGATGGTATAGAAAAACAGGTTTTGAAAACGCAAGACTTGCTTGATGTTCCGGAGCAGGATACAGAAAGCTTTCGAAACTATGAAAAACTCGCGCAGAAAATTCACGTTGAGATGGGCAAATGAAAAACCTAGCTGGGAATCAAAATCAGATTCTCGGCTAGGTTTTTGTTATTTTCTACGAGTTAAAAATGCACCTGATGTTAAGGCTAGTAACACGCCAATTAATTCTGCGACGCCGCTTGTTGCATCACCGGTTTGAGGCAATGTTTTCATGGTCGTTGTCGGACTCGGGCTTACATTAATTTCGCTTTTCACAGCTACTTTTCGCGGTGTTACTTTGACGATTAGCTTTTGACCGACTTTGATCTCATCATTTGTGAGATTGTTCCATATTTTCAATTGTTGCGTCGTTGTTTCGAATTTTTTAGCGATACTTGGAAGTGTGTCGCCTTCTTTGACGACGTAGATTTGGATTTCGTTATCGCCATCTATGATTGTGTTGACTTCTGGCTTCACAACAAGTGGGTCTGGATCCGTTTCTGGCTCTGGTGTTACTGGTGGCTCTGGAGGCGTTGGTGGATCAACTGGCGGTGGATTGTTGCCTCCGTTACCTTCTCCTTCTCCGCCTCCCGAATAGTCATTGACGGTTGCATTTCTCGTTTGCTCATCGATATTTGTACCGCCGATTTTCGCTGTATTTTTATAGCTAAACTGACCGCCCGCCATTTTTGTTTGGTAGGTGACGACGATCGAGGTATCTTGAAGATCGCCCAGCTCTAAGCGGAAACTACGATTGGCATCCAGCGTGACGCTCTCATTGCGGGTATAGCGTTCCTTTTTATCAGCATCGCGATATTTCAATTTCACCGGTCCAGTAAGCGTCTGCCCGGTACCCATGATGTCTGTGAAATACGCATTGTCGATATCCACAAGTGCATTATTCAGCGTGACCGTCCAATTAATCAGACTGCTATCCTTGTCGTCGATGCGCCCTTGCTTGAAGACCACAGTCGGTGTACCCGTTCCGCCACCACCGCTCGTCACCTTATGAATCATGACACCGAGCGTTGTAAAGTCGCCGCCCACAGGAAAAGCAATTGGATTCGTCTGATCTGTTACAATGTTGTTTTTGTTGAAATCTGCGTAGAAAAACATCGAGCCTTTAATATCCGAGTGTGTATCGACAAATGTCGTAAAAGTTAGGATGATTTTATTGTTAATCGGATCGACAACCGCTGTTGCCACTGTATTCCCGTTAGTATCCTTCAATAAAAATGGGGCAAAACTGACATACTTGAGTTGCGCAGGTAGCGGAATCGTCATCGTTTCACCGCTATGTACCACTTGTGTCAAATCCCAATTATAAACGACTTTCACACGGTCATTTTCTTTAAAGTCTGTGGATGCGACACCGTTTTTATTTTGTAATTCCACGTGTGTGAAAAATTGGGAGCCGTAGTCTGTCGCCGCTTTTGCCTCGTGTCCTCCTAGTAACGAAACGCCTAAGAGTAGCAATCCCATCAATAAATAGATTGTTTTTTTCATTCCAGTCACCCCTTTAAATAATCTGGTGTTTATTTTCCCTTCTTTGTTTTAGGCAAAACATAAAAAAAGAGCCTAAAAATCGGGCTCTTCGTGTTTTTATAATAGAGAAGTTAATTCAATATCTGGATTCTTATCGTGGAACCAGTTCAAGGCGAACTCGTTTTCAAATAAGAATAGTGGTTTATCATAGCGATCTTTCACTAGCATGCTGCGTTGTGTGGACAGTTTTTCATCCACGTCTTCTTCTTTAATCCAACGCGCGATTTTAGAACCGATTGGCTCCATGCGGATTTCGGAATTATACTCGTTGTTCATCCGGTGCTCAAATACTTCAAACTGTAGTTGACCCACCGCACCAATAATGTAATCTTCCATGCGCCACGTTTTGAAAAGTTGAATCGCGCCTTCTTGTACGAGTTGCTCGACACCTTTGTGGAAATGTTTTTGTTTCATGACGTTTTTTGCGGAAACTTTCATGAATAACTCTGGCGTAAATTGTGGCAATTTCTCATATTGAAGCGTTTTGCTGACATTTGTAATCGTGTCGCCAATTTGATAATTCCCTGTGTCATACAGACCGATAATATCTCCCGCGACAGCGCTGTTCACCGTTTCGCGATCGTCCGCCATAAACTGCGTTGAATTTCCAAGCTTGATCGGTTTTCCAGTTCGCGTCAAGTTCACAGACATGCCACGTTCGAATTCCCCTGAACAAATGCGCACAAACGCGATTCTGTCACGGTGGGCTGGGTTCATGTTCGCTTGAATTTTGAAGATAAAGCCAGAGAATTTGTCCATGTATGGATCTACTTCGCCTTCATTCGATTGTCGTGGTTGTGGTGCTGGCGCAAAGTTTACATACGTTTTCAAGAATGTTTCCACACCAAAATTCGTTAAGGCACTACCGAAAAATACGGGCGTCAATTCACCAGCCGCGATTCGCTCTTCGCTAAAATCATTCCCGGCCTCATCTAGCAACATAATTTCATCCAGCGCCTGCTCATAATAACTCGAATTTTGAATCGCATGAGGTTCTGCTAAATCGCCATTTTCACCGAGTGGTAAAAAGCGTTCGTCGCCATCCACACGGTACTGTTCGACTTGACGGTGATAGCGATCGTACAAACCGCCAAGCTCTTTCCCCATCCCGATTGGCCAGTTCATCGGATACGATTCAATCCCCAAAACTTCTTCCAATTCTGCAAGCAATTCCAGTGGCGCCTTCCCTTGACGGTCCATTTTATTAATAAAGGTAAAAATCGGAATACCGCGCATCCGACAAACTTTGAATAGTTTCAAGGTCTGCGCCTCGATCCCTTTCGCGCTATCGATTACCATCACGGCGCTATCTACAGCCATCAACGTCCGGTACGTATCCTCACTGAAATCCGAGTGACCTGGTGTATCCAAAATATTAATCCGCGAACCATCATAATCGAACTGCATCACGGAACTCGTTACCGAAATCCCACGCTGTTTCTCGATTTCCATCCAGTCACTTGTCGCAAACTTGCCTGATTTCTTCCCTTTTACTGTTCCTGCCGAACGTATCGCGCCCCCAAAAAGCAGTAATTGCTCGGTAATCGTTGTTTTCCCCGCATCGGGGTGAGATATAATTGCAAAAGTTTTGCGCGAAGCAACCTCTTTTTTCAAATCTTGCACCATTTTAAAATTCCTCCTAGACATACTCACATTTCTTTAGTATATCATATCCAGACGTTTTTGAGATAGTTTTTGGTGAAAATATTATGTAGAAAATGGAGCGAGACAAGGACCTGAAAACGGTCTTCGTTTCGCTCCATTTCTGGTTTAGTTCTGTTGTTTTCTGCGAGTTGCACTCATTATTATTATGCTTCCAATAATCAAAGCGCTACCGAGCAAAAGCATCCAAAGAGAAAAATCGCTGTCCCCCGTTGCTGGTAAGTCTTGTTTCGCCGCTTCTTTCACTGGCTTGGCTTCGACTTTATTTACTTGCAGATTTGTATCTTTTTTCGGTGGTATCGTTGTTGTCCCGCCATCCACTTTTCCAGGTGGGTTCGTTGGTTTAACTGGATTTACAACTTCGGTTTCACCTGGTGCTGGTGCGGCTGCCGTTAATGTGATTTGAACGGGTTTCGTCGTCCCCGCCGCTCTGCTCTGCATCTCGCTCGCAAACTGAATCACGCCTTCATAAACGCCAGCTTTCGGTGAGTCCCAATCCAGATTCGCAACCGTCAACGCGATGCCCAAATCATGTTGTTCCGTCTCGCCTTCCAACTGATAGTACCCGTGCGCCGCTAATTTTTCCAAGAGATAGCGTTCCTTCGCGCTTTGCCCCGGTTGTGCAACGAGTTCAGCTAAAGACAGCGAAATTTTATCCAAACTCTCAATCTTATTATGCTGCGGTATCACTTCAAAAATCGCTTCCATCGTATGCCCCGCCGTCAACGCTTCGAATGTGTAAGTGTCTCCTGAAAGCGTCACTGCTTTGCCGTCCACGAGCAGTTGCTGCACGCGATATCCAGCATCTGCTGTCACCTTATAGCTCGGTTTTTCGCCAGCTGCGTACGCCTGTTTCCCGCTCGGCGTAATCGTTCCACCAGCGCCCGCCGATGCTGTAATATCAAACGTTTCCTCCCCGTTTTTCAATACAAGCGTCGATAGTGCGCCAACTTTTACCGTGCTCGTCTCTGCCGTCAAATCGGTCGTTGTTTCGCCAATTCGCGTCCAATATTTATTCGTTGGAATCGCGACTTCTTTTTCCGCTTTATTCGCGTTGAAAAGAACCACATAGGACGTAGCGCCGTCTTTTAGCTCATAGGCCACGACATTCTCGTCTTGCTTGATAATCTTCATTTTTTGATTAATTTCCGCATAGTTCGTCAATCGGAAAAGTGGCTCGGAATTGCGGAGCTGCATCACTGCTTCGATTTCTTTCACCGAATCGATGTTTTCCGCATAGCGATCCCAGTCTAGTTTATTGATCGCATCACTTGATTGGTAGCTGTTTTCATCCTGATTTTTCGTTCTGAAAAACTCTTGTCCAGCATGAATAAAAGGCACACCTTGCGAAAGTAGCACCATGCTCGTCGCCATTTTCTCCATTTTCTTTTTATCCTGATCGGAGTCAGTTGGATTCGAATACGATAGCTTATCCCAAATTGTCAAATTATCATGGGCTTCGGCGTACTGAACCACTTGGCTCGGCTTCGTAAAATCATAAATGCCTTGTCCTTGATCTCGGAGACTCCCAGCCAGTAAATTTTTTGCAATAAGCGATTCTTTTCCTGTTGCTCCATTTACAAAACCAGGCTCTGACTCGTGTCCGCCCCATGTGCTACCTTTAATGGCATCGCGAATCGAGTCATTGAAATGCGCGATTTCTGGCATTTTGGAAGCATTTTTTTGGTTGGCCTTCGCGTCACTTGCAAGCGGCGTCCCCAAATCCCAACCTTCGCCAAGCACGATAATCGATGGGTCAATTTTGTTCAGTTCGGCCTTAATCGCGTTCATCGTATCGACATCGTGAATGCCCATCAAGTCAAAGCGGAAGCCATCCATATGGTATTCCTTCGCCCAATAAGCGACACTGTCGACCATGTATTTACGCATCATTGCGCGTTCCGACGCCGTATCATTTCCAACGCCCGTTCCATTGGCAAGTTTGCCGTCATCGCCATATCGGAAATAATAACCCGGCACCGTCTTCTCAAAAGAATGAGCCCCCGCGTCAAATACGTGATTATACACAACATCCATAATCACCCGCAAACCGTTGCTATGCAAGCCTTGCACCATCTGTTTCGCCTCTTGAATTCGCGTCACAGGATTGTACGGATTCGTGCTGTAGCTACCCTCTGGAACGTTATAGTTTTTCGGATCATAGCCCCAGTTATAAGGTAGCGCGCCCAGTTGCTCCGAGGCACTATCATGATTTTCCTCATTCAAAGACGCATAATCAAACATTGGCAAAATTTGCACGTGCGTAATGCCGAGTTTTTTCAAATAATCGATTCCCGTCGGATCACCATTTGCCGTTTTCGTCCCCTGTTGAATCACGCCTAGGTATTTCCCTTTGTTCACCGTGTCCTTATTTGCAATCGAGAAATCCCGAATATGCATTTCATAAATAATCGCGTCAGTCGGATTCGTAAACGCTGGCATCCGATTCGTTTCCCAATTCGCTGGAATCATCACTGCCGGATCTAAAATAACCGAACGATTCCCATTCACCGTCGCCGCTTTGGCATACGGATCTTGAGACACCGTTTTCTTCCCGTCCGCAAAAACAAGATCATACGTGTACGCCGTTCCAGAAGGAATTTTTGCGGTGAATTCCCAAATACCTTGCGCTTTTGGCGTCATATCATAGCTTTGCGCCACCGGGCTGTTCGGCAAATTATCCTGATACGTCGTCAACTTCACGCTCGCTGCCGTCGGTGCCCACAGTCGCCACACACTTTGTTCCGCGTTATACGTTGCACCAAGCGGCTCCGTTCCCGTGTACGCATATTTCGCATCAAATTCCGGATTCCGAACAATGCTCGTCGTATCGACCAATTTCTCGCCAAATCCATCCGTCTTCACCGTCAAAGCCGCCTGAATCGGCAAATCTTGCGTCGTTTCAATATAAAAAACAGCAGGATTCGTCGCATCCCGTCGAATATTTGAAATCGCAACCGCGTTCCCATCCTCAGTAAGCGTCACGTCCGCCATCAAATCAAGCGCCGTCGCATCCCGATTCAGCGTCACTTTCACCTCTTTAAAACCAGTCAAACTCGCCGTCTTTATCTGCTTCGTCGCATCCGCAAAATTCGGATTCCGATACCCAGTAGAATCACCACTTACAATCCAAACCTCCGCCTTGCCATCATCCGTAAACAGATAAACAAAACGATCGTCCTGCGTCCCGTCTTTTTCCCAATTTCCGTTCGCGTTATTCGCAATAATAAAGCCTAGATTCGACAAACTCGCGCCACTAGCAGCGTTAAACGTCGCCTTCACAGACTGCCATGCACCATCCGCTTGCCCATCCGTAAAATTAACCGTCTGCGTTCCCGTCGCACCGTCCGCCCACGAATGAACAAACCAATTACTGTAATCGTTATCATCGCGATGGTAATAAAACGTCACTTCCAAATTCTCATGGCTCGGTAAATCCGCCAAATTCGCCGGTTTTGTCGCAATTTCCTCCTCGCCATAATTCAGCCAAACTTCTGTAATTCCCTCTTTTGTAGAAATATAACGGTCGCTACTAATATCACGATCGCCGCCCCAACCAGAACCATTTTTAATTAAAAAGCCAAGCTCCGATTGCACGCCATCCACATCTAAAACCGCTACTTTTGAATAGTCACCATACGCACTCGTGTCCTCAAAAACGACCTCATGCCCTGCAACACCGTCATTGTTCCACACCCACATTTGCCAAGCTTTATTCGCCTGATCTTTCGGGTTGTAATGCACAATAACCTTCGTCTTGCTCTCCCTATTTTCCGATAAAACATTGTCATTCACGCTACTAACTGATGCTACCTGCTTCGTCACATCTGCTTTTGGTGCTACGGTCTCTTCCGCAAACCCTTGAATCCCAAAGCTAAAACTCTGTACAGCAAACAACACAATCATGATGGAGACTAAATACTTACGCCACATGTTTTTCAAATCTCAAACCCCTTTTCTTTTTATTAGAAAGCGCTTACTCAATCTAAAGTATAATCAAGCTGGATGGTGTAAATCAACCTAAATTTAACTGTTAACGATAACAACTTGTAACATCCCCCTATAATTCAGACTTTTCTTCACTCGTTTTAACAGACCAAAAAACCAGACGCAGCGAACACCACATCTGGGAAAAATCTTATTTACTTAAAAAATACACCGTTAACCTGCCAGCTATATTCAGCGTTATCATGATCATCAAAATCGTCCAAATCATCCGAACTGGCCATTGTCTCGGTATCGTTTTGCGATAATACATCACGCTATAGACTCCAAGAATCAGCAACCCGCCAATCGTAACCATATTTAGAACAACCCCTGTGTAAATATACCACGGCGCACCATCGATTCCCTGATTTAAGTCAGCTTTCATCGTTTTAATAATAGTCTCCCGATTAACCACATCTCCATCCGCTCGCTTCCCCTCTACAACAAGTGCTGCAAAACCAGAAGCGTAAGCCGTCGCATAGGAAACACCAGTATCGAGTGTCAACTTATTATCGAAGTAAGTACTAGTCAAATCCTCCCCTGGCGCGTAAATATCCACTTTCTTTTCCTTAAATTCAGCCGCGTATATTTCCCCCTGCAGATTCAGCATACCCACAGAAATCACGTCAGGATATGCACCCGGATAAGCTTTAAACATATCGCCTTTTGCTCGAATATTTCCAGATGATGCAATGACGATAATATGTTGATTTATTGCCCTATCTATCGCTTTCTTTAATGCCTTATCTCCATCTCCAAACTCCAAGCTAATATTGATAATATCCACTTCTTGCTCCACTGCCCAGTCTAATCCTTTCATGAGCCCATCAAAGCTAACTTTTCCACTATCATTAGCGACCTTACAAATATAAAGGTCGGATTCCGGCGCGATTCCGATGAGTCCCTCCCCATTTTTACGCGCGCCAATAATCCCCGCAATTTTCGTTCCATGCCCATTTCTATCAGCAAAATCAGTCACTTCACCCGATGTGAAATTAATTCCTTTTTTAAATGTAATATCCTCATTCTTTAAATCAACACCTGTATCTAAAATGGCAATCTTGATCCCTTTTCCAGTAATGCCTTCCGTATGATATTTATTCACACTACCAGCCTCGTCCAATTGATTTACTTCTTGATTGACGTGGACTGTAGCAAAACTTTCCTTAGCAAAAATAACTTGACCTAGTAAAATAATGATAAGAATGACTATGGCAAAAGGTTTTAATCTAAACATATTGTTCCTTTCTTGTGCATAATACTTTAAACTTATCATAAACACAATAAGAGTTCAAATACAATTAAAAACTCATTTTGTGTACTCGCAAAAAAACAGACGCAGCGATCCATTTGATCACCGCATCTGGTCATTATCTTTATTAAACTTCCTCTACCTTCTCACTAGGCGTTTCCACCTCAACAACTTTCACTGGTTTCTTCGACTTTACGGCATCCGTCAAATCTTCAATGCTACTCTTCACATTTCCTTTGCCAGAGAAATTCTCCAACAATTCGCGGATATCAAGGCCAGTCGTTGCTTTTAAACTTTCTTGCGCTGTCGCCATCAAATTGGTTGCATAGCCGCTGACTTTATTCGCGCCACCGCCACTTTCGCTGCTACCAGTGTCCACAACTGTAATCGAATCGATGTTCCCCATCGGAGCCGCCACTTGTTTCGCGTACTCAGGAAGCATGCTCACGATCATATCGAGCATCGCAGCTTGGCCATACAACTCGTATGCTTCGGCAATTTTGCGTTTCGCTTCGGCTTCGGCAAGACCTTGCAGTTTAATAACTTCGGCTGCTGCTGTACCTTGCGCGCGTTCGGCGTCAGCTTTTGCGATACCTTGCACGCGTACTTGCTCGGCTTCGGCTTTTGCAAGCGTTTCGATTCTGTATTGATTCGCTTCGGCCTCTGCGTACTCTTGACTCTTACGGGCTGCCGCGGCTTGCTCAATCGAGTAACGATCAGCATCTGCTTTTTTCTTCACTTCGGCGTCATATTGACGTTCGCGACGCTTAATTTCGCGATCTTCCAATTCGATTTGCTTCTCACGCTCGATGATTTGCACTTGCATTTGTTGTTCGATAACCTCTTGTTTCGAACGGGCGGATTCCAAGTCATACGCCTGATCGGCAATCGCTTTCGCCGTTTCTTGCTCGCTACGGTATTCCGCGACTTTCAATTGGTTTTGCTTCTCAGCTTCTGCGATTTCGGTCTTGCGCTCGAGTTCTGCACGCGTCGCTTCTTTCTCTGCCTCCGCACGTTTCATCCGAGTTTCTTTTGTCGCTTCGGCTTCGGCAACATCCGCATCACGCTTCACTTGCGCAATCCGCGGCTTCCCTAATGCATCCAAATAACCATTGTTGTCGCGCACTTCTTTCAGCGTAAACGATACGATAATAAGTCCCATTTTCGACAAATCCTGCGTCGCAACACCTTGCACCTCTTGGGAAAATTTATCGCGGTTTTTATAGATTTCTTCCACGGTCATCGAACCTAGAATCGCACGCAGATGCCCTTCCACGACCTCAATCGCTTCATTTTCACGCTCCTGCGTTGTTTTTCCTAAAAATTGCTCGGCTGCCGTCGCGATTTCTGAAATGGAACCACCAATTTTGATGATTGCCGTCCCGTCTGCCGTTACTGGAACACCTTGCTCCGTGTAGATTTCTGGCGTCCGCACTTCCAACTTGCTCGACAATAAGCTTAGCGGTGAAGACTGCTGGAAAACCGGCATCACAAACGTACCGCCACCGCGCACAATTTTCACCCGTTTGCCGCCCTCATCTGTGAAAACATTCTTTCTACCTAAATAACTCCCCGAAACAATCAACGCCTCATCTGGCCCAACTGTTTTGTATTTCGTAATAAATACGATTAAAAACAATACCAGAATCGCGACCGCAATAATCACGATCATTGTCACACCATTCGTCAGTAAATCCATTTTTAGTAATTCCTCCTTGTCGTCTCTGTTTTTAAAACGAGGCCCTCTTTATTTCAAAAATGGCTCATACGGCACAACCGTCACGAAAGAATCCGTGGCATCGATAATCAACACCGTTTCATCCCGTCCGATTGGCTCATTTTCATCACTTTTGGCAGCCTTGGAAATATTGCCGGCATTCATTTCGACAATCACTTCGCCAAAACCGTCTTTTGGAACAGGTGTAATCACTTTCGCGACCTTCCCCTCTAAATCCTTCGTCTCATACGCAATCGAATCACTCTTTTTCGAAAGCGGCAGGAGAATTCCGAAGTAAAGAATCGATGAAAAAGCAATCCCCACTACAATCGCCACAATCAGAATACTCAGACTGGAAAAGGACGTATACCTCTCGCCACAATATCCCGTCGCCGATGCGAATCCCAGAAAATAAAGTAAAACAGAACCCGGAATTGGTAGTAAATCCAGCACAAAACTGATCATCCCAACAGAAAATATAAGCGCTGTCAAAACATCGATCAAAATAATAATCCCGACAACCACCAGCACTGTGAAATACACCGTCTCGATTGGATATCCAAATAGTGTCATCATCATACCTCCATTCCAATACAAGCACTATAGCCTCATTACTATCTTACCAAATACTCCCCTCACTAACAAGCTAAGTTTTGAGCACCTTCCAAATAAATCAGTAGAAAAAACAACTAAAAAAGCCGAACCATGGAAGATTCGACTCAGAATTTACTATAATAGTGCTTCGATTTTTGCTTTCATTTCAAGTGGGCTGTCTTTTGGTGCGAAGCGTTCGACGACATTGCCATCGCGGTCTAGCAGGAACTTCGTGAAATTCCATTTGATTCCGCCGCCTAGCAAGCCTTTTTTCTGCTTCGTCAGGATTTCAAAGACGGGGTTGATATCGGAGCCTCGTACTTTGGACTTCGCGAAAAGTGGGAAGGTCACGCCGTAATTAATTTTGCAAAATTCCTCGATTTCACCAGCTGTATCGAGTTCTTGGTTCATAAAACTATCGGATGGGAATCCTAAAACGGTGAATCCCTTGTCCTTATATTCCTGATACAGTTTTTCCAATTCCTCATATTGTGGGGTAAAACCGCATTTGCTCGCTGTATTCACAACGACCACAACCTCACCTTTATACTGATCTAGCGATACTTTTTCACCGTGAAGCGTTTCTTGTTCTAATTCAAAAATGGACATAGTCTTCTCCTCCTATTTCACTATTTCAGAAAATAAATACGCGTACACTAATTTCTCTGTGTGGTATAAAGAATCGCGGTGTGTCCGCTCGTACGCATGACTCGCGTCGATTCCTGGACCAATTAGGCCGTGCACAATGTCAAAACCGGCCTTGATCGCCGCACTCGCATCGGAACTGTAAAATGGATAAATATCGACTTTATAATCGATACCATTCTCCTCGCAAAGCTGGACTAGATTTTTCCGCAAACCGTAGTGATACGGGCCGCTACCGTCTTTGGCACAAATCGAAACGGTGTACTCATCGGATGCTTGGCCATCTCCGAGCGCGCCCATGTCGATAGCTAGGTATTCAATGGTTTCTGGTGGGATATTCGAATTCCCGCCGTAGCCAATTTCTTCGTTATTTGAAATCAAAAAGTTCGTTGTATACGGTAACTCCGCGCCGTCTTGTTGTAATTTTTTCAAAAGTGTTAGCAAAATCGCAACGCTCGCTTTGTCGTCCAAATGACGCGATTTAATGAACTCCTCGTTGATAATTTCCACGCGTGGGTCAAGGGAAACAAAATCGCCGACACCGATGCCAAGTTTAGCCACGTCTTCGCGGTTAAACACTTTAGCATCCAAGCGAATTTCAATGTTTTTCGCGTCACGCGCGGCCGTTCCAGCATCTTGATACACGTGAACCGACGTCTGGTGCATCAAAATAGTTCCTGTGTACCGCTTGCCATCGCTCGTTTCAATCGTACAGTACTCGCCTTCAATCGCGTTAAAGCGGTATCCGCCAATCAGGTTAATCGCCAAACGACCGTCTGCTTTCACTTCTTTAATCATCGCACCAAGCGTATCCACGTGCGCCGTCAACATCCGCTGTTTCGTGTCATCTTTTCCAGGAATGCGAACAAGTAACGCGCCTTTATTATTTCGCGTACTCGCGATTCCCACCTCTTTTAAGTAATTTTCGACGAAGGCCAGTACCTGCTCCGTGTTCCCAGTCGGGCTCGGTATCGATGTCAAATCCTTGATCAAACGCATCGTCTCTAACGTATTTGGTTCAAACGCCATGCTTCCATTCCTCCTCACACTTTCTTCTCATGTTCCATTATACCTCTTTTTCAAAATAATGACGGCTATCCTGCTTTTTCATTTCGAGTTATGTTATAATTTTAACGATGTGTGAAAGGAGTTTTTATCAAAATGGAAACAACGAATACAAAAAGAACAGCCGTCACGATTGCTGTTTTTGTGGCTACTTTTATGGCCGCGATTGAGGGAACGATTGTTAGTACGGCGATGCCTACGATTGTAAGCGCCTTACATGGCATCGAGCTGATGAACTGGATTTTCTCGATTTACCTCCTTACTTCGGCCGTTACTGTCCCAATTTACGGAAAATTATCCGATTTATTCGGCCGCAAAAAAATATTTATCATCGCGACCGTTATTTTCATTATTGGTTCCTCGCTTTGTGGCTTTGCGCAAACGATGGAGCAGTTAATTATTTTTAGGGCAATCCAAGGAATCGGAGCAGGCGGAATTTTACCGACAACGATGACGATTATCGCCGATGTATACCCTTTCGAAAAACGTGCAAAAGTGCTTGGTTTCATGGGTGCCGCATGGGGAATCGCTGGGGTTTTTGGACCATTACTTGGTGGTTTTTTAGTCGACCAGCTATCCTGGCATTGGATTTTCTTCATCAATGTACCTGTTGGAATCGCCACGATTATCTTGATTTCAATGTACTTAAAAGAACATCTCGTCCGCGTCAAACTACCGATCGATTACTTAGGAACAACACTATTCACCGTCGCGCTTTTGAGCCTATTATTCGCTTTGCAACGCGCTGGCGAGACGCTAAATTGGCTAGAACCACTCATCATTGTGTTACTCCTCGTTTCCGTGGCACTATTCATCGGTTTTTACTACGCCGAAAAACGAGCGCAGGACCCAATCATGCCGTTTGTTTTATTTAAAAATCCAGTCGTGCTGATTGGAAACTTGATCGGCTTCCTGGTGAGCGCGTTTTTGATTGGCATCAACGTGTACATTCCAATGTGGGCGCAAGGCATGATGGGGCACGGCGCCATGATTGCCGGTCTGATGATTGCACCGCTGTCGGTGAGCTGGATTATCGGTTCCTTTATCGGCGGACGGCTCCTCATGTCCATTGGGAATCGCCACACGGTTGGGCTTGGCGTGATTATCGCGACGGTCAGCGGACTTTTCTTAGCCCTGTTTCCGAGTACGACGCCGGACCTGTATTTCTATCTTGACAGCGCCTTGATGGGCTTTGGATTCGGAATTATCTTCACGACGACAACCGTCACCGTTCAAGACGCCGTGCGAAAAGATCAGACAGGAATCGCGACGGCTTCCAATACGCTATTCCGAACAGTCGGCCAAACGATTGGTGTCGCTGTATTTGGAACGATTTTCAACTCCGTTTTGGCGAATGGATTTAAGGATGCCGCAACTGGCGTGAATCGAGATAATTTGAATCAGCTTATCAGTCCACAAACATCTGGAAACGTTGATCCCGCCCTGATTGAACCACTGCGAGACGTGCTATACAGCGGACTCCACATGGTATTCTGGGCCATGTTCGCCTGCTGCCTACTCAGCTACGCGATTCATTTTATATTACCGAAAAAACACGTTTCGGGGAATTAAGCAAAAAAGAAGCGCTACAAAATCTAGGTTCAGATTTTGTAGCGCTTTTTTCATATAGATTCAATCCACTCCAATATATACATGCCATATATCACAATCGGAATGCTAAAAAACATGACAACATTGGCAATAATCAAGCCTTTCGATTTAACCGCCATCGCAAAACAAAAACCAATTACCGCGAATGGGATACTCATTAAAAACCATAGTGACGCCATTTGAAATACAATATTCGGCATCCAAGCTAGCATACTCAATATGGCAAAACTTAAAGACACTATTCTCACTAACAACTTACTTCACCTTATAAATCCAACCTTCAGGCGCTTCTACATCGCCAAATTGGATGCCGCAAAGCTCGTCATATAATTGCTTCGTTACTGGCCCAACTTCTGTCTCACTATAAAACACATGGAAATCATCCCCATTCTGAATCCCACCAATTGGCGAAATAACAGCGGCCGTACCACATGCTCCGGCCTCCGTGAACTCGTCCAATTTATCTATATAGACATCGCTTTCCTCGGCCTTCATGCCTAAACGATGCTCCGCCAAATAAAGCAACGAATATTTCGTAATACTTGGCAAAATAGATGGCGAGAATGGCGTCACAAAACGGTTATCTTTTGTAATACCGAAGAAATTCGCCGCTCCTACTTCTTCAATTTTTTTGTGCGTCGCTGGATCCAAGTAAATGCAATCGCTGAACTCGCGATCTTTCGCAATTTTTCCTGGATAGAGGCTGGCTGCGTAGTTACCGCCAACTTTTGCCGCTCCGGTACCGTTTGGCGCCGCGCGATCGTACTCGGAAATAATGAAGTTCGTCGGATTTAAACCACCTTTGAAATAAGGACCAACTGGGCAACAAAAGACAGAAAACATGAACTTAGGTGCCGTCCGAACTCCTAGATTATCGCCAATTCCGATTAAATAAGGGCGCAAATACATCGTTCCGCCTGAACCGTATGGCGGCATGTAATCTTCGTTTGCCGCCACCACCTGTTTACACGCCTCAATAAAGCGATCCTCAGGAAATTCTGGCATCAATAACCGATCACAACTGCGCTTCATCCGTTTTGCATTCTGATCTGGACGGAATAAATTAATCGATCCATCTTTACAACGATATGCCTTCAAGCCTTCAAAACACTGCTGTCCGTAGTGAATCGCCGTAGAGCCTTCTGCGATATGCACGACATTATCTTCTGTTAATGTCCCCTCATCCCACTTGCCATTTTCCCAAATAGACACATAGCGCAAATCCGTTTTAATATATTCAAAACCAAGTGTGCTCCAATCAATATCCTTACTACTCATGCGATTCCCACCCTTTTTCTTCTATTATTTGATTTGTTCATTATATCATAACTCTGCGCGATTTGAAAAAAGACACGCAATCTTTTGAAAAAAAACTGATTATTTAAGCAAAAGTTTCCCCATTGATTTCATTTTGTGGTAGAATGTAAATACGTTATCGAAATATGGTTGCATTGTCTTACTCACAAGTTATTATCTAATAATTCGGACAATGAATAAAGAAGGGGGACTACACAAATGGCAGATGCAAAAATGTTGGAACAAAAGATTTGGAGTAATGTTTTAAACGAGGAATTGGACTTATTAATTTATTTACCGCCAACGTTTTCGCCGCTTTCAAAGTACCCTTTTTTCTTAGTACAAGATGGCAAAGACTATTTCCAGTTTGGCAAGTTAGCGCGTTTCGCGGATGAATTAGCGGAGAGCAAGCAGATTCAGGAAGCCATTTTTGTTGGGATTCCTTACAAAACAGTGGAAGATCGACGCGCGAAGTACCATCCTAATGGGGCGCAAAACGAAGCCTATATTCGCTTTTTGGCGCATGAACTCGTGCCTTACATTGAAGCTAACTTTCCGACCTATCATATGGGAGCAAGTCGTTTCTTGATGGGTGATTCCCTTGGTGCCAGTGTATCCTTGAAAGCTGCCTTGAAATATCCGCACACGTTTGGTAACGCGATTTTGCATTCGCCACTGGTGACGGATGAGCTGATGGAACTTGCGAATAAAGCAAACCCCGCACTCGTTAAAATTTTCCACGTGATTGGTAGTGAAGAAACAGAGGTTCCTACGACGGATAATGATGTAGCGAATTTTCTAGAGCCGAATTTGGCACTCCATCGCATTTTAGAGGCGCGCGGTTTTGAGTATTATTTCCAAGAGTTTGAAGGCAAGCATCGCTGGAAGTACTGGCAACCATTCGTCAAAGAAGCGCTACAATTTATGTTAGATAAAGAGCAATTTGAAACAGAAGATATGACCGTTTAAGGAGGAATAAGGAGCATGGCAGTAAAGCAAGTAATAGATAAAAAAGGGAAACAAGATGCATTTGACATTCGAAATGAGGTATTTGTCCTCGAGCAAAAAGTGGATCCGGAGTTAGAGTGGGACGAGTTCGACGCGCTGGCTTCAACCGTTATGTTTGTGGATTACGACGAGGATGGCACGGCGCTTGCCACTGGACGATTCCGCGCATTGCCTGAATACGGAAAAGTAGAACGTATCTGTGCTCGCAAAGTGGCCCGCAAAAAAGGAAGTGGCCGCCGTATTATCGAAGCCATCGAGCAAGAAGCACGCGCGCAAAACGTTACTTTATTGAAGCTTGGCGCGCAAACAACAGCGATTCCGTTTTACGAGAAGTTGGGCTACGAAGTGTGTTCTGATATTTTTATGGATGCAGGAATTGAGCATAAAGATATGCAGAAACGATTATAATAATGACCATGAGAATTCCTTAGCGGGGATTCTTTTTTTGAGCAAAATAGTTGAAAGTCAATATTGGTCAGAGTATAATAATGACATAAGGTCAAATAAAGTCAAAGTCAGACCTAATCTCAAAACTTATGGGAGGTTTTCAAATGAAATGTCAAAATTGTAATCAAAACGAAGCTACAATTCAACTATATATGAGCATGAATGGTCAGAAAATGGAGATGCCGTTGTGTCCTGATTGCTACGCGCAATTCCGAGCATCTGCTGGAACGCCTCGTGGACAAAATGATTTTTACTCGCAAATGGATGATTTCTTTGCGAATATCGCTGGTGGTCAACAAAAGGCGCAGCCGGAACGCAAAACAGCTGTGAAAACACAAACGGCTGGCGGCGGACGCGGTGGTTTGTTAGATGAATATGGTACGAATTTAACGGCGATGGCTCGGGATGCGAAGCTTGATCCTGTCATCGGCCGTGATGAGGAAATTCAACGCATGATTGAAATTTTAAATCGGCGCAATAAAAATAATCCGGTGCTTATCGGGGAACCTGGTGTTGGTAAAACGGCGGTCGTTGAAGGTTTAGCCAATGCGATTGTGGCTGGGAATGTCCCTGCAAAACTCCAAAACAAGGAAGTTATTTTGCTCGACGTTGCTTCCCTCGTTTCCAATACGGGGATTCGCGGACAATTCGAAGAGCGCATGAAACAACTGATTAGCGAATTGCAAGCCGATGAAAACACGATTTTGTTTATCGATGAGGTGCATACAATTGTCGGAGCTGGCTCTGCGGAAGGTTCGATGGACGCCGGAAACATTTTGAAACCCGCGCTTGCTCGTGGCGAACTTCAAATGATTGGCGCTACTACCCTGAAAGAATACCGCAAAATCGAAAAAGATGCCGCGCTCGAGCGTCGATTCCAGCCGGTACTCGTTGATGAGCCTACGATTGACGAAACGCTTACAATTTTAGCTGGTTTACAGCCGAAATATGAAGAATTCCACCACGTGCATTATGCGCAAGATGCGATCGAGGCGGCTGCGAAACTGAGCGACCGCTATATTCAAGATCGCCATTTGCCAGATAAAGCGATTGATTTGATGGATGAAATTGGTTCTAAATATAATTTAACATTGGAGCACATCGATCCGAATACGATTAATGAGCGCATTATTAAATTAGAGGAGCAAAAAGATGCCGCGCTTCGCAATGAAAATTATGAAGAAGCTGCGTCGGTTCGAGATGAAATTACAAAACTGAAAGAGCGCAAAGCAGAAGGCACTCCGTCCGATATACCAACGATTCATGCGGCTGATATTCAAGCCTTGATTGAAGAAAAAACAGGTATTCCAGTCGGTCGTTTGCAAGAAGACGAGCAATCTAAGATGAAGAACCTCGAAGCGAATTTGAAATCTAAGGTCATCGGTCAAGAAGAAGCTGTTACCAAAGTAGCGAAAGCGATTCGCCGTAGCCGCGTTGGATTGAAGCAAAAAGATCGGCCTATCGGTTCCTTCTTGTTTGTCGGTCCAACCGGTGTCGGAAAAACAGAACTTGGCCGGACGCTTGCTTCTGAAATGTTCGGTTCCGAGGACGCGATGATTCGTCTAGATATGAGTGAATACATGGAAAAACATAGCGTTTCCAAACTCATCGGTTCCCCTCCTGGCTACGTTGGTCATGAAGAAGCGGGCCAGTTAACGGAGAAAGTTCGCCGCAACCCGTACAGCATTATTTTGCTCGACGAAATGGAAAAAGCCCATCCTGACGTGCAGCACATGTTCCTGCAAATTTTAGAGGATGGACGTTTAACGGATAGTCAAGGTCGTACGGTGAGCTTCAAAGATACCGTGATTATTATGACAAGTAACGCTGGTGCGACGCTATCTGAAGCTTCCGTTGGGTTCGCGACAACCGCTGCTGAAGCCGTGAAAAAAGAGTCCGAAATCCTCGATAAACTGGGCGATTACTTCAAGCCTGAATTTTTGAATCGGTTGGATGCCATTGTGACGTTCCAAAGCTTGGATAAAGAACATCTCCTCGTTATCGTGGACTTGATGCTCGCTGATTTGAATGATATGTTGGCACCACAAGAAATCGATTTGGTGGTAGACACAGCAGTGAAAGAAAAACTTGCCGAGATTGGTTACGATCCTAATTTCGGAGCAAGACCATTACGCAGAACGATTCAATCACAACTAGAAGACGCGATTGCTGACTTCATGATTGAGCAACCCGAAGCAAAAGCACTAGTTGCCGTTCTAGAAGATGACGTGATTTCTGTCCAAGCCAAAGCATAATAAAAAGCGCCTTGAGAATTTTTCAAGGCGCTTTTTTGTGTTCTATTTTCTTTGGATAAGACACGAATTCTGCTTTAAACAAATCGAGCGAAAGCGTTTGTATTCAGGAGATTCGGTGGAACCCGGAAGCGGAGTGTACGACTGTACATGAGAACCGGAAGTCCGCCGAATCTCCTGAATGCGAACGCTTGTCGCCGATTTATCTTGCCAATGCTCTATCTTCTTTTAGAATCCGATAATGTGATAACCACTATCCACATGGATCATTTCGCCGGTCACGCCGCGAGATAAGCCACTGAATAGGAATAACGCTGTATCGCCGACTTCTTCGGCTTGTGTTGCGCGTTTTAATGGTGCTTTTTCTTCTACTACTGCTAGCGATTCACTGAAGCTACCAACGCCACGTGCGGAAACGGTACGGATTGGGCCAGCTGAAATCGCGTTAACACGAACGCCGTGCTTCCCAAGATCCATCGCTAAATATTTCACGCTTGCGTCAAGTGCTGCTTTTGCAACGCCCATGATGTTGTAATTTTTCACGACACGCTCGCCGCCAAGGTATGTCAATGTCACTAAACTCGCATCGTCTGTTAACATTTCCAAATGCTTCGCCGTACGCGCAATCGCCGTGAATGAGTACGCACTAACTTCATGCGCCTGCAAGAAACTTTCACGATTGACTTCCAAATAATCGCCCGCCAAAAAGTCTTTATTAGCAAACGCGATACAATGCGCAATCCCTGAAATTTGGCCAACCTTCGCCTTAATCGTTTCAAAAGTCGCGACAATCGCCTCTTCTTTATTCACGTCACATGCTATGATAAGCGGATTTTGATTGTTCTCATTCAAAGAAGCCACCAGTTCCTCGATACTACGCTTCGAACGATCATCGGCGTATGTAAAAATCAGATTTGCTCCTGCTTCATTTAACGAACGGGCAATCGCCCATGCAATACTTCTTTTATTCGCTACGCCCATCACGACATAGTTTTTTCCCTCTAAAGATAAATTCATCTGTTTCATTTCCTCCTTCAAATTACGCGCTTATGTTCATTTTACACGAATGCTTGCTATTTTAAAACCGTTATTATTTATGCTCTGTCAAAATTGCCGCCAAATCGCTCGCTAATTCGCTGTCCCAAGCCATTTTTTCTTCGGTGAATGGGTGGATTAGCTCAAGATGGCAGGAATGTAGAGCATGGCGCTGCACTAATTCTGTCGGGCCGCCGTACATGCTATCGCCGACAAGCGGGTGCCCAACATGTGCAAAATGAACACGGATTTGATGCGTCCGCCCCGTTTCCAGTTGAATTTTCACATGATCGAATGTTGGATAACTCGCCAAAACTTCATAGTTCGTCCTTGCATATTTGCCGTCCGCAACGACCGCACGCTCAATCAAACTTTCCGGATTTCGACCAATTGGCGCGATAATACTCCCCGACCGCGTCTCCATATTCCCCGAAACAAGCGCCTGATATTTACGCGTCACATGCCCCGCCTGATGCAGCGTACTAAGCCTGCCGTGCGCATAACGCGTCTTCGCAATCAGCATCAAGCCTGACGTCTCCTTATCGAGCCGCGTCACAATATGAATCGCCGAATCGATTTTATTTTTCAGATAATGCCCCTTCAAGTGATTCGCGACCGAACCACTCGGATGATACTGCGACGGAATACTCGTCATCCCAGCCGGCTTATCCAACACCAAAATAAAATCATCCTCAAAAACAATCGGCAGCTCGCCATATTCCGCGATCAGCAGCTCATTCTCCTGCTCTTTCGGAAAAGTAATCCGAACATGATCCCCCGTTTTCACACGATAAAGCACATTCTCCTCTTTCCCATTGACCTCAATCTTACCATCCTCCGAAAATTTCACCGACGTCAGCAACAATTTCGAAACAAATTTCCCTCGCAAAAAAGTACGCAGCATCAGATTCTCCTCATCCGCCGCGACATTCCATTCTAAATACATATTTATACCTCACATGTTCTGTGTCACTGTTTATGTTTATGTTTATGTTTATGTTTATGTTTATGTTTATGTTTATGTTTATGTTTATGTTTATGTTTATGTTTATGTTTAGAACTTATCCCTATTGGATAAGTTCTAAATTCTGCTACCAACAAATCGAGCGAAAGCGTTTGTATTCAACCGAGTCGGTGGAAGCCGGAAGCGGAGCGTACTCGTGTACGTGAGAACCGGAAATCCGCCGACTCGGTTGAATGCGAACGCTTGCCGCCGATTTACTCCGCATATCATCTATTCCTCAATAAACGAGTCGTGTACTCTCTTCCAAAACGGAAACGATCGGAAACGTGCAAACATCACTTTTTGTTGTGCGACGTCATAGCGGATTTCGCGGACATCGCGATGTAGAATGCTCAAATGATCCATCGATACCTGAAAATCCTTATCGTTCACCGGCTTCAACGTCACCGAATGATGTTTTGGTAAAATGAGTGGCGAGCCAATCGTCCGGTACACGCGGTTATTAATCGATGCCATCTCGGTCAACTGCATCGCTTCAATCGATGGATGCATCAACGCACCACCGAGCGCTTTGTTGTATGCGGTAGTCCCAGAAGGCGTCGACATACACAAGCCATCGCCTCGAAATCGCTCAAAGTGGGCGTCATTAATCGAGACATCGACAACGAACGGGCCACCGGAACTTTTGACAGTGGATTCATTCAAGGCTAAATAAATCTTCTCTTTATTCCCACCATATTTGATTGTCGTTTTCAAAAGTGGATAAGCCGCTGTATCGTATTTCCCTTCGACAATCGCAAAAACCAGTTTTTCGGCCTCAGACGGGCGCCAGTCAGCATAAAATCCTAAATGGCCTGTGTGAATGCCGACGAATGTTACCTTGTCCAATCGGTGTTGATAATCATGAAAAGCCGCCAATAATGTGCCATCTCCGCCGATAGAAATCACAATCTCAGGCTCCGATTCATCATATACCATATCAAAATCATCAAAATAGCCGATCATTTTGAGCCGTAATAGATTGGACTTCTCATCCCCTCTAGAAGTGACTGCATACTTCATCATTACTTCTCCCCTATCCTCTACGCGATCTAATTTTTCGGTAATGTATGATGATTCGCGTTCTTGTCTTTTGGCACCTCTTTATTTTTTGTAAAGTACACTTGCGCTTCCTGTACTTCCTCACGAATCTCGCTCATCTCTTCATCCAACCGAAAAGCCGCCTCAGCCGCGCGTTTCAATCGAACATTGATGTCCTCTGGAAATTCACCTTGATATTTATAGTTCAGCGAGTGCTCAATCGTCGCCCAAAAATTCATCGCCAGCGTTCGGATTTGAATCTCCGCTAAGATTTTTCGCTCGCCTTGCACCGTCTCAACCGGATACTCAATCACCACATGGTACGAACGGTAGCCGCTTGGTTTCTTATTCGTAATATAATCGCGCTCTTCAATAATTCGAAAGTCGTTGCGTTGACGAAGGAGCGACACGACTACATTAATATCATCCACAAACTGGCACATCATCCGAAGCCCCGCAATATCCTGCATTTCTTCGACGAGTCTGTCCAGTGGGATATCCTTCTTGTTCGCCTTATCCAAAATACTCGAAACTGGCTTCACACGGCCGGTCACGAACTCAATCGGCGAATGGTTATTTGCAAGCTGGAATTGCGAACGCATCCCTTTTAATTTAATTTTCAGTTCTTCCACTGCTTGTTTATATGGCGCTAAAAAATCTTCCCAATGATTCAAAACACTCACCTCATATGTCGATTTTCATTATGTGATAAACTTGCTCGCCTTCTATTTTAGCATATTCGCACGCCTTTCTCTCCTATTTACATCTATCTTTTTTGATTTCATGTATTCTGCCAACTTGTGTTAAAATGAAGGAATACACAATCCTAGGAGGAAAACGATGATGAAAACAACAGAAATTCTTGCGTTACTCGAAAATGGACAGTATCAAGATGCCAAAGAATCCGCCAAAAATGCCTTGCTAACAGCGCCCGACAATGCCCTCTTAAACTACTATGCCGCCTGGAGTTGCGACGGTTTAAGCGATGAGACCGAAGCCATTTCCTACTATGAAAAAGCACTCGAAATCGGACTTCCCGAACATGATTTAGCCGACGCTTACATTGGTCTTGGCAGCACGTATCGCGCCATTGGTAATTATGCAAAAGCTAGCGAAACTTTTCAAAAAGCGCGCGTTGCCTTTCCAGAAAATCAGGCAATTACTGTTTTTGCAAGTATGGCCCTTTATAACGAGCAGAATTACAAAGAAGCGATGCAGCTTGCAATCAAGATTATCGGCGAAACATCGAGTGATCCAACCATTATTGCTTACAAAAAAGCGATTATCAACTACTCAGAAGATTTAGATGCAGTCTGGGATTAATAAAAAAGGAGTGCTTATCCATGAGCCAAGAATTAGAAATTGAATTTAAAAACATGCTGACTGCTAGCGAATACGATTTATTAGTGCATGAATTCCGTTTAGAGGAATCTGATTTTTTCACGCAAACCAATTATTACTTCGATACCGCTGATTTCCAGTTGAAGGATCGCCTCGCCGCTTTAAGAATCCGAAAACGAGAATTACATTACGAACTTACCTTAAAAACACCGGAGCAAATCGGCCTACTCGAAACGACACAAATCTTAGCGGAAGAACAAGTCACAGCGATTTTAGACGGTGCAAATATCCCTGTTGGTCAAGTTCGTGACGCGTTACATACGCTTAGCATCGACCACGAAGACCTCGTCATGTTCGGTTCGCTAACAACCACCCGCGCCGAAAAAGAATACAAAAAAGGGTTGCTCGTTTTCGATAAAAGCTTCTATAGTGACACGCATGATTTCGAATTAGAATACGAAGTTGCCGATTTTGAAAAAGGAAAAGTGATATTTCATCGTTTTTTAGAGGAGCGAGAGATTCCGCAGCGTCCGACAAAGAATAAAATATTACGTTTTTATGAAGCTGTTTACAAAGAGAAATAAAGTCATTGCTATCACTGGATGTTAACGCGTTCACTGGTAGACGCCAAAATCGTAATGTATGCGAAATGTTACGGTTTCGTCAAATTTGGGTAAGGAAGTTTTGCTTTTTTGATTGCAATCATTTGTTAATTTAACCTTCCACTGCTAAAATATAGTTATGGTAGTATGAATGATGTCATGACATATCCGGCAAACCTCCCGAGAAAAAATGGATCCATTCGCATATACTTTGTCTAATCAAGAGAGAGATTAGAATCTGAAAAACAGGTGATAGCAATGATAAACCAAAATTTATATCTTCAATCGGTCTGTAATAGCAAGCCTATTGAGATTTATCTATTTTTCGACCCGGCTTGTACGGATTGCTGGAACATGGAACATACGATACGGAGGTTGCAGATGGAATATGGCAACTACTTTAAGTTGCGCTATGTCCTGCATAATAACCTACAAACGGTGATGAATCGGCAAAAGCGAAATGCCTGCACGATTCCCCAACCTGAAATGGCACATATGTCTTATATTTCCTGTTTAGCGGTGAAAGCTGCGGAACTTCAAGGGAAGAAACAAGGCATTGATTTCTTGCGCAAACTCCAAGAATCCCATTTCATCGACGAAAAAGATATTTCTGAATCGAGCGTTCTATACGAAACCGCCAAAATAGTTGGCCTTGATTTGATGGAGTTCAAAAGTGACTTGCAATCCAATCTTGCCAAACGGGCCTATATCGGCGACCAGAAAGTAGCGCATGAAATGGAAATTGATGAGAATCCGACCGTTGTCTTTTTCAATCGGAATATTGAGGACGAAGGTTTGAAGATTAGTGGCTTGCATCGTTATGATGTCTACGTGCACATTCTTTCGGAACTGCTCAATCATTTCCCAGAACCAAAAGAAACGCCGACGCTTGAGGAATACATGGAAGAAGTCCAGATTTCGACAACGAAGGAAATAGCGAATTTATATGCTTTACCAGAAAAACAAGTCGAACGTCAAATGAAGAAGTGGCGTTTACAGCAAAAAGTAACGATGGTTGACTCAAAAGATGGTCAGACACTTTGGAAATACGTTGCCTTATAAAAAATAATCCTCGCCTATCCCACTTTCTGGAATAGACGAGGATTATTTTTTTGACTTCTACATTTAAACCGTTTTCTCTCTAACAGGAACAATCCTATTATTCCCCCAGTTGTTCTCGTACTCCCATCCTGTCAACTCTTCCACGACTTCTCTCGTATGCGGATCGACCGTCTCCATCGAACCACCTTCTTGCAAACGCTCAATTTCATTTAACAGGACTTTGTGATTCGCTCTCGTTAATTTAAACTTACTCGATATATAGAGGCCAAATAGCGCGAAGACAATCGTCCCAATACCAAACACAATGATAATCCCCATAATCGCGCTACTCGATTGCACCGTTTGCTTAGAAATAAAACCAAAGCTTTCTAAAAATGCGCCGACTAAAAGAATGGCTACAGATTGCACGAACTTCCGCGTAAATGTCATCATCCCTGCAAATATACCTTCTCGTCTTTTACCTGTCAGCATTTGATCGACATCCGCCACGAAACTATAAATATTCCAAGGTACATAGAAAGTCCCGCTTCGGCCAATCCCCATCAGAATCGATACCAAATAGAGCATGAGCAAAACTTGAGCGACAACAAAATAGTAAATCGCAATGAATCCCAATATCCCGCCAATAACCGCTGTTAAAGCAATCCTGTACGCAGCGCCATTTCCGAATTTAATACAGAACCACGCGAAAATTGGTACAAATATAATTTGAACGACAGCCATCGTGCTCAAAAGTTTAGACGCTAATACCGCATCTTGGCCAATCGCAAACGCAATGAAAAATGCAAACGTGGCGCCAAATATATCCTGCGCGAGAAAGGCACCCGTATACATAAGGACGTGCAGCCGGAATGTTTTCACTTTAAACGTGGAAATCAGTTCTTTAAACAGGTATCTCATGTCATTTTTAAAGGAATCCTGCTCCTGCTCACTCGCTACAACAGGCTGTTCCCAAGTGAATTTGTAGAGGCAAAACATAATAATCGCGTAAATAATCGAAAAGCAGATCCCCATCAATAGGAAGGACGTAGGAGAATCTTCCCCATAAATTTGGATTAACACGCCCGGCAACCAGGAAGCAAGGAAAGTCGCCCCTTGTGAAAATAGTAAGCGAACTGTTGTTAATTTGGAGCGCGTATTAAAATCTCTCGTCATTTCAGCTGGCAACGTCTCATATGGAACTGTTATGAGTGAAAATACAAAGCCGAACATCACGTAAGTAAGTAAATAGTACCAATAACCACCGAATCCAACCGTCCACATGAGGGCGTAACTCAAGGATAGCGGCATACCAATAAGGAAGAAAAATCCCCTTCTACCGAACCGTTTTCCTAATTTAGTTTTATAAAAATTATCTGTCACATAGCCCATCAATGGATCAAAGAACGCATCGACAAAACGACCAATGGCAACAATAGACGTCGCTTGTACAGGTGTCAGTCCCGCAATATTCGTATAAAAAAAGATTAACCATAAACCGGCGATAGCAAACGCTCCGCCACCAAATACATCGCCCGCACCGTAGGATAATACGGTCTTAAAACCTATTTTTGGATTTGCTGTTTTACTTATCATGTTCATAACTCCCCTTTTGTTTTGATGTGTCCATTAAACACCGGAATATGCTGAAAATCCGCCATCAACTGGAATAACAATGCCCGTTATAAAGCCAGATGCTTCCTCGTTCGTTAAAAACTCAAGCGTCCCTAATAACTCCTCTGGTTCACCAAAGCGTCCCAGCGGTGTATGGGTTACGATTTTTTCCGCGCGATCTGTTAATTGACCGTCCTCAGCGATGAGCATTTTTTCATTTTGCGAGGTTAGGAAGAAGCCTGGAGCAATTGCATTGACGCGAATACCGACTTTTGACATGTGAACCGCTAGCCATTTTGTGAAGTTACTGATTGCTGCTTTGGCGCCACTGTAAGCAGGAATTTTCGTTAGCGGTGTGTCGGCGTTCATGGAAGAAATGTTGATGATGGAACAACCGGACCTCCCAACCATGTCCTTGGCAAAAACTTGTGTCGGCAACAATGTCCCCATATAATTCAGGTGAAAAACCGACTCCACGCCCGCTTCCGTCAAGTCAAAAAACGTTTTTAGCGTAGTATCATGCACATCTTCTTCGGCAAAATATTCTTTCGAGGTCGTGCCGTCTGGATGATTGCCGCCTGCCCCGTTAATTAAAATATCGCATGGCCCGAATGTCTCCAACACTTGCTTGTGCGCTGTTTCCAAGCTCGATCGGTCAAGTACGTCGGCTGCTAAACATAGGACTTGTCCGCCATCTGTTTGGATTTCTTTTGCCAGCGTGTCTGCTTTTGCCAAATCGCGACAGAGAATCACTACTTTTGCACCGCGCGTTGCCATTCGTTTTGAAAAAGAAGCGCCTAGAACTCCTGATCCGCCAGTGATGACGACTACTTTATTTTTTACATTTGCTTGGCTCATTTTATGCCTCCATGTATGTTGAAATTTTGGAATCTAACGCTTTTGTTTTTTGCACGGCTTCCCATAAACCACCGAGATATACAGCTCCGAGTGCGCGATCGTATAGGCCGTAACCTGGTTTTCCGGTCTCGCCCCAAATCATTCTGCCGTGGTCTGGGCGAATCGGGCCTTTAAAGTCAACATCGGACAGGGCCTTCATAATTTCGTACATATCAATCGATCCGTAAGCAGACATGTGCGCAGATTCATGAAAATCTTGATCACCGGTTCGCTTAATATTACGGGCGTGCATAAAATGAATTCTCTGCTTCTCCCCAAAATAGCGAATCATTTCGGGTAAGTCGTTTGTCGGACTCGCTCCGAGAGAACCTGTGCAAAAACAAAGCCCGTTGTGATCGCTATCCACGATATTTAGGAAGCGCGTGAGGTTTTCTTTATTCGTGATAATGCGAGGCAATCCAAAAATCGACCACGGTGGATCGTCCGGATGAATCGCCATTTTGACATCTTCCTCTTCCGCGACAGGAATGATTTTCTTGATAAAATAAGCGAGGTTTTCCCAAAGCTGCTCCTCGTCGACGGAACGGTAATGATCGAATAGTATTTCCAAATCTTCTTTCTGATAGCTTTCGTCCCAACCTGGTAAACTAAGCTCGCCTTGCAGCGGATCCATTTTTTCGACGATTGCTTTTTCATAGCTAAGACATGTCGATCCATCTGGCAATGGGTGCTCTAAGGAAGATCTTGTCCAGTCAAAAACTGGCATAAAATTGTAGCAAATCGTTTGAATACCGCAGCTTGCCAGATTGCGAATCGTTTGTTGGTAGTTTTCAATATAGCGCTCTCTTGTTGGCAGGCCTAGTTTAATGTGCTCGTGTACTGGCACGCTTTCAATGACCGACAACACGAGGCCTTTCTTTGTTATTTTATCTACTAATGCTTGAATTTTTTCGACGGGCCAAACTTCACCAACTGGCACATCGTAAATCGCAGAAACAATTCCTTTCATGCCTGGAATTTGTCGAATATAATCTAGTGAAATCGGATCACTGTCTCCATACCATCGAAATGACATTTCCATCTTGTTACTTCACTCCCGTTCTCTTTTAAATGACATCACCGTTACAGTGCTATCTGAAAATAATTTTTTGCGTTATAAAATGAGATATCCTGCACGATTTGGCCGATAAACGCGTAATCTCTTGGTAACTCACCTGCTTCGATCCAGCCGCCAATGAGTTGGCAGAGAATGCGCCGGAAATACTCGTGTCGTGTATAGGATAAGAAACTGCGCGAATCCGTCAACATCCCGACAAATGTACTGATGAGACCGGCTTCGGCTAGCGCTGTCATCTGCTGAATCATGCCTGTTTTTTTATCGTTATACCACCAGCCAGAGCCGAACTGTATCTTGCCCTTTTGCCCGCTCGCTTGGAAGTTCCCGATGGTGCTCGCAATTAAATCGTTGTGCGTAGGATTTAACGTGTAGATAATCGTTTTTGGCAAGCAATCCTGCATTTCCAAGCTATTTAAAAGCTGATTTAGCGGTTTTGCAAGCTGGAAATCATTGATGGAATCAAATCCACTATCTGGCCCTAATGCGTCAAATCGTTTCGTGTTGTTATTGCGAATCGCGCCGATATGCCATTGCATCACCCAGCCTAACCTGCTATAATGCGCCGCCAAAAATTGTAGCAAGAACGTCTTGTATTGCTTTTCTTCCGTGAGGTTTAACCTGTCTCCATCACAAGCTTTTGCAAACAACGCACTCGCCTCAGCCAATGTGACAGCTTCATAAAAAAGAAACTCAAAGCCGTGATCCGCCACGCGACATCCTGCTTCATGAAAATAGTCGATACGTTTTTCCAGTGCTTCTAAAAAATCTTGGAATTGCGTAATCTTCTTGTTTGATACCGCGCCAAGCTCTTCCACGAACATTAGAAATGTCGGTTTGTTCATTTCCAAAGCCCTGTCTGGACGGAAAGTTGGCAGTACTTTTGCTTCAATAGCTTGATCGGCCGCTATTTGCTTGTGATAGATAAGCGAATCGACTGGATCATCCGTCGTGCAGATCACCTTCACTTGGCTGCGCTGAATAATGCTTTGCGGGCGAAGCTCATCGGACTGTAATTGCGCTTGACAATGCTCCCACAACTGCTCCCAATCCGCCGCCTGAACCACACCGTCAAAATTAAAATAGCGCTTCAATTCCATATGCGACCAGTGATACAGCGGATTTCCTATCGTATACGGCAAGGTTTCAATCCAAGCTCGGAATTTTTCCTTATCGCTCGCATCCCCTGTAATCAATCGTTCGTCAACGCCAAAACTGCGCATCGCTCGCCACTTGTAATGATCACCCGCCAACCAAATTTGAGTAATCGTATCAAAAGCCTTATTTTCCGCAATTTCTTTCGGGCTCAGATGACAGTGATAATCATAAATCGGCATCTTTTTCGCGTAATCATGATATAAAATTTTCGCGCTATCTGAATCTAATAAAAAATCTTCATCCATAAAATGCATCATTTTCCATCCTCACAATCGGATACACGTATGCAAAAACGATCGTCTTCTAACGCTAGTTCTTGCCCATTAACAACGAGTTTTCTTTTCTCATTCGCCGGTAAGTAGAAGGAAATTTGCTCATATGGTAGTTGGTAGCCGCCTGTTTTCGTCACACGTACATCGATTTGCGATTTCGCAACCGTCATCTTCAAATGGATTTTCGCGTTGTTTGTAGGTTTGAGCACAGAAACACCATCGTCTTCGAACAGCGTATACTCACTATGACCCTCGGCCGCGTGTGGAAATAGCTTGATTCCTCTCGTTTCTTTCCTTGTCGCAAATGTTGCAGCGTCATCATTGATTGGAATCATACTGCCCGCTTTTACGAGCAGTGGTGGCTTGTCAAAAGGCGCTGGCAACAGAACGATTTTACCGCCTTCATGCCATGTTTCCGCATGATAGTCATACCAACCGTCTGCATACTCCGGTAGATAGACCTGTCTCGTTGTCGCCCCTTTTTCGACGACAGAAGCAACGAGCATCGCGTCACCTAATAGAAAATCATCACTTGGCTCAAAAACCTTGTCATCCCCGCTAAACTCATAAAATACCGGACGGATAATCGGGCGATAATACGCGTGTGCTTCATAAAGCGCATTGTATAAATACGGCGTCAACTGGTAGCGAAACTTGATCAGATTTTTAATATCTTCCGCGACTTCCGGATACATCCACGGCACATTCACCGTCTGATCCGAATTCCAAGAATGGATTGTGAAACGCGGATGGAAGATCCCATTTTGCACCCAACGAACGAATAATTCGGGTTCCGGCGCAGGACCAGCAAAGCCGCCAACATCATGCCCAATATTATAAATACCGGATAAACTCAAGCCCAATCCCATTTTGATATTATATTTAAGCGCTTTCCATTCGGTATAATTATCCCCGGACCACGTCTGCACATAGCGCTGCATACCAGGACAACCCGAACGAGAAATGAGGTACGGACGCAAATCGGGCGCGTACTCTTTCTGCGCTTCATAGGATGCCTTCATCATCAACAACGGCTGAATCGCACGCAATTTTTCAAAATCAATTTCCGTTCCAAAACCGTTACATTTCGCATCCCTCGTCCAAATCTCGAACTCATTATTATCGTTCCACGTAGAATCAATATTTAACTTCAAAAGTTGCTCTGTGACTTGCTCTTTCCACCACGCAATCGTTTTTTCATTCGTAAAGTCTAAATAGGCGCCAGTTTCATCCCAAAATTGAGCCTTCTCCTCTTGCGTCCCTGCTGAATTTTGAATAAACATGTTCGCATCAGCAAGCGTTTGATACATCGGATGATCCGTTAACAAACATGGTTTGATGTTGGCACAGAGCCGAACTCCTTTGTCATGAAACGTTTGAAAAAGCTGTTCTGGGTCCGGGAATTTCTCTTTATTCCAGTGGAACACATAGCGCTTATCCTCAATCGACGTGTAACCCGATGAGAGCTGGAACGATTCGCAAATAATATCATGTTCTTCGCATAACGCAAGAAACTTATGTAACTGTACCTGCGCATCTGGTGCATCCGTATATGACATCGTTGAGCCCGAATAACCGAGACTCCATCTTGGCGCAAAAATCGTTTGACCTGTTAGCCATGAAAATTTTTCCACGACTTGTTTCATCTCAGGACCAAGGATAATATAATAATCTAAATCACCGTCAACCGCCTGGTAATAGCGATACAAGCCATGATAATTATCCATTTCATTTCCCATATCAAACACCGATTGCGACATATTGTCATAGAAAATCCCAAAAGAAATCTTGGTCTCCGGCTGATACGTCAAATAATACGGGATATGCTTGTAGAGAGGGTCTGTCGTTTCCGCATCATAGCCCATTGGATCTAAACTATGCATCCGGTAACGCTTTCCGTGCCGATCCATCTCCCCACTTTTTTCTCCTAAACCGTAATATTGCTCCTGGCGATTTCTTGCCAAATAATGATACACCCCTTCACCCAGCGAACCATCAAAATTATAAGCCTGTGTCGCCCGATCTTCGGCAAATTGTTTATACTCGCCATTCTGCTCCTCACGCGCGTACCAAGTCATCTGAAAGCCGTCCAAACAAATCACTACTTTTAGCTTCGCCGTTTCAATAGAAAAACTTCCCGCATCTTGCTCCGTTTTATACGCTGGTAAAGAAAATAAGCTCACATCGAAGCGATCTCGGCCCGCAAATGGAACATCCTCTAATCCCGGTGCCACGAGCCATGTTTTATCTACTTTCGGTTGCTCGCCTTCCGTCATAAACACCCGCACGATATCCTCTTCCAAAATATAGACACGCGCATACATATTATCTTCGTCTAACTTAAAAACGAGACAATTATCCTGCTCTTCTGTTAACTGAAATAAATAACTATTTTTTATAGACAAATTATTCACATCCTTCTTTCACTTAGTCATGCACGGCGCTAGCTAAAATTTCTTGCAACTGCTGGCCATATGCTTTCAAACCGGTGACGCCATCTTTTCGGTAAATCCGTACTAAATCACTGCCAATACCCACGCAATCCGCCCCAGCTTCAAACCAATCCAGTATATTTTTTTCATTCACACCACCTGTTGGCATCAACTGCACAGAAGGAATAACCGATTTAACCGCTTTCAAAAATGGTGCCCCAACAATGTTAGCCGGGAATATCTTCACTAAACTGTTTTGATATTTTTGCGTAGCCGCCACTTCCTTCATCGACATCGCCCCTGAAAAAACAGGAATCCCGAGCGCTTGCCCTGCTTCTGCCACTTCGTCAATCAAGTACGGCGAGACAAGAAAATCTGCCTTATTATTAAAACAGGCTGTCGCTTCCTCTTTCGTAGCAATCGTCCCAGCACCCACGAGCACATCCGCTTGGTATTTCTCTTTCAGTAAACCGATCAGTGCCGGTGCTTCCGGTACCGTCATCGTGACTTCAATCATTTTAATTCCAACCTCAATCATCGTCTCACTAATCTGCTGCGCCTCTTCAAAACTATCCGTCCTCACAACGACGACAATTTTCTCACGTACTAAACGCTCCTGTACATCTAACATGCTTTTTCCCCCTATGCTTTAGCGATCTACCAATTCTAACTCACCTAAAACAGCTTGTACTTCCTCATAATACGGCAGGCCTTCGTTATCGCCTTTCACACTCACGACGATGGAACCCACAGCATTGGCAACATTTAGCGCCTGTTCAAAAGACTGACCTTTTAGCAAAGACGAAATAAATCCAGCATCAAATCCGTCTCCAGCGCCAACCGTATCGACTACCGCTCTTGGCTTGACGGCTGGTACATCAAAAATCGCTTGCTGATCCGAACCAATCGCGCCCTCTGCTCCTCTTTTGATGACGACTTGCTTCACGCCATACTGATGAAATGCGGCAATATAATCGTGCACTGCCATCTTGCCAAGTAGCATCTCCGCCTCTTCTTCACCCGTTAATAAAATATCCACATCCGGCAAAATCGTTGTAATAAATGCCTTGGCTTCTTCCATCGTCCACATTTTCAAACGAATATTTGGATCGAATGAAATGAGCAAACCGTGTTTTTTCGCGAGTTTCACTGCATATCGGACCATGTCTTGATTATGCCGATGAATCGATGGAAAAACCCCTGTGATATGCAAAACCTTGGCTCCATCAAAATAAGCGCTTTCAAAATCAGCCTCCGTCAACACTTCTGTCGGCGAGTTTTGTCGATAGTAGAACGATTTACTTGAACCATCAGAGAGCACTTCGCGAAAATAAACGGACGTCGCATAACCATCCACAAGCTCGACATGCGTCACATCCACCCCTTCTCCTCTAGCAAACGAAAGGATATAGCGACCAAAATCATCCTTGCCTAGCTTACTAATCCAGCCTGGTTTCACGCCTAAACGAGCGCAACCGATAGCGAAATTCAACTCCGCACCGCCAGCTTTTCTTTCAAATTGAGGACAAAGACGTAACGCTCCTTCCTTCATCGGATACATCGAAATCAACGCATCCCCTAACGTGATAACATCTAAAATAACAAACACCCACTTTTTTCATCATTACTAAACCGGTTTATGAAGTGATTTTACCAGATTTTATTTAGCAATGCAACACAAATAGTAAATATTTTTCATTTTTTCACAGCCATCACATTCTAAAAACAAACAGCAGTTCAATGGCACTTTACGGAAAAACAAAGTATACTAATGGGTAGTGGACTTTAGGAAGAGAGGAGTAGATGCTATGAAAAAAAAGAGCATAACGATTGGCGATGTGGCGAAAAAAGCTGGCGTTTCCAAAAGCACCGTCTCGCAATACTTAAATAAGCGCTACGAATATATGAGTCAAAGCACGCGCGAAAATATCGAACAAATCATTCACGAACTCAATTTCCATCCCAATGAATCTGCCCGCAATTTAAAAAATAAAAAAACGACCATTGTCGGGATTGTCGTCGCGAATATTCGTCATGCCTTCTCAACAGAAATGATTCGAATTATCGAGAATTCGTTGGAGGAACAGGATATAAACGTCATTATTTGCAATGCCGATGATAATCCTAAAAAAGAAGAACATCACATTCGCGCCTTGCTTTCTCGCAAGGTAGACGGGCTCATCATTTTTCCGACTGAAACGAATGCAGCCATCTACCAACAAATACTGGAAGAAGAAATACCCGTCGTATTCATTGATCGGATTGTCGCTGGGCTTTCTGTCGATACGATTCTACTGGATAATCAAATGGCCGCATCCCTAGCTGTTTCAACACTTGCTGCCAGTGGCCACACCAAAATTGCCATGTTAACCTTGCCAACACAGTCTGCGATTTCTCCTCGGATTGAACGTATCGAGGGCTATAAGACTGCTTTAATGGCTTGTGAGATTCCTTTCAATCCAGACTTTATCTGCTCAGCTGAACTACATACCTTACAAGCTGGCTTAACAAACATGTTCCAGCTAGCAGATAAACCAAATGCACTGATTGCAGGGAATGATCTTGTTTTACGTGAGGTTTTGCAGTTTTTAAAAGTGCAGGAACTAACAATCCCCTCGGACGTGGCGGTCATTGGCATTGACGACGTTTCCTATGCCGATATTTACCAGCCTAGTTTAACAACGATTGCGCAACCCACAGAAAAAATGGGGCTCAAAGTGGCGGCGCTTATTTTGAACCGCTTGCAGCATAAAAACAAGGAGGCTCCTCAGATTTATCGCTTTGCACCCGAATTGAAGAAACGAGACTCTTCTTTATAGCGTGCTTTATAAATGGGCTATCCAGTCTGAATTCTAATCAAACTTTCATTGAAATGATGTGGGATTTTCATGCACATGCTTTAATATAGAGAATGTAAAGCAAGGACAGCAATTAGTTTTCCCCCCCCTTTTTCTAATTGTGGTGTCCCTTAACAAACTCCTTTTTTCGACCAGCCTCCCCTAGCTGGTCGTTTTTTTATGTCCACATAGATATTGACATCAATTATCATTCTCAATTAGATTGTTATTTTATCATTTAAGTTGCTTTATTTCTAATTTCAGGCTATACTTTAAGTAATAAATACGCAATAATATCATCTGTTCTCAGTCTATGAGGGCAGATTTTCGTGTTTTTAAGGTTAATGATAATAATTATCAATGGAGAGGAGTGAACTAACATGCTATTTTTAAAGCGTAATATCGAATTAATCGCGGCTATTCTGAGTGGACTCTTGATTCTTGCTGGATGGATGATTCCTGAAACGGCGGGCACACCTTACATTTTCCTTTCCGCTTTCATTATCGGCGGTTTTGCAAAGGCAAAAGAGGGCATTACCAGTACGATTCGCACGAAGAAATTAAATGTAGAATTGCTTATGATTATTGCCGCTATCGGTGCTTCGATTATTGGTTACTGGCTGGAAGGCGCCATTTTAATCTTTATTTTTTCACTGAGCGGTGCTTTAGAAACGTACACGATGAACAAGAGTAAACGTGAAATTTCCAATCTGCTCCAAATGCAACCGGTCACAGCCTCCCTACTCAAAAAAGACAATACAACAACGAAAGTTCCGGTTGAAAATCTTGCTTTGGGAGACTATATTCTCGTTCGACCAGGCGAGACGGTTCCAATTGACGGCATCATTTTACAAGGGAGATCCACGCTTGACGAAGCTACTATTTCAGGTGAACCTATTCCAGTGGAGAAAAAAGCCGAGGATCACGTATTTGCAGGAACGATTAACTTGAGTGGCGCTTTAACAGTAGAAGTGACTCAAACGTCTGAAAACACCTTGTTTAGCAGAATCATTCAACTTGTTCAGCAAGCACAAGAAACACCTTCTACTACGGCGAGTTTTATTGAGCGCTTGGAAGACACCTATGTCAAAATTGTTTTGCTAGTGGTTCTACTCATGCTCTTTCTACCTCATTTCGCGTTCGGCTGGGATTGGACAGAGAGCTTTTATCGCGCGATGGTACTACTTGTTGTCGCCTCGCCGTGTGCCCTCGTAGCTTCCGTCACACCCGCCACCCTCGCAGCTATTTCTAACGGCGCACGTCACGGTATTTTATTCAAAGGTGGCGCTTATTTAGAGAATTTATACCAAATACCAGCCATCGCTTTTGATAAAACGGGAACTTTAACCCGAGGAAAACCAGAAGTAACGGATATCCATTTGGAGGCTCATGTTTCACCAGACATCATTGCGACAATCGAAAGTCAGTCCACACACCCGCTTGCACAAAGCATTCTTCACGCGTTAGATGCGGAAATTTTACCTCATGTCACCGTCACTGATGTACCTGGTTGGGGCGTGAAATCGATCATTTCGAATCAAGAATGGCGGATCGGCAAGGCAGATTTTGTAGGCAAAGAAGAGGCGATGCGCTACGTCAATCAATCGAATAAAAGACTCACCTCCCAAGGAAAAACACTCGTCTTCGTTTCCTGTGACTCCCAGGTCGTTGGTGTGCTGGCGTTAAAAGACACGGTTCAAAAAGAAGCACAAAACGGCATTGCATCGCTTCATTCTATGGCCATTAAAACGATCATGATTACCGGCGACTCCCAGCATACCGCAGATACAATAGGCAAAGAAATCGGAATTGGCAGCGTCATCGCCGAGTGCCTTCCTGAAAACAAGGTCACCCATTTACTTGCCCTTCAAAAAAAATACGGCGCTATCGCTATGATCGGTGATGGTATTAATGACGCGCCAGCCCTTGCCAATGCTGATGTTGGTATCGCAATGGGAGAAGGCACCGATATTGCGATTGAAACAGCCGATGTTATTTTAATGAAAAATGACCTATCCAAACTTGCTTTTGCAGTGAAACTTTCAAAGAAATTACACCGTATTGTATGGCAAAATATTATTTTCTCGATAGGCGTTATTCTACTGCTCATATTGTCCAATTTCCTCCAAGTCATTAACTTGCCATTTGGCGTCATTGGGCACGAAGGAAGCACGATTTTAGTTATTTTGAATGGGTTGAGAATGCTACGATTGAAAGTCTAATACCATTTTTCCAAAATAAAAACAGGACTCCGCACATTTTCATGTTGTGGAATCCTGTTTTTTCTGTACTGCTCGGAGTGATACTACGCGTATATTTGCTTATAAAATTGGTACGCTTACTGTTTGGATTTCGCCGCCCAGTGAGTCATAGGCTGTCAGTGAAACGATGTCTGCACGATTTTTAATCAGTGTCTTCGCGTAATATTGGAAGTCTGGTCCTGTTGTCGGGACGTTGATTGTTGTTTGCTTGACGTTATTTACCGTTAAGCTAATGCGTGCCACATCACCGGTAAACTGGCCTTTAACATAACCGTCCGTTCCCAGCAAGAACGGATTGACCGTCACGTTACCGTTTGCCGATGTTACTGGTACTATTTTTGTGCTAACGATATTACCAGCTGTGTTATAGCCGACTAGTTCGATGATATCGGTCGTTTTTGTGATGTTTGTTTTGGCGTAGTATTTGATGGTGCCGTCTGTTACGTTAATACGTTGTAAGGCTACTTTGTTAATCTGTAGCTCGACTTTCACGACATCGCCAGTGAATGTTCCAGTGACATAACTATCTTTGCCGATTTTGAATGGCGCGATAGTCGTAATACTACCTGGTAAACTGATACCATTTAAAACGGTCACTGCTTTCGTATCAAGGACTTTGCCGACATTATCGTAAGCGGTCAGTTTAACTATATCGCTTACGTTGCGAATGACGTTGTTTGCGTAGTACTTGAAGTCTGGCGCACTCACGATGATTTTCGTACCTTCGACATCATTGACGGTTAAACTGATTTTCGCTACATCGCATGAAAATTGTCCGGTCACATAGTTGTCTTTGCCAAGGTAGAACGGGTTTAATGTGAGTTGTCCGACTGTTGGTTTCTGGACGTTTACTTTCGTTTTTTGAAGCTCATTGCCGTCTTTATCGTAGCCAATCATGTTGACTTGGTCGGTCACCGCGTTGATTTTACCTTTGGCGTAATATTGGTACGGGGAGCCGGTTGCGTTGATGATTTGTTGTAGTGTACCATTGATTTCAAGGGCGATTTTTGCGACGTCGCCAGTGTAGGTTCCTTTGACGTAGCTGTCTGTCCCTATGATAAAGTCGTTTGCTGTGATGGTTCCGGATGTTTTACCTCGGTTGGCGAGTAGTTCTTTGGCTGTGTTTAGATCGTTTTGTAAAACAGCTCTTGTTGCTACATCAGCGACCGCATCTACTGCTTTTTGGGCTACATCTATCGCTTTTTGGTTTGTTTCTTTTTTGATGCTTCCAGATGTAACGTCGTCATTGGTGAATAAGGCTTGGACTGCTTTTGTCGCGGCGTCCTCTTTTTGTGCTTGTTCTGCAAATGCACCGTTATCGATCATCGGACCCCAGTTGTTTGTTTTGAATGCGCGGATGGTCAATTTTATTTTTGCATCAAGAACTGTTCCATCGATATATTTCGTTGCTTGGCTTGATACGACGCCATCTGCTCCCATTGGATCGGTGCCGTCTGTCGTGTAGTATACGTCTGTTCCGGCATTAGGATTTTCTAAAATAACGCCTGTCCCGCTTGATACAACATTGACGCTTTGTAGTGTATGTGCCATGCCGTATTTCGTCCACATTTCTAGGTTGTATCGTACGCGGTCTGGGACTTGCGCTTGCGTTTTTACTTGGGCTGCCAACCAATCTTGGTATATTGTTCTTCGCGCGCCCATGTAAGCAGCATCGAGTTTGTACGCAGCGTCGAGTTGTTTCTGGTTATCTAGAATGAGTTGTCTCACATTTGCGACAGATAATGGAGCTCCGGATGCACCCGCGAAATCACCGTTTGCTGGACCGATTTGTTTCAAAACTTGGTCTTTAACGAGCGTTTTGAATTCGAGGTTTCCTGCTGTTGCAACGGTACTGCTATCTCCTGAAAAATTACCGAATAGCACGCCGGCGCCGCGTCTTGAGTTACCGTCTGCCCATTTGTAGCGATACGTTCCTCCGCCACCAGTAAAGGAAGAAGAACTCGTGCCAGTTCCGCCGTTATTGTAAAACGCGCCATCTGTGTCATTGATATTGAATTTCATCTTCGTACCACCGTTTCCAGTTAACACGCTATTGGAAACGACCGCATCTACTTCTTGCTCGGTATCAGTGAACATGAAGAGGATTTGCGTCTTAATTAAATCTTCTACATCCACATAGTTTTTGAATTCTTGGAAGCTTTTCGCGGCAGATACTGCTTTTACTTTTGTCAAAATGGCGGTATCTCCATCGCCGGTTTCTACGTGACCAGGTACAAAATAGCCATCTTGGAAGCGGATTTTCGTGTAATCATCACCGTCACCGCCGAAGTATTCTTCAAACATGTTTTGGCTGAAATTTTCACGCATTGTTTTGACGCCCATGTATTTGCCGTTGTAGTAGTAATGGACGTAGTTGGTGTGTAAGAAAATCTTGCCCATTTGTTCCGCGAGTGTTCCGGTTACTTTTTCATCGTAGCGATTGTAGCCAAGATTGTAAACGTCATTTTGCGGGCCGTCTTGTCCTTCCTTTAACTGCAATTTGCTGAACTTACCTACAACTGGGTATACTTCGCCAGGTAGTGGATCGAAAAAGTTGTATTTGGCTTTTTTGCCGTTAAAATCGCGGTGGAATTTAATCGCGACTCCAGAATTGAATTGAGATACGCTCGCTTGTCCGAATTTTTTAGAGCCGGCGAAGTTGAAGTAGTTTGTTCCGCCATTTCCCATGTGGGAGTCTAAATATTCGAATGTGCCGGCTGTATCAGTAGAACCATTCAGATTTGTGGCGTCGCCGGTAACAGACACGACTGGGAAATCATCAATGGCTTGGGCGTAATCATCGCTCGTGATGTTAGTCTTGTATTGCCACTGGGATCCTGATGTCACTTCGTTTTTATAGTTATCACGCAGAACGTAGGTGTTCGAAAGTACGCCTGTGTTTCCTGTTGCATCGTAGCCGTAAACTTTGACGACTGTTGTCTTGCCGATCGTGATTGGACCCGTGTATGTGGTACCTTTTGTTTCGCTTGGTGTAGTACCGTCTAGCGTGTATTTTAGTGTAATGCCAGGTTTGGAAGTCATCTTTAAGTCGAAAGCCGTATCATACATACCGCGATTTTTACTGAATTGCACGGCGTAGTTGGTTTGACCGTTGTTGTTTGACTTGCCGAACGTGTCAGAGCTGAATAAAGTGAGATTTTTACTCGCATCTGGCTGGCGTCCGAATGATTGATTGTACGCTTGTTTCGTATATTTGATTGAATCCACTGTTTTGAATTCAGAACCAACTTTTGCGGATAAAATGACGTCGCCGCTACCGCCGATTTCGAAGCTCAGATGATTGTTTCCGAGCTCGGTTGCTTTGTCGGAATACAGGACGCGGTAGCCTTTTGCCGGAATAACTAGGTTTGAAAATTCGAATTTGTCGAGTGTTTTTGCTTTGTCGCTCAAGTACATCCCTTTGTCTAAAATGACGGGGACATCGTTGTCGTTGTAAAGCTCGATCCACGCTTCTTTAGAGCTTGCTGTTCCCTCGGATGACAATTCGTTGATGAAAACGTTTTTGATTTTGTCTGGTGTTGTGAGTGCGCCGTCGATGCTTGGACCTTTGGCGTTGTTTTTGTATTGGATGATGAGTCTAGCTGCGTTTGCGTTTCCGCCTTGATAGACGCTGCCGATATAGTTGTCACCGTCAATGCGGAATGCCATGGATTGCCCATTTTTCCAGCCGGTTAGGCGATTTTCGTCGATGATGTCTTTTAGATTGGCGGTGCGCACGATTTGGTTTCCTGCTGTGAACGCTGGTTGATTGTATTTTACAGCTAACTCACTGTAAGCGCGAGATGTGATGTTTCCTGCTGTGCTTTTGTAAATTTCCGGATTGCCTAGTTCGGCGCGGACTTCCATGTTAGAGCTTACTTTTGCGGCATTGGTTGCATAGGTGGTGAACTCTAAATAGGCGTCTTCAATTTCTGCGGATTCTGGCAGTGTCACGTTGTTGAAACGAAACGCCGAAATGTCTTTGTAACCTGGTGTAAGCGTTGTCGAGTAGTAACCGCCGATTCTTAGATTGTCATTCAGACTCATTGCTTTTGCGGTTCCATATTCTTCGGCATCATCATTTGCTGTCGCGACTTGACCAGCGAAATCACCATCTCCTGAATAATATTCTAAAACTAATTTCGGAGCCATTGCAGCGCTTGACTCATAAGAACGCGCGATGTAGGAACCAGTTTTGTCACCGTCAACGCGAAATACGAGGTTTTTCATATCCGGGTTTCCTGCACGCATCTCATCAATAACTGCTGTCAAATCACCCGTGTTTACAAGATCATTGACGGCTACTTTGTCTGGTGTAGCCGATTTCACTGTCGTTTCTGTCAGTTTGCGGTTGGTAAAAGAAGCGACGGTGGACGCGAAGGCATCACCATTTCCAATTTCCCCAGCTACTGCCAAATTCGTTGGTGTGCTCGATGCTGTCAGTGTCGTGAACGTAAGATACGCTTTTGTAATCACGGCATCGGCTGGAATCGCAACGTTAGCAAAACGCACAAATGTCGCTTGAGGTGCAGCGTTTAGAAGTCCGTGTAAATTAAGCGCAGTACTTGTCAAATTGACAGTCGTTGCAGCTACTGCCGCGTCATCCGTCCCAGCTTTGACGCTATACTCTTTTGTCGCTAGCGGGATTTTGTCGGCATCTTCGCGAATGGCGTACGTGAAGGTTTGGACGCCGCTATTTTGTTTCGCATTGTACGCGAAGGCTTTAACCGTCGTGTTTTTGTTAATGGTGAACGGTTTTGTGTACGTTGTTCCGTTCGTTTCACTTGGCGTGGAGCCATCTGTCGTGTATTTGATTGTATTAACAGCATCGCTCGCAAAGGCTAAGTCGAAAGGTTTCGCGTATAATCCCGTTTTTTGACTTGCTGTAACCGACACGATTTGGTTTGCGTCATTATTCGAACTCTCATAGGTCCCTGGTTTAAAAGTCACCACGTTCGAATCGCCATCATTCAGACGCCCCATTGTTTCGTTAAAACTCATTGGCCGCACATCCATCGTGTCCATCGTGTGGAAGCTATCATCGTATTTTGTTGATAAATAAAGCTTCGTCGCGCGGTCACCTAACGTAAAATGAACGGATGCATTGTTTTGCGTACCATCTGCTTTCACGACACGATACCCTTTTGCGGGGATGTAGAGGTTTTTCAGCTCTGATTTCCCTAAAGTCGTTATGTCGTCTGATAGGAAAACACCATTTTCAAAAAAGACGGGGACATCATTATTGTTGAAAATCTCGATCCAGCCGTTTTTCTCGGCATCCGTCCCCGCACTTGCGACTTCGTTAATAAAGAGGTTTTTCATTTTCGCCGGGTTTTTTACGACATCAGCGGCAACGGCATCCTGCTCACTATATGTGTATTTAATAACAAGTTTCGGTTGGTACGCTACGGCTGAGCCACCTTGATAGATGCTACCGATATAGTTGTCACCATCAACGCGAAAAGCTAGTGCATTGCCGTTTTGCCATCCCATGAGGCGGGTTTCGTCAATGATACTTTTGAGATTCGGCGTTCGGATGACTTGATTTGCTGCAGTGAAACTAGCTTGCTGATATTTCACGGTTGATGCTGTGTAAGGACGCGAGCTAATGTTTCCAGCGACACTTGTATAGCCTAGTGGATTGCCTAGTTCTGAAGCGATAGACATATTGGAAACGCGATTGGCGACTGTACCGTATGTCGTGAATTCCAAATAGGCGTCATCAATTTTTGCGTTTTCTGGAAGGTTGACATTGGCGAATCGGAAAGCGGATATATTTCTATATGCCGGCGTTAATGTGGCAGAGTAATAACCACCGATCTCCATCGCCGAGTTCAGATCCATCGTTTTGTTCGCGCCATACTCTTTTGCGTCATCTGCTGTGTTCGCGATATTGGCTTTGTAATCAGCAGATGGCGACGTATACTCCACGATCAATTTCGGTGCCATGGTTGCGCTTGAATCATACGAACGCATCACAAAAGAACCTTTATTGTTACCGGCTATTTTGAATACATAGTTTTGGATATCCGTCTGATCAGCCCGCATTTCATTGAGCACAGAAGTAATGTCCTCTGTATTAAAAATCGTATTCGTCGCAACGACCGGGGTCGCCATACTCACCGAAGCGTCCGTAAAGTTTCGATTCGTAAACGAAGCAACCGTATTGGAAAATTCCGCTTGACTGCCGCGCTCGCCCGTTATGCTAATCGTTGTAGACTGGCTTGCCGACGAAGCATCACGCGTTGTGAATGAAAGATACGCGTTCGAAATTTTTGCGTCGCTCGGTAAGGTAACATCAGAAAATCGTAAATACGTCGCTTGAGGTACACCGCTAACAACGCCGTGTAAGTCTAGGCCAGTACTCGTTAAGTTCACCGCTGAAGCACTAACTTCCGCATCTTCTGTCCCTTTTTTGATTTGGAATTCCTTTTTCTGTGCGAATGTTGGCTCGCTTTTTAGTGTATTTTCAGTTGTCACCGGTTCAGCCGTTTCCGCAAAAACAGCGATATTCCCGATGGAAGTTGGTACCATTAAGGAAGCAACCATTGCCACCGATAAAATTTTTAATCCAAATTTCTTTTTCTTTTTCATTTTCATGTTTGTAATCACAACTACTTTATGCATAAAATCTCTATGATAAGCAGTTATTTCCTCCTTCTTCTGACTAAAATAATTTCTTTTTCATTGCACAAGTGTTGCACCATTATTTTACAAAAACAGTTTCCGCACATTTTCACTTCTGTCTCTATTTTTTTACGTTGCCACGTAATCCATCACGTATCCGGCTTAGAGTAATACCAATCTGTACACACCTCATTTGTCGTATTTTAATTATGCCTATGCTTTTTGCGCCTAACTATATCTTATCGCCATCTCGCATCAATAGTCAGCAAAAAATCCAACTTTTTTTACATGAAAAATAACTGTTCACAAAAATGCCATCTCTGTTTTTTCAGAAAAAGACGGTTCATCAACATACAATCATATGTATTTTTATTCATGCATCCATATAAAAAAACTAGGAATCCGCAGACTAGCTAGTTTTCACTAACAGTCGCTAAGTTTCCTAGTTTTGTGTTACATATGTTCCAAACGCTCAATTCTGCTTGCAATTGGCGGATGCGAGTCAAACATTCCGGCTTTCTCTTTCTTCTTCTTTTCACCTTTTGACGGCGTTGTGAAGTAGATCGATTCGGACGCTGCACTCGGCTGTTTCATTTTTGTCGTGTCGCCACCAATTTTGCGTAGGGCGTCGGCCAAGCCTTGTGGGTTCCGCGTCAATTCGATCGCTGTCGCATCCGCTAAATATTCACGGTTACGGCTGAGCGCGAACTGAATCGCCGTTGCAATGATTGGAGCTAAAATAACGAAAACGAGGGCTACGATGTAGATAATCGCTTGGGCACCGCCGCCACCATTGTTGTCGTTACTTTTCCGATTGTTGTTGCCACCAGTAATGCTACCCCAGAAGAGCATCCGCATCGCTAAATCGGACAAAATCGCAACGACAGCGACAAGCGCGATGGCAATCGTAGAAAGGCGGATATCGTAGTTCCGAATATGTGCGACTTCATGCGCGATAACGCCCTCTAGCTCGTAGCGTTCCAACTTGTCAAGCAAACCTCGCGTTACAGCAACCGCACCTTTTTCAGGCGAGATTCCTGTTGCGAAAGCATTCGGACTTGGATCTTCTACAATGTATACTTTTGGCATTGGAATTCCTGCAACCATCGCCATACTCTCCACGGTGTCCCAAAGCACTGGTTCCTGATCTTTGGATGTGACTTCCTTCGCCCGGTTCATCGTCATAACGACCTTCGAACTTGAAAAAATCATAATCGCGATATAAATAGCACCAATCACAGCCGCCATAATGAGACCGTTCAAATAATTATTATAAACCAAAATCCCGATAGCACATCCGACCAACATCACAAAAATGAAGAATCCTAAAACAATGAACACTGTCTTACGCTTATTAGCCGCTATTTGCTCAAATAACATGGCGCATTCTTCCTTTCAGTGTTTTAGAATTGAACTTTTGGAACCACTTTTTCTTCTTCTGGTGTTGCAAGCATATCACGTTTTGTGAATCCGCCCATTTTAGCAACAATATTAGAAGGTACCGATTCGATTTTTGTGTTATAGGTCATGACCGTCGTGTTGTACAGTTGGCGTGAATAAGCCACTTTGTTTTCTGTTGTTGCTAGTTCGTGTTGCAATTCGATAAATGATGTATTCGCTTTTAAATCTGGGTACGACTCTGCCAAAGCAAAAACGGATTTCAGCGCGCCAGTCAGCATGTTATCTGCTTCCATTTGTTCGCCACGACCGTCTGCAGGGGCTTGTGTCATCATATTACGAGCTTCCACCACTTTTGCAAGCGTTTCTTTCTCGTGTGACGCGTAACCTTTGACCGTTTCAATTAAATTCGGAATTAAATCAAAGCGACGTTTCAATTGCACATCGATTTGCGCCCACGTTTCTTCTACTCTGTTGCGATATTTGACAAGGCTGTTATACATTCCAAAATAAATCAGAACAAGTATAACAACGACCGCAATAGCAATAATCCATCCTATCATGTTTATACAACTCCTTTTCGTGTTTAGCTACATTATAACATGTTTTAAGGCAGCTGGCTGGAATTGGCTCACTAAAAATAATTTTATGTGCTATGCTTTCACGCGTTTCTTAGCTTTGCGTTCTTCTTTTTTCTTGCGCATGAAGTAAAATTCTTCTACGGGATGGTCGACAGTCATTTTCACCGTCATCATCGCGTTTGGTGCGCGTTCAATTGGCTCATCGTGTTCGTTCCAGAGATCTTTCACGACTTGTTTAAATCCTACTTCTCCCGGGCCATAAAATTCAATTTCTTCGCCAACGCCAAAATTGTTTCGTTGTTGTAGTGTTGCGATTTTCGTAGCTGGGTCGTAGTCTAATACTTGTGCTGCGAACGCGTATTGTGGAATTTTGCGTGTTTTGCCGAATAGTTGCTCGTCTTCGGTCGGCTCTTGATAGAAGAAACCTGTCGATAGTTCGCGTTGTGCGACTTTCCAAAGTTCTGCTTCCCAAGCTGGATCGAAAACGAAATTATCTGGATCAGCACAATACGCGTCCACGACTTTGCGATACACGCTTGCCACCGTCGAAACGTAATGAATCGACTTCATTCGACCTTCAATTTTGAGACTATCCACGCCTGCTTCGACCATATCGGGAATGAAGCGGATCATCGATAAATCAACCGCGCTCATCGAAAACGGCTCCTCATCCTCATCGACCAAATTACGTGGCACGCCATTATCGATTTCAAAAAGGTCATATTTCCAGCGGCAACTTTGCGCACAGCCGCCACGATTCGCGTCCCGATTCGCCATATGATTCGATAGCGTACAGCGTCCAGAATACGAGATACACATCGCGCCATGAATGAACGCTTCCATCTCGACATCCGTATTTTGGCCGATTTCCTGAATCTCGCTCATGCTCACTTCACGCGCCAAAACCACGCGCTCCAAGCCCTGCTGCTTCCAGAATTCAAGCGTTTTGTAGTTCGTCGCCGAAGCCTGCGTCGACAAATGCACAGGAAGTCCCGGCGCATCCGCAAAACAAATACTAATTAGCGCTGGATCCGACACGATGACCGCATCAATCCCGATATCACGCAACGTCCGGAAAAACTCACCGGCACCTTCTGTATCCCCATCATGCGCGACCATATTCGCCGCTACATAAACTTTCGCGTCACGCGCATGCGCAAATGCCACACCTTCTTGCATCTCCTCATATGAAAAATTCCCAGCACGCGAACGAAGCCCGAAAGCCTGTCCACCAATATATACAGCGTCCGCACCATAGCGAATCGCAATTTTCAATTTCTCCAAGTTACCCGCCGGCGCTAAAACTTCCGGCTTTTTCAAATTTTTTCTTCCAGTCATTGTCATGCCCTCCTCATTTTACCTCATCTGGCTGTTTCAAAAAGAATCCTGTTCCAAGCGTCCGCGTCTCCAGCTGTAATTTTGCTAAACGGTTCACAAATGTCTCCGCAACAAAATCGCCTGCCTCGAGCGCTTCTTTCGCCTGCACGAATAACGTCACAATCGCGACAAAATCCTCGCCCGGCAATAAAACACCATCCAACTTCCAAGTCCGCAAGCCCGCGTTATACACACGCTCCAAATAAGGCATCAACGACAAATCCTCCGTTGAAAAAATATGCGTCCCATTCTCGTCCTCATAAATCGGCAACTGACTATCCGCGTCATTCGGTTCACGCAAATAAAGCCCGCGTTCCTTCGACGTATCATCTTTTATCTCGACAATGTTCTGGTAATTCGTCACGAGTTTGCGCTTCGATTGGTGAATACACGTCGGGCCATACACCTGCACCTCAATCGGCACAGCCATCTTCGCCGTAATTGCTTCCAGCTCAATCAGCGTCAATTCACGAGCCATGACAGCCCCAACTGCCCCCTGTTTCACCCAAAAATCCACCTGTTCCGCGCTCGTCACAAACGTCTGCGCGTCATAGATAAACGGTAAATCAAGTTCCATTTCGTGCAACATAAAAACAACACCTGGATCCCCTACAGTTATGGCGTCTACTTTCATGTTAGCTATTTCACGTAAATAAGCAAGTAAATCCTTCAAATGCTCATTATGCATGAGCGCATTCACGGCCACTAAGACCTTCTTCCCTGCTTCGTGCGCTTTGTTAGTAATTTCACTAATATCGGCGAGCGTCAGTGATTGCGGCATGCGCAGTCCAAATCGACTTCCTCCGACGTATAGCGTGTCTACCCCCGCGCCCAACAACAATTCAGCTTGCAAAACCGACTCTGCCGTGGCAATAATATTCATGTTTTATCTCTCCTTTGATTTTTAAAACCTACTTGAATAGAGTAACACAGATGGCGCAACGCATCAAGCCTCTTTTAGCACAAAAAAAGAACCTATCCCAACTGCGAGATAAGTCCTCTATTCCTGTTCCTCTTCACGGTCCATCCGTTCAATCCGCAAAAGCCGCATCATCGGTCGGTAATTCTGGCTCACAAGTCCTAATACTTCCACGAAAAACTCCACAATCACGAGTAGTACCAAGATCAGCAGGAACGATCCCCAGAATGTCGACATCGTAAAAATAAGGGCAAATAGCGAGAATAACGCCGAAATCGCATAGATTAGAATCACGGTTTGGCGATGCGTAAACCCAAGCTTCATCAAACTGTGATGCAAATGCGATTTATCCGCCATCGCAATCGGAGTCCGGTGCACAATGCGTCTAATAATCGCTAAAATCGTATCGAAAATCGGCACGCCTAGAATAAGTACCGGCACAATCAGCGAGATAAACGTGACATTTTTAAAGCCCATCAACGAAAGAATCGCGATGATATAACCTAAAAACAGCGCGCCCGTGTCACCCATGAAAATTTTGGCGGGGTAGAAATTGTATGGTAGAAAGCCGAGCGTCGAAGCTGCAAGCACCGCCGTAATCATGATAACGAGTGGATCGCCCATCACGAAAGCCATGCCCATAATCGTTAAGAGCGCAATCGTCGAAACACCTGCCGCGAGTCCGTCCAGCCCGTCAATCAAATTAATCGCGTTCGTAATCGCCACAATCCACAGAATCGTCAGTGGAATCGACAGGTAACCGAAGTACACCTCGCCACCAAACGGCAAATTAATAAACGTAATGTTGACGCCACCCCAGAAAACAATAATGCCCGCCGCGAGCAGCTGACCAATCAACTTGTACCGCGCTTTTAATTCCAAAATATCGTCCAGAATACCCGTCAGCGCAATCACGCTCGCCCCAATGATAAGCGGCCATAATAGTGTTTTATCGATTGGAAGCAAGAACATCCCGATGAGAAAGGCGATGAAAATAGCCACCCCACCCAAGCTCGGTATCGGTACGACATTAATTCTTCTTTTATCCGGTTTGTCCGTAATATCAAATTTAAGTACAACGCGTCTCACCACAGGGGTTAACAGCAGCGAGGCTAAAAAACATATTAAAATAACAGTCCACATAATTCCTCGTGCTCCCTCGTGCCAAATTTATGTATAGATTCATACTCCTACAAGTATACCCACAAACCTGAAAAAAAACAATGAAAACCCATAGACAAGATTTCCTGTTCCGCATTTTCTAATCAAATACTCATGGAATTAACAGTGACTTATTTGACAGTTTGTAGTAAAATAGGAGGTGACAGAAATTCCACTAGAGAGGTTGAGAAGCACATGCGCGCTGAAAAACGCACAGCTACAAAGAAGAAAAAACGTACAGGTTTGAAGATTTTCCTATGGTCTGTTTTAGGTATATTTTTAATTTTAGGAGGCATCGTTGGTTATGCCGTATACCAAACAAAATCAACAATGGATAACATATATACGCCCGTCGAAGGTCGAGCGGCGAACCCCGTCAAATTGGATGGCGGCAACCCGTTCTCCGTCCTTATTTTAGGTATTGACGAACGAGAAGGCGATGTTGGTCGTTCCGATACAACCATGGTTGCTACCGTTAATGGGACAACGAACAAAGCACAGATGTTGAGTATTCCTCGTGATACGCGTACCGAAATTATCGGACACGATTCCACAAACAAAATCAATGCTGCCTATGCTTACGGTGGCGTGAAAATGGCCGAAGATACGGTGACTCACTTTTTAAATGGTATTCCGATTAACTACTACATCAAAATGAACATGGAAGGCCTGAAAGATTTGGTCGACGCTGTTGGTGGTGTTACGGTTTATAATGATATGGATATTAGCCTGAAAGATAAAGAGTTCAAAAAAGGCGAAGTGACGCTAAACGGTACCGATGCTCTAGCCTACACTCGTATTCGTAAAACCGATGCGCGTGGTGACTTCGGTCGTCAAATGCGTCAACAAGAAGTGATTCAAGCCGTTGTAGAGAAAATCGCAACGACGGAAACATTATGGAACTTCAACGATATCTTGTCTGCAGTTGGAAATAACATGCAAACCGATTTAACGATGACAGATATGACACGTATCGCTAAGAACTATCTAGGCGCGCGTAAAAACGTTGAGAACATGACAGTTGCCGGCGACGGTGGTAAGATGGATGGTATTTGGTACTACAACGTATCCGATGCAGAACGTCAGAAATTACACGATTCTCTAGCGAAGAACTTAGAATTGAAATAATGGATGAAAGGAGATTCCAATTTTGGAGTCTCCTTTTTGCATAGGACTACCACACCAACTTGAACATAGATCTCTTTGAAATAGATAGCTATTAGGTATTTCTTAATTTTTTCACAATCAGGGGTAAAATAATCATAAAAGCGTATAAACCGATCGCTGTGTAAAATTGCCAATCAAGCCGACCGAGCGAGGAACCGAGGAAATTGAGGACAAACGCGCCTGGAATAATGCCGAGATAAGTTGCCGCCGCATAATCGCGCGTCTGAACGGAACTGAGCCCCATCGAATAATTAATACTATCAAAAGGAAAAAGTGGAATGAGTCGCAAGTATAGTATGACTAAAAAGCCATTTTCGCCGATTTTATGATCAAATTTCTCGATTTTCTTGCCTTGGATGAGCCGTTCGATTTTATCTTTTCCAAGTTTGCGGGCGATCCAGAAAGCGAGAAGTGCTCCCGTTCCAGCGCCAATGACGTCCAGAATCGTGCCTTGAACCGCACCGAATGTGTATCCGCCAAAAAGCGTGAGCGGCGTTGCGGGAAACAGGACGAGTGGACGCAGAATATAGGTGATCACGTAGAGGATTTTGCCCCAGATTCCCATATCGCGCACGACTTGACTGAGCTCCGCGACGTTGAAACTATCCACAATTCCGAGCTGATAAATGACTAAAAAACCAGTGAGGACAAAAGCGACGAATAAAATAATGCCACGCCATTCTTGCCAAAATTTCTTCATGATAACCCCCTCCATTGGATGATTTTGCGTATAAGTCGTTGTAAAAACGGTTTTTCGAGCTTTTCTGTGAGTAATTGATCGGATATGTTTTTAAGAATTTCTGATTTCGTTGGGTACGGATAGATTGGTTTGGATAGGTCTGTGAGCTTGGCGCCTGTGGATTTGAGGAGCGCGACTTGCTGCATGACGGTGGAAATATCCGTGCCGATTGCCTCCGCGTGAACGATTTTCGCCTTGGCGTCGATGCCGATTTTGACGAGTGCTTCTGGTTCGTTATCGGTTTTGAAGCGGTCGATGTTGGCGCCAGATGCGGATAGGATTCGTGTTGCTTTTTGCGTCGCTGGGAGCTGGTAAATTTCTGGTTTTGTATAAATAACCGAAGCAAGCGTGCTGTAGTTTACTTTGCTAAAATTGCCGAACGCGATGTTCGTGAGTGCAGTTCTGGCTTCGGCGCCGCCTGCGTGCGTGAGGCTTGGGCTTTCGATCACGTCCCCGATGGCATAAATATGCGGTGCCGTCGTTTGCAAATAACGATTCGTATCGATTTTCGTGTCGTAAGCGATGCCAGCTCGTTCCAGTTCCAACGTATCGATATTCGCGATTTGACCCGCGGCAAAAAGGATTTTTTCGACGACTAGCGTTTTTTCTACCCCTGATTCTGTGATTTTAAGGCTGATTTCGTCTTTATTAAGTCGCGTCACTTCGATTAGTTCGCTATCTAGATGAATAGCCAAATCTAGTTTTTCCAAAGCAATATCCGCAATATCACGGCTAAAATGTTTTAAAAATTCAGTATTATGATCGAAAATCGTGATTTCAACGCCAATGTTTTGCAATGCCTGCCCGAGTTCGAGTCCCACAGGCCCAGCGCCAATAATCGCCATTTTGCGTGGAAGTTTTGCCATCTGGAATAGCGTCTCGTTTGTTTCATACATCGAAACATCAAGCCCCGCAACATTTGGAACCCTCGGTCGCGAACCCGTCGCAATAACGAATTTTTTCGCGCAGAGTTCCCGATCCCCGACCACAATCCGATGCGCATCCAGAAAACGCGCTTTTCCAATGTAAACCGTCGCGCCAAGCTCCTCAAATCGCGGAACACTGTCATGCACTTGAATCTCCGCAATCACGGCCCTCATTTTTGCCTGAATTTCCGTCCAGTCCGTCGTCTCCTGCGCCATATGTAGCAGCGTTTTTGAAGGGACACAGCCATAATGAAGACAGTCGCCGCCCATATTCGCGTCCGCATTGACCACCGCCACATCGACGCCAAGCCGCGCCAGCCCTGCCGTAGCATAAAGTCCCGCCGCGCCGCCGCCAATCACAATCACCTGATGATCCATTTTCATCGCCCTCATTCCTCCTTATCGAGCTGTCTGTGCGCTTCCATTAAACGCTGTATTGTCGAGATAATTTCGATGATAAAAAACAGTAATGTCGTCCAAAATAAGAAAATCGGCGCTGTTAATACCATCAAACTAAGTAAAATAAATCCTTCCGTCCGTTCCGCGAGTCCCGTTGCATAATGAAACGACTTCACGCCCTTGTTCTGCACAACGTTTCCAATCGTCAAAAATGCCGTAATTCCGAATAAAATCGACGCCATCAAAAGCAGCAAAATAAACTGCTGTTCCGGAAATCGTGCAGCGAGTGCAATAATTATTCCCGCTTCGACGACCCGATCAAACGTCACGTCCATCACTGTGCCAAAGCCACTTTGCTTCGTTTTCCGCGCCATCGTTCCGTCCACCGCATCCAGAAATCCCGAAAACCATAACACCAGAATCCCCGTCCACATCCATCCAAAGCCGACCAAAATCGCAGCGACAACCCCAACCACAAACGCTAAAATCGTCACCTGATTCGCCGAAAACCCGATTTTCAAAAAGAAATCCGCCGTCTTTTCCAATATCGGTTTCACATATGGCCTTGCCTTCGTATCAAGCATCTTTTTCACCCCTTACTGGCGCAATATAACCCTTTTCTATCGCATTATCACCCACGATAATAAACTTTTGCGTCCCGTCCTCTAAAATAACCGACCAATACGCCTGCCCGTAAAGCATCAATTGCCGCTCGACACGCACCGCCACACCAGCATCCGCCATCCCCCAAGCCCCAATCGGATAATATACATCGTTATACAAAAGCCCATCCCCGAAAAAAGCATCGATTGCCGCATCGCTCGCTTCACTCAAAACACCATGATCCATCAACAAAACCTGCTCACTAAACACTTTTGCCTCCTCATAATGATGCGTCACGAACACCGCCGCGATATCCCGCTCCTCAATCTGCGCAAACACCCACTGCCGCATATCGCGTCCTAAGCGCACATCCAAACTACTAAACGGCTCATCCATCAACAATAAATCCGGATTTCCAATCAACGCTCGCGCCACCGAAACCCGTTGCTGTTGCCCGCCCGAAAGCTCATAAGGATACGCATCCGCCCATTTTGCCAGTTCACTTTTCTCCAAGAAAACCCGCCCAATCGCCTCCCGCTCCTTCCGCTTCACCTTCTGGCATTTCAACGGAAAAACAAGATTTTCCAACACGGTCATATGCGAAAATAAGACAGGTTTTTGAGAGATATATGCGATTTTAACCCCTGCTTTCTCATAACTCCCCGAATCAAACGACAATAATCCCGCCAACACCTTCAAAAATGTCGTTTTACCACTTCCCGAGCCACCGAGAATCGTCACCGTCTCTCCGCGCTGCAACTCGAAATTAATCCCTCGCAGAATCAGCTCCTTTTCAAAGCCTTTCGTCACATTTTCAACCCTGATTATCGCCATTCGTCCATCACCCCCACCAATTTCACCATTCCTTTATACATCCATCTGAATAGAAACAACATCGCAAACGCCATGAAAATCGTGAAAAGCGCTGCCGCCGCAACCACTTGCAACTGCGATGAAGCAAAATACGGAAATAAAACCAGCGCCACCGTCTGAATAATCCCGCCACCAATCATCGACGTAATCGCGTACTGCCCAATCGAAATCACGACCGCAAACAATAATATCGTCTCATTCATCGGACGCATAAGCGGCAAATAGACATCCAACACGAGTCGCCACCGCGTTCCACCCATCAAATAAACATACTGATTCATATCCTGATCAAGCGCCAAATAAGCATTTCGCGCAATCCGAATCGAATACGGAAGCGTCGGCAAAAGCTGAATCAGCACCACATCAAGCACCGTTTCCGTCAAATCCATCCGTATAAACCAAATATCAAGCCCCGCTGCAATCACAAGCAACGGCACAATCAGGGGTAGCTGCAAGCAAACATCCAAAAACGCTAATTTCCGCCCCGTCACGCGCGCCAAATAATAGCCCACATAGTTCGCCACGACTAAATTGAGCACGACAACCAAAACCGCGACCACGATCGTCGTCCCAATCGCGGCCCTAAAATTCGGGTCCTCAAAAATCCCAACTTCCCCGCCACGCCAAGCGACAACGCCGAAAACAATAAGCATTATTCCATACTGAATCCCCACAAACTGCCTCATAATTGCCCACTTCCTTCACGCAAGAAGTCCCGATATTTTTGCACAGAAACGAATAAAACAAACGCTACCACAAGCAAAAACACCGACACAACAACCATCCAAAACATCGTCGCCACCTGCACGCTCACGTCCGTCGCATAATATCCTTGGTAAAACACCACCCCGAGAAACGCCGGAAAACTATTCCCCACCAAACTCGGAATTTCATACGCCGTCCAAATAAAAGCCAGCAAAATAATCGCCAATTCCGCGATTTGCGGCGCTATTTTTGGAAACTCCACATGTGCAAAAACGCGCCACGTCCCACCACCAGACAACCGAACCAATTCCACTTCCGCAAAATTGATTTTTCGATACGTCGTGATGAGATAAAAAACAACAAACGGCACTTCTTTCAACAAATACGTGATCAAAATCTCCAAAGTCCCGTAAATTTTATAATACTCACCGATATAAGGATAAATAAAAGCAAAAATGAGATACACATACAGCGCGACAACAAAATGCGGATAGTAAAAACTCACGTTCAACCGCTCTACAGATCGCGTCACCTTGGGATTCAGCAACACTTGACGCACAATCAAAATACCCAGCCCAATCGATAACACCGTCGCCACCGCACTGACCCCAAACGAGTACAACACACTCGTGAAAATCCGTTTTTGACGGCTAACTTCGAGAATCCCTTCCCAATTTGCCCCTAAAAATCGCATTTTCCAAACGAGCAACACAATCGACATCAAGCTAACCACGCCGAGCCCGACTGGTATAAGCCAGGCCACAGCTTTACGGATAGACATAACTGCCCCATTCTTTCTGGATCGCTTCCGCCGTCGTATCTGGGAACTCATTCAACGCCTGCCAATCATTATAAAATTGGTCTCCCGTCTCGCCAGCCGCGTCGAATTTCCCCTGCCAATCCTTCGTCATTTTAGACGTGAGAAGCGTCGTCCCATCGCCCCACACCGACGTTTTCAATTTCTCCGCCTGTGCTTCTTCTGACAGCAAATAATTAATCACGACAAGCGATGCCGCTGGTTGCTGCGTATTAAACGCCACTGAAAGATAATGCGCATTCGTCACAGCCCCATTATCCAGCGAAAAAGTCCGCGTCGATGCTGGAAACGTCCCATCCTTGATAAACGGCAACGCACGACGCTCGTTAAAGCCCATCGTGAAATCAACCTGACCTTGCGCATACAACTGATCCAGCTCCTGCAACGCTTTCGGATACGTTTTCCCGTCACGCCACAAATACGGCCCAATCGATTTCAAATACGCATACGCCTTCTCGCGATCCGCTTTTGTTGGTGCTTCGGTGAATTCCTTGCCCGGATTTTGCGCGTAAATCACCTGTCTCACAAACGCATCCCCCGTGAAATCCGCGACATCAGGATACGTAAACCGTCCTGGATTTGCCTTTACCCAAGCCGTCAATTCCGCTAATTGAAGCGGTGGCTTCGAAACTTTATCCGCATTATACTGGAATACAAAAGACGTTTTTCCCCACGGCGCCTCCATTTTATCGATCGCATTTCCCGCATCCTTTTCCGTCAAAAGTGGGTCAACAAACTTCGCCACATTCGGAATCTGATCGGTAATTTCACCATAAAGCAGCCCACCATCCTTCGCCGTTTTGAAATTCTGTCCGTTAATCCAAATCACATCCACACTGCCATTCTTCTTCCCAGCCTGCTTCTCACTGCTCAGCTTCTGAATAAATTTCTCCGTATCCATCGGCACCCGTTTCAGCGTAATATCCTGCTCCACCTTCAACTTCGGCGCCACAAAATCATCAATGTAAGCGTTAATATTCTTATCCCCGCCCCACATATAGAAATTCACCGTCTGGCCTTTCGCATCCTTCTCCAACTGCGCAAAATCCTTGCCCTTCAAGCTCTCCTGAGAACTCTCATTCCCGCACGCTGCCAAGACCAGCAACAATCCCATCACTACAAAAATCGCCAATCGCTTCATTCCAGTTCCCCTTCTTTCCAAATCGGTATAGCCAAAATAAACGTACTACCAACGTTCAGCGCACTTTCCACACGCAGCGTCCCACCGTGCAACTCCGCCAAATTCTTCGCAATATGCAGCCCGAGCCCCGAACCACCATGCGCCAAATTCCGCGATTTCTCCACACGATACAATCGCTCAAAAATCCGCTCCTGTTCCGCCGCAGAAATGCCCTGCCCGTAATCCCGCACCCGAAAAATAGTAAAAGCCTCCGTTCGCGCAACACCAATCTCAATCGATGTCCCCACATCCGAAAACTTCATCGCATTCTCCAGCAAATTATACAAAATCCGCGTCACAAACGTCTGATCCGCATAAACAAACTGGCATTCCGGCGCGATTTCCACATGCACATTCCGATGCTCCCGCTTCAACTGCACATCAAAAGCCTCCAACACATCGACCAACAGCTGATCCAGCCAAATCCGTGTCCGCTCCATCACAGGCTCCTTCTTATCAATCGCCGCGACATCCATCAACTCATCAACCAAATCCGTCAACCGCATCGTTTCCCGCTGAATCGTCCGCAAATACTGCTGCCGCTCCACATCCGTCGCAATCATCCCGTCCAAAAGCGCCTCTGAAAACGACCGAATCGAAGCAATAGGCGTCTTAATATCATGCGACAAATTCGCCACCAACTCATTTCGCGCCACTTCGCCATCCTTAATCTGCCGAAACATCTGATCCAATTTTGCCGACATCTCATTAAAATCCTCCGCCAACATCCGCGTCTCCAGAGGCCCCGTCACATCCACCTTCCCCGAAAATTCACCCTGCGCGATTTTCCGACTTTCTTTTCCGAGTTTATCAATCGACCGAAACGCCGGGCGCATCAACAAATAATTAATCACAAAAGCAAGCGTACTCGCACCGAGCGTAATCAAAATCGTGAAAATCACCAAATCCGTGTTAAAAATCATCCGATACGCGCTAAAACCAAGCACAACCGTCACAATAATCGCGCCAATCCCATAAGAAAGTAAAATAAGCGTCCGCAATTTCATGACTCCATCACCAATTCAAACTTATAACCAAGCCCCCAAACCGTCTTAATAAACACTGGAGCCTCGCCGTTCACCTGCAATTTTTCCCGTAAATGGTGGATGTGGACATTAATCGTGTTCGCGTCGCCATCATACTCATAGCCCCAAACACGCTCCAACAACTCCGATTTCGAGAAAACCCGTTTATTCTCACTCGCCAAAAGCCACAACAAATCAAATTCCTTAATCGTCAGCTCCAGCTCCTGCCCCGAAACCGACGCCACACGCTTCCCCTTATCCAGAAAAAGCGGGCCATGCGTCAACGTCTCCGGTTCCACAAACCGACGCGACCGCCGCAAAATATTCTTCACTCGCAACACCAATTCACGCGGACTAAACGGTTTCGACATATAATCATCCGCGCCAAGCGTCAAGCCATACAACCGCTCCTTCTCCTGCGTCAAAGCACTCAAATACAAAAACGGCGTATCCTTCCCACGCTCCTGCACCTCCATAATAAACGCGTGCCCATCCATTTTCGGCATCATAATATCAACGACCATCAAATCCACACGCTGCGCATCGTAGATCCCCAACGCCTCCTGCCCATTGCGCGCCGTCAGAACCCGAAAGCCCTCCTTCTCCAAATACCGCCGACACACATCGACAATCGTTTCCTCATCATCCACCAACAAAATCGTGTTCATCCGCGCCTCACCTCGCCTTTATTTTTTCTCAAAAAGATACAAGAAATCCCCGTATCCCGCATCTTTCATCTTCGCCTTCGGAATAAAATCAAGCGCCGCCGAGTTCATGCAATACCGCAAATGCGTCGGCTGCGGCCCATCCGGAAAAACATGTCCCAAATGTGAATCTGCGTGTTTACTCCTGATTTCCGTCCGTTTTTGCACCAAAAAATTGTCCTCTTTTTCATACACGTTATTCGGCACCAATGGCTTCGTAAAACTAGGCCAGCCCGTGCCCGAATCGAATTTATCCGTCGAACTAAACAGCGGCTCACCAGAAACTAAGTCCACATAAATCCCGTCCGCCTTATTCGCATCATATTTATTCTGAAAAGCCGTCTCCGTTTGACCTTCCTGCGTCACCCGATACTGCTCATCCGTCAATTTCGCCTTGATATCCGCGTCCGAATAACTCGCAGGATAACTCGGCAACTTCACATCTCTATCTTTACCCCAATGTTTGTCCAAGAAGGTATCACGCCCCGAACCATTCCGATAATACTCATAGCGCTTCGGATTTTTCTTATAATAGTCCTGATGATACGTTTCCGCTTCATAAAAGGCGCCAGACGCTATAATCGGCGTCACCACCTTACTAAACCGATCCGTTTTCGCCAACGCTTTTTTCGAGGCCTCCGCTTCCTTCTTCTGCTCGGCATTTACATAAAAAATCCCCGAACCATACTGCGTTCCTCGATCCACAAACTGCCCCTGCGCATCCGTCGGGTCAATCTGATGCCAAAACACATCCAGCAACTGCTCATAAGAAATTAGCTTCGGGTCAAATTTTACCATAACCGCCTCCTTATGTCCCGTATTACCACTAGAAACTTCATCATATGTCGGATTCCGCGTCGTGCCGCCCGTATACCCCGAAATCACATCATTGACCCCTTTTAACTTCTCAAACGGCGGCTCCATACACCAAAAACAGCCACCCGCAAAAATCGCGACCTCCTGCCCAGAACCATCGTCCCCAACATTTTGATACTGTATATTCTCACTACCATGCGATTTCGCGTCCTGATGCGAGACATACGCATAAACACCCCACGCCACGCCAATCACACCAACCGCAATCAAACTATTCCGCAACCACTTCTTCATTTCATTCCGCCTCCAAATCATACGACAGTTACCGATAATATCTAATTCCCGATTTTACCAGATAGGAAACGATATTATCTTTCACACCTATCATACAAAAAAGAAGTTTTCTAACACTTAGCTAATTATTATGTAATTCTTAAGTTTCAAAATAAGAGTCTTGAGCATAACCCAAATAAATCGGCGACAAGCGCTCGCATTCATGGAGTTTGGCGGACTTCCGGTTCTCATGTACAGTCGTACACTCCGCTTCCGGCTTCCACCAAACTCCATGAATACAAACGCTTTCGCTCGATTTGTGTAAAGCATAATTTTCGTCTTACCCCAAAAATAAATGGTAAGGCAATTTTATCTTGTTTGGAGTTTTATCCCAAGAAAATAACTCATTCCGTAATCAACTTCAATTTTTGCCCTGACACGCTCACGCCACCTGTTTCCAAATAGAATTTCGCGCTTTTCTCACTAATTCCGAGCTGGTTCGCCGCTTCCTCCATCGTTGTAAAAACCTGGAGCGGATACCCTTCCTGATCAAATAGCAAAATAGGAACCATTCCCGTTTCCCCGTCCAGATAAATATCCAACGCCTCGCAAAGCTTCTTCCCGTCCCTAGTAAGCCCTTCAAAAACAATCGAGTTATCATCAAATAAAACATGCACTAAATTCGCTGATACGAGTCTTTGAAACGTATCGAACTCCGAAATCTCAAACCGTTTTTTGTTTTTCTTCCCTAATTCCAACAAGAATCGCCACTCTTTTTTCAACTCCGACAACAACGTCGCGTTACTTTCTTTCACCTGCATATTTATCATCCCTCCGCCAAGCATGTCTATAATGTACAGTATAATACAAGACCATAGGAACAATCTGGATATTTAGCGTACTTTTCACGACATTCTGCAAAAAGAACACATTCCACGAAAATCGTTTTACAATGCATCCTATTTCCCCACTAAAAAGCCAGATATGTTATACTAATAATACTTTCTAACCTAAAAGGAGGAACACCATTATGGCGCTTTTTTCAACACATTTCGTTTCAGAATCACTACAATTACGAACCTCTCTGCAAGTCTTCGTACCCGACCAAATCGACACAGAAAAACCAATGCGCTTGCTCTACTTACTGCACGGTTTATCCGACGACGACACCGCTTGGCTGACCAACACATCACTCGTTCGCTACGCCGAAAACCGGAATATCGCGATTGTCATGCCGCAAGTCCATCGCAGTTTTTATACAGACATGCACGTTGGAAATCGGTACTGGACATTTTTGAGCGAGGAGTTGCCAAGCCTCATTCACAGCTGGTTTAAGCTACCTACCGAACCCGAAAATACATACGTCGCGGGCTTGTCCATGGGCGGTTACGGCGCGTTCAAATGGGCCTTACATTATTCCGAAAAATTCGCAGGCATGGCATCGCTATCCGGTGCGCTAGACATCGTTGCCCTGCGTGAAGCCAGACCAGAAGGCGAATCGGAAATGCAAGCAACGTTTGGCGACATCGAGACTCACCGCGGCTCAGACAACGATTTACTCGCCCTGCTCGACAAAGTCACGGCGAAACCTCGCGTCTTACAGCTCTGCGGCACCGAAGATTTTCTATACGACAACAACCTCGGCTTTAAATCGCGAATCGAGCAGACAGATTTACCGTACACGTACCAAGAATCGCCCGGCGAACATAACTGGGAATACTGGAATCGCGAAATTCAGACCGTACTCAACTGGATCGACCGAAAAGGAGATTTTGCATGACACATACGAAAAAAAATGCCCGCATCTTATTCGTGCTTAGCGCTATCACGGCTATCGGTTTCATCACGATGCTGATTGGTGTCGCAACGAACGCTGGCTTCATTCACAACTTCGACAACTACTGGATCGACATCATTCGCGTCAACATTTCGCCCGAAAAAACAGATGTCATCGCGTTTATCACGAACTTCGGCGGTGTCGCAGCGATTGTGATAATGAGCCTTGTGCTTTTATTCATCTTCATCCTGCTAAAACGCTACACCATCGCGATTTGGTTTGGCGGCGTTGTACTGATTGGCGGCGCACTGTTACCGTGGATTATCAAACAAATCATTGCCCGTCCACGCCCGAGCGATATGCTGATTTCCCAAGGCGGCTACAGTTTTCCGAGTGGTCACGCCACAGGCTCGACGGCTTTTTACGGCATGATTGCAGTGCTTCTGATGATTGCTAGCTCTAAATTATGGCATCGCATCCTCATCGGACTGATCGCGTTCGTCATCATTTTGACGATTATGTACACCCGCGTCTATCTCGGCGTGCATTATCCATCCGACGTCACAGCTGGATTACTACTCGGCAGCACCGCCGTTCTTTGCGGAAGCGCCCTGTTTCTATTATATAGCCAAGCCTGCCATCGCTATTTACTAGCGCGAAACTGGAAAGATGTCTATTTGAAAAATTTTAGTTAATACAAAAGAGGCTATACGTTCCAATCCAGATCCGGACAGAACGTATAGCCTCTTTCTATCTTATTTACGCTTATTTCTAGCGCTTTGAATCAAGTTCCAAATAACCAACACGAGAACGACTACCAATAAAATATTGATCAGCGCTCCACCGATATGGAAAATTAGTCCGATCACCCAAAAAGCGAACAGAATAACGATGATTCCCCAAATGATACCAAGCATGTGTAAAAACCTCCTTGCTTTGTGCCATCTATATCTTTACCACAATGAAAAATCGGCAAACATCCAAAAATTAGAAGCTAATCACGATTTTCCCTTTGGCATGGTGGGTTTCACTCAAAGCATGCGCATCATAGACCCCTTGTGCAGAGAATGGGAATGTTGCCCCGACAACCGCTTTAACCTTGCCAGCAGCCATTAAATCTGCAAACGCTTGTAGTTGCTCCCCGTTAGGCGCCAACCAAATGCTTTTCGCCAACACGTTTTTCGCCTTCGCTAATTCCGCGTCAGGTTCCCCAACAATCGAGATCAGACGCCCCGTATTATCTTTCAACACGCGGAAACTATCCTTCTGAATGTCTCCACCCATCGTATCAAAAACAACATCCACACCCGTCAAAACGTCCGCGAAATTCGTTGTTTTATAATCAATCACTTCATCCGCGCCAAGCTCCTTCAAAAAGGCAGCATTCTTCGCGCTCGCCGTCGTAATCACATACGCGCCAGCATTTTTCGCCAACTGAATCGCCAATGTTCCAACGCCGCCAGCACCCGCATGAATCAAGACTTTTTCGCCCGCTTGCAAGTTTGCATGATCAAACAACGCTTGCCACGCCGTCAAACCAGCCAGGGGAATCGAAGCCGCCTCGTCAAACGACACATTATCCGGAATTTTGGCAAGTAATGGTGCATCCACCAAAGCATATTCCGCATACGTTCCAAAACGCGTTGTTTCAGGGCGCGCAAACACTTTGTCCCCGACTTTCCAATCCGTCACGTCCGCGCCAACCTCAGAAATCACACCAGCCGCATCCCAGCCAAGAATAATCGGAAACGGCCAATCCATCATTTGTTTTAAGTACCCTTCGCGAAGTTTCCAGTCAATCGGATTGATCGAAGTTGCCTTCATTTCGACAACAACCTGCCCCGCTCCCGCTTTTGGCGTCGCAACCTCCGCCTCTTTCAATTCCTCTTTACCACCATAATTTTCAATAACAACTGCTTTCATCATTCATTTCCTCCTCTAAATTTAACGCGTGATATTCGCCGACATCCGTTCTAAAATATCCGCAAAAACCGCAAATTCTTGTTTTGATAAACCATCTAGCAACTGCCTCTGAAAAGCCTCTTTTTGCGCGATTAATTCGGTCAATCTCGTTTCCCCAAGTGCCGTCAACCTGATAAAAGTTGCCCGACGATCCGGCGCCCGCTTTTCCCGAATGAGCAGACCATCCTCTTCCAGCTTCCGCAAATGCCTTGTAATCGCTGCCGCATCAAGATTTAGCGCCTGTTGTAACGCCTGCTGATTTTGCTCATGCGCACAAGATATGCGGTACAGCAATTCCACTTTAGTTCCACTCATTTGCAGCGTCGCCTCGAACGTTTGATTCATATTTTTGCATAAACCGTGCATTTTCGCGACTAGCAGCGCACGCTCCGAACAGCCATCATCCATCCCAATCCCCCCGATCCACCAATTAATTGACCCATCAATTGATATATCAACTATCTTACTCCTTTTTGAAAAATTGGCAAGGTAACTGCTCAAATGGTATACTTTCTAATAATAAAGTACTATTTCATACTAAAATGGGGGTGTAGAAAAATGACAACGCAAGATCAAACATTTATTTCACTGATTTCAACAATGGGACGCGTTTTACTCGCCGAAAGTGGCGAAGGAACCATCATGATAGAAAGACAGTTACATCAAGTCGCTGCGACATACGGCTATCGGCTGAACACGCTTTGCTTGAGTGAATATTTAGAAATAACGACCTACCGTGACGCGGAGCAGATCGATCATTTGATTGTACAAGCAACGCCCGGAATCGCCTCACTGTCCCGCATTTCCGCCGTGAAAACATTACTTCATGCGGTGGAAAAAGGCTTGGCATTAAAGGTGGCGGACGACAAAATGCAGGAAATTGCGACGGCGCCCGCGATGTATCCCGGTTGGTTACGCGTCATCGGGACATCCTTTTTTGCGATGGGATTCGCACCGCTCGTGATTGCGACATGGACAGAAGTGTGGATTAGCGGCGTTTTAGGAATCCTTTCGGGACTTCTATGCGTCGTTTTGGAAAAAACACGATTCGGCATCCTGTTCCCACTCATCGCATCCTTTGCAGTCGGCATGATCACGCTAACCTTTTTCCATGACACCGCGATGAGCTATGGGCCAGTCTTTCTGATGATTCCGGCGCTCTTCATCTGCATACCAGGAGACACGATGTCCGCTGCGGCAGGTGAAATTTTTTACGGAAAATTAACCGCAGGATCGGCGCGACTAATCTCCGCATTCATGTGTTTGCTACAAATGGTGATTGGCATTTTGTTAGCGATGGAAGTCGCGAATACAACGCTTCATACACTAGAAAAAGGCGACATTTCGAATACCATGAATCCGTTCGTGATTCTGCTCTTCGTCATCGTTTTCTGCCTCGGATTATGTTTAACATTTAACGTTCCAATGGCCTATTTGACGTGGTTATCCATTTTCGCCATCCTGACTTACGCCGTACAAATCCTCGTGAGCCAGTGGACCGGAGATTTAATTGGCACCTTTGTTGCAGCGATTGTAGCAGGCGTTTTGGCGAATCTTGCCACCCAGTCCCCGTCGCAACCGCCACGCGTCATCCTTTTCATCAGTAGCTTTTTCATTTTGACAGTTGGCGCGAAAGGCATCGAAGGGCTATCGAGCATCATTGGCGGCTACGTTGTGGAAGGCTCGCGCGAAATAATGGCGATGATCATCCTCTTCCCGACCGTGACCATTGGCATAGCACTCGGCTACTTAATTTCGACACAAAAGAAACAATTTCCACAAAAAAACTGAAAATCCGCTTTTCATCTAGCTCGCAATGATTATATAATGGAGATAGCTTCACAAAACAAGGTAAGAGGAGAGATTCAAAGAAATGAAAAAAGGCATCGGGATACTGCTTTTAGGCCTACTATTACTTTTAGCAGCATGCGGAAGTAACGAGAAAAACGCAGAAACCTCCAACGAAAAAATGATGATCCAATTAGATGAAAAAAACGTAGCAGCGGACGCCAATGACATTTTCACAGTCACAGGAAAAACAACACCGAGCGCGACAGTAAGCATCGGCGACGTCTCCATTGACGCAAATAAAAAAGGCAAATTCGAGTTAATGCACGTCTACGAAAGCGATAAATCCTATGAAGTCGTGGCCAGCAAGAAAGGCATGACAGAAGTCCGCGCAACCGTTCACGTGACACAACCGACCGCGATTAAAGAGGAAAAGAAAGAACAAGAAGAAGCCGCGAAAGAAAAAGCCGAAAAAGAAGTAACGGAAAACGCGAAACCGAACGCAGCGAAGATAACTTTTGCGATGTTGAGCGGAAATCCAGATAAATACGCGCGAGAATCGTATTATTTAAAAGGCCAAATCGCAGAAGTCGTGGATGGCGGCGCGACGAAATATTTGAAGGTAAACATGACCCAAGCTGGTGACACGTGGAAAGATACCGTGATGGTGATTTACACAGGGACTACCGACGCTAAAAAAGGCGATATCATCGAGGTTTATGGAACGATTTACGGCACATATGCATTTGATGACGCGAATGGCACGACGATTACGATGCCAGGTATCACGGCTAGTTCGATTAATGTTGTGGAATAGAGCAAATAGAAAAGGCATGTTCCCGATAATTAAGGAACATGCCTTTTCTATAATTTATGGAGCGTAGGGGGATCGAACCCCTGACCTCTACACTGCCAGCGTAGCGCTCTCCCAGCTGAGCTAACGCCCCTATGTCATGAGAAGATTGTAGCACAGCGTTTTTGGCTCTGTCAACTGCTTTCCCTTTACAACATAAAAATGGCTCTGTGGCAGAGCGCGGGTAGAGATGTCGAAATAATAAGTTACCCACTAGTTCAGACACTCATTTAGCCTATCAAAAAAGCTTGCGGTCGTGGCGGAATGATATACGCGCAGGACTCACAAACTTATTGATATTACAGTATTCTTAATCCAAAATGATGCGGCCGAGAGGACTTGAACCTCCACGGGTTTTACCCCACTAGGCCCTCAACCTGCCCTTTTTTTGAAATTAAGATACTGAGCTTATACCAATGAGTTTGGCTAAATGAGCTGAATTAGCAGTATAAGACTATATTAGATTGAGGGGGAGGTTTTGTCAATATAATATTTTTAAAACTAATTTTCAACTTAATACTAAAAAATATAAACTTACTTAACTAGCATTATCATTAGCTAGCTTGTACTTAAGACCGTCGTCAACAGCTTTATTCCCGCATCACACGTTTTAATGACATCTGGTAATAGCCCAAATAATGTACGCGCACGTGATTTCTTTTGACAATCTACAGCTTCGCTAACATTTGCAAGATCTCCCAGAGCCTCTGTCTTTTCCTGATTAGTTAATTCTTTATTATTATTTATAAAATCTCGTAAGTCCCCGAAAATTTTATCATATTCTGAATTAGTACTCATGTTCTGAACAATCATCTTACCATCATTTTGATACGCGATATTTGAATTATTAACTTCAGCATTAAAATGAATATCATTTTTCACAAGTATTGCCCCTTTCATTAAGCCGTCTTCTATAACCCGTTCACAGCTCCTATATTCACCAAGGAAAGATATTCTACCACTTTTTTTTTTTCATCTGTAGAAGCATGTTTCCGAGCATCTTGTTGATAATTGTCGCTAAATGAGAATACAAAAACCCAAAATGGGTCATAGTCTTCCTCCTCACAAAACATACAATCTGTATAAATTTCTGATACATTCGTATCCAAATCTACAACCTGATTTTTATGTCCATCTGGGCATAAAAGCATCTTTTTCAATTCTAACTCATTTCCCACCTTATTGCGTAAAAATAAAAATACAGCTTCATAGTCATCATCTGGAAGGGAAAGTGCTGATAAAATATGCTCTACAGTGAAATTTTGTAATCCAACTTCTCTTTTAGCCCAATCTTCAAGAAGTCCATTCACCTTAACCATAGAGAAATTGCTCATAATTTCCCCTCCTTTCTAAATTAAACGTTTTCTAAAAGATCGTCCTGCTCTTCCTGCTCAGCGAGAGTAAGTGCTTCCCAAAAATAATCAAAGATAAATTCCGGCATCTCTTTATCAAATTTGTAAAAACCTCTTTTATAATTAATATGGAACTTAGTCTTTATGCTAAAACCTGTTGTTGGATCTTCGGAAATGAACATACAAGTCTCGGAATTATTATTATCTGTAGGCAAACCCGCTTCATTCAAAGCATCTGTTACCCTCTTACATTCCTCATTTGAATTTAAATCAGTTCCTTCTGCGCTATTTAAAGTAATGCTACCTATACTAGACGGTGTATCAATATCTCGAGATATTACCCCTGCTGATACCAATTCACATATTCTTTTTGCTGTTCTTTTTGTTGTTTTTGGAAAAGTATATGGCTCTATGTCTGATGATAGTAACATTAAATCTTTAATAAATGATGTATATTTCTTCGTATATGAGAATGCACACCTATGTTGAATCAGTTGATCTGTACCAAAATGAATCACCAAAGAGGTAAGCTTTGCAGATTCAAGGCTCTTTAATCCATATGCTTCCTTTACTTTTCTGGAATTTTTCTCCACCACAGTTATAAAGACATTCTCTCCTACCATGTTAATAGCACAAATTTGAGGTCTATTCAGCAATGGCGGTTCCCATGATGTGTCTATGTCATCTTTCCCGATTATGCCTCTTTCTACTAAACTATCAATAAATTGTTGCGCTGTTCTTAATTTATCTGGAAAGCCATCGGGAAACTTCCACAAGGAAATATGCTTGCTTGAAAACTGATATTGTTTATTTAAAAATTCTAATTCCTTTTCTTTACCAATTTTATGTATCTCTTCTATGACATCTTCTCGCGTTTTCCGACCCGTTGTCACGCCATGTAACTTAGCAAATCGATTGATAATAGGGGTTTCTAAATAAATGTATTCCATTAACTCTCCTCTATTCTGTATATAATATATTCCATATTTCATTATATACAAAAAAGGAATTTTTTTCAATGTAAATATTTTATATTTGCTATATAGCTATATTAGCACAAAAATTTACTATTGTACAGAACGTACGTTCTTTTTCGATATTTTTTTGTACAAAGTAGCTTTTGGAACTCCTGTCATCCTGACTATATCTAAAACTGATAATTTATTTGCATCCCTGTTCTCCATCAGTTGGATTGCTTTCTTTATCTGCTCTTCTGGTTGTCCTTTGCGTCCTAATTTCTTCCCTGCTTGCTTTGCTCTAACCTTCCCTTCTGTCGTCCTATTTACTATCATATCACGCTCAAACTCAGCAAATGCACCTAGTACATTAAATAGTAATTTCTGCATAGGATTGCTCTCCACGTCCGCCCCAAAGGTCATATTATTATCTATGAAAACGACTGTAACTCCCTTTTGAAGAAACTCGCCCATAACATTATTTAAGTCAATAATGGATCGTGCCAAACGATCTATTTTAGTGATGTACACAATATCTCCTTCACGAGAATGCTTAATTAATTCTTGTAATGCTTCTCTGTTTCTTGTAGTCGTACCAGTCTTCTTCTCTATAAATAAATTATCACTTGCCACTCCGAAGCTGAGTAGTTTTTCTTGTTGGGTTTCTAAATCTTGTCCCACAGTGCTTACACGTGCATAACCTAGTTTCATGTCATAACCTCCGTCTATAATACACAATAATCGATACTTTTATTATAGACTATACAAGAGACTTAAATCAAGTGCTAGTTTAGTAATTCTGAGGTAGAAAAATCGGAGTCTCTATTTTATGAGTTCGAGACTCCAAATTTTAGTATCGTATGCGGAATAATCATACCCGACTATTACATACGTCTTCCAACAATTTTTTTATCCTTTAATACGTCCATATGGTAAATTACTTCCGATAAATCCCTAGATTGATTCAATACCTTATAATATATTTCGCTATTTTTAAGCTTAGATATAATATACTTGCGTTCACCCCATTTTGGATCAAACAAAGCTTCCTTCCTGCTCTTCTGAGCTTCCGCGATTAAATACTCCGTCTTCGCTAAGTACTTAGATTTTAATAGCACTATTTCGAACTCTTCCTCAGACTCTCCTCTGTACTCGAAACTGTTTAAAATAATATATCTACGTAACTTATTGTGTTCAATAGAATTTATATCAGTCCTACTTTTTAATAAAAATAATGAACGTACTATATAACAAAATAAGAACACCAGATTTAATGAGAAAAGATAATCTGCTAAATCTCCACTTTCTATTATTAAAGGATTGGCAAGAAATGCAGTGTAGTGAGATGTTAAGAAGATAGTATTTAAAAAGAAATAATAAACCCAGTAATATGTAATTAAAAGCACAATAATGCTCAATAATCTTCTTATACCACTGTAAATATTCCAACTCTCAGTAGTATTATCTGCAAAATCTCTTTCTTTTGGAGTTACCTTCCACCAAGGTAAATATGATACTAGAGATAACACAAAAAATAAAACAATTAAAGCTCCTAGTATCACTACAAGATTATCATATACATAATTTATTGGAATTAGCACAATGTTTTGTAATTTTTTCGGAATCCATTCTGATACGTTTAATAATTTATTATATTCAGGACAATAAAATAAAATTATTCCTATTAGAAAAATAACATAGGTTAATGGTATATTAACTGTTTTATCCGTATACTCCCTAATCATCTTAATGTACAGAAATACATCTTTCATAATTCACTTCCCCCCATAGTAATCAGATTCTTAAATTTATAGCTTCAACGCCCTTAGTGACTTATCGAACAGTATCGTTGAATTTACAAACGCTCTCTGATTGTATTGTTGTTCTCTTGGTTTTTCAAATTTAAATGCTAGTCCATATAGTATATTTACGAGTGTCCTACTATATAATTACAAAAAAATTGTAAGGCTCATTAACCTTACAATTTCTTAAAAATAACAAAATATAGCAGGATAATAAAGCGCAACTTAAATCAAGGTTAATTAGATTAATTTTCATGCAACATTAAATAAATCATCCCTCACTATTCTTATAATGAACCAAATCGTAAGGATAGAATGGAACGCCTTTTAGTACGTCATCATCTAAATCCATTATCTTAGCTATTGCCCCGCTCTCAAAACTCCAATACCCATAATACAGCTTCTCTTTCTCATTATGAATATCAAACCAACCAGAATCCGCATTTCCCTCATACCATTTTTCTGTCAGGTAATTTTTCAAACTAATCACAGCAGTATTCTGATCCTTGTTTATAACATCTCCCAAATACATATATGGTGCTTCATGTAAAAATTGACTACTCATAAAATCAACATCTCTATCTCGATAATGTATTAAATAACGAAGTAAAAAATCTTGCTCCTCACTTTGCAATACCAGATCTTTCAATAAATCAAAAGAATTGTCATCTATCTCAAGCATAATACCAATCGATAGCATCCATAAAATATCCGAATAACTAGCATCGACATCCCAAAAATCAGCCATATTAGCAACAATTTCCTCATACTGCCCTTTCAAAGTACCAAATCTTTCACCGCTAGAATAGCCTGCAACGAGTATTTGGAATTTTAGCGCCTCTATCTTCTCTTTGACAGCAAATACACGATTTTCTGCTACTTCATTAGCATCCAGCTTTAATTGAAATTTCTCAATCCGCTGCTTCTGCTGTGCAATGTATTCTTTAAAATACAACTCATCTTTAATATAATCTCTAATCATTGCTTAACCACCTCTTCTCACTTTATAGCATTGCCTTTCGAATCGAGCTTAGTAACAGTAATTGAGCCATCTGGTGCAATATTAACTAACTCTCTGTTGTAACCTTCTAGAAGAATATCATCTGCTTTATCAATTCCAACTGATTTTTCGAGTCTAACACCCGTTTTCCCACCGTTAGTCCAACTATCACTCATCTGTTTACCATCTTTTGTTTTTCTTAATTGAGAAGTTCCATACTTAGCTTCCGCAATAACATACTTTGGTGGTGGACTTGAATTCTCATACACGCCATCAATACCTTTGACAATTTTATCATTCAGCCCTGTTACACGATCTCCACTAATTCGCTTGTACGTAGTACTCTCAAAATAAACGTCCATTTTCATCTCGCCGTAGTTACCCTTGCGCTTGTTTGTAACTAACTGCACTTTACCACTTTCCACCTTCTTAATGATATTGAACTGCGTTGTATGGACATTTGGAGGAATCGTATTCATTTTTATCTTTAAATCAGACTTCACACTATTTAGATTATCTTTGGAAAAAACGCGCCCGCGAGCACGCACAGCCACTAGACTTGTTGCTAAACCAGCTATGATAGAAAAACTCTGCGCTCTAGTAATTGGCTCATCTGTGAAATAGTATCTACCTTCTATTGCGGCTTTTATGATTGCTGCATCAATGTCTTCTTGCTCACTCTTCACTTCTTTAACCGAGCCGTCTCTTAATCCGTCATTATACGCAATCGTAGCTTCTGCACAATCCGCATCCGTCTTACCATTCTTCGTTAGTACCCAGTAGTTTCCTTGCAACGTCTTTTCATACTTATCGAAATTAAACGTCTTCTTCGCTTTTTTCGGTGCCAGCGCGCCTAATTTTATCTTAGACGGCTGGAACATATGAGACGAAGCATTAAACGCAACGCCACTCTCAATCTGAGCCAGACTTTGCTTCACTTGATATAAATCTGTCAATACATCACGTAGCATGTTACGATGTGTCGCTTCAAAATGCTCATACTTCTCCAATATCTCTTCTTCTTTACGGAATTGCCCCATCGCTGTCTCCATACCTAATTGTAACCCAATATTTTTCCCAATGGAAGCCATGCTATTGGCCGCGGAATTAGTATCTGCTTTCAACGCCTCTATTTTGTTCTCATACTTCCGCATGTCTGCTTGTAATTCATACATCCGTGCCAAATCCAGCTTCGCATTCATCGAAGCATCTACTTGGGAATAGAAATCCGAGACATACTTTTTCAATCTTCTCTCGGCATCCTGCAGGCTATTTTTCGTAGCCTTAATAAGCGGATAGTAAACGTCTCGATAATATGCCTTCGCTTGATCACCGATTTCTCCTTGAATATCTGAATCTGATAAAAAACTTCCAATTGCCGTTTTACGCAGATCTAATTCTTGTTGTACTCGCTTGGACTCGGCAATAAACACCGACACAAAATTATGTACTTCTGCAATATCAATGCGCGCCATTTTTCGGATTCTCCTTCAACTTATCCAACTGGATTCGAATTTGTCGCTTTTCCTCGATGATTTCGTCTTCTAACGCATTCACGTATTTGCGTGTCTCACGCCATTCCTCTTCTACCGCATCTTCCAGTCTACTCATCGTTTGATCAGCTTTCTGCCCTTGCCACGCCTCACTAAAGTTCACAAGAATATTAGCTTTATCCCGATTCAGCTGAATCAATCCTATCTGAATGTCTTCTAATTTCCGCCGTTTATTGATGCTTTCTTCTAATCGTTTTTCTAGTAGTCTTCTCTCTTTTTCCATCTTCCTTATGCCCCCTACATGATTATTTCTTACTGACAAAATCCAATCCTGATTGCAACATTTGTCCCAGTGCTTTTTCCGATGCCACAAAAGCTTTCTCTACATTCTTCAAGTTCTGTCCGTCCTTTACAAACGCACTCGGAAACGCTTGCAAAAATTGCGTCATTTCCATACAATCATAGACTAACTCTTGCGCCGTGCCTGTGGAATAGGCAACATTCGGACGTAATTTGAATGCCAATGCATCTGGATTCTTTCCCATCGCCGTTGCATGTTCCGATAACCTACCACTTGGTAGCTGTATTTTCTTTGCCACTTGATGCTCATTCCTTCCTTTATCTAGTCTTCATGGAAATATTATACCATAGCTTAGTGATACGGAATAGCCTGTTTTATCCAACTACATTACTTATTCTCAATTTTTACTGAAAAGCACTATTAACTGTATCCCTTCTCAACATACTCACTAAATGTTGCTAGAGAACAATGCAGTTTCATTACTCTATATTCTGATATTCCTGAAACAATTTATTCATTTTATTCAGCAACCTACGCTTCGCTTGTTGATAGCTTTTTAATGTTATACCTGTTTGCATAGCCGCTTGTTCATCTGAATCCACTAAAAGCATAGTACAAAAAATATTAACCTCGTTATCTGTCAACAATTTATTCTCATCAATATGAATTAATGCCGATTCTATAGTCAATATAAGATCTACTTCATTGGCTATATTCCTACCCGGTATCTGATTTATTAGAGCTAAATCAGCATCAAATTTATTTGGTATTTTAACCTTATAGTTATTGTCCACGACGCCCTTTTCTGATTTTTCGTTCTCTCTTTCCTTTTCACTCTTTCGCACCCGTCCAAATTCTTCCTTCAATGTTAATATAATGGTATCTCTTTCCGCGCTCCTCAATATGTTTTCAGTTAGCATTGACCCTGACAGATTTGGTATAGCACTCTTGTTATTAATCAGTAGTTCATAAAACTCATTAATGTTCATTTCTCTTTCCTTAGCTTTATCCAGTTCTCTATGAATCTGATTGTATATCTCACGTTGGAAATCCATTAATAGATTTTCATGTATGTAATAATAACGTTTGCCTTTAAACTTATTTTTAAGCCTTATCTCTAATTTACTAATTCTCTTTTGGTTTTTTTGTAAAAAGTAATCCAAAATTTCTTCCTCTGTATAAATTTTTATATCCTCATTCAAAATTTTTCCTCCTTAGGTGAAGCAATAGGCTATTACAATGTGCATATATACTATGATATAAATAATTCTATTAATAACTTAATTTAAAAATTAATAAATAAATTACTTAATTAAAAAAGGGACTACTTTCTAGGACACAAACGAACGCAGTGAGTTAGTGGAACTAGAAAGTAATCCCCCCCGTTGAGCTGGGTAAGCTCATGGAGGGAATCTTTTCGAGGGCACGACGTGCCCTTGAATAAGAGGGCGGGCATCCGCCCCATTACTTTTACTTACAAGTAAGTAATTTTATTGATACATAAATTAAACCTGTTTTCACTTTAATACTATAATAATCAGATTCCTAATCAAGCTAGTTTAACAGATTCAAATAATCTCTATTAATTATTAATCCCACCTATATAATACCATAATTATGCCCTTTTTTGTCAGAAATAAATTTAATCAGTAAACTATTAAATAATAGGTTATCAGGATATGTATGTGTATTTTCAAACTAACTATTTAATACTATAATTTAGAAAAACACCACTGAATAGTACTGTTTCTACTTTAGTTCATTTTTATCATCAAGGTATATATTGATGATTCTATATCAGGAAAAATAGTATTTTATCTTACTATTCAGTTATTTTTTTGCTATACCTTGATCAAAAAAATTTTAATTATTGTTATAGCTTTTTAACTAAAAACACACCCCTTAAGCTGTATATCAGGAGTATATAAGCTACGGGGGTGGTGTATAGCGCTATATGAACGGGGTGGGGTTAACTAATCAATTCTTTTGTATACGCCCATCTCTTTTTCTGATCCGTCATCATACTGAATCATCATAGTCAGCTTGTTGTTTCTGTCTGACAAAACAAACCTTACGTCTACCACAGAATCAATATAATTATTGTATACATCATCTTGGTCTATAATTAAATTCTTACCTTTCTTTTTATATTTCAGCAAATCGTTACCACTAATTCTCGTCTGTATCAGATTATTATCTTCAATCTTTATTTGATAACGTTGCTCACCACTTAGACTATACTCATTTCCTACCAATTGATTATTTGAGCACTCTTTTACTGTAAAGATTACGCCAACTACAATTAAAATGATCATAAGCACTTGTTTAAGCATTCCCGATGTATACTGATTGATAAGTGTTCCCGCAATAACAGCAAGTGCAATTGTTATAATAATATTCAGCAAATTTATTCCTCTTCTCTCTTTTTTATGAATGCCTCTTATTTTCCGATTTCTCAATTGCATTATTGTAGTTCAGGATCATTGCCTTGTTTCGTTTTAAGTGCATTATCCGCATCCAATAAATACATATCTACATCCTCTTTTACGGATGAAATTTCTATCAACATACCTTGATTATAGTTAAACGCAGCATCTACTACATTCTCTGTAATAAATAATATACCTTCTGATGCTTTATTTAAGTTATCCTGTACAATATCGTAGCCTTTTGCTGGGCGCAAATTCTGAACTTCTAGTGCACATTTCTCTAAATCACTTACTGCCTCTGAAAATGCTTCTTGCCATTCTTTGCTAGTGATAACATTATAAACCAAAAGATCATAGTACCTATCGTAAGCACGCCTTAATGCGCCAACCTTAACAGATACTGCTTCTTCATACACTTCTGGACTAGGTGGCTTATCCACATTTTCATCATCAGAAACTGTAGCACACGCAGTCATATTTAAGATTAGCAAAATCATACCAAAGCTGATTATCCAACGTTTCATAGTTCTATCCCTCCCTCTTCGCCTTTATAAAAAGCATCTTGAAATATTATTTCCTTCTTCACTCCAAAAATACCTTCAATTTTTTGCATGTAATATGGAGATGGGCTTGTTCTCCCTCTCTCCCATGAGCTAACCGTCTGTTGTTTAATATTCAGCACATCTGCCAAGCTTTTCTGAGATAATCCCATGCTTTCTCGTAATTTACCAAGTTGATTCATTCTTTCCCCTCCCAATTTCATTATATAACTACAAATAGTTGTTATCAACTCTTATTAGTAGTATTTAATCTTTTTTATTTTTTTATACAACAATTCGTTGTAATGTATAGTATGAGGTGTTAATTATGAATGTAAAATATAGTGACAAAATTAAACACGCCAGACAAAAGAAAAGGTTATCTCAAGTAGAGTTAGCTCGACTAATCAATGTATCACAACAAGCTGTTGCAAGCTGGGAAGTTGGGCGTACCGAGCCAAAGTCAGAAAACTTTCATGCCCTTTCTAGAGTCCTAGAACAGCCTATCAGCTATTTTGTAGACAATGAAGAGGAATACCGCCAGTTGTCTTTTAACAAGCTCTATGAGTCTTTAAATGCCTCTGATAAGGAATTAGTAATTAACTACATGCGCTTGTTAAAAAAGCAAGAAGAAGAACGTCAAAATTTCCTTAATTAACCATGCTCACTCTGCCTTGTTGGTCATGGAATGTCTTAAAATAATTTGCTATAATCCTTTTTCAGTTTGGACTGCCCTTTTAGATCATTCCCCCATATCTGGACATATCTCTTCGTGACCTCTAAGGATGAGTGCCCTAACAAAGTAGCAAGTGAAAAAGCATCCATACCTGCCAAAATTGCATTTTTAGCGTAAGTTCTCCTACAAACATGAGGACTTACTTGTTTTTGCACCTTGCACGCCTTACCAGCTTCTCTGAGATTCTGCTGAAACGTATTTTTACTATATGGAAGCTGATCTCTATTAATAAATACTTTGGTATGCGAAATATCTCCTCGTATTTTTAAATAGGAGTCTAATTTCTCCTTCATTCCCTTCGAAATATAGACTATTCTCTGCTTAAGGTTCTTTGATTCGACAACAACGATATAATCATTATGAATATCTTGTATATTAATACCGACTGCTTCCGAAATACGCACTCCCGTATCTAATAACAATTGGAAAATAACCAAATCTCGATAAGAACTAAACGTTTCTTTTTTCTTGAAATGGTTAGCTATTTTCTTAATTTCATCAGAATTTAAAGTCTCTCTTATTTCTTCTCTGACTCTTAATAAACTAAGATTTTCACAGGGGTTTACCTTTATAAAACCTTGCTGATAAAGATAGTTATAATACGCCTTAATAGCCTTTATTTTGCTATTAATTGTATTAATCCTCATAAATCCTTTCCAATACATAATCATGTCCTCAAGGTCTCTCTGCGACAGATGCATGACAGGCTTCTCAACCTGAATATAGTCCCTATCTCTTTTGAGAACATTAATTGCATCCACATAGTACTTAATAGTCGTTTCCCGTACATTTCTAATCCTTCTTGATCGTATAAATTCCTCTAATACAAAATTATCGTCAGGCACAATCGTTTGGTAAACGATTGCCTTCTCTTCTGCACTTAATCGATTACTTCTTCTCATAAAAAAAATGACCTCCCCACTAGACTTACCCACTAGGTCAGAGACTCATTTAGCCTATCAAAAAAGCTTGCGGTCGTGGCGGAATTGACATACGCGCAGGACTCACAAACTTATTGATATTACAGTATTCTTAATCCAAAATGATGCGGCCGAGAGGACTTGAACCTCCACGGGTTTTACCCCACTAGGCCCTCAATTATGCGTGCCGATAAGTATTTCACATTATACAAGAGTACACGCATTCGTATTGCTATATTTCTAAGTTTCATTTCACAAGTAAAAAGTACACAAAAGTATACAAAGGTATGTAGCTCTGCCCCTTTTCTGCCCCACACATATGAAGTAAAACACCGGTCGAATTCTGATCGGTGTTTTACTTAGCCCCTACTCCAATGCTTGTTTGGCCAGTGGCATCAGTTCTTTAAGTTCATCTTCTGTAAATAATTCTTGGTTTGATGGAATTCTAATGAGTAGTTCTGGGAATTTTTTTATTAACTCTCTATCTTTATTATGTTTCTCTTCTTTTACATTTGGCCATTGGCCTGTCTCTGCGTAAATCATCACTTCGTAAGCATCTTGTGGCGACTTAAAAGCTCTATCGGCATTTTCCTTTGATATTGGATAAAACACCGGTTGATCATATGGGCCTTGAGGCCAAGATATTTGATATTCGCCTTCTTTTTCAATAACAGCAAAGCCATTACCTCGATGAATTTTTTCCATGTCCTCACTCCTTATTTATATATCTTAGATACAGTATAATCCGTTGACTTAATTTGATCAATAACTGCCTCTGGAACGCCCCCATCTGTGAAACCTCCTGGAAGCCAATATCCTTGCCACGCCCCCGACTCATTGCCAGATGGAATCCTAATGTTGTTTACCTTCTCAATATTTAATAGTATAGGAGAATCACCTAAATAGCCAGGCTCTAGACCTAATAATTTTTCTAAAACCCTTGGATTACCGCCAGATGCATTGATAGCCGCCGATACTGTATTTTTGGGTAATACATAAGTTCCTGTTAGCGGATCACCAATATCACTGCCATAATACTTTTGAGAACTTTCAAATGCTTCTTTGCTTTGAATTTTCACTGCCCCGTCATCAAATAGCGCTAAATGTTTTTTGATTTCTACGTCTGTCATATATCTTCCTGGGGATGGTCGCTCTCCCTTCGGAGTACTTATTACGCCATCCTCTATTTTCGAAGAGAACCCAGAGTGAGGGAGCTTATCCATTTCTTTCTGAAAATCATGTAACTTACTCCCATAATTCGCTTCATTAGAAATTACACTGGCTGTATTCAAATTTTTTATTTTTCCAAGGTCATTAATTCCTTTTGTAATTCCAAATAAACTAGCAAATAAAATCGTACTACTTGCTAAACCGTAAGCATCCCCTTTTTTATAGGGCTCTAAATAGCTTTCTACAATGCCATTCCACATCATGCCTAGCGTTCCCGATGGATCACTTTTTAAATTTTTCATCAACATAGCAATACTTTCTAGCTGTTTCTCCGGATGTTTCAAGCTTTCTATCGCTCTTTTTCCGAATCCGAAAATAGAATCTCTTGTAGATGCCCCGATTTGACGTACTTTATTTCGATCATATTGGCGATAATCTTTCTCTATTTTAGAAGCGTGTTCACGATCCATTTCCATCAACCACCGCATATCTTGGCTAATTCGGTGCATCGCTTCGCCTTCATTTTGCTGTAATTGCGTTAATTTCTGCCGTAAGAAATCATCTAAATCTTCCATCAGGCCTTGGTTATGACGCATCACCCAAAGCTCATCTGGATCATCTGGAATTGTCCCGATACTCGGTTGCGGCACGCGGAATACGTCACTCTTCGCGTGGTCCAGAATATCACGCTGGGTTTCTGCTAGTTTTTGAAGTCCCCTAGCATCTATTAACATATCTCTGTTCCGATAGGTTGGGCTATCAATCGATTTCAAATCATTTACATACTTCTCCAGATACGTATAGAGTTTTGTCACCGTACCTTGTTGCCGGGAAATGTCGTCTCGGTGGGCGCCGAATTCCATCGAGAGGGCATCCACTAGTTTCCCCTTTTGCTTAGACACAGCATCTTGAACATTCACTAAGACACTATCCAACGTCTCTAAACACGCCTTCATTTTGTGCAGGGACGTCAGTACATCCTCCAATTCTCCCATATTGATTTTAAAGTCCATCAGCCTTTGCCTCCTAACTTGGCATCCGTTTCGATGAACGCACGCACTGCGGTTTGGCTATCCACAAAAGCTTGTTTTAACTTCGTAAATTGGTCCGCTTTTATTTCTGTTACTAATCCTTCTTTTACTTCAATATAGCGTGTCATAAAATCAGGGGAAATCTGCTTATTCAATTTATCCATGGTGTGCTGGATCTTTGTCGCCTCGGCTTTAAAATCCGATACCGCCTGCTCGCCCTTTTTTAATTGTTTCAAAACCCAAGCTGTGTCTATATCAATTTGTGTGGCCATGATTATATCTCCCTCCGTAAAGCGTTTTCTGTTTGCTCACAGCGGGAAATCATGTCTTTGGCTTCCGCTTCTATTTGTTGAAGCCTATGTATCATTTTTTCCTCTATTTCGTGATTTTCATCTTGAATCCCATTTTCCCTGTTCTTAATACCATCCACTATACTCTCTAAACTACGCTTTCTAGCAGATATCGTGTGTCGAACTTGTTCGTAATGTGGCATAGGACACTTCCTCTCGTGTTAGTATCTTCCAATATTCATTATAGCAAATATATAAAAAATAAAAAAGACTCCCAAATGAGAAACTTCATAAGTCACTTGATACTTCCTTCATCACCTGCATAGGTATGAAGTACTTCCAATTTTTCAAACATTTTTGATAGATGTTTTCTTTATCCGTTAATGAGAATGAAATTGCGTCATCACTATCATCTTTTCGAAATTTCATTTTGAGCACCTTTGAAATTCTTGTATATTTTCTTTAAATGATCCGTCACACCTTTCCCCAGCCTAATTCAATCGGTGATTTAAGCACCTTTTCAGATTTATCCCAATTCATTCTCTTTATATTTTATATCCATTTTAACCCTCCCATCTCAAACACACCTTAATTTGGTATATCATAGCAGTAATTACACCATATCTATATAGGAAGTTGGAAGTAAAGCAGATGAGAGTAGTCTTCTTCTAGGCATCTCATACCGATAAAATAAACATTAAATTATTCACTAGAGTTGGAAGGGGTATGCTATAATATAGAAAAAAACAAAAAAGGGATGACTAATTTTGGATATCGAATTAAAACTAAAAGATTTATTCTTTGGAGAAACTGCAGCTGAAGATGAGCTACAGCGTGAACACTTCGAAACTATTTTTTTTGACGATGAAAGCAGATTTGAGAAATTACAGGAACCTAAGAATTTTATCGTTATCGGCGAAAAAGGAACCGGGAAAACGATGCTTGGCAGTTTTTATAGTAAAAAAATGAATCAAATTAAAAATCAACATTGTGAAATAATAAACTCTGGAGAACTATTAATGGACAAGCTAAAAGAGTTTTCCGACAATGATGTTACCCATGAGTATCGCCAATCATTTATCCAGTGGCTCTTATTATCCCAAACAGCCAAACTAATCGTAGAGAATCACCCTATACTTTCTAAAATACCTTTTACACATGTTCGTAAACTAAATAAAATTTTACATTCAAATGAATATAAAAATAAAAGCTTAAAAAATACAAAGATACAGTCTGCAACTCACGAAAGTACAAATAGTATTCAATCAAAAAGCCTCTCGGATCATTCTACTACAATCACCACAAAAAAAGGGTATAATTTAAAACCTAAAGATTATTTTGATAAAATCGATGACTTAAAAAAATATGTATACAAGCAAATGAAAAGACATTCATATTCTGTCATATTTGACGATTTGGATTCCTTAAGTGAACCTCATAAAAGTCAAGAATTTTATAAATTTATAGATACGCTTCTTATCGAGGGGAAATCTCTAAACCAAAAATTCGCCACTATAAAGAAAAGAGAAGATATTAAGCAAAGCAAATATCTCTTTCTTTTGAGACGAGATGTATCCAATTCTTTAAATGCCCACAGTCATAATTTCGCTAAAATAGAGACAACCAATTCTATAGGTCTTTATTGGTTAAGGAACTATCAAAAGAGTTATGAACATCCAATCCTCCAAATTATTTTTAAAAAAATAAGAAGTTCCAATCAAAAACTAAACTCTATAAGCGATAGCAAACTATATAGTTTATTATTCCCTGAAACAATTAATAATACCGATTTTATTAGCTATTTCACAAAGTATACAAGAGGACGTCCTAGAGATTTCATTCTATTTCTTAACACAGTAGCAGAATCATTTCCCGATTCTAATTCTTTTTCTGCGGAAAAAATTATGCAATCTTTACCAGACTACTCTAAAAAATTCATGAGTGAAATACAAAATGAAATGGTTATTAAAACTCCTGAAGAAAGGGCTCTGTTGGAGACGGGAATAAAGCTTTTAAGTGATATGAAAAAAAGAAAATTCCAAATAGCCACTGTGAAATCTTTCTATAATAACCATAAGACAAATTATGCTAAAATTGACTCCATTGAAGACCTTTTACATGCGCTCTATAATTCAAGTATTATAGGAAATACATGGACATATAGAAGTGATAAACCGCAATATTCCTTTGTTTACAGAGATAACTCGCTAACCGGGCTAAACCTAGCCAAAAATATGATACCCCATCACGCACTTTTCAAAACATTAAACATATAAAAAGAACTCCTTTTTTAGGAGTTCTTTTTTCAGATGTAACCACCATCTGATCACTTACCCCCTAATTACAGCGTCCTCATCTTAGGTAAGTTTCCACGCGATTAAAATACTACTTACTTATATACTACCACACAATTATACATTCAAACCAATTATTAATCAACATTAATACGATTCTTATTGAATTTTAATAATCCAATCGAAGAAAACCAGAACACTCATTTACTAATATCCTAATCTAGTTTTTTAAAATCCATATTTTTCTTGATAGTATAGACATTACCTGATACGATATAAACTATAGGCAGAGATACTAGGCTACTAGAGTCCTGTTCTCCACTAAATGCAAAGAGTCACAGAAATACATTTTCCTACGAGGTGATTGAATTTGGAAAAAGAAATAAAATGGACCTGGGATGAAACCTGGGCAGTGATAAGAGGAATACAAGTTCTACTTAGTATAATCATAACTTCTTACTTAGTTAGCGAAGATGTGTCTGAGCTGGGTTTGGTTATTTTTTACAACATATCAGCTACATTCCTACCTTCTATACTTTTTGGTAATAAAAACATATCTAAGATTGTTCAAAAAAAGTTATTCAAAGAAATTAATACAGCCTACTACAACTATCTGGGGGTTTGCGTCGTGTTTTTTGCTAACTTGACTGCTCTTTCGCTAATAACCTATGCTCTGAACACTTCTGGGGTAACTGATATAGAAGTACAAAAAGATATGGCTCTCCTATCATGGATTATCTCTCCCATGGCTATAGCATCCTTCCTAATCGTAGTAGTGATAGCAACCTTAGCATGTGTTGCTTTTCTAATGTTATGTCTAAAATATTCCTTTATATTTTATATCCCGCTTATCTTCTTTACGTTGATGTCCGGACTGTTAACTGTAACAAGTCTTAATGTCGGATCTTTAGAGAGTATTTATTGCATTGCGTCATTTTTAGTCACCTCAGCGCTTTGCGCAGCACTTTACATTACATCGAGAAAACCTAAACAGACAAAACCTCAATTAAATAATAACAAACAAAAATTAAATAGGTATAGGAAAAAATCAGATTAACCATCTGTTTGATACCTAGGTATTTTTCTTTCCCATGGTGATAAACAGTTCCACGATTTGATAAAAATTGAAAGCTTTTCCAGACTCAAAAATTATTATAGAAACCATCCAACACATAATAGATTATAGGAGGAATTATCATAGTTAATTTTATTACTTGGCTCTACGATAAAAAGTGGCGTACACTGATAGTCTTTTTTGTTGCTACTATTATTTTCTTACTACTAAGTTTTCCAATCGCATCTTGGGTTACCCTCGACCATAGAAAAGATATTTTACTGATAATATCTTCTATATATTTAATATTTATTTATTTAATAGCTATCGGCCTTATAATTTCACCAACTTATGAGTTTTCAACGAAATATTTTAAAGATGGGGAAGATCTACTTATTAATTTTGAAATCTTGCCCTTTTCAATTAATAAAGAAAAAAATTATACCCATACAGATACATTTAATAAAATGAAAAGTATTAATTCCAATTTACAATCATTATCTATTTATGATAAAGAATTACTTTTAGCTTATTTAAAGGCTAAAAAAAGTGTACCCATCCCAACTCTAATTATACTTGGAATTACAGCAATCTTTGGAATCATTACCTCCTTATTAGTGAAGTATTATGAGTCTGATCCCCTAGTTCCTCTCTCTATTATTCTTATGGCTTTCTATTTCTTTGCTTATCCAATAAAAAATTTTATTTCAGGGCATCGACGTAGGAACTTAACTGAAAATTATTTAATTCACCTTCTTGAAAACGAAATAGGCCCCCGAAAATAATTCGGAGGCCTATTTTGTTTATAAAGTTGTAAACCGTGCGATATTATCGAAACCGTAGTTATCAACCCGAAGTACATCGGAAGACTTAACCCAGAAATTCCATCCCCAAGCATCTGAAAAAACAGCACAACGTATATAAGTCACTCCGCTGATTTTCTTAGTAACAGTTGGTTTAACCCTAACAACCTCATTTACACCCATGTTAGCACCACCAGAATCACCAGGGAGTCTAATTGTTTTCTTCATAACAGCAGCATACCACCCATTCGATGACACCGGGCATAGTCTTTGTGTTAAAAGCGAAAAGCCCGTAGTACCGCGAAACAATAATTTGCCATCACCAATATAATTCACAATAGCGCCTCGTGGTACTGTGCGTAACAGTTTCTTATTTGAGCCAAATTTCATGTTAAAAATCCCCGTATCTTCCACAGCAATATCCTTTTGTGCAAACGTAATAGACGGGACGCTAAATACTAGCAACCCCGCCATAAGCATAACCATCAATTTTTTCATTTTATAAACTCCCTTTTCATTATTATATTTTTTAGAATCCACGCATTTTCTTCAATAACTGTAAGTTTTGCGAAGTACTACCACGATAGGCATCAATCCCATACTGATGAGCGTATTTTGAACGTGAATAGTAATCAGATGCTTTCTTAACTGATACCAGATAATCAACTAACGACGTTCCCTTATATCCTGATTGAACTGGTTTGCTCGGAGTTGGCGCAGCACCTGCTTTCAGTTTATTCAATAGCGCTGTATTTTGTGTAGATGTGCCAGTGTAGTTTGCAATGCCATATTTGACTGCTAGCTTTTTACGATTCGCCATGCTGGAATCAATTTTTTTACTGTTTAGATAGTCAACAATGCTACCTCCTGAATTCGCAGATGGTTTACTAGGGGTTGGCTGTGGCTTAGGCGTAGTAGGTGCTATTGTTCCACTCGCTTTTGCCAAATCTGCTGCAAATAGAGCTTTATCAATGCCCCATGAAGCCAAGTATGCGTAAGGGTCTTGATGATTGGTACCTCCTAATTTATCCGTTACCCATTTGTGCGATTTAATGCCTTTATCAGTCACTTTAGAACCTGTATCTAGTGTCACTGGAATCCCAGCCTGCTTCGCTAGGTCAGCAAGTAATTGACAATACACGGCATAGTCTTTCGCAAATTGCGCTTTGTCTTTCGTGCGGCATAATTCAACTTGTGCGTAAGCATATCCGTTAGCTTTCGCACCAGCTCCCCATTGCGTATAGCCTGTACTTGCAACTTGAACAACACGGCCACCACCGCCTACAAAATGAGTTACGAATGCGTTTTGCCAATTTCTCGTCATATACGTTACCTCATTATCAATAGTAGAACTAGGATTTGCAGTTTCATGTGCAACTACCATATTACTACTAATAATTTTGTTTTGAGGTAACCCCGGAATTAGTTTCTTTTCCACCGTATATTTTGTCATTATTTATCATCCTCTCCATTTTCTGTTGCTTCCGTTTCACCGCATTCGTATAGCTTTCCTTTTTCAATTAGCTCAGCTTGGCGTTTCCCATTCTTAAATAGGAATGTATTTTTGAAAACTGCGTAAAGCGTTCCTCCAAATACAACTGCTGCAACAATCACAGTAACTGCAGCGTTAATACTTTCTACAGTTAACCAGTCAAAATGAAGATTCAGTGTCATTAACAAGCTATAAATGGCCATCAACAAACCTGTCAATTGCGTAACCCATTGCTTTTTTGTACTCATAATTACCACCCCCTTTCCATAAAAAATAACGCTGAATGAGCGTTATAATTTTGGTGTGTTATTTAAAAAAATAATTAGCAAGTGGGGACGCGATTGCAGCAATAACGGTGAGTCCAATCCCTACAGCCCCAATAACTGCAACGATAATTCTCCCCTTGGTATCAATTTTTGTTTTGCTCAAATCTTTCTCACTCTCAATTTTCACTAAAGATACAGCATGCTCATTGAGTTTTTCATTTATTTTCTTTTGATCCACCGCTTGTTCTTTTACTGATTCTTTCGTTTCTCTCGTATTTAATTCAATGTTAGTTAATATGGCATTTGTTTTTGCATTGGATAATCGAAGTTCTCCAACAATATCTTCTAAACCATTTACTCGCCTATTAATTTTAGCCTTATGCTTTTGAAAATCTTTTTGCGTGACATACTCTATTTCTGTTTTTTGCGGTGATTCCATGCCATAACACCCCCGTATATCGCAATGCCCAGTTGCAAAATTGCCATCATAGAATACCTTGCCGCGAATAAAGTATAGTCTGTCGTATCAAACCGGGCGATAGCGTATAAAAACATGACACATGCACCAATCGATCCACCAAAAAGAAAAGAAACATAAGCTGTTTTTGTTTTGGTCACAATTCCGAACATCAATAGAATAGAACTACTTAAAAATATCAGCCCCCACATATCCATCGTAAATAAACTCCCTAATTGTTGGTACAGTAGACTATGTTCTATCACTTGGTTCCCAGAAATTATGAAGAAAAGCCCCGTCAGCAGATTGTATAACAACATCACAAATGCAATTCCTTCTATTGAATCGTCATATTTTTTATCTTTCATTATCAACAACCCCTTTCTTACCAATAAAAATAGCGCTACTCAGCGCTTACTTCTTCTTGTTTTGCATAGTGCTCATCTAATGCTTGCTGCACCTGATCCCTATAGCGCATTGGAACATCCTCTATCATCCTATCTACATCCTCATCGAGTATAGACTCAACAAATTTTTTAATTAAAAAACTCATATCGGCACCTCTATTCTAAACTTTCTGTTATGATATCTAGCAATATTTCTCGCAGTTCCACATTATCTTGCTTTGCGACTTCAATCTCTTTTACTAGTAATTCTGCTTGGCTTGGTTGAGGCGGAATCATTTCAGGTGTTTCGCCATTTATCCACCGTTTCCCATTCCAAGTTGCATCATTCGCAGGACTCGGTGCAGGTTCCCATGTACAGTTATCAGGTAATATAAAAATCTCCTTTATTAAAACATCCGGAATATGAGTTGGCTCAAGAAAAATAGTTTCTATCTTTATCTCACTTTCCTCACCTTCAGCTAGGTTCTCAGTATTATTCTCACGTTCAATAGTAACCTCCTGTAGTGGAAATAATAATTTTTGATGTTCACTTGCTTCACCGAAATCATTAAATTCCTTACCATCATCCGTAATGTAGATATACTTGGGGAATACAATACTATCTTTTAAAAAAATACGATTTTCATCAAATTCATAGGCTAGTTGGAAATTCATACTATCACCTCTTTCGTTAGGTACATCATAGTATGCAGCGCTACATTCACTGTGGTGCTTCCAATTGCTACAACTTCCATATTCCCATTCACAGGGTTTATATACAGGTTTGTTTGATTTGATGCTACACTTGACTGCTGCGCTCCAGTAAATGCAGTTTGCCAAATCGCATCTGGTAAAAATAGAGTGGGCATCGTTGCAAATAACCCTGAGTTGCCGCTAATCCAACCAACTACCCAGATTAAATAGCGATTTCCTAATGGGATTGCTAAGTACCCCACAGTGCTATTATTTTGTGCTGTAAAACCATTTTTTAATGTAAGCGGGGTAATCGGAGTATTGAAATCCTTTTTCAATTTATCAATTTTCGATTGTGAGCCTAGGACGGTTTCTATATCAATGCCAAAAAGCGACATTATTTTGGTTCTAAAGTCAATAAATAAGCCATTCGCTTTCAGATAGGGGGAAGCCCCTACACCGATATAGGCAGAATTGATTGTTTTCCCAACACCACTTATCCCCATTTCTGCCAGTCGGTCACCAGACCTCACACCTGGCCCCCTAGCCCATGACATATTTTCTGTTACATTACTTGCATCAAAATACATAGCAGAGTTAATTTTACTCACGTCTAATGTCAGAGAACCATCTACTTCAACATTACCTCGGATATACGGTTTATCCCCATTTCTGCCAAACTCCATAAGATTTTTCATCGTAACAGTGTTTGAAGCTGGTTTCTCGACTCCGTTAATGATTGATTTAGTCCAAGTAGCACTAAGTGGTGCAATCCCTGTAGCATAGGTTGTTGTGGTCGAAATCGGATTAATCCGCAAATCACCATCTGCTATAATCTCTGTTCCGCCAACAATTACATCAACATATTTTCCCCATTTCGTTGCTGATGTGCCTATTTGTATCCGTACAATCGTTCCGGCTTGCTGTAACCCAATATAATGCCTCAAACCTCCACAACTCACATTAAAGGCTGATTCTGCTGTACTATTTAGTGTACCTGTTGCAACGTCCCCTGATTTTTTCAGAGCATCCATTGCAATCAATGTTTGCTCTAACAACGTAAGTTTTGCGCTCAATGAGTCTGAATCGTCTTCGAGAGCTGTTATCTCAACTCGCAATTCCTCTAACATCTTCCGTAACTCCGTATCCAAGTTTTCGAAGTTCGCTATATATTCAGCCTTCACATCTTCTAAATCACGAATATACACTTGATAAATAACTTCTATATCTTGATCAATAAGCGCTTGATTTATTCTAAAATGAAATTTATGCACAGATAATGATTGCCCCTGATTGTACCGCAAATATATCTCTGCCTGCACTGATCCATAATGCTTGATTGTTTCACTATCAATAATATATGTTATCTGACTCATTTCTTTGTTCACTTGGCAAATATCTTGTACTACAAAGCCGCTGCCCTTCATATAAATTGTTGCAGATAGTGAGCTCATTGGAAGTGGAATATCATTTTTTTCAATATCAAATATTAAGCGAGCTGTTTTAATATCCTGTGTAGAAAAACTGCCTTTTAGATCGATTGAATTTTGGTGCAAACTAGATATTTCTAAATCCGTTCCTAAATCTTTATAAATTTCATTAATGGCCATTAGACTAACATACCTCCGTTCTTAGTAAGAGTTTGAGTAGTAGCCTCAACCTTAAATGGGGGATTTATTTGCACAATCGACGCATCTGAAATAACCCCATAGGTGTTCCCTGCCCCCGTGTTTGTATAAGGAAAGTTGGAATGTGAAGTATACTGATCAATTTGCGCTGCATATTGATTCAAAAAATAACTACTATGCGCTCCACCTTTTCCTGAATCAATAACAATCGCAGGTACTAGGTTCGTTTTAGCCTTACTGTCATCAAACCTACACAATCCTACACTCGCATAGCCACATCTTGTAAATACAAACGTTCCTTTCTTTTGTGGAGTTTGGTCGGCATTTATTTGGTTCAATCCGACAATAGAAAGGTAACCTAAGCAATCTTGAAAATTAATATGACGAACAAAAACGCCTGTTTGACTTTTTGAAGGTTCTACAGAAGCGCTATTTGTTCCTCTAATGAAAATTGCACTTATCTGCTTATCTCGTATATAAACATCCTCATTATAAGTCCCTGGTACAATATTTATATACACAGCACTGCTATTCATGGCTCGCGGAATTTGTTGGACTGCTTTGTTGATTGTTTTAAATGGCGCATCTAAGGCACCTGTTCCGGTCGTATCATTCCCTTTACTCGCATCAACATAAAGTTCCAAATTAGCCTCAGCTGCACCATAAATGGCTTTTAGTTGAGCCTCTAACTCTCGGTTAGTCTGTTCATAAACAGCCATACGTGTATTCATCTCCGCTAGTAGATTGGCCATTGCCTGTTCAAAAACGGTTAATCTACTACTTAACGTAGGATGAATAGTACCATTTAAACTGGTCCTTGCATCGACAACTTCTGTTATATCATTTCCCGACACATTTAAAATTAAATTATCAATTCGAGATTTCGTATATGAGTCATACTTCATTAAGTCCAACAGACGATTATTTAAAACGTCTACATTTCCATTAAACACTTGCCTAAAATTGCTATCGTTTAATGCGTTATTCTCCCATTTCTTTAATTCACTCATTTGGAAGCTCCTTTCTTCAATTTCTTAATTACTTTTAAAATATCTCGCTGAATATTGATCATGTCTTTTTTAGCATTAGAAAAAGTTAGTTCTGGGGGCTTACTTTTAACTAAAGGATATTTAATATAGCCAACGAGTTGTACATCTAATTTCATATCTAGCTCTGTATGCACGATAATAACGTAGTCACCCTTCTCTACCTGATATGGTAGTTTCATAACTACACTGCATGAAATGGCCGGATAATATTGTAGTTCTCTTTCTAAACGAATGAGCATGCTATTGTTATCAGAGTAGCGTTCATCCTCAACAGGCGCCGCTATTCTGAGTCCCCATCTTTCGAAGGCTGCTTGATTACGATAAATCACTGGTGGGAAGTACCCCGACATTATTCCCCGTATCTCTGTTCTTAAATTTGTCGTGTCACAATCTAGTGTAAATTCATCCGTATTATAGTTGTATCGTATTGTGTTCTCTGTCTTAATCCCATATTCACTTTTCGCATAAAATACCAAGTGTTTCTTGTCAGCAATAATAACTGCAAAATAATCATTTAAAACCTCGTTTACTAGGTCCAAAAGATTGGCGTTACCAAAGTTCTCTTGCTCAACACTCGGGAACGTTCCAACAGTTGTCCAGGTAAACCCTAGTGTGTTTTTATCAAAAATATGGTGCAATAATTGTGCTATCGTTTTCTTTCCAGATATGACGTCATATTGAAAATCATATTGCATCGTGTACATAATATGGACCGCCGTTACTTCCTTTGTTTGTCGCATGCCATTAAAGTTATGATTCATTTGCTTAATTACAAACTCTTGATTATCAAAAAGAACAGAACTCTCAAAATTAATAAGGTCAAAAGTAAACTTATTTTTTCGTGTTTTCGTTACCGACAATTTTAATTGCCAACTAGTATTCTCTTGCCACTCTTCTTGAAAATTCGACCTATCAAAATCTGTCAATATCTCAGCGTAATTGTTATCAAAATCTTGGATCACTACATTTTTCAGCTTAATCACCTACTTATATAAGAACGGAAAATCGAACGATACGTTCAATCTGCTTGCATTTAATATTTCAAATGCATTCCATCCTTTTCTCAAGGAAATAAGTTCATGATTCGTTGACCTACCTGATTCAATACCGTTTAGCTTTGGATAGACACCGTCAATCGTTAACACTTCCCCTTCATTTAATGCCGGATAGTAAATGAAACGATCGCCTGTAGTCTGATTGTATAGTTGCATTCCGCCTGTATTGGAAGCAAAATCATCTGGTCTTAGCCCGTTTTCACTTTTACCGGTAATTGTAATGAGTAAGTCATGGAAATTCGGATTAACATCAAAATCCCCTGCATTGAATACCTTGAATCTATTAGTTGCAAAAGAATACTCAAATTCAGTCCCTATAAGACCTTGCCCTGTCTGCCACAATTCAGAATCCGTAGTAAACGGAGACAAAGTGGTGCCAATACTTTCTCCATATCCTCGAAAAACATTAAATTCAATATCAAATTTACCCGTTTTAAAATTTGCTTTTGTAATATCAAAAGGCAGTGGTTTAACCATGTATTGAATACCTGGCATTCTTTTAAAACGAATATAGTACCCTTTCCTATCAAAGAACAGCCCATAAACTTCTTGCTGTTTTAAATAAAAATCATGAAGATCCTTGGCTTGGGTTACGAAATGACAAATTATTTTCCTACTTTCAAAAGTTCCATCCGTGTCAATCATGCCATCATGTCCTGCTAAATTGATAAATTCAGTTTCAACTTCGGGGGACGAAAGTAAATGACTCAAAAAATCGACTCCAATAGTATCTTTGCTAACTGTAATCTGTTCTCCTGTATCCGGCTTATAAATGTACATCTCATTCATGATTATAGTCCCCCCAATTCGAAGATTGACATATTTGTGTCAGCGCCTTGTTTGTCATTTGTGTATTTCAACATGCTGTCTTTATCCATTACAAGCTTAGAAATAGCTTGAATAACTCCGGCTAGCAAGACGTTCTGCTGGGCATTACCCTGTTCAATAGATTTAATCAGTTCATCTAAATCAATGACATTCTGGGTATTGGATACCTTACTAACAGCGACTGGATCGGTTACATCTAAATTTGATAGTAATTGCATTCCTTTTGAATTCAGTAAATCCATTTTTGGAGAAACTGAATAAGCCATTCCATCAAATGACTTAGTTAATAAATTCTTCGTTTGATCAATAGGCTTAATAATAGCCCCAACATTTCGAATCATTCCAACTCCAATTCCAGCTGGAACTTGTCGGCCAACTTCTTCATCCATTAATCGCGATGGCGAATGTATTTTCAATCGTGATTTAATCGTATTTTCAATCGTTTTAGCAATATAATCCGATTCTTTTTTTAACGGCCCATTCATAGCTTTGAAACCAGAAATAATACCAGAAACAGTCTGTTTTCCTAGAATAGAACCAGCGTTTTTAAATTGCTTTGCTTTGTCCAGTTCCTTTAACCAGCTGTTTCTTGCGCTTGCTAAATCTGTGCTTGCCTTTTTCTTAGCATCATTTATCGCTTTATCCATTGCGGCCTTCTCACCTGCAGACAATTCGAGCCCAATTTTATTAGCATTATTGTGTTTTTTTGTCCATTCTGCTTGATATGCTTTTAAATCCGCATTAGATAGATTGGCGATTGCTGTAATTTCTCCGGTTGCCCCTAGGCCTTCTTGTAAAAGTTCTTCAATCAATTTTTTATCTGCTTTTCTACTCTTCAATTTATTTATTGATGCCATAAATTCTTTTTGTTGTTCTGTTTGCGTCTTTAAATTGAATAATAATCCGGTGCCATCATATGAAGTTTTAGAGACTCGATCAAATAAACCCGATTGTTTATAAGCAGCTTCTTGATTGCTTTTTAAGGCTTCCTTGTAATTATTACTAGCCTCAGTTATGCTATCTCTCGTTTTTTTATTTATCGCGTCTACTTGCTTGAAATACTTGTCAGTGGACGTTTGAATAGATTTATTGAGCTTCGTATTTTGTGCCGCTATTTGCTTTGTCGCAGCTGAAATATTTAGTTTGATATTTCGTGCTTGGTCCGAGTTTAATCGGTACTGTTTATTAATCTGCTTTAATTTTGTGATATACGTTTGAGCACTGATAGTACCAGTCTTGTAATCAGCACCTAGATCAGCGATTTTGGTATTCACATTTTTAGTGTAATTTGCTTGAATCTTCTTCGTCGTCGCTTCATTAGCTTTTACAGCATTTTTACTTGCTTGTACCATTGCTTTGTTTGTTGAAGCAATATTTGTCTGAATTTTTCTTGATTGCGTAGCATTTAGCTTATATTGTTGATTAATTTGTTTTAATCGCTCTATATACGCTTTAGCTGAAATAGAAGCTGTTCTATAGTCTAGGCCAGCATCAGCGATCATGTTAGTTACTTTTGTTGAGTATGCATTAGCTTTTTTTGTACCTTTAGCGTATCTGGGTATTCCTCTCAACAACTTACTTGTTTTGTCACCTCGCAAAATTTGAGTACCTCTTTCTAAATTGAGAATAACATTCCGCCCCTCAGGAACATACGAAGAACCACTCGGCGTAGTAATTAATTCTCTGTAATGCCTTCCTTTGGCGTCATTTACCATTGCTAGCCCACCTGGATGAAATGGTGTTCCTGTAGCAAACCCTTGCGGTCCAGATGGCGCTTTGCCACTTGTTCTATATGCAATTTCTAATATCTTTTGATCCCTGTTTGGTATTCTTCCCCAATCAGATAAAAGTCGACTTAAAATACTACTTGTATAGTCAGCATTGGTGTTTACATTAGCCGCTTTTGTCGTCCACCATGAGTTGTTAAAATATTTTTGTGTTCGTGTAACAGAATCAAAAGTTTCTTTTGCATTTGTACCAGTTAGCATGTTTTTCTTCATCCAAGGTAACTGTGTCCATCTATTATTTACTTCAAGCGATGTTTTCAAGGTTTCCGGGGCATTGGTTTCTAATACAGCTTTCTTTTTATTCGCATCCCAGGGGACATTTTTCCACAAATCAAATTGGATCATTACATCATTCAATGTCTCAGGCGAGTTACTCTTTAATATAGCGCTTTTTTGCTCAAATGTGAGAGTATTCCATTTCTTGTTATCTTCTAACGCTTGAACAACTGCAGCTGCACTGTTATTTTCAATTAAAGCCTTCTTTTCGGTCCAAGTCATTTCGTTCCATTTTCCAGAAGAAATTGCGGCTTCCGCTATAATCAATTTCGCATTTGAATTTAATTTAGCTTCCTTCATAATGAATTTTAAGTTATCCCAACCTGCTTTAGATTTCATTGCCTTCGCAATTTCAGGCAGTGCATTTGTTCTTACTTCACCTGTTTTGGGATCAAGTATCATCTGGTTCCATGCTAGGTCAGCCTTGCCAGCCGCTGAAGAAAGTATCCCTAAATTTGCTTCCGTTCCATTTGCAGCATCTTTTGAGGCTTTGTCTAATTTGCTCAAACTTAGACCCATGGATTCTAAATAACCTTCAATCATATTCTCTGAGGTTCCACTTGCTCTCGCAAGCTCCACCCATCTTGTCATCATTGCTGATAATGTAGTATTATGTTTTGAATCTAATGATTTTAGAGATGCTTGATATGCTTCATAATTTCCTGTTTCTTCATACAACCTCTCAATGTCTTTTGTCTTCTGTTTAAAAATCTCTACTTCTTTTTTAGCGGCTATTGAAACCCTGCTTGCATTCTCTCCTGATTGATCTTTCGTCATTTGAGAAATATCACTATATAAGGCAGCCTTTATATTTTTTTCTTGAGAAGCTGATAATTTTAATGCTTTAATATGTTCATCAAGCAATGCCGAATTAATATTCCCCAGCATAGTTTGTTCTGTTTTTGTCATTTTTCTATTATTTTCAGAAACATTTTTCGCAATGTTGTAAGCTGCATCCGCTTGTTCTTTTACTACTTTCTTTTGCTCTTCTGCTCCTTTTTCAGCCTCTTTAACTGATTTTTCCCAGAAAGCCTTCATCTCTGGATCTAATCCTTCGTAGGACTTTTTCAAAGCCTTGATAGAATCATCAATGCTAGAATTAATAACCTTAGCTATACCCTGATAAGCAATTTTAATTGATTCAGCATTTTTCTTTGAATCTTGATCAAATGTAGCAATCGCTACACGACCATCATCAGAAAATCTTGATACTTTTGTTAATGCTTCATCAGCACTCACGCCGACATCTGTTCCCCACTTTTTTGTTCTTTGGGCGGAATCATAAGCTTTCTCGCCCCAAATTTTCCAAGCCGCATATCCACCAACTAATGCGACTGTAACAGCGCCAATTGTAATCCCTAAAGGATTTAATGCTAAGCCAAATAAGCTAGCACCTCTGGTTGCAACAGCCAACCCTGTGCCCGTATTCTTCGCTCCCGCAGTCAATAAATCAGCACTCGTTTTCCCTAGTCGCATTTGAACAGAAAGTCTGCCAATCCCTTGACTAACCTTTCCGACTGTAGAAAAAATAGTTCCACCGGCACCAATTAATTTACCCATACCTAAGGTCAAGGGACCAAGCGCAACAGCCGCCAATCCAAGGTTAACAATAAACTTTTGCGTAGCAGGTGATGCTTCTGAAAATGCTTTAGCAGTTGCTTTAACATTATCTAAAAACGGTTCTGCCGCTTTAAGAGCGCTGTTCATAGCTTTCATAAACGGCCCACCGATATCAATAGCAATATCAGTAATCTTATTTTTAAAAATCTTAAGTTGTGAATCAAATGTCTTGTAACGTTTTGTGGCCTCATTCGTAAGTGCTGAATTTTCTTTCCAAGCCTTGTTAGATGTTTGTACTGCATTACCGAATAACTCACTTGCATTACCAGCACGAAGCAAGCTATCACGTAAACGGACTTCTGAGAACCCCATCTCGTCTAATAATTCGATCGCAGACGTTCCATGTTTTTCTGCGTTACCAAGACCATTTACAAAAGCGCCAATAGCACCAACAGCATCCTTTTCAAATGCTTGTTTAAATTCTTCCCCAGTCATACCGGCAACCTTACTAAATCCTTCTAGGTTCTTGCCCGCATTTAACATTTTATTAAGTTCTGTTGTTGTGAGACCCATGTCTATGGCTATTGCTTTAAAGCTATCACTATCATGGTTCGCAAGTAGCTCTAATTCTCTCCGAGTCATACCAGTAGCCCTTTCAAGCGCTTTTACCTTGTCTAATCCAGTTTCAGTAGCGACCTTCATGTTAACCATAACCTTAGAAAAAGCACTACCACCCATTTCTGCCTCAATACCAACCGAACTCAAAGCAGCCGACAATCCTACAATGTCAGCCTGGGATAAACCTATTTGTGAACCTGCACCACCTAGGCGTAAAGCCATTTCTGTAATATCAGATTCTGTTGTGGCGAAATTATTTCCAAGATCAACAATAGAAGATCCCAGCTTGTCGAAATCCGTTTGTCTCATTTTAGTGATATTAGCAAAACGAGCTAGTGATGTTGCTGCCGTTTCGCTCGACATGTTTGTAGATTCTCCCATATCAATCATGGTTCTACTAAATGAAAGCACGTTTGGGGTCTGAATCCCTAATTGACCTGCAGCCTCGGCAACAGCTGAAATCTCTGTCGCAGAAGCTGGTAATTGCTTAGCCATGTTCCGGATCCCATCTTCAAGCATTTGATAAGAGTATGTTACTTGCCCATTCTTACCTACAACTTCATCAACTGTTTTTTTCACTCCTGTGAAAGCACTCTCAAAATCAGATGCTGCCTTCACAGCTAATCCAATCCCCACACCAATTGGTGCTGAAAATTTAGTTGTAATACCCATTCCAACATTAGAGATGTTCTTTCCAACACCCTGCATCTTCGTACCAAACTCTTGTGCTTTTTTACCGTGTTGAACAAAGGCGTTAGATGCCAAAAGGATGTCTTTTTCAAGCGCTTTGTGCTTTAGGCGTAGCTGCTCTACTCCTGTTTCTGCTTGATGCATTGCCGCCTCAGCTTTCAGAAGCGACTGTTTCTCTTTGTCCGTAGCTGTACTCAAATCACCTACTGCTTTTCTTTGTTTTTCGTACTCAGCACGTGTTTTTTGAGCCAAAGCCTCGGATGTTTTCATCTGTTGCCCAAGGATTTGATACTTGTTCTTTAGTCCATTAATTGTATTACCTTGGCCTTTAAATGTTGCTTCTGCACTTTTCATTTGTTGGCCAAGCGACCTTACTTGAGTTTTCAGCACCCTTGCCGATTGTTGAAAAGGATCTATGTCCAAGCCAGCTGTCGCAACCAAATCACCAATTTTACCATTACCCATCATATATTATTCACCCACTTTAACCTTTTTGACTTTAGAAGAACATCGGAAATGCAACGTCAAATGGTACGACATCATCTTTTCCATATCCTTCTTCATTTATCGTGCTGATATTTGCAAGTAGAGCTATGTCATCGATATCTAAATTGTCAATTTCATTTATTTTGTAACCTACATCAATTAATTGTTTATATATCAACTTAATTCGTCTTGCTGCTTCGCTGTACCCGATCGTGGCTTTTTTTCTTCCTCTTGTGTACCACTTCCACCTAATGCAAATTCAATTGCATCGTTGACAGCGTTATTATATTCATCTGGGCTCAAACCATCTAAAGCCTCATCTTTAGTAAACTGTTTCCCATAAATTTTAACCAAGAAATCAATACCATCAAGTACACCTTCACGTACATCTTTATTAGAAAACGATGCATCAATTGCAGATACATCATCATCGGTAAGCGGCTCCTCTGAATCACTTCTGCTTTTAATTTTAAGAAGAGCTTCATTCATTTTATTATTTCTTTGTTCCGCCCTCTCCTGAAACAATGTCGCTTCTAACCAATCTCGAGCTGTGGTTCTTTTCTTCTCATATGATGCTGTTACCTTGTCATTTATATCCTTAAAAACAATCTTCATTACAATTCCTCCAATTTAAAAAGCCCCCAAATGGAGGCCTTTATTGTATTTATTCTGGCAAAATTTCGCCTTCAACCATTTCTTCTGTTGGAATTTCTACTGTTTCATCTTCAAAAATCTTATTACCAACTGCCTCCAAAATTACAAACATAATATTCATGGTTTTTAGCATGCTGTATTCGCAACTACTAAACACTTTTTCAAATGTTCCTTCTCCTAGAAATAATTCAATATTATCTTTCAGCAATTCGATACTTTCTTTAAATGCTGTTGCTTGCTGTAAGCTTATATTGACTTTATTAATTAAATCTTTGTAGGCTTCTATTTCCTTATTTTTAATTGTAATTACAAACTCATGTTCGCCTATTGCTATATCAACTTTTTCCATAGTTTTTGCCAAAAATATTCACCTACTTTTTTATTGTAGCAGCCACTCAGATACTGTAATAACATTCAGCGTTTGATCATCAACCTTTTGTTTCACATATACGGTCATCTGTTCAAACCAGTCAGAGCGCCAAAACATTGTGTCTAACATTTGTTCCGCAGTACCTAAACGATGATTTAAAAACACTAATGTACTCCCAGTTGCAATTGCATAATCAATAGTATTCTTTGCCTGCGCAATAGTTCGATCAGGCGTCAAATTATACGTACGCACCAGGAAATTATTGTTTGGATTATTAATTTCAAGCCCCGATGTTAATGAACGGCCCAACTTGTAGCCACCTTCTGATAAGGCCAATAATGTATCGCTATTGTAATCACCGTAAGGATAAATCACTGAATCATTCGCACGTGTCCAACCATTTGCCGTTAGATACGTTTTACAGGAATCAAATTGTACGCGTTGATCAGCTTTACTTAACAAATCTAAATGAGGATGGTCTTTGGTATGATTGAGTAAATCATGTCCGCTAAGATTCAGCCCCTTTAACTCAGTGTTAGTCATAAATCTAGCATCTTTTTCATTCACTTCTACAACACTAATACTGGCCCGAAGACCTTTACTTTCAAGCGATGCTATACCAACTTTAGCTTCATTCCAAGCGTCATCAAATACAAATAACACATTCGCTTTATCTGCTCTAACGGATGAGATTAAGTCGAATGATACCTCCGCCTTCATTTCCGTATTAGGTTCAACACGTAGTTGCATTGCTTTAATATCCTGCGCCTTTGTAAAAGAACCCGTGACTTTTCCACTTGATAATGCTACAGCTACTTTATTCCATCCCGTCACTAACTCATAACTATTGATTGTGAAGCTCATGTTATTTGCTAGTCCAATATCATTTGCAAGATAAACAATAACTTTATCAAGCGCTGCTATATCTTTTACAAATAACAAGCACTCTATTGCAGTAGCTTCTTTCAAATCAATATTAAAAGTATTATTGCGCATAAATCCAATGACTTTGTCGGCTGTTAGCTTGATAGCTTGGGTATCTTTTGTATTAACCGTATCAGAGGATTTCATTGTCCCTACTCCTGATTGCAGCACCCATGAAGATAATGTTGTAAAACTTTCTAAATCCTTCACTTCACGAGTTGGCGCATCTGGTAAAGCATGTGAGTCTGCGCGTACAGCGACATATACAGGGTATATTGTCCCAACTTTTGCCTCTACTTTTATAATAGAATTTGAAGTAACATTACTGGAAACAGTTGAAAACAGACCATTTACATCTGCCGTTACGACTGTTTTATTTACATTGTCTATGTTTATTCTTACCTGACCAGCGGGTTCTGTTTCTCCAGAAATCACTTTTAATGTTGAGGTGACTGGATTAAGTGTTAATTTAGGTAATTCAATAGTTATTGTCGCGGGCATCCCAGGTATTGAAGTTGGCAAATTGGGATTTCCATCAACTACTCTAATATCATATTCTTTTTCTGCAGTAATGCTGGCATTCCCTAATACATAAATTTTTAATGCCCCAGCTGTGATTGTCCCCGTTAAAAGTGCCACTGATTCGCCCTTTCTATACAATCTGCAGTTAGTGACATTGGGATTATTGACTGCCGAACCATTTATATAGGTGTCGCCTAATAAAACTCTTGAAACGGTTGGCTTTGGATATAAAGTCTTTTTCGTTACTATATTACTGAGTTCTCCCTCTAGTATTCCGCTTTTACCACTGATACTAGCAGAATAATAAGTACTCATCTGCAGATCAGATATTACCGCGACATTTGTGGTAAATCGTCGCGGTCTATCCTCGCCATTGAAGTACAATAAATATTCTGCTGATGCATCATCATCCCACTCATAGGTTATTGTGGAATTTGTGATATCAGTGACTCTGAAATTCGAGGGGCGATCAGGGTGTTGATGCGCTTACCCCACCATAAACTTTATTCATAAACTCCTCTAACTTGAAATCGGGGTGGTCTTCTCGACCAATAATGTACATAATGTCATTACGAGCAACAAAATTCCCCTCAATACTATCTGTCTGCGCTTCATTCTTTTCACCCTGTGTTTTCATATCTGCCGATGGAAGGCTGAATTGACCCTTCATCATACCAAAATAGCCATATTTATTATTAGATAACTTAAATCTAAATGATACGGCTACATATGGCGGCGTAAGATCTTTTTTGTAAATTTCCATACCCTGTTCAATTAATACACCCAACAAATCAGGTTTATGTTCAGTAGGTATATCTACGATACCTACCTCTAATTTCAGTTCAGTAATCCCTGAATTTAAAATGAGGTATGGACCATCATCTGCGAATATTATTTCCGAATCCATAACTACCGTTTGCTTGGCTTCCTGTAAACCAGGGATATTTTTAATGTCGTCCATAGATTCAACTGTTTCTTTTTCATTCAATTTGGCATATTTAAACTCCGATAAACCAATCTTTGCAACTTTTTCTGTTGTAGCCATTTATAACACTCCATTTCATAAATAATTAATACGCCTGTAAGATCTAGCGTTATACATTAAACCAAGATCAGTTTCTTTGTATATTTTGCTATTGTATTGCTCAAAATTAGCCCTTTTCATTGCTTCATCTATGATGGGCAATAAGTCAGCCAACTCTTCAACTGTCTGAGCCATAGTAGAAATTTGAATAGATTCATCATCTGCACCACGTTTGTCATCATTATAAAAAGCGCCATGACTATCGATATCCTCGATACGAATCAATGGCGCTTTCTCTAATTTAAGAAAGTCTTCATCAATTTCTAATTGAAAAATCGTTTGTTCCTCTAGCTTCTTTCCCCTTATTTCATTCATAAGCTTATTCAATTCTTCATCATGATATAAGGCTTGAAAAGCATCAATAATAGCAATCATAGGCCTAAGCCCCTTTTCACAGCTTCTGCATAAATTTTTTGCGCTTTCGGTTTCATTTCATTAATAGTTTGATCCTTAAAATGCTTACCAGGAAAACGGGCAGTTCCTCCATCTGGAAAATGTGAACGCCAGCTTGTTCGTGTACCAAAACCGATATCTTTTTCTACAATACCTTGTCCCCCGCCCTTAAAACCACTGACTTGAATGTCATCTCTTAGATGAATCCCTGTTTTACTGTTAGTATCATACGACGTATTACGTTCTAGCGTCTTAGCAAAGTCCTCCGCAACTTCCATCACCGCTTTCTTTGCTTCTGATTGATTCTGCAACATGAGCTTTGTAATATTGGCCTCTAACTCATCTAAACCTTTGACCATTACCAATCACCTCTTACGCCTTTACCTTACATATTAAAACCAAAAATTCCTCATCTTCCGTATCAGGATTTATTTTGATAATATCAAACAGCTCACCTTTTATCTTTACAATCCAATCACTCTGTACTTCTTTTTTTTGCTTCTGTCGAATAATCAGCGTAACTGTAGACTCCAAAACAGTTCCCACTTCACCCTTCACTTCATTTAAATATTTTTGTTTATATCCAAACCAAGCTTTGAATAAGTCCACCGGCTCTTTTATAGTTTGCCCAGTTGTAGGGGATTTTTTGGTCTTAATTTCTTGAAACATTAATCGTTTATTCAACTTGCCCGTTCGACTAATCGGCACTGAGATCACTCACTTTCCGCGTATGCACCCTGTAACTAGCTTTTAAGTCCAGAATAATCATATTAACGCCGAATGGCGGTACAATACTTGTTACATTTTCGATTGTCGCCGAACGCGTTTTGTAGAAATGATCCGTCAGCATGATTGTCGCAAGGTCAAATTGCTCGTTTTCATCATAAAAAATATTATCATCAGGTCCTATCTGCCCAATAAGTGTTCGTTGAGAAGCCCCTACCAATCGTTTTAGAAGAAGGTCATCATCTTCCAAATCTATCCGTAAAGAACTTTTCAGATATTCAAAATCTTCTTCGCTGTTTGGATCAAGTGCCATAATTAATCACCCACTCTGCGATTCTTTAGTTGCTATTATTGCTGCAGATGAGAGTTCAGACGTCAGCAAACCACATACCGCTTTCACTTGGTAGCTATAGTCTGTTGCCGCTGTCAAACCTGTATCTTTAAAGGTGTTAGTATCACTTTCTCCAATTTCATTTCCGTCACGGTATACTTTATAATTCGTTGCCCCTTCTATCGCGTCCCAGCTCAAATTTACAAGTGTGACGTTACTTGTTCCTTTAAGTCCGGATGGCGCTTGGGGCGGCTCAGGGCTTAACAGTTGCGATACGGAATGCCGAAGACAACTTGATTTGGTGATCTAACCACGCCGTTACAACAAACTGATTAATCCCTGTCTTGATATCTTTGTCTTGCTCAAATTGAGCGGCAATATCATAGTTAAAATGAGAATATGCAAAATTTCCGATAACAGGGTCTACCGCGGAATCAGTAAATTCAACCGGTTTCCCTAGAATTTGTTCTGGTTGCGCTGAATAGAGCGTGGCACTTCCATTTGCAAGTTTCTCAATAATATCCAGATAATCTGTATACGTCATGAAAATGGTTGCATTTTCACGATAGTCTTCATGCAAATTGGCAACTGCAGCTTTAATCGCCTTGTACAAGTCAATGCCTTCAACTTCTTTAATTTTCACTTTTGTTTTATCGTAAAAACTCATGTGCTCCTCACCAGGTTTAGGATTTTTAGTGAATGCAACCTTTCGTTCCTTAGCTGCCACTCCACTTTGAAGATTGCTTTCTACGGTAGACACTAGATTCGTATCGGTTCCTAGTAGAATTGTTTCCGAAATACCAGTAAATACTTTAAATTTATGGCGGCCAAATGATACTGTATCTCCCTTCGCCTTCAACTCTTTGGCAGTTTCGTCATCTCCAATAAACTCATCATCATCCAGCGAAAAAGAAACTTTTGGAATCTCTAGATTTGGAATACCAGTAATCGTCGATACATTTCGTAAAGGGTTTTTTACAAGCGGCTCAACTAAAATATCATTAGCAACCGTTTTCGGTAAAAATGCATTCCCCTTTGATGTATCGTCATCACCTAAAGCTTGAAAAATTTCAACCGGTACTGATTCTTTAGCAATCGTTTTCCGAATTAATGCCGCTTTCGCTTCAATAATTTTTTGATTAGGATCATCAGAAAAGCTAGCTCTCATTTCTTTATTTTGCATGGCAGCTTTTTGTTCGGCTTCTAGAGAATCATGTTGTTCTTTAATAATGTCAAACCTAGCTTTAAGGTCTTTTTTCAATTCTTTGATATCTGTTAATTCACTAATATTAACTTTAGGATCTACCGCTTTCTGCGCAAGTTCACCTTCTGTTTTCTGTAACTGATCGCCAATTGTTAGCATATCTTGTTTTAATTCAAATAGTGTTTTCATATTCATATTCCTCCTAGTATTTCATTAATATATTGCTTACTTTGCTTAGCTTGTTCTGCCATTTGTACACGTTCTTCTGTAATAACTTGTTGATTGTTTTGAATTACCTGTCTGAACTGTTCAGGTACATTTTGATATTTTTCAAAGAGATCCGTACTCAATGCCGCAGCAATCTGATTTTCACCCAAGATAATGTCACATAGCCCATATTCTTGCGCCTGAATAGCGGAGATCCATGACTCATTGTCCATAACTTCCACTATTTGCTCTTCATTCAACTTGCCATTAGATTTATTCAGATAGGTAATAATTGACGCTTGTGCAATTGCATCTAAATCATCAGCAGTTTTCCTAAAATCCTTTGCATTTCCACGACACCCCATCCATGGATGATGGATCATTTGCATTGAGTTTGAATACATATAAACCACATCGCAACTTGCAGTGATGACACTTGCAATAGAGGCGGCCAAAGCATCAACATAAGCATTAACTGTCGCTTTGTGTGCTTTTAGCATGTTTCCGATTGCTATACCTTCAAATACACTACCTCCTGGACTATTTACATGCAGATTAATGATTTCTACATCACCAAGAGCTTTTAAATCATTGTGAAAGCTAGCTGCAGTCGTATCTCCGTCATCCCATTTATATGCTACAATCTCGCCATAAATGTATATATCAGCCTCATTCTTATTTGCTGATTGTTTCATCTCCCAAAATTTCTTTTTCATATTCTCACCCCTTTCAAAGGCACAAAAATAAGACACATCATTCCGATACGTCTCTTTCATTTCGTTTTGTTATTTTTCTTAACGCTGGGTCCATGTCCAATGGATACATATCACCCGACACCCACAGCATGTCGGCCGGACCACCCCGTGGCGCATAGTCTTCTTTTATCCTAACTTCATCTCTAGTTAACCATCCATCACGAAGTCCGCCGTGATATAGCGCCACTCTTGCAGTAGTGTCACCACGTAATAAGCCGTTTAAGTTAAATTTGAAGTATAAACCAGAAATCCGCTGTTCCTTAGTAAGAATTTTTTTATTGCACTCTCGCTCATACTGCTTAACAGTTGACGCAAGATTGGTATCTACAAACATCTGCATTACCTGTTCATTTGAAGAGAAACTATTACCACCCGAATTGAGCATAATGTTCGGGACGTTATAAACATTTGCAATCCTGTCACGTGTAATGTCTTCAGATATTTTCATATCACCAGCGATAAAGTTTCGCTTCAACTGCTCAATTGTTACACCGCTTTCCTGAAATAGTACACCACCGTTTTCCTGATAAAACCGCCTAAAATCAGCAACAATAGCTTCTCTCTTATCATCATCTACATTGGTATCATAAGTTAAGATAAACGAATCTCTAGCCGTTTGCATTTCTTTTAATGAAAACTCCCTAACAGACTTATCGAATTCATTAGAATTTTTTAATACACCAATGGGACTAATCCCTTTCCAATTACCATTGCCAGCAATATGTTTGACATGAATTATATCTGAGTTATGGAAATAAAAAGATTTCCCTCCATTATTAACCCGATACCACAAGTCTCCAGAATCTGTGTTTAATATAGGCTCTACATAATTTGGATTAAACGGAACTAATTTTTCGAACTGCATCCTAATATCTCTAAATATTAGGGCGTACCCATTTCCATTGGTGTTCCTACTGACTTCCAACACTTTAAAAATATCATCAAGTGACTGATTTTGATTTGGAAAATAAACTAAACGATCAGTAAATTCGTCGTTAACTTGATCATAGTTCTTATACATCTTAAACGGTAGGCTAGATAAGACATTAGCAAGTCTCGAAACAATAGAAAATATATTTTCATTCGTTTCGAGCGTTCCATTCTCTAACCCAAAGAACACTCTTCCCATCCATTTGCTAAAATCACTTTTTGTTGCTGATTCCTTTATTATTGATTGTTTAATAGACCTTGGTACCAATTTATAAATTGCTTTTTGAAATACATTCATATATAGATTTCACCGCCTTTCAATCTTTTCTCATCAACTCACTCATACTAATAACACCAACATTTCTGTTTCCAGCAGGTTTTACTAACATATCAATTACTAAGGCGTGCGCATTTAATGCAGCGGCAAATCCATCAATTTTTCTATTTTTCGATTGTTTAGTGGGCATCCAGTTTTTATTTCTATCTTCAACCAATCGAACATTGTTTAAATACCATCTAAACAAGGATGAATTATTATAAATCACTTTGCCATCGAGCATCATTTCTTTAAAATTCTGTAAGGGGCCACCCAAAGTCACAAAACCTTGAATCACTTTCTCTGTTTTAAACCCATATTTCTCTAATGACTTATTTAAATAAAGGGCCTTTGCCCTGTCGTAAGCGATATACTCAATTTGATAAAATTCTGATTGTTCTACTAACCAATCGTAGACATGTTCATAATTTACATAGTCACCTGGAACAACAGACAGCCAACCTTCCTTTATCCATTTGTCTAATCGTGGTTTGTTATCATCACGGTTATATCTTACTTGCGGAATCCAAGAATGAGTCAAAATAAAAACCGTCCCATCATCTAATGGAAATTCCAAACAAGCACTCGTAAAATCTTCTGTTTCCGACAAATCATAGCCTGCTACCGCTTTTCGACCTTTTAATGTTTCGATATCAATAATCTTTTTATTTTTATTGATAGTCTCTACTGTTACGAATGGCAACTCATCCACATCACTGAAAAAGTTAAACTGTTTTGCCAGCCAATCAGCACGCTCTTCTTCATTTTTGCGTTGCTTGATCCAATCTGTTACTAAATCAACAAATCCCATCAATCCAATGTTTGGGTTCGCTTTAATCCAAAGCTCTGGACGATCTGCCTCTTTTGGATTATCTAACTTAGCAAGGAAGTAAAATGTTCTTTCATCCAAATTATCTTTAAGGTTTTCCAAGCATTCTTTACCTTGCTCAAAATACGCCATTAACGGGCCATCTAAAACATAGCCGGCAGTGGTGATATAGATTAGTAAGGGCTGCTTTCTAGCCCCACGTGATTTTTGAATAACATTTAGCAACTTATAATTTCTAAATTCATGGATTTCATCAAAAATGCCTAGATGCGTGTTTAATCCATCCAGTCGTTTGCTGTCAGAAGCGCGTGCTTGTATTTCACTGAAAGTTGCATCATATTTAATTTTATTTCTCTGTGCTTTAAATTTTTTCGACAAGTAAGGAGATTTTTCAACCATCGCTTTCGCTTCATCGAATAGTTCATGTGCCTGTTGCTCTGCGTTGGCTAATACATACACGCGGGCTCCATTTTCTCCATCAAAGCCCAACATATAGTTTGATACGCCTGAAATAAGTGTTGTTTTCCCATTCTTCCGGCCCACCATATTTAGAGCTTCACGGAACCTCCGTATTCCAGTATCTCGATGAACCCATCCAAAAAGTGAGCCAATGATAAAATGCTGCCAGGGTTGTAAAACTAATTGATCAAAATCCCCTTTTGAAGGCTTACACTTTTTTTCAATAAAGCGAATTGGACGGTGACCTCTTTCCTCATCAAATATCCAGGGAAAGTCATCTGTTCCTTGCCTTGATAAATCGTATATATGACGCTTAGCCGCTAAAATATTTTCTTTACTGGCCGGAATACTTCCATCAATCAGCCTTTCTGCGTACCAGGTTGTTAAAAGTTCCGGATAAGGGTTCTCTAAAATTCCACCCCAGCTTTTTTGTTCCTCTACATAGTTAGCCCACCATCTTTCTAACTCTGTATAGCTCATTTCTATTAGTGGCTTAGAATTCTTCGTCTTCATTTTCGTCATTGCTACTTAGATTTATTGCTAACTTTGCTCTCGCTGCTGGAGACAACCCCAAATCTGCTCCAAACGATCGCATTTGAATGGCGGCATCCTTCATCCGTAATATAAATGGATTTGGTTTATTATCTACCCAAAGCCCTTTCTTTTTGACTTGTCGTTTATATGAAAGATATTGAGAATACGAATCACAGTAAAGCGCAAGATGGGCAATATCAGCATCATTTATCAAGTCTATTTCTAATAATAATGCTGTTATTCTGTTAAATTCTTTTTTTGCCGTTTTGTCTAACCATGACGGTGGGTGTATATTCTCAGCACTCATTTTTAATCTGTTTTCATTTTTGATTCTTTTATCAATTTCTTCTTTTGTTCTGTGATTTTTATTTCCATCGATTAATTGAAGTCCTATCGATTTTGCTGGTGTTGGCATATTTCCTCACCGCCTTTCTGTATTCAAAATCGCAATATACCAGCAATAAAAACAATCCTTCTGCCCTTTGAAAATAATTGATCAGCGAATTTATTGTGAAGGGAGGGGGCAACCGTTCAGGATCTGACCAAATTTTTCAGAATTCATGGTAGGGGGGTGTATTTAGACCTACCACATATAATAAATAGTCTTAAATGCCTGTAAAATTATATGTTGAAGTCATTGTTCCTATAAAATTTAATAACATTGGGATTTCTCTTTGCCTTTCTCCTACCACCAGCTTTTTCTGGATGCTCCATGTTATGGCAGGCTAGACACACTGTCTCTAGGTTATTTAAATCAAAAGCTTTGCTAGTATCTTCTCTCAACTCAATAATGTGATGAACCGTGTTCCCTTGTTTAATGATTCCACGTCTCTTGCATTCTTGACATAAATAATAATCGCGAGCTAAGACAGTTTTACGTGTCTTAGCCCATCGCGATGTCTTATAGATGGCATCTATCTCATCTCTTGTCCGCATGTCACTCACTCCATATCAAAATACAATTTCCTTAATTTCATGTGATGGGAACAAACTAAGGTATAGGCTAATGCCTTGGTTAATGTACTCCTCATCTACCTCGAAGATGATTGACTTGGTACCTTCATACTCTGCCGCACACATTAAAGATGCACTACCACCGAACCCATCCAGGATATACTCTTCTGTATCTGGTAACAATTGAATAACCCGACGTAATAATCCGATAGGTTTCTGCGTGGGGTGAAACCTCTTATAACCATATTCTCGTTCTTCTCGCTCAACTGCTGCACCAGCATACCGATACTCAATGATGTCTGTCTTTTTATGAAAACTAGTGTAGATTAATTCTGTCCTACTGAAACTCATTCCTGCATTTACTTTCTTATCCCATGCAATCCAGCCCTTCGCACTGGGCAGGATTGGTGCAAAATAATTGCCACCAAAAATTGCATAGTTATTAATTCCCATAGATACAATTCTTTTTTCATAAAACATCTTGAAAGCTTCCGTGCTTGTATCTCCATGTACTGGTTTGTAGACTGTTTTACTTCTTCCGAGTGTATTCTTATTACTCAATAGATTTATTCCATAAGGTGGATCAGTTACTACTGCGCTTATTTTAATGTTAGATAGCAACGTATCGTAGTAGCTATCCATTGAACTGCCATGTATTAATAAGTGTTTTCCGTTTACAATATATACTTTTCTCTCACTTTTCTTGAACAATTGTTCCATTTCCATTGATTTCACACCGGCTTTCATTTAAAATAATGGGTGAGATAGCAAACTCTCAAAAGCACGCGTGCTACAGTTGCTATCTCAAAGCCGGTGACGGCTGGCTATGGGAAGGTGTGTCTAGCACCTTCTTTTTGTTTTGCATTGCTTCCTTCATATATAGTAGGCAAACGTAAGACAAGAATTAGCCCCGAACATAATCATAAAACCAAAGGTTATTACTAAATGCTTCTTTTAGTTTTTCCTCGGCTCTACGCACGTATTGCTGTACAGATCCTTTCTCAATATGTAATGCCTCTGCTGCCTCATGGAAACTGTATTCATTTGCGCGTACCAACATAAAACACTCTTTCTCTCGATCAGATAAAATAGAATGAAAGAACTCTAATATCTCTGCCTCATACTCATTTAGTGGATACTCGTCCACCTCTTTCTGTGTCATAGATGCTCCTATCATATTAGCCAGTATCATCGGGTCCATGTGTACAGTGTTGTTATATACTCCCTGCCTCTCAATCCCTCTTATGCTATTCGGCTCGCGTCCAGTTCTCATCCAATCAATTGCGAATGTCATGTCACTAATCATTTCACGGATCAATGTCGCTTTATCTTTTTTCTTTGAATTGACTATTCTTTTACCAGGAACACCCTGTGATTCTTCTTTTGGCATACTGTCCAATATTCTTAGCAAATCGAGCCGGCCACTTTGATACTCCTTCTTCAATTTGTGAATCATGACATTCCCTCCTAAATAAAAAGGACGCAACAAGTAGCCGTTAAGCTAACTCATTGCGTCCTTCGATTTTTACGATCAGACGTTTAGTATTTGATTTTATGTTTCGTAGTTGTCTCTGCACTTACTGGTTTACCATCTGCCCAATTGATAACTGTTTGTCCAAATCCTGTTGCTGGTGCGCCCTCTATAGACACTACCTTGTTATCTACTTGTACGTAGACTCCATCATTATTAATATTGTTTGTAGACTGTTCCAATCCATTCATCTCCTTATAACCTGTAAATAACTTCATTCCACATCTTTCGCATTCTCTTGAGACTAAATGGCCGTCCAACGTAAATTGATCCTTTACAATCATATGTCTGCATATCATTTAAATCACATCCAAGTGATGATTTTCTAGCTATTCAGTAGTATTTGTATTTTTTTCATATTTTTTCGCCTAATACGTGAATTCTTAGTGTCTATAGCTATACGCATATATGTTTTCGCTTTTGCATGTCGAGTAAAGAAGCATTCAATGTAATCCAATATTTTTTTGATGATTTTCTTAAATGCCTCCATAACGGTTGTAACAAGTTCATATGCTTCTTCGGGGCTAATGTCCACATTCACAGAGCTATCCACGTTACTTACCATCCGTTACAACTGTATTAGCACCCTGCGTTGTAATCCATCCGTGTTGAATTCGTGCCTCCATTTCCATTTTCCTCAGTAACTCCGTTGTAATGGACTTGGAAACTGTTTCATTTGCTTTTGCCTCTGCAGTTGCTTCGATTTGGCGTTTAGTCGCTTCACCTTGTGCCTGTACTTCCTTACGCTGAGCATCGATCTTATCATTTTCAAGTTCTAGCTTCTTCTTAGAATTTTCTTGTGATACCTTTACCCGGTCATCAATAGCAGCCTGCGTCTTAGCATCCGCCTTTGGTGCACCCAATGTTGTATCAGATACAATAAATCCAAGCTTATCAACATTTTTAGCAAAGTCTTTTTGAATGTTCATGGATGCTTCGGTTGCATCTTCACCGTAAATGTCCAGTAAATTGTACTTGCTAACAACACGGCGAGTCGTTTCTAATAAACGGCGTTCCATATATCCTTTTTCCAGTTCTTCAACCGGTACGCTGCCGAACGTTTTATAAATATCTGTTGCTTTCGAAGCATCAATTTTGTAGCTATATGATAAATCCAAATTGATGTTTTTACCGTCTTTGGTTGATACAGTTAAGTCCTTAGCATCGACTGTGCGTAATTTAGTTGGGTACTCGTTCACTTTATCCAGCAAACCAACCATGTGCCATCCCTGTCCCAACGCTTTTTCCTTTATGCCACCATTCGGGCTGTAGACGATACCAACGTTCCCATTATCTACTTTTGTTAAACTCATAATTAATCCGATCGCCCCAAAAATTAATAATACCCCTATCGCAATAGCTCCAATTACACTTTTCTTCATTCAAACCAGTCCTCCTCATTATTTTTAATGTCATCTTCTACTTTGTTTTTTCTGTTTGATATAAACTTGCCAATTTTGCCGAATAAAGGGCTAAGTGACATCCATACAATTAGCAACAATGCACATATAATTATCAAAATATACAAAATTTTCATTCAAAAATATTCACCTCCTCTCAGCCTCAATCAAATACATTAGCAATGTCTTGCGTTTGTTATAAAATTTTTATGTGCAGGACACATATGCATTTCGTTACTCACTTCGTCCACACATTCTCTGCACATCGGTGCATCACATGTTATAAATTCAGGTAGATTCGAGTTCGTTTTCACAAACGATCTATAATCTCTTGTAAACCATATGCCTGGTGAGCCAAATCGGTAATCACATAAATACATAGCTTCTTTTCTTTTACAAAATACGCATCTTTTCGAAACAGGTGGTAATTTTGTTATATCAAGTCTGTTCATCTTATGCCTCAGCGCCCCATATCTTCTCGTTCCTCTAACGGTGTCATGCCATAATCGAAAAGTAATTTAATTAGTTTTTTTCTGGTCGTTTTGTCTAATTCCTTAACTGCGGCTGATTCGACTTGCGCAACATACGGATTATTTCGGTCTACAAAACCCATATCTGTTCCAGTTGCTGGATTCACAACGGCAATATAGTTTTCTAAAATCCACAATTCCAAGCCTTCATCATGCACCGCTGTTTTTAATTCACTTGTTTTCATTTTCCTATATCCTCCTCAATGATTTCATATCCCTGCAGTTTTAAATAGCTTTTTCGAATCTCATTAATTTCATCACCTTCAAAAATATAAATAGCTTTGTGTCTTGGGTTTATTATGATTCTTCCATTTTCATGCTCATAATATTTTTTTAAAAAACGTGGTCTCAAATAACTGTTTTCGGATTTAATACGTTTTAGTGCTTCTTCAATGGTTTCATTACCTTTTTTACGGAAAAGACTAGGTTTCTTACCAGCGAAGCGTACCAATTCATCTAAATACGCCCAGCCAGTCGCCATATTGGACAAGTATTGAACAGCTTCATACTCGTTGACAATTGTTTGCCTAACTTTCATGCTCGCCCTCCTTAATGACTTCAAATGTAATTGCTGATGTTTTCGCAACATTTATAAGCGTGCCAACTTCGTTTGGTCCCCCTGGGATAGTTACAAAACCATTTGCAGAGTTTTGGTAAATATCCTGAACCACTTCTATAACCCCATCCAATACATCTGTGTCCTCACTTGTGAAATCGGATGTATATTTGGATAATGTGCCATTGTCGAATAATACAGTTGCAATTAGTTTCATCGCACATCACCATCCATTTTTTCAATGCGTATAGTATCTATTGACTTGACAGGTATTATAGTTAGCGACTTATCGTCCATCAAACTAACGTGCCCTTGAGCGTTTAATGTACGGTAGTCTTTTTTCAATTCTTCCAGTGTTTTCGGAGTTTTACATTGGCATACTGTGCCTTTTTTTGTGTGTACGGTTATCAGACATTTATTCATCATTCGCCCTCCTCTCCATGTAAGATAAACCGCACTGCATTATACAAATTATTATCGTGTTTACACCAGCTCACAGTTCCACTTGCAAACGCTATTCCTTGCGATTCACCTTGCACTGCAAAGAATAAGCATGTAATTAAATACGCATCATTCTTGCACATACGCTTAAACTCGGTTAACTCATCTTGTACAATATAAGGAACTTTAGTCATCACGCCTCACCCCTTATCTAGTATTTGTTCTTCAATCATCTGTAAACCAATCAGATAAGCATAAAACACAGCATTAAGACTTCTAACCTCGCGACTATAACACTCTCCAAGCTCACCATCTAGTTCGATTTTCGATGATACCTCCTCAGCTCTAAGCCACGCTTCAAATGGCCCAAATTCGCCATAATAACTTGGATCTGACAGTTCTTGTTTGATTTCTTCTAATTCTTCTTTATGCTCTTTCATATCATCATAAAAATGTTCATTGATAAATCGTTTTGTTCCTTCTTCAAAATCATCGTAATCGTATTTATCACGCTCTGAACACGCTAGTTTTTCAGTGAAATAGCCAACATTAATATTTTTGAAACTCCCTAATTTAGCTTGCCATGTCAAATTATAAACAGCTGAACCAATGTCTCCACTAATAAACAAATTATGATCTCTCAAAATATATTCCATGTGATACTGAAAGCATTTTGGGTTTCTCCATTTTATTATCGTTATTCCGTCAAATCCCGTTACCGTCGCCACATGGTCCTTAAACCATGAATCACGTATATTTTTAATTATTTGATTTCCTGTTTGTTTCATCCTTCACCCTCCTCAACTGGCACTGCCACGCCGCCAAATATTTTAGCGATTTCATTTGCTTCCTCTTGGCTGTCGAACTTCCGCGCTCTATCTAACGCACCTAACATGTCGTCAAGTGTGAATGTTGGTTGTGTGCCATCTTCGCCCCAGCTAACGAAATACAAATCGCCAATTTTCACACGAAATTCCACTGCTTTCATCATTCGTTGCTTCTCTTTTTCAAGTAACTCTAGACGTTTATCAACATACTTCGAAAAAATATTTATTTCCGGAGCAGTTAATCGCACGTAATATTCTGGCTTCTGTTGTTCTATTTCAACAAATACATTAGTTTCAAATGGCAACTCCCAACTTCCAATATTCATTTGTGAGCCATATATTTTCATTAACATCCACATTGAAAACTTTGTGTATCCCTCTGCATCAATATCAGGGGTACATACTCGGTGGTAAGGTTCATTTTTATAAAAATCTATAAAATGTTGAACACCGGCATCCGTCAGTTTTACTTTAATGCCGTTATTAATATTAAATCGCTGCTCAATTTTCATTGCAATTCCACCTTTCGAATCTTGTAATTAGATGTGGCAATCGACTATTGTAATAAAGCAGTCTTGATTTTCTAGTAGCAACTTGGTGTATTCCTCACTGTAATTGTTATTCTTATCTGTTACAGTTGCCCACCATCCCATTTTTCCGCGTTCATACCATTCTCCTTCTGGCGTTAGTAGCGCAAAAGTCTTATTTGTTTTTGACAGATCAATGTTTTCAATTTTGGCAGTGTCTGCAACTCCACCATTCTTTAAAATCAGCATGTTTTTCCAACGTCCGCCGATTTGGTACCAATCCCACTTTGATTTAGGGTTATAATTTGAAAATACTGATCCATCATCTTTTATATTTTCTTCCTCTGCCCATTTAATTTCTTCTGCATATACTTCTTCATCTGTCCATTCCAATTTTTTTGGAAATTCAATAGATATATAGTTAATATGGCGTTCATTGTTACACTCAGACAAATACTTTTCAGGATTATTTAAGTATTCCTGATATGTTCCATTTTTATAGGATTCAATGGATGCTCGGCCTTTTTTTATGATATCTGCTTTTGTAGTATAGTGCGGCACCTCGATTTCTTCATCAAAAGGGCCTAAAAGATTATCGACTTCCTCGGGTGTTCCTGTTTTGGTTATTACAGCTACTGTAAAATGACTCATTGTGTTTCCTCCTCGAATAAATTAATTTGTTCCATTTTTTCTTTCAATTCTTGCTTGATTCCCTGCTCTGCAACTTTGTTTATATATAAAATTTCGTTCCGTGTTGCGCCATGAAGTACAGTTGTTGATTTTTCTTTTACAATCCAACCACTCAACATATTTTTGTACAAATCACTTTCATAGCCACTAAGTAATACCGGTCCTTCATGATCTTTCAATACTTCTAACAGGTCCCTATGATCTTGTTCGGTGTATTCATGTGAATAGTGTTTCCCGCCTCGTGTACTTGGTAAATACGGCGGGTCAGCATAAATCAATATTTCAGGCCGGTTATGTTGCTGCAATAGGTCCAATGCGTTTATGTTCTCAATTTGTGCCTCTTTCAATCTGTTTCCTGCCTCTATAATCGTTTCTGGCATCCTAGCCCAATCCTGTACCACGTATGGGCCATTTGCCGAAACTAACTTTCTAAATCCCGACTTGCTATGTGTCTTGCCACCTATCGAGAACCAACAACGTACAAGCATTCGGCGCGCATCTTCTACTGGATCATTTGCAATAAATAAACTTAATTCATACTCTGCTCTAGCATATGGAGTGGCATTTATCACCGCTGCCAATTTCTCTGGATCATTTCTCATAACTTGAAACATGTTTACTATACGCCCGTCCAGATCGTTTATAGTTTCCACTTTACTCTTTGCTTTATTGAAAAAAACGGCACCACTCCCAAAAAAGGGTTCTAGGTATGTTTCATGTGGGGGCATGTTTTCTATTATCCAATCGGCTAATCGCCATTTACTTCCTGGATAGTTCAATATTCGTCTCAATTACCTAACCTCCTTCTTTGAGGGCGTATGCCGCCCTCTCATTATTACGCTATAATGTGTACTCGGCCTTCTTGTATTAAGTCGTCAAGTTCACGCACTAGATATTTTTCAATGTTTTGAATTGCGATATTTTGCCATGCTCCACCATCCGCTTCAAAAAGGGCGATGCTTGGGCCATCTTTCATGCGCAACACAAACTTACTAATTGGCTGATCTATTTCCGCAAAAGTCCGATATGGTCTCAGGCTTACTGGGTTTGGAACCGTCACATTTTCTACTTTTGTAATGCCCGATCTTGCAACAACTGTCTGACTAGTACCATCACTTGATGTGTTCCGAACATTTTCTTCTTGGATATTTCCAACAAGTCCTAAAATAGCTGTTTTCTCGTCGCTTTCTAGGAAAAGCGCCTGCATCTTAATATTGAATGTATCACTGTCATAAAAATGATCGAACCTAAACTCTGGAATAATAGCTTCTGCCCGCACAAACTCCTCCCGTTTACGATCATTGTTTAGTGGGCTAAATACCGAAACTTTCTCTGGCCCAAACACATGCACAACAACAGGACCTTTTATAGCATCCACATTGGATTGTACATAGTTCACGATTCCAGTTAGTGTATGCAATTCAAACGCTGCCGCTCTGGCATCTGCTACTAATTGCAAATCACCCGTGGCATATTTACGGCCATTAATTTCTTTTACTTCTTTTTGTGCCAACTGTGCCACATATTCCAACGCTTCTTTTTGATTATTCATAATTTTCTATCTCCCATTCTTATAATATATTTAGGTTGCTTAGGCTTTTTTCATATTGACTACGTTTTGATTTTCTGGAATTGGCTGCCCTGTATCTGTTTTCAGCTTCATATCGTCATCCGGATCTAAAAAGGTTTGTCCTTTTTGTCCAGAGAGCAATTCTTCACCTACAACTTTACCTGCATCTTCTCCAAATACAACACGGGTAGTAAGCGCCTTGGCTGGTTGCAATGTCGATTTGGCTTGAATGTCCACATTCGCCATATCACGTTCTTCATTCCCCTTGACCGTCACCGTGACTGTGATTTTTCTAGCTTTCAACGGGTCCGTATTCGGGTCATTAATGTTTTCTAACACCTTGTCCAATTCTTCGGCAAATCGTTCTTGAACTGCTCCACCTGCCATACCTGATAGATTGATTGTACTCATGTTCATCCTCCTAATTTTCGTCAATATCTATATAAAAGCCTGAAACTGGCTGTGTTTTTATGCGGCATTCTTTGAGTCCTTTTTCATTTAATTTAATGGCCCCAACCTTGTGCATGGAACTAAATTTATTCCATCCGATTTGATGTACTAAGTTGTGCATTTCTCGTGATAAGCAGATAAAACGAAATTGGGTGCTGTCTACTTTATTCCGGTTACGCCCCATACCCACCGCGTCGATATGATGCACATCTGATCCAGCTTTGCCGGTTATAGCACACTTACGATATTTCAAGCACATATACAAGAAAAACTGTATATCTTCGCCCAAAAAGCGCTCTTTTTCATGAAATGGAACATCAAACATGAAACAAAATTCAATTAAAAAATTGATAAAATCCCTTGCTGTCGTCATATCACTGCTTGCTAAGCTGTACGCTTCAATGTTTTTATATGTTGCGAAAGACGCTTTTAATGCTGTTTCAACTGATTTACGATCATCAGCAAAACTTGGACTGACTAGCCGAAGTTCTGAACTATAATTCTCGTTATAAAAATGTCTCGTTATCTCGGTCATTATCGCGAATGCTTTTCGCCTCTGATCTGCCGATATTTTTCGATTATCAAAAAATTCAACACCAACCTGTGGTGCAATTCCCGCTGTATGGCGTGATATTATCGCCGGGCTTACTTTTTCATCGATATCAAGTATTAGTCTCGTATGATTATCTGGGTAAGTGATGGATTTAATCGTTCCTACAAACTCCATCAATACTTACCGTTATAGCCGTAGTCATAGATTTTAGAGCTCAAGTTGTATTTTTCTTTAAACCGTGTGATTTGAGCATTTGTGGCACCTAATCTGGCTGCTATTTTTTTATCAGATAAACCATCCTGTTTGTATGCCAGATATTCGGCGATCGTCATGGTAAGTGGTTTTGATTCTGCCCTAAAAAGTCCTTGTTCCTTTTTCCAAAGGCTCAATGCCTTTTTGGTTATCGCCCACATTTCGCTAATTTGTGTGTCTGTCCACATTTCTTCTAAATCCAAATACTCATCAATGGTTCGTGATGAAAGGGCCGGAACTTCTTCCCCTGGTTCTGGACTGAGCTTATTTTGGACCTCATTTAAATCGTTGCCTAATTTTTTTATTTGAGCGCACAATTTACATCCCTTGACTTCACAAGATCGAAAACTTTTTGTCTTATCATGCAAATCGACTAGTTTATTGATTTCCTCAATTATCGCTTTCGCCTTTTCCCTTCGTTGTTCTCGTATCATGTCGCACCTCACTTTGGAATTTTATGTGTCCGTTTTCCCACATAGCGATGCACTAAATGCATGGCTTCACTGGTATTTTTATAGATGAACCAATTATCGGGATTTATTCCGTTCTCTTTAATAAAAATGGACTGCTTTTTATTCGGCTTCTTTCCTGATTTCATTAGCAGCGTTCTCCTTTTCTTGTTTCCAATTTTTATAGATTTGTCTAATGACGTAGTTGCCACCGCAAAAATTACAATAAGACGAATTGAGCGCTTCTCTAGTTGGTGGTATGTTTCCACATTCTGTGCATTCAAATTGCCTTGGTGCATATTTCTTCACCTTGCCAGACTTCGTAAAAATGGCTTCAATCATCACTTCGCCTCCGCCAAACGCAGCTCGAGGTTTAAGAATTTACTATGTTCCTTCACAAAAGCCAATTGAACGGTACCAATTGCCCCATTACGATTTTTAGCAACGATGACCTCAACCAATCCCTCTGCATCTGTGTCCCGATTATAATAATCATCCCTATACAGCAACATCACAACATCCGCATCTTGCTCAATACTCCCCGAATCTCGTAAATCGGATAACATGGGTCGCTTATCTTGTCGTTGTTCCACGCCACGTGATAATTGAGATAGTAAGATGATTGTTACATTATACTTTTTGCATAATAATTTTAGTCCACCGGTAAGCTTCCCGATTGATAGATCATGACGCTCTTTCTCTGGTAATTTCATTAAACCCAGGTAATCGATCACAATAACGTGTTTTGATACTTTATTACTTGCTCGAACTTCTCTTATTCGGCGCTCAATGTCACTGACACCAACACTGCTATTATCATCAATGTGAAGATCAAGACCAGATATAACGCCTTGAGCTTGAATAATATTACCCTTCACCGTGTCTAGTACATGATATGGATCATGCCAAACCTCACTTCTTACATTGCCAATGCTGCTGATCATTCGTTGTAATAGTGATTTCCTTGGCATTTCTAGGCTGAATACATCCACTTGCTTTAACCCGCCTGTTGGATTTACTTTCTTATCTGCAGCCGCATTTTTGGCGATGTTAATTGCAACATTGACCGCAAAAGCTGTTTTCCCCATCGATGGGCGACCTGCAATAATAATCAAATCAGATGCTTTCATGCCTCCGACCACATTATCTAAAGCTGGATATCCTGAACTTAGCTCACCATTTAGAGGGCCCTGGTATTCGTACATTGAGTTATAGATTTCTAGCATATCTTCGTTTTGGGTTGTTTGGTCCTTAACATCGTATGATCTTACTTCTCGTGCTTTTTCTACTAGTTCACCCATTGATTGTTCGTCTTTTGTTTCGATAAACTTTTTAGCAGCTTGCATGACGATCATTTTTTCATATTCATCTAACACTATTTTTTCGTAATACTGATAATGCGCTGCCGTTGGGCAACTCCCTGCTAAGTCCGTCATATACTTCAACGCCTCGGCATTTGTTAGTTTAGAAAACATTGTCACGGGATCAATAACGATGCCTTCATTTTTTAAAGCTTGCATCACTGTGTATAACTGTCTATTCTTAGCGTCAGTGAAGTGTTCAGGCAATAGTGCTATCGAGTGAATCAAATCTGGTTGTAAAAAAACAGCACCTAAAACCGAGGTTTCGGCTTCAATTTTCACTTGTATACTCATGCCTAAATACCTCCTTTTTCTTTGAGTTCAGCAATTTTGTTCAAGTTGTTTTGTCTTGCAATCTCTTGTTGTTCTGCATTAAGTGGCACTATTTGTCGTGATGCCTTCTTTTCTTGATAGGCTTTAATCTCTGCTTTTAAGTCATCTGGTAGTGCCGACTCTTCAAGACTAGGCATCGTTACTGCTTCTTGTTGATACTGCTTCATTTTGTCAAGATACGCCTTTGTTTTCTCAACATCTTGGTTAATAGGTATAAAAAAGTTCGCAATTGCTGGTATATATGGCTTCGTTTGGATGTATTTAAGCAACGCTGCTTTACTCCGTTTAAAATCGCCTTTAGTTAATACACTGATCCAGTTTTCTTTTTTTGTTGCATCCAACTCGAAATCTTTGTAAGTATCGTTTATTAATAGCAATAATTCGATTGCCTCTTTCCTTGTCATAAATCCTCACCTTCCTCAAGTAGTCGTCTGGTGGCTTCCTGCTTACTGGTATTACTAGTTTGCTTCTTCTCGTGTTCCTTCTTCGCCTTTAACGCCAAGCTATCAAACCTTGCCCTTAATTTCGTAGGCGATAGCACATTAGCCATTTCGAAATCATCTTGCTGAACCCAAGTCATCAACCATTTAATTTGTTTGTTTGTACGCCCATCATTCATCATTAAACGAATCGTATCGGCCCATTTTTCGAAATTAGGGGGCTTTTTCTCTGGTAAATTTTCTAAGATGCGATCAAAAAAGTAATAAGCAAGTTGTAAATGCTCCTCAGTAAATTCTATTTTCTGAGGTGTCTTTTTCTTCTTTACATTCTTTACATTCTTGTTTGTTGCCCTTTGGTTGCCCTCGGCTTGCCCTTTGATTGCCCTTTGGGTGTCGTCTTGTTTGCCCTTTTCAATATCTGACACTTGATAATCGTTGTATTTGCAAATGGTTAGACGGGTATAACTGTTTGTCGTTTCGATTGCCAAAAAATCAAGTTTTTTTAATTTATCTAATGTCGTTCTTACTTTCTTCGTTGTGACTTCTTTATCACGAGAAAACCAGTCATTTTCGATTGTTTGAACGCTCGTTATAAGCTGTCCACGCCTTACTTCGACCTTCTCACCACGTCGTTTATCAAACCAATAATTGTCGGTGTGATTCGCTCGTAAAAGTAACTCAATCATGATTATTTTTTGATGTAATGACAGACAGTTATATGTGTCACTCTCAATTATTGATCGGTGTAATTTTATCCATCCCTCCATCATGATATGGCCTCCTTCCCTTAGAATCACTAGAAAAATCCCCAAAACCTTGCGTAATTGGAGGATGTGATATACACTATAAATAAGTTATATTTGGTGTGTATCACATCCGGACTCATGTTAGCGCATGAGTCTATTTTTTTAGCGTTTCTTCTAAAGCTTTAAGCTTTCTTTTAAAGTGAAATGTCGCGTTTTTAACTTGCAACGCGCTTAATTCGCTTATGCTTGCCACTTTTTCTCTCTCCAACCTTTTCCCAAGCAAATACTCTTTAGTAGGTATTCCTATCTTCATCGATAGTTCATCAATAACATTCACAAAATCCCACTGTTCAATTCCAACAACCTCTATAAAACCCATTTTGAACTCATTTTCTACTTGGTCTATATCCAAGTCATTATGTGATCTTAGTGGCGTAAATCCAACAAATTCGGCACCTCTTGTTTCGAAATGATACCCACCCGTTTCTTCGTTAAATGTAGCTTTCCCAATTTGTGCAGATGATACTCTAATAAATACAAAATCCTTACCTTTTTCAAATGTCATAGCTGTTTTCTCCTCCTTCGAAATGTAATCAAAAAACCACAAATGCTCCACTACATCATCCAAATCCGCACATTCAACCAACCCCTTACCGTCGATTACAATACCTATACTGCCTTCTCCCGATTGTGTAAATGTAAAATTACGACGATCCAGCCAGCTATACCCTAGGCTACTAACATGCGCTTTCATCTCAGCAGAATACCCACGATATCCCCTTAAACTCCATGTACCATTTTCTAAATTGTCGATTACGTCTTGTGTTGGGAATGTTCTACTTCTTTCCATCAAGTTAATACCTGGTTTCTCAATCCACTCGATCAGATACATGCCTGCATCTTTTAGTTCGGCCCAACCTTCAATCCCTATCTTTGTCACAATGAAAAACTGCTTCCCTAATATCATTTTGTTTGCTCCTTTATTCTCTATTTTTGAAGTACCAAGCTTCAAATCCTGTTTGTTTGATTTCGTTAACAGTCTGTTTTACTGTCTCTATCATGCATACTGCAGCATAAGACACTACGATACACTCGAACACTTGGTGTAATGTCAACATGACACATCAACTACATAACCTTCCTTGATTAATCTTCTAATGTAACCCCGAATGGTCCGAGAGCCTGTTTTCTTAAGATGGCATTGGTGATAACTTTGGTTATGCTCCCCTTGATACGTTTCCATGGAAACCCAGCGTGATTTCTTGTAGATCGTGACTTTGAAGTCACATAAATGTGTTTTTTTTATGAGTACTAGCTGTTTTTCTGCCAATTTCACTCACTCCCCCGTTTTATTGTCGCCGTGGCTGATTACCACGATTGGAATAATGAACAATGTTGATAATGAAACTATCGCAAATACCGTCAATCGTTTTCCTCCTTCACTTGTGCATCTAGCCATTTTTCAAGCGCTAGTTTGCTGAATCTCCAATCTGTTCCAATCTTACGACCAGGTATAATGCCAGCTCGGGCATATCTATATAAGGAACTCATTCCAATGTCTAAAAACTCAGCTGCTTCCTCAGCTCTCAGCGCTTTTCGTGGTCTTATAACGATGACTCGTTTAGTCGCCTTAACAGCATACATATATAATCACCTCCTAATATTTGTATCTAACGCTACATCCTGTGGTATAATCACCTTAGAAAGCGAGGTGATTACATATGAAAATCAATCCAGAACAATTTGCGATTGCTGTAGTAAACTCTTCGTCCCCTTCATTGTCGGTAGAAGATAAGTTAGAGCTATACAAAAATGCTTTTACACTTGCTGACGAACAACATAAAACTACTTCTAAGCAAAAGCAAGAAGAAAATATGAAAGCTTTAGGGAGACTGTCTAAATCTATTCGCTAATCACGCTAATGAGGATTTTGGTAATCTTGCTAATTTCCTCATTTTCAAAGTTGTAATTTTCTTTTAGGTATGCATACACCCCAGTTGCGATAAACACTCGGTAAAAATCAGCAGGTGGTACTAACACTTCTTTATTTCTAAATGAAAGCTTTATATCTGACAGTTTGTTATCTTCCCTACTATTCCCCCCTGATATTTACAATTGGCACAACCGTTTGTGATATAATCATCCTATAAAGCGAGGTGATACATAATGGATTATTCAAAAATTGTATTCGTACTAGAATTAAATGATGATAGTGCTGATAACTCTACGAATAGTTATCTTGAAAAAGGATGGTTACTTATTAGTGTAGGGCCAAAACTAACTGATATTACTAACAGTCAAGCTTATTACTCGACTTCTTATGTTGTTGGAGCAACACGAGAACAATATGATGAGTATTTAAAAGATCAAAAAGGATTGCTTGACCGTTTAACAGGTATTTAACTACACATAAAGTCTTTTCAAGTAAAGCTCTTTGTCTGCCAGATAGAGGGCTTTATTTATTTTGATGTATCGCAAGCCTTCTTTATTTCATTAACTAATTTAGCTATATTTTGGTCTTCTTCTTCTTCAAGTGTATCAATAGTATCTGTCACTTGAATTTTGTTTACCCTTTAAGACCTCCTAAAAATAATGTGACTGCATACTCAGTCTGAGCTAAAATCAGACCGCTGTTTTATTAACATCCAATGTTTCCATTAAAATACCGATATGCCTTTTAAGAGTTCTGCTATAATTCAAAAATTCATGATTCATGAACTTTTGGGGTAAAAAAAATATTTAGCTACAAACGATATATCTACCTCAAGAAGCTGCATCGCTTTCGACATTTCCTCATCTTTCCAAGGAACTCTGCCATTTAGCTTTAATGAAATGCTCCGCTCGGAAAGCCCCATAGCCGTTGCAAAGTTATATTGCGTACCAAACTTCTCAATGATTTCCCCCGATAAAACAGAGTAATCGTAACTCATTTTAACACCCCTTCCTGTTCACGTATTGTGAACTTTATATTTCAAGAATATCATCAAAGATGAACTGAGTCAACAAAAAAGTTCACGCAATATGAATTTTTATATTGAACTTTTATTCAATATGGCATATAATAATTTTAAAGGCGGTGTAACAATGAAAGCTACTAACACTTCTCAGAGACTAAAAGAAATAATGAGAGAGCGTGGTTTAAAGCAAGTTGACATACTGAGGAAATCATTACCTTACCAAAATGAATTAGATATTAAGATGAGTAAAAGTACTTTGTCACAATACGTGACTGGGGTACAATCACCTGATCAAGATAGGATATTTTTGCTATCCAAAACCCTCGGCGTAAGCGAACCTTGGCTAATGGGATATGATGTACCACGAGAACGGATTCCAGATGAAGAACGAAATGACAGTCCGAATAAAACATACTCTACATCAACTAGGGAAATCGCTAACTATATTGAAGAAAACCCTGACTTCGCAGAATCAATAAGACAACTGATACAATCAATAGAAAATCAAAAATCTGATAAATAAAAAACCGCCCATAAGGGCGGTAGTACTCAAATATTATTTATATTAGTTAATTTGGATAGAAGCTCACCATTCAATAAATAAAATGTTTTAAAAGCTTCCTTTTCCGTATACCCAGCTTCTAATAATTCATCTAAACTATCTCTATCTTCATCGATCAATGCTATTACATTTTGATAATGCCCTTTGTTACTCTTTGCATGTTCTAACAGTAATTTATATTTTTGCCCCATCCAACTTCACTCCTGTAAGACTATAATTTTAATCATCCATTACCCACATATCTCTTTAATTTTTTATATTTTATGGTAGACTGGTTGTGTGTTCGAAGTCTATCTTTCTTTACACAATCTGTCGGGATTGGGAAAGTATAGCCTTCGTTCTTTTTAGTGCGCTTACATTATCCTCCGACGTTGATGTGAATAAGTGGTGCAATGACAACCACTACAGCGACAAAGAAATTAATAACTTTAACTTTTTTCATTATGTAACACCTCCTTACTATTAGTAATAGTATACTATGAATTCCCAGAAATACAAAAAAAATATTCTAATCCGAATAAAAAGGAGGTTTTTTTGTGAAAACATTTGGTGAGACAATTCGGGAAATCCGAATAAATAAAAATATTAAGCAAAAAAATATGTCTAGTGTTAGACAAAGCTCTCTAGCAAATATCGAAAGGGGGCGAATACCTTCTGTTGAGATATTTATGGATATCTTACAAGAACTTGATATTAATGTCCTTGAATTTTTCTATATTCAGAATGATTTTAAACTCGTAGAACGAGACCATCTATTCAAGCTATTTCGTGAACAAAAACAATCATTAAATGAGCCTTTTCTGCTTAGTTTAATCGCAAAATATGATGAATATTTATCACGAGCCAATGATCCTTTTGCTGAATCCTTAAGACATGTTCTCAGTATCTCTGTAGAAATCAATAGAAAACAAACTTTTGATATTGAAAGCCAAGAGGCCAAAGACATTTGGGAACGGATAGCAATGCAAGAGGTTTGGTACCACAATGATATATACCTTATTACAAAGATTTTCTATACATTCCCTGTCGATCATGCAGAAAAAGTAATTGTTAGAGCAACCGAAGAGCTAAAAAAATATGATAATTATCCTCAGATCCATCTGTTCAAGATTTCATTTCTTCTAAATTGCGCCAGACACTATATTTTAGGTGGAGTACCTTTAAGAAGTAAGCCACATTTAATTGAAGCCGAAAAGCTCGCACGACTGCATCAAGTAGAAATTTCACGAGTTACCGCCCATCACCTACTTGCATATTCTGAATTCCTCGAAGGGTATCATGAAGAGGCTCAACAAAGAGTTAATCGAACAACCAAAGTTTTGCATGCTTTAGAGGCTCTGAACGAATTTACTCCCCTTGACGAAGATGCACTGAACTATAACAAGATAGCAGCAGATCATTCTAAAGAGTGGAACAAGTTTTTAGCTCAGCAAAATAGCCTTGATGTATGATATTGGAAACTATATAATAGAATGGAGTTTAAATTATATTATATAAAGGGGAGTTTTATTTGAAAAAGGGATTGATATTATCCATTCTTTTAATACCAGCACTTGTATTATTCGCTTGTGGAAATGATTCGAAAACATATGCAGGTGTCGAGTTAAGTACTTCAGATTATTCAAATGTAACCAAATTCGAAGAAGAAGCTAGGAATCTATATTCATTATTAGACACATTCAGTATTGAAAAAGATGATGTGGACAGTGTAAATAAGATTGTGGATTCTGCTTCTGAGCTACAAGGAACCTTAGGCAAAGGAATGTCCAAAGACGAAAAAAAAGAAAGTAACTTACTCTTTTATACAAATGTATCAGTGGCGTCCATACCAAAGAACGCTGTAAAATACTCCCGGGAAATAAGTAATACAGAATATCAGCTAATAAATAGCAGCATCAAGGAGGTAATCCAAAGGGAGGCAAAAAAAGTAACAGATAACCAAAACGATGCTGATAAAATCAATGATTATTTAATCGAAAAAATTGGCATCACAGAAGATTAAAATATATCGTAGAATATTTATAACCGGTCCTAACCCTAAATAAATAGAACGCCCCCCGCCAAGAGTGCGTTCCCATAAATACCTCTAACTCAGGGCTATTTATTATACCCATTTTATCATAGAAAGGAGGATATTAAAAATGACAAATACATCTAATAATAAGCCAACACCTTCACATCGAACACCATCTGAATTTCGTGAAGATGTTGCACCTAAGTCAGTAACCCCTGGCATGTTTCCACCACCACCGCCACAAAAACCTAGCACTACACAGAAATAATTTATTCGGATAGAGGTTGTTCTTTCATTTTTATAACATGGATAATAATTTTCTTTTCAACATCTACATACTTTTGATAAGAAACTGTACTATTATTGTATTCTATATATGCTAATAACTTATCAGTAGTATCAATATATGTTAATTGCGGATCCATTTGTCCAAGTAAAAAATGAAGCGGTTCATACTCTGATTCTGTTACTTCTATTACTGGACCTGAGGTAGTTAATCTGCCAGTACTCATATCTTCAATGAAAATAATTTTCGGGCAATCATCTGTAAGTGCTGTTTTATATCCTGAATACTTAGAGTTGGTTGCTCGACCATTTATTTTCAAATAAACATTGATCAAATAATAAATTAATTTTTTAATCCCACCATAAAATAACACTAGGATAAAACTAATAACTAAAGAACCAATGACGGTTAGAAACAACAAAGATACACTATCAATTTTCGGTACTAATTCTGATAATGTGGACACATTGAAATAGTAACAGAGAATTACAATTGGTATAAATGTGTTTACGATCGAAAGAATAACAAGGAGTATTTTTTTATTATCAGCTTTATGAGGATTATCTGTAATAATTCCTACTTTATCCATTAACCAAAAGCTAAAAAAGCCTGGCATTCCAAGTGTTATCAAAGTCATTGCTATTGTTACAAATTGTGAAATTATTTTATCCATCTAGCTCACCCACCAAATTAGATTGATTAGAGTTTGATTATAACACATTAATCTACGTTGAGCATCAGATACAAAAAACCAATGCTAAATTAAGATTACTCAAAAGGAGGAGTTTTATATGTTCGGATCTATAGAAAAGCGAGGAAACGGATTCCGTATGCGGGTCACCGTTGGTTATAACGAAGTTGGGAACCCGATAAGGCGATCCAAGATGGCAAAATCAACAAACAAAACCGATGCAAAAAAAGAGTTAGCTCTATTTATCGCTGACCTTGAGGCAGATGACTACACTGAAACAACAAACGTTACATTTTCGGCGTTCAGTGAGGACTTTTTAAAACAACATGTTAACAAAAACTTATCCCCTACTACACAAGAACTATATTCATCACTTCTAACACGCACTATTTTGCCCCAATTGGGCGGTTCTAAGCTTGTAAAAATAAAAACGATGCATATACTCGCATTTATGGATAAGTTGGAACAAGACGGTCTGTCTGTCTATACAATCAAAAATACAATGGGTGTTCTACGTTCATTATTCACTTGTGCTGTAAAATGGAATGTATTAAAATCTAACCCCTGTAATGGTGTGCAAGTCAAAAAGCCCCCTAAGAAAGTACAAAAGGTTTACGACCAAAAAGCTTTAGAGAAACTGTTTGATGCATTAAAAAAGGAAAATTTAGAATGGCAGCTACTTATCAGCATCGCAATTATGACTGGTGCACGCCAAGGAGAAATTGCTGGATTAGAATGGAAACATATCGATACTAAGAAACGAACAATATTATTTGAGCAAACGATTGTTGAGCAGCCAGGTATTGGAGTAACCATCAAAAAAGAACTAAAAAACGGTAAGGATAAAATAGTTTCATATCCCGAATCACTAAAAAGTTTAATTGCTCGCTTCAAGGCACAAAAATTTAAAGATCGTGATATGACCTCTGACGAGATAGTTTGGCCTGAACATTCGTTCATATTTTCAAACCGTAACGGAAAACCAAAACGGCCAGATTCAATTGGGCATCGCTGGACTGCTTTTGTTAAGAATCACGAATTAGACCATATACGATTCCACGATTTAAGGCATACATCAGCAACACTTTTAATAGCTAACGGAGTTCATGCGAAAATCATTCAAGAAAGACTTGGACATGCTGATATCGGAACAACAATGAATGTATACGGTCATGTATTTAGAGAAGCCGATCAAACAGCTGCAGAAACATTTGGAGGGTTACTTGATGCTAAAAAAAGAAAATCTTAAATCCTGCCCCATTTCTGCCCCATTTGCCAAAAACGGCGAAAAAAAGGATTCCAAAGATCTGAACCATCTTTGAAACCCATTGATACTACTTATGCGGCCGAGAGGACTTGAACCTCCACGGGTTTTACCCCACTAGGCCCTCAACCTAGCGCGTCTGCCGATTCCGCCACGACCGCTCTATCAACACTAATTAATATTATATTATTGGAACCCCACCATGTCAATGATTATCTCAAAAAACATGAATATTTATTCAAAACCGACACTCACACCACAAAACCAGCACAATCAAATACAAAAAAAACGCCCAACCCATCTCTTTTCTTTTTCAGGTAGGACGAAATCTCCGCTTTACACAAATCGAGCGAAAACGTTTGCATTCCGCCAGTTTTGTGGAAGCCGGAAGCGGAATGTACTTACGTACATGAGAACCGGAAGTCCACGAAACTGGTGGAATGCGAACGCTTGCCGCCGATTCCTTTGCGTATACACAAAATAATGCTATGACCCGTACGGGATTCGAACCCGTGTTACCGCCGTGAAAGGGCGGTGTCTTAACCGCTTGACCAACGGGCCGTGACGCGTAGCTCTAAAGCCAACTTTTTTATTATAGCATACTCCCCAAAACTTGCAATACTTATTTCAAAATTCTCAAAAAAAAGTCTCTGCTTATTTCTAAACAGAGACGCTAATCTTTCTTCCTAGGCTTGTCTTCTTTTCCAACGTATCAGTAGTAGCACACCTGCCATGCTAACTACCAATCCCAACACAATAGCTAAATCCATCGACTTGTCACCGGTTGTTGGCAACATGCCTTTATCTGTACTCGTTTCATCGGGACTCTTCGCTACTTTTTCCACAGATGGTGCTTTTTCTGGCTGGTTTGGCACGATTTCTTTCTCTGGCGGTATCACGATTGTTCCATCTGGTTTTGGTGTTGGATCTGGCGTTGGTTTCGGTTCGGGTTTTGGTGTCGGCTCTGGATTAGGTTCTGTTGGCACGACTTCCTCTGGGTCTTTCGTATAGCTCACAATGACCGTCTGCGCTTGATCTGTGAACGTTCCGGTTGTTTGCGATGCTTTTTGTGTGTAGCCTGCAATCGCTTTTATTTCCGCTGCAAAATTTTCACCGACGTTTCCTTTTAGAATTTCTGGTGACGCGATTTCTCCACCATTTTCATCTTGGTATAAAACGGTCACATCAGCGCCAGGGATTTGAGCGATAACTGGTGCGGATTCATTGCTGGCAGCGTCAAGTGCGGTCACGACATAGGTGCCGGATTCGCTAATTGGATAGCTGAATTCGGATGCGTCGCCGCGCCAAATTTTGGTGACGATGTTGGCTGGGTTGGCAGTGATTTCTGCGGCTGTTCCTGTGCCTTTATAAACGACATAGTAGCGCGCGGAATTGGTGGTTGTGTCTGACCAAGTGAGGGCGTCCGCGGTTTGCTTGACTTCCACCGGTGCGGCAATCGCTTGGTGCGCCAGCCATGGTTTACTCGGTGTTAGAGAAGGTATCGCGAAATAGGTCTCTTTTAAAAGATCAATCGCGTCGTTTTTTGCTTGGTTTGTTGGGGTTGCGATATCGCTTTTTTTGATGTCATTATAGCTGAACAGAACGCTTCCGGAAACTTGGTCTAGTAGCTGATTGAAACGCATCTGATTCGGAATTTCGGCTGGGTTCATCCACGCAGCTTCCCAACCGCCGTTTCCGACGTGTTTATAGTTCGCATGCCCAACGTAAATCTGTACGTGCGTCCCTTCTGCGGCCTTGTTCCACCATCTCGCTAAATCGCCATAAGGTGCGGCTGCTTGGTCAAAACTCCAGTAAATTTGCGGGGTCATATAGTCCACTTTCTCGTCTTTAATCCACTGATAGGTGTCCGCGAAAATGCTTTGTGAATAGGACTGCGAGGAACCTGTCGGCGTGTTGGAACCGAGCGGATTATTCGCTTTGTGCTCCCAAATGCCAAATGGACTGATCCCGAATTGAACGGCGGTTTTCTTAGCATGGTTGCTCGTGTCGATGGTATTTTTCACCTTATCAACGAGCGTCGTAATATTATCGCGGCGCCAATCATCAATCCCTGCTTTTGTGTTCGGATAACCGGCCGGAATGCCGTATTTGGCAAAGGTTGCCGCGTCCTCATCTTTATCGCCGAACAGCACATTTTTTCCATCTACTGTGATGCGATATGGGTAAAAATAATCATCGAAATGAATCGCATCGACATCATAATTAGTTACGACTTCCTCGATGGTTGCGGCTACATGATCTTGCACTTCCGGAATGCCAGGATTGAGAAATAGCTTTTCGTCAAAACGCAGCACGCTCTCCGGATGCAAAACAGCGTAATTCGTATCTGCTAACAGTCCCGCCTTGTTCCATGCTACGATTTGCTCTGGAACCGTCATCGCAAGCGCTTCCTCTTTGGTCGCGCCGATTTTAGTCAAAACGCTTTGTGTCGTCAGCTTCGTATTCGTCACGCGATATGGATTAAACCAAGCGTGATATTCCATGCTGCGTTTGTGTGTTTCCTCGACCATGATTGCGAGCGGGTCATATCCTGGATCTGCGCCCTGCACACCACTTGCGATGAACTCTGACCATGGATTTATTTTAGATGGATAGTACGCGTCAAGGAGTGGCCGAACTTGGAAAATAACCGCGTTCATATTCCACGTTTCAAAATCATCCAACACCGTTTTATATTGTGCACGGAAAGCCGATTCTGATGCCACTTTTGCGAAGTTCAGATTGGCAATCGTCGCAACCCAGGAACTCTTGAATTGTTCCTTATCTTGCGTGTAAGTCGTTGGAATCTGGACTTGCTCGCTGGAACCGTTATAGTAGAAAACTGGTGTGTTGGCGTCATAGCCATAGGTCCCATCCGCTTTTTTGATGAATTTTGTCAGTCCCTCTGTTGTCTCATCCGCCTGTACTGCAACGGAGAAAACGGATACACTTAATATAAGTATGAATAACATTGATGCCCACTTTTTCATTCTTCATCCCCCTTTTTAATATCGCCAAATTTTATAATATTTTCCAGATGACGATTACGGGTTCAATATATCATCTTCACACATGGATTTCAACTTATTTTTTAGAAAAATTAATTATATTCAGCTTTTACACACTGCAAAAAAAAGCCGCCAGACCTCTGATAGCAAGTTATTTCATGTTTCAAACCAACTGAAATAAATTTTTAAATATTTTTTGCAAGCGTTGACATTTTATTTCAAATGAACTAGAATACACCTTGAGAACTATTTTATGCTAAAAGGAGGTTTTTCATCACCATTTTCACAGCAGAGCTAATACATAACTAACTAAATAAAAAGGGAGAATCATTATGCAAGCATTTATGAATTTTTTAGAGAAGTATTTGTCGATTCCAATGGCAAAATTGTCTGAACAGCGACATCTACGCGCGATTCGTGATGGTGTTGTTTCGTCGCTACCGTTTATCATTGTTGGTAGTATGTTTTTAATCGTTGCTTTTCCACCGGTGCCTGAGAGTACGGCGCTTTATCAATGGGCCCAGGAGCACGCTTTTGAAATTTTAATTCCTTATAGGATGACGATGTTTATCATGTCCCTCTATATCACTTTTGGAATCGGTTACAATTTAGCGAAGAGCTACAAACTTGATCCACTATCTGGCGGACAAATTGCTGTTGCTTCGTTTCTACTTACCTTGACGCCTATCGCACTTGATAAAGTCGGTTTTGTTCTACCAATGGCAAACTTAGGCGGTCACGGATTATTTATGGCAATGATTGTTTCAATTTTTTCTGTTGAAGTGATGCGCTTCTGTAAAACGCGTAATATTACAATCAAAATGCCAGAACAAGTTCCACCTAGCGTAGCAAGATCGTTTGAAGCACTTATTCCCGTAGCTTTTGTTGTTGTATTTATGACACTAATCACGGTTGTCCTTGGCATCGACCTGCATTCACTCGTCGACCAAGCCGTTTCACCTATTGTAAAAGCTGGCGATACCTTATTCGGTGTCCTCTTACCAGTATTTTTAATTGGGTTCTTCTGGTCCTTTGGTATTCACGGAATTTCCGTTATTGGAGCCGTTGCAAGACCTCTTTGGGAGAAATATTTGGGCGCCAATGCGGAAGCTGTCGCGGCTGGTAATCCACTTCCTCACGTTGCTCCTGAGACGTTTTTCCAATGGTTCGTATGGATTGGCGGTTCTGGCGCGACACTCGGTTTAGTCCTTGCCATGCTGTTCTTTGCCAAATCGAGTTATTTGAAAGCGCTTGGCAAAACAACACTGGTTCCGAGTCTTTTCAATATCAATGAGCCCGTTATCTTCGGGACGCCGATTGTACTCAATCCGATGTTGATTATTCCGTTTATCTTCATTCCGCTTATCACAACAACGATCGCCTATTTCGCGACTACGCTTGGTTTCATTTCACCAACCTATGTCATGGCGCCGTGGACTTTACCCGCCCCGATTGGAGCATATCTGTCTACAGGTGGCGACTGGCGAGCCATCGTTCTCGTCCTCGTCAATATCGCGATATCGTTTGTCATCTACATCCCATTCTTCAAAATGTATGATCAAAAACTACTGGATGAAGAGCAAGCACAGGCAGATGAAAATAAAGAAACGCACAGCAATGAGCCGAATTTGGCTTAACACGAAACACAAGGAGGGGCAGCATCGTTGTCCCTCTTCATTTAAAAAGGAGGTTTTACCCGCATGGAAACGAATAGTAAATGGATCAAGTTTAACTATAAAAGCGCGATTATCTTTTTCGCAATCACGATTCTAGCCAATCTTATTTTCCTTCCTGTACTTACCGGCCTTGGCGTCTCTAAGGCTCTCGCTTTGTTCCTACTTACGAGCCTTGGTAGTAGCGCTGGGCTATCTTATATTTTACTCGCGAAACACGGTTTTTATAAATCCAAGAAACAGGCGGCGATTTTTACAACGGTCGTTACGCTGGTCTGCACGGCGAGTTGTTACTTTTTAATGTATCTGAGCTAAAATGAGGAGGTTCAAACGATGTATGTTGTTGGATTAATGTCTGGTACGTCACTCGATGGCGTGGACGTGGCTTTGCTTGATATCAAAGAGCTTGATGGGAATTTGTCGACAAAACTGATCGATTTCAAAACGGTGCCCTTTCAACCTGGAATCGTGACGGAAATTCGTAAAAGTTTGAGTATAGAGGAATCGGATTCACAGCTGATTTGTAGTTTAAATTTCAAATTAGGTGTGCTTTTTGCGGAAAGTGTGAAAATGATTTGTAGTAAAAACGGGATTGCGGCGTCAGAGCTTGGCGTGATTGGCTCGCATGGCCAGACGATTTTTCATCAGCCAGAGCAAGTCGGTGATTTCGCTGCTTCGACATTGCAAATTGGGGAGCCTGCGGTGATTGCGTATGAAACGGGCGCGACGGTTGTCTCGAATTTCCGCACGATGGACATGGCTGCCGGTGGTCAAGGCGCGCCGCTCGTGCCGTTCACGGAGTTACTGCTCTATCGGGACACGCACAAAAATCGCTTATTGCAAAATATCGGCGGGATTGGGAACGTGACAGTTTTGCCTAAAAATGCGACGCTGGATCAAGTTTTTGCGTTTGATACGGGCCCTGGAAATATGATTATCGATGATTTGATGCAGCGCTTATTCGGGCGTGGCTACGATGATGGTGGCGAAATGGCGGCGCACGGCGTGGTGAACGAGGAGTTGCTCGCCTATTGTATGGATGACCCTTTTATCACCGCTGCGATTCCAAAATCCACTGGGCGCGAGCTTTTTGGGAAGGAATATACCGATGAATTGCTGACTACATACGGGCATTTGGCGCCGGAGGATTTGATCGCGACAATGACCATGTTTACAGCCAAAACCATCGCTTCCAACTACGAACAATTCGTCTTTTCAAAAATGGCGATCGATGAAGTGATTGTCAGCGGTGGCGGAAGTTATAACAAGACGTTATTGCGCTATTTGGCGGAACTTTTGGAGGGGCGTTGTGAGGTATTGACGCAGGAAGACATTGGCTATTCCTCCGACGCAAAAGAGGCGGTCGCGTTTGGCTTGCTGGCGTATGAAACATTGCATGGTCGGCCGTCCAACGTTCCGATGGCAACCGGCGCTCGCGAACACGTCATTCTCGGTAACGTCACGTATCCCCCGCTAAAATATAAGGAAGAAGGTACGATTCATGCATAAACTTGGCATTTCGATTTATCCAGAACACGCGACACCTGAAAAAGATAAGGCTTACATTAGTTTGGCGCACAAATACGGTTTTACACGGGTGTTTACGTGTTTATTGTCGGTGAGCGGCGATAAAGAACTGATTTTACGCGAATTTAAAGAAACGATTAGTTATGCGAACGAGCTCGGCATGGAAGTCTTGGTTGATATTTCGCCACGCATTTTCGAAGCGCTTGGCATTTCTTACGATGATCTGTCCTTTTTCCACGAGCTCGGCGCCTACGGGATTCGCCTAGATATGGGCTTTACGGGCAATGAAGAAGCTGCGATGACGTTTAATCCGTACGGTCTCAAAATCGAGATTAATATGAGTAACGACACGAATTACTTGAATAATATCATCGATTTTCAGCCGAATCGTGATAATTTGATTGGTTCCCATAATTTTTATCCACACCGTTATGCTGGTCTTTCCTATGATTATTTTGTGAAATGCAGCGAGCGTTTCCGCAGTTTTCAGATTCGCACCGCCGCGTTTGTTCATTCGAATGACGCGACGTATGGTCCTTGGCCAGTGACGGAGGGCTTGTGCACGCTTGAGATGCACCGCGGTTTGCCGATTGATACGCAGGCAAAGCACCTTTTAGCGACCAAGCTCATCGATGATATTATCGTCGCGAATGCCTATGCTTCTGAGGACGAACTAGCGCGACTGAGCGCCGTGCTCCAAGCAGAGAAATTCGGCTTAAAAATACAACTTCACGACACCATCACTCCATTAGAGCGCAAAATTGTCACGGAAGAGCCTCACTTCTATCGCGGCGACGTATCCGATTATTTCATTCGCTCGACACAATCACGCGTCAAATATCGCGGCGAAGATTTCAAACCTACCTTCACACCAAATATCAAACGTGGCGATATCTTGATTGAAAATGAGCTATACGGCCAATATAAAGGCGAATTACAAATCGCTCTAAAAGACATGGAAAACCGCGGCAAAACCAATGTTGTTGGACGGATTCTGGATGAGGAAATTTTCTTGCTGGACTACATGGAACCGTGGACGAAGTTTGAATTTTTTGTGGAGTAACTATACAAGCAGGCTGGTCATCTAGACTGGCCTGTTTTTGTGTATGAAAAAAACGATACATTTCTGCATCGTTTTGAAAGTTTATAATATGGCGGAGAAGGAGGGATTTGAACCCTCGCGCCGCGTTAACGACCTATACCCTTAGCAGGGGCACCTCTTCAGCCACTTGAGTACTTCCCCATATTTGAATCGTCAGCTCGCATAAAAAGAACTCCACAGGCAAGACTCGAACTTGCGACCGATCGGTTAACAGCCGATTGCTCTACCAACTGAGCTACTGTGGAATAGCGTCATTTTGTTTTGCTGACTCTTTACATTATAAGCAGGAATACTGAAAAAATCAAGCTTTATCTGGTTATTTCACTAAAACAATTTTTCACCTGTTCACAAGTTCTTCATTCTTATACGCCAATCGTCCATTACAGCGGCCACAACGGTATTTTTTCACATCGAAGCGGCGCTTGCGTAGAAATTCTGTTTGGCATGATAAACACGTGTAGCGGTGCATTTTTTGCGTCGTCGGAATCGCTTGGCAAAACCGCGGGGCATCGACTTTTGCAAGCAGTGCTCGAAAATCCGCATCACGATGTTGGTAGCCTTTTCCCTCAAGGTGTAGGTGATAGTGACACAGCTCGTGTTTCATAATCCCGATGAAATAATCCAAGCCGAAATTCTCCAGATACCGCGGATTCATTTCGATATCGTGACTCTGTAACAAATAACGCCCACCAGTCGTGCGCAGGCGCTGATTAAAGCGGGCTTGGTGCTGGAACCTTTTTTGGAAAAATTGCAACGACACGCGTTCCATATGCCGCTGCAACTCTAGTTCTGTCATCATCTGCTTACTTCCCTTGATCTGGACTCAGCATCGTTAGCGAAATCCGGCCTTTTTTCTGGTCGACATCATCCACCCAAACCGTCACAATATCGCCCACCGAAACAACATCCATCGGCTTGCGGACGAAAGAATTGCTCAGCTTCGAAATATGAACGAGGCCGTCCTGCTTCACGCCGATATCGACAAAAGCCCCGAAATCAACGACATTCCGCACCGTTCCTTGCAACTCCATACCGCTTTTCAAATCTTCCATCGAAATAACATCTTGCTTCAAAAGTGGTGCATCGAGCTCATCACGCAAATCGCGTCCTGGAGCCACGAGCGAATCCACGATATCCTGAAGCGTCTCTTTTCCGACGTCAAGCTCTGCCGCCATCTCGGTTAGGCTGAACTGCTCCAATGCTTTTTTCAGCTCCTGTGAACCGAGATCTGTCAATTGGAATCCAGCAGAAACGACGATTTTCTCTGCTGTCGCGTAGCTTTCTGGATGGATTGCCGTGGCATCAAGCGGGTGCTTTCCTTCCAAAATACGCAAGAATCCGATACTTTGTTCATATGATTTAGCGCCTAGACGCGGTACTTTTTTGAGTTCTTTGCGTGATGCGAACGGTCCATTTTCCTCGCGGTATTTGCGAATGTTCCCCGCCACCGTTTTATTCAAACCAGCAACATATTGCAAAAGAGACGCCGAGGCCGTGTTCACGTTGACACCGACTTGGTTTACCGCTGTTTCAACGACAAATGTCAGCGTGTCGTTGAGTTGTTTTTGCGCCACATCATGCTGGTATTGCCCAACACCGACGGATTTCGGATCGATTTTTACGAGTTCGGCAAGCGGGTCTTGTAAGCGACGCCCGATGGAAACTGCGCTTCGTTGCTCGACTTGGAAATCAGGAAATTCTTCGCGCGCAATGTCACTCGCGGAATACACGCTAGCCCCAGCTTCATTCACGATACAATAATACGCGTTCAGGCTCTCTTCCTTGATTAGTTCGGCGATAAATTGCTCGGATTCGCGTGACGCCGTTCCGTTTCCAATCGCCACAACTTCGACATCGTACGCCTTCATCAACTGCAATACTTTTTGCTTCGCGTCTGCTTTTTTATTTTGAGGCGGATGTGGATAAATCACGTCGATTGTCAACACTTTCCCCGTTTTATCAAGCAATGCCAGCTTACATCCCGTCCGATAAGCCGGATCAAGTCCTAAGATGATTTTTCCCTTCAACGGCGGTTGCAAAAGTAGTTTACGCAAGTTTTCCGCAAAAATATGAATCGCTTGTTCTTCCGCGGCTTCCGTCAATTCCGCACGCATTTCGCGCTCAATGGCTGGGCCGATAAAGCGCTTGTATGCATCCTCTAACGCCGTCACCACATAGCTTTCCGCGATTGATCCAGGTTTCTTAATCACCTGTTTGCGTAGATATTCGATGATTTTAAGCGGATCTACCACGACCGAAACGCGTAAGATGTCCTCTTTTTCGCCACGATTGAAAGCCAACACGCGGTGACTCGCCACTTTTCCGATGATTTCTTGGTAGTCGTAATACATCTCGTACACCGATTTCTCATCCAGTTCGACCTTTTTACCGACCGATTGCATCATGCCAAATTTCCGAGTAAATTCGCGAATCCATTTTCGGTATGTCGGCTCGTCTGAAATGACTTCCGCGATGATTTCATGCGCCCCTAAAAGGACATCCTCGGTCGTCGCTACTTCGTGTTCCGCGGAGATATATTTTGCCGCTTCCGCCATCACGTCCCCTGACTGCGGGAATGTCAGCAGCCAAGTCGCGAATGGTTCCAAGCCTTTTTCTTTAGCAATCGTTGCTTTCGTACGCTTCTTCTGTTTGTACGGGCGATATAAATCCTCCAACGCTTGGTGTTTCTCCGCCTTCGTAATCGCCGCCGCCAAATCCTCCGTAAGCTTGCCCTGCTCCTCAATCAATCGTAAAATTTCTTCCTTGCGCTGCTCCAATTTTTCCACATACGCGTAACGTTCTTCAATATTTCGAATCTCGACCTCATCCAGGCTACCAGTCATTTCCTTCCGGTAACGCGCGATAAACGGCACGGTATTTCCCTCGTTTAGTAGGCCAATAACCGCGTTAATCTGGTTTGGGCGATATGGTAGTGATTTATGTACTAGTTTTAAAATTTCTTCCATTTTTATCTTTGCCTCCATAAAATTCATCTGTTTGTATTGTACCATAGAAATTGGGGTTGAGGGGGAATCACGAGCATAAGGAAATAAGGATTTATCGACTGGGTTGAGTGGATAAATCCTTAGAGTATCAGTATGTTGTGGCTCTTATGAGGCATCACTTGCCGATTTAGAGCCTCAATACGAGTACGAACAGAGTGAGCATTCGTTCCTTGCATTATGTCGAGGCTAAACGGGCTCTTTCAGCACTTCATTTGATCCGGCTTCGGAAGCCAGACCCTCGAAATTTTCGTGCCCTCCGCAAAAACCAAGAACGGGTTTTCACTGCGGCCCCTAACAAATTTTTTCGGGTCTAACGGGCTTCCTCAGCACTTCATTTTCCCCATCAAAAAAGTCACATCATCTTCCGGCACTTCAACAACATTGCTCTCAATGCAGTGGCCTGTGTTTTCTATGTTGGCGCTCGCGTAGAGGTATTTCTTTATCCCTGCTAGTGTCAAGCCATCGGAGTGCATCAAGAATCTGGAGCCTGGGCGGTAGCTGAATTCTTGTGTCCGAATTTTTTGCCTTCTTCCAGATAGAAATCCTGTCGATGATATCGGATAGACCAACTCGTCGTCTTCTCCTACCATAAAAAATCGGATATTCCCAATTCCGCAATAAATCAGTTTTTGCTTAGCCCAATCTGTTCGCCAAATCGCAATCGCGGCGCCTCGTAGTCCAGCTACTGCTTCGTTAGAGCGCGCCACGATGTCCGCTAGCGACTTTAATGAGCTATTCGCATCAATAGCTTCCACAACCGCTTTTGCGGCCTTCTCGGCTTCCTTACCGCTTCCAAGGCCATCCACTAGTGCGCAGAGAATTCCCGACGCGTCTTCTTTTATAAAAAATTGATCACCACAATGTCGCTGTAAGTGTTTTGCACGCTGGAAAACATAGATTTCCGTGTCTAAATCCGACTGCCACATCGCCTGCATCTATTCTAAATCCTCATCTTGCAATGCCGCGCGTAACTTCTTAATCGCTTGGCGCTGAATCCGCGAAACGTGCATCTGCGAAATATCCAGCAAGTCACCGGTCTCTTTTTGACTGCGGTTCTCAATGAACGTATATTGCAAAATTTTCTGCTCCCGCTCATCTAGCGCTGGCAATACCTTCTCCAGCAACATCCGCTGATTCACTCGTTCAAAACCATCGTCCTCGCCGCCAACAACATCCAGCAGCGTGATTGTGCTTCCGTCCGAATCCGCCTCAATCGAATGATCCACAGACAAAGCCTGATAACTTTTGCCCATTTCCATAGCTTCTAAAATTTCCTCTTCTGTCGCACCGATAAAATCCGCGATATCGCTAATTTGTGGTGAGCGTTGCAGTTCGCGCGTCAACTCTTCCACCGCGTTTTTTATCTTCGGACCCAGTTCTTTAATCCGACGTGGCACGTGAACACTCCAAGTTTTATCTCGTAAAAAGCGCTTGATTTCCCCGACAATCGTTGGTACCGCAAACGCTTCGAAACTCTTACCGAACGTTGCATCATATCTGCGAATCGCACCTAGCAAACCGATATTTCCAACCTGCACTAAATCTTCATGAAATGATTTACCTTGAGAATACTTGCGGGCAATGGATTCCACCAAATTCTTATAGTGAACAACAAGCTCATATTGCGCTTCCTCATCGCCGGTTTCTTGGTAATCACTAATCCATTTGTAGACCTTTTCTTTGGCCTTCTCACGGGCTTCTTCTCTTGCCGCTAGTTCCTCAGGTCGAGATAATTTTGGCATTCCCCTCCACCTGCTTTTCCTCTATATATTTAGTCATAACAACCGAAACTCCGTTATCATAATGCAGCTCGACATCATCCATCAATGCCTCAATTAAAAATAAACCTAACCCTCCAACGCGCAACATATCCGCATCGCTTTCCTCTTCATACGGGCCAATTTCAGCCTTGCGCTTCTCGAGATCAAAGCTCTTGCCTTCATCCGTGACACGCACCTCTAACTTATCTTCATAAATGGAGAAAGTAATCTGAATTTCACCACTATCCTCTTCACTAAAAGCATGTTTTACAGCATTCGTGATCGCTTCACTAATCGCAATCTTCAAATCTTCAATTGCTTCAAAAGAAAATCCGATTCGGCTTGCGACGCCTGATACTGCTAATCGTCCTAAGCTTACGAACTCAGGTTTTGCCGGAATTTTTAGCTCAATCGTGTCATACATTGTTGCCATTCATTTCACCCTCTACATTTTTGATTTCAATAATATCAGTCAAACCAGTAATCTCGAATAAACGATAAATACGATCCGACAATCCAACCAATTCCAATTCACTCTTCTTCGCACGCAAGTTTTTAAACAGGCCAACAAAAACGCCTAAACCCGTGCTGTCCATGTAACTCACACCAGCTAAATCAATCTGTAACTTGAAATTATCTTGATCCACAAACTCGCTCAAGGCCTCTTTTAATTTCGGTGCCGTGTACGCGTCAATCTCGCCACCCACAACTACTTTCGCATGATTACTATCAGTTTCTCTGATCTCTACTTTGATATTCATCATTTCACCTCGCCCATTTTGTATATCCAGAATACTTACCCTGAATACCATTACCCTAAACACGTTTTAAACAAATGAGTGTAAAATCGTCGCGCAATTCATAGTCCTGGACTTTACACAAGTGATCATACACCTCCTTAACCAACCTCTGAGGCGGCAAATCAATGCGCTCTTCAAAAACAGCAATCAAATCCTCACGTTCAATGAATCCATCCGCTGTCCGCGTTTCCGTCACACCATCCGACATAATAAAAATCATATCGTCCAACTCCACTTCCTTCTCAAAAGCACGATACGTAGCGCTGCGATCAATACCAAGCGGTAAACCACGCGCATACAAATCGGTAAACTGTCGCGTTTTTGCGCTAAAATACAGTCCCACTTCATGCCCCGCCGACGCAAATTCAAACAAGTGGTGCGCCGTGTCATACAACCCATAAAACATCGTAATAAACATATTATCCGCAATGTTCGTTTCCGCCACTGCATTCAGATTCTGCAACATCTCACTCGGCGTCTTCGTATCACCGCCATAGCTATCCGCTGCATATTTCAGCATCGACATACTAAACGCCGCTGGAATACCTTTTCCAATCACATCCGCAAGCGTCACACTGATTTTATCCTCGCCCTCATTCGTAAAACTGTAAAAATCACCACTCATCTGACGCATCGGCACGCTCACCGCACCAACCTCAAGGCCTTTAACCATCGGAATGTCCGATTTCATCATCGTTTTTTGCATGTCCTCAGCCTGCGCAATTTCACGCCGAAGCGCTATCTGCTCCGTACGCAAGCTAAGATGCTCCATGTGGGCCAGCCCGTAGCCGACCATCATCTCAAGTAACACGTCAAACGAAGAAGAGACATATTCCGGCAAATCCGCATCATATTCCTCTAAAATCGAGCGATGCAGATTCACCACTTCCTCTGGCGCCACCCGATTTTCCATCGCTTCACGCGTCAATCTTTCGCATGAATACAATATTTCTTCATCTTGATGTTCTAAGTATTTCAGCATAATGTCACGATATTTCTCTTTAAATTCCTTAATCTCCCTATCTTCCATCTAGCGTCGTCCCCCCTAGCGGACCCACTTATGTGTTGTAATAATGGTTCCCTGTGCCCCTTCTTCCACGTTAGATACTAAATCAAACGTGTCCATCAACCGCTTCACGCCTGGCAAACCTGCACCCAGACCACCAGATGTTGTGTAACCATCTTGCATCACTTGTCTGACATCTTTTATTCCTGGGCCTTTATCTTTCGCTATAATTTTCAGCCCGTCTTTTCCTGCTTCTGCTACCTTTTCAATACATATCTCTCCAGTTCCCGCATAGAGAAAAATATTTCGCGCAAGCTCACTAATTGCCGTCGTGATTCTTGCTTGGTCCACCGTACCAAAACCGATTTCCTTCGATACTTTTCGTCCTAACTGGCGAGCGGCGACAATGTCCCACTCATTGATAATCTTGACACAGGATTGGAATTCCATCTCTATTCCCCCAATTCCTGTTTTAATTTTTCCAAACCGCTTTCTAGATCCATCGCGGAAAGGACACCTTCGAATGTAATACCAAGCTCAATCAATGTAATCGCAACTGCCGGCTGGATTCCCGTCACAACCACTGTCGCTCCCATCAATCGAGACATGCTGACAACATCGCCTAAAATTTTTGCAATGAAGGAATCAATAAAATCAATCGACGTAATGTCAATCACGACTCCCCTTGCAGATGTTTCATGGATTTTGGCAAGCAGATCCTCTTGGAATTCTACCGCCGTATGGTCATCGAGTTCACTCTGGATGGAAATTAATAGACATTCTCCCAATTTCAAAATCGGAATTCCCATTCTCTCACTCCTCTTTTTCTACAATCTCTCTATTCGTCATCGCGAGTGCCTTCTCCATGCCTTTTTTCATCGTGCTCGTCGTGATAACTTGATCTAATTCTATCCCTAAATTCACAATCGTCTGCGCAATCTCCGGTCTGATTCCAACGAGCATCGCTTGGCATCCCACCAACCTGACCGCATCACTGGCTTGAATAATGTGATGCGCCACCATCGTGTCCACAATTGGAACCCCGGTAATGTCAATCAGCACAACATCCGAGCGATTCTTCACGACGCCAATCAGCAAATTCTCCATGATCAGCTTCGCCCGCTCCGTATCAATCGTTCCAATAAGCGGCATCACCGAAATCCCATCAAAAATCGGTAAAAGCGGTGCCGAAAGCTCCTGTAACGCCGTTTTCTGAATCGACACCGTCTTCTCCCAAGAATCGGCATACGCGTTCACAACCACATTATACATCGAGGATAACCAATTCTCAAAATGATAATAAATATCCTCATCCGCATTCTTTTTCACAGTACTAAACAACCCTTGCCGCTTCATTTCGCTATACACAAGAAGTCCAAACGTTCGCAAGCCCGCCGTCACAAAATGTACCGACCAACCAAGATGCACCACTTTTTGCGCGAAGTCATCCAGTTTTTCATTAAAGGAACCATCTTTCGTCCCCAGCACATTAGCAACAATCAAATCTAAAAATTCGCGACTTGTATCCTCATATAGAATATCACTCGTCACCAGTAGAATTGCTGGGTCCGCCTGCTCCTTCATCTGTTCCATCCACTTACCTAGCAACACATCTTTGTTTGTATGGATAAAATTCGCAAAATCTCTATACATATCTCTATTTCCAACCTTTCTCCTTGATTGAAGCCTAGTCTAATCTTTCTAAAAAAAAGAGACACAAGAAAAGCAAGGGGGGGAGCAAAATGGGGTTTGCCACAGCCTAAGAAGCTTTTCTCATGTCGGGTACTAAAAGCCAGACATTATATTCTAAACTCAAGTAACATCTAATATGTAATTCTTTTTTTGTTCCTTTGAATCTTCGCGAAACCTTCACGTACTGACTCATCATTCACCTAGTAAAGCCGTCCCTAATCATCAATTATGTAAAAGATACATCCGCTCTACTACTCATAAATATTCGCAATTTTAAAAATCTACTAAGCCCATGCTAATTTCTAACGCCTTGTTTACCTGATTCATCAAGTTATCGTCCAAATGCGTAATCTTGTCCGTCAAGCGTTGTTTATCAATCGTTCTCACCTGTTCTAACAAAATAACAGAATCACGATCAAAACCATGTTTTCGAGCTGCCTCAACGTGAGTCGGCAATTTGGCTTTAGAAATCTTTGCCGTAATTGCCGCCACGATGACAGTAGGACTAAATCGATTGCCAATATCGTTTTGAATAACGAGAACAGGCCGTATTCCCCCTTGTTCACTTCCAACAACAGGAGATAAGTCCGCGTAGTAAACATCCCCACGCTTCACCATCGGCTCATTCATCCTCCTAAAACTTGTAAATTTTTATCCTCGGCTTCCGATTCTACATGTGTACATTCACATGCAATCGAAAAGTTAATAGAAGCCATTTCAGTATACCCACGTTCCATTTCGTCACGCAAATCGCGTGCTTTTCTTTGACGTAAAAACTGTTGTGTTGCTTCCATAATCATTTCACTCCGCCCCATTTTTTCTTTTGCCCGAGCCTCATCTAAGTCGTCCAATACCTGCTGCGTCATTTCTACCCAGATTTCTGTCGTGTCTGTCTTTTCTAACACGCGTCACACCCCCAGCTGTGTATTACTCCATAACATGTATATCGTAACATTATAGACGCGCGATTGAAAGGCTTTTCGGAGTGTTTTTCACTAAAAATACGCTATTAGACCTGATTCCCTATCTTTTAGGCTAGACTGAATACCTAAGAGTTAGGAAATATGGTGTGTACTTTCTCATTATAATTCCTAATCAAAAACTATGCACGTAAAAAACCCTCAATTGATGTATTTTTTTGGTACTCGTTCCGAAATAAGGCATGTAATTTCATAATTAATCGTGTTCAAGTGGCTTGCCGCAACGTCTGCCGAGTTTGGCCCACCAATGAGCGTCACTTTTGTCCCAACTGGATATTCGCGCGGTAATTTAATGATACACTGATCCATACAAACCCGACCAATAACCGGCATCAAAACACCATCCACCGACACCTGAAATCCTGAATACGCACGTATAAAACCGTCCGCGTAACCAACAGGCAATGTCGCAACCCATTCACGTTCTTCCGCTTCATACGTGGCGCCGTAGCTCACATGATCTCCAGGCATCAATTCCTTCACCTGCACCATTTCCGTGTATAGCGATAAAGCTGGGCGTAGCTCAAACGGTAAAGCAGGAACAATTTCCGGTGACGGCGTTAATCCATACATCGAAATCCCGAAACGCACCGCATCAAAATCCGCCTGCTCATGCAATAAAGCCGTAGCGCTATTCGCACAATGTACTAAAGTCGGGCGTACCTCCATCGAACCTACAACCTCCCGAAAACAAGCCAGTTGCTTCTCGAAATAGGATGTTTCCAATTGATCCGCCGTCGCGAAATGTGTAAAAATACCTTCTATCGTGATGTCCTCTCGTTTAGCGATCTCCGCCTCTATCTCACGCACTGCTTCCATAGAACGCAATCCTAACCGTCCCATGCCCGTATCCACTTTCAAATGAACATCCAGATTCGTTGGTAACGGCGCTAATCCGGTTAACCATTCGATGTCAAAAACTGTAACGGCAATCCGTTTTTGCGCGGCAACTCCTGCAAACGCCTGCGGAACTGCCCCCATCACCAAAATAAAATCATCAAATCCCGCTTCTCGCAACGCCAAAGCCTCATCCAAAATCGCAACACAAAAACCTTTGGCACCAGCTTCCTTCGCTGTTTTTGCGACTTCCACCATCCCGTGCCCGTACGCATCCGCTTTAACAACAGCGAACAAAGCTACATTCTCTGGTAAATGCGTCCGCTCATTCTGAATATTAGCCCTGATCGCCGCACGATCCACTTCCGCCCAAGTCGGGCGATGCCATCCTGTTACTGCCATTCTTTCCGCCCCCGATCTATTTCTTCAATGATGACTTGCGCTGCAGCACTTCTCCCCGTATGCGTAATGCTGACAAAAACCTGCTCATCCAAACGCTTTGGCTTCGTTAAAATCGGCCGCCCATTCGGCAATGTCAAAATTTCCACATCCGTAAAACTGAGATCCTTCCCAAATCCCGTCCCGTTCGCCTTTGCATAGGCTTCCTTCGCAGAAAAACGTCCCGCCAAAAACTCCACCTTGCGCGAACCACTATACTTAGCGAGCAACTTCTGCTCCTCATCCGTCAGAATGCGTTCCACAAACCGCGGATTGTGCTCCAAAACCTTCTCCACACGATCTAAATCAATCATATCTAACCCGACACCCTTTATCATGGCATCACCTGCTCCAAAAGTTGACACGCCTCATCTGCCGCTGCTTTCCCAGCCTGAATACAGTCTGGAATTCCTACGCCACGATACGACATCCCCGCTAAGAACACAGTCGGATGGCTATGCTTCAACTCTTTCTCCACAAACGCGAGTCGCTCTTGATGTCCCACCGTATATTGCGGCATTGCTTCCTTCATTCGGCTTACTTCATAAAATAGTGGTTCCCCTGTGAGCCCAATCATTTCTCTCAGGTCCGCCTGCACTTTATTTGCCATTTCCTCATCTGTTTGGTCTAATAACCCAACTTGTCCTGCTTTTCCCAGAAACCCGCGAAGCAAAATTTTCCCTTTTGGCACCATATGCGGCCATTTTTCATGTACCCATGTGCAAGCCGTAATATTATAATCCCCCGTTCTTGCTACCAAAAAGCCCGTGCCCTCTGGAATCTCCGGAACTGCGGCCTTATCAAAAGCCAGCGAAATCGTCGCCAAACTTGTCATCGGTTGCTCCGCTAGTGGTTTAACAGCCGGCGTATCAAGCAAAGAAAGCACCACATCATGCGTCGCAGCAATAATAATCGCATCTGCAACAATCCGCTCGCCACTCTCCAAAACAACCGTCGTATTCTCAATCGCCTTCACTTTCGTACTCGCATGCAATCGCTCCGCTGGAAGAGAATCCACCAAAGCGTCCGTTAGCGTCGATAAACCACCAGAAAGCGTCCGAAAAGCCCCTATTGTTTTAGCCGTTCCAGTCGTATTCACCGTCTCCGGTCGATGACTCTTCAACCCATACATCAAACTCCGATGTTCCTTCGCCACCTGCTCAAACTGCGGAAACGTAGCGCGCAGACTCATCTCATAAATGTTTCCCGCATAAATGCCAGCAAGTAGCGGCTCAATTAAGCGAACAACCATCTCTTTACCAAAACGTTGCTCAAAAAAGTCACCAATCGACTGGTCCTCATCTGTCACGTTCGAATCCAGCATCAATTCCTCTAACGCTCTGATTTTGCCGTCTTGCGTTAATAAATCACTCTCTAAAAGCGCCCGAATATCTGTCGGAATCCCCATCACAGAACCTTCTGGAATCGGGTGTAACGCCGCGTCATGATAAATATACGATTTTCCCGTCGCATTCGTAATCAATTGATCCGTCAATCCCAATTCCTCAACAAGCGCCAGTCCCGCAGGCTTACGTGCTAAAAAAGAATCCGGACCTTTTTCAATGATAAAACCGTCGCGATGCACCGTATGGAATTTCCCGCCAAAATGGTCATCTGACTCGAATAACTGCCAGTCCACCGCTTCCTGACTTGCCTGCTTATTGATATAATGCGCTGCGGATAATCCAGTGAGACCGCCGCCGATAATGATGACTTTTTTCATAATAGGTTCCTTCTTTCTAAATAAAGCTTTCTTATTTTGATGGCTGATACCAATGATACAGTCGGTTCGCATCTTGCTGAGCAATGTAGTGCACGCCTGCATTCAAATGCGTTTGCCCCGACTTCAAAAGTACTGTAAAGTGAACAACATTCCCTTTTTTCATCCAAATACTTTGCGCGTAGTCCACCGATTGAACGCGACGCTTTAGCATGAAATTCGTCTGTCTAGAAATGAAAGCACGCCCTTGCATCACAAGCTCGGTCTCCGTCGTGTAAAAGCCTGTGGCACGATACGCCGCGTACGCTTTCCAAGTAAACAATGGCACCAATAACAAGCTGAATAATCCCCATGGGAACAGTAAAATGCTGACGAGTAAAATGACAGGAATCGTCCAGATCAGATTAATAAAGAAAAACCGTCTCAAGCTCGTTTTTGGCGCTCGCTCTAGCTTTTCTATTGGGAATTGATAATCCTCCAGAAACTGCGGTAATATCTCAAGTGCCTTCGCTTTTTTCACAATCGGCAAAATCAGAATGTCACCAGAATGCTCATCATCTCCCGAACTTCCTGCTGTCACAACACGCACCGATGCCAACTTGAGCATTTGACGAAGCGGCGACTCGATTAATTTAACAGATTGAATCCGCTCAAATGCAATCGACGTATGCTCCCGTTGCAGTAGTCCTTTTTCAATGACGATATGGTCGTCGAACTTCATGAGCTTGAACTGGAAATACTTGAATAGCGTAGCGACAATCGCGACTCCCCAAAGAATAAGTAACACGACAAATCCAATGATAACAAGGATTAACACGCCATAACGAAGTATCGTATCGAACTGCTCTTCCACAAAATCGGCTGGAATAAGGTCACGGAATTGCTGACCGAATGCCAAGATGATGAAGAAAATCCCAAAGACGCCACCCGATGTTACCGCCATAAGCAATAACTCCTTGACCTCTAACTGAAATGTAAGCAGTGGTTTCGCATTCTTTTCCTCGACAACAGGAATTTCTGCCGTTTCTACGCTCTCCTCTTCCGCCAATTCCGCGACTTTTCCAGCGCGTAAATCCTTCAATTCCTGTGCCACGCTTGCCGGAACTGCGCTCAAATCTGCCTCGGCTTTCCCACCACCAGCTGTTTCAATTAGAATTTGAACGACATGAAACGGCATATAGAAAAACCATTGCTTCTGCTGAACCGTCTGAATTCGCTCGTATGGGATAAAAATATTTTTCTTAAAAAACAGGCCGTACTTCACGCGAATCCCCTTATCATCCATGCGATAACGGTATGTAAAATACTTGATCAAGGCAGGTGCTAATAACAAAATAATCAAAGCAATCACGAGTAGCGGATACATCCACCACGATAGTATCCCCGTGTCATTCAAATTTCGAAACACCGCAAAAATAACAACAGCAATCGGGATAATGCTCTGTCTCACACTAACAATTAATTCCTTAATAAGCGCAATCGGATGCAGACGTCTATCTTCATACATCTTCCTTCGCCACCTTTACAAGCTCTAAAATATGGTGTCTGAGCGCATCCGATTCCTCCGCTTGGACAGCCTCAATCGTATGTACCGTCGCCGCAGTGGAAATGGACACACTAACTAACTTCTGCTTCCGTAGCAATGGTCCCTGATCCGTCTCCACATGCTGCACCCGAATCATCGGAATCAACACCCGACTTCTAAAAATAATCCCATGTTGAATCTCAATCTCGTCGTGTCGAATTTGATAACTCCACCTTGCCCAACGAAAAGGTACAATCAAGAAAAATGTCAACACAAAATATAAAATCGTAAACGCAAAGCCAATCGCGCTCCACCAAAGTGACACATCAATGGCATAAAATAAAATCGCCGCTCCAATCGATATCGCTAAAAATATCAAAATGGCAATCGCATACCCTTGACGCCACACTGTTTTAATCTTCTCTGGTAATTTCTGCGCTAAATTCTCAAGTTCCATAAAACGCCCTCCCTTTTCTTTTAATAATACCTGAAACCCGTTGAAAAATAAAGCTTTATCCCCTGCTATTTTGCATAGGAACCAAGCATATTTATCCCCTTATTTCTCGATTTTGTGTATACTTAGTTTCCAATCAAAACTTCTTAAACTAGTCGTTTTTCGTTCACAGTTTGTTCATTTATCCGTTTTATAATGAGAGATAGAAAGGTGGTAGTAAGCATGAAAAAACGATTTTATGGATTCCTATTATTTATTTTATTCTTTTCAACGAGCATACATATGCCAGTAAACGCGGCCACAACAAGTCCTACTACTTCCGATGACAGCGCCAATGACTTCATGGAAATGTTCGAAATTGACACATATACAGCGGCAAACCCATATATTTTAGTGAGTGGAAATACGGCTACTATCATGTTCACCACGGATGAAGACGCCAAAGTGAGCATTCGCAGCGGTTCTATCTATGTAAAAACAACAGACTATACGCGCGACCAAGAACTATCTATCAATCAATTACAAGAGACAAACCAGCTCATTTTAACCGTTACAACAAAAGCAGGCGTCAGTACTTCCTATCCAATAACGATCAAAACAACACCGGAACCCAAGCATAAAGTCGTGCCAAGAATCACCGAAACATCACTTTCCTCCTCAAGAAGAACGCATTCTTAGAAAACTCTCCCACGATTTTCATTTTCATCTCACCTTTATCCTGTAGTATGGACTTAACCACTACTGGAGGGATGGACAGCCTTGAAAAAGAAAATCGGATTTGGTGCCTTATGTTTCCTGATCGCGTTAGGTGTCAGTATCTTACTCACACGACCTGATGTAAAAGACACGGCCAGCAAATTAAAAACGGACTATATAGAAGCAACTACCGTCGAAAATGTAAGCGATCCGTTCTCAGAGCTCGTAGAAGAACAGAAAGATTGGTTTATTAAGAAATTAAGCGGATCATAAAAAAAGCATGATAACAGTCGCGATTTAACGACTTGTCATCATGCTTTTGACGTTCTAATTGATAATTTTCTTGAAGTTGATGCGTTTGTTGATGTAATACATAATCGGTGCACCAATAGCTAAAACAACGAATTCGCTGATAGCCAGTGTTAACCATGTGTACAAAAACGGCCATCCCAATACTACGGCCAGTTCCCAAGCAATGATAAACATCGTCACAGAGAAAACAAGCGTCGTCAGGACCATTCGTACCTTCACATTTGCCACATAGCGGCTTAGCAAAATCACGATGGCTAGCGAAATCGCGGACTGCCCGACACCAAATACCCAGTCATACCAACCGAGTGGCGAGAAGAAATTCGCAATCAATACCCCAACTACAATTCCAAAAAAGTATTTCTTATCAAACACGATTAAATGATTGAACATCTCCGACAAACGAAATTGAATATTCGTAAACCCGAAAGGCGCCACAACCAAAGTCACGACAACATAAAGCGCCGCAACGATCGCATTTACCGTCAACGTTTTTATTTTCATTTTATATGAGCTCCCCTTAGTTTTTTTACGTAGGATGGTTTCGAACTACGTTTTCTCATCTATGTTACCTTAAAAACCCCGCTATATCAAGGTCATTTCAACTTTTTTCGCAAGTAAGCGGTATCTTATGATAAAGTACTTGCTTTTTTTCGTAAATGGGTGTAAATTCAATTATAGACTTTAATTGTCCACGATGAATTTATTTTCAATAGCGACAAATTATATCCACAATGAAAGAGAGGTGAACTCGAGTATGCAATTAACGAAAGGCGTAGAGCAAGCGATTTGTATTATCGTTCTGCTGTCAACCCAGGATAACCACAATCCGCTAGCATCCGACGCGATTAGTGAGCATTTGCAAGTATCTCCTTCCTATTTAAAGAAGATTATGCGCAAACTCGTTGTCCAGAATATTATCCGCTCCGTGCCAGGCAATAACGGCGGTTTTTCACTAGCGAAAAGCCCGGAGCAAATCACGTTGCTGGAAGTCGTGGAATCGATGGAAGGCCCAATTTCGATTTATCCAGATACAGGCCTAATCAACAAAGTTTTCCGCGATGGCGAGCACACTTCTAAAGGGGAAGCGGTGTTACATGATGTTTTTAACGGCGCCAACGACCTGATTCGCGACTACTTATCTAAACAAACAGCCGCAGACTTACTGAAACGCACGATGGAACAATCCGAAATACCAGTACTTAACTGGAACACAATGAATCTAAGCAATCAAAAGGAGAAAGAGTGAGTTTTATGAATATGTTAAAGCAAGAATGGAAACGACTTTTAAACAACAAAATCCTGCTCGTTTCGACGATCGTTATTATGTTTATCCCGATTTTATACGGCGGCGTTTTCCTGAAATCTGTTTGGGACCCGTACGGCAAAACAAGTGAGCTTCCTGTTGCGGTCGTCAATGAAGACCAAGCGGCGAATTACGAAGGCCAAGAGCTCGATGTCGGGAATGAACTCGTCAAAGAACTGAAGAAAAATAACGATTTAGACTGGAATTTTCTTGATGCGAAAACCGCCAATAAAGGTTTAAAAGACGGCAAGTATTACATGGTCATCACGATTCCGAAAGACTTTTCCAAAAATGCCTCTACCGTTCTTGATGCGACACCTAAAAAAATGAATCTTTCTTATGAAATCAACCCCGCGCAGAACTATATCGGGGAAGTCGTCACTGGCCAAGGCGCATCAGCCGTCAACGCCAAAATTTCGAAAAAAGTAACGGAAAGCTATGCCAAAGCCATTTTTTCACAGATAGCAAAAGTTGGCGATGGCTTCGAAACAGCCGCGGACGGTTCTAAAAAAATCGACGACGGCACGATTCAGTTGAAAGACGGCAGTAAAACACTGACTGCAAAACTAAACGAACTCGCAGCAAGTACGCCGAAACTGGCAGATGGCGCGAATAAAATCAACGTAGCGCTCGGCACAACGGTAGCAGATGGCGTGGACAAATTAAACGCCGGCGCTGGCAAACTAAACAGCTCACTCGGCCAATATACGGCTGGCGTGTCACAAGTCCAATCAGGTCTGGGAAAATTGCAAGATGGAACGGCGCAACTAAACGCGAACTCCCCTGCCCTACTTGCCGGAAGCGGTAAATTAGCAGAAGGACTCGGCACGCTAAACGCAAGCACAGAAACACTTGCCGCCAAAGTTCCCGAACTAAACAACGGCCAACAATCCCTAAACAACGGTTTGCAAAAATTACAAGCCGGAAGCACCAAGTTAGACGCTGGTCTTAACAAATTGGCGAACGGACTTCCAACCGCGGACAACGTTAAAGAACTAACATCCGGATTAAACGCGATGAAAGCCGGCATCAACACGATTAACTCGTCCCTACAAGCAGGCGGCGACCTAAGTGCTTCGATGAAAACATTACAAACCAATTTAAAAACAATGGAAACAGCCATCACCGATCTAGGCACTTCCATCCAAAATAACGGCAAAAACACAACGACCGCCGTTGCTAGTACGAGCGCGTTCCAAAGCCTAACACCAGCACAACAAAAAGAAATCACAGACGCGCTCGGCACAGAATTAACGAAACAAGCTGGACAACAAGTAGCTATTGCACAAAAACTCGGCGCTAATTTATCCAGTACCGCAGACATTTTACAAAATAAATTACAACCCGTGGCAGGAAGCTTAGGTACATTAAAAGCTGGCGTTGCGGAACTAGATAGCAAAGCATCGGTCGGCATCCCTGTCGCAGTCCAAGCAATCCAAGGCTACGACACCATCCGCAGCGCGTTCGTTGCTAACAATAGCATTTTAGACGGATCAGCAGCCTTAAAAGCAGGTCTTGATTCAGCCGTATCAGGAAGCAACCAACTCGCATCCGGAACAGCCACGTTGAACAATAGCGTTCCCGCCCTAGTCGGTGGCGTATCGCAACTCGCAGCAGGTTCTGACACATTAAACAGCGGTTTGCAAACCTACACGAACGGCGTTGGCACCGTGCATGACGGCATCAACCAAGCGAGCAGCGGCGCAACCCAATTAGCCGAGAACAACCCAGCCTTACTCGCAGGTTCATCCGCTCTCGCAAACGGAACAAACACACTAGCAGGCGGTTTACCAGAACTCATCAACGGAACCAATGCCCTTGCAAGTGGCGCGACACAAGTAAGCGACGGCTCAGGCAAACTCGCAACCGGATCAGCAACCATCGCCTCTAATCTCGTGAAACTAAACGACGGCACAAGCGAACTAGCAACCAAACTAAAAGACGGCGCAGCGGAAGTCGGCAAAATCGATCCTTCATCGAAAACGTATGACATGATCGCACAACCAACCGACCTCACCGAGAAAAAACTAAGCAACGTACCAAACTACGGACACGGTTTAGCTCCTTACGTCCTATCACTTGGCCTATATGTCGGCGCATTGGTATTTAACTTTATCTTCCCAATTCGTCGCCCATCGATGACACCATCATCTGGCGTATCATGGTGGTTAAGTAAATTCTCGATTGGCTTTGTTGCCGCGATTTTACAAGCATTGATTCTTGATTTCGTGATGTTAGCGCTCGGCCTTGAAGTGGCACATTTAGGAGACTTCTTCCTAATCTCGATTTTGACGTCGCTCACTTTCATGTTCCTTGTTATGCTACTCGCAACAGCATTCGGAAACCCAGGTCGCTTCATTGCGATGGTCATCCTCGTGCTACAACTCGGCGCAAGTGGTGGAACATTCCCAATGCCACTCACAGACGGATTCTTCAACGCGCTTAACCCATTCCTACCGATGACACATTCCGTTTACGGCTTCCGTCAAGCGATCTCATCAGGACTAGGAAATCATCTTTTCGTCGTCAGCGCGTGGGTATTAGTCGGCTTGATTGTCCTATTCAACGCCCTACTCATCCTGACACTAACGATCAGAAAAAACAAACGCTTCCCAGTGACAACATTACAAGAACAAACAGTATAACCCAAAATACCGCGAAAATCCGGCTCTTTTAACATGCCAGGTTTTGCGGTATTTTTTGCGTATCGGAGGTTCTTCCTTGCCTTTGTCCTAACTCCAAGGTTTATAATGAAAGTATCATTCGGAGGTGAACAAAGATGAATATTAAGCAAGCGGCGGATATGTTTGAGTTAACCGTCGATACGCTGCGTTATTACGAACGAGTTGGCGTTATTCCCCCAGTTCATCGCAATGCGAGTGGCTATCGGGATTATGCGACGAGCGATTTGAACTGGATTTACCTCGCGAAAAATTTGCGCAGAGCCGGTCTTTCCGTGGAATCCCTCATCGAATTTGCTACGCTCGCCCAATTACGTGAAACGCAAAATGTCGAAGAGGCTCAAAAACAAGTTTTGCGAGATCAGTTGAAAGAACTGGACGACAAACTAGCCGAAATGAACCAAGTGCGCGATTTGCTCGTCTATAAAATCGAAACGTACGACGAACATATCGCGAAATTTAAAACAGGTGAACTGAACGCGGAGAACATCGAAAAACTCTGGGAACGAAAACAGGACTAAAATATTTGCTATGGAGTGCACTTCAGGGTTTATAGTTAGCATGAGAGCTATCACTAAAATCTAGGAGGAGTTATGCATGAAAACTGTTACATTGAACAATGGTGTGGAAATACCGATTTTAGGATTTGGAACGTTTCAAATTACGGACCCTGAGCAAGCAGAAACGGCTGTGCAGGAAGCGATCCAAGCCGGTTATCGTCACATCGACACCGCGCAAAGTTACATGAACGAAGAGACGGTTGGTCGTGGCATCGCTAAATCCGGCGTCGCACGCGAAGAGCTGTTTATCACAACAAAAATTTGGGTCGAAAACGCTAGCTACGACGGTGTTCTTTCCTCATTTGATCGCTCGTTGCAACGCCTTGGCTTGGACTACATTGATTTACTGCTGATTCACCAACCGTACAGCGACGTTTACGGTGCTTGGCGAGCCATGGAAGAATTACAAGAACAAGGAAAAATTCGCGCCATCGGAATTTCCAATTTTGCAGTGGATCGGGCTGTGGACTTAGCTGAATTCAACAAAGTTACGCCACAAGTCAACCAAATCGAAATCAATCCATTCCAACAACAAACGCAAAATATCGCGGCGCTAAAAGCAGAAGGCATCATGCCAGAAGCCTGGGCACCGTTCGCGGAAGGTAAAAACGATATTTTCCACAACCCAATTCTCGTGAAAATCGGTGAAAAATACGGCAAATCCGTCGCGCAAGTGATTACTCGCTGGCTGGTGGAACAGGACATCATCGTCTTAGCGAAATCCGTGAAACCTGAACGAATGCAGGAAAACCTCGATGTCTTTGATTTTGCGTTGACAGATGCGGATAAACAGGAAATCGCGACGCTAAATGAAGGAGAAAGCCAGTTCTTCTCGCACGCCGATCCAGAAATGATTCGCTGGATGGCGAGCCGGAAAATGGGCGTTTAACAAAGAAAAGCTTAGTATCACATGATTGAGGCAAAACCTCACCGTGGTACTAAGCTTTATTTTTAGTTCTCAAGTTCTTCTAATTTTGATTCGCTTATTTCAATACTAGTTTCAGCCTGCTCTGGCGCTACGTATGCCCCATTCTCTTCCACATACATTCCTTGTGTAGGGTTGACAATACTAGAAGGTGAGCCCTCATAATCTTGTAAAAAAAGTAAATATTCATTCCCAGTTTCAAGCAACACTATCCCAGATTCCGAATAGGGGTAGAACCAGCATCTCCGAGTAAATCGGACATTACGTAATATTCTGACTATAATAATTAGAATCTTTTGTAAATCGAGTTTCTTCTATGATATATTTCACCATAATAAAACACCCCTAAATTTAGATTTTTGGTCTAACTTTTGGGGTGCACATCAAGTTTGGGAGGAAATTTTTTTAGGTAGTAAAAATATATCCCATTTCAAGTTTAAGGTACTCTACCCGCGTACTTGTACTTTTACATACAAAGTATTTATTACTGGACCATTCTTTCTACAGATGCAATCTCCTTAAACGGTACATAAACACCATCACCCTCTGTTCTAGCGACAACTTTTACAACATCGCCAGCATTTAATGATAAAGGCTTGGTATACAATGTTTTTGTTGTATAGCGGTCTGATAATGGAGCTGGAACTTGCTGAATATACCTTCCGTTTACATAAATAGCATAGGATGCTGCTCCAGGTAGTTGATTACCAGAAATATAATGAATTCCTGAAATTAATGGATCGATTGAAAAATCGGTTCCGGGCTCTGGCAATGGAGCTACTACACCCTGTGTTACGGTCGTTTTAGCAGAACCAATTTCTTTAAAAGGAACATATACTCCGTCCCCTTCTGTACGAGCTATCACTTCCACAACATCGCCAGCATTTAATGATAAGGGATTGGTATACAATGTTTTTGTTGTGTAGCGGCCTGATAATGGAGCTGGAACTTGCTGAATATACCTTCCATTTACATAAATAGCATAGGATGCTGCTCCAGGTTGTTGATTACCAGAAATATAATGAATTCCTGAAACAAGTGGATCAATTGTCAACTTGTCACCTGCTGAGTTTGTTTCTGCCTTTACTGAAAGTGTGCTTGAAAACAAGGATCCAGAAAACATTAAAATTACTAGTAAAGATTTAAATATTTTTGTCATCTAATTTACCACCTTTCTTCTTAATACATCTTAGTATACCTAGAAAATATTAACTGGTCCTTAAGCCAATATTAAAATTTTTGTAACTACAAGTATTAAATTTTAGTACGATATCTCATTACTTATTATAATCTTACTCTGTTTTTTGTTTATTTATGAGCAACAGGTATGACTACTTTACCATACACATATGAAATCACGTTTGTTACTCACTACTTCTCTATATTTCTATCAACTCGTACAAGACAAGCAACTTCCAGAATTCATCCAAGCTATCGGCACTTTTCAACGCTGGGAAACAGAAATTATCAATGCCTTACCCACACTTATCCAATGGCTTCGTAGAAGGCATCAACAACCGAACCAAGGTTATCAAACGTACTTCTTATGGCTACCGTGACTTTTCACGATTCCGCGCCAAGATACTTGCCCAGCACTTTATCAAAAATTTTGACATTTCTGTAGGCTAAAAAGAGGCACAGGCTATTGTTTCCCTAGCTTGGCCTCGATATTTTACCTCAACAATTGACAAAGAGCCATAAAACATTCATAATCCATATAGTTTTGTTACAAACATATTTCTAAGAAGGTATTTCTCTAACGAAAAACATACAAAAAAAACTCCGAATCAGCTGATAACAACTAATTCGGAGTTTGGTTTTATTATTTAGCGTTGCCGCCTTTGTTTCCGCCGCCAGAGCCAGCTTTGCGATCGTTGCTGTAACGACGTCCGCCGCCATTTCCAGCGCCTGAACCGCCTTTGCCGCGATAACCGCCGCCTCCGCCTTTGCGATCTCCACCGCCAGAGCCGCCACGATAGCCACCTTTACCGCGATAGCCACCGCCACCTTTGCCTTTACCGCCTCCGCCTTTTCCTCCGCGATGAGGTAATGGACGTTCTTCGGAAATGTGGACTGGTGTTTGGTCTGGTTCTTTTGATAACAGTTTCAACATTGCTGCTGCGATATCTGTTGGATCGTATTCTTCTAGTAATTTCGTTGCTACTACTTTATAGTCAGCTAGGCTGTCTTCGCGAACGATATCGCTAATTTTTTCAGTAGCTACACGCAATTGACCTTCGAATGCTTCGTCCCATGTTGGTGGTTGAAGTGGTGTCATGCGTTTTTTCGTAGTATCTTCCACGATTTTTAGGTAACCCATTTCACGTGGTGATACGAATGTTACTGCCATACCTTCTTTGCCGGCACGACCAGTACGTCCAACACGATGGACATATGACTCTGGATCTTGCGGGATATCGAAGTTATAAACGTGTGTTACGCCAGAAATATCTAAACCACGTGCTGCTACATCTGTCGCAACAAGGATGTCGATTTTTCCTTCTTTAAACTTACGCAATACGCTCATACGTTTCGCTTGGGTCAAATCACCATGAATACCTTCTGCAACATAGCCACGCATGTCAAGCGCGCGAGATACTTCGTCAACACGGCGTTTTGTACGACCAAATACGATCGCAAGTTCTGGTGCTTGTACGTCTAAAAGTCTTGAAAGAACGTCGAATTTCTCTCTTTCGTTCACTTTTACGAAGAATTGCTCGATTAATAGAGCTGTCATTTCTTTTGCTTTTACTTGTACCAATTCCGGATTTTTCATGAAACGTTCTGCGATGCGTTGGATTGGTTTTGGCATTGTTGCTGAGAATAGCAACGTTTGACGCTCGTCTGGAACTGTTTTTAGGATCGACTCGATATCATCGATGAATCCCATGTTTAGCATTTCATCTGCTTCATCCAATACTAATGTTTCCACGTTTTCTAGACGCAACGTTTTACGGTTGATATGGTCTAAAATACGTCCTGGCGTACCAACAACGATTTGTGGATTTTTCTTTAATGAACGGATTTGGCGACTGATGTCAGAACCGCCATATACTGCTAAAACGTGAAGGCGTTTGTCAGATGCTAAGCGATATAGCTCTTCTGAAACTTGAATCGCAAGCTCACGTGTTGGCGCGATAATTAGCGATTGTACCCCTGTTTTTTTAGTGTCAATTTTGTTGATAAGTGGCAAACCGAATGCTGCCGTTTTACCTGTACCTGTTTGTGCTTGTCCAATAATGTCTTTACCTAAAAGACCTAGTGGAATTGTTTTTTCTTGGATTGGGGTCGCTTCCTCAAATCCCATTCTGTTTACTGATTTAACAATTAGCGGATCTAAACCGAACTCCGAAAACTTTGTCAATGTCATTTCTCCTTTAAAAATAAGTTTTTTTGGGAGAGCACTTTCTCATCTTCATCATCTTTACTCATCGTTTTAATTCATCTGGTTAATGCAAGCAAGTTGTTATACTTCGAAACTAACGCCCGCATATTTCATTTTTCTGCAATAGAAAAGCTTGGATAAACCAAGCATATGATTCACGACATAATGGAGGCTGGGAGCAAACATCAACGCCGACAAGCGATCGATTCAGTCCACAGTCTCTTACGCAAAAAATAAAAAAGCCCTCTAATAATAATGTAGGCTTATCGTAAAAACCTAATTAACTTCCACAAACCATCATAACATGAATTCCTTGTGTTTTCAATGATTATACTCGATTTAAGCGTGATATTTGCTTTTTATTTTCAAGTATGCGCATACATATGAAGTAGCTACACAAAGTTGCCCAGAAAAAAAAGTAGCCTCCAACATCCGAAATGGTTGAAAGCTACGATCTGATTAGTTTGTCGTATATTTTTTTATCATTTTGACTAGAAGTATGATGATTAGTACTCCTGTAAAAACAATCAGTGACTGGATGGCGCCTAAGAACAGAGCTCCCAGTATATCTGAAACGTTAGTATCCATGAGTAGCATTATATCTACAAAGCTAAACACGACAAAAAGAGAAATGAATAGTATCCACATGTTTTTTTTCATATAGTTTCGCTCATCAACGCCTCTACAATATCCTTTAATCCCATGCCATAAGAGCCTTTGACCATGATGTATTCTTCGCCGGTAACTTGAGCTAGTAGTTCTGCTTCGAGCGCGGCTTTTGTTTCAAAATAGAATACGTTCTCTTCGCCAATTTGTTCTGCGGCAGCTTTTGTGAAGGCTTCGATATGATTTCCATATGCAAAAACTTTATCAATGCTACCTTTTCCGATGGATTTTCCAGCGTTATAGTGGAAAGTGTCTGCGTCTGCTCCAAGTTCTAACATATCTGCTACGACGACGAATTTCTTTTTGCTCGGTGCTTCTAGGTGCATGAATGTTTTTAGAACGGCCATCAAGGCGGTTGGGCTCGAATTGTAGGCGTCATTTAAAATATCGCTACCTTTCGCGCCGACAAGCCATTCGAGACGGCTATTCGAGCGTTCCATATTCGCCAAAGCTTCTTTTACATCGCTCGCCGAAATGCCGAGTTCTTGTGCGGCTAACATTGCGGCCATCGTATTAAACACGTTATGTTCCCCGACAATCGGCACGAAAATTTCCACATCTGGCGCGGCATTCGTCGTGAAGGACGTACCTTCCATCTCGGTTCGCATCATTTCAGGACGCAAATCGCCATTTTCCCCAAAAGTAGCTACGCGATAGTTGTCCGTTACGAGCGGTTTTAGAAGTTCTTCCTCACTCGGATAAATGAGCAGACTCGACGCATCAAGCCCCATCGCGATTTCCATTTTTGCCTTGGCGATCTCTTCTCTGGAACCTAAATGCTCCAAATGCGCCTCGCCGATGTTCGTAATTAGCGCGATATCTGGCATCACAATCTTCGTCAGCACCTCGATCTCGCGACGATGATTCATCCCCATCTCAAGCACCGCAACCTCTGTATCCGCGGGCATGCTGAGAATCGTATACGGCAAACCGATATGATTGTTAAAATTCCCACCGGTTTTGTGCACGCGATATTTCGACGCCACGATCGCGGCCATGATATCCTTCGTCGTCGTTTTCCCGTTGCTTCCGGTAATCGCGATTGTTTTTGGATGCACCTCTTTTAAATACGCCTTCGCCAAGTCCTGCAGCGCAGTCAACGTATCTTCCACCATCAAAACTGGCACGCCCGCAGGAGGATTTGGCACATCTTTTTGCCACAGCGCCGCACTGGCACCAGCATCGTACGCATCCTTGACAAACGCATGGCCATCACGCGATTCGCCGACAAAAGGAACGAACAAATCTCCCGCTTGGATTTGGCGCGTATCGAAGCAAACACCAGTCAGCACAACGTCCCGCCAAGCCTCCACATCATTAAAAACCGAAATCATTTCTGCCATTTCTGCTACTGTCTTTTTCAAATCTTGCTCCTCCTAAAAATCCCGAGAAAAAAGCAGCCCGCATTTGGCACTGCTTTCCTAACTCGCTTAGTCCTAGTCTTCTAATGTATATTTTAAGCTATTCTTCGCTTCATGGCGTTCTTTTGCAAGATCTACCAATTTCACAATCAACTCGGAATATGGCAAACCACTTTCTTGCCAAAGTAGCGGGTACATGCTGTATGGTGTAAATCCTGGCATCGTGTTGACCTCATTTAAGAAAATCTGGTTATCCCCCGTCACAAAAAAGTCTGCACGCACGAGACCGCTACCGGAAAGCCCCAGGAAAGCCCGTTTCGAGTAGTCTACCAATTGCTCGTACACAGCGGGATCAAGCTCCGCTGGAATCGCCATCACCGTGTCATTATCTTGGTACTTCGCCCTGTAATCATAAAAAACCGCCTCCGCACCTTTTGGAATAATCTCACCCGCAACAGAACAAGCCGGCGTGTCATTTCCAAGAACCGCAATCTCCACCTCACGAGCTACAACGCCCTGTTCTACAACGATTCGGCGGTCATAACGAAGCGCCTCCACCATCGCCGCAACAAGCGTCACACGATCCGTTGCCTTACTGATTCCCACACTCGAACCAAGATTCGCAGGCTTAACAAAAACCGGATACACAAGCGCCGTCTCAATTTTTGCAACAACCTCGTCTTGCGTTTCTTGCCACTCAATCGCGCGAACTGGCACAGCTGGAACCTGCGGAATGCCCGCATCAGCGAACACCATTTTCATCACAATTTTATCCATTGCCGCTGCCGAAGCCAAGACTCCCGCGCCAACGTAAGGCAAGTTCAGAACCTCTAGCAAGCCCTGCACTGTGCCATCTTCGCCGTTTGGTCCATGCAATAATGGGAAAACAACCATCTGATCCATATCGCCCTCTTCACGTAAAGAAGCCGGACTAACCGCCAAGCCATAGGACGCCGATTCCTTCGTTTCCGTGATCCGCAAAACATCCTTCTGTTCAAAACGCAACTGCTCCACAAAATCCAATTTTCCAGTCAAATCCGGGCCTTGCACCCAGTCACCCTCGTTCGTTATGTAAATGGGTTTTACTTCAAATTTATCAAATTCCAGCGCATTAATCACCGAAAAAGCAGTCTGCAAAGAAATCTCGTGTTCCGCCGATTTCCCACCATATAACAGCACTAATTTTGTTTTCATGATACCCCTCCGTTTACTACCTAAATCAATACAATCTATTTTAACACGTTTTTGCAGGAATAACAGAAAAAGCACTGAAAAATTTCTCAATGCCCAAATCTTTTATATATAGGTTTTAGGTTTTAGGTTTTAGGTTTTAGGTTTTAGGTTTTAGGTTTTAGGTTTTAGGTTTTAGGTTTTAGGTTTTAGGTTTTAGGTCTAATCCCTAAACCCTCGATGGCCCGCCGAGTCCTAAACGTGGCGACAAATGCTTAGATTCTAGGCAAAGCCGAGCATCGGAGCAGAATGTACTAAAGTACATGAGCACCGAAGCACAGGCTTTAACGACGAAGATGAGCGTTTGTCGCCACGTTTAGAGACCACTGGTGAGTTTTAGGCCAATAACCCCAGCCACAATCAGCGCAATAAAGAATAATTTCAACACACTCTTCTTCTCCTTAAAAAGCACCATCCCCATCACAACAGAGCCGACTGCACCAATCCCGGTCCAAATCGCGTAACCCGTCCCAATCGGAATCGTCTTTAAAGCAAGCGAGAGCAAGAAGAAACTCGCAATCATAAACACGATCGTATAAATAGAATAATTCAGCTTTTTAAACCCTTCCGAAAGCTTCATCATCACGACAAAAGCCATTTCGCAAAGTCCAGCAATCAATAGAAAAATCCATGCCATCATGCGTCACCAGCCTTTTCATCCGACTTCGCGCCGCCATCTACCAATTTCAGACCGATAATCCCTGAAATCAGAACAATCAGCGAGATAATTTTCCAAAGGTTTGCCGATTCATCCAAAAATAACATGCCAATAATCGCCGTTCCAGCCGCACCAATCCCCGTAAAAACAGCATACGCCGTCCCAATCGGAATCTTGCGCATCGCCCGCGCGAATAAATAAAAACTGACAATCAAAAATGCAATCGTTAACAGACTCCATCCTAACCTACTGAAGCCGTGCGCTTCCTTCAAACCGAACGCCCAAACGATTTCAGACAATCCAGCGAGCATTAAATAAATCCATGCCATCACTATTTCCTCCTAGATACTGGGCTGTCCCAAATTTGTTAAAAATACGAGCTATCACGTATCCAAAAGGTCATCCTCTCTCGTTCTTACAACAATGCTGCCAGTGCTTCCCATGCTGCGTCGCGCCGTTTCGCAAAATCCTCGGTATCATAGATTTCATGCTCCAAGCTCAAACCATCGAGCAAACAATAGAACACATAAATCCACTTCTCCTTCTGCGCCGCGTCTAGCTTTTGGCCTAAAATCTCACCAATAGATTCAGACGTCATCGCTTCATACGTCGTCATTTCTTCACGCATCTGCTTTGCCAGTGACTGTGGCGGAAAGAAAATCGCCCGCTGGAAAAATCGTTTCACATCAGGATCCACACCGAAATCAGTTACTCTATAGAAGAAAGCGCGCAATTCCGCCTCCATCGTGCCATGCTTTTCCTTCGCAACTTCCTCCAACATCACCAATTCATGTCGCATCACATCGCGATAAATCTCCAAAAACAACGCTTCCTTCGAGGCAAAATGTGCATAAATGGATGGTGTCTTAATCCCGACTGCCTTCGCAATCTCCGACAACGCCGTACCTTCATAGCCCTGCTCCGCAAAAAGTGGTAATGCCGCCTCTTTCAAACGCTGACTTGACATAAGAAACCTCCTAACTAACATTCATTAGTTTTATTATAGCAAAAAAAATAGCTCACGTAAACCTAGAGAACCTAGTTTTACGTAAACTGTTTCATAATTATTCAAAAAATCATATTAGCCGTCAATAACAGACCATTCATTTTGCTTCATATCGTAGATTAAATGCGCGACCACGTGCTCATATTCGATTAAATCACTCGAGCGCAGCAACTCCTGCATATCATCTTTCAAATTCAAACCAATCGGCACCTCAATCTGATTCCGCGACTTCACCGCATCATCAAACGAAATACACGCGCCTTCTCGGAAATATTCCGCGAACTTCTTCAGCAAGTCCACTGGAATATCCGCAATTTTTTTCCGTTTTACAAAAGGAAGCACGATTTTCTCCGTCGTCATCTGCATCATATTTTTCCAAATCGCATAACCAAGCACATGATAAAACTGGTCCAAATTGCGATAATAAACCTTATTGTAGCGCCCATCTTCCTTCGTTAAGTAGACGAAATTATTTTGTAGTTTATAGTAAAACGGGGAGCGTAAATGTCTACCAGTATGCGCCAAATAGAGCAACTCCGCCACTTCCTGCGCCGTTAGCTGATTGACCAAATCGATATCTTCAAAATCCACCCAGCAAAAATCAGCGTACTGCGAAACCGGAGCCTTCTTCAATTCCGATAAATCACTCACTTCGCTATAGTGGAAAGACGTGTGCGCATTGAAAGATGCTTCTGGAAATTGATGCTTTAACAACAAAACATTTTGAGGTGGAGACATCACACCGTTCATAAAATCGCAAAATGTAATACCACTCGTCACAACATTATTTATCACATTATCCATATGTACATAAATCGTTTGTTGCTTCAATATTTCTTTTTTCATTGCCTCACTCACCCAATTTCTCATATTTCTGTCCACTTTTGCACACCTTATGTCTATCATACAACACTTATGCCAAAATGTATGTGTCAATTGATTCAAATATTAGTTACTAATTGATGACAATGTTGTGGGACTTATTGTTGTGGCTCTTATGAAGCATCCCTTGCTGATTTAGAGCCTCAATATGCATGCGAACGCAGTGAGCATGTAATCCACCAGCGGCTCTTTTACGCCAAGCTCTGAATCATCACGACTTAAATATTGAAACGCCATGTTTTAAAGCATCCAATCATGCGTAACGTCATGTTTCACGCTTCTGATCCAGTTTTTTTCGGAGCTGAACGAGCCGTTTCAGCTTTTCATCTGATTTAGTTTCAAGAGCCAGACTAATAATAATTCAGTAGTTATTCCTAATATAGCAATCACGTCTACGGGAACGCGCCGATTTTTGACGTATCGTCGTTTCCAGATCTAGCTTTGTTGTGGTTCTTATGAAGCATCCCTTGCTGATTTAGAGCCTCAATATGAGTGTGAGCAAAGTGAGCATTCGTTCCTTATACCCTGCCATGACTTGCACATCTGTATTTAGCTCCAAGAGCCAGACTAATATTAATTCGGTAATTATTCCTATCTTAGCAATCACGTCTGCGGGAACGCGCCGATTTTTGACGTATCATCATTTCCAGATCCAGCTTCAACGGCCAGACCCTCGAAATTTTCGTGGCCTCCGTAAAAGTCAAAAGAGGACTTTCACTGCGCCCCCTAACAAATTTTTTCGGGTCTAACGGGCCGTTTCAGCTTTTCATATAAAAACGCCAGCATCCTCAGATACCAGCGCCAAAAAGTGTCTATGTAATTTATCGTATGCCTAGCTTTACAATGTTCAAATTGTTTTTTTGTAGGTTGTGCCAAATGTCGTTTCTGGATTTGGTCTTCTCTACAAAAATACCTTTCTTCTCTAATTGTTGGATTACCTTATTCAATACATCTTTATTTTCTTGCAAATGGTATCACTCCAATCGCTTTTTACAAATTATCCCGTTTGTATTTTCTCTATAGGTTCACTTTAACACAAAACGGCTGACAAAAATACCCCTTTTTCAAAAAATATCTCTTATTTACGAATTATTTTTTATTTCTAAGTCCTGTAAACGGTTTAAAACCGAATATTATACGCCAAAAGAGACTATTTCAGGAAATTTTGTTACAATTAGAAAATACGAAGGAGTGATGAACATGGCAATTTCACAGGCCAAGAAAGCGCGAATGAAGCGTGTTAGAGAAGGAAAACTCGATCCAGCGGTTCATAGAAGTTCTTTTGCGACATTGGATTTACGCACGAAACGAACAAAAACCAAGCAGGAGAAATTGAATCAGAAAAAATACAAGCCCTCTTATTCCAATGCGGAACAGGATAGCTTGTATTTTTTATTTATCTAGCCTTTTAGATGGCCGTCTTCTATTCTTACTACGCGGTCAACTAAGTCCAGTACGCGTTCGTCATGCGTTACCATAATGGCTGCTTTGTTGTTGCGCTTCACTTCTTCGGCGATCATTTGTACCACTTTGTGTCCTCGATTCGCATCTAGACTGGCTGTCGGTTCGTCGGCCAAAATTACATCCGGATTATTCATTAGCGATCTGGCAATTGCGACACGCTGTTTTTCACCACCCGATAAGCTTTCCGGGTAATTATGTTGGCGAGCCGTTAGTCCTAAATCGCGGAGCAATGTGTCGGCTTTCTGCTTCGCCTCGCTACCTCGATGACCCGCTAACTCGGCAATGAGTAAGAGTTGGTCGCGGACGTTTAAATAAGGAATCAAGTTCGCGCCTTGGAAGATAAAACCGACTTTTTCAAGCCGAATTTCTGTCAGCGCTTTGTTGGAAAGATCGCTTAGTTCTACGCCACCAATCGTGATTTCTCCTGCTGTCGGTGATAATAGCGCGCCGGCAATGGATAGAAACGTACTTTTCCCAGCACCCGATGGACCGACAATCGCGACGAATTCTCCTTGTGCGACTTCCAGAGATACATTTTTCAAAACTTCTACAATCTGATCTCCGTCTTGATAACTTTTTGAAATATTTTTCATCGTTAATGTCATTAGATTGCCCTCCCAATTGCTTCTAGTGCGTCTACTTTAGCCACGCGGTAGAGTGATAACATCGATCCAGCTACGGCTACGACAAGGAATAGGACCGAGCAACCGATGGCGAGTAGTGGGCTGAGTGTGAACGGCATGCTGGCTGGTAAAATCGCTGCGAGCCCAAATGTTAGGGCGTTACCAATGAGCAAGCTTACAACCGATAGAAAAATGACTTGGCTCACGATGCTGCGTCCAAGATAGGCGGTTCTCGCTCCGACAGCTTTTAAAACGCCAAATTGGTTGATTTTTTGAATCGTGATGACGTAGAAAAAGGCGGCTAGAACAAAGGCGGCGATGACGAATAAAAACGCGATCATCATGAGTAGCGAGCCTTGCTCTTCGGAATATCCTGGAATGCCTTGAAGTACCTCTTTGCTCGATGCAAGTTCTAGTTTTCCGAGCGATAAACTCTCGGCTTTACTTTCTGAAACGTTGAGCGCGACTGCTGTATATTCGCCTTGCGCCGCTTGATTTGTTTGGTGAATCAGTTTCCAAGCGTCCCAATCGACGAAAATAACCGGTGAATGGCTGAATGTATTGTTTTTCGTAAACGCCGTGATGGTGAATATGTTTCCTGTTGCGCTGTCTTTAATCTCACTTTTCAGCTTGTAACCGGATTCTTTCAATGAAATATCCGCTATCACCTCATTTTTGCTCTGAGGCGCTGTTCCTTCTGTGATTTCTGGTTTCATGAAGCTATTCTTATCGATGCCAAAATAAGTAATGTCTGTTTTCTTGTCTTTTGCGGGTGGCGTGACCGTCCCCATTTGTACGCCGAGATTCGTACTAGCCGATTTCCCGACTTGTTTCGCGATTCCTTCCGTCTCTGTCGCGGTCAAATTCGACCTCGTTAAGCGGTTATCCGAGTCTTTTTGCAATACATAATAAGTTGCTTGGTTCGATGAAATCGCGGCTCCGTTATCGTTTGCGAGCCCATTTGCTAAACCCGTGACAAACAAAACAAGCCAAGCGATCAACACCATGATGAGTCCTATTAAAAAATAGCGTAGTTTTGCGTGTTTCAATTCTCTTAATGCCAAAAACATTCCGTCCAACTCCTCTATAAGATCTTACACTTAGTTTAGAGGAGTTTTGTAAACGGAATGTGAATCGGATTTTACAAATTTAGTTTTCGGAAGCGTCACGGTGAATGTTGTGCCTTTTCCTAGTTTGCTTTCGACAAAAATGGTGCCGTGGTGCAGGTCGATAATTTTTTTGCTAATGGATAGGCCGAGACCGCTAGATCCTTCTTCGCGCGACCGACTTTGATTGGCTTTATAAAATCGACGGAAAATGTTCGGGATTTCTGCGTCGCTTATTCCGATGCCGCTATCCTCGACTTCCACACGTACCTCGCTGGCTGTTTCATGCAGTCGAATCCGGATGGTGCCTCCTTTTGGTGTAAACTTGATCGCGTTCGTCAGCAGATTCGACCAAACTTGATATAGCAATTCCGCGTCGCCGGTGTAGGTTACCTCTGCTAGCTCCATGTCCATCGTCAACTCCTTGGCACGCCAGCTCCATTCCGTCATTTGCAATAGTTGTCGCCACTGCGTTTCCAATTGGAACACGTCTTTTTTGCGCAATTCGGCTTCTTGATCTAGTGACGCGAGGGTTAGCAGTTGCTTCGTCAAGGATGATAAGCGCTTCGTTTCCTCTGATAAAACGGCTAAATATTCGGCTCGTTCTGTGGCAGTCAGCGTTTCTGAGCCTAGCAATGTCGCGAAGCCTTGCATCGATGTAAGTGGTGATTGCAGTTCATGCGAGACATTGGCCACGAACTCTTGGCGCGCAGCCTCCGATTTTTCCAGTTCCCCAGCCATTTTTGCAAAGGAATCGGCGAGCTGGCCAATCTCGTCTTTACGCCGCACTTGTAAGCCCACATCATAGTTCCCCTTACGAATCTGCTTCGTCGCGTTCGTCAGTTTCACAATCGGGTTCACGATGTACCGCCCGCTAATAAGCACGAGCAAAATGCTGATAATCGATGTAAACGTTAGAATCATCGCAAAAAAGATTCGCAACTCGCCAAATTGCCGTTCTGGGTCTTGCCGTAAAAACAGCGCCATCGTTTTCCCATCTGATTCGACCGGTACACCAATCGTATTTCGAACATCATTATCGAAAAATCCCGTGATAAAAAGGCCTGTCTGAAATGTATCGATGCCGTGATATGTTTCACCGGCCAGCACCTGTTGCACCGTTTTCTCCGGCAAATACGTTTCGCGGAATTCCCCGCCAAAATAACGAGAGTTCCCGTCACCATCTGTGAGATATAACTCGTAGCCAAGCGTGCCAACGTTCTCAAGGTAGCTGTCTAGGGGCACCGACTCATTCGTTTGATAGAACTTTTGCACCGCTTTTGCCATCTCCGTTATTTTCTCGTCGTTGAACGGTTTTAGCTTCACTTGATAGTAAATATTCGCGAAAAAGAAGCCCAGTAAGCTGCTGGAAAGAATGACGACAAGCATCGTGATGACGATTCGCGTGTATAGCGACTTCATGTTATCTCCTCCAATTTGTAGCCGACACCGCGCACCGTTGTGATTCGAATGCCGTCTTTTTCTTCGTCAAAATGGTCTCGTAACCGCTTAATGTGCACATCTATCGTGCGGTCACTGCCATCGTAATCTCGTTGCCAAATCCGTTCTAGCAGTTCTTCCCGCGTGAAAATACGCCCTGGATAGCTCGCAAGTTGGTAAAGTAGCTCGAACTCTTTGACCGGAATCATTCTTTCGCGATTGCCAATCGTGATGCCGTAGCTTTTTTGGTCGATAGAAATGTTGCCAATCTTAATTTTCACTTCGCTTGATTGGTTGGAACGCCGTAACAAAGCGCGAATCCGAAAAACGAGTTCTTGGGGTTCGAATGGTTTCGTGATATAATCATCGGTCCCGACCTCAAATCCGCGTGCTTTATCGGCGAGCGCGTCTTTGGCGGTCAGCATGATGACAGGGATATCTGGATAATTCGTATGCAGTTTTTGGCACAGATCGAAACCGTCCATGTTGGGCATCATAATATCGATTACCGCCAGATGGACTTGCTGCTTTTCGACCATCGTCGCCGCTTCCGAACCGTCCCCCGCCTCCAATACGTGGAACCCTTCCGCGCGTAAGCAAAGCCCCACCAATTGGCGAATATTCCGATCATCATCTACTACTAAAATTTGTTTCATCGTCTTCCTTCACCTATCCCGTCCTACTTTTACTGCATCATATCAAAAAATCCGCGCCAATGCCAAAATTTCGCGAAAAAAAACCATGCCCCGCTGTATCGAGACATGATTTTCAAGCTTATAATACCTTTTCTAAAAAGCTAATCGTACGTTCATGTTGTGGCGCGTCAAACACTTGCTCTGGCGTGCCTTCTTCGACGATATAACCGCCGTCCATGAATATAACGCGGTCACCAACTTCTTTTGCGAAGCCCATTTCATGCGTGACAACCATCATCGTCATGCCTTCTTTCGCCAAATCCTTCATAACGCCCAAAACTTCACCGACCATTTCTGGATCGAGTGCGGAAGTTGGCTCATCGAAAAGCATGATATCAGGATTCATCGCGAGCGCTCGGGCAATCGCGACACGCTGTTTTTGCCCGCCGGAAAGTTGACTTGGTAGCGCATCTGCTTTGTCAGCTAAGCCGACACGTTGCAAGAGCGCCAGACCGGTTTTACGCGCTTCTTCTTTGGATTGTTTGCGTAATTCGGTCGGAGCAAGCGTGATGTTTTTCAACACCGACATGTGTGGAAAAAGGTTGAAATGCTGGAATACCATGCCAATATTTTCGCGTACTTTGTTGATGTCGGTTTTTTTATCGGTGATTTGGAAGTCGTCCACAATCACGTCGCCTGCTGTGATTTCCTCAAGGTTATTCATGCAGCGCAAAAAGGTACTTTTCCCGGAACCAGATGGGCCGATGACGCAAACTACTTCGCCTTCTGCCACTTCGAGATTGATTCCTTTTAAAACTTCATTGGTGCCGAAACTTTTCTTCAAATCGGTTACTTTTAGTTTAGTCATTGTTTACCCTCCGTTCCATCACGTTCGATAGTTTCGTCAAGGCAGTGATAACAATCAAGTACATGATTGCAACGATCAGCCAAATAGTAGACGATTCGAATGTACGCGCGATGATTATTTTACCAGATTGTGTCAGCTCAACAAGACCGATAACACTCATGATCGACGTATCTTTCAAAGTGATAACGAATTGATTGATGAACGACGGAATCATGACGCGAATCGCTTGTGGCAGAATAATTTTGATCATCGTTTTGCCGTACGGTAAGCCAAGGGAACGGCCTGCCTCCATCTGCCCTTTATCGACCGCTTGAATTCCGCCGCGGATGATTTCGGTAATGTAAGCCCCCGCGTTTAGACTCAGAGTGATGACGGCGGCGACGGTAGCGTCCATCTTAAAGCCCATTGCTTCGGGAATTCCGAAATAGATGAAGAAGGCCAGAACGATTAGCGGAATACCGCGGAAAATGTCGACGTAAACCGTTGCAATACCGCGCAATACTTTGCTGCGACTCACTTTTAGGAAGCCGAAAACCAGTCCTAGAATCGCTGCGAAAACGAGCGAAATAAGGGTTAATTTAATCGTGTACCAAAGACCGAGTAGTAAGGCTGGCGCGCTTTCGATGAGTAAATCCCAGAATGATTGGGGCTTTACGTCGCTGCCAATGTACCGATCGATGATTTCTTTGTATTCCCCGCTTGCTTTGATGTTCGTTAGCCCAACGTTGAATTTCTCAAGGAGTTCTTGGTTTTTGCCCTTGTTGACTGCAAAACCGTATGAGTTTCCTTTTTCTTTTTCTGTGACGATATCGAGGCCATTGCCTTGTTTGACGCCGTAAGCGAGGACAGGATAGTCATCGAAACACGCGACAGAATTGCCGGTTCTAACGTCTGCATACATGCTCGCAGAATCGTCGAATGGCACGAGTGTGTAGCCGTATTTTTCTTTATTGGCATCTGCAAAAGCATAGCCTTCCGTTCCCGTTTTGACAGCGACTTTTTTGCCGCGTAGGTCTTCATAGGATTTAATCGAATCGTCGCCTTTTTTGATGGCCATAACGATGCCGGATTCAAAATAAGGATCCGAGAAATCGAATTTTTGCTTGCGTTCATCAGTGATACTCATGCCCGCGATGACGCCGTCCACTTGGTTACTCGTCAGCGCTTGAACCGCCGCATTAAAACCGAGTGGCTTGACATTGTACTGAAAATCTTGATCTTTGGCGATGGCTTTCAGGATGTCCATATCGATCCCGACTAGCTCGCCTTTCTTATTTTGAAATTCAAACGGAGCAAACGTCTCGTCTGTCCCGATTTCATACACTTTCTGTTCTGCTGCCTGCGCCTGTGGTACAAAACTACCTGCAACCATTGCGAATACTGCCATAAATGACAAAAGTAAAAATAGTATTTTCGTCTTTTTCATTGTTTCCTCCCCATTTTGCAAGTATGTATATCGGTAAATTCCATCTGTAAAAATTGCTTTCCAAAATTAATATGTGCTCCATCTTCAGGAGAAGTCACGCATTGATAAGGATGACAGGCTCACTTTCGTTCCCCTACATATTGGTGATGTATCTCGTTCTACTTCGAACAACACCAACAAACATGACACATTCTCGATTTTATCATAATGTAACCTTATTGAAAATACCCAATTCGGATAAGGTTAGTAGAAGACAGCAGAAAACCTCGGAATAATCGCGCTATTCCAAGGTTTTTTATGGCATTTCGACTTTATAAATTTTATTAGGCTTCGTCGCCCCATACATCTTTTGCAATCGCTACAACGTGTGCTAATTTTGCCCATTGTTCGTCTTCGGCCAGGATATTTCCTTCTTCTGTCGATGCAAAACCGCATTGTGGGCTTAGGCAAAGTTGGGAAAGTGGGACGAACTCGGATGCTTCTTTGATTCTTGCTTTAATGGCTTCTGGGTCTTCTAGAACGCCATTTTTTGATGTGATGAGGCCGAGGATGATTTTCAAATCTGGACGTTTGACGTAGCGCAACGGGGCAAAATCGCCGGAACGATCGTTGTCATACTCTAGGAAAAAGCCGTCGATGTTTAGGCCGCCAAATAGCGTTTCGGCAACGGGTTCATAGCCACCCGAAGCAATCCAAGTCGAGCGGAAATTACCGCGACAAATGTGCATCGTGATCACCATGTCTGCTGGTTTTTCGGAGATAGCTTCGTTGATTAAATGTTTGTATGTTTCTTGCAGAGCATCTGGGTCAAAACCGCGCGAACGAACGACTTCCCGCTGCTCATTGGAACATAAATAACTCCAAGATGTGTCGTCGAGTTGCAAATAACGGCAGCCCGCATCGTAGAAAGCCTGAATCGCTTGTTTGTAGGCATTCGCCAAATCTTGAACGAACAGCGCGTTGTCTGCCAAATATGGCGCATACTCCATGTCCCCGCGGTAATGCAACATTGCTGGGCTTGGAATCGTCATTTTCGCAACGGCATCGTCTCCCGCAATGCTATGTAAAAACGCATAATCTGCGAGCATCGGGTGATTTCCGAATTGGATCGGAGCTACAATTTTGACAGAATGTGTCTTCGTTTGGACGTTAGCGAACTGAATGCCGTCCTGCGCGTCGTACCCTTCTACGCCATCCAACCCTTCCAGAAAATCGAAATGCCACCAAGCGCGGCGGAACTCGCCATCCGTCACCGCTTTCAAGCCCGCTTCTTTTTGCTTCGCCACGATGTATTTAATTTCTTCGTCCTCAATCGCGCGCAGTTCCGCGTCATTTATTTTGCCCGCTGCCTTGTCCAGACGTGCCTGTTTAATCGCTTCCGTTCTCAAAATACTGCCGACCTGATCTGCTTTAAATGGTGCTTTCATCATGATTTCCACTCCAATCCTCGAATTTGAAAAAACCGAACCCTTTTTACGAGGCTCAGTTTTCTAATCTTATGCTTCCGCGATTACTTCGATTTCGATATCCGCGTCATTCGGCAATTTAGCCACCTGAAAAGCGCTACGTGCCGGGTAATCTCCTTCGAAAAACGACGCATAAATTTCATTGACCGCGATAAAATTACCAAGATCTTTGAAAAGTACCGTTGTTTTAACGATTTTATCAAGGCTTGAGCCGCCAGCTTCTAGCACCGCTTTGATGTTTGCGAATGCTTGCTTCGTTTGCGCTTCCACGCCTTGTACCATTTCGCCCGTCGCTGGATCGATACCAAGTTGCCCCGATGCATAAATAAAACCGTTTACTTTCACCGCTTGGGAATATGGCCCCAACGCTTTTGGTGCTTGATCTGTGTGTATAATTTCTTTTGTCATGTTTAAATCCTCCTAAATTATGTTTATGTTAGTATTGTATGCCAATTCAGATAGTTTTGCAATTTTCAGCGTCGTAGCCTCGATTTCAACGTGTCTAGCCAGTTGACGACGGCTTGGTGAATTTCTTGCGTTAAATCGTGGATATTCGATGTGAAAATTTGGACGAGCAGAATCATTCCTTCAATCGTGATAAACGCGACTAAAACAAAGACGAGTAGGCTAATCCAATACACGTCCACTCGCGATTTCTCGTAGTGCCCAATGATAAAATACATCATCGAAAACGGTAAAAATAGCAGAGCGACAATGCATAATAATACAGAAACAAGCGTCGAGATATACCATGTTGCCAGTAGCGAAAGTATCATTAGAACGAGCGGAAACGTCATCATCCCGCCGACACCTGCCGCACATTTTAGAAAACTGACTTCTTTTATGCCCATAACATAGCGCACTGCCAGCCAAACGACCGTGACATTTAGCAACATCATCACCAAAATATAAAGCATCACCTGTCCCGATGAAACAAAAATCGTCACGATAATCCGTTGCAGTATCGGGTAATCTTGAAGTGAGTTTAAGATTAAGTCTCGCATGTTCCACGCATATTGAAGGGTTAGGCCAAACACGAATAAAAGCATATGTATCAATCCAAACGCTCCATGTCGCTGTTTTTCCGCCTGCATACTTGTTCTCACTGGTCGCACAATCGTCATCCCAACAAAGGTTGCATAATCCCGAATCATTTTGTAAAACCTCCCTTATTTTTAATATGCTATAATTATAACGTGTTGCCATCCATTTGGCACTTTTAAAATGTTTTTTGAAATGAACAGGAGGATTTTATGCTTATTTTACTCGCCTCGGCGTATTACTTAATGATGAACATCATTGGCTTTGCAACCATGGCTATCGACAAAAATAAAGCCGTCAAACACCAATGGCGCATTCCAGAAGCGACACTTTTGCTCGTTGCCTTTCTCGGCGGTGGTATTGGCTCCTGGCTCGGTATGCACACCTTTCACCACAAAACGCATAAATGGAAATTCAAATTCTGCGTCCCTTTTTCGATTGTCCTGCACATCGGAATCATCCTCTACCTCATCACTTATTTTAAGTAGCTTTATCACAAGCGCGGAAGTTGTTTCTGCCCCCGCTATCCTTTAAAATAAAACTATTCGAGAGGGGTTTTTAGCTATGAGTTTTAATCTTATTTCCGTGGAAGAATTAGAAAATCGTTCGGCAGAAAACATTATCGACGTACGCGACACGGCCGATTTCAATGCCGTTCATATCGAAGGAGTCCGCAACATTCCGCTGATTGGCTTGCCAAATTTTGTAGAAGAACTGGACCCAAACACGATTTATAGCGTGATTTGTTATTCTGGTAATCGCTCCACGCAAGCTTGTGAATACTTGAGTGCCCGCGGTTTCCAATGCGAAAATGTCGTTGGTGGGATGAACGCTTGGCTGGAAAAAGAAAACTAAAAAGAGGTACGCCAAATCCACAGAAAAAAACGGGTCTGGCGTGCCTCTTTATTTTGCGTTATTTTCCTTTTCCAATTCGACTCACTAGTTTGCCGAGTTCCATTAAAATAACAGCTCCTAGCGCTAGTCCCGCCGCAATTCCCCACTCATTTAAACCGAACGATGCAGGAATCGAGAAGACTTCACGTGCGCCTGGAAGGATTGTCACGCCATAAAGCACGAAACATACCAACACAGCGTAAATCACATATTTATTACTGAAAAATCCTGCTTCGAACGCGGTTTGTTTGTTAGAACGTGCCGCAAAAGTTTGCAATGTACGAGCCAAGATCAATGTCGTAAATGCCATCGCCACACTGATTTCAGGCGAATGTTGCAACCCGATATATTGCGAAATAATAACCGCAATCCCAATCAACGCACCACGCGTAATAACCGCCTGCATCGTTCCACCCGCAAAAATACCTTCTTTAATATCCCGCGGTTTGCGCTCCATAACGTCTGGCTCCGCTTTTTCCATTCCGAGTGCAATCGCTGGTAAGGAATCATTGACCAAGTTGATAAACAAGAGTTGCAACGCTGTAAACGGATTAATCCAATCAAAAATTAAGGCAAATAAAATCGCAATAATCGCGCCTAAATTCCCAGCAAATAGGTACGCAATCGATTTTTTTATGTTATCAAAAACAGTTCGGCCAACTTCCACCGCGCTCACAATCGAAACGAAATTATCATCCGTCAAGACCATCGCCGAAGCATCTTTGGCAACATCGGTCCCACTTCCCATCGCGACACCAATATCGGCTTGTTTTAAGGCCGGCGCATCATTCACACCATCACCCGTCATCGAAGTAACTTTGCCTTTTTTCTGCCACGCCTTTACGATTCGAATTTTATTTTCAGGAGATACGCGGGCATATACCGAAATATGCTCCAGTTTTGCGTCAAGTTCCGCTTCCGTTAACGCGTCCAGTTCTTGCCCTGTAAGCGCAATGTCATCCGGTTCCATCAAACCAATATCGCGACCAATCGCCTGCGCCGTCGTCTTGTGATCCCCTGTAATCATTACCGTGCGAATCCCAGCCTTTTTCGACTCCTCAATCGCCGCATACACCGCTTCACGTGGCGGATCAATCATCGCCGTCAAACCAACAAGCACCAAATCATGCTCATCATCCAAATCAACATCCGACTGTGAACCGTCCAAGCGCTTATACGCATACGCCAAAACCCGTAACGCCTGATTCGAAAAGTCCTCATTCGCCTGCATCAAAGTCGCCTTCAATTCATCCGTCAACGGCTGCTCCTTGCCATCCAAAAACACCTGGCTACAGCGCGCAAACACGACATCCGGTCCACCTTTTGTCAGCATCGCTTTTTGCCCATCAAACGTATGCACCGTCGACATCAACTTCCGCTCCGAGTCAAACGGAATCTCCGCCTCCCGCAAATATCGCTCCCGAATCTCGTTATAATTCTTATTGTTCTTATTACTAAACGCGATCAGCGCAACCTCCGTCGGGTCACCAAGCTCAAGCCCCTCCTCATTGATGTTCGAATCATTACAAAGCACCGCGATATGAATCAAACGACGCTCGCCCTCCGACCACGTATCCGGCGTATCCGGAAAAACTTCCTGCGTCCCGTCCGGCAAATAATAATCCACGACCGTCATCTTATTCTGCGTCAATGTCCCCGTTTTATCCGTACAAATCACGCTCGTCGAACCAAGCGTCTCAACAGCCGGCAGTTTGCGAATAATCGCGTGCCGTTTCGCCATCTTGTTCGTCCCAACCGACAACACAATCGTCACAATCGACGACAACGCCTCCGGAATCGCCGCAACAGCCACAGCCACCGCAAACATAAACGCGTTCAAAATCGCCTTCGTCATGTCTCCACTTCCGCCGCCAAGCCAGGCACGCCCAGCCTCAATCGCGAAAATCAAAATACACAACAGCAAAATCCCGACGCCCAGTTTCTTACTAAAGCTCTCCAATTTTTGCTGCAATGGCGTCTGTTTCGCCTCCGCACTCTCCAACAAACCAGCAATTTTACCGATTTCCGTGCCGCCGCCCGTTCCCGTCACGACAAAAGCACCACGGCCGTAAACCGTCAGCGCACCACTGAAGACCATGTTTTTCCGATCCCCAAGCGCCACATCCTCCGAAATCGCCCGAACGTGTTTCTCAACCGCCTCCGATTCCCCCGTCAGCATGCCCTCATCCACTTTAAGCGAACCACTTTCAAAAATCCGTCCATCCGCCGGAACAAAATCCCCAGCATCCAGTAAAACGATATCGCCAACAACGAGTTCCCGCGCCGCAATCGTCAACTTCTCGCCGTTCCTAATCACCTTAGCCTCAGGCGCCGACATCTCCTTCAAGGCATCGAGCGACCCCTCCGCCTTGCGCGTCTGCACCACACTAATCACCGAGTTCAGAATCAGCACCGCAAAAATAATCAACGACTCCACAACCTCGCCAATCAAAATCTGCACGAACGCTGCGGCAAGCAAAACGATGACCATCGGATCCTTAAACGTCTCTAAAAACAGTTTCCACAACGGATCCCGCAACTTATCTTTCAGCTCATTATAACCATCCCGATCCAACCGTTTCGTAACCTCCGCCGTCGTCAAGCCAGTTTTCGCAGAAGTTTCTAACTCTTCTAAAACCTTATCCGCTTCCTCTTGATATCTCTGCATCCCTAAACACCTCTTTTTTCCCAATATACTATCCATTATACCCGAAAAACCCCATTTTCAAATCAAAAAACCACGAAATCCAAAAAAATCGAATGTCGCGGTCTAAAATCACTATTAAAAAAATTTATGTTTTCACTCAAAATCTTACTATTCCGCCGAACCTCAGCGTTTGTCGCCACGTTGAATTACTCGCGTAGGTCGGACATCTTCGCCTTGCCCATCAACAGCATCGTAAAGAATGCCAAACTTAGCGGAATCAGCGTCCACAAGAACGTTTGCGCGATCGAACTACATAACACTTCCGTCACCTTGTCCAAAATGTCAGTTGGAATTTTTGCACGTAGTTCTGGAGATAAAATCGCGCGGCTATCGATGTGCTTAAACATAGCCGGAACCCCGTCTGCAAACAGGTTCCGCTGCACCACGCCATAAATTGTAATCCCAACGGTCATCCCGAACGAGCGGATAAAGTTGTTCGTCGCACTCGCCGTTCCGCGCTCACTCGGATTAATTTTATACAGGCTCGCCGTCCCGAGAATCGAGAACGATGGGCCAATCCCAACGCCTAGCATCACCATGTAAATCGTCAACATGTAGCGCGGCGTATCCGGCGTCAGCGTCCCGAACAAAATCGTCGTGACAAACGTCAAAATCCCAGCGCAAATCATAATCGAGCGGAAACTAAAGCGGTTCGCCAAATTCCCCGAAACGGCCGCCATCACGCTCGTCCCAACCATCATCGGCAGGAGTAACAAGCCCGAATTCGTCGCCGTTCCACCATCCACACCTTGCACATAAAGCGGAATATAAATCGTCGCCACCATGAAGACGCCACCGTACAGCATCCCCGTCAGCACCGTCCCCAAGTAAACGTTTCGCTTAAACAAGTAAAACGGTAAAATCGGATCCGACGCGCGGCGCTCCACGAAAATCAGCACAATCATCGCGACCACAAACAACGCAAACAGACTCAAAATCTGCACAGAATCCCATGCATATGTCTGCCCACCAAGCTCTAGCCCGAACATCAAAGCAACCGTTCCACCAACAAGGAAGAACGCGCCCAGCCAATCAATTTTAGCTTTATTATGTTTCGGCGATTCTTTATAAAAAGTACTAATTAAAAATAAGGCCACAATTCCAATCGGTATATTGATATAGAAAATCCAGTGCCAGCTAATGTTATCCGTGATGAACGCGCCAAGTAGCGGTCCAACAACGCTTGATAGTCCGAATACCGCACCAAACCAACCGCCGACGCTCGCTCTTTTTTCTAGCGGCAATACGTCCCAAATAATCGTGAACGCAATCGGCATCAACGCACTACCACCGATACCTTGAATCGCACGGTAAATCGCGAGTTGCGTCATAGATTCCGCCGTTCCACAAAGAATCGATCCAATTAAAAATAATGTAATCCCGAATATATAGAATCGTTTCCGTCCATACATATCCGATAATTTCCCGAAAATCGGCATTCCAGCCATTTCTGCAACTAAGTACGCCGATGTAATCCAAACATACTTATCAAGTCCCCCTAAATCCCCTACGATTGTGCCCATACTTGCCGCAACAATCGTGTTGTCAAGAGAAGAAACAAAGATTCCGAGCATGAGCGCTACCAATACCGGAACTATTTTCGTTTCTGTTTTTGCCATTTTCCTCACCCTTCTTGACCCCAACCATGTATAATAGAGTTATCACAGTTCGTCTTCTTAATTTAACACTGTTAAATTATATCCCTATTCCCCTGAAAATAAAATCAGTCTAAAGGAGTATTTTTAGTGAGCAAAAAAAGGAATCTGACCAAAGAAAAGATCATTCTGGCCTCATTAGAAGTTTTACAGAAGCATGGTATGCAAAAATTGTCGATGCGTAAAGTGGCCGAAGCGATGAACGTCCAAGCCCCTGCGATTTATTGGCATTTCAAGAACAAACAGGATTTGCTTCAAGGGTTGGCAAGCTACATGTCATCTCAGATTGAGCTCCCTGATTCGGCGCTCTCTTGGCAGGAAAAAGCGCGTATTATTGCGATCCGAAGCCACGATATGATGCGCGAAATCCCAGACGGCGCGGAAATCATGATGAAAACTGTTCCTGTGGATATCCACCGTTTGACGCTGATCGATTGCTTGTTCCGCGCTTTTTCAGACGCTGGATTCAGTGAAGATCAGACGCTTGCTCTATGCAATTTGATCGATAATTATGTGACGGGCATTGCGCTGGATGAAACGTCACAGGACCGGACGCTGAGCGAGGTTGGGCCAGATAAAATACATGGACTTTTTGCCTCGATGTTCGAACGGGAAGACACGCAAAATCTCAAAGTACTGCCGGCTATGAAAAAGCACGCTGCATCTGGCAATCGTTTTGATTTGAATTTTCTATTTGGACTGGACGTTATTATCGCTGGTGCTGAGAAGTTGCTGGCGTCAAATGAAGGAGTGTAAACTATGCGCAAAGATAAGTTATTACAAGGGGAACGCGTTTTCTTGCGCCCATTGAATGCAGACGATCAAGATACATACTATACGTTATTTTTTGACAAGGATGTGCGCCGGTTAACGGGGACAAAACAGGCTTTTACGTACGCCCAAATCGAGCAATATATCGCGAATAAATGGCAGGACAGTAGCGCGTTGTTGTTGCTGATTTGCTTGCAAGATACGGAGGAAGTGATTGGCGACATTGCGCTACAGGATATCGACACGACGAATCGCAACGCCAACATACGGATCGCGATTGGAAAAGCGGAACATCAAAGTAAAGGCTACGGCTCAGAGGCGATGCGACTCATGCTCGATTACGGCTTCGGGATTTTGAATTTGCACCGCGTCGAGTTAAACGTATTTGCCTACAATAAACAAGCCGCCCGCGCCTATGAAAAAGTCGGTTTCACAATCGAAGGCCTGCAACGAGAAGCCTTGTTTTACGACCACGCGTATCACGATTCGATTGTGATGAGTATACTCGCTCAGGAATATCACGAAAAATATCTAAAATAGCCTCAAAAAAGGATGGAAGCTGATGTATTTGAGTCAGCCTCCATCCTTTTCCTATACTATTAACGTTTTCTGCGTGTGTATAACATCGTGCTCAGAATCAAGAATCCACCAGCAAACAAGAATAGCCATTCCTCTGCGTCCCCGGTATGCGGCAACGTCTGATTCCCTTTTTTCACACCTTTTATCGTCGTGTCACTGCCATGATTCATCGGTGTTGGTGTATTCGTGTCCGGCTTATCTGGCGTGCTTGGTTTGTTTGGTTTATCTGGCTTATCTGGATTCGTTGGTGGTATCACAATTTTCGCATCGGTTACGACAACTGTGATTGGCTTCGTACTAAGCTCTGGAATCGCTACCTGCTTCGGTTCTGGGTCAACTGTATACCCTTTTGGCGGCTTCAGTTCCTTGACATAGTACTTACCTGGAATCAATTTAGGGAAATGCACTTTACCATCTGCCTGCGTGATTCCTTTGGCAACCATTTTTTGATCTTCGTCTAGAATGCTGTAAGAGGCGCCTTTTAGCGATATTTTCTCGTCATCCCGATCGACTTTATGAACGATGATGCTGCCATAATCTTTTTGGTTCGTAAATGTTACTTCTTTCACCGCCGTTTGGTTTTCATCAATCGTGAACGGTATTTTTGTGGTATCCAACAGATAACCTTTTGGCGCTGTTTTCTCTTGGAAATAATAATCCCCTGGTACTAAATCCGTCGCGCCTAACTCACCCAAATTATTGCTCACGAGATTTTCTTGAATGCGCGTTCCACCATCTGTATATAAGTCAAAAGTGGCACCTGCTAGCCGTTCTTTCGTCTCGCTAGCCGTTTTCGTCAATTTGACCGAGCCCGGAATAAGCGTATTTGGCATCGTCACCTCGACTTCTTCTTGTTGAGACGGAACAATCGTGAACGGTACTGGCGTTGGATCGAGTTCATAGCCAATCGGTGCCCTCGTCTCGATAAACTGATAATCTCCTGGTAACAAATCAGCCGTTTCAATTTCACCATCCGCATTCGTCGTTAAATCCGTCTGAATAACGTTGCCGTTCAGGTCCTCTACCTTGAAAACTGCTCCAAACAAGTGATCATCAGGATTGACGCTATCTTCCTTCATCAGCATCGCCTTACCACGTATCATCTCGTTCGCATAATTAATCGTCAAGGTTTGCTGCTGCCCTTTCACCACGGTAAATTTGAGCGGAATCGTCGGTAAGCGATAATGCGTCGGCGCTTGTGTTTCCATCAATTCGTACTCACCCGGCGCTAAGTTATCGATGTAGATATCTCCCGTTTCATCCGTTGCAGCCGTTTCTCCAAGCGAGATATTCAAGCCCAACGATTTCAATCTAAATTTAGCACCCAACAAACTTTTCGATGGATTCACGCTATCCGCTTTATGCAACCGAATCGATCCTGTCAAAAGTGTATTCTTCGCTTCCAAATACAGCCCCTCTTGTTGCGCTTTTACAATCGTAAACGGTATTGGCGTGCTATCTAACTGATAAAATTCTGGTGCTTGCGTTTCTTGCAAAATATAATCGCCTGGATCAAGATCCGGTATCGTTATCTTCCCGAAGACGTCCGTCACTAGGTTTTCTTGCAACGTCACACCTTCACCATCTGTCAGCTTAAACACTGCTCCCGGCAATGCTTCGCCAGACACACTATCTACTTTATCCAACGATACAGTACCCGGAATAATCTTATTCAGCGCTTGAACCGCCACAGCCTCCTGTTGTCCTTTTGCAATCGTAAAGTCTACTGGCGTCGCGTCCAAATAATAACCATATGGCGCGGCAGTTTCAATAAACTGATAATCTCCCGGCGCCAAATCGTTCACCCGGATAAGCCCGTCTTCGCTGCCAGTCAAATTATCCTGCACCAAGTCACCGTTACTATCCACCACTTTAAAAGTAGCACCATCAATCGGCGTTCTTGTTTTCTGATCCAGCTTCGTTAAGACTGCACCACCTTTTGTCAGCGTATTCGTCGTCGCAACACTCGCCTTCGTTTGTTGCGATTTAACAATTGTAAACGGAATTGGCGTCGCATCCAGCATATAGCCAAATGGTGCCGCGGTTTCCACAAACGTATACGCGCCCGGCGCCAAGTCTTTCGTTGTGATTTGACCACCTTGATTCGTCACTAAGCCCGATTGCACCACTTCTCCTTGTGAATTTTTCACGTCAAAAGTCGCGCCCTCAATCATGAGCAGTGGATTCACGCTATCCGTTTTCGTCAACATCGCCTTCCCAGTCAATAACGTATTCGTGTAAGCAATCTCCAAAGCCGTCTGCTGTCCTTTCACAACCGTGAATGCAATCGGCGTCGTTGGCAGTTGGTAATCCGTTGGTGCCACCGTTTCCATGAGTTCATAATCCCCCGGTGCCAAATTATCGATCGAAAGTTTACCATCTTGATCCGTCGCTACCGTTTCGCCAAGGTCTGTATCCGTCGTCACCGATTTCAGTGAAAACTTCGCCCCTGCCAAATTCACAGCCGCATCCACATCATCCGTTTTATGCAAGGTCACAGCACCCGTTTCCAGCGTATTCGTCGCCGTTAACTGCACCGCCTCCTGTTGTGCCTTCACAATCGTAAACGGAATCAGCGTACTATCCAATTGATAATATTGCGGCGCTATCGTTTCCTGCAACGCATAATCACCTGGATCCAAGTTCGGAATCGTTATTTTACCAAACGCATCCGTCGTCAAGTCTTCCTGCAACACATTATCATCGCCGTCCAGCAACTTGTAAACCGCGCCCGGCAAAACTTCTCCCGACACATCGTCCGTTTTCGACAACGTCACGGTACCCGGTATAATTTTATTTGGAGCACTCACCGAAACAGGTTCCGCCTGCCCTTTTGTAATCGTAAATGGAATCGGCGTTGCATTTAAATAATATCCCGTCGGTGCCGCCGTCTCGATAAACTGATAGTCCCCCGGTGCCAAATCATTCACGCGAATCACACCATCAGAACCACCAACCAAGTCCTCCTGCACTAGGTCGCCGTTACTATCCACCACTTTAAAAGTAGCACCATCAATCGGCGTATTGGTTTTCTGATCTACTTTCGTCAATATAACATCGCCCGGCGTCAGCACATTGCTCGCGTCCACTTTCACCGCCGCCACTTGCGACTTACCAATCGTAAACGGAACTGGCGTCGCGTCTAGAATATAGCCAAATGGCGCGCTCGTTTCCACAAACGTATAATCACCCGGCGCCAAATCCTGCGTCGTAACCACACCATCAGCGTCCGTCACTAAGCCCGTTTGCACCGTGTCACCATCCGCATCCAACACATCAAACGTCGCATCCGGAATCGTAATCAGCGGATTCACACTATCCCGTTTCGTCAACTCCGCCTTGCCTTTAATCAACGCGTTCGCATAATTCACATCCAGCGCCGTCGTCTGATTTTTAACAATCGTAAAATGGTATGGCGTCGTCGGCAACTGATAATGCGTCGGAGCCTTCGTTTCCATCAAGTCATACTCCCCAGGCGCCAAACCATCGATGTACAAATCACCATTCGCATCGACCTCAAGCGATGCATCGACCACATTCCCCGTCGCGCTATCCGTCAACGTGAACTTCGCGCCAGCCAATTTCTGCGCGGCATCCACACTATCCACCTTATGGAACATCATCGCGCCCGTTTTCAGCGTATTCTTCGCCGTCAACTGCAAAGCATCCTGTTGCGCTAGCGTAATCGTAAATGGAATCGGCGTACTATTCAGCTGATAAGCAACCGGCGCCCCCGTTTCCACCAAAGCATAATTTCCTGGATCAAGGTCTGGAATCGTCAACTTCCCGGACGCATCCGTCACAAGCCCCGTTTGCAGCTCATTCTGATTCCCATCCAATAATTTAAAAGTAGCACCAGCAAGCGTTTCCCCACTCACATTATCCACCTTCGTCAAAACAACCGTCCCCGGAATCACCTTATCAAGCGCGTTAACCGTCACTTCCTGCAACTGCGATTTCACAATCGTAAACGGAATCGCCGTACTATCCAAATAATAACCCGTCGGTGCCGCCGTCTCCACAAACTGATACGTTCCCGGCGCCAAATTCGTCACATGCACTTTCCCAGCCGAGTCACTCGTCAAGTTCGCCTGCACCAAATCACCGTTACTCTTTTGCAACGAGAAAACCGCTCCTGCAAGTACCGCTCCCGACTTCTTATCCTTCTTCGTCAACGTGACCCCGCCCGTTTTCAGCGTATTTGTCATCGTTTTAGCAACAACATTCGTGCTTCCCGTCGCTTTTGAAATCGTAAACGGAATTGGTGTCGCATCCAACTTGTAATCCGTCGGAGCCACCGTTTCCACCAATGTATAATTTCCAAGCGGCAAGTTCGGAATCTCCAGCTTCCCTTGAATATTCGTCGTCAAATTCGATTGCAACGTCGTCCCCGCACTGTTCAGCAATTTAAACACCGCACCAGCGAGCGGCACATGCGTCACACTATCCTCTTTCGTCAGTGAAATCGTGCCCGGAATCAGCGAATCGTAAGCACTCACCGCAACCGCCGTCGTCTGTTTTGCCGCAATCGTGAACGGAACTGGCGTCGTGTTCAGCTGGTAACCCGTTGGCGGCGTAACTTCCACAAACGAATAACTGCCCGCCGACAAATTCGACACTTTAATTTTCCCGTTACTATCTGTTGTCAAATTGTCCTGAACCACCACATTGCCCTTTTTCAACTGATAAACCGCACCAGCCAAGGCCGTCGTCGTACTCGTTTGATATTTCGTCAGCGTCACTTCTCCAACAAACAGCGCATTTTTCACTGTCACCGCTTTTGTCGTCGCCGCGATATTCACTGCAATCCCCGTTTCCAACGAGTCTGAAATAACATAACCAGTCGGCGCCACCAGCTCTTTTATCAGGTAGTTCCCGTACCGCAAAGCACCAAAAACAACTTGACCATTGCTATCCGAGACGCCCGAACGCAACACAACCGTTCCCGTCGAATCATAAAGCGCGAGTGTAGAACCAGCAAGTGGCGTCGTTCCACTATCCGTTTTCGTCACCGTAATCGTACCACGAACACCGGTACCACTACCACCACCGTCCGTCACTTTCACGACAATATCCGATGCCGTCTCCACTTGCTCCGTCGTAATATTGCTACCGGCCAACTTAATACTATTGCTCACCGTTTCTTTATCATTTGCATCAATAAATGAACTATATTTCAAAATATAAGCCGACGAAATTTTATTCGCAAAAATTATCTTAAACGTCTGCGCTCCCGTCGTATTATTCGTTGTAATCTCTAACGTGTAATCCTGTCCCTGCACCAACTCCGCACCTTGCGTAAACGTTCCATTTGCCGCAATCACCGTTTTATACAGGTGGAACGTCGATGGAATCAACACTTGGTTACTTGTTGGCGTATCCACGATCGTAGCGTTGGAAATCGTAGACTGCCCAGCATTAATATTCGCTGTCCAATCAATATTCTTCCCATTTTGCACACCCGTTTTCGTCACATAACTACCACCACTTGGAATCGTCACCGTACCAGTCCACGATGCAAAATTCTGATCCCCATCTTTTAGCGTCGCCGTGTTCTGATAGGACGCCACAATCAGTTTATCCGCAATGCTCGTTTTATACGTAATATAATACGCCGTCTGAATACTGTGATTGAAATGAACCGTAATCACACCGCCAGTCGTATCAAGCGTATACTCACTACTCGGCACAATACCGCCATCCGAATAACTATTTTGCCCCGTGCCAAGCGTCATCTTATGCACTTCAATCGTGTTCGGTAACAACGTCTGATTCGCCGCAATCGAATCGGTAAAAATCGGATCCGCAACAGGTTGCAAGTTATAGTTCATGCCAACCGTCCACGTAATCTCTTTCTTCTGAGCATCATACGTCCCCGATTTAAAGCCATTGTTCTTCGTATAATCACCCGGATTCACATTCACAACGACCGAACTCGTATCGTCCCCACTAATATCCGTCCAAATAATCGATGCCACATTTTCAAAATTGTTCGGCGCCGTCACTTCCGAGTAATTAAACGACGTATTGTACGTCAACTTCAACGTATGCGTCATATTATGCTGATAATTCCCAATCAATTCAATCGTGAACCCTTTTCCATCCGAGTTCATCGCGAGCACATAGTCCACACCCGCAACAAGTACACTACTCGCATTATTCATGTCCACTATCTTCACCGAATTCTGAATCAGCGTTAAACCATCCGAAGTAAACCGATCCTTAATAAAAACATCATTCATAATATAATTGTTATTATTAATAATCTGTTCCCACTGCATCACTTTTGTATTATAGTTCGTGCTCGTGACCCGCTTACTAATATTCCCCTGCGTCACTGCTCGCGTTGCCGCCACCGTTGTCGTATTAGGCGCGCTCACCTGATTGGAAACCGTCAAATTGCTCGTAATCAAATTCGTCGGCACCGTATCATACGTAATCACATACGCCCCTGTAATCGGCGCATTAAACTGTAAATTAAAACCGTTCTGCCCGCTATTCGACACAGGCGTCACCGTATACGCACTACTCGGCACCACGCTACCAACCGTCGCCACGCCTGCTCCATCGATGCTCACATTTTTAACAACAATCGATCCCGCCACAAGTCCATACGTATTCGTAAATAAATCACGGATAATCGCGTTAGGCTGTGTGATTGCAGCGGTATCATAATTATAATTAATCGTCCAAGAAATTTTTTGCGTCTTAGAATCATACGTACTCGACTTATTCAGACGTTTTCCACGATTAATATTCACCGTCGACGTCGCCGTAACAGAAGGATTTCCCGTACTCGTTAATGTCGCACTATTCGTGAATCTCGTTTTCGTCAAATCCGTAATCGTCGTCGTATATCTGACCTCATACGCCTTAATCGTACTGTCCCCAAACCTAACTTCTAGCGTATTATTCGCATTAGGCACAATCGTATATTCCGATGGGTCCGCAAGCTCACCGAGAGAATTCGTCCCATCCACAAAAACATTCAATTTGTAGACTTTGATCGACGCCGCATCAAGCGAAAGCCCCGCCTGCATCGGATCTTTCAACACCGCATTTTTCAAAAGTCGCTGATTCCCATTGACTTTCACCGCCCAACTCACCGAAGTCGGGTTATACGTAGCATTCGCAACACCCGTTTTAGCAAGACTAGTCCCACCACTCGGCACAAAATTAAGCGTAAAAGACATCGCCTCTTCTATCGGAAAGGTAATCTCTTTCGTCGTAATCCCAATAATATGCTGCTTATCAAAATACGTCGTGAAATGCAGCTCCCCGTGAACCTCCGAAGACGTCTCCGCATTTTCATTAAACGTCATAGTAACCTTGTGATCCGTATTCACCACAAACGACCCGTAATCCCCAAGCGTGCCCGTAATCGGCGCCGTTATCGCAAAAATACTTGGCAACGTAAACGTGTACGTATCTCCATTTTTGACATTCAACGCATCCGGCAGCGCCCACTCAAACTGAATTTTCGCCGAAGAATCCGCAGTTGGCCGATTTTCATCCGTAAATGGCACACCATCCGCATCCGTAAAAATAACATTCGTCAAAATATTCGACGCGATAGCTGTGCCCTCTATAGAAGCAACCGATGCATTCGACTTAGCTTTAGGCTTCGTCACCGGATCTTTCACAGGCTCTTTTGTAGTCTCGGTTCCTTTATCAGTCTTTTCATCCTGTACTTCCTGCTCTAACGGAACATCAACCGTCACTAACTGCGTACCAAGATTAAATTTCAGCGGCAGAAGCTTCTCTTTCGTATCACTCTTAAGCGTCGCATCTAAAACGATTTCCCCCTGTTTATCCTCCGTAAATCCCGTTGCCTTCTCATTAAAAGTCAAGCGCAACGTATGCTTCGCGTTATCCGTTACCAATGTCCCGTACGTCACACCATCAATTTGGAAATCCTCACTCAAATTCTTCTCCAAATTCACGTTTTCTGGAATCGTCAAATAAACCTCTTTGCCAGCCAAATTTTCCCCACTAGCAATCGTCCAGCCGTACCGAATAGCCACCTTGCTTTTCTCCAATTGCAGCGGTTCCGAATCCGCCGTTATCGCCTTACCAGCCCCATCCTCCACAACAACACCTGTAAAAAAGTCCTTTTCCACAGCGTCCAGATTCTCAGATTGAGCCGGAATCGCCGTCAAAACCGTGAACGCCACCAACATGAAAGTAAGCACCGAAGCCAGTATTCTCTTCATCATTCTCTCCCCCATTTTCTAATACAAAAAAACAGCTACTTCTATCTCTCCGAAAAAACCGAACTACTTTCCTATCGGATTATATATGTACCTAAAGTAACCACAAATTTCGCATTATAATTATCTAATAAGTAATTTTTTTCACACAAAATCACTCTAGAAGTATTTAATACCACTATCTACTATTTCCAAACACGATAAAATTCTAAATATGGGAAATAAAGCTACATATAAAGAACAAAAGATTTACAAAACAGCGTCAAATAAGACACAAATACACATTATTCCCGTTTCAAAAAAATTTTTTCACTATAGCTAATACACCTTTTAATATAGATTTATTTTCCATTATTAGATTAAAAAAAGGTAAGGACTCTAACAATAAAATCTCTTACCTCTAAAGCTAGTATTATTCATTTCTTGAAAACTGTGCATCATGCAAATTACGGTACGCGCCATTCCTTGCCAGCAACTCCGCATGCGTTCCCTGTTCCGCAATTCCAGACTCGTTCACCACAATAATCCGGTCCGCATGTTTAATCGTCGCCAATCGATGCGCAATAATCAACGTCGTCCGCCCCTTCGCGAGCTCGTCTAACGACTGCTGAATCACCAGTTCCGTTTCCGTATCAAGCGCTGATGTCGCCTCATCCAAAATCAAAATCGGCGGGTTTTTCAAGAACATGCGCGCAATCGCCAGCCGCTGCTTCTGTCCACCAGAAAGCTTCACACCCCGCTCCCCGATAAGCGTATCCAAACCATTCGGCATCTCATCCACAACTTTCTCCAAATGCGCCAGTTTCACCACATATTGAATTTCCTCATCCGTCGCATCCAATTTTCCGTACGCAATGTTCTCCCGAATCGATCCCGAAAACAAGAACACATCCTGCTGCACCACACCAATTTGCGCCCGTAAAGAAGCCAGCGTCATCGCCTGAATGTCCATCCCATCGATCGTAATCGCGCCCGCCGTCACATCATAAAACCGCGGCAACAAGTTACAAATCGTCGTTTTCCCAGCACCAGAAGGCCCAACAAACGCAATCGTCTCGCCCGCCTTCACCTGCAAATCAATCCCATCCAGCACCATTTTTCCTGAATCATATTGGAACGACACATTCTTGTACGAAATATCACCATGCAAATGCGCCACGTCCACTGCATCCTCCCGGTCCACAATCGCCGGCTTCGTGTCAATCACCTCAATAAACCGCTTAAATCCAGCAATCCCTTTCGGATAACTCTCAATCACCGAATTAATCTTCTCAATCGGCCGCATAAACACATTCGTTAGCAAAATAAAGCTCACAAACTGCCCGTACGAAATCTCATCATTAATCACAAAATACGATCCAAAAAACAGCGCAAATAACGTAATCAAGCGCATCAAAAAGTAGTTAAACGAGAAACTAAATCCCATCACCTTATAAAACATCAATTTCGATTGGCGATACGTCTGATTCAGCAATCCAAAACGCTCCCGCTCAAAACCTTCATTCGCAAACGCCTGCACCACACGCACACCACTAATCGCGTTCTCCACGCCCGCATTAAAACTACCCAAATCCTTAAAAATCTGCGTATTCACACCCGTCATCTTTTTGTTAAACAGAATAATCAAAACTCCTAAAATCGGCACGAGCACAATCGTCATCACGGCAAGCTTCACATTGATCGTCATCATCAACAGAAACGCCCCAACAAGCGACATAATCGAAATGAAAATATCCTCCGGTCCGTGATGCGCGACCTCTCCAATCTCAAACAAATCCGTCGTCATCCGCGACATCAATTTCCCTGTTTTCTGATTGTCATAATACTCAAACGGCTGCTTCTGCAAATGCGCAAACAAATCCCGGCGCATATCCGTCTCAATATTGAGCCCCAACATATGCCCCCAATACGTCACAATATACTGCATAAACATATTCAAAAAATAGAAAAACAATAACGCCAAAGCCGCCGTCACAATCAATCCCCAGTCCTTATTCGGCAACAACTTATCAATCACCTGATTCACAGCCACTGGAAACGCCAACTCAAGGAGCGCCGCAATAACCGCACACCCAAAATCAATTATAAATAAAAGCTTATAAGGCTTATAATAACTAAAAAATCGTCTCAACATCATCTTACCTCCCCTTTCTGTCACGGAAATTCTATTATAACAAACAAACGCGCACCTGCCTAGTTGAGAATCTTTCTCAATAAAAAAAGTTCCCGCTACACGCAAGAACCTCCCCCTCAAAAAATCACATTTTCCTGAATCACATCGAGCTTTTTAATAATAATATACCGATTCCGCATCGCTATAACGCCCTCCGCCTTCAACTGCTGAAAAATCCGATTCACACTACTCGCCGAATTAATCCCGCAAAAATGCCCAATTTCCTCATTGCTCACCAAAAAATCAATCAAAAACTGATCCTGTTCTATCTCCACACCAAACAATTTATACAACTCATAAAGCTGCGTACAAATAGCCCCTAATTTGCCATTCATCAACATTTGCTGCATCTTCTTAATCGACTCCAAAAGCCGCGTCCGGTAGTAATCCTTCACATAAATCTGCAAATCACCATTCCCATTCACATCCCGCCAAAACTGAACCCGATCAATCCGATATAACTCCGCACTATCCGACTCCACCCGAATATTAAAAGGCGCATTCGCAAACTGAGAATACTCATCTTTTAGTAGCGACACAATATCCATCTTATTAATATAACCCAGATTAAATTCGCGACCATCCCTTGAAATAATACTCGTCTTGATAATCCCACTTTTTAAAATATACACATACGAATCTTCCAGTCCCTCATACGTTAAATATTTGCGGCGCGCCCTCGTAACAATCGGAAAATCATTGGCACTGACATATTCACTAAGAATATCCTGATTCATTATTCCATCCCCTTTATCCAAAATCCCGCTTATCTATCTCCATCATACAGAATCCCTCCACATTTATTCACAACATTTGTTATACATTTTTGTATATATCATACTAGATTACCAAATTAAAAAGTACGCGGACAAAAAAAGCTCTATACTAATGCTTGTTATCAAGAAAGGGAGTTTTATCGCATGAAAGAAAAATTATTCAACAAAGGTTTCATTTTAATCACACTCATTAACTTCGTCGTGTACCTCGTCTATTACTTATTAATGGTTATCATCGCCGTCATCGCCCAAGAAAACTTGAACGCATCACTTGGCGAGGCTGGTTTTGCATCTGGCATCTACATCATCGGTACATTGCTAGCCAGACTCTATATGGGAAAGAAACTAGAATTACTCGGTCGACAACGCGTTCTGAGATACGGTATCTTGTTCTTTTTATTCACCACAATCGCTTACATATACATGCCCTCTATTTCCGTCATGTTCCTCATTCGCTTTTTAAACGGCTTTGCTTACGGAACTACCTCCACAGCCACCAATGCCATCGTCACATCCTATATCCCTAAATCAAGAAACGGGGAAGGCATCAATTATTACGGACTTAGCACAAGTTTAGCCGCAGCAATTGGTCCCTTTATCGGCATGATTATGCTCAGTCAAACAAGTTTTTATACCATCATTCTTTTCTCCAGCATCCTTGTACTCCTAACAACCCTTCTCTGCTTCTACCTCCCTGTGAAAAATATCGTTTTAACAGACGAACACCGCAAAGCATTGAAAACCTGGACTCTATCAAGCTTCGTGGAATTGAAAGTACTGCCAATCGCTTTCGTCGCCTTTTTGATGGGCATCTCTTATTCCACCGTACTCACATTTCTTGCTTCTTACGCCAGAACCATCGATCTCGTCAGCGCCAGCACCTTTTTCTTCGTGGTTTACGCCTTAGTCATCACCTTCACCAGACCCATGTCCGGCAAACTATTCGATGTCAAAGGTGAAAAATTCGTTATGTATCCAAGCTATTTCTTCTTAGCCGTGGGATTATTCGTTCTAAGCACCGCCTCGACCAGCTTCGTTCTGCTTCTTTCCGGCGGCTTAATCGGCTTAGGCTACGGAACATTTATGTCCAATGGGCAAGCCGTCAGTTTAAAAGTTTGCGAGCCACACAGAATCGGCATCGGCTTATCCACCTACTTTATCGGGCTTGATCTCGGCTTAGGAATCGGACCCTACATCATGGGCGAAATCCACCACGTCCTATCCTTCCAAGGCCTCTACATCATTGCCGGAATCATCGCCTTCGCCTGCATTTTCGTTTATATGTACTTTTCAAAAAGATATGTCACCATGCCCGCACCAAAAAATTTAAAAGGAAGTGAAGAAATATGAACCATCTACTTTTAGTAACAGCAGCCGGCTACATCATCGGCCATCAACTTGCAGATAACGACAAAAATCAATCCATCACACTCGGAGACGTTCATATCAATAATACCGCGCAACGGCTGATCGACCATTTTGAAAGCTTAGAAATCGCGAAAGAACACATTATCGGCTATAAAACCCTATCCACCGACGACACACAAAACCTCATTGCAAGATGGCAAGCCGATTATTTTACCACTTCATAATAGATGAAAGGTTTAGGATATAACTCCAAACAAGACAAAATCGCCTGCCCCTTTATTTTTGGGTAAGACGAAAATAATGCGTTACACAAATCGAGCGAAAGCGTTTGTATTCAGGGGATTTGGTGGAATGAGGATGGCAAACTCATTCCATTCTTTTGCATATTGAGGTTCTAATTCGCCTTGCTTCAAAGAACCACAACAAAGCGGAGCATACTGGTGTATGTGATGACTGAAAGCAGGGAGGGAGTCGTATCCTCAACCATGCGAGAAGTTAAGCGAAACGGCTCTTGTGTAGCAGAACCGTAAAGATGTACCGAATCCTTGTTTTAAATAGCTAGAAGGAACGCCTATTTTCGATGCTTATAGGTACAACTCATTTCGAACAGCCGGGAAGGATTACATGCTCGCTTTGCTCTCATGCATATTGGGGCTGTAACTCATTACATTTCGAACAGCCCCAACAATGCGAACGCTTGTCGCCGATTTATTTGGGTTATGCATCAGACTCTGTATTCTTGGTTCGCCGTCCAAATGGTATCATCGCAATCGCGCCGAAAATCGTGCAACTATAATACGTAATCAAGCGCCATAAAATCAGTCCAATCACCAATTTATCTGGGCTCAGCACCATTCCAAAAAACGAGGTAAAGCTATATTCCGCACCACCACTACCACCAGGCGTTGGGATCGAGGACGACAATTTCATCACAAATGCATGATATGTCATCACTGTCATCAAACCAACATCCGTCACGCCCATGCTAAGTAACACAAAATAAGGAATACTCAAATAAAATAGGAGCTGAACAGTCGTGTACCCGACACATTCCCAAATCAATCGTTTATTCCCACTAAAACGCACACTCTCCTCATGAAACGAGAAAATCTTGCTATCCGCGCTTTCACGAATCCCCTCACGCTTTTCCTTTTTAACGAATAAAAGCGCTGGCTTCAACAGAAGATGTACAATTGCCGCAGCCACACGTTCGCTTTTAGCCACCGTCATCAGAAAAACAATGACTCCTAAATTAATCACAAATCCAATCAAAATCAAGTACTTAATTTCAAATGTCGTGTGTCCAAGCAACGGAAAACCGACGATCAAAAAGAAAATAAACGTGCCGACAATCACCGCTTGATAAATAATAAACTTGATGAGTAAGACCGAGCTCGCAAGTCCGATATCGATTTTCCGTCGCGTCAATAAATAAAGCTGCGCGGGCTGTCCACCACTCGCAAACGGCGTCACCGAATTAAAAAACTGCCCAATCATCGTGATTCGAAACGATGTTCGAAGCTTCAATGTAGGATCTGCTTGCTTTCCAAAACGATGCAACACAACCGCTTCCAGCCACCAATACAAAAACATCGCCAAACAAGCAATCCCAATATAAACTAAATTCACATGCTTCAGAACATCGAAAACCGTACTCCATTTGACATCACGAAATTGGAAATAAATAAATCCAACACTAATCGCAACGACTAGCAAAATACTAATCAGATGCCGGCTCGTATTTTTACTCATCTGCCTCTATCCTTTCAAAAGCCCATCATAAAATTCCTGCCACAATCCTGTCAGTCTGGCTTCTGAATAATACGCCGCACCTTTTTTCGCGCCTTCTTTGGCCGTTTCTAAGTAAGCCTTATCGGTCGCCATCCGTTCTAATTGTGCTTTAAACCCAGCCACATCAGACGCTTCCATGTAATTCCCCGCGAGAATCCCTTCGTAGAGCTCTAAATCGCGAAGCAATACCGAAAGCCCGCTACTCATTCCTTCAAGAATCGCCATCGGGAATAATTCGTTAAAAGACGGCAAAAAGAGCACATCCGCCATATTATAATACGCATTCATATCCGCACGCTCGACAATCCCAGGAAACTGTACATTCGCAGGCGGATTATCATAAATTTCTTTCAATTCCTTGTAGCCCGCCGTGATTTTCCCAAACGAAAAACCGCCAGCCCAAATAAACTGCATCTCCGGCAACTGTTTCGCGACCTCAATGAAATCCAGAACGCCTTTACGATGCTGTACTTGCCCAACACCAATCGCCACAAACGCGTCCGGCGCAATACCATGTTCCTTGCGCAGCGCCATTTTTTCAGTCGTCTCCATTGGGTAAAACGTATTCGCGGACACGAAATTCGGAATGTACTTAATTTTCTCTTCTGGTATACCGTACGCCACCAATTGCGGAATAAACGACGGATTCACCACAACAAGCACGTCCATCCGCTTATAAAATAGAATCACATATTTATAAAAAACTTTTTTCGCAATCCACGGAAGCTCTAGACTCTCATCTAGCGTCTCCGGCAAAAAATGCACATAACCGACCATCACGCCGCGCCGTTTCTTCGCAAATGTCGATAAAAAGAACGGGAAATCAATCGTGTGATAGTGTGTTATCTCAGATTTGCGATATGTATTAATAGCCACGTCGTACTTATCCGCATGGTGTGTCGTCATTAAATTAATTAATTCTCGGTAAGCAGAAGCTACCCCCTGTCCTTTTACTTTTTCCGCAGAGGATAGCATCGTAATTCTATTCATGATATTTTCTCACTTTCTTCTCTCGTTTTTGGAGAACCGCCGCCGGAATGCTTAAAACATAATTGCTCACCGTATACTGATCAAGCGGCTCATACGTTCTTTGCCCATCGACCCAGCCATAATTCTCGCATACTTCCATGTAAATTTGTTCAATATTAGCACCAAACCGTTCCGCGGAAAAACTACCAATATGTTGTAGCGCATTCGCTGCCAAACGTTCTGCCACCTCAGGCTGTTGCAACATATCACACATCACCTCAGGCAACTCCCAATCCGCTCTAAAACTACGACCCGTTTTCCGATTCAAAATCAGATTCTCATTACTGCGATCCGCTTTTGCAATCACCGGAATTCCCGATGCCATCGCTTCAATATATGTCATACCTTGCGTTTCCGATGTAGACGCGCTCACAAACACATCGCCCAATTGATAAAAACGACCAATTGTTTCCCAGTCTTGTTCTCCCGCAAAGATAACCGATTTCGAAATATCTTCCGTAAACGCGAGTTCTTCAAGCTCCGCACGCGCAGGTCCATCACCAACAATCAGCAATTTCGCATTAGGAACCTTCGCCAAAACACTTGGAAAAGCTCTCACGATAATGTCGATACCTTTTTCTTGCGCTACACGTCCCACCGAAACGACCACTTTATCATCAGGTAAAATACCTAAATCCGCCTTGGTCTGCGCTAAATCTGCTTGCTTAAATCGATCCGGTTCAAACGATTTAAATTCCGTACCAGTCGGGATAATCCGAATATGATTGGCGATGCCGTAACTTCTAAGCGACGTCTGTACTTTCTCCGTTGGCACGATGACCGTATCCATCGAATCACAGAACGCACGACTTAACTTCTGCACAACGCCTTGCCCAATCAGTTTCCCCTTACCAATATAGTGTAAATAATCTTCATACATCGTGTGATACGTATGCAAAACAGGAAGATCGAATTTTTTTGCCATCTTTTTCCCGATTAGCCCCATCGAAAATTCCGTGTGGGTATGAATAACATCAATTTCGAGACGCTTAATTAAACGGGCCACCTTTTGCGTTCCAGCCATTGCGATTCGTCGCTCAGGAAAAAACACAAACGGAATGCTTGAAAAACGGAATACTTTTCCTCGTTCCGCCTCCAAGTCAGCCTGTGGGTCTGAAGTTGTAAATATATACACATTGTGTCCTCGTTTGGTTAACTCTTTTTCCATCGTCTTAATTGATGTTGCTACACCGCTAATCTGCGGAAAAAAAGTATCTGTAAAAATACCTATGTTCACTGTTTTCGCCTTCCCTCCACACCATGATACAATACCATCGTGCCATTACCCAAGCTTGTTTTCCAGCATATTTTCGTCATTAAAAGCTCCGTCCCATTGCCGTGCACCCTAGTACATCCCGCTCTGGTACTCACTTTCGCCTAGAAACTAAGCATTTAGCGACGCGCTGGTTTTTCTTGTCCATCCTTATTATAACAAAAATTCAGCCAAAAAATCATTTTATTTTTCTACAATGTCGACACATTTGGTACTTATAATTACATTATGCTACATTGGTGCCTAAATTACCTAGGCCTATGGTTTGATTTTTCCTCATACCTACGTCTTTATTATGAGAAGATGACTTTTTCGATAATCTCGATTTTTGGATCTAAGGACATCGCAACTGGGCATGATTTTTTCACGAGATGTAGCGCTTTTTCCGCCTTTGCTTGGTTTTCTGGCGCGACTTTTAAGGTGAAGGTTACTTCGATTTTCTTTAAAACACGGACGACCGCTTCTTGATCTTGCTCAAAATCAGCATGGATATTCTCAATTGTGTAGTCAATCCGCTTTTTTTCTAAAATAGAATCATATACATAACCGCTGCATGCTGCTACGGCCGCGACCGTCGCTTGTGTTGGCGAAAAACCTGTATCGCGATTTAGCTGCCAATTTCCGTTCTCATGAATCACGTCAAAACCGTTTGTACCTCTTACTATATCCATTTTCTAATTCCTCCTAATACACTTCGTAATTCTGACCAGTTTGGCCTCCAAGGATACTTTTCACAAATGCTTGCGCCACTCGCTCGGCAGGAACTGGGTTGAAACCTACGAAAAAGTCTGCGTATTTATCCCAAGATTCTTGCAATACGTTTGGGCTTACACTGTTAATTCGAATCCCTCGTGGCATCTCAATCGCCGCTGATTTGACGAATGAGCGAATCCCACCGTTCACCATGGCAGCAGAGGCGCCTTGTTTAATTGGATCATCCATCATGATTCCCGTGACAAGTGTAAAACTACCACCATCGTTCAGATATTCGAGTCCCAACAAGACGAGATTCATTTGTCCTTTTAGCTTGCCGTCGATGGATTGCTCGTTGTTTTCCGGCGTCATCGTCGTGAGCGGTCCGAAATAAGCAGCACCCGCAGCAACGACCAGCGCATCGATTTTTCCGACTTGCTCATACATCGCTTGGATGCTCGCGGGAGACGTCATATCCACCGCCACATCCGCACCCTTACGACTCGCCATAATCACCGTGTGTTCCTGCTCTAATTTTGCGACAATCGCTTTGCCAATCGTCCCCGTTGCGCCGACTACTACTATTTTCATCTAACATTCCTCCTAAACCTAATTCGTGTCCCGCCGCAGCGTCTTCGTATTAGCAACAAAAAGGGATATCAAAAGTACAAGAATCGCGCCGGACAAAAACAGCGTCGCCAGTGCACTTTCATGATCGATAATAATGTAGCGAACAATCGCTGTAATCCCGATGTAAATAAAATAACGTAGCGGGAAATGGTACTCCATCTCAAAATATTTAATAATCAAGGCTAAAAACTCAAAATAAAGAAAGAATACCAAAATTTCTTCGGTAATCTGATAAAAACTCTCGGAAGTATCATAAAAAATGCTGTGAAAAATTTCCCAAATCTCTTTAAACATCGCAATGACAAGTATCACCGCCACTAGAATCAATGCTAGATTTAACGCAGCCCGCAATAACCGTGGTGTTTTATCCGACCATTTTTTAATGGATTCTATCATCTGTTTGCCAGCTCCTCTCGTGTGTTTATCTATTGTACCAGATTTTGCCCTAGAATTCATTTGCTGTACTCAATTATTCGCTTCTACTTTTTGAATGAAGGTTTCGAATAAGGCGCACATTTCATCATCCTGCTTCACCATAATTTCAGGATGCCACTGAACACCAACGACGAATAAATCTCCTTCGCGTTCCAGCGCCTCAATCACACCATCCGATGCCCAAGCCGTCGCATGAAATTCTGCCGCCACGTTTCTAATCACTTGATGATGTAGCGAGTTCACCATCGTCTTCTCACCAAAAATGGCCCTCAACTCCGAATTCTCTTTTGTGGTGACAGAATGAATCGGAAAAGCCGGATCGGTGTGTTGTAAATGTTGCCGCTCAATGCCTGGCGCGTAACTAATATCTTGATAAAGCGAACCACCAAACGCCACATTCATCAGCTGTACACCGCGGCAAATCGCTAACACCGGTTTATTTTGCGCAAGTGTTTCTTTCAATAATTCCATCTCATATAAATCGCGATCTGGTAGCGTCCCACTCAGTCGTGCCAATGGTTCTTCCCCATATAAGAACGGCGAAATATCATCACCGCCTGTAAGTATCAAGCCATCGATATGCGCAACGATTTCCTTCGCATAACCCGTTTCTGTCACCGGCAAAATAATCGGTGCGCCTCCTGCTTTTGCAACAGCTTTGACATACGTATCATTCACTGTCGCGCGGTCCTCAAATATATTTTGTGGGAACTCCATACTGCGGCGTGTCCCCGAAATTCCGATAATGACTGTCATTTTCCATCGCATCCTCTCAAAGCTTACTTTCTACTATAGTACATAACCGTTTTTCAAAATTCGAATCATCTGCCTTGCGAAATACGTCTTCGTTCTCTATAATGAACTATACCAATTAATATTATATGGCTTTTATAAAGGGAGGAATTATATTTATGCAAGCAGACCAATTTAAGTATTTACGTTTGTTGTCTCGTAACTATCCTACCATCGCAAGCACAGCCACAGAAATCATTAATTTAGAGGCCATTCTCAATTTACCGAAAGGCACGGAGCATTTTCTGAGCGATTTACACGGGGAATATGAAGCTTTTGAGCAAGTCATCCGCAACGGTTCCGGTGTTGTCAAACGAAAAATTCATGATGTGTTTGGGAATCGGCTGACCGACGCCGAGATTAATAGTTTGGCAACTTTAATCTATTATCCGGAACAAAAGCTCGATTTGGTCACCGAAACGACGGAGAATCTTGATTTGTGGTATCGCAGTACGCTGTTCCAATTGATTGAGCTCTGCGTCCACGTCTCTTCTAAGTATACCCGCTCCAAGGTCCGCAAAGCAATGCCTGCCGATTTTGAATATATTTTGCAAGAATTACTGCACGAAAATCATCTCGTCATGGATAAATCGCTCTATTATCAGGAAATTATCACGAGTATTATCGCGCTTGATCGTGCCGCTGAGTTCATTGGCGCGCTTGCCCGACTGATTCAGCGCCTCGTGGTGGACCATTTACATATTGTTGGCGACGTCTATGACCGCGGACCTTATCCTGATAAAATTATGGATTCCTTGATGTCCTACCATTCCATCGATTTTCAGTGGGGCAATCATGACATGCTCTGGATGGGTGCTGCGAGTGGATCGCGCGTTTGTTTGGCCAACGTTTTGCGGATTTCGAGTCGGTATTTGAATCTGGATATTATCGAGGACAGCTACGGCATCTCGATTCGTCCGCTTGCCCTTTTTGCCGAGGAAAATTATGGTGAAGATCCTTGTACCGCCTTTTTGCCCCAGAAAACCGCGATTACCGAGCAAAGTACGACCGAGATCAATCAGATTGCGCGGATGCATAAAGCGATTGCGGTGATTCAGTTTAAGCTGGAAGGTGAAATCATTGCTCGCCATCCCGAATTCGAGATGGAGCATCGGTTGTTGTTGGATATGATTGATTATGAAGCTGGGACGGTGACCATCAAAGGAAAAACCTATCCGCTCAAAGATCACCATTTTCCAACGATTGACCCAGCTAATCCATACGCCCTTACGCCTGAAGAGCACGAACTGATCGACAAACTCGTCTCCTCTTTCAAAAATTGTGAAAAACTGCAGCGTCATGTTTCGTTTTTATACGCCAAAGGAAGCATGGTTTTGACTTACAATAGCAACCTGCTTTACCACGGCTGTATTCCGTTGAACGAAGATGGTAGTTTTATGGAGATGACGCTAAAAGGGCAGAAATACGCTGGGCGGGCTTTGCTGGAACAATTTGAGCAAATCGCACGCGAAGGCTATTTCCGAACAAGTGGCACCCCTGAAAAGAAATATGCACTCGATATCGTTTGGTATCTCTGGACCGGCGCCGCCTCTTCCTTATTTGGAAAAAGCGAAATGACGACGTTTGAACGCTATTTTGTGGAGGATAAAGAAACGCATATTGAAAAAAAGAACGCGTATTATAAACTGCGAAACGAAGAAAAGGTTTGCCATCAGATTCTAGCGGAATTCGATTTAGATTCCAGCGGGCACATTATCAACGGCCACACACCTGTCAAAGAAGGCAAAGGCGAGAGTCCGATTAAGGCGGGTGGCAAGATGTTAGTCATCGATGGTGGTTTCTCCCCTGCTTACCAAAAAACAACAGGTCTGGCGGGTTACACGTTGCTATACAACTCCTTTGGCCTGCAACTCGTGTCCCATCAGCCGTTTACTTCGACAGAGGACGCGATTCAGCAAGAAACCGACATCCTCTCGACACGCCAAGTGATTGAAACCGAAACCGAGCGGAAACTCGTTCGTGATACGGATATTGGGAAGGATTTATTGCAGCAAATTGATGAATTGAAATGCTTATTGGGCGCGTATCGGCAAGGCTTGATTAAAGAACGGCACGGATAACTAGACCAAAAGTAGAGGTTCCTTTCCACGGAACTTCTATTTTTTTCATCTAAATAAATTCCAATAATTCTAAAAACATATTGTTTTTTCTAGCAAAAACGGTCATAATGGATAGATAATACAGGCTAGGCGTTTTTAGGAATCTCGTTAACAGAATACTTAGCCAAATGAATGAAAGCAGGAGTGTGAAAAATGAAAGTTATTAAATTCGGCGGAAGTTCGCTGGCTTCGGCTACGCAACTACAAAAAGTATACAAAATCGTGGTAGAGGATTCGAAGCGAAAATTCGTTGTTGTATCAGCTCCTGGTAAGCGTTTTGCAGATGATGTGAAGGTAACGGATTTATTAATTGATTGTGGCGCGAAACATCTTTTAGGGGAAACGGCGTCGGATTTGGAGCAGGAAGTCTTGGCTCGCTACGCCTCGATTGCGGATGAGCTTGGACTTGGTGAGGAAGTGATGGCGCGAATTACGCGAGATTTCAAGGAGCTTCTGAACTCGGATAAAGCGAACCCCGACCGCTACATGGACCGGATTAAAGCTAGTGGCGAGGATAATAATGCGAAATTAATTGCCGCGTTTTTCCGCAGTCAAGGCACGGAGGCGCACTATGTGAATCCGAAAGATGCGGGATTGTTTGTGACCGATGAGCCAGGAAATGCCCAGGTTTTGCCGGAGAGTTACGATAACTTGTATAAGTTGTTGGAACGCGACGGGATTGTTGTTTTTCCAGGGTTCTTTGGCTATACGAAGGACGGCGAAATCAGCACATTTTCGCGCAGTGGCTCGGATATTACGGGGGCGATTGTGGCGAACGGTGTGAAGGCGGAGGTTTATGAGAATTTCACGGATGTCGATGCGGTTTATGCAGTGAATCCATCGATTGTGCATAAGCCGAATGCGATTGTGGAGCTGACGTATCGGGAAATGCGCGAGCTGTCTTACGCTGGTTTTTCGGTATTCCATGATGAGGCGCTCGTTCCGGCCTTCCAAGCTGGAATTCCTGTGCAAATTAAAAATACCAATCGCCCGGAATTGCCTGGTACGCGTGTGATTCATCATCGTGAAAATACGAATGGACCTGTTGTCGGGATTGCGAGTGATGGCGGTTTTTGCAGTATTTATATTACGAAATATTTGATGAACCGCGAGATTGGATTTGGCCGCAAAGTGTTGGAGATTTTGGAGGATGTGGGCTTGACGTATGAGCATATGCCTTCTGGGATTGATGATTTAACGATTATTTTGCGAGAAAACCAGATGGATCGCCAGACGGAAACGACTGTGTTGGATCGCTTGAAAAATGAGTTGGCATCTGATGAAGTCATTATCGAACACGGCATCGCGCTTGTGATGGTCGTTGGTGAAGCCATGAAGCATAACGTCGGAACTACGGCGCGCGCTTCGAAAGCTCTGTCCGAAGCTAAAATCAATATTGAGATGATTAACCAAGGTTCGTCGGAGGTCAGCATTATGTTCGGCGTGAAGGAAGAACAGGAGAAAAAAGCAGTACGTGCCTTATATAATGAGTTTTTTGACGCAAAATGAGCAAATGGATCGACCCGAGATTACGGAGTCGATCCATTTTTTTGTGTGCCTTAATCTCTTGCGCCAGCCCAGCCAAAACGCATGATGGTATGGCGAATGAACCAATAAAGTGGGCCACATGATACCAGTAGTGGTACATAGATAAGCATCATTTGCCAATCGAAAATCGATACGAGTGAGAAGAATTTGCCGCCGAATAGGAATAAGCAAACAAATGCAGCCATCATCGTTGCTACAAGTACTTTTGTTTTGCGTCCGAATGGGTGTCCAACGCTGATTAAGGCGACGAAACATGTTGCGCCTGTTAGCATCACGTTCATTGTCGATGTTTGCGCGAAACTTAGACCTAGCATGTTTCCGAACCCAAGGATAAGCATAATATACGTGATAACGCATGTCGCTGCGGGCACGGATGTTTGTAGTACTTTGTGTAAGAATTGTCCTTTAATGCGGTCGTAGTTCGGTTTTAAGGCTAAGAAGAAGGACGGAATCCCAACAGTTAGCGCCGAGATTGGGCTAAGTTGAATCGGTTGGAATGGGTACGCGCCGGCTAGAAAAATGAACGCGAGCGCGAGTACCGTCGAATACATCGTTTTGATGAGGTAAAGCGATGCCACACGCTCAATATTATTGACAACACGCCGACCTTCCCGCATAACGCCAATCATCGAGTCGAAATTATTCGATAGCAGGACAAAATCGGAAACGCTACGCGCGGCGTCACTACCTTCTGCCATCGCGATGCTACAATTGGCTTCTTTTAAAGCGAGCACATCATTGACACCATCACCCGTCATCGCAACGGTATGTCCCTGATTTTTATACGTGTTAATCAAATCTTTCTTTTGATGCGGGGTTACGCGACCAAAAACCGTATACGCTTCGATAATCGGCAAGAGATCGGCGTCTTCCGCGACTTCGCTCATATCAATGTATTTATCACCATTCGCAATGCCCGCACGAACCGCGACATTGGAAACCGTCACCGGATTGTCTCCCGAAATAACTTTAATCGACACACCTTCCGCCGCGAAAAATGCGAACGTATCTGGCGCCTCCGCACGAATATTATCCGCAATCAAAATGAAAGCCAACAACTCACATTGCTCCGGCAAAACGCTTTCTGTCAATGTTTCCAACGAATGCGCCACGGCCAAAACTCGAAAACCTTGATGCGCATAATCATCCAATTCCTGCCGATTTTCCGCAGATAAATCTCTGAAAATAAACTCTGGCGCACCGATCAAAAACGTTCCTTTTTCCGTAAAACTACAACCGCTCCATTTGCGCGCGGAAGAAAACGGGATACGCTTCTCGATTTGCCAATCTGGATTCTCCGTGAAGTGCTTTCCGAGCGCGATACTGGTCGCGTTATTATCCGAAAGCGAACCAACAATGGCACCAACACTAGCGTCGATTTGCGAAGACGTCACACGCGGATGCTTCAACACGATATCCGTCACGTCTAATTTTCCATCTGTAATCGTCCCCGTTTTATCCAAACAGAGCACATCCACACGCGCCAATGTCTCAATACACGGCATCGATTTCACGAGCACTTTCTGCTTCGCCAAGTTAATAACCCCAACAGCCAGCGCGATACTCGTCAAAAGCACGAGCCCTTCTGGAATCATCCCAATCATCGCAGCCGCCGTCCCGAGCACCGATTCCTTCAGCGGCAATCCTTGAAAATACTTCGAGAAAAATAGTGCCAAACCAATCGGAATAATGATAAACGTCAACACTTTGATAATCTTCTTAATCGAGCGAATTAACTCGCTATCTGGCCGCTTCTCCTGCTTCACTTCCATCGAAATTTTCGACACAAAGCTGTGCTCTCCGACAGCGGAAACCTTCACGTACGCCTGCCCACTGACGATATAGCTGCCCGACATCACGTAGTCATCCGCACGCTTCACGACTGGCTCAGCCTCACCCGTCAACTGCGATTCATCGACCTCCAAACCATCCGTCTGAAAAATCATGCCATCCGCACAAATCTGATCTTCGCGATTCAGAACCATCACATCCCCAAGCACGAGCTCGTCCTGCTCCAGTTCACAAAGCTTGCCATCCCGCATGACTTTCACCTTCGCCTGCGTCAAAATTGTCAACTTATCGATATTCCGCTTCGCCCGGATCTCCTGAAAAATCCCCATCGCCGTATTGCAGAGCGCGACGCCCAAAAACAGCAAGTTTTGATAGCTTCCCACAAGAATAATGAAGCTCGCGATGACCACATTTATCATATTAAAAAGCGTAAACGTATTATCCCGTATAATTCCAAGCACACTACGCGTTAGTGGCTTCAGCGCGTGATTGACCTGTCCATGTTTTACTCGCTCGGCAACCTCACTAGAAGTTAAGCCTGCTGGTGTTTTCATTTTATTTTCCATCTCACCAGATCCTTTTCGCTTTAGAATGACACTCTCTTAAAACTAGCAAATGAAGCAATCACTCCATCTATTTAATTCATCTCCAGATTATATCAGAGAAAAATAAAAATATGATGAGATTCTTGGCTTTTTTCATAATTTCTCCGACTTTTATCACCTATTATATACTACCCTTTTTTTCGACATTAGATTCCATAAAAATCAATTTTTTCATTTCTGTCCATTTCGATGACAATAATGAATGTCGAAAAAATCGTATTCATGGTTTAATGGTTATAGAGGCAGTTAACGAAACGCCAAAAAAAATCATAGGAGGAGATAATATGAACACAAATACATTAGATACAAAGATACAAGCTGGGAAGTTTCTTACGTCATTACTCGAGTCAGATATCGCCAAGGAAAGATTGGAATTAAAAAAGAACGACAAAATCGAATTGACTGCAACGAACAACACGCCTTATATCTTTGTGATTGTAGCTGGTGTTGCCGGTATTTTCTCCAATAAAAATGTAGCGATTGATTTTGCTGGCGAAGGTGATTTACTAGATTACAACGTCTACTCTAGCCAACTATTCGGAAAAGCTTTGACAGACGAATTAACGGTTTGGAGATTTGCACAAAGCGATGTATTTAACAAAATTGCAGAGAACGCAGAGATTCAATTACAGCACTATCACATGTTACAAACGATTCAACGTCGTTTAGAGAAGAAGCAAATCCAAGCAACTTTAGACACGAAAAATATGATTGCAGCGTTCATCCACACCTTGGCGACACGTTATAACCCGAAAGCCGATGACCAAGGTATGATTGAATTACCAAGATATTTTTCAAGAAAAATGATTGCGAACTATGCTGGCGTTAGTCTTAGTACGATGACGGCTCATTTACAACAATTGATGGAAGAAGGCCGTGTTATCTTTAATTCCCGCGTACTTCTTATCGGTGAAGAGAACGAAGCCTAAAAAATAAGTCGAATAAAAAATCATGCCTAGCGCTGGACTAAACATGACTTTCTATTCGACCTATTTATCTGTTACTACAATATACGTAACGCTAATCGGGCCATGAACACCGACAACAAGCTGCATCTCGATATCGCCGGAGTTTGACGGGCCTGAGATGAAGTTGATGGAAGAACCGATTTCCTGACCGCTCGCAATACGCGCATCATAATAGTCTGCGGCTTGTGTGGAACGCGGTACAATCTTGCTTTTTGGAACAATCGCGATGTAATGCACTGGTAAAAAATGAAGCGTCCGGCCTTGTTTCGGACTCGACTCCACAACGACCGATCCACTCTCAGCAAGGAGAAACTCTGCGAAGGCAATCGCAATATTCGCGTCTGCCGCCGTCGCAATATTCGCCGCACGATTCTCACGCCCTTCTTTCCAAATCGAAACCGCGCAATTGTCCCATGCATTATCCGCTAAATTTTGCAATCCGAATTCCGCGAAACGTGGATCATCCGCAATAAGCACCGACTCGTTACCATAATTGGTAGCGATTTTTTCGATGTGCGCCGCAAGTTCTGCGACGGGCGTTTCCACCACATCGGTATGAATCCGCGAACAAGCTTCTTTCGCAATCGCAAGCAACTCGTCCTGCGGTTTCCCAGTGAGCGTCGTATCTGCAATCGTGTGCACGCGCTCTGGTCTCACCACACCTGTCCGACGCCGTTCCCGGCCTAATTTCTCCGCAATCCCATTCAAAAATGCTTCCCGATTATCCGTCGCTGTCATTTCGCTGCACCTCCCTGCTCCCGATTTTTATACCATGATCGGAAATTATCGCGCTCTTTCGGCGGTCTCGGCAAATCGCGCACACTCGTCCAGCCTTTAATCAAACCAAATCCACCGTTAATAAAACCGCCATACTGATACAAATTTTCCGTCGTAGTAGACGGTTTCGCACCAAGTACACCCAGACCAACATGTCCAAATTTGAGCGCCTGCTTAAACAAGAACGGCGACGAGGTAGCCTTAGCGATAAAGCGCATTTGCTGATCCACGAAACCGTGTCCCATTTTCAGCTCATCCGTCATCACCCGCCGATGCTCGATCAACAAACCGTGAAGTGGAATTTTGACAGGGCACGTATCCGTACAAGCACCGCACAAACTCGACGCGTAAGGCAACTCGCCAAACTGTTCGTAACCGCCAAGTACAGGCGAGAGCACCGCGCCAATCGGACCCGGATAAATCGAGCCATAACCATGTCCGCCAATCGTCCGATACACCGGGCACACATTCAAACACGATCCGCAGCGAATACATTGCAACACCGACTGAAACTCCGTACCCAGCGCCTCCGAACGTTTATTATCCAAAATCACCACATGAAAATCATCTGGTCCATCCGATTCCTCCGTCAATTTTGGCCCCGAAAAAGTAATGTAACTCGTCAAACTCTGCCCGACCGCACTGCGCGACAACAAGTTATCCATTACTTCCGCGTCCGCCATATTCGGCACAATGCGCTCCATCCCCATCAACACAACCTGCGTATCCGGAATGCTCTCGCACAAATCCGCGTTCCCCTCATTCGTCACCAAATTCACCATGCCACTGCTCGCAATCGCAAAATTACAACCCGTAATCCCGACATCCGCATCCAGGAAAAATTCCCGCAACACCTCACGTGCAAACCGCGCCATATGCTCCGGCTCATTGTCCCCGTCATACCCCAGCTTCTCCTTAAAAACCAGCCGAATCTGCTCCCGGTTCTTATGTATATCCGGAAAAACAATATGCGACGGCTCATCCCAATCATCCATCTGCAAAATAAATTCCGCGAGATCCGTCTCCATCACCGAAACCCCGTCCATCTCAAGCAGCAACCGATCCAAATCAATCTCCGTCGTCACCATCGATTTCGACTTCACGATTTTCTTCGCATTTTTCTGCCGAATCACGTCTTTCACATAATCCGTCGCCTCCTGTTCTGTCGACGCAAAAAACACTTTTCCACCGTTCTTCGTCACATTATCACTAAACTGCTCCAAATAATAATCCAAGTTCTCAAGCGTATGCTGCCGAATCTGCTCCCCGAGATCACGCCACTCTTCCCAGTTGCCCAAGTTCTCCCGCGACGTTTCCCGTTTCACCCACTGGTCATCCTGCGCCTTGGCAACCGCTTTTTGCATAAACGCGTCGTCCAGACTCTCCTTCACCCGCGTATCAAAATCCTTCGTACTCGTCGATAGTCCCATTTTCAAAAATCCCCCTTAAACAGTCGCCCGAACAGGCTTTGTGACGTTACTATTCAACACTTCCGCGATATGCATAATCTTGATTTCCTTGCCCTCACGATTAAACTTTCCGCCAATATTCATCAAGCAACCCATATCCGCGCTGATCAAAATCTCCGCATCCGTCGCTACAACATCCGCCATTTTTTCCTCCACCATCTGCTCCGAAATCGCCGGCATCTTCACCGAAAAAGTCCCGCCAAACCCGCAACAATTTTCCACGTGTGGTAACGGTACTAATTCCAATCCGCGCACCTCCGCAAGCAACGCATACGGCGCCTCTTTCTCACCCAAAATCCGCGTCATATGGCACGAACGATGATATGTAGCCTTGCCCTCAAGCGTCGCGCCAACATCCGTCACGCCCAACACATGATATAAAAACTGCGAAAATTCATAGGTTTTCTCGCCCAGTTCCCGCGCCGCATCCGCATATTCCGGATCACCCTTAAAAATCTCCGCATACTCACGCATCATACCAACGCACGATCCCGATGGTCCAACGACATATTCCGAATCCTTAAACGCCTTCAACTGATTAATCAACGTAGCCCGCGTCTTCTCCATGTAACCGCTGTTATAAGTAGGTTGTCCACAACACACCTGCGACTCAGGGAAATCCGTCTCACATCCCAGCCGTTCCAAACATTCCACCATCGCAATCCCAACATTCGGAAACATCATGTCCACAAGACACGTCGAAAAAATACTGACTTTCATCCTATACGCCCCCATCATCTTTTGCATCTTCTTCTACCATTAAATTCTAGCATAAAAAATAGCGAAAAACGAATGGAAACCCTTGAAAAATAACGACTTATCGAACACTTGCGATAGAAATCCAGTCAGGAAGCCACTTCCCAATACATCCATCACCAAAACAAAAACCACTAATAGACGAGGTTTAAAAGTGGTTTCCCCTGTATTTCATCCAATTTTCCCAACATCAAAAAACAGCTTTCCAATGCAGTCCTCCCACATCAAAAAGCCGTTTTATCTCCAAATTAAATTTTTCCTAGCAAATCGAATTTTTTAATGGCATTATCTCGCCGAAAGCGCTACTATTAAAAGGAGCAAGCCTAATCCACCAACAAGGAAATATAATAATGATACAGTTGCTGCACAACACTGATTGCCCGCTCGTAATCGCGATCTTCCAGCGCAACCAAAATAAGTTCCACAGCTTCAACCGTACACATAGATGACGTCAACAAAAACTTCTTACCAAATATGTCATCAAACGCGGTTAACTGCTCATTGATTGTTCTCAAACTTTTACCTAAAATGCTCATACTCGCCTGTTTGCAAAGTTCTAAATAGAATCCCTCACATGCATCAATATAAGCTGTATAATCGCGATTCTGAACCCCGTCCTTCATCGCCTCCACATGTATAATGAGTGGACTTTTTACAATCGGAACATTCGTTTCTTTCAATCGCTGGATAATATATTCCATATTCAAAAACATGATTTGGAACCGACCTGAGTAATAAAATTCTTTGGTATGCGTTTCCTTCACGTCATACATATCGGTCGTAAGCTGATTCAGCAGTCCTCTTTGACATAATAATTGGAGTGCCTGCTCTGCAATATGACTCGACACGCCAAATTCAGCTGCCAAATTCTGCACCTCAATCGTGTCACCAATTTTATATTTTTGGCAAAGAACCGCCGTTTTTATAGAAGCATAAATCTCATCTGCTACGCGATCATTGTTTAAAATCATAGTTATTACCTGCTTTTTTCGCTTATTGGTATCTCTATTCATTGTAAACCATATAAACCAACTAAAAAAGAGGATACTCTCTCAAAGTTGACTTTGAAGAACAGCAAAAATAAGAAGTTTGATAAACCGAGGAAGGATGATGTCACCATGAACGGTATTTTAGAAAAAGATAAAGAACGCCAATTACGCATCATTAAAGTCCTTTTATCTGACCATAAAATCTGGGATCGCCAAGAAATTTGCAAAATCGTGCGCTGTTCCAAAAAAACACTCGCTCGCGATATTAAAAATCTAGAAAACACGCTACCCGAAAAATGGCAACTTATCAATACAACCGAGGGCATCCTATTAGAAAAACCAATAGATGAGAACTTTATTCACCTATTTTCCGCCTTCTTCTCAGAAACCTATTTATTCCGGCTTTGCTATGATATTTACGATGAAAAAGAGATTTCACTCGCGGCTTGGTGTCAAGAAAATTTTGTAAGTCCCGCAACCATCTACCGTAAATTAACGCCTGTTCACCGCTATTTAAAGTCGATTCACCTCCAACTCGAGAATAAGCCACTCCACCTCATTGGCAAAGAATCGCAAATCCGTTTCCTATTTTACGACCTATTCTTTAACGCCTACCCCGCCCAAGACTTGTTTTTCATGGGCATCCACTGGGAAATTATCGATGGCTTTATTGAAGATATTATGCGAAAATTAGATATCTATTTCTCCCCCGCTGCCAAAATTCAATACGCGGCTTGGGTGGGACTTTCCTTGACTCGCATCAAACGCGGTTATCCCATCGACCCGCGCGGTGAAAGAACGACGCGCACGTGGGAAGCATATAATAAACGCAACAATCTCGCGGAAGCTTTTCAAATCTTGGCCGATACGACACATATCGAGATTTCAGAATCCGAATCGATTTTCATCTTGTCCTGCATTTTCTTTTGTTCTAAATCCTACAATTCTGAAAAATCTAGAACAGCGCGCATCGAAACATGCAAAGAAATCAATCCAGTAACGTATCGGCTTGTGGAAACAATTTTCAATATTTTGCCGAAGATTGGCTGGGATGCGGACGATTTAATGGTTAGTCTCATTGATACCTTTTCCATGTTTCATGCCGTCGAAAGTCCGCTTTTCCTAGCACAAGAGCGTTTTTTGATTAAGGAAGAGCACATTTTATCCCCTGATTTAGAGAAGCAGATTGCGACTATTTTTCAAACGTTTGCCAAGGAATCCATTTACGCCTATTTACGCGAGAACCATGATGTCCTGATGTATCGCATTGGAATTAGCATCCAAACCGCCATGGAACGCACCACGCGACCAGCAAGTTTAACCGCGAAAATTTTCTCACAGAACGGTTTTTTATGGGAGGATCTTGTGAAGAAAACGATTCGCTCACGCTATTCCGCGCAGCAACTTATCATCGTTGGTAGCGGGCATCCACAAGCCGATTTCATCATTACGGACCTGCCGCTACCTCATAGCACCGTCCCACAACTCGTCTGGAATACCAACCCGACATTGCGCGACTGGCAGATGCTCGACGCCTATATTAACGAAAGAACACATCAAAAAGAAGAACTACTGTAAACCAAAAAAGGAGCTGATACCCACATGCTACAAGTCAATAACGTGTCCAAACAATTCGGCGCAAAAACAGCCGTCGATGATTTACATTTCCAGATTAATGAAGGCGAAATTCTCGGTTTAATCGGCCAAAACGGAGCTGGAAAAACAACCACATTCCGCCTTATTCTTAATTTTTTACGTCCAAATAGCGGCGAAATTCTCTGGGATAACCAGGACATCACCAAAATAAACACCGACATCATCGGCTATCTTCCAGAAGAACGCGGCCTTTATCCAAACGTCACGATTGAGGATCAAATCACCTTTTTCGCAGAGTTAAAAGGCTATTCTCGCGCTAAAATCAAGCCAGAAATCGATCTTTGGATGGAACGCGCGGAAATCGTCGGCAAAAAGACCGATCTCGTCAAAACGCTATCCAAAGGGAATCAGCAAAAAATTCAACTGATCAGCACAATTATTCACCGTCCCAAGCTAGTTATTCTCGACGAACCATTCAGCGGCCTCGATCCTGTCAACGCCGAAATCCTGAAGAAATTCGTTTTCGATCTCAAAGCAGACGGCGCAACAATTATTTTCTCAAGTCATCGCATGGAAAATGTCGATGAATTATGCGACTCGCTCGTGATGCTAAAACAAGGCAAAACCGTGTTACGCGGCAAATCCAAAGACGTCAAAAACAGTTTTGGGCGCAAACGCATCATGCTTGACGCACCGCATCCAACAGAAGCGCTAGCCGCCTTACCTGGCGTCACGCAAATCGAGAACCACAAAGGCATTCGAATCGTCCACTTAGCAGAAGAATCCGATGCCAATACCGTGTTCGATTTTGTCACGAAAGACGGCTTCATTCCAATGTTTAGCCTAGAGCCACCAACACTCGAAGAAATTTTTAAATGGAAAGCAGGTGAGACGAATGAGTAAATTCTGGGTCATCACATCACAAGTCTACAAACGCCGCGTCAAAACGAAATCATTCCTAATCTCCCTACTTCTCCCACTACTTATCGGCGCGGCAATCTTTGCCCTGCCAAAAATCGTCGACTACTTCGGCGGCGGTGACGAACCTACAAAAATCGCCGTCATCTCTGAAAATCCAGCTTTCTCCATGGCCATTGCCGCAGATAAAGCCAATTTCAAAGTCGACAAAAAAATCGAAACCGAGAAGGCAGCAAAAAAAGCACTGACAGCTGGTGATATCGAAGGCTTCGTAACGATCGCGCCACTGGGCAACGAAGTCAAAGCCGTTTACACATCCCAAGAAACCGCAGGAAACGCCCTCATCACCGCCTTACAAAACGACATAACCAGCGTGACCTTGCAGCAGAAAATCAAAGAATACAACATTACAGAAAAACAACTCGCGAGCCTCACCACACCAGTTCCAGTCAAGAACGAGTTGCTATCCAACGATCAATTAACCAACAGCCAAAAAGAAGCGATGAGCGCAGCGATTTTGATGCTGACACTCGTGATTTTTATCTTCGTGATGAGTTACGCCAGCATTGTGGCAGCAGAAATCGCGAACGAAAAAGGCACACGGATTATGGAAATCATTTTATCCAGCGTCTCGTCAACCACCCATTTAATGGCGAAATTGACCGCGATTCTACTCATGTTGCTCACCCAGATTGCCTTTTACGGACTCTGTATTGCGGTCGTCATGATTGGCGGTAAAAACACCGAGATGATTCAAGGAATTCTGGACCAACTCGCCCAGTTCCCGACGTATTATCTCATTCTAAACCTGCTATTCGTCGTCCTTGGCTTGCTACTCTATATCCTGCTCTCTGCGATTATCGGCTCGATGGCACCAAATGTCGAAACCGTATCGCAGTTCATGTATCCGATGACAATGTTTGCCATCATTGGCTACTGGGGCTCGATTGCAGCCGCTAATGCACCGAATAACATGCTCGTCGTGATCGGTTCTTACGTGCCGACGTTCTCACCGATGATGATGCTTGCCCGGATGGACCTGCTCGCCGTTGATGCCACTGGTATCTTCATCTCGCTCGGCATCCTTGCCCTAACCAACGCCCTCGCGTTCTGGCTAGCGATCCGACTTTACCGCGGCAACGTACTTCTTTATACAAACGACGGCCTATTCAAAACTTGGAAAACATCCTTAAAATATGCGAAACGCGACTAGAAAAGAGGTTTTATTATGTTAATCAGAAAATCAACGAAACAAGATGCTGCGGGAATGATTGAACTCGAGCATCTCGTTTGGACAGCCGAAACAACACCCGGTGAAACCCATTACAATACCGAATCCGAATACCTACTAAAAAACCCACCAGCATCCAAAGTCGTTGCCGAAATCGATGGAAAAATCGCGGGCATTCTAGGCTATCACTCACCGATTCCACTAAAAAGTAACGAACATGTTTGGACACTGGACATCGCTGTACATCCCGATTTCCAAAAACACGGCGTCGGCTCTGCACTCATGAAAGAACTGTACCGCATCGCCAAAGCCGAAAACAAGAAAAAAATCTCTTTACGCGTCCTATCGACAAACGAAAAAGCCATCCAATTTTATACGAAACATGGTTTCCAAAAAGAAGGCCAGCTTCACAACGAATTTATTATCAATGGTGAGTATGTAGATGACATTTTTATGGCGGTTTTCCTCTAATTTCGATTACTTTCGTCCATAAAAATTAGCTCATTTTTCCATCCGTAATCACTTTAGCATATTCCGAATGTATCATTTTTTACTATTTATGTTTTAACTTTGCGAAAAGCGGTTAATGTATAGTATCAAAGCGATAGAGGGTGATTGGATGACAGAATCGCATAGACTGAAAGAAAAGCTTATAGGTGAAAAGGACAAATTAGCCACACGAGCCAAAGGTCAGTTTAGTAAGTTAACCAATGACATTGTCGGAGCAGCCCGTATTTAAGATGGATGTTTGAAACGTAGTAAGAAATTCGATTATCCAACGATTATTGTTTGCACAAGTTATTCGTTTCTCCTTTTTCCCTATTCTCGTTAACGAAAGCGGTATTTGTTTTCAATGAATATCGTGCGAGAGAGTCTATATGTTTTGTCTCACTTTTAGTGCATATAGACGGTATGGATGGAGTTACCATAACTTTGCTATAGTCGGATATCGTCTGGTGAAGGAAGTTTTTAAGTAATTGGTCAGTTTTACGGGAGCTTGAGGAAGACCACGGTAAATGAAAAGGTCGCGTCAAGAGATTTATCCACTCGTAAGGCAAGGAATACGGAATCTCGATACGTCGCTCCAACTATATTAAAATATTGTTTTACCTCACTTTTTAGTATAGCTAGCGAAAAAGTTTCGTATTCAACCATTGAATTCTAAACTTAGTTACACGTTAGTCATATCTACTAGTCCAAAGTTGTCTAGTAAATATCTGGATTTTCCAATTCTATCTACCAACTATTTTTAGATATTCTATCGTATTCCGATTTATTTAAACCAATTACTCAGGCAAATTCCGGCACATCACGAGGAAAGAGGATGAATAGGTTCTGGCCCTTTAACAGGTCACTTCCTACTTCATCCTCTTTTTTGTTATTCTAATTCGACTCGTAAATCCCCGCTCCGCAACCAAGACGAACGCAAAAGGAATGGCCGAGCAACGAGTGCAATCACTGCTGGTATCACAACAGCGACGATTAAGAAAGCACCGAAAGACAACCAACCGTAATTCGCAATCAAGAAAAGTGGTGCAACAAAGGCGCATAAACCAAGCCCTGCCACTTCTGCTGATGCTTGCAAATGGAAAACAAGTACGCCGATTGGGCTTGCAATCACCGCCGAAATAAGTGGCACAATCATCACCGCCGGTCGCTTAATGATATTTGGCGTCTGCAATTTTGGCGTGCAAATCAATTGTGCAAAAAACGCGCCCCAATTATTATCCCGGAAGCCTAGCACTGCAAAAGAAACAAACTGTACCGAACAGCCTATCAATGCCGCTGCACTCGCCGTCGGATCGAGCTGCAAAGCAATCGCCAGTGCCGCCGATGAAGCCGGACTCAGAATCAAAATCGCGAACACTAACGCGATTACCATCGACGAAAGAATCGGTGACCCGTCCACAAGCGACGTAATGCCACCACTCACCGACGTCAAAACCGGCGCCATAATCTTTGAAAACAACAATCCGCTAATCCCGCCCGAAAGCAGTGCTGCGGCAGGAATTAAAATCATATCAAAATTTGTTTTACCCGTCACACGTTTACCGACCCAAACCGCCACAATAACAGCCAGAATCGCGCCAATCGGTTCCCCGCCAATAATCGAAAAACCACCATTTTCAAGCGCTAATATCGCGCCTCCACCAATAACCGACGCAGCAGCCGCGCTAATCACGACAAGCGTATTCGCACCAAGACATATCGCAATCCCCACGCCAAGCCCAGGAATCAATAATAATTTTCCGACAGCTCCAATTTCTGTTAACCATGTAAAACCGATCATCTGCCCTATCGTCTGCAATAATAAACCCATGCCAAGTGTTACTAAAACCGCGTTCGCTATCCCCATCGACGCCTTGTAAGAGCGGTCCACAATATAATCCTTCATGCCTTATCCCCTTTTCTCGTTTAATCCTTTCCATCTTACCGAGAATACAGACTGAAAGCAAAGAAAGTTTTAATTACTAAACAAAAATGAGGAAGAATCGCTTAAACTAACACCGAAAGCTTTATTATAGACAAAATAGCTAGCCCCTGTTTAATATCTTGTTTAGTCTATTAAATTTTTGATTTCATGACAAAAGTCTCTTAATAATTCTTACTTTTTTCGCTATAATAGATTACATACCTACATAAAGAAAGGAGTTTTTGAATGAAACTTATCGGTTTAATCCTGCTTGTTTTAGGCATCGTTGGTGTTGGCGTATCGTTCAGTATCGTTGGAATCATTGGCTTTATCGTTTGTCTCGCATCCATTGTTCTCTTCGTGCTAGGCATCCTATTCATGATTCGTTCCAAGAGAAAAAATAATCGTTCTTATTCATATAGATAGTTTATCGCATCACCAAATATTGTTTGCTACGGAGGATTACGATGATTGATACACGCTTTATTGTTTGGGATAATCAGTATCTTGAGGATGCAATCCAGTTATATATCGATGTTTTTACCGATGAACCTTGGAATGATGTATTGACCTACGAAGAAATAAAGCTTTATTTTGATCGCTTACTCGCTATGAATACCTTTGAGGGCTATCTTACGCTCGACGCTACTGGTGCAGTTATCGCGGCCTCCCTCGGCTTCATTCGTCCGTGGTTTCGCGGTGTACAGTATCATTTAGATTCCTTTTATATTGCTAATGCCTTTCAGAGTAAAGGGATTGGTGGCGCCTTTTTGGATTTTGTAAAGGCTGATTTGGCGCAAAAGGATATTCCAAATATCGCATTGGATACTGAGATTGGCTATCCATCTGACTTTTTTTATCGCAAACATGGATTCAGTAGTAATCCAGATTCCGTCACTATGTATGGAAATACGAAACTAAAAAAATAACAACTCTACATCTAAAAAACCGAGAGATTGTATAAAAAATCTCCCGGTTTTTCTTATGTTTCAATTCCTTTTTTATCGTGCCGTTACTTTTTCAATATTTATCAGTCGATCTAAATGTTCTCCTGCCATGCTCGTTCCAAGCGCTACGGACTCGAACGGTGCTGGGGCCATATGAACCGGCACCATAATTTGGCTATGCAACCAATCGGATAAACCTTCCAGTAGTGAGCCACCGCCTGTCAGCGTTACGCCACTTGCACGGATATTACCGCTCAGTTCAGGAGGACTCGTTTCTAGTGTCGATTGAACCACGCTCAAAATGCGTTTCAAAAATTCATCAATCTCTTCTTGGAATTCAGTAGCTGGTACTTCAATCGTGATTGGAAAACCTGTCACTAAATCACGCCCCTCAATCTCGATCGACTTCTCTGCCACCAACGATGTGTCGCAATGCAACTGCCACTTCACCTGTTCCGCCGTTTCTAAACCAATCAATACATTATATTTATTGCGAACCAGTTGGGCGATATCACGGTCGAGTTCGTCACCCGATTTGCGCAATGTGGCACTCGTAACGATGCCGCCATAGGAAACGAGCGATGTTGAAATTTTGCCAGCGCCGATGTCTACAATCACGTTTGCAATCGGTTTCTCGAACGGTAAACCCGCGCCCATCGTTGCAGCGAGCGATCCTTCTATAAAATAAAGCGACTTGACTCCCAGTGAAAACAAGATGTCTCCAATCGCTTGACGTTCAATATTCGTAGCCCCAGGAAGTAGTGCTACAATCAAATCCATTTGTTTAAAACGCTTACCGGTAACCGCGCTAACACGGCCTTCCACTTTCTTCATCAATCGTAATGTCATATCAAAATCGGCAATAATACCACCTTGTAACGGACTAAGCACAACAATCGAGCCCGGTGTCTTTTCTGCTAACTCTTTCGCTTCATGGCCAATTTCCAGAACTTTATCTTTTTTCGTATCATATGCTAAAACTGTAGGCTCATGAAAAATCATTTTCTCCATGTCTGAGTAGATACTAATATTAGCCGTGCCAATATCAATACCAATTGTTACTTTCCCCATATTTCTTTTCCCACTTTCCTAAATGTTGATTTTCAGATTCGCCTTATCGTTTATAGCTATCCTCTTCTAGTATATCAGGTCTAAAAAATATAATCCATGACGAAGCCGTGAACATTTCCAAAAAAAAAGTAAAAAAAGACAACAAAGAGTACCTTTTTGAGTCAGATACTCTTTGTCGGATATTTCCTTGCATTTTTCGCCAGCTTATCCTGTACGATTGTTTCCACGCTGACATCCATCGCATCAGCCATCTGAATCGCATAAATAAAAACATCTGCCAACTCGTCTAAAATTTCCGCGCGATTCGCCGTCACAGCCTCCTCACTCGTTTTCCATTGGAAACATTCGAGTAGTTCGCTTGCTTCTAGCGTCAGAGACAAGGCTAAGTCTTTTTGCAAGGCATATTGCCCTTCCCAGCCACGCGCTTCGACAAATTGACGCACTGTTTGCTTTAATTGCTCCACTGTTGCCACCCCCTCTTTTAAAAAGAGTGTATCATATCGCACAATATCAAGCTAATTTTAAATACGAATCTTTTACTTTCTCAAATAATTTGGAGTAACTCTCGATTCCTGTCACGTCCGCAATCGCTTTCTCAAGTCCTACAGCGGCAACAAGTGCTTGTAACTCTACAGCTTCCGTATCATCTGGATCGTTGAATCGCAGAGCCGCTGCAATCGCATCTGCGAGTGCTTTTGGTGTTTCGTTAAAAGCTTCGACAAATTGGCGCGCAGGCTGCACAAAACGGTCATTTGGGCCTAATTTGCGCATTGGCGAACGACCAACACGGGATACATAGTCCGAAATGTGAGGATTTTTGAATCTTTCAATAATTTTGTCAATATAAGCTTGATGTTCTTTATGCGCAAAGTCGAATTTCTTTTCTAGTAACGCACCAGTTTCTTCGAGCGCGCTCCGAACAGCGAATAGCACTTTGTCGTTATGAATGGCCGCTTCAATGGAATCAATATTTTTCATATGACCGATATAGGCCGTTACCGCGTGACCCGTGTTTACCGTGAACAATTTGCGCTCAATATACGGCGTTAAATCGGCCACGTAAGTGATTCCTGGAACGTCTGGCGCCGCGCCTTTAATCGCACTTTTCTCAACAACCCACTCATAAAACGGCTCTACTAGGACAGTCAGCGGGTCATCGTGCGTTTGGTTCGGCACAATCCGGTCCACCGCAGCGTTCGGGAATGACACGAATTCGTCCGCATATTTTTTCTCAGCATCTGTCAACTCCGCGTAAACACGCTCTTGAAGCGACGCCGAGGCACCGATCATATTTTCACACGCCATAATAATCAATGGTTTTTGAATCGCCGTTCTTGCTTTTATTGCAACCACCAACGTCTTCGCAATAAACGGTAAAATCGTTGGTCCAACCGCCGTCGTTACAAGCTCTGTTTCCAAAATGGCAGCGATGACCTGCTCCGGATTTTCCTGGCTATTAATCGCGCTCACATCTGTGATCAAATCCACTTGCTGCGAATCATCCGCTAAAATCACATTGTATTGCTTTTTCTCGTTCAGCGCGTTCACAACCGTCTTGTTCACGTCCACAAACGTGACATGGTATTTCGCCTCATGCAGCAGTTGCCCAATAAAACCGCGACCAATATTTCCAGCTCCAAAATGTACAGCGATCATGCGCTTTCGCTCCCTTCAAAGAAGTCAATAATCTCCTGCTTCGACTCCGCAGCAACGATTTGCGCCACGTTTTCTTCCTCCGAGCACACAATCGCGATACTGCTCAGTAAATCCATATGCTCGCCGTCCGCACCCGCAATACCAATCAAAACCTTCACCTCATTGCCATCAAACGAAACACCATCCGGCACCTGCAAAATCACGATTCCCGAGTTTTTTATCATATCCCGCGAATCATCCGTACCATGCGGAATCGCCACCATATTCCCGATAAACGTCGTCGTCATCGCGTCACGCTCTTTCATCTTCTCAATATAAGGCACATCCACGTAACCCTGATCCACCAACAATTGTCCCGCGGCCGTAATCGCCTCTTCCTTCGTGCTAAACGCCTGTTTCAACGCAATATCTTGATTATTCAATGCTACCATCCCTATTTCCTCCTCATATCATCTAAAAATTGGTTCAATCTACTAATCACAAAAGCAGTGATTTCCGCACCATTACCCGATTCCAACAACCGCGTCGTGTCCTCATTTTCAATCGCCATCGCACTGATAAAACTCATCACTTCGAGTCCCTGCGGCGCCAATTTTTCCGGTGCTAGCAAAACAAGTAAGGTCGTCGCCGCCACATTTCCGCCACCCATCGCCGGTACATCGACCGCATCCTGCAACGAAAAAATCTGAAAAACCGGCTGATGCACAAACTCATTTCGGACATGAAACAACGCAAGCCGCGTCTCTGGAATGCCGAAACCACTCCACTTTTCCCGTTCCAACAAAGACCGGAGCAATATCTCGACTTGGATATCCCGCTCCTGCTCAAACATCGCCATACAAACCGCGCGCAACGTATCTTCCAAATCGTGTTGCGTCTCCTCCATTTTCGCGACCTGAAACCCTTTCAAAATCGCCAAAACCGTGTTCACATACTCCTGCTGACTTTCCAAACGATGCACCGCCTCAAGCAACGTCATCTGCTCCTCTTGCTCGCGTGGCGCCTTTTGCGGCACAAACATTTCCTTCTGCTTCAAAAAAACCTCGACCTGCGAAATTTCCCGATCCGTCAACATCGGACTCACCAGAAAATATTCAAAATCCACTTTTCCTAAATCAATCGTCGACACAATCACATCAAAATGTCGCGTATTCCGCTGATTCAACACCTCAAACAATGACACATTCTGCAAATCCTTGAGCTGCGGTAACGCCTGTTTCAAGCGCGTCGCCAACATTTTGGACGTTCCAATCCCGCTCGAACAAACGACCAGTCCCGAAAACACGCGACTCTCATTTTTCTGCAACAACGCCGCCCCGAAATGCAACACCAAATAGCCAATTTCCTCATCCGGCACCTCAGCTTGCTGGTAAATCTCACGAAACGCCACCCGCACAATTTGGAAAAGTGACGGATAGTCGTGCTTAATCGTTTTAATCAATGGATTGTGAATCCGCATATTCTGATCCAGTCTGCGTAACGCCGGTCGTAAATGCGCGGTCAAACCGCTAAGTAACGCCGCCTCCTGAAACCTACTACCAAGCTCAGCCTCCACTTTTGAAATCAGTCGTTTGGCAATCGTCACCGCCTGCACATTCTCATTCCCCGAGAAAATCCCCGACTCATCCTGCGCCTTGGCCCCGCGAATATGCATCGTCACGTAAAGCGCTTCACCATCCGGCACGACAAATGGCTCCATTCCCAAGCAAGCCGCCAGCAATTCTTTCGCCACTGAAAATTCTGGAAAATTCCGAAAATACTCCTGTTCCGGCTTCATCTCCTGCAAATAATTCCCGCTAATCATCCGTTCCACCGAAATCGAAATGTGCACGACGAGCGTCAAATACGCCTCATCCGTAATCTCATACGCCAAATCCTTGCGCCACGTCCGCACATTCTCCTCCACTTTTTGAATCAACGCATTATCAATCACACCAAGCAAACGATCATCCGCCAGCGTTTCGATTTCACCCTGCTTTTGTTGCTGAAACAATTGGAACAGTGAATTTTTAGAACCCGTCGTCGCGATTAAATCACTAAGAAGCGCCCGTTTTATCACTTCATCCGCCATCAATTTCACGCCGTATCCACGTTTGCGCTCAATCTCCGCACGCCCAATTAGCTCGTCCTCTAACTTCGTCAAATCACTGCTGACCGTCGATATCGTCACATTGAGATCATTTGCCAACGCGATCAATTTTACCGGTTCATTTTCCTTTAATAACGTTTTTAAAATAAACTGCTGCCGTTCCATCGGTGTGAATTCATTGTAAGAAAGGTCGAGCAATTGCCACTTGAAAGCTTGGCGACTAGATTCCGAGCCAAACACCGAAAGCTTCGCATCCTTGCGCTCCAAAGCCAACTGGTACGACCCAAGAACAGCCTCCACTTCCTTCAAATCGCGCCTAATTGTCCGCTCACTCACATCCATATATTCCGCCAAATCCGCCGTTGCCACAGGTTCATGGCTCATTAAAAGCTGCTCCAAAATAAGTCTCGTCCTTGCCGAAATATACATCTAAATTCCCCCAGTTATTTCTGGTCAGCCAAATTCTGCACTAGCTCATCGTATTTATGACTATTCAAGAAATTGTCCACCGAAATATGATAGGCCTTTGGTAGTTTTTCCGTCGCACGAGCCGTCAAATCTTGATGCGTCACGACAATATCAGCGTCCGGAGGCAACTGCGCAATCGCAAAATTCACAACTTCGATATCCAGCCCCGCCTTCTTCACCTTATTCCGCAACACCGACGCGCCCATCGCACTCGAACCCATACCAGCATCACACGCAAAAATAATTTTTCTAGTGCCAACCGGAATCCCGTCCGCAGCAAGTTCCGCATCCGTCGTCCCAACAACCGCACTAGCTACCATCGCCTTCTTACCTTTCATTGTAGCCATTTTTTGCTCCGCTGTCCTCAGTTCCGCATCATCTGTCTCTTTCGACGTTTTCAACACCACCGCAGACACCGTAAACGAGACAATCGTCGCGAATAGAATTCCTGCGATAATACCGATATAATCCCCTTGGGGCGTCAATGCAAGTATTGCGAAAATACTACCCGGAGAAGCCGTTGCAACCAAACCGACATCAAATAAGTTAAATGTAATAATCCCTGTCATCCCACCAGCAATAGCACCTAAAAGTAACGCAGGTTTCATTAGAACATATGGGAAGTAAATTTCATGAATCCCACCTAAAAACTGAATAATAATAGCGCCAGGAGCTGTTTGTCTCGCAGTTCCTTTACCAAATACCGTATAAGCAAGCAAAATCCCTAATCCCGGTCCTGGGTTTGTCTCGATCAAGAATAATATCGATTTCCCCGTACTTACTGCCTGATCAATACCTAGCGGAGATAATACACCTTGATTAATCGCATTATTCAAAAACAATACCTTGGCAGGCTCTACAAAAATACTAACCAGTGGCAAAAGATGATTATCAATTAGGAATTGAACACCCGAAGCCATCGCCTGATTCACGGTTTGCAATGCAGGCCCAATCGTTTTTAAAGATATAATGGCCAAGGTACCTGCCAAAATACCTGCTGAGAAGTTATTAACTAACATTTCAAATCCAGCTTTTATTTTTCCTTCGATTAATTTATCAAATCGCTTAATCAACCAAGCCGAGAATGGTCCTAATATCATCGCACCAAGTAACATTGGCATTGATGTTCCCACAATAGCCCCCATGGTCACAGCCGCACCAACGACACCACCACGAGTCTCATATACCAATTTCCCTCCAGTATAAGCAATTAGAAGGGGCAATAAATATTTAATCATTGGATCAACAAGTTTCGCAAACTCCGCATTTGGAATTCGACCAGTCGGAATAAATAATGCCGTAATAAGTCCCCATGCAATAAACGCCCCAATATTGGGCATAATCATACCACTTAAAAAACTACCAAAATGCTGAACCTTCACACGAAAGCCAGACTTTTCTTGTTGTTGCTCCATTTTTATGTCCTCCTCCATTTTCTCCTAATCATCCAGAAAAGAATCCCTTTGTTTTCTGCTCCAAAGCAATGCCTCGCCCGTTCCACTACTAGAAGTGCGCCCTTCCAAACCCTAGCTTCACATATCGACTCAGCTCTTAATTACATTGTATGATAGCGGTAACAACATAGCAATACAATCAAAATTGGAATTTGTCCTCGGAGGGTGGACAAGATTGGAGAAGAGTTTTGTGGGAAGAAAAAGAAGCTATATGCATACGACATTAAATCATACAGCATATAGCTTCTCATTCTAGAACTTATTTAACAACTTTATATGTTACTTGAGTTGAATATGAAGTGTGTGGAACTCCGTCTGTAATAGTTACTTTTACTCTTTTCCCTTGATTTGCCGCAGATATGACTTCTTTTTTGAATACAGCATTTCGAGAAAGAATAGTGGCAGCTGAATATGCAGCCGCTCCTGCACCAAATACTGGACCTAGTATGACAACTACAGCATTAAGTTGCGCACCACCACTCGCAGTTTTCATAGATGATGCCAAGCTCTTAGTTTGAGCTTTCGAAAGTGTGTACGATCCAAGTGTCACTCTTGATGCTCTAGGTTGTATAGCATACGTAATATCTACTGATTCTTCAGTAATTGGCGACAGAGCCAATGTCTTTTCTGTATAGGCGTCCGTAGTAGATTTGTCTAAACTAACTTCATCGCTTTTTACTGTAGTTGCAAATGTTTCAGCTCCTGGTGCCAACACTGTCAACCCCATAGTTAGCGCTATTCCTGTACAGCAGATTTGAATTTTCTTTTTTGTACTCATTATCCTTACCCCCATTTTATAGTTTTTTTACGAAATATCGAGCAACTTACAGCTAAACTTACTATGAAGTGCGCACCTTCTAAGTTAAATTTATACTGCATAAAAGCTCTCACATTTATATTACGAAAGCGTTAACAAAAATTCAATATAAACCAAATATAATTTTGTCCGTATAATGAGGACAAAATTATATTAAAAAGGCACCCAGTTGTCTGAGTGCCTTTTTATTGAGATCAAGCCTCTTGAGCCACAACTGCTTCCTCAATATGCTCCGGCGGAATAAATCCATTCAATCGTGAAACCTCTTCGCCCCCCTTATACAACACCAATGTCGGCGTTTGACGAATATTCCGATCAAAAAAGAAATTTTCCCCAACTTCTTCTAATTTCACTTTCAATACCTTCACCTTATCTGCCATCGATGAATTTTTAAACTCTTGGAATGAGAGATCTAACATCTTGCAATTTGGGCAGTTGTCTTTCCAGTAATCCACGTATACTAGTTCTCCAGCTGCTATATGTTGTTCGAATTCTTCCATTGATTTAATTTCGATACTTGTCATTTTACTACCCCTTCTCTCATGGACAATACTTCCGCGACCCATTCCTGAATCGCCACATGGTCCCGTTCATTATTCGGCATTTGCTCAATCTTCAACCGCGGATACTCCGATGCAAAATACGTTGCCATCCGATCGACTGCCCCGCAAAAATAGGCCATGCTCCATTGTGTCTCACCCGTCCCAAAAATCGCGACGTGTGGCGGTTTCGTTCCTAATTCTGCGATAAAATCCTTCATGTCTGGCGGTGTCCTACCTAAATCAGCTGTCCATGCCCCTAAAATGAACAAATCGTAGTCCGTCTCAAGTGGATACTGGGCGCCGGGATGAACGCGGAAACTTGTCACATCATGCTGTGCTCGTACAAGTTCCGCCTCCACTTCCTCTGCGACCATCTTCGTATTACCACTCAAAGAATCATACGCCAAGAGGATTCTCATAGATCGTCAAAACCGTTGTCAACATTTGTTTTTTTGTAACTACTATTGCGCATTTCGAAAAAGTCCGTTTTCGTCTCGGTAAAATTATCTGCATACGCCTTAATCCACGACATCTTATTCTCGCTGTGACCTGGATAAAGTTCAGGAATCCCAAGCATACCAAGCATCTTATTGGCGCGATATTTCACGTAATCCACCATTTCCGATACATCGATACCTTCAATTCCGTCCAACACTTCCTCCGACCAAATCGTCTCAAGTTCCACGGCGTGGCGGAAGGCCTCATGCGTATATTCCACAAGCTCATCTGTTTGCAATTCCGGATTTTCACCAAGAATCGCGCGAATAACTTCTGAGATAAACTTAGAATGTGCCAATTCATCACGATTGATAAAACTAATAATTTTCCCAGTTCCCGTCATTTTATTTTGACGAACCAAGTTATAAAAATAAGCAAAACCACTATAAAAATTAATACCTTCTAAAATAGAAGATTGAATCAACGCTTTGACTAAATTCTCGCCCGTCTTATTGTTCATAAAATCATCATAAGACTTCATAATCGGCTCATTACGCTTCACAATCGTCGGATGCGTCCGCGCCAGTTCAAAAATACGTTTCTGCTCTTGCAAATTCGTAATCGAAGCAAGCACGTAAGAATAACTCTCATTATGAATTACTTCTTGCTGTCCAATAATCGCGGTATTCGCGTGCACTGCTGGATCTGTAATATATTCCGCGACATTATAAATAAACCTTGTTTGCGGAGAATCAAGTGTCGCAAGCAAACCAATAATCGCATCAAAAGCATATTTCTCTTCTTCTGAAAGCAACGGATATTGCTTAGCATCACTCTTCATATCGACCTCATCAGGAATCCAATAGTTCGTCGATAACTCTTTATACGCACGATAAAACGATGGATACGGAATATCATTCCAATTCAAAATGCCACTCGTGTCACCATTTATAATTGCAGTTGAGCGATTCGGGCTCAACGGTTCCAAAATTTTAATACGGTGCAATTCTTCTTTTTGATCCGTCATATAATAACCTCCTTCAAGATATGTAAAACACGAGCAAAGACAATCGCTTTGCTCGTTTCGCTATTTAGTTATCAGCTTGAGCACCATTCGCACTCTTCTACATCGATGTCATTCGAACGGACATAATACGTCGTTTTCAGACCTTCACTCCAAGCCAACATATGGAGTTCTAGCAATTTACTTGCTTTAATTCCACTTGGCACATAGAAGTTGAAGCTTTGTGATTGATCGACATGGCGTTGACGGCGACCGTTTTGGCGGACACTTGCGAATTGGTCCACTTGATACGCGCCTTTGCCATAGTATGGGTATGTTTTAAGTGAAAGATCCGGCGCAATAACTGGACGGCGATAATCTTTCTTCTCTTCATAATAAAACGGACTGAAAATTGGATCGATGGATGCCGTTGAGCCCGCGATTTGTGCTGTACTCATGTTTGGAGCAACAGCTAGCAGATACGCATTCCGGATACCATTTTTCGCAACGTCTGCTGCAAGTTCTTGCCATGCATCCGATGTATAACCGCGGCGTTCGAAGTATTCGCCAGTATTCCAATCACTGCCTTTAAAGACGGAGTACGTGCCTTTTTCTTTCCCTAAAGCCGCGCTCGCTTTGATCGTTAGGAAATTGATTTGCTCATATAATTCATCGGCAAAAACTTCCGCTTCTTCGCTATCCCACGCAATATTCTTAAGGGCAAGCAAGTGATGCCAGCCAAAAGTTCCAAGACCAATCGAGCGGTATTTCTTATTCGTAATTGTTGCTTGCGGTACTGGAAGCTCGTTCAAATCGATAACATTATCCAGCATCCGAACTTCAATTGCAATCAAGCGTTCCAACGTATTTGGATCTTCCGCCGTAACAGCGCGACCTAGATTCACAGAAGACAAGTTACAAACAACGAAATCGCCGGCTTGCTTCGTAATCACGATTTGGTCGCCACTAATGATCTCTTGAATCATCCGCGTCGGACTCATATTTTGCATAATTTCCGTACATAGATTACTCGAGTAAACCATTCCCGCATGTTTGTTAGGATTCATCCGGTTGACTTCATCGCGGTAGAACATGAACGGATTACCGGTTTCCAGTTGACTCACCATGATGCGTTTCATGATATCAATCGCCTTCACGATTTTTCTGCTCACCGTTTCATCCATTACTAACTCTTCATATTTCTCGCGGAACGAGCCGTCACCTTTTTGCTCATCGTAGAAATCTTGTAGGTACCAGCCTTTTTTCTCTTTGACTTCATGTGGATCAAATAAGTACCAGTCGCCACGACGCTCGACAGCTTCCATAAATAAGTCTGGCATACAAACCGCTGTAAAGACGTCATGTGCGCGTAAACGTTGGTCTCCGTTGTTTAGACGAAGATCTAGGAACGCTTCGATATCTTTATGGAAAACATCCAAGTAAACCGCAATCGCGCCTTTACGTTGGCCTAATTGATCGACACTAACCGCCGTATTGTTCAGTTGCTTAATCCAAGGAACAACGCCACCACTAGCGCCACGCACGCCGCGAATTGCAGAACCCGAAGAACGTACATAACCAAGATAAGCACCAACGCCGCCACCATGCTTACTTACCCGCGCCACATCAGTATTACTATCGTAAATCCCTTGCAAACTATCATCCACCGTATCAATGAAGCAACTAGACAATTGTCCGCCGACTTTACCAGCATTGGCAAGCGTTGGCGTCGCTACTGTCATGTATAAATTGCTAAGCGCCCAATAAGCTTCGCGAACTAAATCCATCCGCTTTTCTTTCGGCTCATCTTGCATCAAATAAAGCGCGATGGTCAACCAACGTTCTTGCGGCAACTCGTACACATTACGCGCTTGATCCGTCGCTAGGTAACGCGTTGCCAATAAGTACAAACCATTATATGTGAAAAGTTTATCTTTCTCTGGATCAATCATGTCACCAGCTTCGATTAACTCATCTTTCGAATAGTTTTTCAAAATGCTACCAGAATAAATACCACGTTCGCCAAGGCTTTCTTGCAAGCCAACATACGAACCATATTTGTCATCGTCATTATAAAAACGATTTTTACTCGCTTTCTTGTATAACTTGTTCAAATAAAGTCGTGCCGCGAATAATTCCCATGCTGGAAGGTGAACATCCGTACGCGCCTCTGCTTCGCGAATCAAGTAATCCACAAGCTCATCCGCCGCGTAGTCCTCTTTCTTCTCAATAAATGTAAACACTTTACGCTTGTAATCTTCCATCTCAAGTGCTGGAAATTCTGCATGAATCGTATCCAGATATCTGTTTAGTCGTTCCTTGTCGAAAGGTAGTTTGCGATTCCCTCCGTCTTTCACTATGTAAGTTGTCATTTGTAGTCCCCATTTCTTCCCAATATTTCAAGTTATACCTGGTCTCATTCATCCATCGAAACGAGCCTCATCCGAACAAAAAAATTAACTTTTGCAAAAGTCTGATCCTTTGTAAAAGTTAAAATAGCATTTCATGTTTTAACGGCTTTCGATACTATATATAGTACCTCGTTTCGAATGTGAATGCAAGATATTGTGTCTCGGCTTTTTTCCTAGAATCGATACGAAGCGTTTCATTTCAAAGGTTTTCGGATTTTAAATTTATTTTTAAGCAAAATTCTTTGTGAATGAGACCACAAAATTCACGTTTGTCAACCACTACAAGTTGTGATTAGAGCAACATCTTATACCACATTTAGTAGCAGGATTTTTATGGTTTATTTATTTCACAAACATTAGAAAATCCATGCCGATAAAGACACGGATTTCCTAACTTTATTATACTTTGCCGAAAATATGCTTGCGTCTCGCGTATATCACGATCGACAAGGCCACCACAGCTTCTGAAAGTGGAATCGATGCCCAAACACCTTCTGCTCCGAAAAACGGCGGTAAGATGATCAGGAAGGCTACCATGAACAGCATTTCGCGCGCGACCGTAATCCAAATCGCCATGCCTACGCGGCCACTCGTTTGGAAATACGTCATCATCACGAAGTTGAAGCCCATAAATAGGTAACCCGCAAAGAAAACCCGCACAGCGACCGTCGCCAAATCCACAATCTCCTGGCTAAATGTACCGAACATCGCTACGATATGGCCTGCTCCGAAAAAGCCACCGACGAAGAAAACAAGCCCTGTGCCAATCGCCGTTATAATCGCAAGCCGCATTGTTTGCTGCTCCCGATCTTGTTGTTTCGCGCCACGATAGTAACTGATCAGCGGTTGAATCGCCGAACTCATCCCGAGGAACAACATCAAAATCACACTATGCGTATAGTTCAGCACAGAGAATGCCGCGACGCCAGCCGTTCCCGCCACCGCTGCAATTGCGATATTGTAGCCCATCGTGAACACCGACAAGCCAAGCTCCGACAAGAAACTCGGCAATCCAATCGAGAACGTTTTGGCAAGCGAATTTTTCGTAAAGCGGAATTTCACGAATTTTAAGCGTGAGGTTTTTTTGAAAAAGTGTATCGATAATACGCCGATTCCAACCGTAACCGCAATGATTGTTGCGCCTGCTGAACCGCTCACACCCCAGTCCAAAATAAACAAGAAACAATAATTCAAAATCACATTCACGATCGCCGTCACAATTAACGCGATCATAGAAAGGTTCGGATCACCATCATTACGTACGAAAATACTCAAAATGTTTTCAATCGTAAACGCAAAACCGAACATCAGCAAAATCGTCATATAATCCATCACGTACGGCAACGTCTCTGGATTCGCACCCAGCACATTCGCCAGTGGCACCCGGAACACGAATGCAATCGCCGCCAGCGTAATCGTGATGACAAACACCATTATAATAGAACGAGTAAAGATGCGTTGCGCCTCCGGAATGTTCTTCTCACCTAGAGCGAACGAGTATTGCGTCGCGCCACCAATCCCAATCCAAAGCGAGATCGCCGTGAAGATCGAGAACACCGGCACCGCAATATTAATCCCAGCAAGCGCTACCCCACCGAGTCTATGTCCTACAAAAATCCCATCCGTCACAATATTCACCGACATCAGCAACATCCCAACGAGTGAAGGAATTAAATACCTCAGAAAAACCCTCAAAACCGAGTCCGTTTCCATTCTTGTGTCCATTTCTTTCATAACTTCTCACTTCCTAACCTAACGTTAATTAGTCAACTATACCATTTAATCACATTATCGTAAAAATTGCAACATGACAACCAACATTGCAAAATTGTAAGGTTCGGCATCCCTTTTGTTAGTTAAGAAGCGGGAACCAAATCTTTTGGCACGCTATAATAAATGTATCAAGTAAAGGAGTTGACATCTTACTTATGAAGAAAGCAATGATTGCACTCATCGTTATCGTTATTATCATCGGCGGCGGATTGCTGGCCATGCGTTTTGTGAATTTTAATCGATTGGGCGCTGATGCCTATTATGTCAAAGTAGAAACAGACGGTAAAAAAACAAGCGGCCAAGCAAGCGATGGTTCCACTTATACAGACTATAATTACGATTTCACCGGTTACAACGAAGATGGTAAAGGAAAACAACTCGAGCTTATCGCCCAAAAGAACTTACGAAAAGGCGCATACCTCGAAGTATTCGTAAAAGAAGATAAAGGCGTGACGTCCTATCAAGAAGTTAAGCAGGCGGACGTTCCAAAAAAAGCCGCTGATCAATTAAACAAGTAAAGAAAGGTTGAGGAAAATGAAAAACAAAAAAGGATTATTACTCGTGTTAGCAGGATTATTGATTGCACTATGTGTCGTATTTGAATATGGTATGCCCTCAGATGCTGCTGCCAAGGCCTATTTTGTAGATGTGAATACGAACGGGGAGAAAATCCAGAAAAACCATTTTTCCGGCTATAAATACACATTGAAAGCTTATAAAAAAGATGGAAGTTCGGAAAACATCACATTTTACTCACCTGATAAACTAGCGAAAAACAAGAAATTCAAAATTCATGTTGCGAATAACCAATTTGTCGCGAACTACAAACAAGTAAAAAAATTACCATCCACGATTCAATATTATGCAGAGCAATAAAAAATGGTGTTACATTGGAGGGCAGTCGCCTTTTATGTAACACCATTTTTATTTTGATGTGCTCCTATCCAGTGATAATGTCAGCTAATTTCTTCTGAATACCGATTAATTCCGTTTCATTTAATCTCGCAAAAGTCAGTCTAATCGACGGCTCTTTAATACCAAATAAAAAGGCTGGCATCACTAGTAATTTATGTTCTAAGAAAATATCAAAATCCCGATTCATCCACATTTTAGTGTCAGGTAAATGGCACCATAGATGAAATCCGCCTTCTGGGATATGGTACGTGAGTCCCTCCGGTAAATGCGCAATAAGTGTATCCCTTTGCCTCCTTAATGTTTCTTGTAACCAAACAATATGTTTGTCAAAACCAAGATCATTCAAAACGTGATTCGCCAAAACTTGCGGGAAAATACTGAGTCCAAAATCCATTTCTTGGCGCGCTTCGGCAAGCCTCGTCACGACAGCCGCAGGGCCAAGAAGCCAACCAATACGCGTCGTGGAGCCCATGACTTTTGATAAAGAGCCGATGTATAGAACGTTGTCAGGGTCTAATTTTTTTAGAAGTGGCGGCATCGGCTGGTCGGTGAAGGCTAGCATACTGTATGGATCGTCCTCTACGATTGGAACTTGGATTTTGGCACATAATTTCACGAGTGCTTCCCGGCGTTCTGTGCCCATTGTCAAACTTGTTGGATTTTGAAAAGTTGGATTGACAAATACCATTTTGATGCGATGTTTGCGGTAAAGTTGCTCCAGTTCGTCTAATTTCACGCCAGTTTCGTCCATCGGTAACGCATAGATTCGTAAGCCAGCCGACTGAAATATCGAAAGCGCATAAAAATAAGATGGTGATTCAATGGCAATCGCATCCCCGCTCGTTAATAGGCATTGCGTAATTAGGAACAAGGCTTGTTGCGCACCAGATGTGATAAAAATTTGATCTAGGCTCGTTTTAACATCGTGATCTCGCGCAATCATGTCGCGAATCGTTGCTTTTAGTGGTTGATAACCTGCCGTGTCTTCGCTATCTTCTTCCGCTAAGAAACTTTGCCAAGATAGGGCTGGGGTCGAGATTTTTGGAATGAGGTGAACTGGGAGCTCTCCAGAAGCAAGATCGATGACGTCATCCGGCGATTCGCGCAGGAGTTGCTTCATTTTATCCATGTAGGGCGTTGCTTGCAAAAAGGAACCTTGCGTGACGTAATGACGCCAGTTAGTTTTCTGACCGGTGAAAACGCCCCATTTATCTTCGCTGATTCGGGTGCCACTTCCTTGCTTGCGCGTGATAATACCACGTGCGCTGAGTTCGTCGAGAGCTTTGACTAGCGTGGAACGATTGACGTTTAGCATGGCTGCGAGTTCGCGCTCTGCTGGGATTTTGTCGCCGGGGAGTAATTGGCCTACTTCGATGTAGTCTTCGATAAGCGTTATGATTTGTTGGTAGATTGGGAATGATTCTGTTTTTGTGATTTTCCACATGGCGATTCCTCCTTGTTTTGTTGTGGCTCTTTGTTGTGGCTCTTATGAGGCATCACTTGCCGATTTAGAGCCTCAATATGAGTGTGAGCAAAGCGAGCATTCGTCCCTTGTTCTGCCTCATGACTTGTGCCTCTAGATTTAGTTTTAAGAGCCGGACTAATAATAATTCGGTAGTTATTCCTCATCTAGCAATCACGCCTGCGGGAACGCGCCGATTTTTTACGTATCATCGTTTCCAGATCTAGCTTTGTTGTGGTTCTTGAAAAGCGTCGTGTGCTTTTTTAGAACCTCAATATGCAGTGGAATGTAATGAGACTGCCTTCCTTTTTCCGCGTCATGACTTGTGCCTCTGGATCTAACTTCAAGAGCCGGACTAATCATAATTCGGTGGTTATTCCTCATCTAGCAATCACGCCTGCGGGAACGCGCCGATTTTTTTACGTATCATCGTTTCCAGATCTAGCTTTGTTGTGGTTCTTGAAAAGCGTCGTGTGCTTTTTTAGAACCTCAATATGCAGTGGAATGTAATAAAACTGCCTTCCTTTTTCCGCATCATGACTTGCGCCTCTAAATCTAACTTCAAGAGCAAGACTAATAATAATTCGGTAGTTATTCCTCATCTAGCAATCATGGTTGCGGGAACGCTCCGATTTTTGACGTATCATCGTTTCCAGATCCAGCTCCAACAGCCAGCCTCTCGGAATTTTCGGTGCCTCCGCAAAAACCAAAAGAGGGTTTTCACTGCGCCCCCTAACAAATAAAAGGTTGTCAGTTTCACTTTGTTCAACTGCCTATTGATTCACTAAATCAAACCAAACAACGGTTTGAAAGTTCATCAACATAACGGGCTTCCTCAGCTTTTCATAATTGGACCACCATTTTCCCCTCCAATTGGCTGTTTCTTAAAATTTGGTTTTAGCTTACCATAAGGTGGACAGGTTTCCAAGGCAGAAGTTCTACATATATAAAGGAGGAATGGATCAAATGGAAAAGCAAACTGGTAGTGATTTGGTAAAAAGAGGTATGGCGCAGATGCAAAAGGGTGGCGTTATCATGGACGTTATTAACGCGGAGCAAGCGAAAATCGCGGAGGATGCTGGTGCTGTGGCTGTTATGGCGCTGGAACGGGTGCCCTCTGATATTCGTGCCGCGGGTGGCGTCGCTCGTATGGCCGATCCGCGTATTATCGAGGAAGTGATGAATGCGGTTTCGATTCCAGTCATGGCGAAAGCTCGGATTGGTCATATTTCTGAAGCTCGCGTATTAGAAGCGATGGGCGTCGATTATATCGATGAAAGTGAAGTTTTGACCCCTGCTGATGATGAATTCCACCTTCTAAAAAGCGATTTTACCGTACCTTTCGTGTGTGGTTGTCGCGATCTTGGCGAAGCGCTCCGTCGTATCGGCGAAGGTGCCTCAATGCTTCGTACAAAAGGTGAGCCTGGAACTGGTAATATCGTGGAGGCCGTTCGCCACATGCGCAAAGTGAACAGCCAAATTCGCAAAGTAAGCGTGATGAGTGACGATGAACTAATGACCGAAGCGAAACTTGTAGGCGCTCCTTATGAACTTTTAAAAGAAATTAAAGCGCTTGGTAAATTGCCGGTCGTGAATTTCGCGGCTGGTGGTGTCGCGACGCCTGCGGATGCTGCCTTGATGATGGAACTTGGCGCGGATGGTGTTTTCGTTGGATCGGGTATTTTCAAATCGGATAATCCGGCTAAATTTGCGAATGCGATCGTGCAAGCAACGACGTATTACACAGACTATGAACTGATTGGCAAACTTTCCAAAGAACTCGGTGCAGCAATGAAGGGAATCGAGATTTCTCGTTTAAACCCTGAAGATCGTATGCAAGATCGAGGCTGGTAACATGAAAAAAATTGGTGTTTTAGCGCTTCAAGGTGCTGTATCGGAACACTTAGACGCGATTTCACGGACTGGTGCCACTGCAGTTGCCGTGAAGCATCCCGATCAGTTGCAGGATCTCGACGGGCTCATTTTACCCGGTGGCGAAAGTACGACGATGCGCCGGCTCATGAAGAAGTACGATTTATTCGAAACGATTCAGGCATTCGCGAAAGCTGGAAAAGGTGTTTTTGGGACATGCGCGGGATTGGTTTTGACGGCACGCGAAATCGACGGTAGCAACGACGAAACGCTCGGTTTAATCGATACCGTTGTGATGCGAAATGGTTTTGGCCGGCAAAAAGATAGTTTTGAAGTGGCGATTGCGATAAAAGGTTTGGAGGGCGAGCCGTTTCCAACGGTTTTCATTCGAGCGCCTTACATCGCCTCGGTGGGTGAACAAGTGGAGGTTCTCGCAACTGTTGATGATACATGCGTCGCGGCAAGACACGGAAAAATTCTCGTCACCGCATTTCATCCTGAACTAACTGGTGACACGCGCTTACTAGAGCTTTTCATTGCGTCACTCTAAATAAAAAATACCGATTGCGAAAATAAGTCCGCAATCGGTATTTTTGTATGCAATTATTCTGCTACAGCTTGTGCCGCAGTGATTAGCGTTAAATTGTAAACATCTTTCGTATTACAGCCACGAGAAAGATCGTTCACTGGCGCGTTCAAGCCTTGTAAAATCGGGCCAACCGCTTCAAAATTACCGAGGCGTTGCGCAATTTTGTAACCAATGTTTCCTGCTTCTAGACTTGGGAAAATAAACACGTTCGCGTCTCCTTTAAGAACGGAGTCTGGTGCTTTGCTCGCTGCTACGGAAGGAACGAACGCTGCGTCGAATTGGAACTCGCCGTCAAGTACTAGATCAGGCGCTTTTTCTTTCGCGATTGCCGTTGCCTCAGCCACTTTCTCGGTTTCCTCAGACTTAGCCGAACCTTTTGTCGAGAAGCTAAGCATCGCAACGCGTGGGTCGATGCCGAATACAGATGCTGTTTCCGCACTGACAATTGCATTTTCTGCCAAATCTTGCGCAACAGGTGCAATGTTGATCGCTACGTCACTGAAAACATATTTTTCGTCGCCGCGTACCATGATCATCGCGCCCGCTACTTTTGAAATGCCAGGTTTTGTTTTGATAATTTGTAGCGCTGGACGAACCGTATCCGCTGTAGAATGCGCTGCGCCACTCACAAGGCCATCCGCTTTTCCAGTATAAACCAACATCGTGCCGAAATAGTTCGGGTCAACGAGGATTTTGCGCGCGTCTTCTTCTGTCGCCTTGCCTTTACGACGTTCCACAAACGCTGCAACCAACTCGTCAAAAAGTGGATCTGTTGCTGGCTCATGAATTGCGATGCCATCAAGCGATACATTCAGTTCCTTCGCAGTCGCCGCAATCGCCGTTTTATCGCCTAAAAGAATCGGTGTTACAATACCATCCTTCAAAAGCTCCGCCGCTGCGCCAACAATACGCGCATCTTCGCCTTCTGGTAAAACAATGCGTAAACCTTTTCCTGCTACTTGCGCTTTTAACGTTGTAAATAAATCACTCATAATTTCCTTTTCCTCCAATTAAATAATAATATGATATCTCTATTCTACTATGAATCCGAGCACTTTGACAGCAATACAAACCGACTGATACAGTTTAAAATGAGTAGCCTTTGTATCAATACAGTAGCCCACTGTTATTCAAATTGCTTTATCGAACTGTAGCGGTCAACTAATTTCCGCGACTAGTACAGTTTACTTTTCAAATGTCGTCAAAGCGGCTAACTCATCCGGCGTTAACGGGCGGTATTCTCCGAGTGCAAGCGTTTCATCTAAATGCAACGCCCCCATCCGCAAACGTTTCAAGTACACGACCTGTTTATCGACTGCCTCAAACATCCGCTTCACTTGGTGGAACTTCCCTTCTTGAATCGTCACTTCCACATCAGAAAAACCATTTTCGACTTGCAAAATAACTAATTCCGCCGATTTACACGTATAATTATCTGAAATCGTAACGCCATCTCTAAAAATCGCGATATCCGCTTCCGTCACAGCGCCTTCGATTTTAGCAAAATACGTCTTATCCACATGCTTTTTAGGAGATAATAAATTATGCGCCAAAACACCATTATTCGAAATAAGCAGCAATCCTTCTGTATCTTTGTCCAAACGCCCGAACGGGAAAAGTTTTTTCAATCGATCCCGCTCCTCTAACAAATCAATGACCGTCTGATCCCAATTGTCCTCCGTCGCACTGACGACGCCTGGTGGTTTATTCATCATCAAGTATGTAAATTCTTCGTACACAACCGTTTCTCCGTAAACTTCTACCGAGTCTTGCGCCACATCCACCTGAAATTTCGCTTCTTTTTGGCGCACATCGTTCACTGTAATCGCACCATTTTTCAGTAGCTGTTTCACTTCTGTTCTACTTCCAAAGCCACTGTTCGCGAGCAATTTATCTAATCTCATTCCCTCAAACGCCTCCATACCCGATTTTGCATTTCTTCTATATAACCCATTCTACCGTTTATTTCGAATCCTGACAATTGCGCTCGTTCTGGTTTTACTTTTCAGAGTGGATTTTATATGCTAAAATAGAACCAATTGATAATGATAATCATTATACATACGATCGGAGGCACCAGTCAAAATGAAACAACTAAATGAAGTAGCTATTGGGGAGCACGTTACGATTACGCAACTAAATATCGCAAATCCTAAGCTTGAAAAACGGCTTTTATCGCTTGGTTGTAAAATCGGTTGTGAAGTTTGTATCAAACAAAAAGGTTTATTTGGTGGGCCTTGCACATTTGAGACGAAAGGGCAGTATATTAGTATTAGAAACTGTGATGCGTGCGCTATCATGGTCGAGATACGATGACGACGGTTTGTTTACTTGGAAATCCTAACACAGGGAAAACCTCGCTTTTTAACGCGCTTACTGGTTCGTATGAAACGGTCGGCAATTGGAGTGGCGTGACCGTGGAGAAAAAACTCGGGACGCTGCGCCAAAAAGCTGGTAAGATTATTGATTTGCCAGGCATCTATGATTTGAGTCCGCTCTCACATGACGAAACCATTGTCACCCGTTTTTTGCTTGAGGAGCGTTTTGATTCGATTCTAAATATTGTGGACGCCTCGCAATTGGAGCGTAATTTACAGCTCACCGTACAACTACTCGAGCATGGCGCGCCAATCGTGATGGGGCTAAACATGGTCGACGTCGCTGCTAATCGCGGTATTCGCATTCAAATTCCTGCCATTGCGCGCAAACTACATATTCCAATTTTGCCTGTCGTTGCTAGAACTGGAAAAGGCACGGATGAAATTCTTGCGGCTATTACCGAAAAAAGCCCAGCGCCCGCACGTGGCCTCATTTTGCCATATGGAGAAGCAGTGGACAAAGCGATTTCGGAGTTACAGCCCATCATTGAGCCGCATATAAAACCAAAACAACAGCGCTGGTTTAGCGTCCAATTTTTCAGTGGAAATGAGGCGATGACTGATTTCTTGAAACGCCATAACTTGCTCACAGATGCCCTCATTATTCGGGGTCGCTTGCAAGAAAAGCTGGAAACGCCGCTAGAACTGCATTTCTATCAAATTCGCGAAGCTTTTATTGCAGATATTTGTTTGGAAACCGTCGAGTATACGAAAAAACATAATATCCCGCTTTCCGATAAGCTTGACCGCGCGTTTACGCATCCATGGCTTGGCATTCCGTTGTTTCTGCTCGTGATGTATCTCATTTTTCAAGTTACATTTACGTGGATTGGCGTGCCCCTTTCCGATTTGCTGGATGGCTTTTTTGGCGGTACTTTATCCGATTGGGTGACTTCTGGCTTGACGTTTATCGGCGCTTCCCAGTTCATTATCGACCTCATTGTTAGCGGAATTATCGCGGGTGTTGGCGGCGTCCTTGTTTTCATCCCGCAGATTTTGGTGCTGTTCTTCTTCATTTCACTATTGGAGGACTCCGGCTACATGGCGCGGATTGCGGTCGTGATGGATCGCGTGATGGAGTTTTTCGGTTTAAATGGCAAGGCGTTCATACCGATGATTATCGGCTTCGGCTGTAACGTCCCAGGAATCATGGCCGCGCGCTCCATTGAGGAATCCAAAGAACGAACCTTGACGATTCTCGTGACGCCGTTCATGTCCTGTTCCGCGCGACTTCCCGTTTACGCGCTTTTTGCCGGTGTATTTTTCGCCCAAAATCAAGCGCTCGTCGTACTTTCCTTTTACGTGATCGGCATCGTGCTCGCCCTACTCGTGACAAAAATTCTGTCCGTGACACTGCTCAAAAAAGACAATTCGGTATTCGTGATTGAGCTCCCGCCTTACCGCGCCCCGTCTTTCCGCACATTGTGGCGCAGCACATGGGAAAAAGGCCGCGGCTTCTTGCGAAAAGCTGGAACCTTCATTTTCGCAGGCTCCGTTATTATCTGGCTGTTAAACTACACTGGCCCAACCGGATTCAACGTCCCAATGGGTGAAAGTTTTCTCGCCATATTCGGCAGTCTGCTCGCTCCAATTCTCGCACCACTCGGATTCGGAACTTGGCAGGCCGGCGCGACACTCATTCCCGGTTTTTTAGCGAAAGAAGTCGTAATTTCCACCATGTCGATTATTTACGCAACAAAAGAAAGCACGCTCGCATCCGTGGTCGGCATGCATTACACACCGCTATCCGCCTACTGCTTCATGCTTTTCATTCTATTATACATTCCTTGTTTGGCGACAGTTGCAGCAATTCGAAAAGAAATCGTTTCCTTCAAATGGACAGCTTTTGCGGTGATTTATCCACTCGTAACCGCCTATGTCCTAACACTTTTAGTCTATCAAATCGGACGTTTATTCTTATAAAAGGAGGCTGTGAAAAATGATAAATATTGTAATCGGTGGCCTCATATTCGGCTACACAATCTATGCGCTCGCTCGCTACATCAAGAAAAGCAAACAAGGCAAATGCGGCGGCTGCGATCTGGAAAAATCCTGCGATAGCGACAAGTCAACACCATTCTGATACGAAAAAATTCCACCTAATTTGATGTGGAATTTCGTTATGTATACGGTCGATATTTTTTCCGAAGCGACACTTGTTCATTCTTCCGCGCTTCCAAATCATCTCTAAAAAACAAACTAACTTGCCCCTTTTCAACGCGCTCTATTTTCCCGCGCTTCACTAGTGATGACAGGGCTTGTTTGGAAATTCCTAAAAACATAGCGGCTTCTTCCGTCGTAAAAAAATAGTTTTCCAGTAGGACGATGGCTTTCTTTTTATCCATGCGCGCTCACCTGCTTTCTATCGTTATTTTACTGGAAGTCGGATGCTTTTTTCAACTCTTAGCCTAAAAATACTTTCATCTAATTCTAAAAAAGGCTATACTTAGTCTGTTAACAGTATCGAAATGGAGGTATTTCCTATGAATCCAATCATAGATCATCTGCGGAATCATCGTTCTTTCCGTAAATATCAAACGGATAAAACGATTCCAAAAGCGCAATTAGACAGCATTGTTCGTTCTGCTCAAAGTGCCCCATCGTGGATTAACGGTCAGCAATATTCGATTATTGCCATCCAAAATCCAGAGCGCAAGGCTAAAATGGCAGAGCTCTGCGGCAACCAACCTTACATAGCGGAAAGTTCCGTTTTTCTCGTGTTCGTCGCTGATTTCTATCGCACACATCTGGCGAGTGAACAACATCAAGGTTCTCATTCCGCGGTTCAAAATGTGGACGCTTTACTCGTTGGGGCGGCCGATGTTGGACTTGCGTGTGAAAATGCGATTATCGCCGCAGAATCCTTTGATTTAGGCGTTGTTTGCATCGGTGGCATTCGTCGCAACATGGCAGAAGTCATCGATTTTCTAAAACTGCCAAAACACGTTTTTCCGGTTGTCGGGCTTTGCATCGGTTATCCTGATGTGGAAATGCCGATTAAACCCCGTTTCCCGAAAGAAGCCGTATACTTTGAGGAGACATATCAAACGGACGTTGCGGACTTGATGGCGGATTATGATGAAACGATTATCCCTTTCTCAGCACGCGAAGGTGGTATTTCTTGGACAGCGCGCGTTTCGAAATTTTACGATAAAGATTACTATCCTTCAATCGCAGAAACGCTGAAACAACAAGGTTTTTTGATGAAAGATGTATAAAAATTAGGAGGCAAATACAATGACAAAAGCTTTATTTTTAGATTCGGTTTTTCAAGATCGCATATGGGGAGGCACGAAATTACGTGATTTCTTCGGCTACACGATTCCAACAGAGACGACTGGCGAACATTGGTCGATTTCGGCACATCCGCACGGCCCTTCTACAGTGAAAAACGGTGAATTTGCTGGAAAAACGCTGATTGAATTATGGGCGGAACAACCTGCTTTATTCGGCAATCCGAAAGAAGCCGTATTCCCATTGTTGACGAAGATTTTGGACGCGAACACGGACTTATCTGTGCAAGTTCACCCGAATGATGCTTATGCGAAAGAACATGAAAACGGCGAACTCGGCAAAACGGAATGTTGGTATATCATTGATTGTGAGCCAGGCGCCGAGCTTGTTTATGGACATAATGCAACGTCGAAACAGGAGTTGATTGAGTGGACGCGTGACGGCAAATGGAGCGAGTTGCTTCGTAAAGTCGCAATTAAACCAGGCGATTTTTTCTATGTGCCGAGCGGCACGATTCACGCGCTGTGTACCGGGACGCTCGTTCTGGAAACGCAGCAAAGCTCTGATACGACTTATCGTGTGTACGATTACGATCGCGTTGACAAAGATGGCAACAAGCGCGAACTTCACTTGGAGAAATCCATCGATGTGACGACCGTTCCTCATCATGACGCCGTTTTAAATATCACAACAAAAACAACTGGTGCTCTAACAGAAACCACGTTTGTAAACAGTGAATTTTTCGCGGTGTATAAATGGGACATCAACGGAAAAGCAGATTTCACGGCTACCGCTCCCTACACATTAGTCAGCGTCCTATCAGGCGAAGCAACGCTAACCATCGACGGCGAAGCAACACCCATCAAAAAAGCAGACCACTTCATTCTACCGTCCACATGTAAAAACTGGACCATTGATGGTGATGTGAGCTGCATCGTTTCGACACCTGCAAAATAATCTTTTGACTAGCCTTCACATCTTTTTGTGGAGGTCAGCGTGTCGACAAACGCTCATTTTCGTCGTTAAAAACTCCGTTCCAGTGCTCACATACCCTAGTATGCTCCGCGCTGGTACTCGCTTTTGCCTAGAAACTAAGCATTTGTCGACACGCTGAGGTTTTGCGAAAAATCCAGTGAAGTAGTTTTTCTAAAGTAGGGCTCCACATCTTTTTGTGGAGGTTTTTTTCACAAACAGGACGCCAGACAAGCTTCCTGTTTTTATGTTACAATTCAAGTAATACATAGGAAGGAAGTGCTTTATTATGAATGAAGCTGTTAAAACATTAGATGGTTGGTTTTCGTTACATGATTTCAGAACGATTGACTGGCCTGCGTTAAGAGAAGTTTCTCCTGCTGATCGCGATTCTATGCTCAATGAATTACAAAATTTCTTGGGCGATATGGATATTACGAAAAAAATGGGAGAAGGCGAGCATACGATTTATTCGATTGTTGGTCAAAAAGCGGATTTGTTATTTTTCACGCTGAGACCAACACTTGAGGGCTTGAACGAAGTCGAGAATCAATTAAACAAACTCCGGATTGCGGATTACTTACTGCCAGCCTATTCGTATGTTTCCGTTGTGGAACTTAGCAATTATTTGGCGAACCATATGGCAAAAGGGGAAGATCCTTACGAAAATAAGCACGTGCGTGAACGTTTGTATCCAGAGTTGCCAGCGCGCAAGCATATTTGTTTTTATCCGATGACGAAGCGACGTAGTTTATCCGATAACTGGTACATGTTGCCGATGGAAGAACGCCAAGCGATGATTCGTGACCATGGGGCGATTGGCCGTACGTATGCTGGGAAGATTAAGCAGATTATTGGCGGATCGATTGGTTTAGATGATTTCGAATGGGGCGTGACACTGTTTGCAGATGATGCGCTTGATTTTAAACGAATTGTGACAGAAATGCGCTTTGATGAATCTAGTGCTCGATTTGCCGAGTTTGGCTCGTTCTTGATTGGGAATTATGTTGCAGCAGACGAGTTGCCGAATTTTTTTAGGATTTAATGATGGTAAAATAAGATTTAGAGCCCACCCCCTTGTGATGAGGGGGTGGGTTTTGTTGTTGTGGCTCTTATGAAGCATCCCCTGCTGAATTAGAGCCTCAATATGCATGAGAACGCAGTGAGCATGTAATCCACCAGCGGCTCTTATCCCCGAACCATCACAACTCAACTATTGAAACGCCATGTTTTAAAACACCTAATCATGCGCAGCGTCATGTTTCACGCCTCCAATCTAACCTCAATATACAGTGGAATGTAATAAGACTGCCTTCCATTTAGCCAAACCCTCGAAATTTTCGTAGCTGAACAGCGGACTAATAATAATTCAGTAGTTATTCCTAACCCAGCCATCACAATTGCGGGAACGCTCCGATTTTTGACGTATCATCATTTCCAGATCCAGCTTTGTTGTGGTTCTTGAAAAGCGTCGTGTGCTTTTTTAGAACCTCAATATGCAGTGGAATGTAATGAAACTGCCTTCCTTTTCAACAGACTCTCGGAAATTTCGTGGCCTCCGCAAAAACCAAAAGAGGGTTTTCACTGCGCCCTCTATGTTGTGGCTCTTATGAGGCATCCTTTGCCGATTTAGAGCCTCAATACGAGTACGAACAGAGTGAGATTCGTTCCTTGTATTTTTTCGAGTCTAACGGGCTCTTTCAGCTTTTCATTAGATCAAGCTTCAACGGCCAACTCCTCGAAAACTTCACGCCCTCCACAAAAACCAAGTTCGGGTTTTTCCTGCGGCCGCTCCAGTTTTTGTCGGAGCTGAACGGGCCGTTTCAGCTCTTCATTATTACAAAATTGTAAGTCTTCCCTCCCATAATGTCATCTTAGTCAATGGAACGCGCCTCTTTTTCCCGTTAAACTAAGATTATAAGTTATTTATTTAGGAGGAGTTTACATGGAAATAGTTCTACAGGCAAAAAATGTTCGTAAAGTTTACGGCATTAAAGGAAATGTTTACACAGCTTTAGATAATATTAGTCTGGAAATTGCAAAGGGGGATTTTGTTGGTATCATGGGGCCGAGTGGGGCTGGTAAATCAACACTTCTGAACGTCTTCTCAACCATCGACAAGCCAACTTCTGGTGAAATTCAGATTTCTGGTCAGGAACTGGAATCAATGAACGAACAACAAATGTCCGCGTTCCGCCGGGATCAGTTAGGTTTTATCTTCCAAGATTATAACTTGTTGGATACACTGAATGTTCGGGAAAATATTATCTTACCACTCGCACTCGCAAAACGTCCTGTGAAGGAAATGGAAGCGAGTCTTGAGAAAGTCGCCGATACGTTTGGCATTCGCGATATTTTAGATAAGTATCCGAATGAGATTTCTGGTGGACAAAAACAGCGAACTGCCGCAAGTCGTGCGATTATCGCGAATCCTAGTTTGATTTTCGCGGATGAACCGACTGGGGCGCTTGATTCTAAGTCAGCCACTGATTTGCTCGAAAGCTTGAAGGGCCTCAATGAACAGGAACATTCCACGATTATGATGGTGACGCATGATGCTTATGCGGCGAGTTTTTGTAAGCGGATTTTATTCATTAAAGATGGCGCGATTTATACGGAAATTTACCGTGGCACGAAGACGCGTAAGGAGTTCTTCCAAAAAATTCTCGATGTGTTGGCGCAACTAGGAGGGGACATGAATGACGTTATTTGACCTAGCAAAAAAGAATATCAAACATAATTTTGTCCATTACTTCCTCTATTTCGCGTCGATGATTTTCTCGATTATGATTTACTACACCTTTGTCTCGTTAGCGAAAGATCCAGCCGTTGTGGAGCGCATCGATAGGAGCGCCAAGCTTTCCGCTGTGTTCAACGCCTCATCGATTGTCTTGATTATCTTTGTCGCGATCTTTATTTTGTACTCCAATCACTTTTTCACACGGAAACGCAAAAAAGAAATCGGCCTCTATTCCCTACTTGGTCTTCGTAAAAAAGAAATTGGTCGCATGCTTTTCTATGAGAACTTTTTGATGGGCGTGGTTGCACTTGTTATCGGGATTGGACTTGGAACATTACTATCCAAGCTATTCGTCACGGTGCTGCTCAAAGTCATGAATTTTGGCGGTGTGAGTAATTTCGTCTTTTCGATGGATGCCGTGATTAATACGGTCATTATTTTCATCATTATCACGCTGATTACATCATTTACCGGTTACCGTATTATTTATCGCACGACACTTCTCGATCTTTTTCATTCGGAAAGTAAGCGTGAAAAAACGCCAAAAAATAATCCTATTCTAGCAATTCTTTCGATATTACTAATTGGAGTCGGCTACTTCCTTGCCCTCCAACCACTTGATGACAGTAGCCTTCTAGCAGAGTTAGGCCCAGGATATAGCATGCTGGCCATCCTATTCTCCGTTATCATCGGAACGGCGCTACTACTAAGCAATTTCTTACCGTTCTTACTCAACCAGATTCGCAAAAATAAACGGATTTTCTATAAAGGCACGAATATTATTAGTAATTCCCAGCTCGCTTTTCGGATTGGATCGAATGCGAGAACCCTTGCTATCATCGCGATTTTGAGCGCTACAACACTGACAGCAATTGGTGCAATCGGAAGTATTTACTACAACGTCAACAAAGAATCCGCCAATTCCTTCCCTTCTACTTTTGAATACACGGTTGTCGATCAAAAAAGTAACCAAGAAGCATTGAAACTTGCTGAAACCAGCACAAAAACACCGATGACTGGCCATCAAGAAACGGCTTTGAACCATATCAAGGCGACAAGTGATCGCGAAATGCCAATGGAATATGATCCTGAAAGCGGTTTTACTTTCATCAGTCAAACAGCTTACAATAAACTTCTAGCCTTACAAAATGATACAGAAACAACAAAAGCTGATCTAAACAATGATGAAGCGATTCTGATTGCACCAGGTTCCCTCTTTGATGAAAAAGCCACGAAAATGCTTGAAAATCAAAGTTTTATCTTGGAAAATAGCACGAAGCAAAAAATAACGCTAACAGAGACAATAAAAAGTTCACCGATCGCTAGCCTATATGCTCTGCTCATTATCTCAGATGATGTAGCTAAAACGATTTCGACTCAAAAAACACAAACCATTCAATCCATCATGGTCGATAATCCAAAAGACGCGATTCCACTAAGTGAACAAATCGATAAGGCGCTTCCAGAAAACGCTAATTTTATAAGTTATCCAACCAACTATGAAAACGCAATGAGTATCAGTGGCGTACTTCTTTTCATCGGCATGTTTATCGGCCTCGTTTTCCTTGCAGCAACTGGTAGTATTATCTACTTCAAGCAACTAACCGAAGCCTACAACGATGTCGCCACCTATGATATCCTGAAGAAAATCGGTTTAGATCGCAAAGAAATTCGCAAAACAATCGCCAAGCAAGTACTCGTGATTTTCCTTATTCCGCTCGTACTTGGTATTGCTCATAGTTCCGTCGCGCTTAGCATGCTTTCCAATATGTTGCAGATGGATCTCACATTACCAGTTCTCATCAGTACAGGAATCTACACAGCGATGTTCATTATTTACTACTTCCTGACAGTCAACACCTACACAAATATCGTCATGGGCAAAAAGAAATAACCACAAAATAAGAAGTATGGCGCACCAATCTTGTCGACTGGTACGCCATACTTCTTTCCTGTTTACTTGTATTTTCACCCATTTACGCTAAAATAGACATATATCTTTTAAAACTGACTGGAGGCACGAAGATGGAAACTATATCAGATTATTTAGCAAAAATCGACAACCCTGAACACCGCGCACAAATGGCAGACGTTTTCAATTGGGTCAATGAAGAATTTCCCGACTTAAAGTCAAAAATCGCATGGAACCAACCAATGTTCACCGATCACGATACGTTTATCGTCGGATTCAGCATTGCCAAGAATAACTTCGCCGTTTCCCCAGAAGCAGTCGTTGTCGCTCGTTTTTCAGATGCTATCAAAGCAGCTGGCTACACACATACAGCGAACCTAGTGCGCTTCCCGTGGGATAAACCTGTGAATTATGATTTGCTGCGCGACATGATTGCGTTTAACATAGCGGATAAAGCAGACTGTGAGACATTTTGGCGGAAATAAGAATATGCGTGATGCAGCGTCCTCTTTTTAGCGGGCGTTTTTTTCATATAAAGACAAAAAAATATCGCTAGACCGGCAATGTCAGCAGGTTTAGCGATTAAAAGGGAGTTTAAGGTAAGAAAGACTCTCAATTACTAAAAAGGGAGAAAAAGTAATTAAGATGTCGTTGCTTACATGTATAATACCCCGCTAATTTGGAATGTAATCCTTTTTTTTAACTTTTTTTATTAAGGTTAGGTAACAATAATTACCATCGTTCGAGTGATACGGTGAAATCCCTTCTTACGCAACACTTTTTATATTACAGAGCTGGTTTATCTTTTGCTACGGCGATAATAAAACAAATCCATCCGGCGATGAATGCTACGCCGCCAAGTGGTGTAATCGCGCCTAAAACGGATACTTTCGTGATGCTAAGCACGTATAAACTTCCTGAAAATAGGATGATTCCAGTTGCAAACAAATAGCCAGCAGTTCGTAATAAGCCGCTATCTAGTTTTCCGAGGAGTAAACCTACGATTAGAATCGCTGTTGCGTGAAACATTTGGTATTGGACGCCGGTTTCAAAGGTCGTGTGGTAACTTCCAAGTGTTTCTTTCAGCGCGTGTGCTCCGAAAGCGCCTATTCCTACGGCTAAACCTGCAAATATCGCTCCTAGTATTAACATTTTTCTCATTTCTTCCTTGAACCTCCTAAAAATCTAACAGTGAATCGCCATTGGATCCGTCTTCTGTTTCTATTTTCCCACCGCCAAGTGTTGTGGTTTTTGCAATTGGTAATTCGCCTGTCATCGCTTGGTATTCCATGCTTGAGCTGAGGCTTACTGGTTTTGCAGATGGTGTTTCTTGGCCGCGCATCACGTCAATCAATACGGCTAATCCGTGCAAATGTATTTGTTTTTCTTGTTCAGATGAAGCTGCCTTCGCGAGGTTTAACTCCTGTTCCATCTTCGCAAAAAGGGCTTGGTCGGATACTGTCATCAGGCGTTTTCCTCCTGCTTATCTAACTGACGAATCACGCGGGCTGGATTTCCTGCAACGACGGTATTGGCCGGCACATCTCGTGTTACGACCGAACCAGAGCCAATAACGGCATTATCGCCAATCGTGATTCCCGGATTGATGACACTACGGCCGCCAACCCACACGTTATGCCCAATCGTAACACTTTTCGCCAATTCCTGCCCACTATTGCGTTCCGTCGCATCCAGTGGATGGTACGCTGTATACACATGCACGCCCGGCGCAAACATGCAATTATCGCCAATCTTAATCGGTGCGCAATCCAAGAACACGCAATCGAAATTCGCATAAAAATAATCGCCGACTTCCAAATTGTAACCATAGTCACAGCGCACATTCGGCTCCATATAGACCGCTTTTCCCGCCATGCCTAGGAGTTCTCGAATATGTACTTCGCGCTCGTCACTATCGCTCACAACGCCATTAATTTTCGCGCATAGTTCACGCGCTCGAATCCGATCCGCCACAAGTTCCGCGTCCCCCGGTCGATATAATTCGCCACTAATCATCTTTTCACGTTCTGTCATCATTTTTAATAGCCACCTTCCATAATTTATCCACTCCTTCCATTATACCGTTTTTCCAGCAAAAAGCCCAATTCAAAAATATTTCGGAACTGGGCTGATAACGCATTATTTTTCTATTTTTTCATTTGCTGGTAGGAATTGAAAAATTTGCTTGAACGAGCCTGTTATCAAGGTGACGACGGATAGCACGAGCAGGACGAATTCTGGTTCGTAGCCGCCTAAGAAGCCACTTGAGAATTTTACTGTCACGATCGCAACGGCCAAAACGACCACGAATAACGCCGAAACATAAGGAACTAACACGCCAAAAACGAGCGCCAAACCACCGACTAATTCAATCACGGCAACGACATAAGCCATAAAACCAGGAATGCCTAAACTATCGAAAAACTGCACCGTTCCGCCAATCCCGTTCGTGAACTTCTGTAAGCCATGCAGGAACATCAGCCCTCCAAGTAAAATTCGAACAATCAAAATACCGTATTTATTCATTTTTCTAATCTCCTTTATCTGTGTAGTAAAATTAATTATGTCGAAAAAATATATCCTACCGCTTAACTAGGTATTAAATTTTTATTAAATCTCCACTTTATAACCCCTGATTTCCCGATTTTACTTACTGCAATTTTGTTGAAAAAATGATATCCTAGTGTTGTAGGTACGAAAATGGGAGGATTCTATTATATGATAAAAGTAATTGCTTCAGATATGGACGGCACACTGCTTAACTCAAAAATCCAAGTGGACGATGAAGGTGTGAAAGCCATCGAACAGGCTCGGGCAAAAGGCATTCATTTCGTCTTATGCACAGGGCGAATGTACGATGACGCGATGCAACTCATCAACCACGCGAACCTTTATGCACCAGCGATTTGCATGAATGGTGCTGAAATTCGTGACGAACACGGCAAGATTTTGAAACAAATCCCGATCGATAAAACTTCAGCACGATATACCTATCAAGTTTTAACGGATTTGGGGATGTATTGCGAATTTTTCACCGATATTGGTCCGATTTCGCCGAATAAAGATAAAGGCATCGAGCTTATGAAAGAAATCCAAGCGAAAGTTCACCCTGATTTTACCGAGGAAGAAATTCACCGCTATGTCGAGGAACGCTTTGAAAGCAAGGACGTTCATGTGATTGATGATCCCGAACGCCTTTTCACAAACGAGGATATCACGATTTTGAAATTTATCGCCTTTTCTTCTGATCAAGCGGTGCTCAAAAAAGCGAAAGACGCGCTTGAGTCCAAAGGAAATCTGGCGGTCAGCTCTTCGTTTTCTGACAACATCGAAATTACACATATCGACGCGCAAAAAGGCCTTTCCCTGCAATTTTACGTGGAAAAACTCGGCGTGACGATGGACGAAACCTTCGCGATTGGCGACAACTTCAATGACGTTTCCATGCTGAAAATGGCGGGTTACAGCGTCGCGATGGGCAATGCCGAACCGGCTGTCAAAAAACTAGCCAAACACGTCACGGATTCTAATGACGAACATGGCGTGGCAACTGCCATTCACAAAATGCTCGAATCAAATAATTAAGGTAACTGGAGGGAATTTATCATGACAATCAAAAAAACATTAACCGTTGCAGGCTCGGATTCTAGTGGTGGCGCTGGACTCCAAGCGGATTTAAAAACATTTGAAGAGTACGGCACATTCGGATTTTCAGCGATTACAACAATCGTGACGATGGATCCGGACAATAATTGGAGTCATGGCGTAACGCCGCTTGATGCCGATTTATTGCGTGCCCAATTGAAAACAATCCTTTCCGGTGGCCCAGTTGACGCGATGAAAACAGGCATGCTCGGCTCCGTTGAAATTATCGAAGCAACGCGTGACGCTATCGATGAGTACAAGTTACAAAATGTCGTAATCGATCCCGTGATGGTTTGTAAAGGCGAAGATGAGCTAATCCAACCAGAAAACGCCGAAGCAATCCGCGATTTATTGCTACCTCGCGCGTTAATCACGACACCAAACCTATTTGAAGCAGGCCAACTTTCTGGACTTGGCAAATTAACAACCCTTGATGATATGAAAGCCGCTGCGGAAAAAATTGTCGCGCTCGGCGTGAAATACGTAGTCATCAAAGGCGGAAAAGCACTGCAAAGCGACAAAGCCATCGATCTACTATACGATGGAACAACATTCACCGTCCTTGAAACACCAAAAATCGACACCAACTTCAATCACGGCGCAGGCTGTACCTTTGCAGCAGCCATCACAGCCGGCCTTGCTAAAGGTTTGACTGTAGAAGAATCCGTGCACAAAGCGAAAGACTTCGTAACAGCCGCGATAAAAGGCGGTTTTGCATTAAATAAATTTATCGGCCCAGTATGGCACGGCGCATACAACAACGCTGAGAATAGATAAATATCTTAAATTCCAAACAGGATTTCTAGACAAAAGCGCCATATCAACGCTTGCATACCAGAGTGTGCGAGCGCTGGTACGGTGCTTTTTATGTATGTGAATCACTTTTCATACCCTTTCACCTCTCGAACATGTTATAATGGTAGCGAAACTTATTTTAGGGGGATTTAAATTCATGACACAAAAAAAAGATGCGATAAATAAAGCGTCGTCTGACAAGAACTATTTTTGGCCTATTATGATTTTATCGTTTGTAGCGGTAGTTGTTATTTTACTGCTCTTCTTCTCACCGATTGGCTACCAAGGGAAAGTCGACTACGATTTATCTATTTTCCCGCGCCTCAATGCGATTTTTAACAGCTTTACGTTTGTCTTTTTATTAATTGCTTTATGGGCGATTATTGCGAAAAAAAACATCAAGATGCATCGTGGTTTCATTTTAGCCGCATTTACATCGACGTTATTTTTCCTAGTTAGTTATTTGACATTCCATTATATGTCCGCAGAAACATCGACATTTGGCGGCGAAGGGATCGTTCGTCCTATCTACTTCTTTATCCTAATTACACATAGCTTCCTTGCTGCAGTCGTTGTGCCTCTAGCGCTCTTCGCACTCGTATGGGGCTGGACAAATCAAATCCAAAAACATAAAAAAATCGTTCGTTGGACCATGCCAATTTGGCTGTATGTAAGTCTAACCGGCGTGCTTGTTTACCTGTTTATGGCACCTTATTATTGAGTTTCGCCACATTCATGTAACATTCGTTAGCTATAATTATTCTGGGAGCATCGTTTTGTTGTTAGCTTCAAATTAATGAACGAGGTGAAAGATATGGCCACTCGCCAGGATCGCAATCAACCAACAAAGAAGAAACTACGAAAAGGCAGGACTATTTTTGCAGTAATTTTAGTCATTATACTGGCCATTGCCGGGCTTGGATTTTATCAGTATAAATCGAGTCTGAATGCGGCTGAAGCTGATAATAACATGAAAGAATTTGAATTTAATGGGCAAAAAGCTGAAGATGTGAATGATCTCAACGTCCTTCTAATCGGGAGTGACTCGCGTGGCAAAGACCAAGGTCGTTCGGATTCCTTGCTTATCGCTCACTATGATACGAAGTCAAAATCACCGAAATTAGTCTCGATTATGCGTGATACATATGTCGATATCCCTGGTTACGGTTTGAACAAAATCAACGCGGCTTATTCTTTTGGTGGTCCTGAGCTGGTTCGCCAAACAATCAAAGAGAATTTTGGCGTGAATATTGAGTATTATGTCGTTGCCAATTTCGAGGGTTTCCCAAAAATTGTCGACACGCTCGCGCCTAATGGAATCGAGATTGACGCCGAAAAAGATATGTCGAAAAATATCGATGCTAACATCAAAGCTGGTAAGCAAAAAATGGATGGCGAAACATTGCTGCAATACGCGCGTTTCCGTCATGATGCTGAAAGTGATTTCGGCCGGGTCCGTCGTCAACAACAAGTGCTGAACGCCCTGAAAGATCAAGCGCAAAGCATTGGTACTGTGACGAAGCTTCCAAGTTTAATTGGTACGATGCAAGGCTACACAAACACGAATGTGACAACAGGTATGATGATTTCAATTGGGAAAGATTTCGTATTGGGCAATGCCAAAGATATGGAAGATTTCCGCCTACCGGTTGATGGCACGTATAAAAACGTCCGAAATTCGCATGGCTCTGTGTTAGACATTGACGTTGCCGCGAATGCGAAGGCTTTACAAGATTTTTTAAATGATTGATACTGTGAAATCACTCGTTACTAGTAGCGGGTGGTTTCTTTTTTTTGACTACGGCGAGGAAGAAGCATATACTATTAGTCAAAGAAGGGCAGTGATTTTATGACAAACAATAAATTTGGGCAAGTTCCCTTATCTATTCTCGATTTAGCAACGATTCGTGAAGGTTTCAATGAAGCAGATGCTTTTCAAAATAGTAAATCGCTCATTCAATTTGCTGAAAAAGCAGGATTTCATCGCTATTGGGTGGCTGAACATCACGGTATTCCTGGTGTTGCCAGTTCTGCGACAGCTGTTTTGATAGGATTCTTAGCTGGACATACGGAAAAAATTCGCGTCGGTTCTGGTGGCGTTATGCTTCCAAACCACTCTCCGCTTATTATTGCCGAGCAGTTCGGGACGCTTGCAACGATGTATCCAAATCGCATCGACCTCGGGCTTGGTCGCGCACCAGGAACCGATTTCAAAACCGCGCGGGCACTCCGGCGCGACTTGCATGAAACCGTGGAAGCTTTTCCTAATTCTGTCTTGGAACTTAGTAATTATTTTTCAGATGGTGGCAACGACGGTATTATCGCGATTCCAGGTCGTGGCCTCCATGTACCGCTTTATCTGCTCGGTTCTAGTACCTACAGCGCCAAGCTAGCTGCAAAATTTGGTCTACCGTTTGCTTTTGCGAGCCACTTTGCACCCGATGAATTAGAAAATGCGTTGGAACTTTATCGCAGTCGCTTTGAGCCATCGGATGTTTTGGATGAACCTTATGCAATGGTGACAGTCAGCACGATTATTAGTGATACCACCGAAGAAGCGAATTTTCTAGCAACATCTGGCTATCTCTCGTTCTTAAATCTGACCCGAGGCGCTCCCACACCATTGCCAAAACCCGTGACAAATATGGATGAGCTTTGGACCGATTACGAAAAACATGCTTTACAACACCAACTAAAATACTCCTTCATCGGCGACCAGCAAAAAGTAAAAGCGGAACTGCAACAATTCATGGCGATTCATCAACCAAACGAACTGATTGTCGCGTCCAACATCTACGACCCAGCGCTCAAACAGAAGAACTACGAACTACTCTATAAAATTTGGCAAGAAAAAGAAGTTTAGACGGCGCGTCTAAACTTCTTTTTTGTTCGGAATACTATAAATTTTTTCCACACCATTCTGTGAGAAAATGACACCGTGTAAAGCTCCGCCAAACACCGCACCACCATCAATATCGATAATCGAGCGGTCTGGTGAATACCAAACGTCTGCCCCGCCATCTGGATTCAAGCTTTCTGTCGGCGTGTGGCCCACCACAAACGTCTTGCCCGTCCGGTTCGTACCTTGTTGAAACGGCTCGCGAATCCAAACCATGTCATGCTCGGATGTCTGCTTCCAATCCTGTAAGGTCAAATCCACGCCAGCGTGCACAAATACGAATTGCTTCCATTCCAAATAATATGGGCGTTTTCTAACAAAGGCAAGTTCAGCTGCAGCCTCCGCTTCCACACATCGCGCTAGTTCTTCTGGCGTTATTTTTGCGTTTTTTTTATGGGTTAGTAGGCTTTCAATCGTCTCCATTCCGCCTTGACTAATGTAATACATCATCTTCTCACTCGGGTTCGCGAGCCAATCCAACAACATATTTTCGTGATTTCCACGCAAGAAAATAGCATCGTATTTCGCCTCAAGAAACATAGCTTTGCGAATAACCGCACCAGGATCTGTTCCTCGATCAATTAAGTCGCCAACAGACACTAGCCGCTCTCTCTCCGGATTCCAATGCGTCAAAAGTTCCTCGAAAGCCGCTATTTCCCCATGAATATCACCAACTGCAAAAATGTCATCCATCGCCATCACCTCATATGTAGTACCTCTGAAGTACTGGCTAAAGCCACCAAACTTCGAAAGGCTGATCTTCATGCTAATCAAGATCATTTTATAGCTTATTTAATTTTTTCTCCACTGATTTGATTTCTTTTTCAAGCGCGTTCATTCTCAGTTCTGTCGCTGAAATCGTCCCATTCACTAGGTTCGTATCATTAAATTGATCCGTTTCTCCAAGCAACTCTTGGTGTTGGCGGCGCAATTCGATGAGACGCTCTTCTAAATCTTGTTTTTCATAGGCCATCTATTTTCACCTCCACTCACATGATTCGCATCTATTTTACCTTATAGCCTATTCCCCTTTACGCGAAAAGTCAATCATTTTATAAAATTATCGATTATGACTATCAATGTGTCTGATTCTATGGTATTTTTAAGTATATATGTATTTTCACAAAAGAAAGGGGATAGAATTTTTATGATGAGTATTTCAGAAATTAGAAAGATGACGAAGCAGTCCTTAAAAGGGAATTGGGGGCTGGCAATTGGAGGTATGGCGCTCGCGTATGTGATTTTAATGGCTGTTTCGATGGTCAATTTCATTCCAGTGCTTGGAACGATTGCTTATTATGTTTTCGCTGGTCCTTTTATGATTGGTGCAACGTGGTTCTTCCTCGCTCTTAGCCGTCAGGAAAAACCTGAAATTGGCTACTTATTCAGCGGTTTTAAAACGTTTGGCCGTAATTTACTTGCCGCAGTACTTGTATTTATTTTTACATTTTTATGGAGTTTACTATTCCTTATTCCTGGTATTATTAAATCGTTCTCGTACTCGCAAACTTTTATGATTTTACGTGATGATCCTAATATTTCGCCGCTTGATGCGATTACGGAAAGTCGTCACCGCATGAATGGGCATAAGGGTCGCTTGTTTGGACTCGTACTATCTTATATTTGGGTGTTCTTTATCCCTGTTATTATTATGATGGTGCTTGGAATCATTGCGGCGGCTACAACGGCGATGTTCGATTATGGCTATAATTCGTATTCGTATGATTATTATAGTAGCGTACCAGACATGAGCCCTGTATTTTTGATTGTGTTTGTTCTTGGTTACTTTTTGATGCTTGCCGTATTATTCGGTCTAGCTATTTGGATTTATCCACAGGTTCTTGTAGCTTGCGCCGTGTTCTACGATGATTTATATGCGAGCACTGGCACATTTGGCGACGACCCGGATATGGGCACATACACAACGACGGTTCCAGAGGACGACACGACATTTGGCGCGATTCCACCAGTTGATCCGACACCGCCAGAAGAGCCTGAAGCACCACATTTCGAAAATAAAACGTGGGGTGCTGACTCCATGGTTGATCCTGCTGTGACACCGGAACCTGAGGCAACACCAGCAACGGATTTAACTGGGCCAGAATCAACGGTAGAAGAAACGCACGACGATACAATCAGTGAAGCTGTCCGTCCATCTCAACCAGTCGATCACGAAGAAACAACGGAACAAAAAAATGACGACGAACAAAAATAAAATTCCATTAGGTAATACCATGTTGACTGTGCAAGAAGCTTCTGTTTCCGATGAAGCCCCTTTACAGCAACTCATGATTGACACAGCATCTTGGCTAAAAAGTCGCGGTTCCTCACAATGGGGCGATATTTTAGAAGGAAAAGATGTACACGGACTAAAAGATCGTATTCGAGATGGCGAAGTCTTTTTAGTTCGCGAGTCAGACTACATCACAGCAGCTTTCATTTTACGAAAAACAGCGAGCGAGTGGGACCAACGTCTGTGGCGCGATCACGGCTACCAAACACCTGCACGATACCTACACCGCTTAATGATTGCGCGAGATTTCGCTGGTCAAAACTTGAGTCAAGCAATTTTAGAATGGGCAAGCGCTGAATCCGCACAAACAGATTATCCCTATCTACGCCTTGACTGCATTGCTGACAATCAAAAATTAAACAAACTCTATCAGAACGCCGGCTTCACGCAATTGGCAATCGTGGATGGGTTCTGTATATACGAAAAAAGAACGTAGAGAATTCTCTACGCTCTTTTTTTCTTACCGGAAAGCACTAAGCGCAAAATCATTAAATAAGGCTTGAATACGCTCATTCGCTAAATCATATTCGTTTTGTTCAAATGCGTCTGCAATCGCCGTAAATTTCTTCACCGTCAAATCACGTTTATCTTCCGAACCTTGCTTCACGACCGTTTCCATCGAGAAATTATTAATCGTGAAAAAGACGCGCTTCACATTCTCATAATAATATGGATTCGAATCATGTTTTAGAATACGGAAGAAGAATTGGTGCTGGTTGAAGATGTAATCCTCCATATTTTGCAAATAAGAAGAGCGGTCCATCGACGCGATATAATTCCGTAGTGCTGCTATATCAACTGGCGTATTATTTTTCTTCATTTTCTGAATCGCTGCATCTATAAACACCTCTATCACTTCTAGGAGGTACCCGTATTTCGCTGGATCAATCATCGAATCTCGAACAACAACACCACTATATGTACGATAATCTAGAATTCCCTCTGAAACCAATGCCGTGATTGCCTTGCGTATCGGTGACCTACTAACATTTAATTCCTTCGCTAATCGTTCCTCGGTCAAATGCTCATTCGGTTTTAATTCTCCTGTTTTTATCTTCTCAATAATGCTAAAATAGACCATTCTGTCTAGCGTCTTATACTCTCGTTTACTTTTCAATGCTCTCGACACCCCTATCTTAATTACCAATATTGTAGCATAACCTTCCAAAAAATTCACCTATCGGAACGTTTTTATAATAAAATAATTGACCAATTCACGAACAATTGTCTCTGCCTTATCAAAATCCTTCGTTCTCAGCAGTTCATTCATTCGCATATACTGCTCAATTAAATACGCGCCATTATGAAACGGTATTAAAATAATTTCTTTCGGCGCCTTCGTCAAAAAGTCAATACCCATCTTTCTAACCGCATTATTTGCGTAAGAATTCCCCATGTAAGCGATAAAATCAAAAATAGTTTGCCAGCCTTCTTCCACAAACCCACTACTATTCCCGGCTTTCAAATGCCCTTCCATGACCGACAAACGCCTATACAAATGTTGCGGCTCAAAAGAAATCCCCTTCGTCTCGATTTTGTCCATCGTCTTAATCGTCAGAACTTCCAACATTTCAAGCATCTCAATGAATCTGCCCACCGTCACCTTACTTTCACAAACAAAAGCACCCCGATTACTCTCAATCGTCAAAAAGCCCTCCGTTTCAAGCATAACTAAAGCGCGACGCACCGGCGTCCGACTAATGCCGAGCTCTTTTGCAATCGTATTCTCAGGCACGCGATCCCCCGTCCGCAATTGCCCGTTCAATATCTTTTCCTTCATTGTTTCGTACGCTTTTTTCTCATAGCTTTGTTTTTCCATAAAGAATCAGTTCCTCTCGAAGTCCCATTTTAGAAGTACTTTTTGCGCCAAAATACAACCGTCGTGATAATCGTAATAAACAATGTCCCCACCATAATCAGCCCAAACGCATATTCCTGATTTGAAAACGGCAATTTCACATTCATCCCGTAAATGCTCGCCACAATCGTTGGTAACGACAAAATAATCGTAAACGACGTCAAAAATTTCATCACCCGATTTAAATTATTCGCAATCACAGACGAAAAAGTATCAGACATCCCACCAACAATTTGCGTATATGTATCCGTCATCGCGATAGCTTGCTTGTTCTCGATGATGACATCCTGCAACAATTCTTTGTCCGCATCTTTCGCTGTGTAATGCGCTGCCTGAATCATTTTATCCAGAACTGCCTTGTTGGATTGAAGCGCTGTTGCAAAAAAGACTAGGCTCCGTTGCGCCGCCATAAAAGCGTATAGCTCCTCATTTTGCATCGACTGGCGAATATTTTTTTCAAGCGTATGCATATGCTCAATCAGGCTGTTTAAATATTTCAAAAAATAGTAGGATACCGCATACAGAATTTGTAGCACAAACTGGACATGATTGGCTGTATTATACTGCTCCATGCGCCTATCCATAATATCTTCCAAAACTGGCAACTGTTTCAGCACAACCGTTACGACGACTTCTTTTGTGGTAATAATCCCAATTGGTATCGTCTTAAATTCGAGGAAACCCATTTCATCCTTCGCCTCTATCGGGCAATCCACAATCACCAAAGAATGCTTGAAATTCTCTTCCACATGCTTTAATTCAATTCGTGAACGTTCCTCTTTGTCCAAAGGGTCTAAAATATGATCTTTCGGTATATCTAATTTTTGGGATAAATAATCAATCTCATCAGGACTTGGCGCTACGACATGAACCCAACACCTTGCCTGATAGCCATCAATCTGATGTATTTCATCATTTTCTTGCGTTCTATAATATTCAATCATCCTCGTACCTCCCCGCCAAGTAACGTTTTTCTAGGCAACCTTTACAATACATTTCATTTGTGTTACAATTATTATCAATAAAACTAATTCTGTAACAATGTGAGGTGAGCGTCATGGGGTCGATACAAATGATATTGATTGGTTTTTGTTTCGCGATCTTTTTCTTTACGCTATCTTTTGTCATTAGTAAGCTTGGGAAAATCTCTGTTTACTGGGTTTCGCTGGGCGCCAATGCCGGTTTCTTTCTGGCTTTTCTATTCGTCCAACGCGCCTTTCCAGCAGAGGCCCAAACCGCCCTGTTCTATCTGAATCTAGGCATCCTAACTTTTGTACTCATTCAAGCCGCACTTGGACTTGCACATTGGCTACTAAAGAAGACAACAACGCGCCAAAAGAATTGGAAACACTCTTAAATCAATTATAGCAAAATTTTGCCTATAAAGAAAAGCTAAGCATCATGTCGACGCTTAGCTTTTTGTATTATTTACAATCTTTACGGCAATCCCGTTCGGATCTTCCAACCTAATCACGTTATCTGATTCCTTTTCAAAAGCGATATCAAACTGCTTCAACCGATCCTCTAGCATCTCGATGGCTTCTGTTTTGATTGTGAAATACGCAAGCCCAGTCTCTAATTCATCCAATTTAGGCAAATCACGACCAGCCCAAATATTTGTGCCAATATGATGGTGATAATCTCCATCTGCAAAAAATAGCGCAGACGGAATCTCCGTGGTCACCTGGAAACCCAGAACCGTTTCATAAAAGTGGCGCGTTTCTTCTAAATGACTGACTTGCAAATGGATGTGACCAATTGTAGTATCGGATGGTGCCCCATTCCAGTCAAGCTCAGCTCCCGCCATCAATATGCCATCACCATCGACTTCATTTGTCGCCATGGGCAGATTCCCAAGTTCATCTCGCTGCCACTCCTCTCGAGCCCGGTCCGCGTAAACTTCAATACCATTCCCATCTGGATCCCGGAAATACAATGCCTCACTATAAATATGGTCCCCCGCGCCATCTATTGGGTAATTACTTTCCAACAAATGATGCAAAAAGCTACCCAATTCCGCTCTGCTAGGCAATAAAAAAGCCGTATGATATAAACCTGTTTTCGCCTGTTTCGCAGTCATTCCTTGCTTTACCTCCATCAATTCTAAAAGTACTCGTCCATCAACGCCTAACGCTATTCTGTTATCCTCATCAGCCATCACTTTTAGACCGATTATTTCGTTATAAAAAGCCGCTAATGTATGTTTACTTTTCGTTTTCAACACAACTTTTCCTATCTCCATTGTCATATAGGTCACCCTTTCGTTGTAACTAATAACATTACAACACATTTCCCATTAAAAGTCCATCTTCACGCTTACAATTAGTAAGTGTTTACTTTTTCTTATCAAACCCGTTCAACTTTCGGTACAATATCGAGCGATGAATACCAAGTTGTATTGCGGCCTGCGTCATGTTCCCATCATTTCTCTCAATCATTTTTTTTATACAATGGGCCTCTACCTCAGACAAATATGTTTTCAAATCAACGAAGTTATCTATATGTTCTTCATAATACATATCGAGTGTAGAAATAGATTTTTTAGTTCTTGTTAACTTAACCACATTTATTCTCCTCCTCGAATTGCTCATCATTGAACATATTATAACATAAAATAAGCCTAAGAAAAAATAAGTATATTCCCTCTTTATTCATATAGAACTACATTTTTTCACCATATATAGCCTTGATTCAATAAAATGACCTTCCATCTCCCATAAATAAATAATACATATCTGTCACAAATAGACTGTTTCAAAAACATATGGCCTTTATTTATAGTTCTAGATTTATATTCTCGCTACACGTATCATCCTAGGTAGCCATTTTACCAAAAAGAAGACCGATAAACTAGTGCTATAATAAGATTATTAAGAAAGGTGGCTGAATGAATGGAAGAAAAAATAAAGAGCTTAAAAGAAATACACCTAGAAAAAATGGAACAAGGAAAATTCGACTACGATCACTTCTTAAAGTTCCTACTGACGCATCGTATCCCTTACAAACAACGCACTTTGAAGAGAAATACACATATCTCTATCGAAAACCAACCTTTTAAACATATTTATTTCATTGAGAGCGGCGTGATTTCGTGTAACAGAGATAAAAATATTATTGGTTTTTTGGGGGAGAAAAATATTGTTGGTCTCTCTAATCCTTATACAAATGATAACTCCTTCTACACGATAAAAGTACTTCAGCCCACAACTGTCTATGAGTTTGATAGAGCCGATATGCTAACAATGTTGCTAGGTTTCCAAGAAGGCTGGCTATTTCTATATGCAAATAATCACAAAAAAGAAGAAATGCTATTTAACAAAACACTGCTCTTACAGGAAGCGGCAGAACACCGTTTGTTGGTACTCCTAAAAGAGGTTGCTCGTCTCTTTGGTGAATATCGGGATGGTATTTTAGTTATTCCTAATTATTTCTCTAAAACATTGTTGGCTAATTACGCCAATTTAAGCACCAAAACATTCACTATCCTTTGCAATGAGTGGACTGAAACCGGGGAACTAGTCTTTGATAATGAATCACTCGCCCTCTAGCCAAAAGGACGATGCGCTGAAAATCTGCGCATCGCCCTTTTTTAGTTAAGCTGTAATTTCAATTTGATTTCCTTCACTATCTAAAATAACACTTTCATAATAGCCATCCCCAGTTGTTCTTGGACCGCTCTCCAATGTATAGCCATCCTTTTGGAGCTGTTTCGTTAACTCGTCCACACGCTCTTTACTACCAACACAAAAAGCAATGTGAGCCCAGCCTAATAATGGTTTTTCTTTTGCATCGATAATGTCTGTACGCTGCATAATTTCGAGTCTAGCGCCTGTAGGATAGCTGATAAAGTAGGAAGAAAAGCCTTTCGCTTCATTCGTGTATTTATCGTTTGCGACTCCTTCAAAATAAGCCGTATAAAAACGCTTCGCTTGCTCGATATCCGCCACCCAAATCGCTACGTGTTCTATCTTCATTTTGCCACTCCCTCTTTCGGTTTTTTCTTCTTAAATTCAAAATTTACCATCCATGGTCGACCTTTTTTCAGTGACCAGTAGCCAATGAGAACAAAGACCAGTGAACCGAGAACATCAACAATAATATCTCCCATCGTGTCTGCTAAAGCTGCGCGCCCAACAAGTGGTGTGCCATTAGACATTGCATAACGCTGCATATTCAAGTTCATTAAGCCATCAAATGTATACTCATAAATCTCCCAAAAAGCGCCTAATGTGACAGCAAAACAGAAGGCAAATACAGAGATAAAGCCTGGTTTCATCTTCATCACGACATGCTTATCATTATTGAGCAAGTTGACGAAAGAGAAACCAATGGCACCGAGCATGGCACCACTGAACGTATGCAGAATTTTGTCCCAATGAGGAACCGTGGAATAGAATTTTTGAACGGTACCTAGATAGATGGATGCGTACAAGAAAACTAAGAATAAAATATAGACCAAACCTGGTATTTCAAATTTAAATCGGTGGGATAAAATGGTCGGTAATAGTAAAATAATGACTCCCAATACACACTCAAACAGTAAGAAAATATAGTCGCTTCGCAGTGTCACTTTCGGCTGCCCCGGCGTTTGCTCTATCGGCGCTAGGAAAATTTCAACCGTGATAAAAATCATCGAAATCCCCATTGAGACGAAAATAAAGATCGCAATCCATTGTGCGACGCTAAGCCCTTTCAGTTTTTTTAACATTGTTTTCATCTCCCAATCTTACATAATAGCTAACATGTCTTTCATTATAGCAGAGTTTAGTAGAATTCTCCTACTTCATCTACCAAAACGGCCGTTCCTGTAACCTGGATCGCATAAGTAGTTTCCTTTTTATCAATATGGACCATGACTTTCCCATCACGTCCCATCTCCGCGCCTTGTTCTACCACAATATGTTGCGTGTCCTTGATATATTTCGCATAATAGGCGCCCATAACACCCGATGCCGTTCCTGTCACCGGATCTTCTATTGTGCCAGAAAACGGAGAGGAAAAATGGCGGGCATGCATCGCTGCATCAGGATGGATTGTCTCTAAGCAAAAAGGATGAATCGAAGCGCGTGGCATCTCTTGCAGAACTTCTGGAAATCTAGCATTATCTGGCTTCATCCGCTTGAAACTCGCCAGTTCTTTCATCGGTACGAGCAGTGTCCAAATACCAGTATTTCCATACATAATCGGCCATTCATCAGATAACTCGCTTTCTGTTACGCCAATCACTTCTGCTAAATCAACACGTGAACCTGCAAAACTTTCAAAAACGGCGGGTGCCTGCTGCATCGTCATCCATCGTTGTCCATCTTCGGAATACTTGATTTCCACTTCTAAAATACCCACTTTAGTCTCTACCCGTATTTTCGCTTTTTCAGTCAAAAAATGATGCTCGCTTAATGCTTGAATAGCAGCCATCGTGCCGTGACCACAAAGATCCATCTCATGACCTGGCGTAAAATAACGCAATCGAATGTCTGCTACCTCGGATTTCATCGCAAAAGCTGTTTCATTAAAGCCTACTTTTTCCGCGATTTCTTGCATCTTTTCTGCCGTTAATGTGTCTGCATCCAACACAACACCTGCTGGATTCCCTTTTCCCGGAACGTTACTAAATGCATCATAATGATATACCTTCATTTCCATAGCCCCCCTTTTGCTCCCATTATATCATTTATTTCCCGGGAAATAATCTTATATCGTCAAACTAACGTCACATAAGAATGCTATAGTTATCCTCGAACCAACCAAGGAGGAATAGAGATATGAAAAAAATGATAATCGTAAGTATGGCGCTGATTCTAATTATCGGCACTGCCTGCTCACACAAATCCAGCGCTAAGACACCATCACAAATCGACAAGGAAAATAATAAACGCACCGAATACGCTCAAGGAAATTTCACGTATGAAGCCATTCCTGAGACATTCGAATTAAAAGTAACCAAAGATGGCACCACAGAAACCATTGCCGAACCTCAAGCCAAACGCAAAGTGACAAACCTCAAAAAAACAAAAACAGAAACCAGTTGGGATTATCCCGATGAAAAGCTACATGTCACCATCAAAAAACAAGTGAAATCACTGGACGTTAAAATCCATTCCACCAATCCAAAGACATCCCATTTTGAATGGCCACGTGTCGATGCACCTACGTATACACTTCCTATTTCAGAAGGAAAACAGATTCCTCAAAACGATCCCGCTTGGAAGAAATTTTTCACCACAGATAAGGAACAAACGATGAACGAATACTTTTCGATGAAGTTTTTCACATTGAATAAAGAGAAGTTCGCTGCGTCTTACGTGATGCCTGATACGTTCAATAATGATATTTTATTCCATACAGATCCGGCGATTCAGTTCAGCATTAACCATACATTTTCCTCTGTAAATAAAGAAAAAGACTACAAATATAGCATTTTCATCACAGATAACAATCCTGTAGCGATCGCAAAAAACTATCAAAATTATATAAAAGAGCAGCATCAATTCACCACTTTAGCCGAAAAAGAAAAGCAAAATCCTGAGATAAAGAAACTATACGGAGCACCCCATGCCTATCTTTGGAATAGCCGCGTTTTAACGGACGCCGATATGCATTGGAACAAATTGAAGACTTCTATCGATGACCCGCTTTTTGAATGGATGGGAACCTTGCTTGATAAATACGGTGAAGATGGGGCTACGGAATATAGAACTGTTTTAGCGAATATTAAAAATGGCGAGATGTATCAATACGAAAAAAATATGATGCTGAATTCGTTTCAATATATCCTGCAAATGCCGCAATTATACAACCCTGCTATCTTTAAAAATCCAGATACTACTGCTAAAAAATACATTGATAAGGGCGTGGCAAACCTGAATGAGCAGGAACGTTATGATTTGAATAAACATCTGATAAGTAGCCATATCAGTGGTTTGACTACACCCGTGGATGAATGGGGACAATCTAATGCCACTCAAATCATTCAAGAAATGGAGCAGGCGGGCATAAAAAAAGCATGGCTTGGCCTTCCTAACTGGGTGAATGGCTTGATGAATCCCGCTTCCGTAGATGCAGCGGTTAAAGCTGGGTATCTCATGGGGCCATACGATTCTTATCAATCCATTCAACAGGACGCGAGTATCGATTGGAACACGGCATCTTTCCCCGATCCGAAGCTATACGAGGACGCTACTGTCGAAAATGAGCAAGGCGAGAAGCTTACCGGTTTTCTCGGCAAAGGGCGGAAAATAAATCCAACGCTCGTTTTTGATGCTGTTAAAGCGCGTGTTGACGGCATTTTGGCAGAAGGCATTGGTTTTAATTCATGGTTTATGGACGTTGATGCTGCGGGAGAACTGCATGATGATTTTGCCAAAGCACATCCTACGACACAAAAAGAAGACGCGGCAGCTCGAATGAAACGCCTGAATTATTTAAATAAAAAAGGATTTGTTATTGGCTCAGAGGGTGGCAATGACTATGCTGCTTCTGATATTGCGTTTGCCCATGGTTTGGAGACACCTGTGATTAAATGGGATGATCCTGATATGCGCGAGAATGAGGACAGTCCTTATTTTATAGGGAAATACGCTTCGATGGATGGCTCAATCCCGACGCGATACAGTAAAATTGTTCCGATTAAAGAAGAATATAAGCCAATCTATACGAGCCCGGTGTATTCGATTCCACTTTTTAAATTGGTGTATAATCGTTCGGTTATCACGACACATCACTGGGAATGGGATAGTTACAAGGTCAAGGGACAGACTGGTGAGCGCCGTCTCAAGGAATATTTGTATAACACGCCGCCATTGTTCCATTTGGACGAAGCAAACTGGAAGCTGCATCAAGCAGACATTACTGCCAATATGAAAAACTGGACACCGTTCCAACAAGAGGCGTTGCGGCATGAGATGACGAATTTCCAAACCCTTGATACAGATCGCCTTGTTCAAAAAACAGAATTCGGTTCTGATTTACAAGTGATCGCTAATTTTTCTAATAAAGATTTCCAGTCCAATAAACAGTCAATTCCAGCTCATACTGCACTGATTATCAACAACGGCAAAAAAACAACTATTTCAACGGATCATTTAGAGTAAAAAATAGATTTTATAACCCACATTGGTGAAGGTTTATCAATGTGGGTTATTTCTTGTCAGATAATAAGATAATGAGCATTTCTAGCTACGTCATACGCCTTTTTAAGCGAACAAAAAAAGCTGGAACCTTGTATGCGGGTCCCAGCTTTTCATCATGAATGACATAGCCTTACTTATCCATCTCTTCTTGCAATTCTCTTTGTCTCTCTTTAAACATATCGATTGTTTTTTGGAGTCTTTGTTGTTGTTCCTCTGTCTGCTCCCGCATGCGATCGATAATTACTTGAAATGCTTCTGAGCACTCCGCCCATACATTATCTTTCTCGCCATCTTTCAATGCATCCCGTGATTGCATATGAATAGCACCATCCTTTGTTTTCATTTTTCTATATCTATCGTGCCTTACAATTATAACAAATAATGTATGAATTAGCCAAGCAAAAGTTAATTTAAAATAAAAGTATCAATTATAATTTTTATATGTCAGAATAAAATGTGTTAAATAATATAAAAAAATAGGAGTGAACATCATGAAAAAAATTATTCAAGTCTTATTAGCATCAATTTTGGTTTTTGGAACAGTTATATCTCCCTCATTTATTAATGCTAAAGCCATCATTTACAACACAGAGACAGTTTGGAAAATTTCAAGTAAAAAGAAAACTGGCACAAGTACAGGTCCTTGGAGAAATGGTCCTTCTGGAAAAGGTCCTGCGACGCTCAATATAAATCAATCTAAAACAAAGGATATCAATGTCACTAGCTCTATTTCTGGAAGTTTTCCAATAGGGAAAAAAGCTATTGGATCTTCATTGAATATTACGATTGGGGAATCAAAAACATATGGAACAAGTTATTCAGTTAACATCCCTTCAGGTAAGAAGTATCAAATAATTTATCGCCCTGTCTATAATGTTTACACAGTGAAGCAAAGAAAATACTATCGCACAGGTGGAATAACAGAAGCAACTAATACTTACTCAACAGCAACAGTCAAATCCTTTAATCACTGGGAATATTCTTGGAAGAAAATATAGCCTTAACATGCAAAGGGGCTGAGATATAATTAAAATTCAGCTTCAATAATAGATAAGCAGGGATCATTATATAGAGCCACTAGAGAAAATGGCGAATACGAGATCCCTGCTTAATTTCATTTTAGTGGCCCTTTCTCCCTAGCCTCTTACTTATAAGATTCTAATTGGCACACTAGTCCGAATGAGACTATAATACGTTCACCTAGCATTACTGATTTTATAGTATTGGTGATAGTAAGCTGGCTAATGTTTCCTTCATGCGTTGTGTTTTGGATTTCGCCTTCATTTCTGCTTCTGTAAATAAGTGGCTTTCTAGGAAGTCCGCATTGAAATCGCGTTCTAATTGTACAACCGCGTCACTGCGATCGTATAGGAATACCATGAGTTCGTGATTTAAACGGAAACTACGGATATCAAAATTCGCGGTTCCGACTGCTGCGCGTTCACCATCGACAAGCATCACTTTTGCATGAATGAATGAGTCATCGCGGTAGGAATACATTTTTGCACCGGCGTCAATCATGGTTTGGATGTAGGCATTACTTCCGTGGAAAGAAACGCCGCGGTCGCCTTTACCGGGCACAATGACGCGGACATCTATACCACTCATCGATACACGGCGGATAACGGCAAGTGATTCTTCATCTGGTACAAAATAGGGACTCGCAATCCAGACTGATTTCTTCGCGGAATCCATGAGATCAAGCATGGAATCGCGCACCCACTTCTCTTTATCGTATGGACCGCCGTATACGATTTGCACCCAATCATCGGTGTCTTCGGCTTGCTGGGCGCTTAGATAGCGTGCAATTCCTGCTTCACTGATGAATTCGTCAGCTGCACCGGCACGGTTTTCCATGTAAACCCAGTCAAATAGGAAGGATTCTTGTAGCTCGAGGACGCCGGTTCCTTCGATTTTCACGTGGGTATCGCGCCACACTTCGAAATCTGGCGTATTGCTGCGGTATTCTTCACCGACGTTAAGACCTCCGGTAAAACCGATTTTGCTATCGATAATAATCATTTTGCGGTGATTTCTGAGGTTCGCAGTACGCGCAATCCAGATAGAACGCACGGGATCATAGGCGTAGACCGTTGCGCCCGCTTGTTTTAGTGGTTCTAAAAATTCCTCTTTCAGGTGCGCGGAGCCCATGCCATCGAATAGGAAACGGACGGTGACTCCAGCCTTCGCTTTTTCAATCAAAATATCGCGAATTTCAGTGGAAATCTCGTCTTGGCGATAGATGTAATATTGAATGTGAATATGATCTGTGGCCTTGCGCAAGGCTTCTAAAATGGCTGGGAATGTCTCTTGGCCATTGGTTAGGATGGTTACTTTGTTGCCGTTTATCGGCCTGATATCGGTCAGTGAATACAAACTTTTTGATAGTTCTGGTAGTTCTTTATCGGACTGTGGAATCGGCAAATTATGTATTGCCTCGATTAGTTTTTCTTTTTCTTTTACTTGATTCGCTGTGAAAATTCGATTTTGTGGGTTTCTACCGAAGAATAGGTAGAGCACGACGCCGAGTACTGGCAAGACAAAGACAGCGGCTAACCAAGCAATTTTTGATGTGGTATTTCTTTGATCCCAGAGAAGCAGGCGTACGGCGATGACAACTGCGAACACTTCCCCAATAATTGTTGCCCACGTTAAGATAGCTCCTGACCATGTAAATAGGAAATATCCAACTAGAGCAAACATGACTAAAATAACGATAAACTGGATTAATTTTTGCATTTGATGGCTCCCTTTTCTTATTTCTGTTTTAATTATACATGGAAATGGTGTTTTTGTCCTGTTCTATACAAAGAATTGCCGCGCTCTAGATTACGAGGCAGCAATTCTTTATTTCTATTTATTGTGGTTGAATCCTAAGCTTAAATAAACCTACACCACTGCTTTTATGTTGTACACTCAAATAGTAGGCGGTGTTTGCATTTAATGTTTTTATTATTTTAAATTGTTTCGAAGCACCATCGTTATCACCTATAGCAAGTAAATTACCAGAGCCATCTTTCAAAAATGCTACTGTGTCTATCTCACTCTCACTGGTCAAAACATAGCTTCTTGTTGCTGTCGGAATAATTTTATAGAGTTCAAAATCCCCTTTGAAGTCAATACTTCCTGATGTCAAGCTATCATCTGTTACTATCGTTGCCGTTGCGTTGGTTTGTCTTTCTTTCCCAACTAATACAACATGTTCAGCCCTATAATGATTGTCATCTGTGGTGACAGCGATGGTAGTCATACCCTCGATGTCGCCTGCTATTACTTTACCAGCTTGATCTACTTTTGCGATATTAGGATTTGAACTCGTCCACTCTACCTTCTTATTCGTAGCATTTGTTGGCAATACTGTTGCATTATACTGCATCGTTCCATTTTTCGGTAAATAAATAGCTCCGATTGTCTGGTTTATGCTAATTCCAAAGACTCTAATTGGTGGTTCTGGTGATGTTATACGTAACTTATATGTTCCTACTATAGGGGGCCCAGACTGATAAAGTCGAACATAGTACGTTTCATCTGCTGTTAATTGATAACTCATTTCAAATTGTCCATTAAGGTTTGTGCTGCTGATCAATTTGATTCCAGTGCTAGAATATAATTCTGCTCTTACGGCATATGTTCCTTCACTTGTAAATTTGTGCATACCTGTATTTTTGGGAGTGAATTTAAAGAAATCCGGATCGCCAATGTAAGAAATCGCACCATCAGTTAAGCTGTTATCTAATATTGTCGTTGCGGTGTCATTTGTTTTCCCATGATCGTCCACCGTGATTGTACACATCGCCATTTTCCCGCCATCTTTTGATTTAGCTGTTATAGTAACAATCCCGCTCTTATTTCCAATAACTACTCGACCAGTTTGACTAACTGTTGCAATATCATCATCTGAACTGTCCCATTCCACGCCTTTATTTCCAGCATTTGCAGGTAATATAGTTGGTGCTAATTGGATAATATCAGCTTTTTCCTTTGGTCCGATTGCTGAGGCATTCAATTTAATTTCTGTTACTGGAATACCGGTATCTCCGGGTCTTTTAATATGAAGGTTATAATCACGCCCTATTCCTTCAAGATAGGTCCTCGTAACAATGTGATACGATTTTCCAGCAACTAAATTATATTTGAGTTTGAAATTATAATTATTATTGTCTTCTGCTATCATTCCTTGATTATCATATATTAGTCGCTCTTTCGTGCTGGCATCATACAAAATCCCTCTTAAACGATTATAGTATGGCCCCGACGACCAAAACTCATACTCTCCTGTTTCTGTAGCCGTAAATTTAAAATAGTCATCATCTTCATCATAACTACCATATGCGCCTATTTGCCCTGTGTCTTGTATGGTTTCGGCTGTTTCAAATGTTTTACCGTGCCCATCTATATTTAACTTGTACGTATCTTCTGTTCCAGATGCAGATTTAGCCGTTATGAATACTGGACCAGCATGGTTCTTAGCTGTCACTCTGCCTGTTTGATCCACACTAGCGATATTCTCATCAGAACTTGACCATCTCACGGTCTTATCAGCTGTGCTTTCTGGTAAGATGGTAGCAGATAATTGGATTGTTTCATTTTTTTCAATACCTGCGATAGACTCTGTTTTACTTGGTGCTGTCGGCGTATTGATTGCTATTTCTACCCCTTGATTGTTGAGAGTTATATTCATTTTTGTACTAATTGGCGAGTTTACCTTTACTGAAAAACTGGTAACTCCTCCATCATCACGAACTGCTGCTGGTTTTGTTGTTTTGTTTAGCTCTGTTTGTTGCATTACACCGCGACTGCCCATTCCGACATAATATAAACCATCTAGTCCCATTGACTGATCAGCATTCAGTTGCGACAAACCTACTATACCTTCGTTGGCTTCTTTAAGCGTTACCAACTGCCTTCCAACTGTATAGTTCCTGTCATGGCTCTCATTTATATGATAAATGGCAATACCTGGTGATTTAACACGTTCTCCAAGTGCTTTATCAAAACCAACAAACTGTCTATTCTCAATCAAATAATATTCTTTTGCATTTGCAGTATCCATTCGTATGATATTACGATTAGCCTGATCTAAGCTAAATACATCGATTGATTGTGTCGTATTTGGAGATACCGTTCGTGGTTCTATCACTCCTAATTTCATTTTCGAATAAGCATCAAAATGTACAGGTGTAGATCCTGCTTGTTCTGAACCCACTGCGCCCCATGAACCTCCTCCCATAACGCTATATTGACCCAGTCCAGCTCCCGTATTATAGATATTATATAAATCTGGTAAACCTAGGTCATGCCCCATTTCGTGAGCTATTATTCCAACCGATGCCTGATTTGTACCATGTAGTTCACCAAATTGAGTAAATGTATCGAATATTTTTCCATCGAGTTGTGGGACATCTATTGCCGTAAATGTTCCTTGGTGCCCCCAAGTTGCCTTGCCTGTTCCACCGACAGATGCCTCTCCTCCAGCGATAATTGTCATAATGTGTAATTCATCGGCCTCTAATTTCCCATCCCCATTCACGTCATACTGTGCAAAATCAATGGATTCGTTCGCTGCTATCAATGCTTCTTTTGTAATTATATTGTTCATGTTAGTCTGGTCTGTTTTTATCGTAGTTTGTGGGTGCTTGCGCGCTAGCTTAACATGTATAATGCCATTTCCAGAAGCTGGAACAATATTCACCTTACCATTCGTTGCTTCCTGATAATATGCTTTTAATGTGCTACCTGATGTGCCAAAAATTTTCGACTCCCACTCTGCACCTGTTTTCACGATACTAATATCCTCAAAAGAGACTAATATAACTAGTAGGTTCTGTTTTTTGGAATTGGGTATCGCTGATTTCAAAGTTGGAAACTTCATTGTTTCTTGTATAGATGATTCACTCTGATATTCTAAGGCTGGGTAATTACTAATATCACCATGATTAACGGCACTTCCTGGCTCTTTATCAATGAGATATTTATTCGTTGTTGCAACTAATTCAGCTACCTTTTTCCCGTTGTGTTCAAATTCATTTACAGCTACATAATACCAATAACCATCTTTTTTTTGCTCAACGATATCTCCAGAACTCGTCGCTGAGTAATGCAAACGCTCATCACCATACTGTGTAATAGCAAAGCTTTGACCTGTTGGTTGTTTCACATTAAAGCTCTTTTCCAATGCTGGTGCTGCTGAAACAATTAATGTTGAAGTCCCTAAAAATACAAGGATTAACCCTAGAAAAAGTACTGTTTTTTGGAATGTTTTCAAAATTTACGCCCCTTTTATCTTTATTTTATCTCGTCCTCCCTTACTCCTCTCTAAGTTGATTAAATTGGAGTATAACAAAAAAAGAGAAATAATACAAATATAAGGAGATATATGTAATATTCAAAGCTGTTATGAACTATTATAAATTGAGTTTTAAGCAAAAAAACACGCTTATATTACAAAGCGTGTTGAGTACTAGTATCTCCAAAGTTTGAATTTGCCCGCATCGTGTAGGTCTTTTACGATAACCGTGATGATTGGTGCGAGAATCAGGCCGATAATACCAAATAGTTGTAAGCCGATGTAGAGCGTGAATAGGGCGATAACTGGGTTCAGGCCTAATTTTGTACCGAGAATCTTTGGTTCGATGATGTTTCTAATAACGGTGATAACAGTGTACAGAATGAGCAGTTCGATTGCAAACGCGAGATCGCCGTTGATGAATGCTAGGAGGACCCAGGGAATCATGATACCGCCGGTTCCGAATACGGGAATCATATCGAAAACGGAAATTCCGAGGGCAATCCAAATCGCGTTTGGCACGCCTAGAATCGTGAGCCCGATAAAGAGCTCGACGCAAGTCACACCAGCGATAATCAGGTAAGCTTTGATGTACTCGACGGTTGTGGTTTTAAAATGTTTATGCACGTTTTGCACGGTTTCATTCACACGATCTGGCAGTTGCTTCCGCATGAATGCCCCCACTTTGTCAAAGTCCCAGACGATGAAAAAGGAGAACAACATGCTGAAAGAAAAGAAGATGAAGATGCTTGGTAGGGAAAGCGTGACAGAGGCAACCCAACTCGCAATACTGCCCGACAGCGAAAGTGCGAAACGGCCAATTTTGGCAATAACGGCATGGAAAACATTGTGATACTGCTGAGCGAGATCTGGCGCAATATTATCGATCCAATCCGCGCCCCAGTCCTCGATTTTTTGCAAAGCGGGCAAGATATCGTTCTGATAGTAGCCAGGAATGCTGCTAATCGACTGTCCGAGCAACTTAAATAGCTCCAGCAAGCCTAGAACGAGCAGACCACTGAGAATAGCATAGAAAAACAGCATGACGATTAATCCCCAAGCCTTGCGATTACGCCATTTCGTTTTGCGCGCAAGCAAGCGAGTGAGCGGCATACACATCCACGCCAAGCCGAATCCGATCAGAAATGGATACGTCAGCGGTAAAACATATTTCAAGAAAAGGAAAATAATAACAACGATACTAGCCAGATACAAAAACCGGACCAAAAACCGCTTCTGCCCCTCCAAATTCGACTTTTCTCCAACCTCATGTTTCTCTTCCATGCAAAACTCCCCCGTCTATCTAAATCTATGTAACCATGTTTCCTTGCCAATTCTAGCCTTTCATCACCAAAGCGTACGAAATCGTGTTCTCCCGCCAAATCCGTCCCCACCACCAAACCTCAGCGAAGCGAGAAGGCTGTAGTTCCTAGGCAAAAGCGAGCACCGAAGCGGAGCGTACGATTGTACGTGAGCATCGGAGCACAGCTTTTAACGACGGAAATGCAGTCTTCTCGCTTCGCTGAGCGGGTTAGAAGAAGTCGTGCATCATATCCTTGATCTCCCCAACCGATTTATCCATGTCCGATTGTTCTTTTTCGTTCAGCGGCATTTCAATGATAAACTTGATTCCTTCGCGATTGATGACTGCTGTTGAGCCAATATAAATATCGTTGTGGCCGTACTGACCTTCTAAATAAACCGAAAGTGGCAAAATGGCGTTTTCATCGTTAAAAATGGCTTTTGTAATGCGGGCCAGTGAAATCGCAATACCGTAATAAGTCGAACCTTTATGCTCGATGATCTCGTAGGCGGCGTCACGAACTTTATGAAATAGCTCATCCAGAACGTCGTCCGTAATTTCCGGATGGTCTTTCATCCATTCTTTAATTTGCAAACCACCGATATTCGCGTGTGACCAAACTGGGAATTGGCTGTCACCGTGTTCGCCGAGTGTATAGGCTTGCACGTCGCGAGCATCGACGCCGACAAGTTCAGCGAGTGCTTGTTGGAAACGAGCGCTATCAAGAGATGTTCCAGATCCAATGACGCGGTGTTTTGGTAGACCGGAATATTTCCAAACCGCATACGACAAGACATCCACTGGATTTGATGCTACTAAAAATAGTCCGTCAAAACCGCTTGCCATGACGCTATCCACGATGGCTTTCGTGATTTTTAAATTTTTGCCAATTAAATCAAGTCGCGTTTCGCCGGGTGCTTGTGCCGCGCCTGCCGTAATCACGACGAGATCGGCATCTGCGCAGTCATCATAGCTCGCAACATAGATTTGTTTTGGTGACGTATATGCCAAACCATGCGATAAATCCAATGCATCGCCTGTTTTTTTACCTACATTTAAATCAATAATGCCAATTTCGCGGGCAATATTTTGCGCTGTCAATGCGAAGGCATAACTTGCTCCAACGTCTCCAGCACCTACTAAAATCACTTTTTGTTTGTCGTTACGCATATTTCTCGTCTCCTTTTTGTTTACGATTTTTGATTGCTTTTTGAATTTCTACAAATACTAATGGGAAAACCGATAATCCGAATGCTAGCAACCAGTGCGTCAAGCTTAGTGGCACAAGGTAGAACATGTTAGCAACCGGCGGAATGAGAACCATTAGCAAAATAATCACCATCGATAGCATCGCGCTAAAGAATAGTGGCTTATTCGATAAAAAACCAATTTTGAAGATAGACTCGTCGCTGCGAACGTTGAAAATATGCGATACAGATGACCAAGCTAAAATAACAAACGCCATTGTCATCCCAACCTCAGCACTGGCGCCAATTTCAGCATTAATATCCACGAATCTTCCAATATAAAATCCAATCAATGTCACGAAGGTAAACACGACCGCTTGCGTCGCGACTTTCGCACCTAAACCATTGGCAAAAATACCACTGTTTTTCTTCATCGGCGGGCGATCCATCACGTTGGCATCCGCTTTTTCACGGCTTAAACAAAAACCAGGAATCCCGTCGGCAACCACGTTAATAAGCAGCAATTGTACCGCCACAACTGGCGCGCCCCATCCAAGTGTGATCGCGATGAACATAATGAAAATCTGCGAAAAGTTCGTGCTGAGCAAGAAATAAATCGTTTTGCGAATATTCTCATACGCCGTCCGACCTTCCGACACAGCATCCACAATCGTCGCAAAATTATCATCCGTAATCACCATATCCGCCGCATTTTTCGATACATCGGTACCAGTGATTCCCATCGCAGCTCCAACATCCGCTGCTTTCAAGGCCGGCGCATCATTCACGCCATCCCCCGTCATCGTCACCACTTCACCGTTTTTCTGCCATGCTTGCACGATCCGAATTTTATCCTCAGGGCTCACGCGCGCATACACCGCATAATCGCGTACCGTGCGCTCCAATTCCTCCTGCGACATCTCGGCAAGTTCCGCGCCAGTAATCGATTTGTCGCCCTCTTCCAAAATACCAATTTCCCTAGCAATCGCGGAAGCCGTCACAATATGGTCTCCCGTAATCATTACCGTCTTTATTCCCGCTTGCTTCGCCTCTGAAACCGCGCGCTTACTCTCAGGTCGTGGCGGATCAATCATCCCAACCATCCCCGCAAAAGTTAAATCGTGTTCCAGCGCCTCCGCCGTCAAATCCTCTGGCATCTCGGCGTAGCGTTTATAACCCACCGAAATGACACGCAAGGCCTTCTCCGCAAACCGATCATGAATCTCCCGTGCCTGCTCCAGCAAATCCTCCGAAAAAGCAACCGGAATCCGATCAAAAGCACCCTTCGTAATCGAGAGGAATCCACCATCCACTTCATGAATCGTCGTCATCAACTTACGCTCCGAGTCAAACGGCAATTCAAATACCCGTGGTGATTTCTGCTCCAAATCCGCTTTTGCCAAGCCCTTCTCATTCAGCAAACGAATAATAGAAGATTCCGTCGGGTCCCCAATAATCGTCTCCTCACCGTCTGTCACTTCAATCGTCGCGTTATTCGATAAGCTCAGCATTTCCAAAAGCTCATTTTCCGATGCATCAAACGTCTCCTCCACCGGTTTTGGCATCACGCCCACCGACCAAATCTGCTGAATCCGCATCTTATTCTGCGTCAACGTACCCGTCTTATCCGAACAAATTACCGACGTATTCCCAATCGTTTCCACAGCTGGAATCCGTCTAATAATCGTGTTTTTCTTCACCATATTCTGCACGCCATAAGCAAGCGTAATCGTCACAATCACAGGAAGCGTCTCCGGAACCGCTGCAACCGCAAGTGATACCGCGATCATCAACATCTCAATCATCGTTTCCCCGTGCCATAAGCCGATTCCGAACACTAGCACACCAGCCACGAGCGCCACAATACTCAAACGTTTCGCAAGTTCCTTCAAGCGTTTTTGAAGTGGCGTCTCCGTTTTCTTCGTCGCGTTAATCAGGCTCGCAATTTTTCCCATTTCCGTATGCATCCCAGTTTCCACAACGACAGCCCGCGCACGACCTCCCGTCACCAGACATCCCGAAAACAGCATGTTAAAGCGGTCTCCAAGCGGCGACTTCTCGCTCACAATCGCGTCCGCGTCCTTCTCCACCGGCAAACTTTCCCCGGTCAGCGCCGACTCCTCGACCTGCAAACTGCTACTCTCAATAATCCGCGCATCCGCTGGAATCATGTCCCCCGCGCCAAGTTCAATCACGTCCCCAGGCACCAATTCCGTCGCGTCAATCTCCTGCTTCACGCCATCGCGAACGACCAACGTCATGTGCGCATTCATATTCTGAAGCGCCTCAAGCGCCCGCTCCGCATTGTTTTCCTGATAAATTCCCAGTACCATATTCAGCACTACAATCGCCAAAATAACGATGACTTTCGGATAACCATAACCCGTCGTAACCGCCAAGTAAAGCGAAATCGCCGCAGCCACCAATAAAATAATCGTCGTGATTTCCAGCAAATGATGCCCAATTTTGGCGAGCAACGTCTCTTTTTGCCCTTCCTCGAATTTATTCGGTCCAACTTCCGCCTTTTTCTTCGACGCAGCCGCACCTGTTAACCCCTTGTCAGCACTCGTATTTAGCGCTGTAAAAATGGCTTGTATTTCTTTTTCCATCCATTTCATCCTGATTACCTCCACACTCTGTTTCCAAATTCGTGATTCTACCTTTAAAATAATTGCACTATTAAAGTAATCTTACAATTCGTGTCTCCGTGGTGTATGTCATAATCAAATAGCTACTCTCTCTATTCCCGAAAAAATAGACTACAACCACTCTAATACCTATTCCTGATCAAAAATAGCATTCTTTCAAGATTTTACGAGTTGTTCTAGCCTTATTATGTTATGTACAAAGCTGTTTCTTAGAATTCCGATGTGTGATCAACGACTAATTGTAAATAGTGTGAAAAATGCAACTGCAAACAACGCTTGACAGTCCCCTTCACCGCCCTCATCTCCACTATTACTTTCATCTCTAATAATACCATAAAAAGGTGCGAAACCGTAGCTCATTGATTTCTTTTTTCAGGCCAAAATTGTGTGACCTAGGACTCATATATGACAATTTCTTTCTTGACAACAGAAAAAGGAAACCCATGAAGCGAGTCTCCTTTCTCTCAACCTAATAAAATGTATTATAAAGCAAAATAGTTACTAAGTACTTTTGCCGCGTCTGCTATCAATTGATCGTTGTATTCGTCGTCTTTGCCCGATTTTTTGGAATAGATAACCCAGACTAGCGGTTTTGCGTCCTTGTCTTTCGGATAGATGACTGCGATATCATTCCGAGTACCGTATGATCCAGCGCCAGTTTTATCGCCAACCGTATAACCAGCTGGAACGCCTGCGCGAATCAATTTATCGCCCGTTGTATTATCTATCAGCGTTTGCTTGAAATAATCCAAACGATCAGACGCCATATTTCCTTTCGTGGTGAGGAAGGATAGCACGTTTGCCATCGCCTCAGGAGTCGTTGTATCACGCTTATCTCCTGGCACTGCCTCATTTAATTCTGGTTCCAATCGATCGGCCTGCGTTGTTTTATCGCCAATTTTTGCGAGCTCTTTTTGATAGCCTTTAGGATCGTCCAATTGCTGGAATAAGATATTTCCCGCCGTGTTATCACTGTACGTCATGGCTGCGTTAATAATTTCTTTCACCGTCATGCCGCTGTCCACGTGCTTTTCTGTGACTGGTGAATAGTCGACTAAATCTTCTTTTGAGAAATAGATGCGCTTATTTAACTGTTCTGTTGTTAGATTTTTAAGTAATAATCCCCCAGCAATTGCTTTGTACGTAGATACGTAGGCAAATCGTTCTTGGTCGTTGTAGCTGATTTTCTTCTTATCCGCCGTGTTGACCGCATAAATTCCTAACGTCGCGCCGTACTTCTCCTCGAGTTTTTTCAACTCTGCTTTAGCCTCTTCCATCGCCGTCTCCTTTTTGGTTTTAGTAGCCGCCACATCCTTGTCAGGCATGCCACACGCCACCAAAGCCGTTACTGCAAAAAGAAACAGCAATCCTACCACATATTTTTTGAAAACCATTTTTTCAACTCCTCCTAGACTTATTTGTCACAAAGCCTATTCTATCGGACAAATTTAAATAGAAACTACAGAAAACAGAAAGAAAACATTAATGATTTGATGATTATATACAAATTTATCTTTTAGGCTATTTTTTTCGCGAATAAGAGCCTAGGCTATCATCCCAGACTCTCACTTTGATCTTATAATTCGGCTTTAATACTCGAAACGCGACCCGAAATAACTGGTAAATTCCCATTTTTAGTTCGGATGGCATCGATGAGTTCTTTTTCCTGCTCGACGTTTTTTAGTTTAATATAATAACGAAGCTCCATCAAACTCCCCATATTCGTTGTCCGCACCTGCTCAAGCGAGATTTCATAGCCATAGCTTTGCAATAAATCATCGAAAAGGTTCGCATAATCAATATCCTCTGGAATCGAAATACGCAGGCTCCGCTCCGCCACTTTACTTTTTGATCCGAATCTCGTGCGCGTCAAGACAATCAATACGACCGCAACAAAGGCAGAGAAAATGAGCGCATACATAATATATCCCATTCCAGTTGCAAGGCCAATACCCATCGACCAAAAAATACTACTAATTTCGCGCGCGCCACCTGCCACAGAACGGAAACGAATCAAGCTGAACGCTCCTAAAACAGCGATACCCGTACCCACATTTCCATTGACCAGCATGATGACCGACTGCACCAAAATTGGCAAAATCGTCAATGTCACGATAAAACTTTGCGAATAGGTGTTGCGATACATGTGCACGCAAGCCACAAGTACCCCTAAAAGAACCGAAGCTCCACTATACATGATAATTTGCCACACATCTAAGTTCACCATTGAACTTTTTACTACATTTTCTAACATTACAAAACTCCTACTTTCTGATTGTTTAAATAGCGTCTATACACTTGCTCATATTTTGAAAATTTGGATGGATAAAGATCTAAATCAGAAAGTATTCGTACAAACCATAAAGGATAGGCATGCAGTGATTTTACTTCCATTAATACATCTATTTCTGGTGCCACAAGTTCCCCATCATGACCATTTGCCAACTGGAGGTCATCGTTGCGCCACCTTATTTTCGCATCGAATGTTACTCTAAACTCGTCCTCTTTGTATGCGCTAAAAGCTCTTCTATCATATGAAATAATAACTTTAGGCGCGATTGTCTCCTTTTTCTTTAGCCAAAAAATCTCGTTGCTAATTTGTTGATTTAGTCTGTCGTCAAATTCTTGCGCTTCCTTGCTTTTCATGTATGCATCTACTTGACTCAAGCGCATCGAAATTCTTCGTTTATACACAATCCCTTTTAATTTCTTCTTGATTTCTAAATAGACCATCTGCTCAGAGCTTGGAACCCCATATGTGCGAACTCTGAACTTCTCCTTAAATGTCGGCTTTTCACTCGATCGCTTAATTAAATCGTAGTTGTTTGTATCATAATAAAGCGAGCAAATGGTGTGTAAGCCATACTTATCTTCTTTCATGTGCTCAGAAATTCTATCTAACAGCAAGCTGTATTTCTCCTCACTCAAGATGTACTTCTTTTCTTTCCGTTCAAAAATCTGCATACCATCCACCTTTTCTTGAATATTCTTAATATACCTTTTAATACTCTATATCTATCTATAGTGATTACACGACGCGAAGCATACTAATAGCAACACTTCACGCCATGTATTTATTAATGCAAAGATCCTGATATTTCAAACCCAACCATTTCTTTTAGTGCATGACTATCCAAAATTGTAATTGGTTTCGGCGTTAATTTAACAAGCCCCTCTTCTTCAAATTTAGATAGTATCGTCGTTGCATACTCGCGTGTAATTTGACAATAGCTAGCTAAATGATGTTGGCAAATTTCTTTTGGTAAGTGTCCAACCGATTTACCTAGTTTTTTAGATTCTAGGTGTAGCAAAGATGCTGCTACTTTTGCTTTTGCCGGTAGTAGGTTAAATTTGCCGTAATAGTTCACGGATTGTGTTAAATTTTCAATAATTTTTAGTAGAATCGAAGTCCCCCAACCCGATTCGTCAATAACATTTAAAACGAAGTATGGATCAATAAAATACGCTGTTGTTTCTGAAATCGTTTCTAATTCAAACTGATTGCTTCCCCTTGATAATAATGATGCAAAACCAATAAATTCGCCATCCCCCGAGAATGAAATAGTAGTCTCCTTCGTGTTATGACTTGCCACAATTTTGGTCAAGCCCTTCTCTATATAGATAAACGATCGATTGTCTGTCACCGTGGAATCAATAACTGTTTTAGCTGGTAGTACTTTCTTTTTGGAATATTTATCAAATGATTTATTGGAAAATAGCAGTATTTCCAGGAAATTTTCGTCGATTTCAACACCAAATGTTTGTAGCATAATGAATGCCTCCTTTTAATTTTCATGTATCTTTTAGTTTGTCTTTGTAACATAGCATCTTTAAAGTGGTTAAACTTTTTTCACACTCATTCGGTGATAGCCTAGTTTGTAAGTAATAGAACATCTTACATAGCCCGGGCGTTATTGCCTATTTAGTAATACTTTTAAAATCGCGATTTCGTCTCCAGAACCGATATGCATACCGATAGTTACTGCTTTTTCACATACTAGTCGCTTGGCTTCCATCACATCCTCAATATAATAATAATCCTGTATACAAACATTTTGGATACTGTATGCGTTGTTCACATAGTAGTGTGGCAATCGGGGATTCAAGATTATTCACGCTTGTGTCATAATCAAGTTTTTTTCGTAGGTATAGTCGTGATGGTAGTATGGGGAAAAGGAAGAAGTATTGCTTTCTATTTTGTATCGAGGCAATGTACCTGCGCCGTACATAAAGTAATGATAAATACGGACGCAGTATGGAGTTAATTACTCTTGCTAACTTCTATTCGTATGCTTGCAGGCTGGCCTTTTTGTGATAACCCTTTTTAGCCCTTCTAAAATTAAATCATATATGCATCATCATTCAGTCGAATCAACTCCGGAGATGTAAGCGTGCGCGATTCGTTGATATCTCGTATTGTTTGATAAACCAATTCAGTATGCTCTGTCACGAGTGGACTGTGGCTTTTACGAAACGAATTAACAATCATTTTCACACGTACATTGTGTGCTTGCAAATAATCTTTAAATGCCATTAACTCCGCAAACTGCATATCGTTTTTCCCTGTATATAAATGGAATGTCGTATTTTTTATCGCTTCTTGCTGGTAATTTTTTGGATCAAAGAAGAATGTATCTACTTCCTCTTCCAGTTCTGTGTTACCTCGGTAAAAAGCTTCTTTCTCTGTGGCGTGGTACCGGTCAATAAAGTTGCTTACCTTCACTTGTGGTACAAGCGAAAAAACATCTGTGATATAAGGATTCAAAACGCCATATACCAATGCTCCGGTCCCACCTTTACTACTACCAAACGCGATGACTTTTTCATAACCGTGTTTCTTAATAAACTGCTCTAATTCCTGATTTAACTCATTATAAATCGCTTTGCCACCGTCGAACAAATACCAACCATAACTATCTGAAAAATAATCTTGAACAAATAAATAGTCACTTTCTTTATAATCCATACAAAAATTCATCCAGTTATACCGTTCGTGCAATTTCTTGATTTTTGCATGATCTGCCGTGCCGTCCAATACGCTTGGTATCTCGTCCAAAATTTTCTTACTGACTGATTGAAAAACAAGGATCAAATGTTTGCTCCCATTTTTCAAATGCCTGCCATGTAACATAATTTCACCTTTTCCATTATCATTTTAGAAGTCTTCCGCGACAGTAATGCGGATTTTTCCTGAGTTTTTCGTGATTGTGTCTTTGTTTCGCTTGATGAATACTTTGACAAAATAACTGCCACCATCTTCCGCTGTATAACGGTACTGGGAACTTGCTTGATATTTGGTTTTGTGCAACGCTTCTTTTTCACCGATTTTATAGAAATAATACGCAAATTCGACGCTCTTATCTTCCATTAAATATTCGGGCAAAACACATTCGGCAAGTACTTTATTATCGTGTTGCCAAGCAATGATTTCCTCACACGCCAATTGGTTCGTATGCTCATGTAGCTCTTTTTCAAGAAAGTTTGGAAAACCTGCTATACCAACATTACGTTGACGGCAAACCTTGCTCAAAACTTGCTTCTCTTTTAGAACCTCTAACATATATTTTGTCTCTTCTTCATAATTTTGAGAACTAGACCCACTGTAAAAATAAACGTGCGGGCGATTAAAATCCTCGATATGAAGTTGTGAGAATAACTTATCTATCCGTTGATTGCCTTTTAGAGACGCCTTCACCACATTCTGATGAAAAAGATAGTGATTTTTCAAGGTTTTTGGATCGCCGGCAATCGTATGGTTGTAATGGAATCGTAAGCCAAAATAAATGGCCACTGCACCGCTTTCACCGTAACCTGTAATCATGATATTTTGGCGTTTCACCTTGAGCTTCTCCGCAACAGATTCCACGAGTTCATTCGCTGTTTTTTCATATTGCGCCTGCGTGATTTTGTTATTCTCCTTTGCAGGGGGCATCAGGAAAAGTCGATTCTGATCATACGTCTTACTGACTTCTCCCAAATAATCAAACGGTTCGCCAGCATCATTCAGCTCTGCAAAACATACAAGAAGGTATTCACTTACCGGATTCGATGTGGCAATATGATACTGCACTGGCGTTTTTCCTGTTGTCGTTTCCATCTCAATGTTTGTTGCTAGTTTCTCCATTTACGAACGCCTCCATTATCACGTTTTCTAATTTTTTACAAATAATCAATTTATCAAAATTGGCTTGAGGATAAAGGCGCAGCTCTAGTTTTTTGTCGGGCGTTTGCTTGTATGCTCCGATATATTCCGCGATGTCTTCCGTCGTCTCAAAAATATGCTCTTCTGGATAAATCGTTTCTGCTCCTGGCCAATGAAGAACACATGGTACGCTTCCAGATGCCATGCCTTCCATCGGTGCCAAATGAAAACTTTCAAAATCACTTGTCGATAGCATGAAACCAATTTTTCTCATCCACTCGGGAACATCATCACCATGCTCGTCAAAAATAACAGCGTCTTTCCATGGTGCATCCTCTATCCGTTTGAAAATAGCATCATAATACATTTTTTCATCTTCACGTTGCATCAACCACGGCAAATCTTGTGGCATTCTGCTTTTCACATAAAGACGGTAACGCTTATCTTTCTGCCATAGTTTTTCTAAAATATCTAGTGTTAAATCCATGCGCTTACGACTTGGCAAAATACCACAAACACCAATGTTGTAGCGACTATCGACTGTTTTCTTGCGACGATATTGTGCCGTATCAATCATATTATAGATCATCGTCATCTTTTCACGTGGAATTCCGCAAACTCGGTGGAACTCTTCAAAAATATACGGTGAGATCGCGATGATTTGATCGATATTATCCATTGTGTAGTTCGCTGGATGTTCGGTTTCACGCTCTTGCAAATGCATCCTGACAATGAGCTTTTGGTGGGCCTTTTTATGTTTCGAATACCAGACCGCATTTCCCAATCCCCATTCACAAAAAATAACATCTGCCCAGTTTAGTAGCTTCTGACTCGCTTTTTCATCGTGGGTCGCATGTCCTTTCCATTTATCAACCTTTACCTCTAAACGAGGATTTGCCTCACATGCATCTATTGCCATCGTCAGGAATTTCAGGTCATGCCCCGCAAAAACAACGCGGATTTTATCTTTTTGATAACTCCATAGGAAGGAGCTTAAACGCTTGTAAGATGCTGCCATCGTGAAATGTTGACTCGCTCCATATGTCATACGTGCGGCCTTTTCGTACAACGTGCTGTCTGTTAAACTCTGCGTTGCTTTTTCGATAAATTGCTCTTTTGTCGTTACAAATAGTGGATAATCCTTACCAAGCAAACCTTCGTGCATTTTGGTACGTCGCAGCAAAACTGGTTTCCCAAGGCGCCCGTATTCCAATAACTTTGTAGATAATTCTACCGATTCATCATTGTCAATGACTTCACTGCGCCAGCTGATGCCAATATCTCCGTCTTCAATAAATTGTTGACTCGCTGAACGTGACATGGCTCCACGCCAGTCAATCTTCGGCTCTTCCGCAAATTGTTTCATAATCTGCTCTTTTTTAGCAGTTAATTCGCCTTGGAATTTATCTCCTGCAATACCAACTGTTATATTTCCTTCTAATTCTGAAGCTGCTTCTACTATTTCTTCTGTATACCAATCCGCAGCAAACTTTCCAGTGTAAACTAAGCGGTCATTCTCATTTCGAAAACTCGGTTGAGCCGCTCCATTCGGTACCATTGGGAATAAAATTTGAATTTTTTCTCCATCCACGTTCATAAGTCGCATAAAGGCCTGTTTCATTGGCTCGGTTTGCATGAAAAGGTTTGGAAAACGTCTATATACTTCTCCTAACTCGGAACGTTCTTTTCGTGATGACCTTGTAAGCGTATGATTAAAGTCCGTAATATAAGGGACTGTTTTTCCTACTAATTTAGATTCTTGCACAAGCTGGCGTACTAAATCGAAACCACGAACAATAATTAAATGATAGTGATTTTTAGCATCGAGTTCCTTCATCACACGCACCGCTTCCGCAGCATTCATCCGGTTTCCGTTAGCAAAGGAGCGGTTTCCCAAATCCTCATAAGGCTGGATCATCTTCACATTTGGGTAGCCTGCCATTTCGTCGGTTAATAGTGTATTCTTGATACGTGCTTTTAGCAAAATTTCAGTCTGGATATCTGGATTTGTAGCTAGCATTCCAGCCATCGAGGTAAGCCATACTGCTGACCCATCCATAATATTCAAATCCACATCTCCATACACTAACACTTTTAAAGTTCTCACACTATTCCTCCTAAATCTCGATCTGCTGTCGTTCTTCTGGTTTTATTTCGTTGCCGTCTTTCATAAAATTATAGGTGTCAGCACTGAATAATCGCGCTCCTTGTTTCAAATAAGGGGCCATCGATGCATCCTGCTCCATCTCGCTCAACAATACTGGTAACTTCTTACCAAAATGCCAATCTGTTGCAATCAAACTACTATGGAAATGAAGATCCGTCACAAATTCATAACGCGCTTCACTTTTTCCAATAAAATCAGCCTCACTGTAGAGCGCTGCATGCATCATATCCTCTAGATAATATCTTCCATAGAAATGAAGATCTGAGAAATAGGCGAAATAATCCGTATCAATGACCTCAGCTATCTTGTTGTAATGTGCCATGTAACTATGGACAAATACGCTGATATCTCCTGTATTGTATTGATTCATTAGCTCAATTGCCTCGTCAAACATCGTTACAAAAACGACTAGCTTTTTTCCTTGATAAGACTGGGCTTCATATTGCTTTAGAATTTTCTTAAATGCTTGTTTAGAACGGGCGACCGAAACAATCGTCACATTTTTTGTAAATGTTGGTACAGCTATATTCAAATCGCCTAGCATGCTGGCCAAACGGTGTTGATAGGTGTGTTCCCGGTAAACTGCTCGAATACCAGCAAGTGATTTTTGATTATAGATCTGCTCATCTTTCGTAATGGCTTGCATTTGTTGATGTAGCTTGTCCGTGTCCTCCGAAATCATCACAACATCTCCAAAGAGGCGGCGAATTCCTTTCGAATAACTACTCAGAACAGGTGTCCCAGAAGCTAGCCCTTCAAATACACGGCGAGAAAACATCGTCGGCGAGTACTTAATACTGTTAATGTTAATCATATATTTATAGCCTTTATACGCCAATTCCATCTCACTGTAGGGTAAACTTCCAAGAACCGCTTGCTGATAACGCTCAGGAAACTCGAACATCGCTTTATCCTTTAATGGTTTGCCATGATTACGATCATAAATAGCTAAGCCATAATCAAGCGCCACATCAAGCACATCCTCCATATCCTTGCGTCGTTCCTCATGTCGATTACCATAATAAGAACCTGCAAAACACATCTTGTCTATGCGTGGCTCTGCCAAAGCAATCGGGTTATGCATCGATGGCTGTACCGCGAAACTTTGGGCAAATACATTGGTATGTCCTGCACGTTCCTGATATTTTGGAATCATATCGGCATCTGTCGTATAAATATAGTCAAACCGCTCAGCCGTGGCAATAAATTTCTCGAAATGAATCGGATCCTCTTTATTCCAAAAAACAGTTGGGATTCCTTGCTCCTTACACCAATCTAGCAAGTCGAAAAGTTCTTCTTTTGACTGATTATTATAGGTAGCAATCTTGAACTCCCACGCGCCATAGTTTCCTTTCCACGCCGACTCCACAAATAGGAAATGGGGGCGGTTTTCAGTCAATACTTCGCACCAATCTGTTGGAGTGATTGGCAAAAGCTGTACTTCTTTTTCGTAACAAGTACGTGTAAATTCATCGAAAATGCAGGCTACTTGTAAATCTTTCAAACTTTTAATCGCTGGTGCATGGCTTGGTGCTGTTAGAGTCATCGTTTGTCTATTTACTTCGCTTGCCACGACACGTTCTAATTGCATGCGTTTTACTATTGTTACGCCGGAATGGGTTATCTTCAATGCGAGTCGTACTTGTGTTGTTTCTTCCGACAAATGAATTTTAACTTTTTTATTTGGATTGAAAAATGACACGTTACATTTTTCAGAATGATTATATTCAATCAATGCCATTTTCACAGAAACATTTCCCATCATTTCTGCTTCAAAATGAAGTTCTAGTGTCTCTTTGGGCATCACTGGAATACCGTGTGCTGGTTCCCTCGTGAAGACATTGTTATTTTCAAGAAAAGTAAGGTAATCAAAACTGGAATCTGAACTTGATATATACAGATGACCATTTTGCTCGTAAGTCACTAATTTTTTGCTAGGATTATGCCAATTTTCGATCGCATTTAATTGCTTCACATCGACAATATTAGGGTTCGTATCGTCCAATATCTGCTTTTGGACAGCTTCAATTTCTTCGTACAGCTCATTAATGTCGATCATTGGTTCTCTCCTTTAGCTTTTGTGTTCTTGTTCATAGCCCAATACTTGCGTGATATTTTGACAAGTTTAGAATCGTTCAAACGTTCATAACGCTGTTTCATGTGTTCTAATTGCTGTAGTGTCTTAGCACATTTTTCTTTCTGTGCTTGTACTTCATTTTGTCGTTCTGCTAGTTCCATATTTAAGGTTTCCAGCGCCGACTTCTGTTCTCCTAGCAAATCATATATTTTCTTCTTGAAAGCAGTCGTTTCTACCTGCTTTTTCTGGATGACCTGCTCCTGCTCTGTGATTTTTTCTTTCAACTGCTTTATTTGCTGTTCTGCATTCGTCATTGCTTTAACTCCTTATTACTATTTTTTCGTATATAGCTAGAAAAATCAGTTTTTCCTTATCCCAATTAAAAATGTCACGTGCTTGCAAACAATTTTGATGCAATTTTTTTCTTTTTTCCGGATTATTCACTAGCTCATTAACAGCTTTAGCAATCGCTTCTGGATCGTGTGAATTGACGGTTAAGCCAACCTCGTATCCTTTAACAACACGGCTTATTTCTGGAAAGTCGCAAGCAATGATTGGAATCCCACTCATAATATATTCAAACAACTTATTCGATGAAGCGGAGTAATGATTGAAACACGTATTATTGAGTATTTGGAACCCTAAGTATGCCTCTTTCGTGTGACTTGGCAAGGATTCTAATGCTACTTTATCCATAAATTTCACTCGGTTTTCCAATTTTCGCTCTGCCACCTTTTTTTCTAATGCTGGCTTTATGCGTCCATCTCCGATTAAAACAATGGTTCCCATTTTGATGTGCGGAACGGCTTCGATTAATCGATCTAAACCACGCCCCGACTGGATTCCACCTTGATATAGTAAAATTGGTTCTTCGCGCGGTATTTCTAGTTGCTGGTGTAAGTCCACCGTCATTTTCGTATCTTGCTCTTGTTTAAATGGATAATTATGCACAACTTCTGGATAAAAACCATAGCGTTCTTCTACATAAGCTGCACGTGTATGGTTTTCATGGATACAAACATCCACAAATCGTAGCAAAAAGCGTTCTGTTATACCGTATAAAGGGCTATCGTATCCAGTTCTACTTGTCTGAACTTCATGCGAATCGTAGATAAGTTTACTTCGCCCTAGCCATTTCGCACAAATGACAGCTTGTAGCAATGTATTCAAGTCATTTGCGTGATAGATATCATATCGCTGACGAAAACCTGCACGTACCATCCGTAAGAAAACAATACTTCGAAACATGATAGTTCGCATTGGTTTTGTAAATAAGAGGGAGGTTAGTAATAAGAGGAGGAGTAATGGCCAATAAAAGCAAGCAATGGCATACACTAATGCAAGCATTCCGAGTAGATATTTCTTGTTTTTAAGCCAGCTCAGTATTGGAGTGAATGGTAACTTTTGAGACATTCGGTAAACGTGGAAATTAGCATTTTTTTGTTCTACTTTTGGTAATCCGGCTTGATGTAATGCGATTAAATCTACATGATATCCAGCTTCACTAAGCGCTGTGCATTCCCGTAAAACGCGTGCATCATTGGTGAAATAGTTCCATACAAACATACCGACTTTAGTTGTCACGATTGATTACAGCCTCCATTTTCTTGAAATTTTGTTGCCAGCGGTGATTTTGGTATGCATATTGATACCCGTTGTGACCAATCTCCTGAGCCATTTCTGGATTTTCAATGAGTTCTTTTATTTTTTGATACATCTCATCGACTTGACTATGTTGGAATGTATAGCCACATTTTGCTTTTTCAATAACACGACTACTATAACCCGACACGTTTCCAACTATTGGTACACCCATACCCATGTAATCAATGACTTTACCAGGGATCACTTTTTCAAAAATGGGATGATCTACGAGTGTCACATATGCCACATCCGCTTTACCAATTTCTTTTAAAACTTGCGAGCGTTTCTGCGGTGGAAGAATCGCGATGTTTGTTAGCTGGTATTGTTTTAGTCGCTCCTTAATTTCTTGGAGTCTAAAGCCATAGCCAATAATTTTGAATGTAATGGCGTCGTTTGTTTTGAAGCGTTCTGCTAATTCAAAAAAGCAATCCATTTCCTGTGCTAAACCGACGTTTCCAGTATAGATGACCGTTTTAGGTTTTTGATGCAGTTGCTTATTCTGGCTAGCGCTACACTCGAACTCTGCTTCTGTTAGGGAATTCGGAATGAAGTGGATTTTCTTCTTGGGTACACCTTTTCCAACAATATAGTCTACAAAGCCTTCACTATTGACCACAATTTCATCTGCCTGTTGGTAAATTTTATTTTCTAGCCAGTAAGCAAAACGAAGAAATAAACGATTATTCCAGCGTTTAACACCAAGCAAAGTCTCAGGCCACAAATCTCTTACTTCTACGATTAACCTGGTCTTTAAAAAGCGCTTAGCGAAAAGTCCCGCAACGCCAACCGAAATCGGCGGTGTTGAAATGTAAACCGTATCGGTATCTTTGCCTTGTCGCATGATAGCTTGAATGAATTGACACATAACTTCTAGATAAAACAGGAAGCGTTTTAGAATGCTATTGGCATACTTTTTCGTGCGAGGCTTCACTCGGATAACACGCGTTTCGTCCAAGCCTTCTTCCCAAAAATCATCTTGTTTATATAAATTTTGATTAGGGTATCGCGGATCAGTAGTGATGAGTGTTACTTCGCTAGACTCAGAAAATTCTTGAAATAAGAACTTCGTACGATTCGCAGCGCTACCGATTTCAGGATAAAAGTTTTGTGAAATAATTAAGATTTTTTTCATAGAGCTTCCCATTTCTGGCTAGATTTCACGCCTCTGCCATCGATGCTAAACACCGTATGGTCGGTACTTATTCCTCAGATCTTCTTGGCGTTTTTTTCTATCCTCGATTTGATAGCGAAAATATAAGACACAAGAGCCTTTTTTTATTTTCGTTAATTTATTTCTTGTGACGAGCGAATGAAAGCATTGCTTAGAGACTGCTAAGGCTTCAATTGCTTCACTGGTTGACATAAAGTTGGCATCGAGTAGTTCTAACAGTTCCTTATTTTTCATTTCGACTCCTTTAGACAGAAAGAACCTTGGATTCGACTGGATACTGAGAAACCTCTGAAATATTTCCCATATGGGTATAGCTACTCGCAGCCGTTAATTCTTTTGCGATGTTCTTCGTATCGAACACGTTTTGCTGCTTCATGTTGGCAATCGTATCAAGTGTTAATGTCTTAAATTCTGAATGATCAGCTAATATTAATAATAAATCAGCATCAGCTGTTGCTACTTCGCTATTTTTCTCAACAAAAGGAGCATCTACATGTGGATCATGTGCAACGACTTCATAACTTGTTTCGTTCATTAACATCTCCCAGATTTCATTTGCTGGGCTTTCACGAATATCGTCAATATCACCTTTGTAAGTTAAGCCAAAAATAGCAATTTTCTTACCTGCTACGCGTTCCATCATCGTTTTTACTTGTGCTACGATATAGCTTGGCATCGATGTGTTGATGGCGCGGGCTTGTTGGATAAGCGGGGAATAATCTGGAGAGGCTGCGGCAATAAAGTATGGGTCAACAGCTAAACAGTGACCGCCAACTCCTGGACCTGGGAAGTGTAAGTTTACACGGGGATGTTTATTTGCCATGTCAATAACATCAAGCGCATTGATTCCTAAATCAGCGGATATCTTGGCAAGTTCATTGGCAAGTGCGATATTAACGTCACGGTACGTGTTTTCCATTAGTTTGGACATTTCTGCTGTAGAAGCCTTTGCGGAAATCAATTCACCTTTTACAAAAACGCCATACACTGCTTTTCCTGCTTCTGTACAAGCATCCGTTACACCACCGATAATGCGGTTGTTATAAATTAATTCATGAATAATTTGACCTGGTAATACGCGTTCTGGGCAGTGTACTAAGAAAATATCTTCTCCAACAGTGAAACCTGCTTGCTCGATTAGTGGTAAGATGTGATCTTCTGTTGTACGTGGGGCAATCGTGGATTCGATAATCACGGTATTGCCTTTTTTCAAATAAGGTAATGTCGAAACGACTGCTGACTTCACATAGGATAAGTCACATGATTTTAAAGCATCGTTATTGTTTGGTGTTGGTACAGAAATAATGAATGCATCCGCTTCTTCTGCTTGCAAGCTAGCTCGGAAGTTTCCAGCAGCGATTGCCTGATCCAGTTCTTCTTGCAAACCTGGCTCTTCAATATGAATTGTTCCATTGTTCAATGATTTAACCACTCGCTCACTAACGTCCACACCAACCACTTCTTGTCCGTGATTAGCAAACATAATAGACGTCGGTAATCCAATATATCCTAAACCTATAACTAAAATTTTCAAAATATAGCACTCCTAATTATCTATAGTTTTTTTGTCCATCGAGAAAAAGATTATTCTTTTTCTGGTATCGTGACTTCCCATTGTGCTTCGGCTTTATCTTTCGGTTGGTAAACTAATGTTGCTTTTTCAGTGTCTTTTGGTAAGTTAAAATACGCTTTTCCAGTCAATGTTTTTCCTGCTGCTATTTCATCACCGAAGTTACTTGCTTGTGGATCTACTTTGATGGTCTTGTCTTTGGCTGTTTTTAGTTTGAAATCTCCACCGCCAATTGCAAATGGTGTAGTACTGTTATTTTGAATATTCATTTCTATCTGTAAAATGTCTTGTTTTCCATCGCCACTCTCAGTTAGTTTTAAATTGGCGATTTTCATGTCGATGTTATCTACTGTCTTAGTGGTGGATACTTTATCTTTTGCTGTTTCTTCTGTTTTAGGTGTTTTATCAGTACTTGTATCCGGATTTCCACAAGCTACTAATGTTGTTGCTGTCAAAATTGTAAGACCAAAAATTGCTATTCTTTTTATCATCATTACCGTCCTTTTATGAAGCATGGCTGGGAGGGAACCCTTTGTCCCCTCGCCAACTGCTTCTAGTTTTGTCTTATTTTGTAAGTGTAACTGTTTGTGTTTTGATTACTGTGTTTGTGCTATCGTAAGCGATAACTTTTACAGTGTCTGTGTCAGCTGCAATTTTGTCTTTTGCATAGTATTGGAATGTTCCGTCTGCTGCTACTGGTACATAAGCAAATACTGTTCCGTTAACTTCTAGACCAACTTTTTTCACAGCGCCAGTGTATGTTCCTGTTACGCGAGCATCATTGATTTTGTATGTCGCTGGGAAGATGTCACCTGTTACTGTTGATGAGCCGTCTGTTACTGTTACTGTTTTTGTGTCTACAACATCATTGTTTGCATTGTAAGCAATAACTTTAACTACATCTGTTTTTGCTAATACTTTATCTTTTGCATAGTAAGTGAATGTTCCATCTGTTGCTACTCCTACTGATGAGTAAACTGTTCCATTTACTTCAAGTGCTACTTTTTTCACGCCGCCTGTGTATGTTCCTGCTACGCGAAGGTCACCCAAAGTATAAGTTGTTGGGAAGATGTTACCTTGTAATGCTGCTGAATCTGTAAGAGCTACTGTTTTTGTATCAATTAGTGTGCCTGCTGAGTTGTATGCTAGTACTTTCACTACATCTGTTGTTGCGAAAACTTTATCTTTTGCATAGTAAGTGAATGTTCCATCTGCTGCTACTCCTACTCCTGTGTAAACTGTTCCATTTACTTCAAGCTCTACTTTCTTCACGCCGCCTGTATATGTTCCTGTTACACGTAGATCACTTCCGATAGTAAATTTCGCTGGTGTTACAGTTCCTTGTAAAGCTGATGAATCTGTTAAATTAACTTTAACTGTTTGGATAAGGTCGCCATTAGCATTGTAAGCCAATACTTTAACATCGTCCGTTTTACTTAGAACTTTATCTTTTGCATAGTAAGTGAATGTTCCGTCTGCTGCTACACCAACTGAAGTGTAAACCGTTCCGTTTACAGATAGGGCAACTTTCTTCACGCCACCTGTGTATGTTCCTGCTACACGTTGATCACTACCTACTACAAAGTCACTTGCTTTGATTGTTCCTGAAAGTGCTCCTGAATCTTGAATCTTAACTTTCACTGTAGATACGGCTGTTCCTGCTGAGTTGTAACCAATGATTTTAACGTCATCTGTTAGGTTTAGAATCTTGTCTTTTCCGTAGTAAGTGAATGTTCCATCTGGTGCTACTGCTACACTTGTATAAAGTGTTCCGTTTACAGACAGAGCTACTTTCTTGATGTCGCCTGTGAATGTTCCTTGTACACGTAGATCGCTACCTAAGTTGAATGTTGCTGGAACAACAGTACCTTTCAATGCTGCTGCATCTAAAACTGTTACTTTTTTCGTTTCGATAAGCTTGCCACTTGCGCTGTAAGCTAGGATTTTAACATCATCTGTTAGGTTCAAGATTTTGTCTTTTGCATAATAGCGAAGTACGCCATTAGTTACAGCAACCGTTGTGTAATCTACACCATTTACTTGTAGTTTCACTTTAGTAACCTTACCTGTGTAAGTTCCTTCAAGGTAAGTGTCGCCATTTAGATAGAAGACGTTTGGAAGTACTGAACCAGTTAGATCTTCTACTGTCACTGTGATTGTTTTTGTTACTTTGTTGCCATCTGCATCAGTTACAGAGTAAGTTACGCTGTATGTGCCTTCTTTTGTTGTGTCAACGTTGTTTGCTGTTACAGTTACTTTAGATGTTAAGTTACCATCTTCGCTATCTGTTGCTGTTACACCTGTTAATGGGTTGAATGTAGTACCCATTTTGATTGATTGATTAGATGCTGTGATGACTGGTTTTTCGTTAGTTTTTACTGTTACTGTGATTGTTTTTGTTACTTTGTTGCCATCTGAATCTGTTACTGAGTAAGTTACGTTGTAAGTGCCAGCTTTTGTTGTATCAACGTTGTTTGCTGTTACAGTTACTTTAGATGTTAAGATACCATCTTCTTTATCTGTTGCTGTTACACCTGTTAGTGGAGCGAATGTGTCGCCAACTTTGATTGTTTTGTTAGCTGCTGTGATGACTGGTTTTTGGTTTGATGCTACGATTTTTGATGTTTCTGGGCTTTCAACACCGTTGTCGCCTTTTTGTGTTACTTTAACTTCATCGCCTTCTTTTTGTGCTGGAACTGTGACAGTAAAGTCGCCGTTAGCATCTGTTTTACCAGGTACTTTTGTTCCGTCTGGAAGTGTTACGGTGATGTCTTTATTTGGCTCAGCTTTACCTGTAACAGTTGTGTCGCCTTCTTTGATGTCATTAACTGTTGGAGCTGCTGGTGCGCGTAGATCTTCTTGTACTTTTGTTGTTACGTTTGGACTGTCGTTTACACCATTTGTTTGGTATGAAACTACAGATTGATCTTTAAGAAGATTAACGCCTGCTGGTACATCTACTGTCCATGTGCCATCTTGTTTAACTGTTGCTTTTGCAGTTGATCCGTTAGGGAATGTAACAATAATGTCGTTACCTGCAACACCAGTACCTGTTACTGTTTTAGCACCAGCGTAGATTGGGCTAACTACTGGACGAGCAATTGCACTTGATCCTTCTGTTGAAAGACGTGTGTAATCGAATAGGCTGAATCCGTCAATACCTGACGCAACACCACCGTAGTAGCTAGTTGTCGCCGTACCATTTTTACTTGATAGAGTAACTCGACCTAAGTCAATGTCAGTCCATGCAGTGTTTGCTGCTTTAGACCAGTCTGTTCCGTGATTCCATGCCATTAGGTTTTTTACGTTGTTGATTTCTACACGTGATTGGTTTGCAACTGTTGCAGTCCCCGCACCTTTCACAATATGACCAGTTTTAGATGTTGCATTATTATTGTTTTGGCGGAAATCAATAAATTTAGGGCTATTAAGCACTAACTTAGAGTTGGATGCGCCACTTAAGTCAAATACAGGTACTGAATATGTTGTTGATGGATAAAGTGCTTCAACATACGCCATTGTATCTTTTTGGAATGTTACAACACCGTTTGCTTTTACTGCTGCTTTTGATGCTTGTGAAGCAGCGCGGATGTTAGCTTTTGAACCAGTAGCAAATGTTACAGAACCAGTAGTGTTTATACCATAGCCTACTGCTGAAATTTTAACTGTTGAATTTGCTCCAACGTTAAGTGCTGCTGCTGCGCCACCTGCTTGTTGAACACCTTCTGTTCCTGAAAGATCATAGCTTGAGTCAGCACCGATATTAATTACTGAACCATAAAGTGAGTGCATTGCATGGCTGTTCAGCGCTTTAATAACAACCGTATTATTCGCTCCAAAAGTAGTATCTTTTGCCGTGTAAATACCATCGTGACTAGATGCTGTGATATTTAGGTTGACGTTTTTACCAGTTGATAAGCCTTCACCGCTTGTATCATTTGTATAGATACCATCTACATAGCCTTTAATATCCATGCTTGAGTTATCAGTGATTTTCACACCACCAGCATCAATACCTCTACCATTTGAAGATGAAATTGTAGTTTTTGTGTTTGCTCCAAAGGTTACACGTGAGTTTCCTGCTGCATAAATTGCTGCTGATTTTGCTTTTACATTAACTTCTGTGTCATCACCAAAAAGGATTGGGCCACCAGCAGAGTAGATACCGTCACTAATAGCAGAGTCGATGTCAATTTTCACACGATCTGCCGCTGCTTTTGGTTGATTAGACACTGTACCAAAAGTTATTGCTGCTGATCCCGCTGAGTAAATAGCTTTATTTTGTGTTCTTAATTTTAGAGACGAGCCGTCACCAAATGTAATCGATGCATTTCCGTAGATACCATAACCATTATCACTAACAATATCGATATTAGCATTTTTACCTACAACGATTGCTGCTCCTGTGTTGTATGCATAAACGGCAGTACCGGTACCAGTTGCTTTAAGTTTTACATCGTCTCCAAATGTGATATTTCCAGTTACGTAGATTCCATAACTCGAATCACCAGATGCTAACGTTAAGTCAGAGCCATTTTTAGCAACCAATGTTGCTGCTCTTACTGTCCCGTATTTAGATGCTGATTTCAAGACTGTATTTTCACCGATAACAAGAGCACTTGTCGCTACGTCAAATGCGTAACCTTTGTTTGAGTTCATGTTGATATAAACATTATCGCCAATACTTACATTACCAGATGTACGAACTTTAACAGCTGTCAGTAAAGCGGATAATTCTTCGATACGTGCATTGTCTTTGATGATTAATTCATCAACTTCTACACCGTAATCATCTGGACTTACAATCTTATTGTTTGTTCCAGCGATGGATAGGGAAAGTTTACCCGTTCCACCCATGATTTCTCCCCATACTTGTACGTTGTTCGTCAAGTTAACTGTAGGTGCTGCTGTTGAGTTATATCCTGTAAATACACCTTGTGTTCCGTTGTTCGTGATACTTAAGTCTTGTACATCGATGATAGAAGTAGAACGCATAACCATTTGATATTTACCAGCAGTTATTGCTTGGCCGTTACCTTCAATGCGGATGTTGCTGTTGATTGATACGTTACTTGTGAATTGGAAGTTCCCAGTGATTTCGATAACGTTGATAGTTGTAGATTCTGCTGCTATTTTAAACTCTGCAAATGTAGAAACTTGTGCGCGTCTTTCTGTTACCCCATTGTCTAGAGCTAATGACATCGGTTCGATTGAAATTTTGCTAGCTGCTGCGTCTGCACTTGGTAATGCTGGGTTAGTCGCTTCTGCTGCGAATGACCCTGCTGGTAATACTGTAAATACTTGGCTTGCAATAACTGTAGCTACTAAAAGTGATTTGGCAGCTTTCTTGACCGACGCCTTAGATAGAACGTTAATTGGTCCCTTTTGTTCGATTTTCATGTTTATTTTTCTCCTTCTTCCTTAAACTGTTTATTTGTCTGTTTGTTTTCCTGCGTGAACCGTGCTGCCTTCACATAATAAACACCCCCTAAGTTGCAACAAAACTGTATTCTCATTTATATTTATTAAAAATATAGAATCATCTGAAGTAGTGTTTGTTTATGTTTTGGAATACGTCCCTGCAGTCATTTTTTCAAAGTAAATTTCATTACTTCATTCGTGCTGATTGGATTATATCATAGTATTTCAGAGTCACTTTGCGATGTTTTTTTCTGTAAATCGCCAGTTTCTTCTAAAAAGAAATGTAGTTGGACGATATATCCATTTTAATTTGTAAAATACTTTACTTTAATGGTGCGTGGGTGAAACCTTTGTTAAATCTAGCAAAATTAGAGTTTGATTATTTTAAAAATTCTGATTAGTATTACTAAAAACTCTGGACTTAAGTTAATCCATCTTGCTTATACTACATATTACTAAGTTATGATGCTTTTTCATCTTTTAGTAACGTGGTGTAAAATAAATATTTTCTTGCCTTTGTTGCTTCATTTTTCTGTTTTTGTATTGCTTCCTTTTATTTTAGCTACTTTATAACCCAAAACAAAAGGCTTTTTTTTGGTAACAAATTTCACTTCTTTTAGGGTATTTTTACTGGTTATACTCTAAATTTGTAGATTTATCACAACTTGATGTAACTTATCTTTCTTCTTTTTTTGAATTGTCATACATCACTGACAGTTCATTCTAGATGCCGTGCTGCTGTGGGTAGCATCACCTCCTTTCGATATGCTTTTTAAAAGGGATCCATCGATTTGCTCAGAATGGAGTTCCATTGTAGTGAGGTTTTTCATTGTTTTACGGATTTTGGTTTGGTTTGTGAAGTTTGTTTCTGGGGAAATTAGAAGAGATAGTGTGACTGCGAGGGGGCAGCCGATTTCGTTCGATTGGTCGGGGGATGACCAGAAGAAGTTTTTTTCGCTAGGTACCTGAGATTTGGAATCGCTTTGTGCTTATGTATTCCGTTCTCGGTGCCTCTTACAGTTATAAGAATACTACATAAAAGTCCGAAAATGCGATTATTATCAAAAAGTTCTTTTATCGAGAAATTTTTGACTCTGTTTAGTAAAAAAGAATGACAAATGGAAATTATGGTGCTATATTTGGCGTAATAGAAAATCGTGCTTTAGGAGCGTGTTTACGTATGAAAAATCTTGTTATTGCTTCAGAATATCGGAAGCTAAGGCTGTTGCATATCTTGTTTACGGCAGAGCAGAATTACACGAAGAAAGAGCTTGCGGCCTTGCTGCATTGTTCTATTAAGACGCTGGATAGTGATATAAAAAGCTTGCAGGAAATTTTTGACCCGGCGATTGCTCGTGTGCATGAGGATGAATTTTATGTGTTGCTCGATGTAGGGGAGCAAATCAATTTCTCCTATTTATATGCCATGACCGTTAGTAGTTCGTATATGTATTTGATTTCTAAGGATATCTTTACAGGGAAACGGCAAAACTTGACGGATTGGGCGGAAGCGAATTTCAGTAGTTTGCCGACGATGTATCGCCGTGTTCGTCAGATCGATACATATCTTGCTGAGAGTCGCCTCGTGTTGGAGACGACACCGCTTGATATTAAGGGGACGGAGATTCGCTTGCGTTTTTATTATTTCCAGATTTATAGCCGTTCCTATCCTTATACGAAGTGGCCATTTCCAGAGATACCTTATGCGCGTGTGAATGACTTTATTAAGACGGTGGAGAGTTGCTTTGGGATTTATTTTTCGCTGTCTGCCCGGATAAATTATGCGATTGCGATTGCGGTTTGTTTGGAGCGGGTGAAGCAGGGTTATCACTACACCATGACGCAAGCCGACCTCCACTCTTGGAAAAGTATTGCCGATGCGCAGCGTGAATTCCATCCCGTTGATTATTCGATTTTAGGGGATATTGTTGGCTTTCCGTTATCAAAACAGGAGTGTTATATCAATGTCTTGATGTGCTTTTGGACAAAATTCTCTTATGTTGACGAGGGGCAAGCAGAAGTTCGGGTGAAAAATAGTAAACTTGTGAATCCTCCTAAGTATGAACTTGCTCAGGATTTGGTGAAACTTTTAGAGGAGTATCAGATTCATAATTCAACGCATATATTAGCAGAAACGATTGATTTTCTGACGCGCTTCCTCTTTATTGATAAAATGAACAACCTGCCAGAGGTTCCATATACGCACATAGCCCCCGATAAACATGCGCTTAGTCAAAAGATTAGAACGGTGCTAAATAGCTTTGAAACGAATCCAAATCACCGTTATATTCGCTCTAACAAGGCCATGATGATCCACTATTTAACGGATTTCTACAATATTGTGATACAACAAGAGCAGCAATATCGGATCCTTCATGTGAAAATTGTTTCAGAGAACGGCTATTTTTGGGAGGAGTATCTGCGGACTGAGTTACGGAAGCGATATTCAGAAGAACAAATCATCATTTGTGACGAGTTGCATTCCCACGAACACATGCAACACATCGACCTCATCATCAGCGATTTCCCGTTCTATGAAGAAACTGGCATCACAGCCGACACGCTTGTCTGGAACATGCCCCCTGTAAAAAAAGATTTTGAACAACTAGATCTGTTTTTGAGTAAGAAGAATGAGCGCTTTGCTGAATAAAAACCAGGCTAGAACTAAATTCCAAACAAGATAAAATCGCCTTCCCTTTCTTTTTGGGTAAGACGATCATAATGCTATACACAAATCGAGCGAAAGCGGTTGTATTCAGGGGATTTGGATAGGATTAACCGTTCACTTTGTTCACGCTTATATTGGGACTGTAACTCATTACATGTCGAACAGTCCCAACAAAGCGGAGCATACTGGTGTATGTGATGACTGAAAGCAGGGAGAGGGTAGTTTCCTCGACCATGCAAGAAGTTAAGCGTAGCAAGTATTGCGTAGCAGAACCGGAAGTCCGCCAAATCCCCTGAATGCGAGCGCTTGTCGCCGATTTATTTGGGTTATGGTCCAGTCCTATGAAAAATCGTCCTACCCATGTTGGGCAGGACGAAGATTTTGCTATACATAAATCGAGCTTATGCTGGCGTATCTGTTAATTCCCAAGTTAGTGTTGCTTCGTACTGACCTGGAATTTTCGAAGTTTTACCTGGTACGCTTAGTTTAATGCTGTCTGCGGCTTCTGTTGCATCCGCTCCGAACATATCAACCCACGTTCCCATACCTTGGTCTTCTTCTGCACTCATAACATCCGATGACGTTCCAGCTGGATCAAGCGAGAATCCTGTTGCTGTTGGTGCGTCACTTTCTGATGCCGAGTTCAATGTTGGATTTTCAAAACTTAATACAGCACCAAGTAATTCAGATGTACCGTTAACAAATTGGCCGTCTTGTTTTACCGTTAGATGCCAACCTGCGTTAGAACCACGGTTATCCGTAATTTGGATATAGTTCGGAATATCTTTTACCGTTTCTGCAGCGCCAACTTTAATTTGATCAAGCTTCGCGGAGTAAACCTCATTGTTACCGGATATTTTTTGATCTCCGAAGTGAATATTAGAGATATAATCGATGCTTAGAGGTCCTGCTGTACCTGCTGGATGATCCGGATCAACGGGTACCACTACTTCTGGATTGCCTGGATCTGTTGGATCAACTGGATTTGTGATTGTATCATTAGGAATAAAGTTGACATCTGCTTTGGAGCCCAATGTTCCACCGTCCGCTGCATGAGCCATTGTTCCCGTACCCGTTCCTACTAAGGTTGCCACTGTTACCATACCGACGATCGCGAATTTCGTTAATTTCATATTATCAATTCCTTCTCTCGTTTTTTATTGTGTCCCTTACATACATAAGATTACTACACAAAAGACGAAATTCAGGAGTTATGTCAAAAAATATAGAAAGCTAGAAAAAAATGAAAACGATTAGGCTCAGATCGTTGAAATAGAAAAACCGATTTACATGATATTTCTCAAAAACTCAGCGGGGTGACAAATGCTTGGTTTCTAGGCAAAAGCGAGTACCAGCGCAGAGCGTACTGGGGTACGTTGACTGAAAACAGGAAGGGAGTCTTATCTCCGACCATGTGAGAAGTTATGCGAAACGCAGTGTAGAAGAGCGCTGGAACGGAGCTTTTAACGACGAAAATGAATATTTGTCGCCCCGCTGAGCGACTAGGCTTTGGTGGCACCTATCATTATTCCACCGACAACTACTAAAATAACACCGATAATGACAAAAATGATTTCTTTTCGTGTTTTGCGTTCATTTAATAGAAGAATCGCGCCCAGTGTCGAAATAACGACGCCGAGTTGTGAAAGGGAGAATCCCGTCGCGACACCAACAAGACTGTTCGCGTATATCATCGCCACATTCCCGAGCGCCCAAATCATGCCGGGAATCGCAAGCCATGCTGTTTTCTTAATGAATCGGCTTTCTTTGTCGTCCTTACTACGCGCCGTCATAATCAGCGCCGCTATCACCATTCCAATCGCTTGCGGCAAAATCGCGTCCAGCCCATTGATCGCGAAACCTTGAATAATCACGACGTAGCTAACGTAACCCGCCGACGAAATGGCTAGTGCGAGCAGTCCGCGGTTCAACGTCGCTTGCCCCGCTTCTTCTTTTTCCGCGTAGGATGTCATGAAAATACCGATAACAATCAGCGCCAACGCGGTAAACCCAAACACAATTCGGAATGTCGTATCCCATTCGTGAAATAGCAACACACCACAAAGCGTCGTCCCAACGAGTTGCATCCCCGTCGAAATCGGCATCGCCTTCGAAACACCGATCAGCTTAAATGACTTCAACTGGAACATTTGCCCGACACTCCACAAACACCCCGTCAAAAAACTAATAATCACCGTTTCCATTGTATACACCGGATCTGTAAAAACGAACGCAATACACGCAAAAATAAGGGCTCCAAACGTGATACCCGTCGTTTGTTGCCTCGTTGTCCCGCCAATTTTTGTAATAAGTAACGGCATGAATCCCCATAGTAAAGCAGGTATAAGCGCTATCAAAATATTCATCTGTCCCTTTTCCTCCCATCATTATCGAACCAAGTTATGTACGGCAATCCCTTAAAAATTGATTATCCCACATTCTATTTCATATGTCGATATTCCTATTTCTTATTATACAAAATGAAAGCCGTTTCATAGCAAGCTTTTTTATGCTCATTTTCGTATTTTTTGTATCCAATCAGCCTAAAGATCGATGACACCTACTCCTAGAGCCCCTTGTACTTTGCAATATTTTGTGAACATTTTATGACAAGCCTCATTTACTAGAATAAAGTTTCATTTTTCCCTTGCATATAAGTCCAATTTGGTTTAGAATATATGTTCGTGCTGGTTTTTAACGCATACACAAGGAGGTATATAATGAAAGTTTTATTTCAACACTTGAAGAAATACAAGCTTCAAACCACGCTCTCCACACTTTTCATCGTCGTCATGGTTATCTCACAATTATGGCAGCCGAAATTATTACAACAAGTACTGGAAGCAATTATTAAAGACGATATGGATGACATTACGCGAATTGGTATTTTACTTATTATTATTGCGGTCGTCGGACTTATCGCTGGTATCCTCAACACCATCCTCTCCGCAAAAGTGGCACAAGGTGTAGGAGCCGACATTCGTGAAACTAGTTTCCGCAAAATTCAAACTTTCTCATTCAGCAATATCGAGAGACTTTCGACGGGAAATCTAGTGGTTCGTCAAACGAATGATATTACGCAAGTTCAAAACTTAGTGATGATGTCGCTACAATCCATCACTCGAATTCCGATTATGTTTATTGGTAGTTTTATTTTAGCGATGTATACCCTGCCAGAACTTTGGTGGATTATTATCGTGCTCGTTGTCCTTGTTCTCCTCATTGTTTTCTTGATTTTTGGACGCATGGGCAAACATTTTGGCAAAATTCAAGGCTTTATTGATCGCGTCAATGCTATTGCGAAGGAAAACTTGGCTGGTATGCGCGTCGTGAAATCGTTCGTACAAGAAGATAATGAACTAGAGCGATTCACAAAAACAAGTGATAAATTAACGCATCACACCATCGTAGTTGGACAGCTTTTCTCGATTATGATTCCGGCATTTATGCTCGTTTCAAACATGGCAGTTGTCGCGGCAATTTATTTTGCTGGGGATTTAGTGAAAGATGATCCTGCGGTAATTGGTGCAATTGCATCTTTCATGAACTACTTAATGCAAATTATGATGGCGATTATTATCGGTGGTATGATGATGATGATGGCGTCACGTGCGATGATTTCATTGAAACGTATCGGTGAAGTGCTAGAAACAGAGCCTGATATTACGTATGACGAAAACGCGCCAAAACAAGATTTAGTTGGTAGCGTGGAGTTCCGCGATGTTAGTTTCCAATATGAAGGCGATGAAACAAAAGCGCTGAAACATATTTCATTCGAAGCGAAACCTGGCGAAATGGTTGGTATCGTTGGAGCGACCGGGTCTGGTAAATCGACCTTGGCACAACTGATTCCACGATTATACGACCCAACCGAGGGTGAAATTTTGATTGGTGGAACGGACTTGAAGAAAGTGAATAAACAGACGTTACGCGATACGGTTTCGCTTGTATTGCAACGCGCGATTCTTTTCTCAGGTACGATTGCCGAGAACTTACGTCATGGTAAGAAAGACGCAACGCCAGACGATATGGAAAAAGCGACACGCATTGCGCAGGCGAAAGAATTTATTGAACGCCATGCGGATGTGTATGAAGCGCCAATCGTTGAGCGTGGTAATAACTTCTCCGGCGGGCAGAAACAACGCCTTTCCATCTCACGCGGTATTATCGGTGATCCGAAGATTCTGATTCTTGATGATTCTACGAGTGCCCTAGATGCGCGCAGTGAGAAACTTGTCAAAGAAGCGCTGAATAAAGAACTGAGCAACACGACCACTTTCATTATCGCGCAAAAAATCTCTTCTGTGATTCATGCAGACAAGATTCTCGTGCTTGATGCTGGGGAACTTGTTGGCGTCGGTTCACACAAAGAACTCGTTGAAACAAGTGCGGTTTACAGAGAAATCTATGACACACAAAAGGGAAAGGAGGTTGACGCGTAATGGCTGAATTTAAACGTATCTGCCGCTTTTTCTGGCACTATTTAAAAGCTTACAAGTTGCAGCTGACCGTGATTATTATCGCGATTATCGGTGCTACTTATTTACAAGTCAAGGCTCCTGAATATATCGGGAAAGCTATCCAAGAACTGGCAACTTACGCGCAACGCTTCTTCACGACTGGCGTTGATGACAAGACGGATTTCGTCCATATTATTTGGATGCTAATTCTATTCTATGTCCTACTTGCCGCTGCAACATTCATTCAAACGATCTTGATGGCCGGCGTTTCTGGTCGCGCGACGAACCGGATGCGTATCGGATTGTTCCGCAAAATGGAGAAACTGTCGATTCGTTTCTTCGATGGGCATAAAGATGGCGAAATGCTGAGCCGTTTTACAAGTGACTTAGACAACATCTCGAATACGCTGAACCAAGCGCTCGTGCAAGTTTTGTCAAACGTTGCGTTAATGATTGGTGTTATCATCATGATGTATAACCAAAATGTGAAATTAGCAACGGTGACGCTTCTGATGGCACCAATTGCGATTGTTATTGCCGCGTTGATTATCCGCAAAGCTCGTAAATACGTGGATATGCAACAAGATCGTCTCGGCGAACTAAACGGCTATATCGATGAAAAAATCTCCGGTCAAAAAATCGTTATTACAAACGGTTTAGAGCAAGAAACGATTGAAGGCTTCGTGAAACATAATAACATCGTGAAAGACGCAACTTTTAAAGGTCAAGTTTACTCCGGTTTACTTTTCCCGATGATGCAAGGTATTTCGTTAATCAATACAGCTGTCGTAATCTTCTTCGGTGGTTACCTAGCGCTTGACGGTAGTATCGAACGTGCCGCAGCTCTTGGTTTGATCGTTATGTTCGTGCAGTATTCGCAACAATTTTATATGCCACTTACTCAAATTTCGTCTCAGTACAGCATGCTTCAATTAGCAATTACTGGTGCGCGCCGTGTTAGTGAAATTTTTGACGAAGAAGAAGAAGTGGAGCGTAAAGACCTGAAAACAATCGATGGCGTTCACAAAAGCGTGAAGTTGCAAAATGTGGACTTCGCTTATACGCCTGAAAAACCAGTGCTTAAAAATGTCTCGATTGATGTGGAAAGAGGTAAAATGGTTGCCCTCGTTGGCCCGACTGGTTCTGGTAAAACGACCGTCATGAACCTACTGAACCGTTTCTACAATGTCGATAACGGTGCGATTTTGTTCGATGATGTCGATATTCGTGACATTAAACTCGCGTCTCTTCGTAAAGAAGTTGGTATCGTGCTTCAAGATTCTGTGCTTTTCTCGGGTACTATCCGCGATAATATCGTCTTCGGTAAACCGGAAGCAACAGATGCAGAAGTTACGGATGCTGCGAAACAAGCCAATATTCACGATTTCATCATGACGCTTGAGAACGGTTATGACACGGAAATCACGGATGAGAATAATATTTTCAGTGTTGGTCAGAAGCAATTGATTAGTATCGCGCGTACGATTATTACAAATCCGTCCCTGCTTATTCTAGATGAGGCGACAAGTAATGTAGATACCGTGACCGAGAGCCGCATTCAAAAAGCGATGGATAACGTTATCTCGGGTCGTACTAGTTTCGTTATTGCCCACCGTTTGAAAACGATTCTTGACGCCGATCATATCGTGGTCTTGCATCAAGGAGAAGTTATCGAGCAAGGCACACATGAATCATTGCTGAAAGAAGAAGGATTCTACTCCGAATTGTATCATAATCAGTTTGTGATTGAATAAGTTTTTCTATAGAAACAGCGCATCCTTTTCGCGGGATGCGCTGTTTTTGCGTTTAAAAGAAGAGTTTACTCGCGGTAATCGATAGGGCTAATAACGCAACAGAACCAATAGTTGCCGCTAAAAATACACGCCCGCCGCGACGGATAATCACTTGGAAATTCACGCTCATACCGAGTCCTGCCATCGCCATTCCGAGGCAAAGATACGCCAGTGAAACCAGGCCGTCTAATAAGCTTGCTGGCATCGCGATGAAGGTGCCAATCGCACTCGTCAATAGGAATCCACCCATGAACCACGGAATCGGTAATTTGGCCTTTTCGTCTGATGCTCCTTGTGTTTTGCGTTGGGCGATGATTCCTACTATTAAAGCAACTGGTGCGAGTAGCAAGACGCGAGATAATTTCATGATAATCGACGCGTCAAGTGCCTGCGTTCCCCCTGCCCCACCAGCTGCTACCGCATGTGCGATTTCATGTAAAGATGAGCCGGCCATGACACCGAATTGCGTTGGCGTCATACCTAAAACGGGCATCAGTCCTACTTCGATGAGCGTAAATACCGTTCCTAAGATGCAAACCACGGCCACCGCTAGCACCGCATCATCATTTTTTGCCTTCAACTGGGGAGACACGCCCATGACCGCAGCGGCACCGCAAATCCCGCACCCGCAAGCCGTGAGCATGCCGAGTGTGCTGTCTACTTTTAGCCATTTGCAGAGGAAATATACTGTGACAATCGTGAATGCGACGACCACAATCGCGAAGATAATCGTTTTCACGCCAGAATCCGCCAACGCCTTTAAGTTCAACCGGAATCCTAACAAAATAATCCCTAACCGCAAAAATTTATTCGATATGAAGCTCGTTCCAGGTTGTGCGCTGACGACAAGTGTCCGGCTCATTTGGACGAGCATTCCGAGTATTAGTGCGATGACGAGTGCGCCGACAATCTGCAAGCCCGGTATTTGTGCTAAATATTTTCCTGCTAGTGAACAGGCGAGCGTGACGGCTACACCGATCCAAAATCCTTTTTCCTGCCATTTTATCTTCATTTTTCCATTCATCTCCTAAATCCGTGTTATAATAATAAGAAATCTTATGTAAAAGGGGGCTCTCTCGCATGTTTCACTGGCTTCAAACGTTTATGACGGTTTATGAAGAGAAGAATTTTACGCACGCCGCCGAAAAACGATTTATCTCACAGCCAACTGTTTCGTTACATATTCAAAAATTGGAAGAAATAACGGGGAGCGAATTGTTTATCCGGAGCGGACGCAATCATGCTGTACCGACCGAAAGCGCTGACTTACTCTATGTTCGCGCGAAACAACTCGATTCTTTATGGGAAACTAGTTTGAGCGATATCCAGCAATTGCAGGGAAACACGCGGATTACTTACACGATTGGCGCCTCGCAAACGATTGGTGTGTATATGCTCCCTCTTGTTTTACCGCAGCTTCAAAAGCAGTTTCCGAACTATGATTTTGTGGTCTCGATTGCGAATTCGACGGTAATTTTTAATCGGGTGGAAACGCATGAATACCAAGTTGGGCTTGTGGAATCGCCGATGATTGCACCGATGATTACGCGCACTGTTTTTGCCCACGATTCGCTTGTTTTGGCTGGTGATATGACGAACGATCTTTGGCTGTTGCGTGAAACTGGTTCTGGAATTCGCACGTACACGGACCAATTTTTTCAACAAGAAAACATAATTCCCGCGCAAAAAATGGAGATTGCAAGCAATGAGGCGATTTTGACTATGTTGCGGCAAGGCGTCGGAAAAACGCTACTTTCTGATTTGAGCGTCCGCGATTTTCCGTATGAGCACCCGCCAACACCGATTGTTCGCCCACTTTTTCAGATTCACAATCATGCTTTCCCGCAAGATCCGCTACAAATCGCGCTACACGAATTGTTGATAGCTAGCTTTTCTTGACTACATTTACAGTATACAAAGGATTTCGTGATAAGTAAAATAGATATTTTAGATACTAATTATCAGTATTATTGATGAAAAGGAGTTTAGAGAAAATGAAGAAGAAATGGACAGATTTAGATTGGCTTTTTACAGGTATTTTGCTCGCGATTGCTGTTTTTATGTATAAAACACCGGATATAGTCGCATCGATTAGTAGTTCCTATCTCCATAACTTTCCGCTCGATGATTTTTCTGAGATGGACAGTTGGATGCTGTATATTTCGATTATGAGCATATTATTCCTGTTTGCCGCAACAACCATCACACTTTGGATAATGAAAGGGAGTCAAAAGAATGAACAAGAAAAAGTTCTGGAAAATCGTCAACAAAGCTATCGTGCGAAGCGGCGCAGACATCGATGAATACGTAGAAATGCTTGAAAAGTTGCTCCGTAAACTAAAGCCAGATGATATGGTGAAATGGCAACTTATTTTTGACGAATATCTTGAAGTTTCGAAGGCAGACAGGCTCTGGGCCGCGGCTTATCTATTGAATGACGGAGCGAGTGACGACGGTTTCGATTATTTCCGCGCTTGGCTCATTTCCCTCGGACAGGATGCTTTTTTGGCGATACTAAAAGACCCGGATTGTCTCGGCGAACTGCTTCAAGGCAATGTTGACGATGATTTTTTAGCCGAATTTGAAGAAATTATGTATATCAGTAGTGACGCGTATTTAGAGAAAACCGAGCAGGATGAGGAAGAAGTTTTCTTTGAAGCCTGCGATCGTTTGGCTCTAACCGCCGAAGAGAAAGCCGAGATTCATGCCGATATTGTATTACCGGAAGCTTTAGAATGGGACGAAGACGATGATTTAGAAATTATTTTCCCTAAAATTGCAGCCGCTCTGAAATAGGCCATTTATTTAGCGTTTTTTCGCAGGACAAAAAAGCACCATAAACCGTTTACTATCAACGATTTATGGTGCTTCTTCATTTCCTAAAAACGGAGAAACGGGGATTCTGATTGTTGGGTGAAATGTACTCATGGTGCTGGTTTTAACGCTTATAATGTTGGCTGTGTGGCAAATAATTTTAAGAAGATGGCGAGAGATTTTGTTCGTCATCTTCTTTGTTGTGCGCTGACTTTTTCTCTTCACAGCCATTACAATTGAAAATGTTATTCCTCACTTATCCACAGCAGGTTTTTAGTCCTCTTCTGTTTTGAGGTACTCTAAATCACTTGTAGACCGTCTCAATCGATTATTCTAGTTTTAGCCCTCTTTTGTTCTGAGGTACTCTAAATCATATTTTTTGTAACGGCTTGCAATCATTTGTTTTAGTCCTCTTCTATTCTGAGGTATTTTTAATAGTAACATCATATTACGTCCTCTTGTAACTTCCAATTTCATTTTGAGATTGACTGTAACATCCTACATCACATTTCTAACAGTCTCTTCACTATACCACAATACTCTTCTGAAACTTGATTTGTTTCTATATAACCACCATCGATTTTTTTCCCACCCAGATGTCTCAATTTTTTTGGCTCTAAGCTTTTTATCACCAACCTATGTTTATTTTCTTTCAAGTTAGCAAATACGACGCTCATACCATGTCTATCTAAAATATCGATTAATGACTTGGAAACGGCATTCTTTAATTTACGATCATACTTAAAAATTTCTCTCAACCTCTCGGATAAATACAGCAACGTGCACTCAGATTTGAGTGATAAATAATTTAAATGCGCTATATGATTCCTTGCATTTTTCTCAGAAACAAACAGTCCTTCTTTTTTCAAGAATGTATCCAGCTTTTTAATACTTTTTAGTCTATTATCGCCCCAATATTCCACTCTCTCAGTTATTCCTGAATGCTTAAAATATTGATTCGCCATACATTGAAAGTCTCTATCAGCTATTGCTACATAGCCAACATATCTTCCCAGAATTTCAATTAGCAAATGGTGCAGCTCATTAACGTATGCAAGCGTAGTTTTATTTTTATGCCAATTGTAAGCGTCAATAGCGTCACAACACTCTTTATACTCTTTAAAAAATGCATTATTTTGCGGTTTTTTTGGATTTTTTGCCCATTCATTATGCAATTCTTTTCTTCGCTTAATAGTCTCTTCAATGGTTTCTTTTTGCCGCTCCCACTCTGCTAAGTTGCATTTTGACACTTTGAACTCAGGATTAGCATCAAAAAGCCGTTGAATCACTGTTTCAGTACCATACTTCCTCGCTTGCTCTACACCACGAAAAAGAATCGGTGTTTTGCCATCACTTTGTCGGTACGGTTCCCGCTGATACAATTCCTCTACAACATAGCCCTTCATAATTTTCTCGTATTCCCGTTCTGAGCTAAAAAACTGCTTCCAATCATTCTCTCGTGAATCCACTCCGAGCAATGCTAAACCAATGATTTCTTGTTCTCCAGTTAAATGACCGTCATACTTAATCATTTCGTTTCTTAGCTCGCTTAAATGCCTAGCATCAAGCATTTTGCAGAATATCCAAAATGCAATATAGTCATCTTTATTTTTCAAAAATGACGGCTCCACTTTAATATCAAAGCTCATTTCCTCAATCTCACTTTGTTCTAGCCCCTGATTTCTTGGATTTTTAATAAATTTTAAATTAGCAGATCTCATATGCCTATCAAAGCCCTTAATAAAAACCTGACTAATAAATTTCTCAAAATGATTCGGTGTATCCTCAATTGAATCCTCATGTATCGCTATTTGACCTTGGACATAACCCATATAGTCTCTAGGCATCTCACCTTCTTCAACTTCTCTAATGTTAATAAAAGCTTTTGCATCCTGCTGTCTATTTTTATTTAATCGCAATACAAAATTGGCAGCATCTCGGAAAGCATTATTATCAGCTGTAAACCATGGCATAAATTGCTGATAATAAACTAGCTTCGTCAGGAAATAGCGTGCACGAAAATCTTCTTCTCCATATTCCAAAATATCAAAAGTAGTCAAATCCAAATTATAGTATCTATTTTTAGAAGTTTGGTAGTCGTGCCCTTTTGCGTAGACACGCTTAAAGCTTGGGACAAACGGCGCATTAGTAGTCAGCAACGAAAATCCTTGTTTCATTTCCCATATGGATTGCAACTCATCATGCCTGTAGAACCTTACTACTCCACTACTTTTAAGTTTTTCTTCGATGAACTCTGGAATTTTGGCGATATCTTTATCCATCAATTTTTGCATATCAGAATCCGCATATTTCATATTGTTAGGTTCAAATTCAAAGCCTTTTATTTTAAGTATGCTTTTCCAAGAATGCTTTTTACAATGGTAAACCTCATTTCTAATTTGCTGAATAGAGCCCCTAATCGCCCAGATAGCTTCATCAAAATTCACATTTTGAAGCTCATCCGAGAAAAAGGGAATCATTTTCTTCACAACATCAGATCGCGTAGTACTGTTTGGCAAATTCTTTTTAAAATTGCCCTTACCTAGGATATCCTTTTCACATTCAGGGTTTAAAATCATCTTCAAATTATTCGATGCGAAGGCGCAAGCATTAATAAATTTGAAGCTAAATGCCTCACCAGATCTAATATCCTGCAAGTCTTTTGTTTTAGGATCTGTTAGCTCATATGCCTCCATTTTGCCTTGTTCCAGTACATAATGATATACAGCATTTTTAAATTGTTGCTCCACTGTAGACTCAATTAATTCCTTTTTCAAAAAGTCCGCTCGTGCATGTTTACTTCTATTCGGTGCACGTTTGATTGGGAAATATCGCTGTATATATTTCTTCACTTCTATACCATATTGATTTAACTCCGGATCTTCTTTCAATTCATCCAAAATATTTCGCTGATGTTGTTGCAAGCACGCTTTAATTTTATAGTTTGCACTTTTATCCTCGTTCAAATCTACTAATTTAAACGACTCCGCTAAGTCTGCCAGTTTATATTTTTTCGCCACAAGATCGAGTCCCAGCGGTTCTCCATTCAAAAAGGCTGTGACATATTTTTGCAATACTAATTTCCTTGGCGAATCAGGGGACTGTATTTTGTTTTGCTCAATGGATTTCTGTATGGTTGTCTGCTTATAGTGAATGTATGATTCTGCCCAATCCGTATAGGGTTTCAATTTTTCAAAAAAAATGCCCCAATCTGGCTTAATTTCATCTAAATCTCGAATCGCTGGTACCGCTATATCTGTAAGGCAAAACTGAACATGTTCGGCACCTTTGCTAGGCGGATAAGAAATCATGTTTTGGAACTTCGGTTTAAATAGTTTAGTTAAAGATTCCGTATTTAGACTCTTTAAATTATGTAACTTTTGGCTTGGCACTTCTTGATGTAACACCGCCAACATTAATTCTGTTATTTCTTTATTAATCGCTTTATTAATTGCCTGCTTACGCCTATTCTTTTCTTTTTCATCGGGTTTTCTCACAGTTTTATTGAGGATACTCTTATAAAATGACTCTTTTTTCTTATCAAATATAATTTCTGTTGTCTTATTTCCATCGATACCTTCATAACCCAGTTGACCTTCCTTGCTTGTCCTCTCCATTACGATAGTTCTTCCATCTACTCTCATCTTTGTGATTTTCATCTGTCTACTCAGCTCCATTTGGTTTTATAGTCATGTACCTAATGCTTCATTAATGCTGAAAATTTAATTGGTTTCTTCATGCGTGTATGAAATTTCTATTATTTATCAATATATTCATTATACAAGAAGGCACGTTGCAAGACAACATTCACTGATGGTTCATCTACAATACTAAGAATTGAATAAAGCCATAAAAACCAATAATCCAGCTCTTTGGATCACAGTTTTTATGGCTTTATTTCGAATACTTATCCACAAAAGAGGTTTTAGTCCTCTTTTGTTTTGAGGTACTCTAAATCTTACTTTGAGCGCGGCGACCGGCTTGCTAGGTTTTAGTCCTCTTTTGTTTTGAGGTATTCTAAATCGGCGTAACGCGCCACCATTTAGAAGCTTTAGTTTTAGTCCTCTTTTGTTTTGAGGTACTCTAAATCTGAAAAAAGCTATACCATATCGACAAGTAGTTTTAGTCCTCTTTTGTTTTGAGGTACTCTAAATCAAGCATTACGGCGTATCACGCCACCAATTAGTTTTAGTCCTCTTTTATTTTGAGGTAATATATTCACTTGCAACAACATAACTATACCAGATTATTAATGGATCTGCATCTTGACAGATTACCAAAACATAATTATTTTTTCATAAATTAAGAGACAACTCAGAATACAGAATTGCCTCTACATGTCTAATTTTCCCACTGTCAATTCCTCTGCGCATAATATCTCCACCTTAAACCTTCATTAATAAGATTCTATACTTATTATCTCCCGTATGTCATCAATTTCTAGAGCATCTGCAATCCTTTCAATATGCCGCAATGAAATTCTCTCATGCTTATTATTTGATAACTTATTAATAATCGAAGGCTCAATATCAGATAACCGTGCAAGTTCTCGTAAAGATATATTTCTGCTCTCCACCAGATTCTTCAAGTTAATAATTACATATCTACTCAACATGCTCATCCCTTTCTGTTGTTTATAAGAACATCATATAGTATAATGTGTAATCATATGGTGTCGCTAAAGACATCAGAAAGGAGTTATTAATGAAAAATTTAGATATTGATTTTCAAGAATTTGTTCTTACTCGAATTGAAACCCTTATGGAAAGCCCTTCAACTGATAAAAAAATAGGGGAATTCAATTCTAATTGCACTTCCTTATTAAATAAATTATTTTTACAATTAGACGAAGATGACCGAGCGTTAGATCTTCTAAATCGTTATGAAAAAACCGTCCTTAACTATGAACAACTTCTTACTCAACACATTTATAAGCTAGGCTTTAATGATGCTAAAACTCTGTTACTCCAAAACCATATTATATAAACACTAAATAAGACATTGAACCCAACCACAGTTCAATGTCTTATCTAATCATTAATCTTATTTAATTCTTTTTAAACCAACTACATCATTTGTTCAATTTACTAAGCAGCATGTCCAGCACGCCCCTCCGCCATTTTTATTATTTATTTAGTTTCAGAAAATGCTTACATACTATTCTGAGCTGTTGATAAAGTCTTCAAAACTGCTCGCCGCAAAGTATACTACTGGATCAAATTCTCCAGATTCTTCATGGTTCCAAACGCATAATTTGGGTGTATCTTTTGATTCTCTATAGTCCAAACATAGGTAATCACCAGCAAATAGTATCGCAATTGGTAACAAGTCTACACCTACTAAATCCTCATTACCTGTTAGCCTCTCTTCGATTCTTGTGAGCGTAACATCTATATCATATTCTCCTAGATTATTACCCTCAGTATCCTCTAATACACATAAAAATCGGTCAATTGCATATGAATGATTATTAGCCACAAATGATTTTTCGATTGGGATCCCGCCATTATTTTCAATTAACAAAGCTTTGTATTTTGTTGGAAGTTTAATCCCCCACATATTTTCCTCATTGCTTACTATGTCTTCTGTAGGTAATGGCAGTACGATTGAACCTTTTTCTATGCGCATTTTACACTCCACTCACTTTTTCTTGCTTGCATCTTTTTTATACTTCTCAATTAACTTGCAGCCACTTACATCCTTAATGTTAGGCAGGATACCTAGTTTTTCATACTTCCAAATTTTAACCCGTTCAATATAATCATAGCCGTCTTTCTCCAAGTCATCATAGCTGTATTGAATATTGAACTTGCCCTCAGAATCCAGACTTAAATTTAAGCTTTTCCATGGTTCTTGTTTCTGATTGATAAATTCATTCCATAAATCTCTTAATAATCCATTTAAATTGCTTAGTCCATTTTGAACCTCATCCATATCAATATGCTCCATGTCTTCAATATCCAAACTGTAGATGGGATCTTTACCTTCAACTGGATAATAGTAAAAGAAAGTTGCTCCTCTGTATTGATCCATTTCAGAGTAAAGCAAGAGCCGGCTCCAGTCCTCTGGAATAACATTATTCACTTGATTAGCTATTTCTTGATACAATACTTCCATACTTGGTTCCTTTCAGACTTATCTACTATGCCACCATTGGACAATTCTAGAAAAGCTATATAATCCCATGGCAGATTGATATCGTATCGTTTTTCCATAGCTTTTATATCCCTGCCTGTGCCTTACTAAATTCTTTTATCACTACAAGTACCCACTATTCATCATTATCTCCATACAATTTATTCAAAAATGTTTGTAAATCCTCAGCAAGTAAAAACATATTATCCATTTCCGAATCCGATTCCATATCGTGGCGCCAAAAATATACTTTTTCTTTATACTTGCTCTTCTCTGTTCCTATGCAGATTTCATTTCCAGCAGGATCGTCAGCAATAGAAATGAAGCCATCTGGTATTTCACCATCCAATATTTCAAATGTCTCACCTAAATCCCCAGATTCTTCTCCAATACCATAAAATTTATTGACTAAGCTAACGCCTTCATCGTCTGATATTATAAAATTAGATTTTTCAGGGTATCCACCATTAAATTCAAGCAAGAAAGCCTTATATTCTTGTGGTAGGTGTAAACCATGCTTAGATTCAAATGCTTCAATATCCTTACTAGTTATTTTTTTATTTTCACTGTTCATCTTAAACATTATTTCACGCTCCTATTTATTTTTCCATTTACAGCAGATTGTCCACCAATATGCCTAAAATCTTTATGAATTTTCGCTTCAACAAGCTCCATTGTCATCCCATCCTCATGATGGTGCCAAGTATATCCTATCGGTGGCTTACTCAGTTCAGGAACAGGTGGTTGCGAATTCTTATCTAATTTTGCTTCAAGGTTTGCAGCCCTGAAATCGGCTTGAGGGTTCTTAGGCGACGCCACCTTTATCGTAACAGGCTCAACATTGGGGTGTCTGTAGTCTTTAAAGTCTGGATAACCATTCGGATACCTAACCGTCTGACCGTTCTTGTTGGTATAACTCCATGTGCCTTTACTATCAATAGCAATACTGCCACCTTTTTTAATCCATTTCTCTGGTACTGGGGAGTTCATTGGCTTCGTCGCCATGATTTTCTTACTAATATTTTTCATTTCTAAATCTTTGGTTGCTTTGATTTTCAAGTCACTTTGTATCTTGCTTAGGCTACTTTTTGGAACTTTAATACCTCTGCCTTTCATTGCAACAGCGCCGAGAAGCACTGCTGATATGATAGAAAAGCTTTGTGCTTTGGTGATTGGTTCGCCTGTGAGTAAATTGTAGCCTTCCATTGCAGCTAGCATGTATTCTGTTTCAAAATCAATATCTGCGTCTTCAGCTTTGCGCTTAATTGTACCATCTTTTAAGCCATCATTGTAGGCAATTGTTGCTCTTGCAGATTCTTGATCTGTCACGCCATTCTTGCTTAAAATCCAGTAACCACCCTCTAATGTCTTTGTGTAATCATCGAAGTTATATGTTTTCTTTGGCTTCTTCTCTGGTACTAGATGATTCAACCAGCCTAATTGCATTTTACTGGAATCATAGGTATGTGTCGTCCCATTGAACGCTTTTCCAGCTAGGATTTCATTCACGCCCGTCTTCACCTGATACATCCGCGATAAAACATCGTGCATCACATTCGTATGACTATGCTCAAAATCCAGATAGCGTTCTAAAATCTTGATTTCTTCTTTGATTTGCATCATGGATGTTTCCAGCCCCAGCTTCATGCCTATCTGTTGTCCGAGGTTCAAGTTCCCCGTCATCGAATCCATCGCGTGCGTGAAGTCATCCAATAAATTCTCCGACCGCCTGATTTCGGCATACAGCGCATCCAATTTATCCGAATCCAATCGGGAGTCAAACGCATCATCTACCTGCGATTCAAAATCCTGCACATACTTCTTCAAAATCCGATCCGCTTCACTCAAGCACTCGATGGTCGTATCTACGATGGGATAATGCACCGTTTCATAATAGCTTTTTGCACTATCCACAAACTCGCCTTGGATCTCACCATCCGCCACTAATTTCGCGACGGCTTTTCGATAATCCCGCAACGCATCCCGTAATCGTTTACTTTCTCGTAAAAACTGTTCCACAAAATAACGTACTTCCCCAATCTCAATTCGAGGCATGCGTCCCAGCCTCCTTCGATGCAAATTTGGCTCGTTGATGCGCACGACGCGATTCCTGTATCGCATCATCCACGGCATACATCTGCTTTTTCCGCTTCCGCCATTCTTCTGTCATGGTCTCTTCCACTAGTCCTAATCGCTGTCTTGACCGGTTCCCCTGCCACGCATCCTGAAATGTATGTAACACATTTTCTTGCGCCCGTTTCGCTTTTGAAAATAGTTGCTCCAACTCTTCAAACTGCCGCTCTTTCTTGATTTGTTCTTTCCAAGCGTCTTCTTCCCGTTGTCTTGGTTGCATTGCTATGTATCCCCCTGACCTATTTTTTACTTCCCACCCATTCGATTCCTTTGTGCAGCATGTCGCCCAGCGCTTTTTCCGAGGCAACAAATGCTTTCTCCACATTCTTCAAATTCGCTGTATCTTTTTGAAACGCAGCGGGAGTTGATGCTGTCATTTGTGCAAACTCCATCGCGCCTTCTACCAGTTGTCGTGCGCTACCAGTAGAATACGATACACTCGGTTTGGGCTGTAATTTCAACGTATTTGTTGTCGCTTGGATCGCACTCGCATGTGCCGCTATTCGACCGCTTGGTAATTGTATCTTTTTCGCCATGCTCATCCATCCCTTTCCATTGTTATTTCTTTATTAACTATACCGTATTTTCTAATTATACTCTAAGTACGCATATCTATTTTTATAAGTCAGTATGCTCCTCTAATTTTTGCAACACACTAATAGACAAGATCACATATATTTTTTGTCAAATGAATACTCGCTTATTTCCTCAACTACTTCCTCTACTTTCATACCAATACCATTATAAAACTCATCAGGCTTATACGTTTTTGCATAGCCCAAACGATTATACATCTCTTCTAGAGTGCCCCATATTTCTCTTGTACACCCAATAAATCCTGAATTAGATTTAGGAATTACAAATAACTGTTGTTCAACCACTTTATAATGTTCATATTTCTTCCCAGCTAATTTATTCTGTTTTATGGCTTTTGCTAACTCATCCTCAGTAATAAAAAGCATATCGTTAATAGTCGTTCTAATCATGTGATATGTGAAGAAAAAATCCTTATCCAGCTTGTTAATATCAATTTCATCTAGAATAGATATAGCCTTCTTTATAGAATTCATAGTCAGAGTTATATTTTCAATTGAGGCGTTTGTGGTTGCTTTATGTTGCAAAAACTTATAGTGTAGTACTAAATAAGATATTGTCTTCAACAATATAGCTCTAGCATTCTTTGTGCTAGCCATTCTTTGCCAGTAGTCAGAAAAGAACCCTGCTAAAAAAGCGATGAGTAAGGCTATTAAAGAAATAAGAATTTTATAGAGTTCCATAATTAATGAACCCCATTTCGTATTATACTTCGAGCAGCTTTCTCCGCCATAACAAGTTCATCGTATACCTCTTTTTTATATGTATCGTTTAATTTCATCCTCATTAAGTCCATTACATTAATTTTATGACCTGTGAAATCATTTTTTAAAGAACAAATTGTCTCCGCAGCTAAAAAAAGCAATGTAAACATAGTCCTTGCCTCAACTCGTTCTGAATCTTCATTTTTTTCTGCTGAATTGTATTTATAATTATACTGCTGAAATAATGAAGCAATCTTTACAGTTTCTTCGGACCCATACATTACAATCTTCTTTAGCATATCATTCATAGCCTCCACCGTCGTACTTTTGCTGAATTCCTCCGTATTCATTAATAAATTAGACCAATGATCAAAAGTTTCTTCAATCTTAACCCCACTAATTTGTCTAAAAAAATTATCAATTTGAAGTTTTTTTGCATTCTCAGATTTATATTTTTCTAGCTTCCTGTTAAAAATAAATCCTACGATTGATATTAGCAATATGTCGGTAAGTACTCTTTGAACCAATGGATTACTAAAAAAATCATTAAGCATAATTATCACCCTTTTTTTGTTTAATTATACATGTTTTTACTGAGTTACTCAATATAATCTTTCACTACTTTTTTCAGGACAAAGAAGCACCATAAACCGTTTACTATCAACGATTTATGGTGCTTCTTCATTTCCTAAAAACGGAGAAACGGGGATTCGAACCCCGGCGCGGCCTGAACCGCCTAACAGATTTCGAGTCTGTCCCCTTCAGCCGGACTTGGGTATTTCCCCAACATGCAGATGCTTGTCTGAATACGTGCTAAACGCAGTACCCTGAACAATCACAAGTTCCATTCTAATGCATTTTTTCGTAAAAATCCAGTGTTTTCTCTCCGTTTTTTAAAACGCGTCGTAAAAATCGCTTCGCACGTGTGGCACTGCTTTTTCCCAAGTCGCAATCGTTACTTCGCTCGCCGTTGCTTTTCCGTAATACACGAGGTCTCGCGGTCGTACAAAGCCCATCAGCATCTGCCCTAGCGCTTGGATGGAAATCGCCAAAACTGGTTCGCTAGTCTGCTCTAATCGCTTCACAAAACTGCCTCGAACTTCAAAAATCCCGTCATTCCACGGCGCTGTTTCATCCTCGACTTGCAGATACAACGTGTTTTCCGTCCGCTCAAACCGATATTTACCTAAAAATGCTTCGACATCCACGATTCGCATCATGAAGTCCAAAATCTCGCGTTTCTGGAAATCCGGTGATGGAAAGGCAAGCGCGATATCACGCAAGCTTCCTACATTTTTCGCGACAACTCGGTCCACCATCATGCCATGCGTCCCAACAAACCGCCACAAACCTCTTTCAGCCTCGTAATCCAGTGCGACCATCTCGTGCACTTTGAACACTTCCGAATCCAGCGTAAACAACATATACCCCATCGTCACGCCGTTCATATCGCAATACACCGCGATTTCCTTCGTGTATCCGCGCCGCGCCAGTCGCAACCACCACGCATCGTCACGCATCATCATGCCACTTTTTTTCGTCAATGCAAACCGGTTATACAGCTCGCGAACGACCGAAATCCCTGTACCATCTTCACTCGAAAACCGCATCACGCGCCCCGGCACCGTTCCCATATCCGGCAACGCATTGCTCAGAATTTCCACCTCAATTTTTTCAGTGAAAACCTCATAGCCGAATTTCCGATAAAACGGTATCGAGAACGGGCTCAAATAAGAGACCAGTTGCCCAGCTTCCTTCATTCTAACGAGCGATTCCTCCATCAAACGGCGAATCAAGCCAGCATTCCGATACTCCGGATAACTCGCCACATACGCAATGCCACCCATCGAAAAACTTTCGCCTAAAATCGAAACGTTGAGCGGATATGTCAAAACCTGTGCTAGTAAATGCTCGCCATAAAACAACCCCAGACGCCGCGCATTTTCAGCCCAATAATTAAAATCTGCTTCTCCACCAGATGCAGGAACTCGGAACGCATAATCGCGTAATTCCTTCACTTTTCCAATCTCTGAATCCTTAATTTCCCTCAATTCCATGCCGACACCCCCATTCTCCTTTATTTTAGCACAAAATGCGTCTAATTGTTCACGAAAACGTTTTCACTTACTTTTTACAACAAACTAATTTTTTGTAAGCATATTACTTGAAGTGTAGCGTACAATATTATACACTGTAAAAGTAAACAAAACATATTGGAGGAATTTATAAAATGGCTAATGTATTATTTATCAAAGCAAACGGTTTACCAGCGGAGCGTTCCGTGAGTGTGAAATTATACGAAGAATTCTTAAAAAACTATACAGCAAGCAATGCAGGCGACACAATCACGGAACTTGATTTGTTCCAAGTCGACCTTCCTTATTACGATGCAACGATGATGAGCGGTCTTCACAAAGAGTCCATCGGCGAAACATTAACAGAAGACGAAGCGCGCCTAGCAAAAGTTGCAAACAGCTACCTAGATCAATTTTTAGCAGCAGACAAAGTTGTGATGGCCTTCCCATTGTGGAACTTCAGCATCCCAGCACAATTCCTAACGTACCTATTCTACTTAAACCAAGCTGGAAAAACTTTCAAATACACAGCACAAGGTCCAGTTGGTCTAGTAACGGACAAAGAAGTCGTATTACTAAACGCACGCGGCGGCGTATACTCAGACGGCCCAATGGCAAACTGGGAAATGTCTCTTAACTACGTGAAAAATATCTTAACTCACTTCGGTATCACGAATCCACAAACCGTTGTCGTAGAAGGTCACAACGCAGCACCAGACCAAGCGCAAGATTTAATTGCAGCTGGTGTTAAAGAAGCTGGCGAATTAGCAACTAAATTTTAATGTAAATAAGTCTCGCTACTCCTCAAAAAGGTAGTGAGACTTATTTTTTTATGATATATCTTTCAGTGCCTCAGACTCCACACGTTTCATGAAATCCGCTACAACTTTATCATTATTCTTTGATCCGCCAAGCTTCATCAATGTTTTCCCTAAAAAATTAACGCCTTGATTCGAGCCATAATAAATAAATCGCGTCGTATTCTCATCGATTTTTTCAAGCGTAATAGACGTCTCGATTTTGAAAGCCTTCGCCAACACAAATCCACTTGTATTATGCTTGCGTTCCGGCGTATCCTCATGCTCCAAATCCTCGACAATATACGTCTCTACCCGCTTCCCTTCCTGATATTTCTGCCGATATGTCGAGCCCACAATACCTTCCTTCATCTCAATCACTTCATTTTCCACCACCTGAGGCATCACTCGCTGCATATTTTCAAGCGCAAACAAATTCCAAATCACCTCAATATTTGCCTTAATCTCCATTTCCTCATGCCACGTCACCATCCGTCATTCCTCCATTTCCAAAAACCCATCAATCTCACTAATAATCGCCTCCGTATCCGCAATCCGCTGACGCAAAGCCACCTTCTTCTCCTTCAAAATTTCCTCTAACTCATCCAGCGACCGATCATGCACCACCGTCAACATTTCCTGAATCGAAAAATCGAATCGGCGCAAATAAACGAGCAACCTCGCCAGCAAAAATGAGTTGTTATCATAGTAACTATATTTATTTCGAGGTTCCACAAATACAGGTAACAGTAACCCTATCTGCGCATAATATCGCAAAGTTTCCTTTGTAAGCCCAGTCATCTCCGCAAACTCCCCAATTCGATACATGTTTTTCCCCTCCTCATCCCCAAGTATAAACCATGTAGCGCACCACCGTGTCAATAAGGAGCTTTCGTGAAAAAAATTTCATACTATTTCCACATTACCCACCACACCTAACGTAAAATAGGTTATACTAGAAGGGAGCCTAATATTATTGTAAGGATGGTGAGACATAATGTCGCGAGAATATACAGAAGACGATCTTGTATACGGCGAATCTTGGGGACTTGTACATCGTGGTTTCTTAGCGGACAGCGAGATCGAACGAATGAAAGCGCTACGAGATAAAGTGATGGGCAAGCATGGAAAAGCCGGAACAACCTTGAAACCAATTGGCAGAGTTATCATTGATGGCGAATGGTACGACGCTAGGCTAAAAGACGGCTATTTAGACATAGGAACTCCTATCGTTGTTGTCGGCATTGATATTGGCTATGTTTTAGTAAACGAAGACCTAAAAAGAGAGGAAGATAATTCATGATTGGACCAATTATTATCGCAGTTTTAGTACTTGTAGTTTTGATTATATTTTTCACACTCGTACCAGTAGGCCTATGGATCAGCGCTATTTCCGCACAAGTTCGCGTAGGACTGGGAACACTTGTCGGCATGCGTCTGCGCCGTGTAACTCCTTCTCGCGTTGTCAAACCACTAATTAAAGCCGTAAAAGCTGGACTTGACCTAGAAGTAAACCAACTGGAAAGCCATTACTTAGCTGGTGGTGACGTCGATAAAACCGTCGATGCTTTGATTGCCGCGCACCGTGCCAATATTCAACTTGATTTTAGCCGTGCCGCAGCGATTGACCTTGCAGGACGCGACGTTTTAGAAGCCGTTCAAACTTCCGTTACACCAAAAGTTATCCGCACACCTGAATTTACCGGTGTTGCTCAAAATGGTGTCGAAGTAAAAGTTATCACACAAATTACCGTGCAATCCAATATCGACCGTATCGTCGGTGGTGCCGGTGAAGATACCGTTATCGCGCGTGTTGGTGAAGCCGTAGTCTCCACAGTCGGTGAAACTCGCGAGCATACCGATGTTCTCGAAAATCCAAACAGTATCTCGAAAAAAGTACAAGAACAAGGTCTGGGCGATGGCACAGCCTACACGATTCTATCGATTGATATTGCTGAAATGCGTATTGGCGACAACATCAAGGCTAAACTAGACATCGAAAAAGCCAACGCAGACATGGAAGTTGCCCAAGCCGCAGCCTCAAAACGTAAAGCAGAAGCTATCGCGTTAGAACAAGAAAACCGCGCTGTCGTTGTTGCCGCTGAAGCCGAAGTTCCAAGAGCCCTTGCAAAAGCGCTTGAAAAAGGAAATTTAGGTGCGATGGATATTTATCGGATGGATAATGTTCAGGCGGATACGACAATGAGAGAAGCTATAGCGAAAGAGGATAAATAAGTTTGGCGGACATCGTCGTTGTAGTTGATTAATGATTAACCGCTCACTTTGTTCTCGCTTACATTGGGACTGTAACTCATTTTATTCGTACAGTCCCAACAATGCGTGAGGCTATTGCGAAAGAAGATAAATAAATTTGGTGAGACATTGTCGTTCGTTAGTGGATAGGATACTCTCTTAGTTCCTATCCACGTAGTTCAGAAAGAAGGTGTAACGAAAATGGATAGTATTTTTGCTAATATTGGCGATTGGTTTGGAACTGCTGTTGTTATCATCGGGATTCTGTTTGGCCTCATCAGCTATTTCAAAAAAGCCGAGACCGAGAAGGAGGAAGAGGAGAAATCGAACCTTCCAAAAGTCCCGAAACAACGCCCGTCATCCCATTCCAAATCTAAAAAAACACCTGCTAAAAAATCGCAACCATCGGGGTATAAAGATACTGTCATTAAAGATGCCATCACGAATGCCGACACAAACGTGACGCAGTTGCATCATCACCATACCGTTACAAAAAAGCGGGTTCGTGGTAAGATGCAGGAAGCGATTATCATGAAAGAAATTCTAGATAAACCGGTTTCATTGAGACAGGAAAAATAAGAGCGGGCCAGTAAAGCGTTGCCAATCGCCGCGCGCACTTACTGGTCTTTTTTAATCACATCCACTAAGTTTAGTATAAATTATTCTAGGGAATTGGTAGTCTATCACTACGCTTACTTTTCAGGGGGATTTAGCATGAAATTTCGATTGCAATTAGTTCTAACTTTATACGGTGTTATACTAGGCACGCTTGTAGCAGTTATCGCCTTCTTATTCCTCCGATTAACAAACTTCCTCATCTACCTAGTCTGGGATGCAGGGGCTTCATTATTCGGTAATCCCGTATTTTGGCCAATCTTGATATGTACATTAGGCGGCATATTTGTCGGTTTATCCCGAAAACACATCGGCCCATACCCACGTGAAATGGATGAAGTCATGGGCGAATTCCACGCAAATGGCCGCGTTTCCTACCAAGGGAAAATATGGAGAAATCTAGTAGCTGCGCTTATTGTGCTAATGTTTGGCGCAAGTCTCGGCCCCGAAGCCGCTTTAGTCAGCATCTGCGCAGGGCTTGTCACCTGGGTCGGCGATAAACTTCACTTTACCTACCAACAACGCGATGCTCTCATAGAATTTGGAATCGGCGCCTTACTTTCCATCATCTTTTCCTCGCCCTTATTTGGTGTTGCTTCCACACAAGAAAGAGAATCAGCTCCTCCAGTAAATAAGAAATTACATATTCAAAAAATAGTCATTTACTTCTTCTCCGTATCTGCTGGCTTCCTGGTTTTCTACTATTTACTACAACTTAACGATGGCCCGAGCCCTTTCGCAAATTTAGGTTCTGCTACCGTATCTTGGCCAGAATTGCTATTACTAATTCCGCTCTTACTTGCCGGCAAATATTTCGGTAAAATATATGGACTCTTCGAAATGGTCATTGCTTTTGCAACTCGTAAAATACAAGCCAAACCAGTCATTCTTGCCGTAAGTGGCGGTCTAATATTAGGTATTCTTGCAACCTTGCTACCCTACATGCTCTACTCTGGTGAACATGGAGTCGGAGAAATCTCTAACGAATACGATACTATGTCTATCTATCTCTTACTTACTATAGGTTTTGCAAAATTATTTGTCACTAAAATATGCCTAGGTACTGGTTGGCGTGGTGGCCACATCTTTCCAATCATCTTTGCAAGCATTGCAGTGGGATTTGCATTAACAAAAATACTCCCAGTCGATCCAATATTCATAGTAGCCATTTTTGCAACAGCATCTTGTTCTGTGATTCTGAAGAAACCGCTAGCTGCTGCTTTTTTATTAGCATTGTTCTTCCCAATCCAATTATGGCCATTCATCATTGTCGCAGCCTATCTTGCAGTATATAAACCTAAAAGCAAAAATCGAGTATCGGCTGTCTGAAAAAACAGCGATACTCGATTTTTTATAAATGTGAAAATTTGTTATTTTTGACTTTCAAAATCATGGTGTCCAAAATGATCTACATCACGCATAGCGCCGAAATCTGGATATCTGCCTCGGGCAAAACGTGGGTCGCAGTGGTGACCGCGATGACCATGACCGCCGGGATGTGGTCTACCTCCGCCAAAACCTGGGAAGCCACCTCTACCTTGCATCCGTGGGTCCTCGAAAGGCTCATCTCCACTCATATCGCCCAACTCTTTCTCAAGTTCATCTGTGATTCGGTGCATGTAATCGTGTAAATTAGCTTTTTCTTCATCACTTAACACGTCGAAAATCTTGTTGTAATCGGTTTGGTTATCTTTGCTTTGCTCTGCTGCCTCAGCGCCCGCTTCGGTCAACTTCACATTCATCACACGGCGGTCTGCTTCTGACGGTTCACGCGTGATATACTCGCTTTTCTCCAGTTTCGCCAACAACTCACCCAATGACTGGTTGCGCATATCGAGCAAATACGCCAATTCTTTCTGCGTGATCTCTGGTTTCATTTTTAAAATGGATAGCACGCGGCCTTGACCTCGATATGGGTTGCCAAACGGTCCTGCACTGCGTAAATTGTGGATTTGGTAATGGTGCAACATCCGGTTAAATTGAATAAACTGTTTCATTAAATTGTTTTCTGTTTCGCTCATTTGTAATTCCTCCGTTTGTTTATTTTTAGTCATGAGACATAATTAAAAGGTACCTTTGTTTTATATTATAAAGGCACCTTTCTATTTTGTCAAGCTGATTTAATTGGTTACTTTAATGAGCACTGTATCCTTTTTGGAACCGTCTAATGTTCGCGCCGTGATTGTAGCTGTACCAACTGTTTTACCGGTTATTTTACCTTTTGCATCTACGGTTGCGATTTTTGCATTCGAGGTGGTCCATGCGATTCCTTTATTCGATGCATTGGCTGGTGCGATGGTGGCTCGCATTTGGAAAGCGGTATTCTTCTTGAGATAGACGCCGCTACGGTTGAGTGAGATGGCTGTCACTGGATAAGCTGGGCCAATCCTGACAGACATCGCGGTTCCCGGTTTTGAATTGACTTTGAATGAAAAATTCGGATAGGCGCCGTTGCTGAGACGGTTCGATGGATTTGTGCGATTCGTCAAATAGACTTGTTGCGCTTTTCCTCGAGAGCCCGTGCCAACATAATAGAAGGCGTCGGACATCGCGGTGCTGCCACTATTTAATTGCGAATAACCTGCAATGCCTTGATTCGCTTCTTTCAGCGTGACGAGTTGCTTGCCGACCGTTTGATTGCCGCCATAATTCGTATTCACGTGATAGATAGCGATGCCGCCTTTATATACTTTCCCAATCAGCGCACGATCAAAGCCGATAAACTGCCGATTTTCGATCAAAAAGTACTCTCTCGGGGAACTCGTGTTGATTCGCAAAATGGTGGTGCCTGTGTAAACTGTCTGAGTGGATGATGTGGTCGTGCTCACAACGCGCGGCGTCACAGCGCCAATTTTCACTTTGGAATAGGCGTCTAGAAGGACGGGCGTCTGACCAGGATAACTATCGCCGGACTGTTTTCCCCAAGCTCCTTTTGCCATCAAACTGTAAGTTCCGAGCCCGCTGCCTGAGCCGTTTGTATTATAGAGATCCAGCAAGCCGAGATCATGGCCGAGTTCATGCGCGATGACGCCAATAGTTGCCATGTGCGTGCCGTGCATCTCGCCAAACTGCGTGTACGTGAAGAACGTCTTACCGTCCAATTTCGGTGTGATATTCGCGTTCATGCCCCACATGTGCCCCCAAACGGAGATTGCCGTATTCGTGTACGCCCGTTCTTGCCCGGCCACAATCGTCATGATGTGTAGCTCACTCGCGTCGATGCGCCCGTTTCTATTCGTATCATATTGCGCAAAATTAACAAAGCCGTTCGCTGCAATCAACGCGTCCCGCACAATATATTGGTTACGCGTATCAATCGCCGTGCCAGTTCGAGGATGATTACGATTCAATTTGACCCGCACTACGCCATTGTTCGCAGTTCCTGACGTTTCGCTGGCGGGAACGAGATTAATTTTTGCATTCGTCGCTTGTGTATAATAAAGTCGCACTGATTTACTCGTCGTACTAAAAACCTTCTGATTCCAGCTTGCCTCGCTCTGCTTGATTGCCACGTCCTTGAAACTCACCAGGATCACTAGCAAGCGATTTGTCGTTGGCATTGCGCTCACTTTAGGAATCGCCGTCGTTGGTGTTTGCGCTGGTAGAGATGATGCGCTCGGATATTTACTTACCGTAACGGGTGTCGTTTTTTGATTTGCTGCTTGTAAGGATTCTGCGGAACTTGCTTGTGCTATCGTTGCGGTACCTATCGATAGAACCATCATGACTATCAGCGCCATCCATTTTAGAATAGGCCGCATGATTTGTTCCTCCTTTAATTTCGGCAAAATTCACCGCTTCTTGATTGGTAATTAATACCCGTAATTAAAAAAGGTTAAACGATGCGCACTGGTGCACAAAGAAAAAAGCCCTCCGAATTTGGAAGACTTGACTTACTTAATATCTACTCAATTCCGTCCGCGGCGACTGAATAATCACCGGTTTTTTCTTCGGATCGAGCCATTTCAGAATTTTGACGACGTTGGCTTGGCTTGTTCCAGTGCAGCCCATCGTGTAGCTACTAGATACGTGGAAAAAGATTGCCGAACCCCAGCCTGGTTTTCTAAGTGGATTATAGTTAATCACGAACGCATAATTATATGCTGGCTGATATAATTTTTCTGCGGATTTCCAGCGATTATTGACCGGCAGTACTTGCCACGAATTGTAGAGTTTCGACTTGCCGTCATCCACCCAGACATCGCGCGTCGTCGTTTTGCGATAAGGCATCTTCGTCCCCGGATTAGCGTAGCGACCGAACGCCGTGCCTAGCGTGAACTTCCCGCGCGGACTTTGAACGACCGTTTCTCGCATCGTCGTCGCAAAACCGTCCCGGCCGATAAAACCGTACATCAACGCCTTGCGCTGCCACACGCCCTTACTATCCCGCTCAAACGTCTGAATCGTTGCCTTGTTGGACTTGTAGCCCGGCGTCGTCACCAAAATCAGCTGCTTATTCGCCCCAACCGTTTTGAAACGCTGCGCATCATTCGTCGCCGCATCCGCCTTGCCCCCAACTGCAAAAATAACCCCAAACGCTAGAAAAACAACCATCAAGCTCCAAAATACTTTTTTCACAACAAAATCCCCCCTACTTATCTTTATAAGGTTCCACTTTTTCGGATGTTTAAACATGGCACAAATAATTCTGTGGTATAATGAATGTGAAAGAACACTAGGAGGTGCTTACAATGGGTTTAAATCAACTATTTTCTGAGAAGCTAGCCGCACATGGAGCAACAGCCTCGCACAAATGGAACACTAAAAAAGTCGAGAATGAGCGCAATTTCTCCCAAACCGACTTTGACCGAGCAAAAAAAGAACACGCCCAACTACCTTTAAAATCTAAAGATAAAGCATTACATTAAAAACGAGAGCGAACATCCGCTGAAACTGGATGCTCACTCTCGTTTTTTTTATTTCGAATGAAGCGCTACCAAAACCAGCTCCACTTCCTCCTCCACCGTCATGTCCCCAGTCACTCGCAGCACAGGGCACGCTAGCCTTTCAAACCAGACTTCATGCAGTTTTTTACTCCGCACATCCACATCCCCGTCCTCATATCTAGATGCCCACGCAACGAATTCAAGATGCTCCTGATAGCGACTTCCACCCGGCAAAATCGCCTCACCATACCGCGCCCGTTCCCGAGTCAACAAGCGCTCCAATCGCACCTCCCGCGGAATTTCTAGAAATACGACCACATCAAAAAACGGTTCCAACGACGTTCCCCAATTAGACAACGCCCCCGACAATACCCAATCCTCACGCCCCACAAAATCTCGCTCCATCATCTCCAACCGCGTCTCAATCGCCCTTTTAACAGAGAACTTCTCCTCCCAATAATAATCATCCGTATCAAAAAAAGGCAACCCCAGCCTATCAGCCAGCGCCTTACCAAGCGTTGAAGTCCCAGCCCCCGACGCCCCCATCACATGAATTCTAGTCATACTTAATCCCTCCTCATAAAAGAAACTTCCCCACCATTTTATCACAAAAAAAGCGCTACCAGCCAAAGCCAATAGCACTTCTTTCAGCGTGCCGAGAAACTAAGCATTTCTCGGCACGCTGAAGTTTGGTGAAATATCATGTAAAGTGGTTTTTCCTGATTCTAAAGTTCTTGTTCTCTAATATCTTCACGCCAAACGTTGAAGGCAAAGCTACACCTCAGGCGGACAACAAATGCTTAGATGCTAGGCAAAGACGAGTACCGAAGTGGAGCGTACGACCTGTACGTGAGCATCGGAACGGAATCTTTAACGACGCAGCTGAACGTTTGTCGTCCGCCTGAGAGACCTAGACGGCTTGGTCATTAGCAAACTGACTATTATAAAGATCTGCATAGAAGCCGTTTTCAGCAAGCAATTCCTTATGCGTTCCTTGTTCAATCACATTCCCGTGATTCATGACCAAAATCAAGTCCGCATCACGAATCGTCGACAATCTATGTGCAATCACAAAGCTCGTCCGGCCTTCCATCAAGTTACCCATCGCCAGTTGAATATTCAGCTCGGTCCGTGTATCCACACTTGACGTCGCCTCATCCAAAATCAGAATGCTCGGATCAGAAAGAATCGCGCGCGCAATCGTCAATAATTGTTTTTGCCCTTGCGAAATGTTCGAGCCTTCTTCATTCAGAACCGTGTCATAACCATCCGGCAAACGTCTGATAAACTCATCCGCATACGCCGCTTCTGCCGCCGCGATAACCTCTTCTGTCGTCACGTTATCTCGGCCGTACGCAATATTTTCTGCAATTGTACCATTAAATAACCACGTATCCTGAAGCACCATTCCGAATTTTGAGCGCACATCGTTTTTCGTCATATCACGCGTATCGACACCGCCAAGACGAATACCGCCGCCTTCCACATCGTAAAAACGCATCAGCAAGTTGATAATCGTCGTTTTACCCGCACCAGTCGGACCAACAATCGCCACCATCTGACCTTCTTTTACATCAATATTCAAATCGTGCATCAGCGGTTTATCTGGCGTATAGCCAAATTTCACGTGATCGAAAACAATCCGATCCGACTCTCCCGCACGACGTTCTACCTTTTCAGGAATAATATCCTCTTCTTCTTTTTCATCCAATACTTCAAAAATTCGTTCTGCCGATGCCATCGTGGATTGAATGACATTCGAGATGTTCGCCACGCTTGAAATCGGTTGGGAGAACAGTTGTACATATTGCGTAAACGCTTGGATATTACCAACTGTTAGCGTGCCATTCGTTACGAAAATCCCACCACCAACACAGACCGCCACGTAACCAAGATTACCGACAAATTGCATTAATGGCATCATGATACCCGAGATAAATTGCGCTTTTTTCGCAGCGACGTAGTAATCTTTATTCACCACATCGAATTTGCCAAGCGTCTTCTTCTCTTGACCAAATGCCTTCACCACCGTGTGCCCGCCAAATGTTTCTTCCACGTGATCGTTTAGCACACCGAGATTTTTCTGTTGCGCGCTGAAATACTTTTGCGAACGGCTAGCAACAATGGCGACAAGCAACACGCTAAGTGGGACAGTCGCGACAACAATCAGCGTCATCTGCCAACTAATCGTCAACATCATAATCAGAACGCCGACAATTTGTACAATCGCCGTAATCGCCTGTGTCAATGCCTGTTGCAACGTATTCGCGATGTTATCCATGTCATTCACAGAACGACTCAAAATATCACCATTCGAACGCGTATCAAAATAGCGAAGCGGTAGACGACCCAGTTTGGCCTTCAATTCTTTACGCATATCATACACCGTGCGTTGCGCCACACTCGACATCACATATTGTTGCAGGAAGCTAAAGAGCGAGCTACCTAAGTAAAGCATCAATACGATAAATAGTATATCAAAAATCTTATCGTAATTAATTCCAGCCGGCGTCATCACACCAGCGAATATTTCCGTCGTCGCCTTCCCGAGTTCTTTCGGGCTAATAACGTTGAAAATGGTCGACAATATCGCGAGTAAGAGCACTACAATGAGTGAGATAGCGCGCGGTTTCATATATCCTAATAGGCGAAACAAGGACTTTTTAAATTCCTTAGGCTTGGCTGCTGGCATCACGGTTCTGCCGCCATGTCCACCTGATCCTGGTCCTGGACTCATGCTATCTCCTCCTCTGACAATTGTGATCTCATAATTTCTTGGTAAATCGTGTTCGATTCTTTCAATTCTTCATGCGTCCCAATTCCGGCAACTTTACCTTCGTTGACCACAATGATTTGATCTGAATCAACAACCGACGTAATCCGTTGCGCCACAATAATGGTAATCGATTCCCGCGTTTCCGGTTTTAAAGCCGCACGCAACAACGAGTCCGTTTTAAAATCAAGCGCTGAAAAACTATCATCAAAAATATAAATCTGTGGTTTCCGAATCAACGCACGCGCAATCGCCAAACGTTGCTTTTGACCACCCGAGAAGTTGTTTCCGCCTTGTTCAACACGACTATGTAAGCCGTCCTCCAATTTTGAAACAAAATCTTCCGCTTGAGCCGTTCGTAATCCCGCCCAAATTTCTTCCTCGGTCGCCGTTTCGTTACCGTAGCGCATGTTTTCCTCGATATCACCAGTAAACAACATCGCTTTTTGAGGAACTAAACCGACCTTCATCCGCAAATCTTCCTGCGTCATTTCTTTGACATCGAGGCCATTCACGCGAACAGACCCTTCCGCCACATCGTAAAAACGCGGAATCATGTTGATAATCGTAGACTTCCCAGCCCCCGTACTACCAATAATCGCGATCGTCTCGCCAGCTTTGGCTTTAAAAGAAATACCTTCAATGACCGGTTTTTCAGCACCAGAATAACGGAACGACACGTTGTCAAATTCCAAAGAAACTGGAGCCATCACGTTTTTCGCATCTTTAGGATCATGAATTTCGGTATCCATTTCCAATACTTCATTGATACGTTCTGCCGAAGCCGCCGCACGTGGAATCATAATAAATACCGCAGAAACCATCATGAACGCAATCATAATTTGTGTCGCATACTGAATAAACGCCATCAAATCCCCGACTTGCATACTGCCGTCACCGACAAATTTGGCACCGATCCAAATAATCGCGATCGTTGTCAAGTTCATAATCAGCATCATCATCGGGCTCATCAAGGAAAGCAGTCTATTCACACCAACCGCCGTTTTTGCATAGTCCTCATTCGAAGCATCGAATTTCTTCAACTCATCATCGCCACGGTTAAACGCGCGAATCACTCGAATCCCCGTCAAACCTTCGCGAATCACTTGGTTCAGTTTATCCATTTTCTTTTGTAGTGATTTAAACATCGGCATCGCTTTTCCACCGATAAGTACGACCAATACGAGTAAAATCGGTAAAACGACCACAAAAATAAGTGACAGTTTGGCGTCTTTCCCAACTGCCATAATCACGCCACCAATCAACATAATCGGTGCCATTACCATCATTCGTAACATCATGTACAATACGTTTTGAATTTGTACCACGTCATTCGTTGAGCGCGTAATCAAAGACGCCGTCCCAACTTTGTCAAACTCCTGCAATGAAAAATTCTCGACCCGTCCAAAAATGTTATCCCGCAAATCGCGTCCAAATCCCATCGAAATTTTGGATGCATAGTACACGATAACAACGGAAAGTCCGCCTGAAAGCGCAGAAATGCCTAACATCTGCAATCCTACTTTCCATATGTGGCTCGTGTCACCCTTCGCAACACCATTGTCAATAATATCTGCCATCAATGTCGGCAAATACAACTGGCCAAGCACTTGCAGAAATGTTAGTACTAAAACTAGTACGATGCCCCATTTATAGGCGCCCATTCGCTTCATTAATCTCATCATAACGTTGCTTATACCTCCTCGTTCTCAGCTTTTTTGTTGAGATACTCCGTTAGTTTATCCAGTAGTGAAATTAATCTCTCCATTTCTTCTTTACCCAAAAACAAGGTCATATCCTCAAAATTCTTGTGAAAAGTTGAAATAATTTCTTCTACTACCTTCTTGCCTTTTTCCGTGAGCTGAATATATGCCGCTCGTTTGTCCACTGGATCCTGGCTTCGAATGATTAGCTTCTTCTCCTCTAACGCATTGATTTGCTGCGTCACACTCGGTTTTGATACCCTGAGAATCGCGGTTGCATCCGATACTTTCATGCCTTGTTCATGATCTGCGTGTCGTAAACCTTGGTGTAACATAAACAAGAATCGTGTTTCGGACCGTTTCAAACCAGCAACCTTAAAATTTTGCAGTTCAGCCCGCTTGAAATTCATAAAAGCTTTCACAACGGATTGGCCTAAATCTTCCTCCGAATTCTGCACTCTCTTGCATCCCCTTTTTATTTAGTTTACTTAACTAAGTATATTACTCTTATGTAGAAAGTCAAGCATAAACCATCACGAAAAAACTCCCAGCAATGAAGCTAGGAGCCACTCTTCGTTCGATATATTAATACGCCGTCCAACCAGCATCAGCCGTCACAACTGTACCATTGACGAAGCTAGAATCATCCGATGCTAAGAATAACGCGACTTTTGCGATTTCGGAAGCTTGCCCAACACGTGGATTCGTTCCCATACCAATTGTTGCGCGCGCTTGGCCAAACGCATCCGGCGCATAAAGCGTAGTCCCGATATTCGTCTCCACCGCACCAGGTGCAATCGCGTTACAACGAATATTCTTGGTTGCGTATTGGAAGCCAACATTTTTCGTAAAGCCAACAACTGCATGTTTCGAAGCCGTGTAAGCCGCGCCTGCACGTGAGCCGAATAAACCGCCCGCCGATGCAATATTCACAATCACACCACTTTCTTTCGGTTCAAAAATCGACAACGCTTTTCTCGTAGCGCGCATCACACCTGTTGTATTAATCGCAAATACACGATCCCAAAGGTCATCCGTTATTTCTCCAGCCGGAACAAAATTATCCATGATTCCCGCATTATTTACAAGTATATCAAGCGTGCCGTAAGCCTCGACCGCTTTATCAATCATCGCTTGCACGTCGTCTTCCTTCATTACATTAGCAACAACCGCCAAAGCTTCCCCATTGCTAGCTTTGATCTCCGTCACCGTTTTCTCCGCTGCCTCTAATTGAATATCCGCAACGACTACTTTCGCGCCCTCTTTTGCATACAGCAACGCAATTTCGCGACCCATTCCTGATGCCGCACCAGTGACGACGGCTACTTTTCCAGTTAATTTACCCATGATTATTCCTCCTCGAATTTAAATTGCGCCAGAGTTTCAAAAACAACTCCATGCATTCAGTATAGCCCTGTTCAGCACCCAACTTCAATAGGTAATGAAAGCGGTTTTTGTTGCTTTGGCGACACTTTTGCGGTATATGTATACTAACGATGAAAAAGGACGTGAAAAAATGACCGAAAAACCAGACCGCCGCATCCGAAAAACGAAAGCCGCCTTCGCGAAAGCTCTGCTGACACTTCTAGACGAGAAGCCATTCAAGAAAATCACCGTCACCGATATCGTCACGTACGCCGACGTCAACCGCGGAACCTTCTACAAACACTACCAAGAAAAAGAAGACTTGCTCGATGAAGTTATCGCGGACGTGCTCGCTGACCTCGAAGTCGCCTACCGCAATCCCTATGAAAAAATGACGCCATTTTCCGTAAAAAGAATGACACCAGCGATGGTCAAGATTTTCGATCATGTCTATGCGCACAAACTATTCTACAAACAAGCCATCGATGACAAATTCCGACCAGGTTTTCAAAATCAGCTATGTGACGCAATAAAACGCATTGCCCTTCGCGATTTTGCAACCGTTTTAAAACAGTCAAACGCCAATCCAGAACTCCACGCGAGCTATCAAGCCCATGCCATTTTTGGTCTAATCGTTTACTGGGCGCAATCCGACTTTGAATACACACCCGTCTACATGTCCGAACAGCTGCTCCAAATCGTTCATCCTGACACTTCCTTTACTACTTAGTAATTGTTACAGTTCGTTATCATTTGCCGATTAGTCTATACTTTAAGCATGACCTGCCTTATAATAAGGAGATATTGTTGTGAGCGTGATAAAATTCACTTAACGCCTAGGTTCATCGAAAGGAGCAGGTCGCATGGATAAAAGTCAATCCGCATCAAAATTAAGTCTATTCTCCCTCGCTTGGCCCATCTTTATTGAGCAATTTTTGCGGGTCATGATTAGCTACGTCACCGTCTTTATGTTGGGGCATTATTCCGATGACGCCGTGGCAGCAACAGGTGTCGCGAACCAGATTCTCGTACTCTCCGTCATCATGTTCGCCTTCATCAGTGTCGGCGTACAAATTCTCGTTGCACAAATGATCGGCGCTAAGAAACACCGGCTCATCGAACAAGTCATCACAAACGGCATCGTGTTTTCTGTCGTGATTGGCGCGATTGTCAGCCTTGTTTTCCTTCTATTATCCGCGCACTTCCTAACGTGGATGGGGCTTGACCCACACCTAGTCGAAATCGGCACACCGTTTCTCGAAATCATCGGTGGCGTTTCCATCCTGACTGCGATTCCGTACGCAATCATGCCCATTCTGCGGACACACGGCTATGTTCGCCAAGCCATGTACATTCCCGTTGTTGCTGGAATCATCACGGTTATTGGGAACTTTCTCGTTCTTTACGGACCGCTTTCCTATTTAGATTTAGGCGTTACCGGCGTAGCACTAGCCACGGTTTTCGGCAACTTTATCGCCGTTTTCCTATCCATTTGGCTCCTGCATCGCCACGTCGAATACCGCTTCAAATGGCATAAATTCAAAGAACTATCACGGCGGACCATGTATTCCATTTTGCGACTCGGCCTACCTTCCGCTGGCGAAAATATGTCCTACGCAGGTTCCCAGCTTGTCGTCACCGCCATCATCGCCCTCATGGGTACCGATGCCCTGACGACCAAAGTGTACGCCTCAACGGTTAGCCAATTCGTTGCCCTGTTCGCCATCTCGATCGGCCAGGCATCCCAAATCATCATCGGACGCGCAGTCGGAGCAAAAGAAGTAGACCGCGCCTACAAGCAAGGCTTGCGAAGCTGGAAAATCGGACTCGCAATCGCCGTTTTTCTAAGCATTCTCATCTATTTCTTTTCAGAACCAATCATGCATCTCTTCACATCCAACGAAGAAATCATCGCGATGACAAAACAACTATTTTTCCTATCCATCTTCCTAGAAATCGCGCGCTCCACCAACATCATTATCATCAGCAGTCTCAACTCGACAGGTGACGTCCGATTCCCATTCATTGTCGGCATCATCGTGATGTGGATAGTCAGCCTCCCGTTCTCCTACATCCTCGGAATCACCGCAGGAATGGGACTCGTCGGCGTCTGGCTCGCCTACATCATCGACGAAGGAATCCGCGGCGGACTAATGGTCTACCGATGGCGCTCAAAGGTATGGTCGCTCAAGTCAGTTCTATAATCCTGATAATCGGCGACAAGCGTTCGCTCGATTGGTGTAAAGCCGAGTTTAAGAGCACACTACTTACAAAAATGTAACGTTCCATCCCGCAAATTGTCACCTAATTCAATGGTTCATGCGTCCCTAACTATCGTATAATAAAGACATCAAGTTACGAAAGGACGTTATCACTATGAACGATCAAAAAATATTAAACGCACTCAGCTATTTCAGCCTATTTTTCGCACCATTTATCGTACCGATTGCCATCTGGATTTTTAGTGGCACGGAAAATACCAAACATCACGCAAAAGTGGCTTTATTCACACATATACTACCAACAATCGGAGGAATCATCACCGCACTCAGCGTCGGAATTGTCGGATTTAGTACCAACAGTTCGAACGTCACCGGCTTTATCGGGCTTGGCCTAGTCGTTGCAGTTGGCCTTATGACCATCGTACTCGCCCTATTCAACATTATCCGCGGTATCCAAGCGCTAACGGCAAAAGAAGATAATCCACGTTTTAACTCCATCGATTAATTCGTATAAAAGCTAGCTGGGAAGAAGATTCCGGCTAGCTTTTGTGATATAATATGGGATGAAATGGGGGAATGCATCATGCGTTTTATCTTTGCTTACTTAACTGTATTTATACTCGGCATCTTTTCCGTCATTGGAATGGAAGCCATTATGTACGGTGAAATAACGTATCAGCTCGTGTTTGCAGCGATTCTGTTCGCCGCGCCACTCATACTCGTCGGCACAACCATTGCCGAAATGTTCTACGGCTTCAGCAAAAATGCCACGGCGAAACGCTTCATCGTCTGGGGCTTTCTGTTTGGCGTCATCGCTACCGTAATTATCACAAGTATTCTGCAGCTCATCAGCGCCATCATGGTCATCTTGATTTCGCTTCTCGGCGGCGTTTTATGCGCGATTCTAGCTTGGATTTTCTTCGCGATTCGCGGCGGTCAAAAAGCAAGTGGCAAAGCAGCAACCGCTCCAAAAAACAACACATAATTCTCTGCAAAAACACATCAAGCGATGAAATTCGATTTTTCATCGCTATTTTTGTATAATAAAGGAAGATTAACTTTCCACATGTTTGGGTATATAAAACTGTTATTCATAATTATGTCAGGAGGGAAAAAATTACTATGCATACAAATAAGGAGACACCACCTATTCTCACATTGCTACAAATGGCCCCAGATTTCCATCATTACTGTGTTCAGGAAGCATTAAAAACAGGCGATACCATTCCTGCATCCCATCTAGGCGATAACCTCTATCTCATAGAAAGCGGTTTTCTAAGCTGTTTACGCGATATTGGAACAGACGAATACCTACATATAATCTTACAAGCAGGCGATTTTCCCTATCTACCATCCGATGACGAAGAAACCCCAGAAATCATGGCTTGTGAAGCACTAACAGACGTGACTTGGTGGAAAATAGATCCCTCTTTTTTCAATGAAACGGTGCGTCAAAAAGATCCAGATCAGGCGTTTTTCACCACGCATTCCGATAAATCTCGAAAAAATATTGAGAACCATTTTCTGCTCGACCGCATGCATCCCGAAGAACGCATTTACTTTACCCTACTCAACTTGATGCGCCTAGGTTCGCCAATTGCATCCAACGCCATCCAACTTCCTGCTTTTGCCGATCATCAAAAAATCGCCGAGTACGCTCTCACGCCACTGGACTACACCACCGACATCTTGAACCAATTGCAAGCGAACCAGCTACTCGAAAAAAATGGGACGATAACAAATGTCACAGCGTTTAACGCCATCCTAGAATCTAAAAATATCCCAGAAAATAATCTCCAATAAAAAGCACCACTAAGATTAGACGCCAAATCTAATCTTAGTGGTGCTTTTCTGACTTAAACCTCTTCTTCCACATGTTGAATTAACTGCAAGCGAACCGTCTCCAACTTATGTCCGTAAAAGTCCTCCTCAAATTTATCCCAATCCACAAATCCGCGCGCCTTATAAAACGCAATCGCATTCGTATTTTCCTGTTCTACATTCACAAATAACGGCAATGGCAACGCGAACAACTTGATACCTTCGTCAAGCAACATCGTCCCATATCCCTTATTCTGCACACCCGGTAACAAATAAAAAGCCGCGAGTTCGCTCTTACGTTTCTCAAGCTCGATAAAATTAGCGAAACCAATCACACTTCCGTCCTGCTCCAACACCGCGAATGGCGTCGCACCAACACGCGTTTTCAGCGTTTCCAAATTATAAAACATGTCTAAAAAACGATTTTGCACAGCGCGTGGAATAATATCCTCATACGTGTCATGCCAAGATTTTACCGCGATATCTTGGATTGCCTCAATATCTTCTAGCGTTCCTTTTCGAATTTCAACTGTCATCTGTGATTTCCCCTTTCATCCATTGAGATGAAGCATTATCACTTAGTATACCCTTTCATTGGCATTTTAGTCACGCCAAAGCACACGACACCAATTCCTGATTCTCCGTTTCGAACTGCTCCAAATACCGCGACATCGCCCCGCAAAACACCACTTCCATCGCGCCCTCATACAAAAAATCACATGGCTGTAAAAAATGCTGCACGCGGTTTCCTACGACCGATATCCCACCAAGCTCCAAAATATGCCCCACAAACTGTGAACAGAAAAACTCATTTTTCCCCGACAAATTCAAACGCAATACCAACCCTAAAATTCCCCAAAAATTGTAGCGATAATTCTCCGCAGTCAGCGAAAACCAATCCAATTCCTTTTGAATACGCGTCCGTTGTTCCACTGTAATATCATAGCTAAGAATCGCCGTCGCCGCATTTTCCAAGACACCACTACGCATATCTTCCTCAATAAACCCACCATTCAGCGGATTCCGTTTCCCAATCCGACCAAAACTATACACCTTCGTCAAATCCTCCGTCAAACTAATCGACACATGATTAAACGGTTTTCGCGTATATTTTTGAATAGCACGCCCTGGAATCGTCTCTGTTTTTGTCAAAATCACGTATACTTTCATCGGCCATTTCCCCCATAAAATAAAGAAGTGAGCGCGAGAGCCCACCTCCAAATTATTGCTCTACTTTAATGTTTCCAGATCCTGTACGTACCTTGATGACTTTGTTGCCGCTCGTTTTAATGTTCGGCGATTTAATATCCCCAGAATTGCTACGCAGATCTAAGAAGCCGTTAAACGCTGCTGGAATTTCGATGTTCACGTCACCAGAACTCGCATCCACCGTCACATTTTTCGTCACATCGCTAAATGTCAAGTCTACTTCGCCAGATCCACTCGTAACATTCGCCGCGCTATCCAACCCTGACAACTCGATATCACCAGAATTATTATCCACTGTCACCGCGCCGCTCACTTGCTCCCCGTCAATACTACCCGAACCATTTTTCAGCATCGTTGTTTTCGCCGTAACCTGATTCACCTCCATATCACCAGAACTCGAAGTCGCGCTCAGCGTATCGCCAGTCATTCCTTGCACAGAACTCTCACCAGAGCCATTCTTTAGCTCCAGATTCGACGTCACGTTTTTCAAGTCGATATCTCCCGAACTGTTCGTAACCGTCGTTGTGTCCGCCGTCAAATTCGACGCTTCCACTTCACCAGAACCATTTTTCAGCGTAATCGTTTTCGCCGTCGCATTGTGCACTACGAGGTCACTCGAACTCATATCACTCGCCAATTCGCCAAGCTTCGCGCCCTTAGCCACGTGAACCGTCACCGTCTGCTCCCCGTAAATTTGGAACTCCAAAAACTCGAACCATTCCTGCTCATTTTCCACATCGATCGTTAAATTATCCTGATTCGGCTTCACGCTCTTATCCAAGCGATTAATCGCCTCTTGCGATAGATGCCCGCTCATCGTCACGTAACTTTTCCCAGTCGTACTTTCCGTCACATTCACGCGCAAATCCTGATCACCCATCAATTTAATTTGCGAAATGTCACCGTCCGCCAGCTGCCACTCACGATTGTAAGACTCGCCACGATCCACATTATTATTATCAAAAGTCAGTCCAAATCCAATACCACCAACGACTAGAAGAGCCGCACCGATAATCAGCAATCTCACTTTATTTTTAAACATGTTTGCTCTCTCCCTTCATCAAATGCATATTGAATTTCGTATAACCAACCGTAGCCATAATCATCGCTTTCGCCATCCAAATCGTCACGACGAAGAAAATGAAGCCCAGCCCTACAATACCAATCGTTCCAAAGAATTTATACCATTCAAACGCTTGATTCAATACCGCGTCCAAAATAAAACCAAATGGCGTTAAGAAAAAGCCCACCGTTGATCCAATAAATCCTGCGACCACACCCCAAAAAGATAACAGTAAGGAGTAAACGACCAAATTCGGAATCAACATCGCTAAAAATACGCCCGTTTTAAAACCCGCGCCCCGTTTCTTCGGCTGGCTCGGTCTCGGCACATAATACGGCTCCTCTGGCAACGACTCGCCGCGCCCCGCTAAAATATCACGCGCAATTTCATCCGGACTCCCGAGATCAAAAACAATCTCCTGTTCCGTTTTCCCACTCGTTTCACCCGCAGCAAAATGCTCCATGTAATCCGCCAATATCTCCTGTCTTTCCTCAGAATCCAATCCCGCCAATTTTAGCGCGAGCTCATCTAGAAATTGTGTTTTATCCAATTTGCTCTCCTCCTTCTACAAATAATCTGTTGACATTCGCCACAAAATCTTTCCATTCAAACATTAATTCTGTCATATACATCTCACCCTTAACCGTTAATTGATAATATTTCCGCGATGGGCCTTCCGTCGACTCCTTCAAATACGTGTCGCAATACCCCTCTTTTACCAAGCGCCGCAATACCGGATAAATCGCACCCTCCGCAACTTCCACATACTGTGAAACATGTTGCGCCAGCTCATAACCGTATTGATCCTTCTTATGAATCAGGAAAAGGCAGCATAACTCAAGCACACCTTTTTTAAACTGCACATTCACTTCCATGCCGAACCCTCCATTTCTTATTGTCAAAATTCCAGTACTGAACAATAATCACTACTTGTTATAGATAACTATATCACGCACTACTAATTAATGCAAGGTAGTGACGAAAAAAAATAGTATTGCCAATTTATTATTTTGATGTTAACCTAATATCATATCAAGTTAACAAAGGAGAAATGTATGAGAGATAAAAAATTAAAACAACTTATTATTAACGCCCTATTCGCAGTGATTATCGCTATTCTGGCCCAAATCACAATCCCCATTGGCCCCATCCCACTCACAGGACAAACCTTCGCAGTTGGCCTTGCCGCTACCATTCTCGGTGCCCGCAATGCAACCATCTCCGTCGCCGTTTACATCGTCCTTGGTGCCATTGGTATTCCCGTTTTCGCTGGCATGGCCGCTGGACTCGGCATCATTTTCGGCCCAACAGGTGGTTTCATCATCGGTTTCCTATTCAACGCCTACATCACAGGATACATCATCGAAAAAACAAATTTCGGCATGGCATACGCTATTTTCGCCAATATCCTAGGTTCATTTGTCACGCTACTTTTCGGCGTCATTTGGTTAAAAATCAGCGGAGACCTATCGTGGAGTACAGCTTTCACAGCTGGTGCTGTTCCATTCATCATCCCAGGCATTCTAAAAGCAACACTTGCGGCACTCGCTGGAATCGGCATCCGCAAACGTCTTGTCTCTGGGAAATTGATCTAAATTTTCCGAATTCAAGGGAAAACGTTATACAAACCCTCTTTCCTTCGATATAATAAAAAAGACAATCTGTATGAAAAGGGGACATAATATGACGCTATACGATTACAACAATCTGAAAGAAAGTTTCGATACCGACAAAATGCTTGCCACCTTGATGAAAACAAACGAAGACACACCACCTTATACGGAACTTACATACCGTAGAAATGAAGTCATCATGGAAGAAGGCTCCGCCAATCGGCACTTCTACGTTGTCAAAAAAGGAATGGTCGCGATGTCAAAAGGAACGGTTCGGGATGATTCCATTCTGACATTCTGCGGTCCGGACGATATTTTAGGATTTTTAAGTGTCCTAGAAAACGCCGTATCGCCCATTTCCTACACAGCTATTAGTGAAGTTACCTTGCTCCGATTTGAGCGCCAATACGTTATCGACAAAATCACCTTTAGCCAAGAAAGCTTCTGGTATGCGTATTTCTTCTATCTTAATTTTACACACCCGATTCTCGTTCGCGAATCACTTTCTAATCTACCGTCCGACAAAAAAATTCTAGCCGGTCTCGTTATTGTCGCCGAGCGTTTCGGTCGCGCTGAACCTGATGGCTCTTATCTCATTCCGTATTATTTTACACAAAAAGTAATCGGGAAGTATTTAAATTTGGCACGCGCTTATGTAGCCACTAATCTACGCAAATTAGAACAAGACGGTCTCATTTCCCTCTCTCCAAAACCATGGAAAATACATGATATGGCAGCGGTTAAAGAGATGTTGGACATGAAATATACCGATCTTTATTCCTTAACAAAAGAATAAAAAGTATGCCAGTGATATTTCTATCGCTGGTTTTTTATTACACACATGTGACAAATTTTTGACGGAATGCGCTTTCTTTTGGGAATCGTTGCAAATTTTTAGTGACGATTCGACTAAACTTTAGTATAATAGCCTTATTACACATAAAAGGGAGAGAATTGAATGTCAAAACCAACTAAATTAGCTTGCGGATTGCTCGCATGCGGACTAACTTTTTCACTTGCAGCACCAGTATTCGCGGAGGAAGAAGTACAAGTTCCAGCAGTAACCGCAGAAACACCAGCTCCAGAAGCTAAAGAGATTACAGAAACAGCACCTGAAGCTACAGAAGAAGCACCACAAGCGCAACTAAAAGCAGCGGCTGTGTCAGCAGCCGTCCCAAAAACAGATGTATCATTTGTTAAAGATGCTACGACAACGCCTGCCGATTTCGTAACTGTTTCAGATGCAAGCACAACACTTGCTTTTAAAGCAGGAACAGAACCAAAAACAGCGGTTGCTGGAACATTCTCAACAACCATCGTTGCAACTCTAGCTGACACAACAACTCAAGAATTCGTTGTGAGCTACAAAGTAACAGAACCAGCGAAAGCACCTGTTAAAGCGGCTGCTCTTGCTACGGCAAAAACAAATGTAACCACTGAAATCAATGTTGCAGTGAAAGATCCAAGTAAATTCGTAACGGCAACATCTGGCGTGACACTATCTTTCGTAAAAGCACCAGCTGTCAATCGCTTAGGCGCGCAAACAGTAACAGTTGCGGCTACAAATGGCACAACGACTGAAAACATCGTTGCAAACTACACAGTGGTTGATACAACAAAACCAGTGATTGACGTTTTTGAAGATGATTTTTATGTAGGTATTGATGAAGAGTGGTACGCTGAAGAATTGGTTGATGCAACAGATAACTCTGGCTTCGTTAAAGTATACTTTGAGAACGGTAAAGAGTTCCTTGATACATCAACAGAAGGCCCACATACAACTGTTATCATTGCAGAAGATGCTAGCGGTAATACTTCTAGCGTGACTCTTTCTTATGAAGTACTTGGCGAGGATGCATATTTCTTCGATGCACCTGTTGTAAACGTAGCAAAAACGACCGCTACAGATGTTTACGGTAAAGCTGAACCAAATACAACTGTCTTTATCGTTTCAGAAGACGGCGAAGAGCTCCTTGGTATGGGAGATGCAGATGCTGACGGTAACTTCCATATCAAATTAGATACACCTCTTGTTAATGGACAAACAGTTCTCCTTGCAAGCATCGATTTTGAAACTGGCGAGTATAGTAATGAATCTTCATTCACATTCAAACAATCCGCTCTATCAGTTTCCCCTGCCCCTGTTGAAAATACAGTGAAACCTGCTGTCATTCAAGCAGTGAAAAAAGCCGCAGCCCCTGCTGCACCAACAAAAACAACAACGCTTAAAGAATTACCAAAAACAGGAGACAATAGTTCTGCTGGCTTGGTATTCGCAGGCTTCCTTGTTTCTGGACTTGCTGTAGCACTTCTTAGAAAACGTGGCTAATATAAGCAAAAAGGCTAGAGATCTGTAACTTCAGATCTCTAGCCTTTTTTTGTCTCATTTTTAATTATTTTAGTTTACCTACAAAGAAGAATGTTGCGATACAGTTAATTCCTTGAACGATGAAGAATGTTCCAACGAGGATAACGATACCGATTGCGCCAACGATTGGGTTGAATAACGAGATAAATCCAAGAATGATTCCTAGAATACCAAGTGTTAAAATCCAACCCCAGCCTTGTACGCCTTCATTTTTAGCAGCGAAAGCACCGATTGTACGCATGATTCCTGCGAATAGAACCCACATGCCGAAGACAAGAACGAGTGTGACTGTTCCTTCTAATTGGTCAGCAAGTAGCAGGATTCCTAGTAAGACGGATAAGATTCCTTCCGCTAAAATCCAGCCGGAGACTTTTTGCCCGCCGCGGTTTGAGAAATATTGAATGATTTGGAATACCCCAACGACTAGCATTAAGATTCCGATGAATAGAGTGAATGATAGTAAAGAAATACCTGGATGGAAAACAAACCAGATTCCTAAACAGATCATCGCGATACCGGCTAATAAGACCAATATACGTGTGAATGTTTTCATGATATGTAACACTTCCTTTTTTATGATTAGAATTTTTAGGCTCTGTTGCTTATTTTACCCTATCTTTTTAAATTAAAACACTTTTTGTATCGGATAACATTTTATGGATTTTGTCTTTAGTCACAAACGCTTGATTTATCTCATGTGCAAGCGTTATTTTGTTGTTATTTACAACCATTGGAGCGCTTTTTTCGGAAAAACAGGTAGAAAAAGTTCATAATTTGATTTGGGTGCCATTCTTTAGAAAAATCTGTCTACTTCTCTTGACAAACGTGCCCAACTAATTGTATGATAGAACCAATTTAATACGCTTCTTATCAAGAAAGGTGGAGGGACTGGCCCTTTGAAACCTTAGCAACCGGACATTGTGATCACGGTGCTAATTCCAGCAATTTTTTTGCGAAGATAAGCTAATGGATTGTAGATTTGTTGTTTGTTCAACCTCTCCGTCGTGACGCTTATTAGGCGCCTTGATGGGGAGGTTTTATTTTGGACTATTATTAAAGAGAGAAAAGGTGATGGCATGGGAACGCTTAGGCAGATGGAACTTTTTAAGGATACACCGTTGAAGCTTGAAAATGGGGAAACGATTGGGCCGATTGTGGTTGGCTTTGAGACGTATGGTGAGCTTGCTTTGGCGAAGGATAATTGTATTTTGTTGGAGCACGCCTTGACTGGGACGGCGCACGCGGCGAAGCATTTTGAGGAGGACGTGGCTGGTTGGTGGGATGATTTTATCGGAGCTGGAAAAACGATTGATCCGGCTGACTATTTTATTATTTGTACGAATGTTTTTGGGGGGTGTAGTGGGACAACCGGACCTTCTTCGGTGGATGCGCAGACTGGTGCGGAATACCGATTGCATTTTCCAGGGTTTACGATTAAGGATATTATTAAGGTGCAAAAAGCGCTACTGGATGCGCTCGGCGTGGTGCATGTGGTGTCGGTGATTGGTGGTTCGATGGGTGGTATGCAGGCGACGCAGTGGGCGATTGATTATCCGGAAATAACGGGGAGTGTGATTAATTTGGCTTCTCCATTAGCGGCAAGTCCTGAGGCGATTGGGTATAATCTGATTATGCGGATGGCGATTTTGAATGATCCTGATTTTAATGGTGGGGATTATGTTGGGCAGCCTGAGGGTGGTCTTGCTACGGCGCGGATGGTCGGGATGATGACGTATCGCACGAGTGAGCTGTTTTCAAAGCGGTTTGAGCGATTTACAGTGGCTGATTCTTCTCCTGGCGCTTTTTCGAAGGAGCATTTCCAAGTCGAGTCGTATTTGCAATATCAGGGAGATTCGTTTGTGGAGCGGTTTGATGCGAATAGTTACCTGTATTTGACGAAAGCGATTGATTTGTTTGATGTGACGGTGAATGGTCGGGATGAAAAACCGCTTTTTACGGGGATTCAGATTCCGTATTTGTTGGTTGGCGTGACGAGCGATCAGCTGTTTCGGATTCATGATTTGCGTCGGGATTACGAGCTTTTGAAGGAATGGGATGTGCCGGTGACATATTATGAAGTAGATTCGGATTATGGGCATGATGCGTTTTTGGTCGAGGTTGAGAAATTTCATCCGCTGATTAGTACTTTCTTGACGCAGCATTCGCGAATTGAGTTGAAAAAATAAGTGCGGAAAATCGCCTCATATGATTTTCCGCAAAACCTCAGCGTGTCGACAAATGCTTAGTTTCTAGGCAAAAGCGAGTACCAGCGCGGAGCATACTAGGGTATGTGAGCACTGGAACGGAGCTTTTAACGACGAAAATGAGCGTTTGTCGACACGCTGACGATTGGTATCCACACTTCACATTCATAATCGTCCGCCTTATTATCACCCGGTCCATAAACCTCTATCTCCGGCCCAGGTCCATGTTCATAGTCACTATTTGGCAACCACTCCGCATAGATTTTTTGCCACGTTTGTTGAATCGCGTCGGGCATCGCTCCCACTGAACGAAACACCGCCCACTGTAAACTCGGAACTTGCCATTTTTCCATGCCAGCAGGTGGCTCTCCGTCATTCTCCACCGCAATCCAATAATCCATTTCCTGTTTCGGCGCCTGCTCCTCAGAAACGCTGCAAATCCCCAAATAACGCGAAACCGCACCGTTCCCCAACGCCTCCAAACGCTCCATTGTCCCGTCCGACCACACTGCTTCCCAAAACTTCGGAATCTCGACTAAATTTTGCCCGGCGTTAAATGAAAATACTTTTTTGACCCCAATGACTTGAAAGCCTTCCTGTTCCACGATTTTATAGTCCATATTTCTACCCCTCTCAAAATCAGTTTTCCTTTACTCCACTCCAGTATACCTCTTTTGGAAGCAGATTTCTTTTCAAAACCTGTACCACACAAAATGCGCGAAATCAGAAAAAGAAGTTAGAGATTTTCTCCTGTACTAAGGCTATCATAAAGATATATTAAAAATACAAGGAGGATTCTCTATTCTTATGAAAAAATATGGACTTACACTCGTCGCACTGTGCTTCTTCTTAGTGCCGCATCTGATAAGCACACCAGCAACCGCAGAGACACGTGCACCAGCCTTTACGTCTAGCATTCCCAGTCCTGATTACGTCGTATTACAAATCACTGGTTCCGCGGCAACTGGAAATGAAGTGCTGAACTACTTGAAAAACATGGACTTGCAAGGGAATAAAATTAAGCGGCTAAAGATTATCGGCGACATGACAACGTATGGTAATCAAGGCGTGTATACCTTTCACGATTTGGAAGAACTTGAATTAGATGGTACCACAGAAGTTCCCAGCTTTTTAGCTTATCAAGCCCCTCATTTGAAAACACTGATTGATACGAACAAAACGATTAGAGCCATTGGGATGTATGCTTTTGCGTATAGCGGTTTGGAAGAAGTTGAACTGAATAGCGTCACATCACTGGATACAGGTGCTTTTCGAGAATGTCTATCACTCACCTCTTTCAAAAGTTCTACCCTGACAAGCTTGAATAACTGGGGATTTTCTGGCTGTACATTATTAACTATCTTTGAAGCACCAAATTTGTCGGGGGCAATCACAAGTACCGCACTCGAGAATACAAATATTGATACCCTAGATTTGCCTAATATAACAAGTGTTTCTCCGTGGATGCAACTAGGTGACCTCAAAAATTTGCGTGTACTAAAACTAAACGGTATTTCAATCGCTCCTAGAAATTTTCTGAATGCGATTAATTCTGAACGGTTAGAATATGTCGAGATTAAAAATACAGCATACGCCGAACAAGATATTGCCTTTTCTACTGGAAGCACCAATATTTCTAACCTTTTGATTCATGTTTCTGATAAAATGAATTTTGATGATATTAGCGATACTAGTTTACACACAAATACCGTTGTCGCTTCTCCAAAGGGCTCCACGGAACAATCCATAAAGGAAGGCGATCCGTTGACCATTTCAGCCTTCGATTTTAAAACTGCGCCAACAACAAATGTCGCATTCCAGTGGTTCAAAGATAACGCATTATTCGCAACAACGCCATCATTATTAGTGACGCCACAAGCACTATCCACACATTCCGGAACCATCACCGCTCGCTTTTTTATTAATAATCAAGCGACACCGACTAGTTGGCCAACCTCGGCGGAACATATCGTAAGCGTCCTCGCAGGCACGATTGGTTTTGGCGCCGTGTATCCCATCTTTTCATTCGAAGACTTTGCGATTTCCGAACGGGATCTTTTAGTGAAGCGTCGAGCATCTTCCACAGGTATTCAAATCCTAGACGAACGGTTCCACAAAAGCGACTGGGAGGTTCATGCAAAAATCAAAGCACCTTTAACCGATCCTATCTCAGCAAGAACGCTAGATAACGCATTGGTTTACGTCGATGAAACTGGCAACAAAACACCACTAACGAACGAAGCCCTCCCCGTCTATAAAAGTACGGCTAAAAATAACGCGACCGAAATTCAGTGGGCACAAGATCGCGGCATTTTGCTAAACATCGCAAGTCAGCAAGCCTTCGTCGGCAAGTTTAGCACAGAAATCCAGTGGGAACTCGTTCTCGCTCCATAGAAAAAATGCGCAGTTTAGGAAAATCTCCTAGACCGCGCATTTTTTAGTCTTTATAAATCGATTTCGTCTTATTGAGCCATGCATAGCCAAGTCCGATAACGAGACCACCGCCGACATAGTTTCCGAGTAATGCTAGAGAGAGGTTCGTTGATACGCTGCTCCATGTCATCGCGTCTAAGTGACCGCCTGAGGCAAAGAATGCCAGTGAGAATGACGAGAAGTTAGCGATAACGTGCTCGAAACCTAGGAAAGCAAAGATGAAGATAATGAAGACCATCGCGAAGATTTTTCCTGCATCGTCTTTCATCCGCATCGTACAAATAACCGCCGTGTTCACGACAATATTCGCAAATATCGCTTCAATAAAAATTTGTAATGGTTCTTTTTCGAGTTTGCCAGTAACGGCTGTGAATAAGAAATGGTCGGCTGGTAACGCGTGGAATGCCGATGTGAGTGACATCAAATACCCAGCCAAAATACCACCGATTAAATTACATAATATACAAAAAAATAAAATACCTAAAGCTTTACCGGGTTTAATGATTTTTTGGTAGACACCTGTTGTCATGTACATCATATTACTTGTACCGAGCTCGGCGTTCATATAAATAATCATTACAAGTGACCAGCTGAACATGAATGCATAAACGATTTTACCAAGTCCGTGTGCAAAATGATCCACCTTGTCGCCAATCATAACCGCAACCGCCGTTCCTAATGTTAAAAATAAACAAGCTAGCACAGCACGGAAAATATAACGGGCAACACTATGATGCACAAGATCGATTTTCTTACGCGTACTGTAATCGATTTTCTGCATTAATGTACTATTTTCTGAGTCCAAATTCTTCATCTCCATTAATCAGTTTTCATAACGCCACAACTTTACTATTGTAGCACGAAATAAGCGCTTTGAAAATAACCATTTTAACGATAATGAAATATTTTCACACTTTTTCTGAAAAGTTACTGAAACCGATTTATTTTTATGAATCTAGACTACCATTCCCATTGTGTTTGCTGGCTAAACATGAAAGCGTGCATCGCGTCCTTTATCTTATGCGAATATTAGAGAAGCTTTATAAATTTCTTTAAACTTTATTGGTAGCATGGAACGATATCATTTAATAAATCAGATGGAGGTAATGAAATGAAAAAGAAACTTATCGTGATAGCATCGATTCTGTTACTCATTCCCTGTTTAGTCGTTGGCGCTTCTTTCTTTCTGAAATCCGCGGATGTAGCAAAAGTAGACAAAAAAACGAGTAAACAAGAACCACCACGTCAACAAGCGCCAAAACAAGCCAGTGAACACAAAATTGCTTATTTGACCATTGATGACGGCCCGACAAAGTACATGTCAGCGATTGTAGCCGCACTAAAAAAGGAAAACGTGAAGGCTACTTTTTTCCTCGTTGGCAATAATATTACAGGAGACCGCAAACAGGCAGTCAAAGAAGCCGCCCAAGCCGGTAATAGTATAGGTATGCATAGTATGACGCACGACGCAAAAAAATTGTACAAAAATGGCCAGTTCATCCCAGAAATGGAACAAGAATCGACACTACTTAACAGCCTTCTAGGTAAGCAAATAAAGCTAATTCGGGCACCTTATGGCAGTACATATTTAAGTGCGATGCAAATCAAAAATGCGCAGGAAAAAAAGTACCGCCTACTTGATTGGAATATCGATAGTGAAGATTGGCGACACAAAGGAAAACCTCAAGAAATAGTGACCTCTATTAAGGAACAACTAGATAAATTCCATAAAATTTCCCCCGTTATTTTGGTACACGAAACAGAAGATACATTAAAAGCAATTCCCAGCTTAGTAAAAGCAATTCGAGAAAAGGGTTTTGAATTGATGCCTTATTTTGAGGATAATGACTTTCATCTGAATTTTCGGAAGGATCCAGATTTGTAATCAGTGCATAAAAGCACAACAAAAAACCACTGTGGTCAAAAAGAGCGTTTGGTCTTTCAGCGAAGCGACAAACGCTCATCTCCGTCGTTAAAAGCTGTGTTCCGGTGCTCATGTACCTTAGTACATTCCGCTTCGGTACTCGCTTTTGCCTAGAATCTAAGCATTTGTCGCTTCGCTGAGGTGTAGCATGACCTTTAAAATTAGACAATTAAACAAAATTTGGTGAAAAATACACAACAAAAAACCACCGCGGAAAGGGAGGAACCGCGGTGGTCAAAAAGGGAGTTTGGGATTTTATTCTCAGGGGAAAGAATAAAAATTTAATTTGTTAGCTTATAACTATATAATAACGGTCGTCGGGGAGATTTAGCTGTGATCTAGATTAGAATTTAATTAAAAAATAAACGGAGCTTAATCCTGGGCTTTTGGGGGCTGTGATTTTAACTAATTTATGGACATTCTCTAAAATAGCAAGATTGTCTATTAATGAGAATAAAATCATGTGGGAAAACCAAAAATAAAAGTGATAAAATACAGTTTATAGTAGTTAAGTAAGCGCTAACTTTAAATGATGGCGAAAAACGGCTATTTAATTGAACGCAACATTGTAGTTTTAGTTATTGCTGAAATGGTGGCGTGAAGAACCGCGTGATTTTCTCCAGGCTCTGCGTTTTTGAGAAAATATACTGTTTATTTGTCACATCTTGTTTTAGCGTATTCACTTGGTTTGGGCAATCTTGGTTCTGCTTTCGAAATGTTTTCGGGCTTACGCCATAAAAGCGCTGGAAGGAACTATTGAGATAACGCAAATCGGAAAAACCGCAAATGCCGCAAATAGTTAAGAGTGTGCTTTCTGTATGGATTAATAAATATTTCGCTTTTTCACATCGGAGAAGATTGACGTATTCTTGGAACGTTACACCAAAATTTTCGTGGAAAAAGTGCGATAAATAGGTAAATGATAGCGCTTCTTTCTCTGCTATGTCAGAAAGTAACAGCTTTTCTTGATAGTGTTTGGAAATGTAATCGCTTATTCTTTTGATTCTTTCGAGTTTTAATAGTAGCTGATCTTTCTTTTCTTCTTTCATTTGTTTGTGCGGGACGAGTTTCATTAAATCAAACATGATAATGGAGGAAAAGCCGTGGCACAGCAGTGAAAAGTAGGCTTCTTCTTTAAAATAGGCTTGACTTGCGGCTACTATATTTCCTAACAGACGCCGGCCCGTTTCGGAAGCTTCTAAGGTGATAGGCGTTGTGTCGAAATAAACCTCGTTAATTTGCGGGAAAAAAGCTTCAAAAATCTTTGGCGAAAATTGAAAAATTAATAACAATGCAGAATTTTTCGAATCTAATTCGTGTAATTGGCAGGAATTTAAGACAATAAAATCGCCTTTTTCGAGTGAAATTTTCTTGTTATTTGTCACAATATTTAGCGAACCACTTAGCAAATAGACGACTTCGATATCCATATGTAGGTGCATGCTACGATAATGCATCTCAATCAGAAAAACATGAATGTCTTGTACTTTACTATGTTCAATTAACTCAAATTCATTGGTCATGTTCCTTCCCTCCTCAATATTCTTACTATAAGCGAAATTGAAAGCGGAAGCAATATATAATTTATATCATCAAAGGAGGAAATGAATAGCGCAATCATTGTTTATACTACTAAAAATGGGGGATATTTATGAGATTATCAAAAAATTTAATTTACTTTTTCGGTGCTTTAGGTGGACTATTATTTGGTTATGATACTGGTGTCATTGCTGGAGCGCAGATTTTTATTCAGGATGAGCTTCAATTAAGTAATGGCGAGATTGGATTTGTCGTTAGTTGTATTTTGATTGGGGCGGTTGTCGGGGCGGTCTTAATTTCACCGTTATCGGATCGATATGGCCGTAAGAAAATGGTTATTTTGACTGCTTTTATCTTCTTTGTGGGGGCTTTGGGCAGTGCCTTGTCGCCTGATGTGACGGCCTTAATTATTTCGCGGATGTTCTTAGGTATAGCGGTTGGTGGAGCTAGTGCGCTTGTTCCGATGTACTTGGCCGAATTGGCACCAGCGAATCAGCGTGGAAGCTTATCTTCTTTGAATCAGTTGATGATTATGATTGGGATGTTGCTCGCTTACATTGCGAATTATGTTTGGCGGGATTCACCGATTGGTTGGGAATTGATGTTAGGTTTTGCTGCGGTGCCTGCACTTATTCTGTTTATTGGTGGCATTTTATTACCAGAATCACCGCGTTATTTGGTGAAAGTTGGGAAACGTGCGGAAGCGGAAGCCATCTTGCTAAACATTCGTAGCAAGTCAGAGGCGGAAGCGGAAATCCTTGAAATCGAGGAGCAGAGTCATATTGAAAAAGGTCGTTTGAAAGATGTCTTTTCAAAATGGGTGCGTCCATCCGTGATTGCGGCTTTTGGTTTAGCTATTTTGCAACAGTGGATGGGTTGTAATACGGTCTTTTATTATGCGCCGCGTATTTTAATGAGTGGTGGGACAGACGCTACTTCGGCGATTCAGACGCAAATTTTTCTAGGTATTTTCTATGTTATTGTAACTGCCGTAGCCGTGTCATTGATGGATCGGTTTGACCGGAGAAAAGTGCTGATGGTTGGGGCTTTGGCGATGGGCGTTTCGTTCTTTGCTTTATCTGCGGCGTTCCATTTAGAAGCGGATAAACCTGGATTCCATCTGTTCACCTTTATTTTCCTAGCTACTTATATTTCTAGTTTTTGCGCAACTTGGGGACCGGTTATGTGGGTTATGATCGGCGAAATCTTCCCGTTGCAAATTCGCGGTTTAGCTGTTGGTATCGCGTCGCTGGTGAACTGGGTGGCTAACTGGACTGTTTCGGTTAGTTTTCCGGTTTTAGAAGAAACGATTGGAAATGTGACGCTGTTCATTATTTTCGGACTGGTTTGCGTCGCTGCGGTATTCTTTGTTAGAAGCTTTGTATTTGAGACACGGGGCTATACGTTAGAGGAAATTGAGGATGCGCTAGTGAAAAATGAGACGAAAGCATTGAATAATAAAAATAGAACGAGTACTGCGAAAGCAATTTAGTAGCAATGAAAAAGGTCAAGTAGCGATGAGCTATTTGACCTTTTTAAAATACATTTTTAAGCGTTTACCGTGCTTTTTTGGGGCAAAATTCGTGTTCCTGCGCAGCCAGCTAATGCTTCTACTGCAGCGTCTAGTGAGCAAATGATGGCTTCTTTTCCAGATTCGGCAAAGGCAATCGCTGCTTCCATTTTTGGACCCATGCTGCCGTCTGCGAAATGGCCTTCTTTCATGTATTCTTTCGCTTCTTTGACTGGAACGCCTTCTAGTTTTTGTTGATTTGGTTCGCCGAAATGTAGGTAAACGTTTGGCACGTCGGTTAAAATCATGAAAACGTCAGCTTCGACTTGTTCGGATAGGCGTAATGCGGAACGGTCTTTGTCGATGACTGCTTCGACGCCTTTTAGGTCGCCTTCTTCATTTTGCACGACGGGAATTCCGCCTCCGCCTGTCGAAATAACGACGGTATCCGTGGCTACAAGTTGCTTAATCGCTTCGACGCCATGGATTTTTTGTGGTTGTGGGGATGGGACAACGCGGCGGTATCCTCGGCCTGCGTCTTCTGCCATTTCCCAGCCTTTTTCAGCGGAGAGTTCAACGGCTTCTTCGCGTGTATAGAAAACACCGATTGGCTTTGTTGGGCTTTGGAATGCGGGATCGCTCGCGCTAACTTCGGTTTGTGTTAAAAGCGTGATGACGTTTGTTGGTAGTTTTTTGCGTGCGAGTTCATTTTTTAGTGATTGTTCCATCATGTAGCCGATAAAACCTTGTGATTCTGCGCTACACGCGTCGATTGGCAGCGCTGGAACGTATGCTTTGGCTTCTTCGTTTTGACGTAAAATATTGCCGACTTGCGGGCCGTTTCCGTGTGTCACGATGACTTTGTGCCCTGCTTCTGTGATTTCTGCGATTTTTGCACAGCTGTCTTCCACGTTTTTTAATTGGTTTTCAAATGTTGCTTCTTGATTCGGTTGCAAGATTGCATTACCGCCAAGCGCGATAACTACGCGTTTTCCCATTGAAAATTCCTCCTTTATTGCGAGTGCGACACCTGCTATCGTGTCTATTCCCGACGTATGTCCGTTTTGGTAAATGTGTTCGATGATTTCCCCAGTTTCTGCGCCCTTTTGGAATGCTTCGTATAGTGCGAGTAATGTGTCGCTGAATTGGTCTTGTAACGCGTATTTCAGATAGGTTTGGCTGATGTCTGTGGTCAATAGCTCGGTCTGGATTAATGTCGCTAATACTTCTTTAAAAGTCCGGCTTTCCTGCCCAACGAGCAAAATGCCGAGCAAGATGTCGTCTCCGGATGGCGTCAAACCACTGCCGCGACCTATAAAATAGCGCAAGGTTTGTTCGATAAACGCCGAGTCTGTGCTGCTTATTGCTTTTGCGAGATTCGCGGTTTCGGGCTGGGTTAGCCATTCTCGGATGGAAAAACCTAGTCCTGTTTGCTTCTCGCTTTGCAATGTGTGTGTTAAAAAACTGGGATTCGGCTGAATTGCTGTTTTTTCACGTTTGCTGGTGTATTGGGTGGCACCAGTGAGCGTGATTTGAAGCTTGGATTGTTGGTGAAAAAGGATGCCGCCTTCGTATTGGAAGGTTTGATTGGCTTGAATCGTAGCGATAAGCTTGGTTACGTCGCGAGTTGTTATTTGAACAGCAAATGGTAGTTGGCCGTTTTTGGTTGTGCCGATAAAAATGCGTTCGGCTTCGTTTTCCAAGTTGAAACCGTTTGTGAAAACACTGTGGACGCGCCATGTTTGACGCTCAACTAGCAAATTCGCGACGTTTTGAGCCATGCGCTGTGATTGAATCATTGACATCCTTTTTCACCTCCTTTTTATACGGTTAAGCCTAACTTTTCTGCGTAGGCTGTGATTGCTTTTTCAAAACAGGCAACTGGTGGGTTTACGGTTCCAGCGCCGATTTGGCCGATACCTGCTTTTTTATGGGCGATTCCAGTGTTGATGACTGGTGTAATGCCGGTTTCGACTACTTTACGAGCGTCAATACCGAGGCAAATTCCTTGAAAATCCCATGTTGGAACGGTGAAATTTGGGTTTTGGTCGATCACGATTTCAAGCATTTCATTACTTGTTTTCAGTGCGTCGCCAAATCCGCCTGTACCGACAAAACGAGTCACGGCTGGTGCTGCAATCATTGCCATACCGCCAACGCCAAACGTTTCTGTAATCGCGCTGTCCCCGATATCTGGGTTCGCATCTTCGCCGGAATAACCTGTGAAATAAAGGCCTTGCGGAGTGTTGACGGGTGCTGTGAACCATTCGTCTCCCATACCGCTGATGCGAATTCCGAAGTTTTCGCCGTTACGACACATCGCAGTTACAATCGTGCCTTCTTGAATCATCCGCGCGCCATCCATCACTGCTTTTGCGGAAGCCATCATGATATTTAGGAAAAATTGATCGGTATCTGCGAGGAACTTGATGACTTCTTGGCGTTCTTTTTCATCGATATCCAGGCTCACAATGATTGGGCTCACTTCTTTCAAAAATACGAGGGAAGCCGCGATATTGCGTTGGTGGAACTCGTCTCCCATCGCGATTGCTTTTGCAACGATAACGTTTAGATTCATGCCTTCATCGAGCGTTTGCAGTGCTTTGCTAAGCACTGGGCCAAGCACGTCACGCATCCAGCGCAAGCGATTCACAACTTCTGCGGAATAAGCACCAAAACGCAGCACTGCGCCAATGCCTTCGTTCATCGTACAGTAAGCGCGATTGCCGTCTGTGTGGTTTTCCACGACAACAACTGGCATATTCGCCGAGGTAATACCGCCCATTGGTCCAACTGCGTCCACGTGATGGCACGGAATAAACGTGACATCGCCGCGGTCAAGCATCGCACGCGCGTCGTCTTCATTGTCCGCCCATTCTTCAAATAATGCGGCCCCAACACACGAACCTTGCATTGGGCTCGTCATGTTTTCCCATTTAATCGGAGGGCCCGCGTGAAGTAAAACCTTTCCTTCATTTAACTCAGCGATTACAGATTTAGCAGGCACGACGTCCAATAAAAATGGGGCTGATGCAACGATTTTGTCCGCCACTGCGCGGTTTGCTTCATCAATTGTCTGGTAGTTTGTCATTGTTTTTTCCTCCTTCAAAAATTTATTTCACGTCCGCCGTCTCAGCGCGGTAACTATTCAAGAATTGTAGTACTTTTTGTAGTTCAGTATTTCCACCAGCCACTGGGCGCCAGTCAAATTGCACGACACGTCCGCCAGTTTCGGTAATCGCCTCCGCAAAACTTTTTAGTCCAACGTTGATGACACGTGGTTGTTTTGCCAACAAGTTTAACATCGCGTCTGATGCTTCTAAAATTGGCGCTGCTTCGCCTGACTCGACTTCACGAATCGCTTTATCAGCCTCTTCCACCGTACGACCAACGAGCGCGAGTCCCGTTCTAACCGCTTCATTATTGCTGTCTTTCACGATTACGCCAGAATTTTCCAACGTTTGACGCTGTTCCTTGTAGTCTTGCGGATCTTGAAGCGTCCCACATACCGTTCCAATAACAGCCAATTCGCGTCCGGCCGCTTTCGCTTTTGCAATCACGTCTTTAATCGCTGGCGCCAATTGCCCCGCCATGTCTTCATGTGAGCCGTAACCAAGCACCACATCAAGCAAAATAACTGCCGTTTCCGGATCATTTGCCGCATCTTCAATGAACGCAATCCGTTTTTCAGGGTCAATCATTGGATGCGGTTTTCCTTGCGTGTAAATATCATCGCCGAGATCGATAACCTCGTGACCCTCTGTTTTCAAAATATAGCCGTCTTGCTTAATCAGACCTTCTTTTAACTGTAAGGCGTCCGCGATAAGCATTGCCGCCTCAGATGCTAAAGTCCCGCCAGAATAGTAGCCTTTGATGTGTTTTTGCTCCGGAGTTAAGCGGATGTCAGGCGTCACGATTTCCGTCTCAACCGCCGTTATCGCCTCACCTTTCGCAAGCTCCACCGCAATGCGCGCCGTTTCTTCGAGCGTGTAAGCGTGATATAAATTCGCCTCGTGATATGTCGGTTTTTCACCTAAAAAGATCGTCACGGCAGGCTTTGAAATCGTGCGTAATAACGCCAAAACTTTATCGCGAATCGCTTTTGCAGGTGGCTTCGAAATAACGACAATCACGTCTGTATCGGCTTGTTTTTCAAGCGCTGCAATCGCGTCTAGCATCGTGATACCGCCAACCGTTTCGGATAAATCGCGACCACCCGTTCCAATCGCGTTCGTCACGCCACCACCAAGACGGTCAATAATCGTCGAAACTTCTTGAATTCCCGTTCCAGATGCACCGACAATGCCGATGTTTCCAGGCTTCACGACGTTTGTAAACGCCATCGGAACACCATTCACAATCCCCGTTCCACAATCTGGCCCCATTACAAAAAGACCTTTGTCATGCGCTTTCTGCTTCAAACGCAGCTCTTCCTCGATCGGCATATTATCACTAAAAATAAACGCGTGCAGCCCTTCATCCAATGCGCGATCCGCTTCCGCCACCGCATATGTACCTGGAATCGAGATCAAAGCCATATTCGCATCCGGATCGAGCTTCATCGCCTTATCCCAAGTCCGCGCCGTTTCCGTCGTGTTGCTGCTTTCCTTCGTCGCTTGACTGGCTAAAAACGCATCCACTTCCGCCAAAATTTCATCAATTTTAGAAGCATCTTCCGTGTCTACAACAATCGCCATATCGTTCGCCGATGCCGCTTCCAGCTCTTCTGTACGCAAGCCCGATGTTCCGAAAATATCTTTATTCGCAGGCGTTCCCATCATGATCGATACCCGGTTTACCCCATCAATCGTCGAAACCTTATTCGTAAGCAGCATCAAAACAACCGAATCTTGATACGCATTTTCCTTAATAATCGTGTGTAACATCGTGCTCACCTCTCCTTATTCCGCAAATTTATTTTTTCCATCATAATTGTCAAAATGAATCGCATCCGAAATCAGATACTCATAAATATCATCCACAATCTCGATTCCTTGCTCCTCGTAAGCCTTCTCACGCAACCGTCCACGCTCACCAGGATAATACACCCGATCCACGCCCGGCGCAGGAGCAACAGCCGTCACCTCATCTAGAACCTCCGACATGTTCGCCTTAAACGCCTCGATATCCGTGAAGAACGCTGGATTAATCACGATATGCAATTGCCCCAAATCGCGCCCCTTCGACAAATCCGCGTACATCGAGCTCACATGCTTCCCGAATGGCAATCCCAGCAAAATTCCCGACAAAACGTCCACCATCATCATTAAGCCGTACCCTTTTGGCCCAGCGATTGGCAATAACGCGTTGACCTTCGCTGGATCCGTCGTTGGCGCCCCGTCCGCGTCTACCGCCCAAGTCGGCGGAATCGATTCCCCGCGCGACCTCGCATGAAGCACCTTGCCCCAAGCCTGAACCGTCGTCGCCATGTCAAACGTCAACATTCTCCCGTCATCGGTCGGCGCTGCAAACGCAATCGGATTCGTGCCAAAATAGTCCTCCGCGCCACCAAACGGCACCACCATTGGATCCGACTGGCAAACAGAAAGCGCTACAAAATCACAACTCGCAGCTTGTTCTACAAAATAAGCCAGCGCCCCGCTATGCGACATATTTTTCACGCCCACAACCGCGACACCATTTTTGCCAGCAATCCGGATCGCCTCTTCCATCGATCGTTTCGCCGCCACGTGCCCAGAACCATTATCCCCGTGGAAAATACCACTCGTCGGTCCCGTCTGCTCAAACCGAAAATCCGGTCGATTCGTGATGCCACCTTTGGCAATCCGCTCCGAATAATACTCGACACGAACCGCGCCATGCGAATGAATCCCGCGCGCATCCGCAAACGCCAACACATCAGCGACAATATCGGCGTGTTCTTCCGTCAAACCAGCCCGCTCTATTTTTGTTTGAATCAGCTGGTGCAAATCTTCCTTTGAAACTCGCATTCTGCCTGCCACCTTTCTAGTCTTGTTCCGCGAATAACCCCGCGTGATCGTACTGATTGTAATGAACCGTGTCACTGATCAAATAATCATACACATCTTTCACAATCGGAATTCCCGCATCCGCATAGTCCGTTTCCACAATCTCCGCTAACTCGCCTGGATACAACACTTGACTGAATCCCGGTGCCGCTTTCGTCGCATGCAGTTCATCGACCATTTGCGCGATATTTTGCTTAAACTCCTTCAAAGACGTGAAGAAAGCCGGGTTAATCACGATATGTAACTGCCCTAAGTTGCGACCTTTCGTCAAATCCGTATACATCGAAGACACCCGTTTTCCGAATGGCAATCCTAGCAAAATTCCCGATAAAATATCGACCATCATCATCAAACCGTACCCTTTTGGTCCAGCAACCGGAAGCAATGCGTTCACTTGGTGCGGGTCCGTCGTTGGTTCGCCGTTCGCATCCACAGCCCACGTTGGCGGAATATCCACCCCTTTTGAGCGCGCGTCCAAAATTTTGCCCCATGCCTGAACCGTCGTCGCCATATCAAAAATAACCGGCTCACCGTCCATGCGCGGCGCTGCAAACGCGATCGGATTCGTTCCAAAATAAGGCTCAGCGCCACCAAACGGCACCACCATCGGGTCCGACTGACAAACAGAAATCGCGACCATATCTTGATCCGCCGCCTGCTTCACAAAATAAGCGAGCGCGCCACTGTGTCCCATTTCATGCACGCCGACAATCCCGACGCCTGTTTCCTGTGCCAAACCAATCGCCTCATCCATCGCCTTGCGTGCCGCCACATGCCCGACGCCATTATCCGCTTCAAAAACGCCCGAACTCGGTCCCGTTTTATTGAATCGGAAGTTAGGCTCAATCGTCGTGCCACCTTTGGCAATTCGTTCCGCATAATAATCCACGCGAACCGCACCATGTGAGTGAATTCCGCGCGCGTCAGCGAATGCTAAAGATTCCGCGACGCCATCCGCATGCTCCTCAGAAAGCCCCGCTGCTTCCAATTTCTTTTGAATTAAATCATGTAAATCATGTTTCCTTACTCGAATCATTTGTGGCTCTTTCACACCAATTCCCTACCTTCTCATAATTGTGGATCGCGATTACAGTCTTTCGAATACAAATAACTGAATGCTTCACCGCGTCCGACCGCATACGTCGCTTGTGGCACATACGCACCCATGAATAAATAATCACCTTTTTTGACTGGAACCCATTCGTTGTCCAAATTGTAAACGCCTTCTCCAGATAGCATATACGCGCCGTGCTCTTGATAATGCGTTTCAATATATCCGTGACACGCACCCGGCTCAAAGCTTAAAATGTGGAAATTCATATCAAAACCAAGATCCGCCGGCAATAAGTTTTGCAAAATCACATCTTCCATACCTTCGTACGCAATTTTCTCCAGATTCGCCACATTATTCACAATAACATGCGCCTCGTAACCTGCTACCGCCTCATATTTCTTCTTATAAAGGAACGCCTCACTATTCGCGCCACCGTTGTCATTTTCGAATTTCAAAATCACACCTGCTGGGCAATAAATATAGCCACCAGCCTCAAGTGTATGCTTCGCGTCATCCGCCCAAACCGTGATTTTCCCGTCCAAGCAATAGAAGAAAGTCTCTACGCCAGGTGCGCCGAAACCAGCCTTATTTTGGCCGCCATCTAGCAACGTGATAATATAATCCACGAAAGAAGCGCCCAATTTCGGCGTTGCTAAAATCGACAATTCACAGTTCTCAAAACCTGGAATCGAGTTATTCACCAATCCATTCGGCGGAATAATCGCGTAATTGCCACGCTTGATTACCGATCTCGAAGCGAGAATATCGCTCACATAACCCGTATTCTTATTTCTGTAACCCATTCTAAAAACCTCTCTTTTCCAAATTATAATTGGAATCAGCGCTCGAAAACACTGATTCCCTATTCAAATTATGCTATTTTCTTCGATTTAATATTTGCAATCAAAAATACTGTTGCTCCGATAACCAGGATAATCGCGGAAATATAGAAGCCCATTACTTTCGATCCTGTCGAGTCGGAGATAACCCCTGTCAAGAATGGCGCGATAACCGATGAACTCATTCCGAAGAAGTTGAATACGCCAAACGATGTTCCGTATCCTTTTTTCGGTGCGCTATCTGCTACGTAAGAGATCAGGATTGGCTCTACTGCAAGTTTTCCTAGCAATCCGTATAAAATCAGGCCGACTAGCAAGATGCCCGAAGTTGGCGCCAGTACTGTAAGCATCAACATCGCCGCGGCTGCAACCGTCAAACCAACGATGAAACGCACTTTTTTCGTTCTGAAGATATCCGACATTCTACTGAAAAATAATGCCCCTGGAATCGCGGAAAAAGCTACAAGTGCAGCGGAAAATCCAATCGCCACGCCTTGGAATCCACGTTCTTGTTGTAAGAAAGATGGCAACCACGTCACGACCATGTAGTACCCGTAACACGTTGCAAAATAAAGAATGTACGACGCAATCATCCGACCTGTAAACAAGTTTTTGATTGGCGCTTTCTCTTTTGGTGCTGCTTTTTCTTTGGCCACCGCGGAACGATCCACTTTTGGCGAACTTTTAATCACACTCGCAAAAACAAAGATCATCACAACAATCAAACCAGCGATAATGAAAAGCATGATTTGCCAGTTCATACCGACCGATTTTACAAGTAAACTAGAAGCAATCAAGCCAATACCCATACCGAGCGCGGAACCACTGTTGATGATAGCCGTTGATAGGCCACGTTTTTCTGCTGGAATATTCTCAGAGGACAGCGAGTAAGCCGCACCGTAATAAGATCCACAGCCAAGACCGGCAAGCAAACTACCGAGATAAATCATTTCCAAGTTTTGCGCCGTACCAATCACAAGTGCTGCGATGGCGAACAGTGAGAAACCAGGGATAAGCACGACTTTCTTACCAAATTTATCGACTAAAATCCCCGCTGGAATCTGCATTCCTGTATACGCGAAGAAATAGAAACTCGCAATCAAGCCCATTTGTGCATCAGAATGTTGCCCAATCGTTTGTTGAATTTCCGGAAAAATCGGTGTTAAGACACTGCGGTAAATCCAGATAACTACCCAACCTAAACATAAAATAATAATAATTTGCTGCCAATACTGGAGCCCCTTTTTCATTGTTGCCGTTTCGTTTTCCATTTTTGATTCACTCCCTATGAAATCTTAATCATTTCTCATTTCGTATAACATCTACATTTTGCTTCCAACAAATCGAGCGCTTGCCGCCGATTTACATGATGTATGAGCTATTTATTTATATGCTAATTCGTATAATGCTTCTGTTAGTGCTTTCACGCCTTCAACCAAGTCTTCTGTTTTCGTATCTTCCGCCGGGTTGTGGCTAATCCCACCAATACTAGGCACGAAGAACATCGCCGTCGGTACACGCGGTGCAAAAATTTGAGAATCATGACCTGCGCCGCTATGCATCACGCGATAATTGAGTCCTTCTTTTTTACAAACGCCTTCTAGCACGGACACGATATGTGGATCCATCGGCACTGGTGCTTCGTCCATCCATAGATCAATCAAGATATCGATGCCCATTTCTGCGCAAATTGTTTTCATATCTTGCTCAATTTCTTGCGTGAAGCTATGCAGTTCAGCCTCATCCGTGTGACGGCAATCCATCGTGAACAGTGTCTCACCAGGAACGACATTCACCGTATTTGGCTTCGGCTCTACTTTTCCGAACGTAAGCACGAGTGGGTCGCCAAGTTTTTTGGCTTTGTCAATCGATTGCGACACGATTTTACTGAACGCATAAACGGTATCTTTGCGGTAGCCCATCGGCGTTGTTCCCGCGTGGTTTGACTCGCCGTTTAGCACGATAGTATAGCGACGTTGCCCAGCGATACTATTCACCACACCAACTACTTTACCCTCGTTTTCCAGCACTTTCCCCTGCTCGATATGAATCTCGACGAACGCCTTAATATCGTCACGCAGCGGCTTCGTTTCATCGCGGAAATCGAACCCAGCTCCGCGCATCGCATCCACAAATTTTACACCTTCAAAATCCGCAACGTCCGCCATTTCCTCTTTATTCGCAAGTCCAAAGAAGTTCTTACTTCCCCAGAAAACATACGGAAAACGGCTTCCTTCCTCTTCTGCCATCGAAATAACTTCTAGGTTCCGAAGCGGCTGACCGTGTTTTTCCTTCAAATATTTAATCGCAAGGTACGCAGCCAAAACGCCAAATTGACCGTCTAGTTTCCCGCCGTTGACCACCGTATCAATATGAGAACCCGACATAATCGTCTCATCCTTATATGTAGACCCTTCCACACGGCCAAAAAGATTGCCGATATCATCAAAATACGTCGTGAAACCCGCATCGTCCATTTTCTTCTTCACGCCCTGCTGCGCCTCCACCCAATAATCCGAGTAAAGCAACCGCGTCGTTCCACCAGTCGGATCCGCGCCAATTCCCGAAAGCCAAGCCACATTATCCGCCACATCTTGAAAAATTCTGTCCATCGTTAAAAGTCCACCCTTCATCTGATTTGTCCTACTTGTTCTCTACTCTTTAAAGTGTAAGCGTTTCAAGTTTTGATTGCATCGTTTAAAAGCGATAAAAACCCTGTTCGCTTTTTGTTCATTATGACTAATTAAGCTGCCCAAATTGTTGATAGTGATTATATAGATTTCGCGTGCCCAATCATAAATCGTTGAGCTCACAGGAAATCTAGTGTATGCTGTCTTTGAAGAATAACAAAGGAGATGACCCAATTGCAAACAATTATTTTTGCTGAAAAAAATGGCTTGGCGCTAAAAGGGGATTTCTATCCAAGTCCGCGTCCTGATGCCGCTAAAACGATTATTTATTTTCACGGTGGCGGTCTCATTTGGGGACTTCGCAACGATTTGCCGGAAACGTACCGCAATCTTTTTCTCGAAGCTGGGTATCATTTTTTCGCGGTCGATTATCGATTGGCGCCGGAAACCAAGCTACCTGCGATTTATGAAGATGTGCAAGACGCGATTTCCTGGTTTGAAGCCAACGCCCGCGCAACGTTCGGTGTTGCCAACGCGTTCATCTTGTTCGGACGTTCCGCCGGCGCTTATCTCGCACTCCAAGCCGCATCCGACGCCACGCTTCCAACCGCCGACGCCGTGCTATCCTTCTATGGCTACGCTTCGATTGACGGTTCCTGGTATCAAAATCCGAGTCCACATTACGCGAAGCTCCCAACGATTCCAGCCGATTTAAAAACCGCTTTAACTGGCAAAACGGAGCTCACAGAAGGTTACATCGAAAAGCGTTACGCCTTGTACATATACTGTCGCCAAAAGGGGCAGTGGCTCGATGAAGTTTTTGGACCGCATCAAGACGCCGATATCGACGCCTTTTCACTCGAAGACATGCGCGATTTCAGCTTTTTGCCGCCCGTATTCATCGCGCATAGTACGACTGACAAAGACGTGCCCTACACCGAAGCTGAAAAAATAGCTCAGACTACCTTCCAAAATGAACTTTTCACCGTGCAGAATTTGGAGCATGATTTCGATTCCAACATCGACGACGGTTTACCGGCCTACAAACAAGCCTTACGTTTTTTAGAAGAGTACAAATAAAAAAGCTAGTAGGAAAATCACAACGAACGTGAGCTTCCTACTAGCTTTTATTTGATCAATAATACCGGACATTCCGCGTGCTGGACGACTTTCTTCGCGACACTGCCAATCGTCATTTTCTGAACGAGCGACAAATCGTGATGCCCCATAATCAGCATATCCAATCCCGCTTCCCCCGCGTATTTCGTCACTTCTTTTGCTGGAAAACCGCTCAAGATAGCCGTTTTATACATCAGTCCTGCCTCGCTGAACATCGCGCCTTTTTCCGCCAGCATCTTCTGTGCGTCTTCCTCTAAATTCTCCGAAATGTCTACGCCAACTTCCACGTCCTCCGCAATCGCTTTGTCATTCACGACATGAATCAGCGTGATTTCCGGCGCCTCTGCAAATTCTTGGCACAACGCCACGGTTTTTGTCACGATTTTTTTAGATAGTTGATCGTCTGCAATTAATACCGCTAATTTCATTCTAATCCCTCCATTAATCAAGTGCGCTCAATGCTTTTCGACCTGCTAGCAAAATAATAATCCCGATGAGTACGGCAAATCCTGCCACATAAAACGTCACGTGCGGATTGAACCAAACCGCCAAACTCCCTGCGAGCCATGGCGCAATCGCACCGCCCGTAAACCGGATAAAGCTGTAGGCCGAGGACGCCGTCGCACGCTCCACTGGCGAAACGACCATCACCGCCGACGTAATCAGCGTGTTGTTAATCCCTTGGAAAAAGCCAGCGATCACGATGCAGACGGAAATGACCGTGCTATCATTCGCGCCAATTCCCATCACGACTAAAACAACCGCAAAAAGTCCCAGTGCGCCCATCATCACCAATTTTGTCCCCCACATTTCTTCCAATCGCGGCGCCACGAAAACCGAGGAAATCGCGAGCATTAAGCCCCAACCGAAGAATACTAATCCCACTTGAATCGCGCTATATCCAACCATCAAAAATGGCGAATAAGCAAGTAACGTAAAGAATCCGAAATTATAAAATAACGCCGTTAAACCGGTGACAAGCAAGCCCTTGTGACGCAAAGCTCGGAGTGAATCCCAGAATTTCGATTTCACTTTTGGCTTTGGTATCGGATCGAGCAACATGATAATCGCCACAAATCCAATTGCCATTAAAGTCGCTACTCCGAAAAATGGTGCGCGCCACGTGATGCTTCCAAGCAAACCACCAACCAGCGGACCGACCGACATACCGAGCCCCATCGCGGCCTCATACATGATAATCGCTTTTTCCGTCGCGCCTGAACTAACCGCAATAATCGTTGCCAGCGCCGTCGAAATAAAGAGCGCATTTCCAAGTCCCCAACCAGCGCGGAGCCCAACTAACTGCCCAACAGATTGCGATAATCCACCCAGCCCTGCGAAAATAATAATAATGACGAGCCCGATAAGCAATGTCTTTTTTGCCCCGATTCGGCTCGATATAAATCCAGTAAACAGCATCACAATGCCCGTTACCAACATATAACTCGTAAATAATAACGATGTTTGTGCCGGCGTCGCATGCAACTGCTCCGAAATTGATTTTAAGATAGGATCGACAAGTCCGATTCCCATAAAGGCGACCACACATGAAAAAGCTACTGCCAACGCCGATTTAGGCTGGTGCAGCAAACTTTTCAAAACGCCATCCTCTTTTTTTATTGCTACTTTTCCTTCTACCACGTTTACCACTCCTGTTTGTTTATTAACCTGTTTTAAAGTATACTCCTCATTCGACTATAATGTCAATATTGACATGTTTTTTTTTACATTAAATTTTAGAATCGGATGTGGTATACTGAACACATAAACGTTGCGTTGGAGGGGTTCGAATTGAATACATTGAGTTACGTCCTGCTATGCATGCTCGCGCGCAAATCGTGCACAGGCTACGAATTAAAGCAATATATGGAATTATTTTGGCAAGCACATCACAGCCAAATCTACACCGTTCTCGGCAAAATGGAAACAGAAGGCTACGTCCAATTCGAGGCTGATCCTGATACGACGAAGAAAATCTACTCGCTAACAAAAAAAGGCGTTCAAGCCGTCAGCGAATGGGTGCTAGAAGAAACCGCCGAGCCGATTAGCCGCGATGAATTCCTCGCAAAAATTTACGTCATCGCGCTAATGGACAAAAACACCGTTGCCCAACTTTTCAACGACCGCCGCAGACACTACAAAAAAAGAGCCACGATTAATAAACCGAAGCTCGAGGAACTGGAAGCACTGCAAAATGACCCAACACGAAAAGAAGAATGGCGCAATTCATTCGGCCGGTATTTGATTGTGAAGCGCCGCGATGATGTTTGTGCGCAGGAACTCGCATGGTGTGACTGGGCCGAAGATTTGTATCATAGTTCGTTTGATAAGATATGAAAAAAGTCATTGAGTCTGGTGCATAACCCATATAAATCGGCGACAAGCGCTCGATTTGTGTCAAGCAAAATTTTCCGTCTTACCCCCAAAAAGGGTGAGGCGATTTTTCTTTATATTGAGTTTTGCCCGAACCTCAATCGCTTTCTTCTGTTAACCATCTTAACCAAGATGGCATTGGCACACCCAACTCATTAAAAATAATCCCGCCTGCTGCTTGAAATAACTCCAAGCCAATCACAAATAAAACGGCAGCAACTAGATACCGAATCCACTTACGCCAACGTTCCCAATGAAAAACATAATCCGCCAATCCAGCCAATGTAATGGCACAAACAAGATAAAAAATTAATTTCAAAATAACCATCCTATACTACTCTCCCCTATGTAATCGCTGTATCGGAAACCGCTCAAGCCATCTCTCATCGTACAATGTCCGATAAAAATCCTTTCGCATAGGATGTCTCCGATCAATAAATTCTTCTTTTTTCGAATAACTGTAACACGCAACCCCAATCAAAATCAACGCTACCAAAATCAGGCCCGCCGCAATCATTTTCCTCATGCTATGAAACTCCCTCATCTTTTTTACACTTAGCGTATCATAAAAATGACCCGAAAAACCAAATTCGTCCTAAACGTACGGATTTTGATCCTGAACGCTATATTTCTACAATCAAAAAACCCTTTTTTCAAGGGTTTTTGATTGTTTTTATTTTGCGTTCAAATTAGAATGCCGTTTTCCATAAACGAAGTACACAGCCAATCCAACCACGAACCAGATCGCAAATGAAATCCATGTAATCGCGGAAAGATTTAAGATCAAGTACACACATAATAGGAATGATAACGCTGGTACAACTGGATATAACGGTGTTTTGAAACCAGTTGTCGGTAGGTCTTTATTTTTACGTAAGAAGAAAATTCCGAGTGAAACCATCGAGAACGCGAACAATGTTCCAATATTGATTAGTTCGGCCAGTTGCGCTAATGGTACCACACCAGACACAAGCCCCATTGCAATCGCAAAAATAAGTGTATTACGAACTGGTGTATTGCGTTTTCCTAACTTAGAGAAGCTTTCTGGCAACAGTCCGTCACGCCCCATCGCGAACAACAAACGTGTTCCGCCATATGACATAACGAGGATAACAGTTGTCATCCCAACAATTGCGCCAAGTGACAAGAGACCTGCGAACCAATTTTGCCCGATTGCTTGAAGTGCAAAAGCTACAGGCGCGCTAATGCCTTCTAGATCAGCGTAAGGAACGATCCCTGTCAACACGCCGGATAGCAAAATGTACAATAACGTACAAATCGCGAGGGAAGCAATAATCCCGATTGGCATGTTGCGTTGCGGATTCTTCACTTCCTCCGATGCCGTCGAAACCGCATCAAAACCGATATAAGCGAAGAATACCATCGATGCTCCCGTGATCACACCGCTAAATCCAAACGGCAAGAACGGTGTCCAATTGTCTGGTTTTACATAGAAAACACCAACGACAATAAATAGGACAACAACGGCAACCTTGATGAGTACCATGATATTGTTGACGCGCGTGGATTCCTTAATGCCAAGACTCAGTAAAATACCTATCACAATAATGATGATAAATGCTAATAAATCGAAATAAGTCCCGTTATCTGGATTGTAAGAACCTGATATCGCTGTTGGCACATGAAGGCTAAACCCGGCCAGCAAGCTTTTCACATAAGCCGCCCAACCACTTGCAACAGCAGCAACAGCAAGTCCGTACTCTAGTAGTAGCGACCATCCTAGTATCCATGCGATCCCTTCGCCGAACACATGGTAACTATATGTATACGCACTACCCGCAATCGGCAATTTAGAAGCAAACTCCGAATAACAAAGTGCCGCCAAACAACAAGCTAATCCTGCAATAATAAATGAAATAATGATTCCTGGCCCTGCTGTAACTGACGCAATTTGTCCCGGTAAAATAAAAATACCTGCCCCAACTACTGCCCCAACGCCTAGCATCGTTAAATCAAATGCACCGAGCGTCTTGTTTAAGTGGTGTTCGCCACTCGTTTCTAAATGAAATTTCTTTTTTCTGAAAAATGAATTATTGTTTTCCATCAAACTCCTCCGTTCCTATACACGATTTTAGCATAATTTTCGGACTACTTCAACCTTAGTCGGAATAAAATTACCCAACTAATTCCTCCAACGCACGATCGAACGCCTCACGAGCGGCAACCGTTTCTTCCAATTCCCGATATTCCTGCAAAATTGCCACGATAGAATCAAAGCTGTTCATTTTATCCCAGCCACACCAGTGTTTCATTTTTCAACCTCCTCATTCTTGCATCTTAATCATCTCGCCTAAATCACGGTATGTCTGCTCACATTCACCAGTCTCATGAAGCCACACATATACTTCTTTCAAAAGTTCCCCCGAATCCCCAATCCGCAAACATAGCAAATCACCTGTCCCATCTTCCGCAATAGCAATAAATGCATCCGATAGACCATTTTCACGTGCTAACTTTGTATTCCGTGCCACATCATCAAATGTTTTTTTCAAATCCCTCGTATCTCTCACAGGATAGAACAGCCACTCACCAAACTCCGGCGCGTTCACCAATTGCACCAACTCTCGATACTCCGAACTAAAACGAATCCCCAACTCATGCTCTAACTTCACCAAATCTGCCAGCATTACGCCTTCCTTTTGCGTCGTACTCATTGCTATATAACGTTCCATATCTATCCCTCCTGTGATTAATTCCTAAATCAACTTAGCAATAAAAGCATTCGTCCCGAAATAAATCCCCGCAAAAACAGTCATCAACGCAAAACCCCAGCCATCCGTCGTAAAATAAACGATTGCCAACAACGTAAACGCAACAAACTGCACAATAACCGCAAACTTCATTTTAAACAGTTTCGTCGGTTCTACTTTTTCTTCACGCAAATACGCTTTCGTTTTCTTCAAAAAAATCAGATCGTCTATTTTCGCAGGCCGTCCAGTCACACAAAAGTAACCTACCATACTCCCATAATATCCAAAAATCAATGTAAAAAAAGCAATGATCGCTAATAAAATAATATCCATATTCCCTGTTCTCCTATTCTCTCTATTAATAATTATTTATTCAAAACAAATCGCGACTTGACCATTCAGAGCCAGCACCACACATTTGCCCTCTTCATCCAATTCAAAAACCGGATAATAATACGATGTCAACAACTTACTCCAAAATCCCTGATTCTGTTTCTTCTCATAGCGCACATTCGGCACGCTACCATAAAATAAATAGGTCACATCCGTTAAAGCCTCATTATGGCATCTCGATAACACCGCTTTCCGCTTCGCCTTTGGAATCGCATCAGAAACAAGCCAACCATTCTGCCTTTGAACCGGAATCTTCTCCTTTTTGAAAAAATCATCCAAGTCTTCTGTCGTAATGACCTGCACCAATTCGTCGTCATAAATGGCATCAATCTCATCACGTGCTCGCGACACCTTCATAATTGACGCGTCAGACAATAACTGCCCAGTCACGTGATTAAACCCCGATGCTGGTGGCAACTTCAAATCCGCAAGTAGTTCATCCGGAATTTCTAGCGCCGTAGCTTCCTCAATTGTTTCAATTAAAGGCGCGCGCTCCCCCGCCATCCGTTTTTTCAGAACCTCAATAAAGTCCTTAGCGGTAGCATCATCCTGCGCACAAACAAGCGCCACACGTTGATAATCCGTCAAAAATAAAGAAACCGCGCCATCTTGCAAGTAATATTCCGACCACCATTCCGCCTTCTTTTTCAGCTGAACCTTATCCAATTTCGGCTGGCATTCCTTCATCAAAAATACCGACATGTGATCCACAACTTTACTCAAATAAAAGCCTTCTATCAAAAAACGCACATCGCTCAAACTCGGAAGTGGCACAAAAATTTGATATCCAAAAAAATGATACGGCGTCCCACGTTCTTTTAGCCCAGCCTCCAAATCCTTATCGGAATCCATAATAATCGTCGCCACATCATTCCCGCAAATCGCCAATAAATCTTCCGTTCCATATTCCCGACCAAAGCTAATCTCATATAACGATTTTGCATTAGGAATCACGTCAAAATCTGATGTATCTGCTAATTTCTCAATTCCCTCTATTTTCCCCATATGCCTCTCCTTTTAAAATATTCTAACCTCCATCATACCCAGTTTTCCAAATATCTTCAATAGTAAAAAAGTTTTCCTACGCGCAAGTAGGGTAGACAACACTATACGCTCAATTACTATGAAGGAGGACGAACACATGTCAAGAATCAAAGCAAGTACAGCTCTCGTGAACACGCTAAAAAACTGGGATATCGATCATGTCTACGGGATTCCGGGTGACTCGATCGATACGATTGTCGATGCGCTCCGTGCCGAGCAGGAAGCCATTCAGTTCATCCACGTTCGCCATGAAGAAGTCGCCACACTCGCCGCTTCCTCTTACAGCAAACTTACCGGAAAAATCGGAGTGGCCCTGTCAATCGGTGGCCCCGGCGCGATTCACATGCTAAACGGTATGTACGATGCCAAAATGGATAACGTGCCGATGCTCGTTCTAGCCGGCCAAGTCCCAACCAGCGTCGCCAACACGAAATATTTCCAAGAAGTCGACCTGCCAACTTTATTCGCGGATGTCGCCGTTTTCAATAAACAAATCGAAAGCGCGGAAACCTTGCCAGACATCGTGGACGAAGCCATTCGCACCGCTTACGAGAAAAAAGGAGTCGCCGTTTTAACGATTCCAAACAACATTCCACTGACAGAAATCAAAAATACCGTCAAGCCAAAACGGGAAGTTTACGAGCAAATCAAACCGGAAATCGCGACAGAAACCATCGCTCGGGCAGCAGAGCTTATCAACTCCGCGAAAAATCCGATTATCCTAGCAGGCATCGGCACCAAAAACGCCAAAGAAACGCTCGTCCAATTTTCCGAGCACACAAAAACGCCCGTCATCATCTCCCTGCCAGCCAAAGGAGTCATGCCAGACTCGCATCCGAATTTCCTCGGTAACCTTGGCAAAATCGGCACAAAACCAGCTTATGAAGCGATGCAGGAAGCGGATTTACTGCTCATGATTGGCAATGATTATCCGTATACAGACTATTTGCCGCAACATGACGTCACATGCATTCAAATCGATATCGATCCATCCAAAATTGGCCATCGTTTTCCAGCAACGGTCGGCATTGTCGGCGACGCCAAAGAAGCACTTACCGCTCTAATCGAAACGACAGATTACATAGCGAAGCGCGAATTTCTCGAAGCCTCTCAGGAAAACATGGCTAACTGGTGGAAATGGCTCCGCGAAGATCAAGCGAAAACCGGCACTCCAATCGCACCAGAAGCCGTGATGGCAAGCATTCAAAAAATCGCCGAGAAAGACGCAATCTTCTCTATCGATGTCGGCACGTCAACAGTTTGGAGTACGCGTTATTTACAACTCGATCACCAGAACGATTTTCTCATCTCCGCTTGGCTTGGAACGATGGGTTGCGCACTACCAGGAGCTATCGCCGCAAAATATGCCTTCCCCAATCGCCAAGTCATCGCGCTTGCAGGAGACGGTGGTTTTTCGATGGTGATGCAAGATTTTGTCACAGCCGTGCATTACAAACTCCCAATGATTATCGTCGTGCTGAACAACAAGGAGCTTTCCTTCATCAAATACGAGCAACAATCCGCCGGCGAGCTGAATTATGCGATTGACCTGCCCGATATCAATTACGCCGATTTTGCCGAAAGTTGCGGTGGACTTGGGTTCCGCGTAGAAGCATTCGAAGACCTCGAAATTGCCTTCGAAGCCGCCCGTACCGCCAAACGTCCAGTAATTATCGACGTGGTAGTAGATAGCAACGCCGCACCACTTCCCGGAAAAATCGTGATGGACGAAGCACTCGGATACACAAAATTCGAAATCCGCTCCGTCCTAGAAGATCACCGTTTCAGCAAGATGCCATCACTAAAAACCATCATTCGTCGGTTCTTTTAGAAAGAGGCATAATCTTCGTCTACCCATATTAATTGGGTAGGCGATTTTGTCATGTTTAGAGGTCTGTCCCAACGCTCTATTTTCATTCTAAAAGGGGTATCACCAGAATTTCCGATCAATTCGGGTATTACGCAATGTTCTGGCTATAATGATTGGAATATCTTATGAATCGAGTTTCTTCCAAATATAATATTGGCTACAATTTATTTAACACCCTAATTTTACAATGGAACTTGGCATTTAGCAATCACTTGAAAGTGTCTGATAAGGGTAAACCCTTATCAGACATTTACTTTTTGTTCAGACAACAAAAAACCACCGCGGAAAAGGGAGTAACCGCGACGGTCAAAAAAGGAGTTCATATATCCATGCTTTGGGAGAAGTATGAATATGCTTGTTGTTAGCTTATGTTTACATATTACATCGTAAAGAAAAAAATATGCTGTGATCCAGATTAGAATTTAATGACAAACATTTTCATTTCCCATGTTTAGTTACCACAGTCAACGAGATCTTTTATTATAGACTAATGGAGGTGCAACCCACCATGGAAATTACACCCTTCGGAACTTGCTAATACGTTTGCTTAAAATTTTCTTCTCCAGAGCCACATCCCACTAACGAAACAGAAAACGCCTAGGAATAGGTGTGCCATCGGTACACCGGAAGCATCCCCTGTTACTGGAAGTCGGGCTCCGATTACTTGTTGAACAGCATCACTTCCTGCCTCCTGTATACTCGTGGCAGGTAGACTCACACCTTGCTTGAGGATGGTCGCTGCTACTGGCGTAGCCGGTTTTTCATGCAACGGCACGGCTTCTGGTGTAGGTCTAGGGGGGCTTTCTTCTTGCCCATCTTTCTTCGGTTCTACTTCTTTTCCTTGGGCGCTATAGACCACCCGAAGCGTTGTCACACCTTCTCCGTATGTTCCTTTTGCCTCCGGTGTTTTCGCTAGACGATAACCTGGAATCGTCGGAAATGTCAACGTATAGCCTTCTCCCATTTTACCCTCATATCTATCTGTCGCGCGTAGCGCCTTTCCATCGACATCGACATACTGCACGTCCACGATTCCTTTTGTTGCTTGTTCTGAAACATACACAAGCGTGATTTTTTGCGGTTCTACTGTATACTGACCTGTTGAGGTTGGCGCTTCCTTCACTTGATACCCAGCAATCGTTGGCCATACCAGTTCATACGCTTCTCCAATTTTACCCTCATATCTATCTGGCGCACGTAGCGCCTTTCCGTCGCTATCGACATACTGCACGTCCACGATTCCTTTTGTTGCTTGTTCTGGAACATACACAAGCGTGATTTTTTGCGGTTCTACTGTATACTGACCTGTTGAGGTTAGCGCTTCCTTCACCTGATACCCAGCAATCGTTGGCCATACCAGTTCATACGCTTCTCCTACATTTCCTGTATAGACATCACTCATGCGTACTGTTTTTCCTTCTGCATCGACATAATGCACATGGACACTTCCTGTTTCGATTTTTTTATAGACAAAACGTACCGTCTGCGGTTGATCACGAAACACACCTGTCGCATTGGATGGCTCCGCCACTAAGGTATACCCATCCAATGCCTTCGCAACGGCTTCATAAGGAAACTCCTGCATCCCTTGCAAGACAATGGGGTCCGCCAACACATCCCCTGTTTCGGTTTCATACTGCACGGTAACTGGTTGACCGGCTACTTGGGGTTTTACTTCTTGATTAATGGACATACCAAACCTCTGATATTGGGTTTTCCCTGGATTTCCTTTACTAATAGTACCCATCCCAATTTTATTCCAAGTCACCACGCCATTTTCGAAAGTTCCTATATCATCTCCATTTTTAAAGTCCATCCATAAGTCTGCACTAGATAGGGGGTTGCCAAACCTATCTCGTATATTTACGACCGTAGGTTTTCCTATCACTGTTGGCGGCAAAGTGATGGTGGTACTCATCGAATAAATGGTATCCTCTCGCTGAAATAATGGTAAATCTTTTAGTGTCCATGCATCGTCAAAATAACCGTCAAGGGTTAGCCCTTTTAGATGCGTTAAGTTTCGGAGTGGTGCAATACTTGTCACACTCGTTTTATTTAACTGCAACTGTTCTAATTTCGTTAAATTAGCTAATGGCGATAGATCCGTAATCCCTATGTTCGACCACAAGAACAAATACTCTAGATTCGTTAAACCACGTAAGGGGGATAAATCTGTCACACCCGTCACATCCCCCAACGATAGTTCCCTTAGTTTTTTTAATGGGGCTAAATAGGAAAGGTCATCCATATCCACACCCGTATAACCAGAATAAAAACGAAAGACCTCCAAATTGCGCAAGTACTGCATCCCTTCCGTGTCAAATGTATAGTTAATAGAGTCCTCATATTTAACACGGCTAGTAATCGCACGATCAAAATCTGCTTGTGTTACAATCTGCTTCCCGTATTTTATTCCATTCTTGGCGTAGTCCGCTTCGGTCGTCTGCATAATTTCTGCACCAAATGCTGCCCGTGTAAACATATCTGGCATGACCTCTTCGAATGTTTTCCCTACGGGAAAAACAGGCCCATCTTCTGCCTGTGCTGTTTTCGGTAACCAGATGGTGCTGCCGATGACTAGCACACATAAAAATAATTTAAACCAACTCGATTTACTCCTTTGCTTGTACATATTCATACTCCTTTATCGTTTGTATTGGGGTGGTAGAAATCGGGACGATTAATCGTTCCCGCACCACGTTTCCATCCGAAGCGACTACTTCCACCACTTGTTTGGGATTGGTTATCAGGCCTTGCGCCGAGATGAGATAGGGACGATTCGGGTCAGTGGTCTGCAACGCACCACTTTTCTTCGCGACCCCGTCCACATAGAGCACCACTTTCGTCACCCCTCGTGGGAATTGTCCCCGTACATAGGCATCGCCTACGACATAAGGCTCCACCGTCAAAGGATCTTCGACACGGACTTTCACACGGTGTAGAATCTCCGAACTTCCACGTACCATCACCAGCTCCACGTCTTGAATCGCCGTGTCAATCAATCCTTTGGCACTAATCCGATAGCTGCCTGTGCTCGCATCTAATGCCCCGCTTTTCTTCGCGACCCCATTCACATACAGCACCACCTTCGTAGCTGCTGGGTCGTAAAGTCCGACAATATCTTGACTATCCAATGGATAAGGTGAAACGGTAAGCCGGTAAGATGGGATCAATAGCTGTTGCGTGACCGCATACTGATACAAGGGATTGGCATGTTTATTCCGTGCCACTAGGAGAAGCGGCGATGCCCCGAGCGCTGCTCCGTCCACACCAGTCACTTGAAAATTCCCTGATGCATCCACGTTTGCCGTGGCGATGGGTACTCGCTTGCTGGTATCAAGCTCCGCCATATCCGCAATCGGTGCGGCATAAATATCCACGCGTGCGATATCCATACCCGCCTTTCCTTCCACGGTACCAAACGACGGCAACCATTGCACCTGTGTGACGCCATAAGCCGACGCAACACGTGTCAGCGTCGTCACACCTTCTCCGATCGTGTCTTGGAACAGATTCGTTTCGCCACCACTATAACGATTATTCGACCGCTCTCCAAATTTCGTATCGCCAATGATGGACGGATTCCAGCTCGCAGCGACATTCCGTTCTATCCGGCTCGTCCGATCTTTGACGCTTGGCATCGCCGTATCTGTATGCGCATTATGCATCTCACGAAACGCAATCGGTGAAAATACATCGCGCAAACTAGGGACGGCTTTCGCTTTCCCTCCGGTGGCTGTTTCCAAATACCCAATGGCACCAAATTGATTGTCCGTGATGACAAACCCCATATTACTAGACGTCAAACTAATGCCTGCGACTTGTACCGAATGCGGTCGCTCCAATCCAATTTTATTCTGTTCGATCGTCAGCTGTCGTGTTAGCTTGATCGCAATCCCACCAAAAAAGAGCGTATCGACTTCTCTCGGATAAATAGCGTCGATGGTATTATAAGCAATGAGGGTATCTTCTGTATACCCTTTATTGGTCTCTATTTTTGGCAATACGTTTCCTACGCTATCAAATAGAGGTGTACCATCGGTGGTTCCCCACACAACAATACCCGCTTGCGACGTTGGCGTATGGGATACCCAAGCTTCCCGATCTTGTAGTTGATTGATGCGATTGTGCGTAATCCGCACCTGTTGCGACGGGAAAAAATAGCGTTGGCTATATTCTTGGCCACCAATCACAATGGCACGATCCGCACCAATGACCACATTCTCCCGAATGGTATAGTTTTGAACCGAATGCCCATCAATCCCTTCCCAATAGGGATTTTCTAACACCACATTTTTTTCTACGGTGATATCCTCACTGAGCGGAAACCGTAATTGATCTCTTACAATGACAGATTGTTCCCCTGAATAACCGCTAACCTTTCGCATTGAAGCCGCAATACCATAAAAGTGCGCACGGACGGAGTCGCCTTTGTCGTGACCTAATTTTCTAACCAATGTTTGATGCATACGCACATTCTTTCCAGAGTAAACCATAATCCCATCATGCCCCATGTTATCGACGGCCATTGGATGATATCTTGGCGTTGGCGCCTCTGTCCCTTCTATCGTGACATCATAGACTAAGTCCGCCATAATGCCTGTTCCATTAAAATTTTCAATCTGTACATCTTGGATAAGAATATCATGTTGATACTGGGATAAGGGAGGCGGAACAATCCCCTCTGGTTCATACTGTCCATGTAGCGTAATCCCATTTTGATAGTACAAATCGGATGGTGATTTATCTGTCAGAGTTCGTTGTCCATCTAATCGTAGTTGTTTAATGGTTGTATAGTTATACAAACGAACTAGTGAATCATACTGGAAGTTCCGGTCTTCTAGCTTTTTTTCGAAATACTTTGGTTGACGTATGAGCGTTGTTGTCGTGTTCTCCCCTTGTACGGTAATCCCTTCTAAAACCTTGATTTGGCGCATCATCTGCCACGTTCCTTTTGGGATAATCAAGGTTCCTTTGTGCTGGCTCGAATTACTTGGTAACTGATTCAATACGGCTATTGCTTGTTCTATCGATTGTGAATTAGACATTTCAATATTACCGTTATCAGCGCTACTGGGTGTCAAGAAAAATGCACTTCCAATAATCTCTTGTCCATCCGCATTCAACAGCACTAAGGGGGTTCCCTCTGGTGTACTGCTTGCCGCTCGTATACCAACAGGTGGGTCTAGCTTTTCGCCACGCACCTCTTGTGTGACAAACACACTAAAGGGCGCACTACTCGTATTTCCCCCGCCATACCATGCTTTATTGGTGCCAGGTGTCGTCCAATAAAAACTAGTTTCCCCTAATGGTTCCAGGTTCCCTGTAAAACCAACAGGGGACAACGGCTGGCCATTCTCATCCCAAATCGACATCCATTGGTTTTCTCCCGTTGTTGTCGCTTCCTTTGTGACTGCTTGCGATAAGGCCTGAAAACCAGGCGTCTTCACGACGGCTAAATCCCTTAAAGCACGCAAATCCATGACTTTATTCCCGGAGATGTTTAACACGGTGAGGGATGCCAAACCTGCTAATGGCGCTACATCTTCGATCTCATTGCCTACTAGGTTCACTTCTTCCAATTGTGGTAAGTCGCGCAACCTATCAATGGTTGTGATGTTTTCATTTTTCAAGGACAGCACCCGTAGCTGCTTTAATGTTTCTATTCCTTGTAAAGAATTGATTTTGCCGGTTTGATCGCCTTCTAAATAGAGCGACTCTAATGCTGGCAAATGTTCGATCCCTGTTAGATTCTGGATGCGAAGGCCACGTGTGTAGTCTGTGACCGTTTTTACGTGTGCCAATTCTTCCTCTGTTACCGAGCGATTTAAATCCATCTCTTCTTCCTCTTCGATTTCTGGATGAATCGTGCGATAGACCTCCTGCGCTAACGTGATGTCCGGAAACAAAGTACGATAGCTTTCCAACGTGCTCGCATGTACCTGTGTCTCTCCTTTGATGTCCCAACAACCAATGCCTAGCAGTATGTACAGCCACAGAAGTAATCCCTTTTTTTTAAACATGTTCTTTCTCCCCTTTTTCCTATCAAATGTCTCGTCATTGTTTAGCATACCATGTTGAAATGACCGTCCATGTCTACTATTTTTCGTTTCTCCCCTTTTTTTGTTACCATTTTGTGAACAAATAGCCTCCCATTCACGTTCATCCAGGCGAGCCACCTAGATTCCTTCACTTATTATAGCGGAAGCATTTATAAAAAAGAACCGCTTTCTTTTAAGATTTATGACTTACAAATGGCATGATCTTCCCCTCCCATATGCTTGCAATCAGACGGCATGGTGCTGGGTGACTGGGGTATACTCGAATCAAGTCATTGAGGCACTTTCATTATGTATACAAAATAAGACGAAATGGTGTCTTTGTTTACATGGATAGAAGGGATGATGGAAAGAAATTTTAAGAAGCGTACGTCCCATATTGCGGTAGAACCATTAACTTCGAGTAAATGGGACACGCTAGCGTTTTCAAACACTAGGAGAAGAACAGCAAGTGATGATTTGCCTCCTTCCATCATTCCGCTATAATGAAAAGGAACTTCGTTCATCGCGTAATATTCAGAATATTACGCGATGTCCTATTTACTCGGAGATGCTGGTTCTCCCTCTAAAAACGGGCAACCATTTTCCTCAATATACGCCACCAGCTCCGCGCCAACGACCGTCACTGTATTCCGCCACGGATGGCCGAGCCACGCCAAACTCATGTCCATATTTAGAAAGAAATAATAGTCACCGTCCGGCAAATACGGAACGCACCACTCGCCAAATTCCCCACGCGGATATTCAGTATTCACAAGAAAACGATAATAGTCATGATACGAATCCAGCGCATACATCTCCTCCCCGAAAAACCGTAAAAACAGCTCTTTCGTCCATTTCTCCCCGTCAAAATACGCTTGTTCCAAATCATCATTTTCCGTATATGTACGCTTAACCGCCATCTTATATTCCTTAAAAACCACATTCGAATCTCGCGGTTCAATCCCCTTCGCAAAAATCGAACACAACGGCTGAAAGTTATATCGCGCATGAAACTTCTCATCCACCGCGCGCCAATGCTCTATTTCATACCATTCCATCATCCGAACACGCTAGTCACAATCACACTTGCTGCAATCAAAATCACCGCGCTGGCAAAAAGACTCCCGAAAATATAATGTTTCGCCTTCCAATTAGATACCGAAACAAATAAGAAACAAACACCGAGCACGATTTGAATCCAAACCGGAAATGCCAGCCCAGCCTTCGTTTGCACCATATAGTAAATAATATTAACCAAAATCACCGCGTAAATCAGACCCACGACGCCAACTATAATTTTTCCAGCACTCATTTTTAACTCTCCCAACATAAAAAGCCTTTTACCTCACAGTATACATGAGATAAAAGACTTTTCCAAGGCTATTGAAAACTATGCCCTATGCGTTCCTACCAAACCTCAGCGTGGCGACAGATGCTTAGTTTCTAGGCAAAAGCGAGTACCAGCGTGGAACATACTAGGGTACGTGAGCACTGGAACGGAGCTTTTAACGACGAAAATGAGCGTTTGTCGCCACGCTGGGCTTTTCCAATCTTATTTTATTAGTGGCCCCCAGTTGTTAGTAGTAAAGGCGCGCACGGTCAGTTTTGCGTTTGCGTCAAGTTTTGTTCCTGCTTCGTATTTCGTTGCTGTACTTGAAACAACGCCATTTGCGCCCATTGGATCGCTGCCATCTGTTGTATAGTAAACATCGGTTCCGGCGTTAGGATTTTCTAAAACCACACCCGCATCGTTTGCCACGATTTTCACGGCTTGCAACGTATGCGCCATGCCGTATTTCGCCCACATTTCGAGCGAATATTTCACACGATCTGCGGTTTGGTTCTGCACTTTAACTTGAACATTCAACCAGTCTTTATACATCGTGTTTCTCGCGCCCATGTATGCTGCATCGAGTTTGTAGGCCGCGTCGATTTCTTTCTGGTTATCCGCGATGAGCTGCTTCACATTCGCTACGGACAGCGGAGCTCCTGCTGCACCCGCGAACTCACCACTCGCTGGACCAATTTGTGCTAAAACTTGATCTTTAACGAGCGTTTTGAATTCCAAATTTCCGGCCGTTGCTGTTTGGCTATCTCCAGAGAAATTCCCGAAGAAATCACCAGCACCACGTCTTGACGTCACATCGAGCCACTTGAAGCGATACGTTCCACCGCCTCCAGCTAGCGCCGAATAACTCGTTCCAGTACCACCATTATTGTAAAAAGCACCGTCCGTGTCATTAATATTGAACTTCATTTTCACGCCATTTCCATTCAAAATATCATTCGAAACAACCGCATCCACTTCACGCTCTGTATCCACGAACATGAATAGAATCTGCATTTTAATCATATCTTCCACATCGACATAATGCTTAAATTCTTGGAAATTTTTCGCTGCGGCAACGGCTTTTACTTTCGTCAAAATGTTCGTGTCACCATCGCCAGCTTCGACAATTCCCGGTACAAAATAGCCATCTTGGAAACGAATTTTAGTATAATCATCATCGCTGCCACCGAAATATTCTTCAAACATATTTTGACCAAAATCTTCACGCATCGTTTTCACGCCCATGTATTTTCCGTTGTAGAAATAATGCACGTATCTTGCGTGTAGTGAAATCTTGTTCATTTGTTGCGCCAACGTGTTCGTTACTTTTTCGTCGTAACGATTGTAGCCAAGATTGTAGATATCATTTTGCGGGCCGTCTTGGCCTTCTTTTAATTCTAACTTGCTGAATTTGCCTACGACTGGGAAGGCTTCGCCCGGCGTTGCGTCAAAGAAGTTGTATTTTGCTTTTTTCGCGTTATAGTCACGGTGGAACTTCACTGCTACTCCCGAATTGTATTGCCCAGAACTGACTTGTCCGAATTTTTTCCCGCCTGTATAGCTGACGTAGTTGGTTCCACCTTTATTCATATGCGTGTCTAAATACTCGAAAGTTCCTGGTACGTAAGTCGTCGCGTTCAGATTCGCCGTGTTACCTGTCTCGGAAACAATCGGGAAATCATCTATTGCTTCGGCATATTCATCGCTCGTTATCGTGTTTTTAAACTGCCATTGATACCCAGATGTCACTTCATTTTTGTAGTTGTCGCGCAGAACGTAGGTGCTTGAAATCACGCCTGTATTGCCATCCGCGTCATAGGCGTACACTTTAACAACGGCTGTTTTGCTAATCGTGATTGGTCCTGTGTAGACCGTTCCTTTTGTCGCGCTCGGATCCGTGATGCCATCCAGCGTATATTTGATGGTTGTTCCCGCTTTAGAAGACAGACTCAATTCAAAACCGGTATCGTAAACGCCGCGTTCCTTGCTGAATTGCACGGCATAATTTTCTTGCCCATCGTTGTTCGTTTTCGCGAATGTTTCAGAGCTGAATACAGTCAAATTCTTACTGGCATCCGGCTTGCGTCCGAATGTTTGATTGTACGCTTGCTTCGTATACTTAATCGAATCCACCGTTTTCATTGTGGCGCCAACTTTTGCGGATAAAATAACATCCCCACTCCCACCGATTTCAAAATTCAGGTGGTTATTTCCAAGCTCGGTCGCCTTATCAGAATACAGAATCCGGTAGCCTTTTGCAGGGATAAGGAAGTTGGAAAACTCGAATTTGTCGAGTGTCTTCGCTTTGTCGGTCAAGTACATTCCTTTATCCAAAATAACCGGTACATCGTTGTCGTTGTAAAGCTCGATCCATGCTGCTTTGGAGCTCGCGGTACCCTCTGATGATAGCTCGTTGATGTAGACGTTTTGAATTTTGTCAGGTGTCGTGAGTGCGCCGTCGATGCCTGGACCTTTGCCGTTGTTTTTATATTTCACAATCAGTTTCGCCGCTTGGGGATAGCCGTTTTGGTACACACTTCCGATATAATTATCGCCGTCGATACGGAATGCCATCGCTTGGCCATTTTTCCAGCCTGCTAAACGATTTTCGTCGATGATATTTTTCAAGTTAGCCGTACGAACGATTTGATTGCTCGCCGTGAAAGCTGGCTGACTATATTTCACTGCCAAATTGGTGTAGTTACGCGCGGTGATGTTGCCTGCTACCGCTTTGTATGTTTCAGGATTGCCAAGTTCAGAACGGATTTCCATGTTAGAACTCACTTTTGCGGCGTTGGTGTTGTAGGTCGTGAACTCCATGTAAGCATCTTCAATCTCGGCAGTTTCTGGGATCGCGACGTTGGTAAATCGCAGAGCTGCGGTGTTTTTGTACGCCGGAATCAGATTGGTGGAGTAGTAGCCGCCAATTTCTAGAACAGAGCCTAAATCGATGGCTTTTGCCGTGCCGTATTCTTCTGCGTCATCGGAAGCCGCCGCGACTTTTCCAGTAAAATCACCATATCCCGAGTAATATTCGACGACCAATTTTGGCGCCATTGCAGCGTTTGATTCGTACGCACGAGCAAGATAAGAGCCCGTTTTATCCCCGTCGATTTTGAAAACGAGATTCGTCACGTCCGGATTTCCTGCACGCATTTCGTCGATTACTGGTGCTAAATCTTCGGTGTTTACGAGTTCATTCACCGCTACTTTGGCAGGAGTCGTTGTTTTCACTGTGCTATTTGTTAGTTGGCGATTCGTGAAGGTTGTGACTGCAGAACTGAACGCGCTACCGTTTCCAACTTCTCCTGAAATCGTCAAATTCGTTGGCGTGCTAGATGCATCGCGTGTGGTGAATGTGATATATGCTTTGCTAATCACGGCATCCGCTGGAAATGCCACATCGGTAAAACGCACAAAAGTGGCTTGCGGTACCGCGCCAACGAGACCGTGCAAATCTAGACCCGTGCTTGTTAAATTGACGGCTGTCGCGCTAACCTCGGCGTCATCCGTGCCAGTTTTGACGCTAAATTCTTTTTTAGCTAGCGGTATGTTTTCCGCATCCTCTCGAATCGAGTAGACATAAGTTTGGACGCCGCTATTTTGTTTCGCATTGTACGCGTAAGCTTTAACGGTCATCGTTTTGTCAATCGTAATTGGGCCTGTGTATAAAATACCATTCGTTTCGCTTGGCGTCGTGCCATCGAGTGTATATTTAATCGTGTTGACGCTATCGGATTTCATCGTTAAATCAAAGCCAGTTTTATACATCCCTGGTTTTTGGTTTAGCGCAATCGCCACAATTGGTTTCGCGTCGTTATTCGTGCTTTCATACGTTCCTGGTTTATAAGAAACAATATTAGATTCCCCGTCATTGAAGCGTCCCATTGTTTCGCCAAACGCCATCTTTTTCACGTCGAACGTATCTATTTTGTGGAAGCTATCGTCATATTTTGTTGCTAAATAAAGCGTGGTTTCGTGATCGCCTAATGTGAAGTTTGCCGTCCCGTCCGCTTTCACAATTCGGTAACCTTTTGCAGGGATATAGAGGTTTTTCAACTCTGATTTCCCTAAAGCACTCGCTTCATCGGATATAAAAACATCTTTTTCAAAAAAGACTGGCACATCATTGTTGTTAAAAACCTCAATCCAGCCATCTTTCTGAGCGTCCGTGCCCATGCTTGCTACTTCGTTGATAAAAATATTTTTGAGCTGTGCTGGGTCTTTTTCGACATTTTCCCCAACCGCGTCATTTTCACTATACGTGTATTTGATGACTAATTTCGGTTGGTATGCTACGGCTGAACCACCTTGATAAACGCTACCAATAAAGTTATCACCGTTGACTTTAAACGCGAGAGCATTGCCATTTTGCCAGCCCATTAAGCGCGTTTCGTCGATGATGCTTTTGAGGTTTGGCGTTCGGATGGATTGGCCAGTTGTCGTGAAGGAAGCTTGTTCATATTTCACAGTCGAACTCGTGTAGTTACGGCTGCTTATGTTTCCTGCTACGCTCGTGTAAGCCGTGGGATTGCCGAGTTCTGACACAATGGACATATTGGAAACACGATTTGCAGTGGTGCCGTAAGTCGTGAATTCTAGATAAGCGTCGTCAATTTTTGCATTTTCCGGCAACGCTACATTCGCAAAACGGAAAGCGGAGGTATCTTTGTAGGCCGGTGTTAACGTGGCTGAATAATACCCGCCTATTTCCATCGCCGAGTTCAGATCCATCGTTTTATTTATGCCGTATTCTTCTGCGTCATCCGATGTGCTCGCGATATTGGCTTTGTACTCGCCAGATGCAGATGTATATTCAAACACGAGTTTTGGCGCCATCGCTGCGTTTGACTCGTAAGAACGCATCACAAATGACCCTAATCCGCTCCCAGTTACTTTGAACACGTAGTCTTTGATGTCTGCTGTATTCGCGCGCATTTCGTTCACAATAGAAGACACGTCATTCGTATTGAAAACTGTGTTGACCGCTACGACCGGCGTTATCATTTTCACAGCAGTTTCTGTAAATTGGCGGCTTGTAAAAGAGGCTACCGTACTTGCAAATGCAGCCTGCGTACCAAGTTCCCCTGTGATGCTAATAGTCGTCGCGTTCGCTGCCGCCGATGCATCGCGTGTGGTGAATGAAATATACGCCTTTGAAATTTTCGCATCACTCGGTAAAACGACATCGGCAAATCGTAAGTAAGTGGCTTGTGTTGCTCCAGCTAAACCGTGTAAATCCAGCCCTGTGCTCGTTAAATTGACTGCTGTACTCGTAACTTCTGCGTCATCTATTCCCTTTTGTATTGGATATTCTGTTTTATGGCTAAACGTTTTTTCAATTGCTTGTTCTGTTTTTGTAGCTACTTCCGTTTCCGCCGATGTTGCGATGTTCCCAATCGAACTCGGCACCATCAAAGCAACGATCATCGCCGCCGATAAAATTTTCAAACCAAACTTTTCTCTCTTTTTCATGGTTAAATTCACAACTATTTATACATAAGTTTTCATGCAAAATAGTCATATCCTCCTTTTTGATTGTGATATAGTATACATTTATCCGCACTAGTGTTGCATACTTATTTTGCGTAAAGGTTTTCTCTCTCTCACCTATTTAGCCTTTAAAAAAAGACGATTGGCGCTGAATACGCCTACTCCCATGTGATTTCCTCCTACCTTTCTAGTCTTTATTTTCAGTAGGTTCTTATTGGTGTATTTTATTCTGTCCCTATACATACCTTATCGTTATCTGAGTTGATGTGTCATTTAATTGTCTGGTAATTTGGGGATTTTAATGGGGCGTGTTCACAGTTTGGACAATGTTTTTTATGATGGTGATGGCGGTTTTAATATACATTTTTATGTATTTTTATTCAATCGGTTATATGGTGGTTTGGTCGAGGGGTTAGAGTAGGTGATCATGTTTTAGGGATTTAGGGCATGGATTAACTTCTCACTTCGTTCGTCCTTATATTGGTACTGTAAGTCACTTTGTTCCTACAGTACCAACAAAAAACGACCAGCCTAGGGGGGGCTGGTCGAAAAAGGAGTTTTCAAGGTTCCCAGTTAGAAAAAGGGGGGGAAACTGACTGCTACCTTGTTTACATTCTCTATATTACAGAGGTTCGATGAAATTCTCTTGTGTTCTTTATGAGAATTCCATTGGATTTTATTTTGTCGGCTTGTCTTCTTCTAAATAGTCGCTTTCTGGTTGTTCGCCATAAAGTCCGGATACGCGTTTAAACCAAGTGAACATGTGTGTCACAATGACTTTAAGCACCGCGTAGCCTGGTACTGCGAAAATGACGCCTAGTATACCAAATAGTTTTCCGGAAACCAAAATCACGAATAGTATCGTAATCGGATGTACTTTTAGCGTTTTACCCATGACTTGTGGCGAAATGAATTTACCTTCTAATAATTGCACGACGACCCAAACGATAATCAGTTTTAAAAGTAGCCATGGCGATGTCACGATGGCTATAATAATCGCTGGTGTAATCGCAATAACGGGTCCTAAGTATGGCACAATGCTCGTACATGCCGCGATGATTGCTAGTGTCAGTGCGTACGGCAAACCGATAATGATGTAACCGATGAATAGCAAAATACCGATGCACAAACTAACGATAATCTGTCCGCGAATGTATGAACTGATTTGGCCGTTCGATTCGTGTAGTACTTGGCGTGTATGTGCGCGTGAGTTGACTGGCAACATTTTCAATAGGTAGTCTGGTAGTTTATTGCCGTCTTTTAATAGATAGAACAGGACTAGAGGCGTTGTTACGATGGCGAGTACGACTTCGGTCACGGTTCCAACGACGTTTCCAATGCTGTCGACCGCGCTACTTACAACACTTCCGCCTTTTTCAGAAATTGTTTTGGTGATTTCGCTCAGATTGCCTTGCACCTTGTCTTTTACTTGATCGAAAAGTGGTGACTCTGAGAATTCATTGAACTTCGCGACGACTTTATCCCAATAAGACGGGAAAGTTTTCACCAAGCTCACGATTTGATCTTTCACGGCTGGCACGATAAAACTGAAAATCAACACGATAACACCGGTGATAATCACGTACAGCAAAGCGATCGACCAACCGCGTTTCCAGCCTTTTTTCTCCAGCCAATCAATCATTGGATTAAATAGATAGTAAGCAATTCCGGCCAAAATAATCGGCGCCGCAATCGTAGCTATAATGACCATAATCGGGTCAAAAATAAATGATATCTTCGTTAAAACATAGATGTCCAGCGCCACTAACAAGAAAATTAGCAGACCGAGTACAAATTTGTTTTCTGTAATAAACTGTTTGAATTTCGAAATGGACTCTTTCATTCTCCCAACCTTCTTTCCCTTTATTTTCGTCTCGTTTGTAAACTAGTATACAAGTAATCCCTAGAGATATCACGTATTTACGTTTATCCTAATACAAGTCCTTCTGGATCGAGCTCCAATAAAGCGTGCGCAAAATAGAAATGATAGCGATCTTGGAAGTTGGTAAATAGGTCTGCGCCTTCTTTTTGGTACATCACGAGTGGATCTTGTTGCCCGTAAGCGCGCAAATGAATTCCTTCTCGGAGTTGCACCATTTGATCCAAGTGCATCACCCACATTTGATCCAGCAAGTTCAGATAAACCTCTTTTTCGATTTGATTGATTGTCCCGGTTGGGAATTTCGTTCGTTGTTTCCGATGCCAGAAAATGAGCGCTTCTACGGCTTCTTCTTGCGACATCAACGTGACCTGGTCAAACGAATATGGAAATTTCGTTCCGCCGAGTAATTCGCCCATTTTTGCGTAGCGCGCGTCTAAATCTGGTTCGCGTTCCGAGAAAACATCTTCCGCCACTTCCCGCAAAATTCGCTCGGAGAAAGCGCCCAATTTATCGATGCCAAGCAGGCGGTCGCGCTCTTCGTATACCTTTTTGCGTTGGATATCGATGACCTCATCATACGCGAGCAAGTCCTTCCGAATGTCATAGTTCGAGCCCTCTAAACGTTTCTGCGCCTCAATCACCAACTGATGCACTTTTCGCGAATGCACCGGTTTATCATCAAAATTATATTTCCGCTTCATCCGGCGAATATAGCTTTCCCAACGCTTGTTATCGAAGTGATCGACCAATTCATCGTCCAGTGACAAAATAAACTTACTAAAACCAGGGTCACCACGGCGGCCAGAACGTCCCATTAACTGCAAATCGATACGGCGACTCTCATGACGCTCCGTCCCGATCACCGCAAGACCACCCAATGTGTAGACGCCTTTATCAAGCTTAATATCCGTTCCGCGTCCCGCCATATTCGTCGCCAGCGTCACCATGCCTCGTTTTCCAGCGCGCGCAATGATCTCCGCCTCTTGTTCATGATTTTTCGCGTTCAGCACTTGATGCGGAATCCCCGCTTTCAAAAGCAACTCGCTGACCCACTCATTGCTCTTAATCGAAGACGTCCCAATCAAAATCGGTTGCCCCCGCTCATAAAGCCACGAAACCTCGCGAACAATCGCTTCCCCTTTTTGCTCCCGCGTATAGAAAACTTCATCCGCATTATCTACCCGGTTCACCCGCAAATGCGTCGGAATCACCACGACATCCATATTATAAATATGCCGAAATTCCTCTTCCTCCGTTTTCGCCGTCCCCGTCATGCCCGAAAGCTTCTTGTACATCCGGAAATAATTCTGCACCGTAATCGTCGCCAGCGTCCGCGATTCTTCCCGAACCTCCACGCCTTCTTTTGCCTCAATCGCTTGGTGCAAACCATCATTAAAACGCCGTCCCGGCAAAGCCCGTCCCGTATGCGGATCGATAATCAAGACTTCCCCGTCCAACACGACATAATCCTTGTCCTTATGCATCAAAAAATGCGCCCGTAAAAGTAGCGTCGTAATCCGGTGGAGCGGCTGATGTTCCTCCGCATATAACGAATCAATGCCCCAGAAACGCTGCGCCTTCTCGATTCCCGCGTCATGCAACCACACGAAACGCTTCTTCTCCTCGACCTCATAATCATCCGTCAACATCGTCCGAACGAGCGTATCCGCCACACCATACAGCGTCAAATCCTCTTCCTTGCGATCCGAAATCAAAAGCGGCGTCCGAGCCTCATCAATCAAAATCGAATCCGCCTCATCTATCAGCACGAAATCAAGGCTCGTCTGCACTTTGTCCTCCGTCTGACGCACCATATTGTCCCGCAAATAATCAAATCCAAACTCCGCCGCCGTTCCATAAATAACGTCCGCCTTATAAATCGCCTGTTTCTGCTCCTTATCAAGCCCCGAAACATTCAAGCCCACAGACAAGCCAAGGTACTCCAACACGCGCCCAATTTCCTCACGGTCACGCTTCGCCAAATATTCATTCGCCGTCACAAGATGCACCTTATTCCCCCGCAAAATTTCTATGTACATGACAAACAAAGAAACGAGCGTCTTCCCTTCCCCCGTCTTCATCTCCGCAATTTTCCCATCACCGAGCACGAAAGCACCAATCAACTGCACCATCACCGCCTCCAGGCCAACCACACGCCGCGCAGCCTCCCTTACAAGTGCAAAAATATAAATCCGATCCCGCTCCGTAATCTCACGTTCCTGAAACTTTTGCAACCAGTGTTGTGTCTGCTCCTGTAACGCCGACTGATCCATCAATCTATATAAATCTTCCCGCTTCACTACCTCGCGAGCCAAATCCCGATATGCTTTTACTATTTTTCGATCATCATATGTTTGTGCCATTTTTTATGCCTCCTAATCCTCTCCTATTATAACCTAGAAACCATTGCAAAACCAAGGAAATCACGGAACAATTTTCACATTACGTCACGGTTAGTGAAAACAACTCGAATTCAATTGTTACAGTTTGATTAAATTTTTCTGTTGCTGATTACCAATAGGTTTCGTGTTGCGCAAGTCTAATAAAGCTATTGTATATTAATTCACCTCCCTACTTCCCAAGTTCATGCGTTCTATGCACGGATGAAACACGCGTTCTGATTTTGCTTCTTTACAACTATGTTACAGAAACAACCGCGTGTTCATGAAATAGCTCCAAATCCTGATTTCTCCATTTGTAATTTAATTTAATTCCCCGTAGAATGGGTATTACATGAGTATGTATAAAAAGAAAAACCTAGAACAAAAAGTAAGAGAGGAGTTTTAAAAATATGAAAAAGGCGGCAATCGCAACGGCAACTGCAGGAATCGCAGTAACAGCCTTCGCAGCACCAACTATCGCATCAGCAAGCACGGTAATCGTACAAGCAGGCGACACACTATGGGGAATCGCTCAAAAAGCAGGTACAGACGTTGATTCTATTAAAAAAGCCAATAAACTAACTTCAGATACAATTTATCCTGGTCAAAAATTAGAGGTAAACAAAGTTACCGAGGAAACGAAGAAAGCGGTCAACGCAACGTGGCTAAACGTTCGTCAAGGACCAAGCGCTGACAACAACATTATCACTTCCATTAAAGGTGGCACACAAGTCACTGTCGAAACAACCGAAGCAAACGGCTGGAATAAAGTCGTATACGAAGACGGTAAATCAGGTTATGTCAATGGCAAATATCTATCTGATGTCACGGCTGTAGCGCCCGTTGTAGAAGCAGAAGAAGCACCAAGCACACCTGCAAAAGAAGAAGTAAACGAACAAAAAACCGAAACACCAGTCGCGCCAAAAGCTGAGGCAGAAGCAACACAACCTGCTGCAGAACAAGAAGTAACAGCGAACGCGACAACACATAAAGTAAAAAGCGGCGACACACTTTGGGCATTATCAACCAAATACGGCGTATCCGTTCAAGACTTGATCGCATGGAATAACCTATCTTCCTCTTCGATCTACGTTGGTCAAACACTTGCAGTCAATCAAAGCGAAGCACAAGCTCCCGCTGCACCTGAAAAAGAAGAAGTAACCGCTCCCGTTGTGAAAGACGAAGCACCGGAAACCGTTACAGAAACTGCACCACCAGCGAAAGAAGAAGTGAAAGAAGAGGCTAAAGAAGAAACACCTGCTCCAGTTGCACCACCGAAATTGGAACAAAACGAAGCTCCAGTCGTTCAAGTAGATACAAACGCATCTACATACACCGTTCAATCTGGCGACTCGCTTTCTAAAATTGCAACACTTTTTGGCACAAGCGTAGCAAACTTAAAAGCAATCAACAGCCTAACTGATGATAATATCGTTGTCGGCGACGTTTTGAAAGTGAAAGGTTCCGCACCAGTGAAAGAAACGGTGAACAAACCCGACACAGAAAAACCAGTCGTAACACCAGAAGTATCGAAACCAGATACAAACACGACAACCAATGTCAACAAACCAAGCACGCCGAATAAACCAGCTGTCAACACTTCGAATACATCTAACTACACTGTCCAAAGCGGCGACTCGTACTTCACAATCGCGCAAAAATTTGGCACAACGGTAGCTAACTTGAAAGCACTCAACAACGCATCAAGTGACAACCTACAAGTTGGCGATGTATTAAAAGTAAAAGGAACAGCTTCCAACGTTAACAAACCATCAACATCAAACAATAATAACAGCAATTCGAATTCCAACGCCAACACTGGCAACTCCAATAACAATTCCAACAGCAATTCATCGTCTGGCACTGCAAGTTTCAGCGCATTAATGAACGAAGCGCAGAAACACCTTGGAAAACCTTATTCATGGGGCGGAAATGGACCATCATCCTTCGATTGCTCTGGTTATACGAAATACGTCTTTGCAAAACAAGGCATTTCGATTCCACGTACATCTGGATCCCAATACGCAGCTTCCACAAAGGTCAGCGCGAGCCAAGCACAACCCGGCGACCTAGTATTCTTTGATTATGGTAGCGGCATTGCACACGTTGGTATCTACATCGGCGGCGGTCAAATGATCAACGCACAAAACGATGGCGTGAAAATTGACAACGTAACATCTGGTTACTGGGCTAAGTATCTTGTAGGATACGGCAAAGTTGCTAATTTCTAAACAATAAAAAGAAGCGGAATGATTGTCCAAACTCGGATAATCCTTTCCGCTTCTTTATTTTGCACTAGTTCGCTATTCTAAAATCCACTCTAATGATCTCCTTGAAAAACTGATCCACGCCGACGAGTTCATATTTGCTCCCATCCTTTTGAACAATGGTATCTAGCCCTTTTAATACGTAAGTTTTGGCTAACACGTCCACATCCGCTTGTTTCACGATGGCACCATTTTTCGATAAACGCACACGCGCAACCGGACCATCGAATACCCCGCTATTTTCTCTTGCCCCTAGCGTATAAAGATTCGGCGTCAAGCTCACCTGTAGCGCATTCACTTTTAAATCGATTCGGACTACCTCTTTGTAACTCGCATCCAAACCGGCCACTTCATAGTTGCTTCCATCCTTCGCCACGATATTCTCCAAACCTTTCAGCGCATACTTATTCGCCGTGATATCCGCATTCTTCACGATATTCCCGTCTTTATACAGCCGCACAAAACAGATATTATCCTGGAAATCCCCCGTTAATTCCCGATCACCAACCGTATATTCCGGCACCGTCAGGATCGACCGCATTTCCAGTGGAATACGAATGACCTCTTGATAATTTTTATCCACACCGATAATTTCATAACTGCTACCGTCATCCTGAATGAGACTCTTCATATCTTTGAACCGATAATCCGCCCCGATCGTGTCCGCTTGCTTCAACACCTGCTTATTTTTCAAAAGTCGAACCTTCGTGATAGCGCCTCCAAAACGACCTTGATAATCACTGGTGCCGATGATATACGCTGGAACATCTAGGATTGGCAGGACCATCAGTGGAATCCGCAGCACTTCTTTGTACGCCTTGTCCACGCTGAGCAGTTCGTACGATGCCCCGTCTTCTTTCACCAACCCATCCACGCCTCGGAATGTGTAGCTTTTGACCGCCTCATCCATTTCCGCTTGCTTGATAACCACGCCATTTTTCACTAATCGAACCTTCCAAACTGGTTCCCGATACTGCCCCGTATACAAATTCGTGTTGGTATACAGCGGTTTATCCTGCAAAAAATACGTGCCGTCCAGCGACCCAATATTCCCGCGAACCTTTTTTGCCACATCGCCATTCCACGTATTCAAAACCATTCCGAGCTCTGCCAGCTTTACCTTTTCCCCGTTGTATTCGTTGTCACTCACCGAAACAAGATGATCCAGCCGCGTCGACATCTCGATTTTATTTCCGATCAGAAGCAGTTTTTCCGTCGTCGAACTGACTGTGAAAAACGCGAAATAGCCGTTATCGACCAGCTTCCCGTCCACCGCAAATTGATTGTTTGTAAACGCTATCCCCGCCGTGTCCCCCTCAAAAATACGAACTGGGTAGCGAATATTGCCCTCCGCACGAAACGTGTTTTGCTCCAGCATAATATTGTCCGGCTTCGTCACAATCGGCGCGCCGTCCTTCTCCTTTTCGCGACTATTAATATACACCAACGTGAAAATATCGCGCCCCTTCAAATCGACCTCGTTTCCCTTTGCAAGCAGGTCCTTCACACCACACAACCGAATTCCCGTGAAAAAAATGACGTGCTCCTTATAAATATTTTCCCCATAATCCGCGAGAATCTTCGTATTATTCGGATTGTAACTATTCACCCTGCCAGCCGTCAAAACATTATTTTTGATCATCAAATTCTCATTTTTCGGACCGTAGCTATCAATCCCCGCATCATTCATCACGTCGACCGGAATGCCCGCCTCATATTTCGTCTTGAAATGCTCGTAACCATACCGCTGCATCCAATTCGTAATCCGATTATTCTCAATCAAAATCGGCTCGTTTTTCCCGCCATTAAAGCGATACATCTGAATCCCCGAACGCCCGAGATCCGTCAACTCATTATCATAAATCCGCACATTCTTGCAAAATTCCAATCCAATCCCGTTCTGCAAACCCGAATTCCGAATCACGTTCCCGCTAATCGTCGCATTCGCAACCCGTCCAAGATAAAGCGCGGAACTCCCCTTCTTCTTCGCGTCGATGATACAATTCTCGATTGTAAGCGTATCAATGACCTGATAATCCTCATAGCTCGCCTCATCATACGCCGTCCCAAAACTCACAAGACTTGACGCCTTCTGATCCACCGCCGCATCCGCATACGTGATTTTCAAATTCTCCAGACGAATCCCGCTCGCCCGCATCTCATTCGCAGGAAAACGATTCGTAATTCCCACCACCACTTTCGTAAAAATGAAAGCCGTATCGTGATTCCCCGCCCCAATAATCGTAACATTTGACGGAATCGCCAGCGTTTGACTAAAGTAAAAATCTCCTTTTGGCACATAAATCGTTGTAGGTTCGGAACTATCCAATTTACGCATCAGATCATTCCAGTTATAAGCATTTTGTTCAGCAAGTTCCTTATTGTTAGCGGTTACATATTTATTTAAATCCAATTCGTTCGTTTCTGCCTGAATCCCCTGATGACCAACAGCACAAAAAACAACAACAATTAACATAAACAGTAACTTCTTCACACGAAACATCCTCCCTATTTTTGGATATCATGCTTATCTCCTGAAGATCCTTGCGTCAACACCTCCTTCAAAATAGCCCCTTCAACTAAAATCATAGCATAATTCGCTATCCCAAAAGTTAAATATTTCCGATAAAAGCCAGATAGATATGAACGTTCTGTCACAATTTCGTTTCCGATTGTTTTGTGATATAGTGGAGGTACTACTTTATAAATGAGGATGAAAATTGTGAATGAAATAACCGTTAAAATAAAGAAAAAATCAGCTCAAAGCTACATAAAAGGCTACCCCTTACTAACAAAAGAAGCACTCGTGACCTTCCCAGACATGGAAGAAGGCGTGATTCTGCGCTTAGTCGACGAATCCGGCCGCTTCCTCGCAAAAGGCTATCACGGCAATCAGAATAAAGGCATCGGCTGGATACTGACCTACGACGAAAAACAAGCACTTGATCAAGCCTTTTTCGCCACACTTTTCGAAGAAGCTTTTGCGAAACGCCAAGTTTTTTTCAATGATGACGCCACAACCGCGTTTCGAATTTTTAACGGCGAGGGCGATGGTTTAGGCGGTTTAACGATCGATTATTACGACGGCTTTCTCGTCCTGCAATGGTATAGCCACGGGATTTATCAATGGAAGTCGATGATCCTTGCCGCTATCAAAACAGCGATTACCACGCGCGGCATCTACGAAAAACGACGCTTCGACGCAAAAGGTCAGTATCTAGAAAGCGATGATTTCTTAGCAAGCGACACTGCCCCAGAACCGCTTATCATCAAGGAAAACGGCATTAATTATGCAGTATACCTAAACGACGGCGCGATGACCGGCATTTTCCTCGATCAGCGCGATGTTCGTAAAACGATTTGCGACACATACGCCGCTGGACGAACCGTTTTGAACACATTCTCCTACACCGGCGCGTTTTCCGTAGCCGCAGCATTCGGAGGCGCCGCACATACAACCAATGTCGACGTCGCCAATCGCAGCATCCCGAAAACCCGCGAACAGTTCACTGTGAACGAGCTCGATCCAGCTGCACACACCATCATGGCCGAAGACGTTTTCCAATATTTCAAATACGCGAACCGTAAAGAATTGGCGTTCGATATGGTCATCCTAGACCCACCAAGCTTCGCCCGCACGAAAAAAACAACATTCAGCGTCGCGAAAGACTACGGAAAACTGTTGGAGGAAAGTATAGCGATTACGAATCCGAACGGAATAATCGTCGCATCAACGAATTACGCCGGCTATGGCATGGATAAATTCAAGCAGGTCGTGCAAGAAGCGTTTAGGAATCAAGGACGCGAATACCGCATTGTTGAGCAGTTTACGCTCCCCGCAGATTTTGCAACGCGGAGTAGTTTTAAAGAAGGCGATTATTTGAAGGTCTTGTTTTTGGAAGTAAAATAGGAAAAAACCTCCAGTCACGGCGCGTCGAGATGCCCTGATTGGAGGTTTTTATTGGATTTAGTTGGAGTACTCCTGTTGAAGCCAGTACCTGAAATACGAGCCCAACCATGGAGAAAAAATAGGATATAAATAGAAGACGCTGCACTTTATAGCTCAAAACGGTAACTGTATTCTTATCTTTAATATCGCGCCATATCCGACCACTTACCATGCGATGTACAAAATAGTTTTCCAGTCGCCCTTTCTTTATTTTTTGAACGCCAATAATGGTCCTTGGAATAATCGTAAGTATACTGATTGTTATTAAGATCAAGCAAAATAGAGCCCACATGTAATTTTTCTCCTTTTCTATCTTTCATTTAATCATACCTCGAATATTTGCTATAGTAAATTGATTCCGCATTGAAAAAATAAAAAAGAGCTAGCTAAAAAGCGCCTTTAGTTGAGATTTAGGAAAGCCTATTGCAATTTCCTCCCATCGATGTTAACCTATTATAAAACGAAGTTAACATACTTAGAAAGGAGTCAAAAAAATGTACGATATCATATTCATCGGCTCTGGCGTCAGCAGTATCTTCACCATGCTGAAACTAGACACTAACAAAAAAATCCTCGCCATCGATGCCGGTCCTAGCATGGAAAATCGCCTCGCTCAACCTTCCACAACTGGTTTTGGCGGCTTAGGTTTATCGGAAGGAAAATATAATTTTTCGCCTGATTTGGGTGGTAATTTAAGTAGCAAAATCGGAGAAAACTTGGTCATCAAGCATCTATCAGAAGTCGAGGAAATAATCGATACATTCGGTGGGAAATCTGCATTAACCTATCAATCCCACGCGGATATCGAAAATGATTCTTTCATCCAATTCCTAGACTGCCCAACCAAGCACCTAGGCACCGCGCTTTCAAAAGAAGTGTATAACAATATATTCGCATACCTATCTACTAAATTAGAATTCCTCTTTAACAACGCCGTGAGCCACATTGAGAAAACCGGCGATACATTCCAAATCACAACCTCAGAAAACAATATTTTTCACGCCAAAAAAGTCATTGTTGCCACCGGTTCCAAAAAGAATCCACTCCTGAACAAAAGCTTTGCGGAATTAGGCCTTACATATCAGAAAACGAGAGTCGACATCGGTTTCCGCATCGAAATGTTAAGCGAAACATTTGATCCAATTCTCCAAAACAACCTGGAAGTCAAAATGAGGAGTGGCAATCTTTATAGCTATTGTATGAACAAATTCGGGCGGGTCATTAAGCGCCATCTGCACGGCCGCGTGACGGCAGAGGGCCAGAACTCTCGAGAAGACAAACCAAGCAAGAATCTAAACTTCACACTTTTCCGTCCTTATTATTTTGATACCGAAGCAGAAATGAACGCTTATCTCGAGTCGCTATTCTCTAAAATCAACCAAAATCAAGACAGAATCATTGGTTATCCGCTTTCCTCCTTATCCTCAGAATTCGAGCCGCGCAAGGAAATCCAAGGCACCGTGCCATACGAATCGGATTTCTCGGCTGACATTCTTTTAGAGGACTTATTGCAAGATACGCTCGCTTTTTTCCGCCATTTAGAACAGAGTATGCCGTCTAAAATAGATGGAAATACATTATTATACTGCTACGACACGAAGGATTTCGGGCCGGAGATACAAACCAACATGGCATTTGAGTCTGATGTTCCGAACCTCTATTTCATCGGTGATTGTTCCGGCGCCACGCATTCTCTGTCACACGCAGCTTGCAGTGGCCTCTATTTAGGCAAAATTCTACGCTAAAAAAGGTAGTATATTCACGGATTGGTCGCTCCATGAATATACTACCTTTTCTCTGACTCACACTTCTGTTTTCTTGCCATTCGCAACGACTTGATTCGGATAACTTTTTTTAAACGCCACCCAATCTTTATTAGCCACCACAATATCCGTCTGCTCCGTCAAATCATACAGCGGCACCGTTTTACGCGTTGTATTAAATAAATACCAACCTAATACAGTCACCGCGATAACAATCAGCGGCCACCAAGCCTTCAAGAGGAACATGGCTATAATCGACAAAAGAATCAATGCACTTGTCGTAAAAAATACGATTAATAGGGCTTTCGTTGCCTGCTGCGAGTACTTATGATTTCCATTTAATATATGCATTTTCATCCTCACCTTTTTTCAAAATCACATAGGCACATCAGACTGTAGAAAAACTACTTCCCGTGATTTCCCGCAAAACCTCAGCGTGTCGACAAATGACTAGTTTCTAGGAAAAAGTGAGTACCGAAGCGGAGCGTACTGGGGTACATGAGCATCGGAACAGAGCTTTTAACAGCGAAAATGGTCGTTTATCGACACGCTGAGACACCCAATTTCTCAGGTGTCTCCATTTATTACTTCAAAATCAACTTCCCAGCCACTTGCTTCTTATCAATCAACTGATGCGCGCCAATCACGCCGCGTAGATCGAATGTCAGCACTTCCGCTGTTTTTAATTGTAATTTATGCGCACGGTACAAATCGGCCAAGTATCCCAACGCTTCTTTGTCCTTCATATCTTTCGAACGCTTCATACGGATAGCTTTCACTTTCTTCTCGTCTGCATTTTCTGGCAAACTTGTTAGCGAAACATAGCGTCCGCCTCTTTTCACGTAGTGCAATCCTTCCGCGGAACCTTTACCGCCAAAACTCATGTCCAACACAACGTTCGCTTTATTGTGCAACACTTGAGATAAATCATCGCGATCGTAGGAGAAAACGTGGTCAGCGCCTAATGCACTTACGTAATCCGCGTTTTTACTGCTCGCTACACCAATCACTTTATGTCCTTGTTCCTTCGCGATTTGGACAGCTATCGAACCAACTGCTCCTGACGCGCCGAGAATGATCAGTTTTTCGCCTTTTTTCAGTTTGGCAACTTGAAGGGCATAGTAAGCCGTAATTCCGACTGAAGCTAGTCCTGCTGCTTCCTCGATGGTCATTTCTTTCGGTTTTTTCACGACGTTGTAGCTCGGAGTCGCGACATATTCGCTGTAGCCGCCAATTGCTGGATGGCCAATCACGATATCGCCAACCGCGTAATTCTTCACTTTAGAGCCGATCTCGGTAATTTCGCCGACAATGTCACTTCCTGGAACAATCGGGAACTCGAGTGGGCGCATTTTTTGCATCGCGCCTGATCGTAATAAGCCGTCGTAAGGATTCACCCCCGCTGCTAAAACTTTGATAACCACGCCTTTTTCACTTGCTTTTGGTTTTGGTAATTCTAATTCTTCAAATACTTCTGGATCGCCATATTTTGTAAAACCTAATGCTTTCATCCTGTAAAACCTCCATGTTTGTTTAACTTTTTTCTTTATTCGCTGCTGGATTATTCACTTCCACTTTCGTAAACCAATCCAATATAATCTCTGCTTCTTCTGCGCTGACATTATGCACCACATCAAAAGTCTGGAATGTTACATCATTGCTTAGACTTTCAAAATATTTCGCCGACCGCTCGCCTTCTGTGACAGGAAATATCGGATCTTTTGTTCCATGCCCGATAAAAATACGTTTGGACTTCAATAATAAGTTTTTCGGTCCATCTTCTAAAAAGGCTGGTAATTTTGCGCTCAGAAAAACGCCGCCGTGATACATCCCACCATTTTTCACAAACTCAGTCATCGCAACGATTCCACCTTGATCAAAGCCGAACAGATAGAGCTTTTTTCGGTCAATCGATGGGTACTGCTTCAAAATGGTTTCAATAAATTCGTGAACGTTGTTTGCTGCATATGAAATCGTCTTTTCACTAGGTTCGCCGTCCAATACCGGCTTGTAGTAGGAATATCCTGGACCTTGTTGCACGCTACCTCGAATGCTGACAATAACGAAGCGATCCATTATTGACTCGAGTGTACCTGGCATATCTAGTTCATCTGCTCCAATACCGTGAAGTGTAAAGATGGTCGGAAACGTATCTTCTACCTTCCGATCAATCGGTTCATAAATATCATATGCAAACATAAAACAATTCCCCCGTTACTTCGCTAATTCAGCGATTTTTTTAAATTCTTCCTCCGTGAGCGTGATGCCTTTGCCCATTTTTTCATTGCCTGGTGACCAATCACGAATATCGTATTTCGGCGCGCGACCGTTCCAGCTAATCAGATTGACCTCTCTGCGCCACCCTTTCGAATTCTCCGACAAAACACCGATATGCTCTACAATTTCATATTCAATACTGCTCATCTGCAAAAACTCCTTTATTAAGTAATCTACCATAGTTCATACTAACAGATATTTACCCTCAAATCCCCTCGTAGAATCGTATTTTCCAAAAATCTTTTTATTTTAACTAGAAATATCGCCGTGGTTGCGTTAGGATGGGATTAGAGACTAGATAGAACGGAGGTCAGAACGATGGAAGAAACTCCTCAAGATTTTTTGCTGGACACATGTTTATTGGCGGGAAAAATTATGATGGAAAGTGGTGCGGAAATGTACCGTGTGGAAGATACGATGAGCCGGATTGCAGAAGCTGGCTCGGATTCGAAAGGGATTAGCTTTGTGACGCCGACTGGTATTTTTATGGCTTTGCAAGGCGGTACAACGGTGAAAATGGAGCAGATTCCAACGCGGACGATTGACTTGGAAAAGGTTTCAAAGGTCAATGATTTGTCGCGTGAATTCACGATGAAGCAGATTTCATTGGGTCAATTTTATACGAAGTTGCGGACGCTTGATAAGGAAGTGATTTTCTTCCCAGTCTGGTTGCAAATTGTTGCGGCCGCAGTGGTTAGTGGAACGCTGATGATGATTTTCGGAGGGGTTTGGAAAGACTTATTAACGACTTGTATTATTGGCGCGATTGGATTTTCGATTTTTTATTACGGGACAGAATTTTTCAAAGTTAAATTTTTAGCAGAATTTTTAGCTGCGTTTACGGTCGGAATGTTGGCGGTTTTGTCGATTTCGATTGGCTGGGGCGTGAGTTTGGATAAGATGATTATCGGTGGTGTAATGCCACTTGTGCCAGGGGTTCCAATTACGAACGCCGTGCGCGATTTGCTCGCGGGACATCTGCTATCAGGAATGGCACGCGGGACGGAAGCTTTGATTACAGCTGGGACGATCGGAATTGGAATCGCCGTTGTGTTTCGGTTTTTTGGATAGAAATAAGGGGGTAAAAGCAAATGTTTTGGACTATACTCATGCAACTGTCATTTAGTTTTCTCGCCACACTTGCATTCGCTATCATCACCAATGTCCCGCGCCGCTCGCTCATTGCTTGTGGTCTAACTGGTACATTTGGCTGGATGACCTATTGGATTTTAATGCATCTCGACGCTGGCACGACGATGAGTACGCTCGCTGGTGCTTTTGTGGTCGCCATCGCCAGCTTCTTCTTCGCAAAATCAAAAAGGCTACCTGTCACGATTTTTAACGTTCCAGGCATCGTTCCGCTTGTACCAGGTGGCCTCGCCTATCAAGCCGTTCGTAATTTTGTGCTCGGCGATTATCTCGAAGCTATTTCATTCTCGGTTCGCGTTGCCTTAGTTGCCGGCGCGATTGCTGCAGGACTAGTACTTTCAGAGGTTTTGAACCATAGTATTCGGCGCTTCCGGGAGCATAAGGAGAATATCTAATCTTCATTTCTTTTTATGTATGGAATAAATAATCTGGACAATGAGCGAAAAATAGGGATTATGACACTTGAATCGATACGTATATACATGTATACTATTATAGAAGAGGTGATGACAATGATGTACGCATTGAAAAGATCTACTAGAAAATCTGGCCATAGTGTCATTACAACGTTGCCGCCAGATGTTATGTCGAAGCTAGAACTCGTTTCTGGAGATAATGTCGAGTTTGTAATCAAGGATAACGTTGTAGAATTAAGAAAAGCCGCTGAGAAGAAAGAAGCTGTCTCTCAAGATTTCCTAAAAATGGCCGAAGAAGTGTTGGAAGAATACGACCAAGCCTTCCGCGGTTTAGTTGATCGATGACACTTCGCTATCTCACGGAACCCGAGGTCATTATGTTGAACGGTTTGTTGATTAAGAAATTTAGCCCAATGGAGCCTATTGGTATCATGGAGCCGGGAGCGCTAAACATGTGTGTGGAACAGCCAAAACAAATTGTTTTTGAGCGCGAACTCTATCCAACGCTGCATGATAAAGCTGGAATTCTTTATAAAAACTTAGTCATCAAACATTGTTTCGCTAATGCAAATAAGCGGACAGCGCTTGCTTCTTTAGGTTTATTCTTAAAATATAATGGTTCACAATTAATGGCTTCCAATCAGGATGCAGAGGACTTCACGGTCAGTATTGCACTGAATAGCGATATGGAGCTGGCTACTATTTCTAATTGGATTAATAAAAATTCGGCGACGCATCTTTAACGAGGCATCGCCGAATTTTTCTATACAAAAGAGTTAACTCGATTGTTTTTCGTAAATTTGTAGCTCGCGATGCAAAAGAATAGCAAGGCGTAACCTAGTATAATCGCGATGTTCAAGCTAATCGATGCTAAATCGCCATTTTGCTGTAGTGTCGTAATCGCGTTCATCACCCAGTATTGTGGCAAGAACTCCGCGATTTTTTGCATGAAGGCTGGCATGATTTGAACCGGAATTAGTGCGCCGGAAAGCAGACTTGTTAGCGTGAACAGGATCATTTGTAATCCACTGACGCTTTTTCTGCTCGTCGCTGTGAATCCGAGTGCCAATGATAGCAAAACCGCCATGATCGAGAAGACGAACAACACACCAAATAGCGCGAAGTAGGACACTCCTGGATCGATACCAAATGCAAATCGCATCACCGTTAAGCAGATGACGACCTCGGTCACAACGACGGCTAGCGCGAACAAAGCATTCCCGAAAAGATACGCTTTGCTACTAAGCGGCGTCGACATCAACCGATAAAACGTGCCATCTTCCTTCTCCTGCAAAATAAGTTCCCCCAAATTTCCCGCTGCATACAACAACATCATACATAGAAAACCAAGGATTTGCGTCGACATCATCAGCACAACATCGTGTTGATTACTCGTCGTTTTTTGCGTTACACTGAGTTTTGACTGATCAAACGTCGTGGCATATGTCGCGAAATCTTGCCCACCTTTTTCACTCGCCTGAATCATCGTCATGATGTTGCTAAGCGAGGCGTCAACCGTTCGCTTCACAGTCTTGTTGACCGCATCGCCCTGCATCGATTTCACCTTAATATGCTGCGGATCAAGTGTCGCGATACTATTTTCCGAACCCTCCTCAAAAATCACCAGCGCATCCAATTGGCCGCCAGTCAGCTTCTTATCCCCAGCTGGCTTCGAAACGGACTGCACGCTGTCGCTATCCTGTTTCATCCATGTCACCATTTGACTCGTATACACGCCCGGGTCATCATTTACCAAACCGATTTTCAGCGTCGTCGTCCCAGATTGTGCACCGTATGAAAGAAAATAGATTAAAATACTCAAGATTGGCAAACCTATAATCATGATTAATTTCGCCTTGTTTTGCGTGAGACTTTTCAAATTATGCTTGAATATCCAACCAATTTGCTGCATCTTAATACACTTCCTTTCGTCTAATCCACAGGCTCATTCCAGCAACAAGAACCGCTGTTATCAACAAGTTCAGGCCTATCGGAAATACGGCCGCTGCTACATCATGATTATACAAGACATCCCGAACACCAATCCGAACCCAGCCAATCGGTGATAATTTGGACATCAAGCCATCGCCGGTCGGGAAATACGCGCCACCCAAAAAAGCGAATACTTGTATCAAAATCGTCGCAGCCCCATTCGCCGCCGGATTCCCATTACTAAACACGTCGACCGCCATACCGAGCGCCACCGACAAGAACAATAAACTGAAATAAATCACGAAAATCACGAGCGCATAGTCACCCCAATGAACCCCGAAAAACAAATTCGAAATCACCATCAGCAAAATCAGTGACATTGTCTGCATAAAAATAGCGCCGAGAAAATTCCCAATAATTGCAGTCGACTTCTTGATTGGCGCGATAAATAGCCGCACGTCCGTATGCCGCACCTTCTCCTCGCGAAAAACGTTAATCCCACTATTAATCCCAAACATCATCACCATCGCAATCATCGCAATCGCATAATATTCAAAAGCACTAATATTGTTTCCCGAAGCCAATTTCTCCACCTGAATCGCGGAATCCGAGGCTTTTGGAGGATTCTGCAAAACGCTCGCCTGCGTCGGGTCTACTTTTATAATCGTACTCGCCAGTCGATACTGCGCTGCAAAGCCATCCAAATAGCCATCCAGCACACTCATTTCAATCTGACTCGGCGCATTCGTCGTCACCGTCAAATCATCCTTCACGTCCACAAAACCAACAGCATCCCCATTCGCCACCGCATCTTTGCCAGCCTTCGCACTGTCCGCTTCCTTAAACGTCACCTGCTTCCCACTAGCCCCCGTCGCGAACTCACCGAACGCCTTGCCAACCGGACTATCCTTTTGCACCGTGTACTCCACCGTCATCTTGTCCAGCTCCACGTCGCTACTAAAAGCGTCCTGCAACACACTTCCCAGCACCAAAATCAACGCCAACGGGAAAATCATCATATAGAGAAAATAGCCCTTATCACGCAGCGTCAGCTTGATTGCCTTCAACATTATATGAAAAATCATCATCACAAGCTCAACTTCCTCTCTAATCCCGTAATTTTCGGCCCGTCAAATTCAAAAAGACTGTTTCCAAATTCAACGTCTGCTGGTTCATCTCCAACACTTCAACCGCCTGCCCAATCAGCCGTTCTAAAACCGCGTTCAAATTATTTACCTCACTGTTCGACGTGATGCCAAGCACATTGCCCTCCGTCACATCCACCGCCAAAATCCCAGGAATGGCCCGCAACGCCTCCAGATCAATTTTCGACGCATCATCCACAACTAAACGCATCTCTTTCCGATCCGAAACAAGGCTCACCAACTGCTCCTTCGTGCCTTCCGCAATCACTTTTCCGTGGTCAATAATCGAAATATAATCACACAACTCCTCGACTTCTTCCATATAGTGACTCGTATAAATAATCGTGCAACCCGACGCATTCAACTTCTTAATCGACTTCAAAATATAATTCCGAGACTGCGGATCGATCCCCACGGTCGGCTCATCCATAATAATCAGCTCCGGTTTATGCGCAATCGCACACGCAATATTCAGGCGCCGCTTCATCCCACCAGAAAAAGTCCCCGGCTTATCCTTCGCCTTATCCGCCAAACCAACGAACTCCAAAGCCCTGTTCGTAGCCGCATCCAATTCCTTCCCACGCAACCCATAAAGCCCCGCGAAAAAGCGCACATTCTCAAACGCCGACAAATCACTATAAAGCGCAATATCCTGTGGCACCAAGCCAATTCGCTGCTTAATCTCCAAACTATGCGTCTCCTGCTCCTCCCCAAACAGCCGAATCTGCCCACTATTCTTCTTCAAAAGCCCGCACAAAACACTGATCGTCGTACTTTTCCCAGCCCCATTAGGCCCAAGCAATCCGAAAATCTGTCCCTCTTCTATCGTCAAATCCAGATTATCCACCGCGATATTCTTTTCAAATTTCTTCGTTAACTGCTCAATCTCCACGATTTTCATGACGTTTCCTCACTTCCATTACTCCAAAAATAATTTCTAAATCAGCATTACAATTTTAATCCAGTCCATTTTATAAATCAAATATAGCACATTTCCACTCACAAAAAAATCGCCCCACCCAAATCAGGTAGGACGACATAACGCTTATTAGTTAGAAACCGGTACGACTGCACCCTTCCACTCTTTTGTGATGAAATCTTGAATCTCTTTAGACTGTAAAACTTTCACCAATTCTTTAATATCCTTGTTATCTTTATTCTTCTCTTGTGCCGCAACGATATTCACGTAAGGAGAATCTGTTTGCTCAATCGCAATCGCATCTTCCTTAGGATTCATGCCTTGATCCACCACAAAATTCGAGTTGATTGCAACAATATCACCTTCTTCATTATTATACGCCGTCATCAAGTAACCAGCATCCACATCGTATTTAAATTTGATATTTTTCGGATTTTCAACGATATCATCAAATGTGACATCTTGACGCTTTACGCCGTCTTTCAGTTTAATCACGCCATTATCCGCTAAAATGCCCAGCACACGCGGCCAATCCGATTTACTATTAGACATGATCACTTGCGCATTTTTCGGTAGGTCGTCTAACGAATCAATTTTCTTAGAATAAAGACCCATTGGCTCGATATGAATACCGCCCATGTTCACGAATTTATAACCTTTTTCCTTCATTTCAAGCTCCATGTAAGGAATCGTTTGGAAATAGTTCGCATCCAAATCGCCTTCATCCAACGCCACATTCGGCATTACATAGTCCGTGTACTTTTTAATATCTAAATTAATACCTTTTTTCGCTAAAATAGGTTTCGCTTTTTCTAAAATGACAGCATGCGGTGAGTTAGATGCACCAATAACAAGCGTTGTTTCTTTGTCGCCACTCGCATCATCCTTCGAACCTCCGCCACAAGCCGCTAAAACTAATACCAATGTCAGTGTAAATAATCCTAATAAAACTTTTTTCATCCGTTAACTCCCCTTTTCCTATCGTTTGTCGACCCATTTGGTCAAGATGTCCCCAATGAACTGGAAAACAAATACTATAATTAAAATAATAATAGTCGCAACTAATGTGACTGCTGGCTGTGCTCGTTGGAAACCTTCTAGATAAGCCGCGTTTCCGAGCCCGCCTGCACCGATAACACCCGCCATGGCCGTGAAGCCAACCAGTGAAATCGCCGTCACGGTAATGCCTGAAATGATTGCGGGCAAAGCTTCTGGAATCAAAACTTTACCAATAATCGTGAATAGGTTCGCACCCATCGCTTTTGCCGCCTCAATAACGCCCTTGTCGACCTCACGAAACGCGATTTCCACCATTCGTGCATAAAATGGAGCCGCCGAAATAATTAAAGCTGGTAGCGCCGCTTTAGGCCCAATAATCGTACCGACAAGCGTTTTTGTCATCGGAAGTAATAACACGATTAAAATGATAAACGGAATCGACCGGAATACGTTGACCAAAATCGCCGTTATCCAGTAAGCCGTCCGTGATCCAGCGTCCTTTTTACGGTTCGTCAAGAATAAAACGAGCCCCAAAGCCAAGCCGAGGAAGAAGACCGCGAACAGCGAAACAATCGTCATGTAAAGCGTTTCCTCTGTGGCCGTTTTCATCATGTCCCAATCTACATTTGCGAAATATCCTGTCGAATCGTTCATCCTTCAATCACTTCCGTTTCTATCTCAAGCTCGCGTAACCGGGTGATTGTGGCATCGACTTGCGATTCCTCACCTTGAATTTGAATATATAAAGTCCCGTACGCTCCATTTTGCGTTTGCGTCAGGTTCCCGTGTAAAATGTTGAGTAATACCTTATTGTCTTGCGCTACTTGTGAAATAATCGGCTGCGTCGCCTTCCCACCAACAAAAAGCAGCTTCACAAGCTTGCCTTCCGAATAGTTTTCCAGCAACATGTGAATCAATTCTTCCGTCTCATCGGATTCGGTTACTTGGCGCACAAACCGTTTTGTCACCGACTCTTTCGGATGTTGGAATACTTCAATAACATCGCCAAGTTCGACTACACGCCCCGCTTCCATGACCGCCACACGATTACAAATTTTGCGAATAACGTGCATTTCGTGCGTAATCACAATAATCGTCAAGTTCAGACGGCGATTAATATCGAGCAATAACTCCAACACTTCATCCGTCGTTTGTGGATCGAGTGCCGATGTCGCCTCATCACAAAGCAATACTTTCGGATTATTCGCAAGTGCCCGCGCAATCCCAACACGCTGCTTCTGACCACCACTTAGCTCAGAAGGATACGCGTCTTCCTTGCCCTCCAAGCCAACAAGTCTAATCAACTCATTCACTCGAAAACGCCGCTTCTCGCCACGCACTCCCGCAATCTCCAGCGGAAACGCGATATTATCATACACTGTACGCGACCAAAGCAAATTAAAATGCTGAAAAATCATCCCGATTTGCTGACGCGCCTTACGCAATTTACTCCCTCTAATTTGGGAAATAAACAAATCATCCACTTCCACCGTGCCTTCTGTCGGCAACTCCAAACCGTTAAACATCCGAATCAGCGTACTTTTCCCAGCGCCAGAATACCCCACAACGCCAAAAATTTCACCGTCCGCGATGTCCAAATTAACATCATCCACTGCTCTCACATTGTTTTTTCGAGTCTTATAATCCTTCGCAACACTTTTAAGCCTTATCAAAGTAAACTCCACCCTCAATCTTTTTCTAAAAACAAAAAACCTCTCTTGCCACTTGAGCGAAGAAAGGTGTAATTACATGCATAATTTACGCTTTTCTCTCATCTCTCAGAGTCTGACACTCTGTATGATTTAGCACCTTGCAATGGATAAAATCATTCATCCACTTAGGTTGCCGGGTTTCTTCGGGCATATCCCTCCACCACTCTTGATAAGATTATTTTTTAGACGCATTCACTTACACGCCTTGTGTTTATTAATATTACATGTTTTTAGTCGGATTTGTCAAGATTCAGTTTCAATTTTATTTCGAAAAGCCGAACTCCATCATTTTTTTAGCATCTTTTATTCGTCCTTCATCCGTCGAACTACCCAACGTAATCGAGATGACTCGCTCTCCATTTTGAACCGCCGTTCCTACAAAACAGTACCCAGCTTGATCCGTATAACCCGTTTTCAAGCCATCCATCCCGCTTACCATGCCTTCTTGGAGCGCACCATTCGTCGTATGAATCGTATCGCCTTTTTTCGTCACGTAATCCGTTCGCGATGTCGTATCCAGCACTTCCGGATAATCCTTCAACAACCGCTTCGTCAAAATCATCAAATCCGCTGCGGTTGACATCGACATGTCGCCATCCTTATCCAAACCGCTCGCACTGCTGAAATGCGTCTTCGCTGACATGCCGAACTCTTTTGCCCGCGCATTCATCTTCTCCGTGAAATGCTCCGCGTCCACTCGCTCAGCCAAAGCCTCCGCCGCATCATTTGCCGACATAATCAGCATCGCCGCAAATAAATCCTCCACCGAATAGTGTTTCGTTCCCGTTTTCGCGTACAGACTCACCGCCTGTGGATCATCCAGACGCCCCAACGGCAACATCTCATCCCAAGAAAGAGATTTTTTATGTATCGCCTCTAAAACTAAATAGGTCGTCATTAATTTCGTTATACTTGCAATCGGAACCGCGCGATTCACATCTTCCGCAAAAAGCGCCTTCTCCTGTTTCGTGTTCACAACAAGCGCGCTACTAGCCTCAATCGATGGCGTCGCACGAATATCTCTTCCTAATAATACAAAAACTAAAATAGCAACAATCGTCAAACAAGCGAGAATTAAAATCAATGTCTGTTTTTTCATAATTTCCCCTCCTGATTACATCTTACCTAAAAATGATAAAATGGAGAGTAAGAAATTAGAAAGAAAAGCTTAAGATTCCGCGCGTAAAATGACAGTTCTGTAAGAAAAGTCCCTATTACGCGCTGCTTCTTGCAAAATATCATACCTTACTAACTCTCGGTAACTGGTAACTTCACCGTAAATGTCGTTTTTCCTTTTCTACTCGTAGCGAAAACCTGTCCACCATGACGCTCAACAATCGACTTCGCAATCGCCAAACCGAGCCCTGTTCCCGTCGTCGTCCGATTTTTATCCACTTTATAAAACCGATCAAACAACTGCGGTAAATCACCAGCCGGAATCTCAGCTCCATAGTTCGAAACCTCGATAATCGCCATACCTGCTTCTTTTTTCGCGCTAATATCGATTTTCTTCCCAGAAGCACCGTACCGAAGTGCATTCGAAAACAGATTCTCAAATAAACGCATAATCTGCATACCATCCCCCATAACTTTCAAGTTCTCAACGGCATACATTTCAACGATCCGAACCTCTTTTTCAGCAGCAGAACGTTCGTACTCTGAAACGAGCTGGCGCAATAATTCCACCATATCGAGCGTATCCTCTTTAATCTGAAACTCCGTGCTCTCAAGACGCGTATAATCAAACAAATCATCAATCAATTTATGCAGTCTTTGCGCTTTTCCATACACCAATTCCGTATAATGGCGCAACTCCACCTCATCGCGATACCGGTCCTCATGAATATAACTCAAATAACCCAATATCGAAGTCAGCGGCGTACGTAAATCATGCGACACATTCGTAATCAAGTCGTTTTTTGCCTGTTGCGCCTCCTGCTCCTGCTCAATCAATTCCGCCTGGTGCACCCGCATTTTCTCGATGCTCTCCTCCAACTGCACAATCTCGGGAATCAAACTGTCCTGCTCCATCGGCTGATCTTGAAGTATCGCCTCATTAATCTGTCGCAACTGTTTTCTAAGTAAATTCTGTTTAAAAAGCCAATAGAAAAAAATGAAAAATACGAGCGCTACACCAGTCATACCAAGATATTTTAACATGATAAGCCACGGCGAATTCAGCAATTTATCATAACGACCGTAGCCGAATAAATCAATAAAACTCTTCGTCGTCCCAGTCAACACAACCGAATCCTGCGTCACCGAAACGAGCCACAAACCGATACTCCGCAATGCCACAAAGCTAGCAAACCAAGACAACAACGCAAAAATAACGATTTGTAATGGATGCATTTGCTGCCAAATTCGCCATATGAACTGCTTAAACCTCAATTTTATAACCTACTCCCCAAATGGTTTTGATCACATTTTCTCCGTCCATCGCATCCTTCAACTTATCACGTAAATTGCTGATATGCACCATCACCGTCTTACTCGCACCCAGCGCCTTCTCCTGCCAAATCCGTTCAAAAATCAGCTCAGAACTAAAAACACGACCCGGCTCATTCGCCAGCAAAAATAAAATATCAAATTCCGACGTCGTCAAATGCAAATCCTTCTCATTCACCATCACCGTATGCAACTCCCGATCAATCACGATGGGGCCTAAAATCAACTGATTCAGCGGCGTACTACCCATATTCCCCTGACGCATCAACTGCACCCGTCGCAAAATCGCCTTCACGCGCACCGACAACTCTAGCGGATTAAACGGCTTCACCATATAATCATCCGCTCCAGTCAAGAGTCCCATAATTTTATCATTATCCTCTGCCTTCGCACTCAGCATCAAAATCGGCGTCGTAATCCCCTCTTGACGCATTAATCGACAGACCTCCAGACCATCCATTTTCGGCATCATAATATCCAACACAACCAAATCCAGCTGCTCTTTTTGCACCGTTTCCCAGACCTGCGCGCCGTCATAAGCATAATAAATCGTATAGCCCTCATTCTGAAGATATAATTTCACTAAATCCACAATTTCCTTATCATCATCCGCAATTAAAATCGATGTCATCCTTGCGCCACCTCACTTTTCGTTTCACATACTTGTATTGTAACATAAAGGCCCGCGTTATTTCGTCAAAATTCGTTCCTGCTCCGGCTCCAAATGAATCAACACTTGTGCCTTCGCATAAAAATCATAAATTTCCTTCTCAATCACATCACATAGCGAATGCGCCTGCTCGATCGTCTGATTATTCGCCACAACCAAATGAAAATCAATATATTCCTGCGCACCAGCACGACGCGACCGGAAATCATGAAACTCAATAAAATCCGCCTGATGCGACATAATAATCCGCTTAATCTCCGCTTCCTCACTCGGCGACAAACGCTTATCCATGAGTGGTGGAAACGATTCCTTCAACAACTTCCAAGCCTCATACATAATATAAAACGCCGTCAGAATCGCGATCACCGGATCAAGCCATAACCAGCCCGTCAAATGAACGAGCAACAAACTAAACGCAATCCCAAGCGACGTAAACACATCCGTATACAAATGAAGCGCGTTCGACTTCATCGCCACCGAATTCTCCTTGTCCGCCGCCTTCTTAATCACCCGAGAAACCACAATATTCACCGCTGCCCCAAACAACATCACCGCAATCCCAAGCGCAGGAAACCGAATCTCATGCGGATTGAAAAACTTATTCATCGACTCATAAATAATCCAAATACCCGCCACAAAAATAAGCAGCGTCTCAATCGTCCCAGCGATGTTCTCTGCCTTCCCATGCCCATATGGATGATCATCATCTGCCGGCCGGTTCGAAATCCGAATCGAGAAAAAAGTAATCACCGACGCAAACAAATCCATCGACGAATGCACAGCCTCCGAAATAACCGCGACCGATCCCGTCAAAAACCCCACAATAAATTTCAAAATAACGATAACAAAATTACTTATTACCGATAGAATAGTCAAATTAGAATTGCTCATCACTTACCCCCGTTAACATAAATAACTACCTAAAGTATAGTACCACACCTCATTCGTGTGGGTCTATAGCAACCTTTTTTAGGCGACTCATTTCTATATCGGACACGAAACTTTGTTGGGCGAGCGAAACAATCACACATGTTCTCAAACGTGACCAATAAGAATAATTTAACCGCCTCATACGACATATTATCTTGAATAAGTTGCGCTGTAATTGACTCATAATCCGCTTTATAGTAATCCGATTCCAACAACGATATAAGCACCTTCTGGCATGCAAAGCCAATCTCCGCAGAAGGATTCTGTTCCACATCGACAGCAAGCTCTTTTTGCACATCTAAAAAAAGCGAGCGTATCGTCTCACTTTTTACATCTACATGCTCGGCTATCTTATGCAAATCATACAAATGCCTCGATAGCCCAATGCTATTACATTTCACATAATGATCCATCACAGCAAAAATTTTATCGATGTAGGTTCGCTCTATCGACTGGACTTTCATTGAAAATGGTTTCAACTCAGGAAATACCTCTGCTAAATCGATTCTATCTATAGATTCCAGATATTCAAAAATATAATTAGAAATCCGCTTTTCCACAACAGGATAAGGCACATAATGCGCAAAAGTCTCAATCAGAAGATGTTCCTTTAATGCATGATTGGGCCGCAAATTATCCAAATAAATTTCGTAACAATTAAACCGTCTCCGCGACATAACTCTATCCGGATTAGCTAACTCTAAGCCCAAATCAGCAATTATCGCTATAATACATTCCTTACTCCGCTTCAATTCCGTATTCTTCAACCTCGCCACAAACGTAAGATCAATATCCTCAGAAAACCGATCTATCACATGGTACGCTTTCGATAACGACGTGCCACCTTTAAAAACAATATCTGGCAACCGTTCGCTCAACTCTCTCAATAGCATCGACACATAATAATCTTTCTCTACAATAGCTTCTGATAACGATTTAGCAGCACCCGTCGCAATGATAAGTTGCTCAAACGTCTCTTTGTCCTTGAATAAGTGCATGATATAACCCCGTTTCAATTAATTCTTTCGATGTTTTACTGGGATACTTAGCAATAATTTCAATAATCTCCGCTTCCGATAAAGTGACGTCCTCCAAATAAGCTTTAAGCCGATCTATCATGATTTCTTTCGGTACCTCATTGTAGGAAACCTTATCTGTCAATAAATCAAACACTTGCAGGACTTTATAATTCTCAAACGTAATTGGGACGCGCGCCTTTTTCAACGTTAACGGCGTATTTTTCAACATCACCGTTCTTTTTTTACTCGCATTATTCTCCGTTACAATTTCAAGCACAGCAGGAACTTGTGTCGTTAGCTGCAATTCATTCGCCAATGCAAGCCCCGAAAAATAACCATAACGCTCCGTTTTATCTTGAATATATTTCCTTTCAATCACGACTCGCTCACTAACTTGCGTGTTCTGCTGCAACATTTCGTTCCATTTCGGAAAATAATAAACACCGTCACAAAAACGCGCCATCTCCTTTTTCTCCACTAATCGATTAATATTTCTGCGCAAGCTATCCGGCTTCAATCCGAAATTCTGCTTACTCATATTCGTCGTCACAATCGGTTCATTGTAACCATATTCATCCAACAAAATCTCTCTTATCGCCATCTTCTCCACCTCCGCGCCCTCATTCTTCTTAAGTATACAATATTTAAATAAAAAAATAAAAAATCGAGACAAAAAAACTCAGAAGCCCCCCGCTCCCAAGTTCCCTCACTCCTTCAAAAAATCATAAACCTCCATCATATTCCCCATCCGATAACTCGTCCCCGCAAGTTCCCCGCCCTTAAACACGAGCAACACCGGCACATTCGTAATCGCCCAGCGCTCCGCCAATTCCGGGACATAATTCAAATCCATTTTGCCAATCGTAAGCTCTGGTATCGTTTCATCCGCCAAATCCACCAACTTCATCGCCTGCTGACATCCCAAACACATCGGCGTGAAAAAATATACCGCAAAATCTTCACGAGCATCGAGTCGCGCCATCAATTGCTGTTTATTCCAAATATCTACCAAGTTCAATCCCTCCAAAAGAAGAAAACCCCGTCGCATAATGCAAGCAGGGTCTTCTATGTATCACCATTAGTCTAATGTTTTTTCGTAATCTTCCGCCGAAAGTAATGCTGCAACTTGAGCCGCGTCCGCATCTTCCACTTTCAACAACCAACCCGCATCATATGGCGCTGAGTTAAGTAGTTCTGGCGCATCTTCTAATTCCTCATTCACTGCAACCACTTTACCCGTGATTGGCGCGTAAAAATCAGATACAGTTTTAACAGATTCAATACTTCCAATCGAATCGCCTTGTGTAATCGTGTCGCCCACTTCTGGTAACTCAACGAAAACGATGTCGCCTAGTTGATCTTGCGCAAAATCTGTAATCCCGATAACGAAATTTCCCGCGTCATCTTTCACCCATTCGTGCTCTTCTGAATAACGTAAATCCTTTGGTAAACTCATCTTAATAAATCCCCCTTCAAGTCAGTATTTACTTCCAGTTTTCTACAAATTCGCTTTCCTTGAAGCCAAGTGTCACTTTTTTGCCATCCGTAACGATTGGCCTCTTAATTAGTTTACCATCTGTCGCGAGTAATGTAAACGCTTCATCCTCCGTCATTTGGTCCACTTTATCTTTTAAACCCATTTCGCGATACAAAATGCCACTTGTATTGAAGAAACGGCGAATTCCTAAGTCACTATTTTTAAACCATTTCTGTAATTCCTCTTTTTTCGGTGGTGTTTCAATCATGTCTACTTGATTATAAGCCACATCGTTCTCATCTAGCCACTGTTTTGCTTTCTTGCATGTCGAACATTTCGGATACCAGTAAAAAGTAATCATATTTGTTTTTCCCCTCCCAAAATTGTAGTGCTACCCCTATCATAATAGATTTCGATTACAATAACAAATAGTTCCCTGAAAAAAACATAAAAAAATTACCTTATCCGCATCTTCCAGACAAGGTAATCTATTTTAGTCCGCGAGTTTCTCCTCTTTCACCGTAAACATCGATTTCTGGTAATTGTACCTAATTCCAAGAACCAGACCAATCGCCATCATATTTCCGAGGAGCGCACTTCCTCCGTAACTAATGAACGGTAACGGAATCCCTGTAATTGGTAGCAAGCCGATGTTCATCCCCACATTTTCGAAAACGTGGAACATAATCATCATGACAACGCCTGTACAAATATACGAATAAAACGGAATCCCAATATCAAGTGCCACACGAATAATTTGGTAAATCAACAAGAAATAAATCGCTAGCAAAATACTCGCACCGATGAATCCAAAATCGCCACCAATGACTGTGAAAATAAAATCATTATGGTTTTCCGGAATCGCGATGGCATTATAACCCGCACCATTCCCGCCAATTTGACCAGAGCCAATCGCCGTCATCGCTCGCAGCACTTGATAACCGCCACCTTGAGGATCCGATTCTGGATTAATCCACGTATGAATCCGCTCAAATTGATAGGATTTAAAGCCTAATTTTACGAGCCAGCTCTCATGATAGAGCACTAAGTATAGCAATGTACCGCCGACAGCAACAATCGAGCCATAAATCGGCACAATCAGTTTCCACGTGATGCCGGACACGAGAATCATCCCAGACATAATCGCGATGAAAACGAGACCAGTTCCTAAATCGGGTTGCAACATGATTAAACCAATCGGGATAATTGTGATGATACCCATTTTTACCAGTAATAGGAAATCATATTTCACGTTATGCATCTTATATTTCCGATTATGATCCCAAATCACTTTTGCGAGGGTGATAATCAGGATGACTTTCACGACTTCCGATGGTTGCAGACTTCCTAGAAACGGAATGATAATCCAACTTTTCGCGCCGTTTATTTCTTTTCCGAAGAATAATACGAAAACTAACATTAAAAGACCGATTCCATAAAAATAGTAGGCCCATTTAGTCAGCCGTTCATAATCAAATTGCATAATAACGAAAATAGCAAAGCCACTGACTACAAACCACACGGCTTGTTTCATGACAAAGTTGGCGTTGTATTGCTCATTTGTTAACTGTGCGCTGTAAATTGAAATCATACTTATAACGCATAATAACATGAGAGATAACACGATGCCATAATCGATTCTCGCAGACATTTTGTTTTGCGAATTCATTCTTAACGCTCCTTACTGGATGGAATAAGTTATTTCTTCCAAACCTCTGTTACTTTCCATACAGTTCTAAAAATTTATAAATCCATTGCTTTTGGCGCATTGTAACGGACAGATAATACAAGGCCAATCGCCATTAAACTCCCTAACATTGCACTTCCGCCATAACTAACAAATAGCAGCGGAATCCCCGTAATCGGCAACATACCGATCGTCATCCCAATATTTTGTAGCACATGAAAGAAAATCATCGCTACGACGCCTGTACAAATATAGGAATAAAAAGGAATTCCCACATCCAGAGCGACACGAATAATTTGGTAAACTAATAAGAAGTATAACACAATTAAGACGCATGCACCAACAAAGCCGAAGTCCCCACCGATAATTGTAAAAATAAAATCATTATGGTTCTCCGGTATTTCAATCGCCTCATATCCGATGCCGCTTCCTTGTAATTCTCCTGAACCAACCGCCCGCATCGATTTCAAAAGCTGCATCCCCGTATCTAGCGGATCTTTTTCAGGCTCCAGCCAAGACGTAATCCGGTTGAACTGATATTTCTGGAATCCAAGCGACGTCAGGGTACTTGGACTTTTTAGCACGAGTAGAATTAAGGTCGTTCCAATCGCTGCGATCCCGCCAAAAATGGGCAGTAGTAGGCGCCAAGTGATACCTGAGATAAACATCATGCCCACCATGATTGAGATGAGCACGAGCGAAGTTCCCAAGTCCGATTGTAGCATAATTAGCGTAATCGGCGCCAAGGTCATGAGACTGATTTTTATAAAAAGGTGAAAATCGGTTTTTAGCGTGCGAATAGATGTTTTCTTCGTGTGATCCCAGATGAGCTTCGCGAGCGCGACAATCAGGAAACTTTTCATCAGTTCGGAAGGCTGGATGTTGATCGCCTCTGTTCCGACCCAACTCTGCGCGCCTTTTCGCTCGATACCAATGACCGGTGCAAAAACGAGCACCAATAAAAAAAGACCTAATCCGTAGAGATAATACGCCGTTTGTTGTAGTCTGTCATAGTCGAAATATTTCACGATAATTATGATAATAACGGCTCCTGCGACAAGCCAAATAAGCTGCCTAACGAGGAAGTCCGTTGCGTATTGATTGTTCGTTAAACTCGCGATGTAGATTGCTGCGATGCCGGTAAGACACAAGCACATAACCAATAAAATGATGGAATAATCTATTCTGGTGCTATTTTCTCGACTCGTGTTCATGTGCGGCCTCCTGCGTCCTTATTCTGTCTAAATCAACCCCTCTATTATATAAAATTTCAAGCGAGATAGGAAGCTTTTTCATCGAATTCTAATGCATCGAAAAACGGCTCTAGGGAACAAAACAAGGTGCTGTCTTAGTTTCCTAGAACCGGCTTTATAAATCTTTAAATTATCTTTAACTTTATGAATGAAATTTCGTCGAGGCGATTGGCAAAACGCGTAATCCTCGCTCGGTCGGATGGATCTCTGCTTCGATTTTGAAAATATCGCGTAATAGGGGTTTTGTAAAAACTTCTTCGGGTGTTCCTGTTTTTTGGATGGTTCCTTCTTCACAGACAATCACGTGATCGCTGTATCCGGCTGCCTGGTTTAGATCGTGCAGGACGAGAATAATCGACATGTTGAAATCTTGATTGAGTTGCTTCAATAAGTCGAGTAATTCGAGTTGATGCGAAATATCGAGATACGTTGTCGGCTCGTCTAAGAGCAGAATCGGTGTTTTTTGTGCGAGCGCCATCGCAAGCCAAGCGCGTTGCTTTTCGCCTCCTGAAAGCGTGTGTAGTGGTCGATACGCGAGTTCTTCTAGGTTGCAAACGTTCATCGCCCAATCCACGGCAAGCTCATCTTCTTTTTCCATTGTGCCAAGCCATGATTTGTACGGCATCCGGCCATAGCTGACGAGATCGCGAACGACGACATCGATTAGGCCATCTGGTGATTGGGATAGCATCGTCATTTCGCGTGCTAATTTTTTCGCACTGATGGCGTCGATGTCGGTGCCGTGAAGCATGATTTTGCCTTCGTTTGGTGCTAGGAGGCGCATGATCAGACGCAGAATGGTGGATTTACCCGAACCATTTGGACCGATAATCGTGGTTATTTTGCCTTCTGGGATCGCAAGCTCGAGGTTCTTAATCTCGAAGGAACGCTTGCGAATGAAGGTGACGTTTTGTAGTGTTGTGATGGCGGTCATGATGCAACCCTCCCTCTTTGTAGTAGGAATAGGAAGAACGGTGCGCCGATCATGGCCAGCAGGATGCCGACGGGTAGTTCGATGGAGCCGAACCAGCTGCGCGCGGCCGTGTCTGCGAACCCGACGAGTAGGGCGCCGCCGATTGCTGACATGGGCAGTAAGTAGCGATAGTCATTGCCGATAATGAGTCGGAAAATGTGCGGGACGACGAGTCCGACAAAGCCGATGAGTCCGGCAACGCTGACTGCGACGCCGCTTAGGAATGCCGCCAACATGATGATGAAGAATCGGTGTTTTTCGACGGAATATCCGAGCAGTTTTGCCGCGTCATCGCCTAGTAGCAGGACATTTGACGAGCGAATTGCAAAGATGCTGAGCGCGAATCCGACGAGCATATATGGCAAAATAAGATTGAGATGGTACCAGCTTTTCCCGGATAGCGTACCGGTCATCCAGGAAATGATGCTTTGGACGCGGTTGCTGTAAAGAACCATGATGCCTGATGTCATCGCGCCGATGAAGGCATTGATGGCAACACCGGATAAAATAACGCGAAGTGGTGCTACGCCTTTGTCCCAGGCGACAGCGTAAATAAGTAACGCGGTACCGAATGCGCCGAGAAATGCGCCGAGTGGGACGAACTGGCTCAGGGACGGCAATACGATGGTGAGGATGATGGCGACGAGTCCACCGCCGGCCGAGACGCCGATAACGCCTGGATCAGCAAGTGGGTTTCGCATTACGCCTTGCAATAAGCAGCCTGCAATCGCGAGTGCTGCTCCGACAAGAAACGCGAGGAACATCCGCGGCAAACGTAGATTCCAAATGAGTTGTGTCGAAAGGTCATCGCCATGCCCCATTAATGTTTGCCAAACCTCAGCATAACTCACTTTCACTGAACCCGTCGTTAAGCCATAAAAGAACACGACAACGAGCAGTAGAATCGTGACGATAAATGTAATGATTCTTCTTTTTTTACGTGGATCATGCATTATTTACTAACCTGATTCAGTTCATTTGCCATGTAATCGAGCGCTTTTGTAATACGGATGCCAGGATTTGTACCGAAAAGATCAGCGGGAAGCACGACGATATGATTGTTTTTCACAGCCGTTGTGGAATTCCACGCGTCGTTTTGCTTCATTTCTTTTTGGAACGCGAGCTCGGTTTCCTTTTCATCGCCACCGTGAATCATCAAGAAAATAACCTCTGGATCTGATTCGACGATTTTTTCGATGTTAAGCGATGCGTATTGTGGGAAATTCTCGACCCCTTTGAAATCCTTTGCAACATTGACGCCGCCTGCTGCCTCGAGAATATCCCCGCTCAGCGAATTCGGCAATGCTGCGTAATTACTGCCCGGCGCGCCGAGTATGAGCAACGCGCGAACTGCCTTTCCTGTTTGTTCTTGCTTTATTTCAGCGACTTTTTGATCGATTTCTTTTTGTAAATTAGTCGCATCTTTTCCTAGTAATTGGCCCAAAATCGCTTCTTGTTTCTTAATGTCTGCGATTGAATTGGCTCCTGTCAAAACGACCTGTGCACCGATGCCTTCGAGCGCCGGAACATCTTTCAAATTCTGTTCGGAACTCGCGATAATGACGTCTGGTGTCAAGGATGCGATTTTCTCCAAGTTTAGATCGTGCGTGTTGCCGACTTCTGTAGCTTTTAGCGCGGCACTTGGCTCCACACCACTAGCATCCATCGTTTGGCGCCCGACAACCGAGCCTCCAAGCGCATAAACAATGCCCATATCAGAATTGGTCAGTGTAATAATACGTTCTGGTTTCTTTGCGAAATTGATGGTTCTGCCCGCCATATCAGTAATCGTTAAAACAGCTGCTTCCTCGGATACCTTTTGTTTGCTGGTTTTTTCACTAGTGTTTCCAGAAGAACCGATTTCCTTAGGTCCGCATGCCGCCATTAAAACGAGAAGTAATGAAAATAGACTTATAATTAGAATTTTTTTCATGCTTTCCTCCTTCTCACGCTCCCTTCTATTGTACTAAAAATCGGGCGTAATGTCTCGCTCTTCTTTTAGTAATACAAATAATGCGGCATCTCCACGCCTTTGTAATATTTCACGTAGCGCTTATGCCTTGTCATACCAATACGTTCCGCGACTTTTTGGGAAGCCAAGTTCGTATCGCGAATCGTACACGTCACCAATTCCGCACCAAGCGTTTCCAGCGCGTATTTCCTACAGCCAAGCGCAGCCTCCGTCGCAAACCCCTGATACCAAAATTTCTGCTTCAGCAAGTAGCCAATCTCAAGCACTTCCTCTTCCTCCACACGCTGCATCGTCAACCCAACTTGCCCGACAAATTCGCCAGTATCTTTCTTAATCACCGCCCACAAACCGAAGCCCCAACGCTCATAATTATCCAACTGTTTCGCAAGCCAACGCTGCACTTCCTCATCCGTAAAAGCGCCCTCATAAGCCGTCATCACACTATCGTCTTGCAATATCTCACATAAATCCGCAAAATCTAACTGATCCAATTCGCGCAAAATAAGTCGTTTCGTTTCTATCATCTAAAAAATCCCTCCCAATGAAAAAAGAGCCTCCGCATCATTGTGCTTGGAAGCTCCCTTCATTATATTACTTACTCGTGAAAATAACAATTGCGTCACGTAAAAATGCCGCCAAACCAGGTTGCTTTTTATCATAATAAGCCGTGAAACGTTCGTCGTCCACATACATCTGGGCAAGTCCTGCGTGCGCCTCTTTGCTGTAGGTGTCCCAGTACGCCGATAACCATTCTTTATGCATCGCCGCAACCGCTTGAGCCTTCTCGCCAGCTGGATCACCCGTTTCAAACGCCACTTGCAAGTCCGCTAAAATAGTCTCCGCAAGCTGATTTATCCGTTCCATCTCAGCCTCGCTCATCCCTTTAAGCTTGGCATTCGACCGATCGATTTTCTCATCGCCATACTTCCCGCGAATTTCCGCGCCGTATTTCTCTTCATTGTCATCTATCATTTTTTGCTTAAAACCTTCGAATTTTTCTTGATCCGTCATTGTCATTCTCCTTTCTGAATACGCGATAGATTTCTCCACATTGCGAATCAGGTCGTCTAATTGTTTTCGTTTATCAAGCAGCTCGACGCGATGTTTTCGAAGTGCTTCCGCCTCGTTAAAATCAGGTTGTTCTAGAATCGCCTTGATTTTTTCCAAGCTCACATTCATTTCCCTGTAAAACATGATTTGCTGCAATCGGTCGACCTCGGTTTGTCCATAAATCCGATAACCCGATGAATTGATTCTCGCCGGCTTCAGAATCCCAATTTCATCATAATACCGCAGCGTCCTCGTGCTAACTCCCGCAAGCTGTCCAAGCTTTTGAACCGTATATTCCATGCGTCTCTCGCCTCCTTGATAACTCTACTTTACACCTTGACGTAACGTGAATGTCAATGACTTTCTCAAAAAAAAAAGCTACCGATCAAAAACCCATGCATAACTAATCGATAAAATTTCGCGAGGCACCCCTTTGAAAAGCGCTCCCGTCTGTGTTTTGGCAGGCAATCCCGTTGCATCGATATTTTGCCGTCCAGCAAGCATCAGCGCACGGTACAAATGATAATCACTCGTCACGATGACCGTTTTCCCAAGCTCAAATTCAGCCTTACTGTTCGCTAAGTTTTCCTCAGTACGCATCGATGTATCCTCGACCGCAATCCTTGATGCCGCAACACCATGCGCGACTAAATATGCCTTCATCACGCTTGCCTCTGACGCCGATTCATCCTCGCCCTGACCGCCCGACACAACCACTTTCGCCGTGTCGTGTTTCTCAATAAACGGAATCGCCGCGTCCAATCGTTCCCGCAAAACAGGCATTGGCCGCGCCGGATCATCGATTACTTTTGAACCTAAAATAAGAATCGTATCCGGATTTGGCGCTGGTACCGACCGCGCCCCGCTGTACATAAAGCCAAACACGACGCCAACATACACAATGCCAATTCCGACTACTCCCAAAATCACTTTTTTCCACAATTTCACGTCTGTTCACTCATTTCTGCTCGATGATATGTTTATGCGAACTTGAAAAAATACGAATAGTCACGTACCCAATCATAATACCAGATACATTCAAAAAGACATCTCCCGTATCAAAATACCCTACATGTAGCGCATATTGCAACCCTTCCACGATAAAAATCATGATTCCCGCTGAAAACAACGCCATCAAGGGTGATAATTTCTTCATCAAGAAACCAATCGGCACAAAAGCCAGCACGTTTCCAATCGTGATCACCCGCAAGTTCCCCGAAATAAACGTATCCACAAAACCAAACGTATCCGTCGAGAAGCCTTGCGCACCAGACGCTTTTCCAAAAAGAAGCCCAATCATAATCCCAAAATAAATCACATACGTCAAAACAAGCAACGTCTTATTAATTTTCCAATTGACCAGCTGTACCGCGCAAAGATAAAGCATCAATGCCGTCACACCAACCGTTATATATCCCATGTGATCCACCGCTTGCATCACATCTCTCAAATAAAATTGCAACCATCCTTGAAACCAAAAATAATACATCATGACCGCCGCGCAAAGGGATAGCACTGGCAGAACCGTCCAAATCGTTAACTTTTTCATTCTATCTCCTCCTCGTCTTTTCTATAGTTTCTAGCATACCACCCAACAATCAAGGCTTACTAAAAACTTTTTAAAGAAATGTTAAGGTTTTACAGACAGAAAAAGAAGTTTAGGAACAACACTCGCTCCTAAACTCCCTTAAAATCAATAACGATACATTAAACGCCAACGAAAAAATCTAACTTTCTCCCAGACTCTGGTTTTCTGCTTCATTTATTTGTACAGCTGTTTTTCGTCTTCTAAATATGCTTAAAATCAAACCTAATGCAATCATTTCCAACAATATATGTGAGCCTCCAAAGCTCATGAATGGCATTGCTACACCAAGTGAAGATGATAAGCCCAGGTTTGTCAGGATACTTAGTATAAATTGGCTTGCAAAGGTTACTGCCAGCCCTATAACCAGCATTTTACCATAATTGAAATGAATCCCTTTTGCGGTACTCCATATTCTACAAATAAAGAATAGAAGCAGCACAAGAGCAATAACCGCGGCTAACCAGCCAAATGAATAGACGATGTACGTGAATATGAAATCTGTATGTACCTCAGAAATTAAATTTGGGGTTAACTGAAGACTACTTCCAATAAAATGAGATGTGCCTAGGTTTTTTATATACCCAGCATCAATCAATGTACCATTTTGCGATAGCGTCCATAGATTGAAGATTGGCCATATAAATGTAGTAGCTGTAAATGCCACCGTTTGCTTCATACTTGCTCTAGAACTCAACATAATGGCTGTGCAGGCAATAATACAAATGATAGAAGTTGCTATGGCACTTGTTGTTAATAGTAATAAGACAGGGAGTGCCAAGATGCCTACTCCAAGCCAAGATTTTCGAGAATCATTCCAATTCCAAGAGTGAAAGATTCCAGCAAAGGATATAACTAGGAGAAAAGGAGTAATCTCGATAAAATTAACATTAGCAAAACCTAAGATTAAAAACGGAATCCCATCCACCCTAACACCAAAAAGAACAGTTATTAATAGAATGAAGACCGTTCCCACGTATAAAGGTTTGGAGAACTTTAATAACTTTCTATAGTCAAACCTAGACAAGCTTAGCATAAGAAGAATTCCTACTAAGTAAAAGAGCAGACTTTTTCTAAATACTTCCATGTCCTGGAGCGCTGCAAAAGTAGAATGAAATTGTAAATAATACATGACGATTAATCCAAACAGGGAGGCTATCATTACTGGAAATATGGTTTTGATATCCATTGGAGCTTTGTGTGTTTTGTTGAGTTGCTTTCCAAGTACATTTACATCCCCCATACGACTCAATGCTTGAGCAATTGCCTCTTTTTCTGAGAGCCCAGCAAGCAAACCTTCCTCTTTAAGCGTTTGAAGATGATCACTTATTTCCAATTTTAAACTAGCATGTACATCTTTATTTCTTATTTTTTTACACAATTCTTTCATATATACTTCAAAATCGTGCTCTAATCGCATACCGTTTTCTCTCCTTTCAACACTTCGTCCACTGCCGTTTTAAAGATGGACCATTCTTCCTTTTTTTCTTTTATAAATTCCTTACCTTTTTCGTTGATATTATAGTATTTTCTCTTTCTCTTCCCTTGACCTTCTTCCCAATAAGAAATAATCAAGCCTTTATCTTCAAGCGTATGCAGAAGGGGATAAATCGTTCCTTCTTTAAGACTAAAAATTCCCTCAGACTTCCTTTCCAACTCTTTAATAATTTCATAGCCATACATTGGTTTTGAATGGAGTAGGCTTAAAATAAGCGTGGTGGTACTACCTTTTAGCAACTCTTTACTAATCTTCATAACAGTCTCCCTCCGATACATATATCACATATGCATAGTAATTCTATGTATATATTATATTATAAATTAATGCGTGTCAATTCTTTGGATATAGCTTTTTGATTCTACACCTGCTATTTAGAAATAAGAACAAAAAAAATGCTGAGGCAGATTATTTTCTACCCCAACATTTATTACAGGACTTAACTTTGGAAATTAGCTATTTGCTCTAAAATCTCATTTAGGAACAACACACGCCCCCCTTAAAATCAATAACAATCCCAGTTATATAACACATTCGAGAAATCTTTTCGCTTCAAATCTTCCCGGTTAATAAAGAAGTTGCCAACACCCATATCCCCCCACATAATACCATCAACTGAATCTAGCTGAAATAACAACGTGTCGTGATGCGCCTTCTCATCACTAAGCCGCGGATCTTCTTGCGTGAAAAACGGATAACCGCCAAGCTGACTACTGCTACTATCCAATTCAAACAGCGCGTCCACCTTATCCTCATCCTCACCAGTCCACGTATCCATCAAATCATAAAACTCACCGCCATACGCCTGCTTAAAATCATAACTATCTTTCAAAGCCACTTGTTTCTGGATTTCCCCTTGTAAACGAAATTCACCATCCACAATTGGATAAAACGCCTCATCCACCGACGCAAAAAAAGTATCCTGTTCCTCTGCTGAATAACTAGCCTCATCCGCTGTTTCAAAATACAAAACTCGGAAGCCATTTTGACACGTCTGATCATCAAAATCAAGCCCAGTCAAATCATCGAAATAATCAATGTAAAACGCTAACAATCCCGTTTTCGGAAAGTCCTCCAAATCAGGCATTTCTGAAAAATTAATCTGCGCCAGCAAACTAAGAGGACCCCCGTCGTTATTACGTGGATATTCCATAGATTTAGGCACATAGCCACGCCCGCCCGCCTTACTATCAGTCAATCCTAACTCCCCATCGCCTTCACAAGACAACAAAATCCGTTCTACTTCCGTCGCAAGAATCCGATCTACAATTTCAGGTGCTACCAATTTTTCAAGTTTTTCTTTTAACATGGAAAAGCCTCCCTTTTTATATAATAACTTCATCATAGCATATTATAAAAAACTTTCAATATAGACTTTAATCGCCACTATAAATGTGCTAAAATAAGCAACAATACCCAAAAGGAGGGAACGAAAATGGAAAGCTTTACTTACTTGTTAGTGGAACATCAAATCATTCACACCGAACGACTCATCTTACGCCCAATAACGCTCGCCGACGCAAAAGACATGTTCGAATACGCCTCTGATGATGAAAATACACGCTTTGTTTTTGATACACATCCATCCATCGAGATAACCCGTCAAAAAATCGCCGAGTATTTCGTCGCGTCTCCAATCGGAAAATACGGGATAGAACTCGCTGAAACTGGCAAATTTATCGGTACCATCGATATTCGCATTGATCCGATGAACCGAAGCGGTTGTCTCGGCTACGTCCTCCATCGCGATTACTGGGGCCATGGGTACATGATCGAAGCTGCGCGCGCTATCCTCGATCTTGCTTTCCAAACACTACAACTAGAACGCGTTTACGCCATGCACGACGTCCGCAACCCCGCCTCCGGAAAAGTCATGCAGCGACTAGGTATGACTTACGAAGGCACACTTCGAAAAAGCCGCTACGTCAAAGAAGAATTCGTAGACGACGCTTATTACGCTATTTTAAAAGAAGAATATAACGCCAAATAAAACTGCTCAGCGACATATGTCGCGGAGCAGTTTTTCCTCCTTATTTAAAGCTATCTCCAACCTCTTTCACCATTTCCGAAACAGACTCTAACCCGCCTCCAGACAAGTACCAATACTCTGGATTTAAGTAAACAATATTGCCATTTTTATAAGCATTCGTCTTTTTCACTAAATCATTCTCAACAACTGATTTCGCGGAAGATTCCCCACCAATCGCTGCACCGCGGTCGATCACATACAAGTAATCTGGATTTTTCTCCGCAATATACTCGGAAGAAATACTTTGACCATGCGTTGACGCTTCAATTTTCGGATCCGCCGGCGTCACACCAAGTACATCATGAATCAATCCAAAGCGCGAACCAGGGCCATACGCACTCATTTTTCCATCGTTCGCCAAGATAATTAATCCCGTTTTACCAGCTGGCACGCTCGCTTTTACATCCGCAACCTGCTTGTCAATCGCATCCAATTGCTTCTTCGCTTCGTCCTCTTTTCCAAACAAACTAGCCACCGTGTTCACATTCGCTTGGAACGACTTCATATAATCCTTCGTGTCCACACCTTGATAAATCGTTGGTGCAATATCGGAAAATTTATCATAAGAATCGGATTGGCGCCCAGAAATAATGTTCAAATCCGGTGCCGCCTCGTTTATTTTCTCAAAATCAGGCTCTTTCAAACCGCCAAGATCCGCGTATTTATCACTCGCAAAAGCATCCAAATACTTCGGCAAAGATTGTTTCGGCAAACCAGTCACATTTTTAGACAAATCGAGTGCCTGCAACGTATCAAGTGTTCCAAAATCAAAAACAACCACTTTTCCAGGGTTTTGCTTCACTTTCGTATCGCCAAGTTCGTGCTTAATCGTTAATTCCTTCGCTGTTTTTTCCGCGTCCGCATTCGTCTTTTCATCCGTCCCACAAGCAACCGCAAACACCGTCAAAAGCATCAACATTGCGACCATTACTAATTTCTTCATCTACTTTAACCACCCTTATTTATCTATTTTTGAAGCTATTATTCCTTGTCATACCAACCGTTTCGCGCCCTCACCTCCTTTATTTAAAATACACGCCAATCCGGTCATTATTAATCAACGAAATCGGAATATGCATATCAAAAACCTGCGCCAACACGTCTTCCTGAATCATCTCCGCCGTGCTGCCATTCGCCACAACCGCGCCATTCTTCAAAGCCACAATCGAATCCGAATAACACGACGCAAAATTAATATCATGCAAAACCAGCAACACCGTCTTGCCCAGCTCATCCACCAAACGCCGCAACAACTGCATAATTTGCACCGAATGTTTCATATCCAAATTATTCAGTGGCTCATCCAGCAAAATATAATCCGTATTCTGCGCAATAATCATCGCAATATACGCCCGCTGCTGCTGACCACCACTAAGCTCATCCAAATAGCGCGACGCCAAATCCCGCAATTCCATATAATCCAGCGCCATCTCGATAAACGCCTCATCATCCTTTTGCAAGCGTCCCTTCGAATGCGGAAACCGCCCAAAAGCCACCAAATCTCGCACTGTCAAACGCATCGTGACATGATTACTCTGCTTCAAAATCGACAACCGTTTCGCCAAATCATCCGACTTCCAATCACCGAGCGCCACGCCATCCACCAACACCTCGCCACTATCCGCTTTCATCAACCGCGCAATAATCGACAACAACGTACTTTTTCCAGCGCCATTTGCCCCGATAAACGACACGATCTGCTTCTCAGGAATCACCAAATCAACCGCTTGAAGCACATTTTTTGTCCCATATTTTTTTCCTAAGTTCCGCACTTCAATCATAATTTCGCCCCTCTCAAAAGCAAATACAAGAAATACACGCCGCCGCACAGGTTAATAATCACACTGATCGGCGTATCGAAATGGAACACCCGCTCCGCCAACAACTGCCCACCAACGAGCGCCACCAGACTTATCAAGCTCGCCCCAACAAGCAACGTCACATGCCGATGCGTTTTCAAAAATTGATACGCCACATTCGCCACAATCAATCCTAAAAACGTAATCGGTCCAACGAGCGCCGTCGCAACCGAGACCAGCACCACGATAATGAGCAGCAACTGTTTCACAATTTTGTTATACGGAACGCCCAAATTCACCGCGTGATCCTTGCCCAGCGCCAGCACATCCAAATACTTCACAAATCGCAACAAATAAAGCATCGCCGCTACGAAAATAAGGATTGCAATCGCCAAAATCGACGTATTCACATTATTAAAACTCGCAAACATCTTATCCTGCACAATCTGGAACTCATTCGGATCAATCAACATCTCCATAAACGATGAAAAACTAGAGAAAAACGTCCCGCACACAATCCCGACCAGCAGCAAGAAATAAATATTCCGTCCATTCCGCTTAAACATCAACCAGTATAAAACAAGTGCAAATCCCATCATCAAAACGACCGATAAAAAGAAATTCCAGCGCCCACTTCCAGCCCGCATCAACGCCTGTGACCCAAAAAGAAACACGAGCGACGTCTGCAATAACATGTATAACGAATCCAGCCCCATAATCGAAGGCGTCAAAATCTTATTCTGCGTAATCGTCTGGAAAACCACCGTCGAAACCGCAATCGCAATCCCCGTAAACACAATCGCAATCAGCTTCGTCGACCTCAGTTCCAGCGCAAACGCCGGACTTCCACCCATGAACAAAAACAAATAACCCGCCATCAAAAACACAACAATACCTGCTAAAATCCAATTTTTACGCATAAGCTTTTCTCCTCATTAGCAGATAAATAAAAATCGCGCTCCCAATAATCCCAACCATCAAACTAATCGAAATTTCGTACGGATAAATAATCACCCGACCGAGCACGTCACAAAACAGCAAGAAAGTCGCACCAAAAACCGCCGTATCAAACAAAGTTTTCTTAATATTATCCCCGCGATAAATCGACACAATATTCGGTACAATCAAGCCAAGAAAAGGTATCATGCCAACCGTCAGAACCACAGACGCCGTAATAAACGCAACTATCACCAATCCAATCCGCATAATCGCCTTATAAGACAATCCCAAATTCCGCGAAAACGTCTCCCCCATCCCAGCAACCGTGAGCTGATTCGCATACAAATACGCAATCACAATCAGCGGAACCGCAACGTAAAGCAGCTCATATCGCCCTTTTAGCACCATCGAGAAATCCCCTTGAAGCCACGAAGAAATATTTTGAATCAAATCAAACTTATACGCAAAGAACGTCGTAATCGAACTGAGAATCCCGCCGAACATCAACCCAACAAGCGGAATAAAAATCGTATCTTTAAACGGAATTCGCTCCAAAATCTGCATAAATATAAATGTCCCGAGAAGCGCAAACAGAAACGCCACACCCATTTTCACCAAAGGACTCGCCGTTGTAAAAACAAGCAAAGACACCAATATCCCTAATCTCGCAGCATCCATCGTCCCCGCCGTCGTTGGTGAAACAAACTTATTCTGCGTCAAACTCTGCATAATCATCCCACAAATACTAATCCCAGCTCCGGCCAAAATAATACTCACAAGCCTAGGAATCCGACTTATCCAAATAATGTCCCACTGTTCCCGCGTCAATTCAAAAATATGTACAATAGAAATCTTCTGCACGCCAACGAACACCGAAAGCAATGCCAATAATAAAAACACAATAATAAGTATCGCTCTCTTCAAGTAATCACCCGCCTTTTAATTGAGAATGATTTTCATTATCGTTTACAGAACCTATTCTAATAGAAACACTTCTGCTTGTCAAGGACATGTTTTCAAATGCACAAACAAAAAAGCCTCCCATCTAATGAGAAACTTCCAATCCAAAATCTGTGTTTTAACTCTCCGCCCTCAGGGTAAGGAACAACAAAGGAGGTTTTAAAAAATGACCAATTCTAAAAAAAGTCAGACCTCGCAAGCGATTCACACACCGAAAATCAGTGACGCTCTTCCAAAGGACAAAGAGAAAAAGCCATTCGCCGAAAATTTACATGGGAAACCGCACCAACAAGTGCAGGATTCTCACCAACAATTTCACCGAAAAATTCTAAAATAAAATACTAATCTCCAAAGGTTTAGGAACAACCTTTGGAGATTTTTTGTACATATGCTTATTTTGCTTTGACTTTCACGCTTTTTTTCTTCTTTCTCGATCTGTAATAATTAAAGCAAAGCACCATGATAATGCCCGCTGCGACCGAGCCTAGAATCACGATAATAAGCGGCCATTGCACCGTCCAGAATAATAATTTGACATCTACTGTTCCCATGTTCGTCGTTCCAAACACAAGAATCAAAATAGCTATAATAATCCCAACAATCACTTGCCACTGTACCTTCATTGCACTCACTCCTTCTACGGATAGTACTGTTTTTCTAAGTATACCCACTTTAGCAACTAGTTACAATGATTGTGATTACTATTACTCGACAACTTCGCTAGAAAAGAAATGTTCGCAAACTTGAGAAATTCGCTCTAAATCAACATTTCCGCCAGATATGATGCAAACAACATTTTTGCCTTTCACATAATCTGTTATTTTATCGGAAACGAGTGCGGCCGTGCTGAGTGCCCCGGCGCCTTCAACAACCGCTTTTCCACGCTGTAGCAAATCTTTCATCGCTTGTTCTAACTCGTCTTCCGAAACCGTGATGATCTCGTCTACCAATTCTTTCACAATAGAAAACGTGATGTCCCCAGGAACTTTCACCGCACAGCCATCTGCCATCGTTGGCGCTGCGTAATGCGGCGTGATTTTTTCAGCATCAAACGACGATTTCATTCCATGCACATTTTCCGCTTGCACGCCGATAATGCGAATGTTCGGATTAAACGATTTCAGCGCAATCGCGATGCCCGATATTAAACCACCGCCACCAATTGGCACGATAACCGTATCGACATCCCACATGTTGTCCAAAATCTCCAAACCAATCGTTCCTTGCCCAGCAATCACCGCCGGATCGTCATATGGATGCAAAAAGGTGCGTCCTGTTTTCTCCGCGATTTCGATGCATTTCTCTTTGGCTTCATCAAACGTTTGCCCATATAAAACAACGTCCGAACCATAACCTCTCGTTGCATCGATTTTAGCTTGTGGCGCGGTTTCAGGCATCACGATTTTACTATTGATTCCGAGTAATTTTGAGGACAGAGCAACGCCTTGCGCGTGATTTCCTGCTGAACAAGCGATGACACCGTGCTCCTTTTCGGTCGTCGTCAAGGCCGCGATTTTGTTATAAGCACCACGGAATTTGAAAGAGCCAGTTAATTGCATGTTTTCTAACTTTAGGTAAACGTTTGCTTCTGCCACACTTGTTAAGTAGAATGATTTTACAAGCGGTGTTTTGCGGGCGTTATCTTGAAGCACTTCTTTCGCTTTATTAATGTCCCAAATCGTCACATATTCGTCGGTTTTCATCATTGGAGTACCTCACTATATTCCATTCCTAACGTGTCGGCGAGGCTTTTTGACATGATGTTCCCTTGATGAATGTTCAGCCCACTTGCCAAAGAAACATCTGCGCGTAAGGCTTGTTCCAGTCCTTTTTCCGCGATGGCTGATAAATACGGAAGGTTCCCCGTTGCCAGCGCCATGGTCGAGGTTCTAGGCGTCGCACCCGGCATGTTTGGAACCGCATAATGAAGCACACCATGCTTGATAAAAATCGGATCATCATGCGTCGTATAGTGCTCGATGGTTTCCACCGTTCCGCCTTGATCGATAGCGATATCAACAATGACGCTGCCCGGTTTCATCGATTTCACCATAGATTCCTTGACTATTTTTGGCGGTTTCGCTCCAGGAATGAGGATTGTCGAAATAAAGACGTCCGCCTTCTGGATTTCCCGCTCGAGATTTTCCGTTGTCGATGGCAAAATTGTGACTGATTTCCCTGCGTAATGTTCCGTTAAATACGCAATTCGTTCTGGATTCAACTCCAAAATCGTCACGCTACAGCCAATTCCAATCGCCATATCGCACGCGTTGATCGCTGCGTTTCCCCCACCAAGAATCACCACCTCACCAGCCGGGATATTTTCAATTCCAGATAGCAAGATTCCCTCACCTTGATGTTGTTTTTCCAAATAATACGCACCCATGAAAATCGCTCGACGTCCTGCAATCGCGCTCATTGGTTTTAACAACGTAAGCACGCCATCTTTTTCAATCGTTTCCCCGCCAATCGCTGTGGCACCTGCTTTTAAAAGGGCTTCCACACACGGTTTCGACGCGGCTAAATGAAGAAATCCCCAGATAATCTGACCTCGCTTGAAAAACGGATATTCGGAAGGCTGTGGCTCTTTCACTTTGACAACCATGTCCGCCATCCATGCTTCTGCTTGATCAACAAGCGTCGCACCAGCGTCCACATATTCTTGATTTGTATAACCGGAACCAATCCCAGCATCTTGTTCTACTAATACAACGTTCCCTTGGTTCACCAATACCGCCGCGTTTTCAGGCGTCATACCAACACGAGCCTCGCCCGCCTTGATTTCTTTCACGACACTAATTCTCATCTTCGTTCACGTCCTTCTTTTAGATTGTGTTTGCGAGTACAGAATAGCACCCTGACGTAAACGCTGTCAAATCGAGTTTGATAAGTATTTCACAATATAAAATAGCAATTAAATCCCGAAAAGCATTGCGCGCCAACACCTGCAAACACTAGGAAAAGCACTCATTTCGTGGCTTGATATAACTTTGTCCAACTTTTCAATTTCAAAACTGGACAAATTAGCAATATGTTTGTATTGCTTATATGCAAGCGGAGTCATAGTATAAGGGTGTAAGGTGAATCTTTAGCAGCGAAAGAAAATGAAACGCATACGCAGCTTTCATGGGGAAAATTTCTGCGAAAGGAAGAAACATAATGTACCTATCTGCACGCTCACGAATCATTTTAGAAAAAATCCTATCGGTACCCGGCGATATTTCGATTGCACAGCTCGCTTCTTATTTAGATGTCAGCGAACGAACCGTGCGTCGCGATTTAAAAGAAGTCGGCGAAACATTGCAGGATTTCAAATTAACCTTAGTCAAACACGGGAGTCGGCTCACTGTCACCGGCGCGTCTGCCCATCGTGATCGCATTCAAAAAAACATATTGGAACTCGTCAATAATGAGTTTACACCTTTTGAGAGACAACAAATCATTTTGCGGGTGCTTTTAAACGAGTCCGAACCGGTGAAATTGATTGCGCTTGCCAACGAACTTTCGGTCACCGTCGCCACTGTGAGCAGTGATTTAACCCGGCTGGAAGAAGACTGGAACGGCAAAATCCACATTAAGCGAAAACGTGGCATCGGCGTCGAATTAGAATCTTCCGTCCTAGAAAAACGCGAACTGCTCGGAGAACTGCTTTTAATGACAGTTCCGAAAATCAAGCTCTATCAAATGTTCAGCGACCTCCTAGATGATAACGAAGCCCACATCGATGAGCGTATCGCGGATTTCGTCGACCTATCCCTTTTGCACATGTGCGATCCGATTATCACTAAATGGATGAAAAAGCTTTCCTATGAAATTAGCAATGATTCCTACATAAACCTGCTGACTTACCTCATGATAACGATTCAACAAATTCCAAAAGGGAAAATCATCGCTAAAAGTGACGGCAATCATGTTTTCCTGCAAGAATACCCTGAATACGACATCGCCGAACGGATTTTGCGTGACTGTTTGCCAGATATGGTCGAAATTCCAGACAGCGAAATCGCGGAGCTGACGATGCTCGTGCTCGAATCAGAAATTCGCCGCGGACAAGATGTTTTTTACCGAAACGAGAAAGTACAAGCCATTCGAATCGCGAAAAAACTCATTTCCCGTGTCGCGAAAGAAATTGATACACCGCTATCACAAATCACTGTTTTAAAAGGGCTCACCGAACACATCCAGTATTCCATCATCCGATTGAAGAAAAAAATGCCGATGAGCAATCCCCTACTCGAAATGATCAAAGCCGAGTTCCCGGATTTATTCGACATCGTGCACAGAGCAGCGTGTGACGTCTATCCCTTTAAACAAATTCCCGAAGAAGAAACTGGATTCATCGTCCTTCACTTCGAAGCCGCGATTATCCATTCTGAAAACATGCGACCGTACAGCGCACTCATCGTGACCTCGCGCAGCAGTGGCATCAATACCTGGCTACAAGCAAGATTTAGGAAGCGCTTACCTAAACTAAAAAAAATGAAGTTTATCACGCCAATCGATCTTATGAAAGAAACCAATCTAGAAAAATACGATATGATCCTCTCGACATCACACTTAGAGAATTTCGCCCATGATTATCAATTTATCAGTATTTTTTTCACAGATAATGAAATCAACGCCATCAATAAAAAGCTCGAAAAAATCGCGAATCGTAAGCAAAACGAGACTTTCCCAATGGATGCCGTTGCAACGACCGATTTTGAGACGGCTTTATCGAGTTTGACTGTGATGCAAACCTATTATCATTTAATTATCTCACTCATTAAGGCGACCCATTTTACAGCGAGCAGCGTGATGACCCGCAATTTAGAAGATAACCTCCGCGGCTTCAGTCAAGAGATCGCCCAGAAAACCAATCTCGCGGCGGACGACCTTTACGAACAATTAAACAAACACGAGAATCACCGCAAAGTCTTGGCCTGCGGAACAAATACGGCCATGTTTCTTATTAATACAGAGGTTGAAACGGCCTCGGTTCACGTTTTTAGCTCCAAGCATAATTTAGAAATGCACATCGCATCAGAAGGCAAAGTCAACATCACGAACATCCTCGTCTTCTTACTTCCAGAAACCTTATCGAGCGAAGAAATCGAGATTTTCACCTACTTAATCACGATGTTAACCGAAGATGAAATCGCGACCAGCATGATTGAATCCGGCAACCCAGAAAAAATCAAAAACCTGATTCTCTCGATACTTCAAGAGTTTTTAGAACAAAAGAACATCAACCATCTGGTGACCGATCGATCGCTTGGTTTCTAGTTTTATTTTGGCATTACCGCGCGGTTCCCTTTCCCAACCCCATCCGGCGTAAGGGACGCGTGATAATATATAAAAAATTTTTTAGGAGGCATCTCTCACATGACGAACAAAGTTTTAAACGACTTTCTAGAACCACAATTACAAGCACTACGAGATCAAGGACTTTACAACACTATCGATACCGTTGAAGGTCCAAACGGCGCGAAGATCAAGGTGAACGGCGCTGAGTTGATCAACCTTTCTTCCAATAACTATTTAGGCTTCTCCAATGACGACCGCCTGAAAAAGAAATGCATCGAAGCAACCGAACAATATGGCGTCGGCGCTGGGGCTGTGCGCACTATCAACGGTACCATGACAATCCATAATGAACTCGAAACACGCCTAGCAGAATTCAAGCATACCGAAGCTGCGATCGCTTTCCAATCCGGTTTCAACTGTAACATGGGCGCTATATCCGCCGTTATGACGAAAAAAGACGCCATCATTTCCGATGAACTGAATCACGCATCGATTATTGACGGGTGTCGCCTATCCGGTGCTAAAGTATTGCGCGCCAAGCATCAAGACATGGACGATCTTCGCCGCGTCGCCAAAGAAGCAACAGAAAGCGGACTATACGAAAAAATTATGTACATCACGGATGGCGTTTTTTCCATGGATGGCGATGTTGCAAAAATCCCTGAAATCGTTGCTATCGCAGAAGAATTCGGCTTAATTACTTATGTAGATGACGCGCATGGCTCAGGCGTAATGGGCAAAGGTGCAGGGACCGTAAAACATTTCGGCATGTCCGACAAAATCGACTTCCAAATGGGTACCCTATCTAAAGCAATCGGCGTTGTCGGCGGCTACGTAGCAGGCTCCCAACAACTCATCGATTGGCTAAAAGTTCGCGCTAGACCGTTCCTATTCTCGACCTCTTTAACACCTGGAACCGCAGCAGCATGTATCGAAGCCATCGATATCATGGAAAGCGACCCAGAACGCATGGAAAAACTATGGGGAAATGGCACGTATCTAAAAATCGGCTTAGCAAAATTAGGTTTTGACATCGGTCATTCCGAAACACCCATCACGCCTTGCATCATCGGCGACGAGAACCTAACACAACAATTCTCACGTCGTTTGCTAGAAGAAGGCGTTTATGCGAAATCCATCGTCTTCCCAACCGTTCCAAAAGGTACCGGCCGCGTACGTAACATGCCAACCGCTGCCCACACGAAAGAAATGCTCGACGAAGTACTAGCAACATACGAAAAAGTCGGCAAAGAACTAAAAGTCATCTAAAAAACAGGCTGGGAGAAAGTGATTTCAAACGCACTTTCGCTCCCTTCCAAAGTAAAATAACAACTCAATTCGTGTGATTAAGAAACAAAAAAGAGCAACTGAGTGGCCATTCGTCTCAATGTTCACCCAGCCGATTACTCTTTCTAATACCAAACTTAATTATACCACTAAAGCGATAGAACATATAAAAATACGATTTCTAATACAATGGAGGTTTTTTAAATGAAAAAAGTACTTATCACTGGTTGTCTAGGTCAAATTGGCTCCGAATTAACGATGCGTTTGCGCGCTGAAAACGGCACGGACAGCGTTATCGCAACAGACATCCGCCGTATCGCTGGCAACGAAGTTATTGAAAGCGGTCCCTTCGAAATTTTAGACGTAACCGATAAAGATAAAATGATGGATATCGCGCGTGAATATGAAGTCGACACGATTATTCATTTGGCCGCATTGCTTTCTGCTGTAGCCGAAGAAAAACCACAACTCGCGTGGAGCCTCAATATGGGCGGTCTTGTGAACGCACTTGAAGTCGCTCGCGAATTGAAATTGAAATTCTTCACACCAAGCTCGATTGGCTCGTTCGGACCTGGCACACCAGCAGATAACACACCACAAGACACCTTGCAACGCCCAACGACCATGTACGGTGTCACGAAAGTAAGTGGCGAACTACTATGCGACTACTACTTCCACAAATTTGGTGTAGACACTCGCGGCGTGCGCTTCCCAGGCCTGATTTCCTACAAAACACTTCCAGGCGGCGGAACCACCGATTATGCCGTAGATATTTACTACGAAGCACTGAAAAATAAGAGCTACACCTCGTTCATCGCGAAAGGCACGCACATGGATATGATGTATATGCCAGACGCAATCGATGCCATTATCAAACTGATGAAAGCGGATCCAAAACGTTTAGTTCATCGCAATGCCTTCAATATCACGGCAATGAGCTTTGAACCAGAACAAATCGCCGCGTCCATTCGCAAATTTATCCCTGATTTTGAGCTGAAATATGATGTTGATCCTGCCCGCCAAGCGATTGCAGACTCATGGCCAGATTCACTCGATGCAAGCTGTGCTAGAAACGAATGGGATTTTGACCCGCAATATGACCTAGACCGCATGACAAAAGATATGCTGGAAAAGCTGACAAAAAAGCTAGAAAATGATACAGTAGTAAGGCATTAATAAATTTCTATTTTTAACAAAACAACTGTTGATTAGGAATTAGTGTTCAAAGGGGGCGCTGATTCCTGACAACAAGCGAGGGGAAAACACATGGAAAATCAGAAACTAAAAAAAGAGATTGGCTTTTTTACTGCACTAACCATTGTTATGGGAACTGTTATCGGTTCCGGCGTATTCTTCAAACCTGAAGCCGTTTATTCAGCAACAGGAACCGCGAGTCTTGGCCTACTAGCTTGGATTCTCGGCGGCGTCATCACCATTTGTGGAGGGCTAACCGCAGCCGAACTTTCCGCTGCCATCCCGCAAACCGGTGGAATGATGATGTACCTTCAAAAAACATATGGCAAATTAACCGCGTACTTACTTGGCTGGGCGCAAACCGTTATTTACTTCCCAGCGAATATCGCGGCATTATCGATCATTTTTGCAACACAAGTCGCGAACCTTTTTGGAACTGGTGATGGCATCATCGTCCCAGTGGCCATTGCAGCAGCAGCGTTCATTATGCTCATGAATTTTATCGGGGCAAAAGTCGCTGGGTCATTCCAAGCAGTCACAACAATCTGCAAACTAGTACCACTTATCTTAATTATTATATTTGGACTCTTTCATCAGGGAGACGTTGCGTTCCGGTTATTCCCGATCAGCGTAGAAGATCACCCATTTTTGACAAGCTTAGGATCAGGTCTCGTAGCAACCATGTTTGCGTATGACGGCTGGATTCACGTTGGTAACATTGCCGGCGAAATGAAAAACCCGAAAAAAGATTTACCAAAAGCTATCGTGTTCGGTCTAACTGGCGTTATGTTGGTGTACTTATTGATCAATATCGCTTACTTGTTCGTTATGCCAGCCGCTGCACTAGCTGCTACAGCAACACCAGCATCAGACGTTGCGAATATCATCTTCGGCTCGATTGGCGGTAAGCTCATCACTGTTGGTATTCTGATCTCTGTATTCGGCACAATCAACGGCTACACAATGACCGGAATTCGTATCCCGTACGCAATGGCTCTTGATAACCAACTGCCATTCAGTAACTGGTTCAAGAAACTCGGCGCGAAAAGTAGTGTTCCTTACAACGGCGGAATCGTGATTCTAATCATTTCCATCATCATGATTTTCAGCGGAGGATTCAACCAATTAACCGACATGCTTATCTTCGTCATTTGGATTTTCTACACACTCACGTTCATTGCCGTCTTCGTACTGCGAAAACGAGAACCAGAACTCGTCCGGCCATACAAAGTTCCACTCTATCCAGTGATACCAATCATTGCGATTCTAGGTGGTGCCTTCATCGTACTCAACACCCTCTTCACACAACCGATGAACGCCGGAATTGGACTAGTTCTAACGGCAATTGGACTACCAATCTACCTTTACAAAAAGAAAAAAGGTCATTTTTCTGAATAACAGTATTAAAAGCATTGGAAACTGGTGTAAAAACCGTTTTCCAATGCTTTTTTGTTCTGTAAAATGATGTAATCGCGGTGAAAATCGATTTTTCGATAGATTCCAAAAAACACGAATCATGCTATACTAGCCATGTCGCCATCCCACTTTTTTCGCGTGTGTTTAACGTGAAGGAGGTGCGAACATGACACGCTATAAACGAAATAAACAAAGACGACGGGAGCGAGAACAATTTTTCATTAGGGGCTTGATAACCCCCTTATTTATTGGAATTGTGCTTGCACTCATTCATTGGTTACTGAATAGGTTTTAGGCGACAAGAAACCCCACAAGGTGATAAGACTTGTGGGGTTTCGTATTGACACGCTATAAACTTATAAACCCAGTATAACACCATTCTGATTATTTAACAACGCTTTTCCACATGAAAAAACCGCTTGAAACATTTTACTAATGCTTCAAGCGGTTTTTTTCGTCTTATGGAGACGGTGGGAGTCGAACCCACGTCCAGAAATAACGGCACTTAGACTTCTACGAGCGTAGTCGTCGTATTAGGATTTCGCATATACATCAGCCCGACAACAGGCTTCCATAAAGCTAGTCTGATTGAGCTCTTCTCCTAAGCCCCAGACGGAGACTTAGAATCGTATCCCACTTCATTTGAGACCCTTACCGTAGCACATGGGCGATGCACGGAGGATCAGCTATCGACTGTTCTTAGGCAGCGAAAGCTAGGTTATTATTAGTTTTGCCAGTTATTATTGGCTTTGACGTTTGTAACGAGGCCGATCCCCCCGACTCGCAATCCAAGCTCGAACTATCCCTGTCGAATCCGTAACGTCCCCGTGTAATAGAGCCTAACCCTAGTAAATTGGCGACAACCGCTCGCATTCAGCAAGTTTTGCAGACTTCCGGTTCTCATGTACAGTCGTACACTCCGCTTCCGGCTTCTACAAAACTTGCTGAATACAAACGCTTTCGCTCAATTTGTTTAAAGCATCATCTTCGTCCTACCCAATTGAGGGATTCCTTGATTCTGCATGGTTTAGAGTTAGTATCAACATTCTACGAGAAAAATGTTTCTTTTTGCGAAACACCAAACGTGACAGTATCTAATATTATACACGAACGGCTCACAGATGGCAAATTAAAGCCAATCATGAGTGACATCCATTTTATTCTTCTATATATTCATCGTCTAGAATTGCATCATCTTCTTCTATATAATAATCTTCGGTATCTTCATCTGTGTATTCTTCCTCCGTCACCTGCAACAACGCTTGATAACGCGCCTTATCCTCCGCCGTCTGATTCCAATCATCACCGTATAGATAATGCAGCTGCCCCTCTTGAAATTCAGCCAGGAACAACAAATCGCCCGCTTCATTCATAATTTTTACATACTGAAATTCCTGATCATCAAAATAATAATCCGTCATTCCAAGCATAAACTCATCCTTCAGCGCTTCTGTTCCCATCAATTTTTCAAAGGTTGGCCGATACGATTCGTCCACATAATCTAGCGCATTCGTTCGTGTCTCCTCATCCGCATCCTCGTAATATCCCTCTTGAATCGCTAAAAAGCTCGAGATGCTCTCTGAATCCGCAAATGCATCATCTTCCATGAAAGATTCACCGTCCACCAAACCGTTATTGGAATCTATCGCGCTACTAATTATTCCAAATCCAAGCAAAATGGCAGCCGGAACAAGGATAATTTTTGGGTTTAATCGCTTACTATTTACCGCTTTCCTCGTAAGTGGTGGATTAACTTCGCGATGCTTCTTCACTTCCCGCGGTGCCACGTTTTTCTTAGCAGGCGCCGTGGCTACTTTAGGTACTGGCGTTTTTGCGATAACAGGCACTGGTCCCGGTTCAACCCGCCCAATTTTCCGCTTTGCCAATCGAACATCAGCAATCAACCTGGCCAGAGCCACAACGATTAGAACACCCGCAAGACATGCAATTCCCCAAGTCGCGTTGATAAAAAACAATGGCACATACAAAATACCGAAGCCCAGCAGAAAACCAGCATTTATTTTTGCATCCGTCATTTTCCCTCGAAATAAACGTGCGAAAAACATGCCGAATTTCCGAACAAAAGCTACTAGTCCATTCCCAGTTGGATAGGCTTGCCTGACTAAAGTCTGCGCTTCCAAATCATTTGGTGTCATCTCCAAAGCCCGTTCCGAGAATTCCCGAGCAGCCTTAAAATCACCAGCCTCATAACTCATCTGCGCGAAACGCCGCACGTTCTCCGTATGATTCGGATCAATTCCGAGCGCCCGTTTTATGTACTCACGCGCAACCTTTTTCTTGCCTAGCGAATACATCACCGTCGCGTATTTCCCAAGATATGACGCATTTCGCGAACCTAAAATCGCCGCCTTTTCAAAATAAACAGCAGCCTCTTTCAAATCCTTCTTTTCAAGCAAAAGTCCCATCCGATAGGGATAAAACGGCTCCCGTGAAACATAACGCATCCCTTGCTCGATAAAATATTTCTCCTTAGCATCATCGCGGTCTGCCCAAATCAACACACCTAAATGAATCGCTTCCTCACAACGCGAGTCCCATCGCAATGTCTCCTCCAGATACCCGTCTGCCAAATCCAAGTCGCCATCCCCAACAAACGCCGCATACGTCCAGCATAAATAACCTAGAAACCCTCGTGGTTGCGCTTCCACATAAGCCGCCGCAACCTCCCTAGCTTCCGTCATCTCCCCCTGATCCACAAGCTTCATAAACGCCTCAAACTTCATTATTCTAGTTGGAATCATCATCTACACTCCCTATTAATATCTGCTAAAAAAGACCAAATAGATAGGCATCTCAACCACATATCTATTCAGCCTCCCAATCTTATCGCTGTCTTTCTTTAAACGCCCGCTCCACATCACGTTTCGCTTCTTTACTCTTCAAATCTTGACGCTTATCGTATTTCTTCTTACCCTTCGCCACACCAATCAACACTTTTGCATAGCCATCCTTGATATACATTTTCAGCGGAATAATCGAGTACCCCGCCTCTTTTGTCTCGCCGATTAACTTGTTAATTTGCTTCTTGTGCAACAATAACTTACGCGTCCGCAGCGGTTCATGATTATAGCGATTTCCCTGCTCATACGGACTAATATGCATATTATGCAGAAAAATTTCGCCACGATCGATTCGCGCATACGCATCCTTCAAATTCACGCGCGCATTACGAACCGACTTAATCTCCGTTCCCTGAAGCACAATCCCAGCCTCAAAAGTCTCTTCAATCGCGTAATCATGACGCGCCTTCTTATTTTGCGCTAGTAAACGTCCATCACCTTTAGGCATGATACATCTTCCCTTCTAACGGCGTGGTTTCTTCGGCTTCGTGCCCTTTGCCACACCTTGGTAAAATGGTTTTTTCTTTTTCTTCTTCGGTTGTCCAGCGTCCCCACCATCTTGCTTGCCCTTCTTACGCGAGGAATCGTTGTCCTTCCGTTTTTTATCGCCACTCGGACGGTTTTTATTTTTCTTAAACGATTTCGAGATTTCCACCGTTTTCTTACTCCGCTTAAAGCCAGGCGTTTCCTTACCAAGACTGCGAAGCGCAAAATCGATTTCGCGATGATCCACGTCCACCTTCGTTACCTCAACCTCGACCTCGTCACCAATTCGGTACACACGACCCGTACGTTCACCGATCATAGCCAGCTGATTTTGATGGAATTGATAGTAATCGTCCTTCATCGTACTCACGTGCACAAGGCCCTCAATCGTATTTGGCAACTCAATAAACAGACCGAAATTCGTCACCGAACTAATAATCCCTTTAAAAATTTCACCAACATGATCCACCATGTACTCCGTCTTCTTCAGCTCATCCGTCTCACGTTCCGCCTCTACAGCACGGCGCTCCATTTTAGACGTATGCTCTGCGATCTCAGGAAGGCGCTCAGCCCATTTCGCCATCGTTGCGTCATCAATATCCCCATGAATCAAATACTCGCGAATTAAGCGATGTACGATCAAATCCGGATACCTGCGAATCGGCGACGTGAAATGCGTATAATATTCCGTCGACAACCCGAAATGCCCTAAGTTCGCCGTATCATATTTCGCCTGTTGCATCGAACGAAGCATGATCGTCGAAACAACCATCTCCTCCGGTTTCCCCTTAACCTCTTCCAAAACTTGCTGCAAAGCCCGCGGATGCACATCATTCGCCGTCCCCTTCACAACCAAGCCGAAGTTCGTAATAAATTCAAAGAAACGCTGTAACTTCTCTTCTTTTGGATTTTCATGGATACGATAAATAAACGGTACCTGCATCCAGAAAAAATGCTCCGCGATACATTCATTGGCCGCCAACATGAACTCCTCAATCAGGCGCTCACCAGCCGAACGTTCCCGCGTCACAACTCCCGTCGGACGCCCCTCTTCATCCACGACAACACGCGCTTCCTTAAAGTCGAAATCAATCGCCCCACGCGCATCCCGCTTCTTATTCAAAATTTTGGACAAAGCATACATATCCTCAAGCATCGGCACAATCGGCGCATACTTCGCGCGTAAATCCGCATCCTCCGCCACTAAAATATCATTCACATCCGTATACGTCATCCGTTCCGTTGTATTGATCACACTCTCAAAAATCTCATGCGAAACGACCGCTCCCGATGCATCAATTTCCATCTCACACGACATCGTAAACCTGTCCACATGTGGATTCAGCGAACAAATACCATTTGACAAACGATGCGGAATCATCGGAATAACCCGGTCCACCAAGTATACACTCGTGCCACGCTCTGCCGCCTCACGATCAAGCGCCGAGCCCTCCGTCACATACGAACTCACATCCGCAATATGTACACCCAGTTTATGATTCCCGTTCGGAAGTTGCGACACCGTTACAGCATCATCCAAATCCTTCGCATCCGCGCCATCAATCGTAATAATAACCTGATCACGCAAGTCACGACGCGCCCCAATCTCACCATCCGAAATCTCAGCAGGAACTTTGTTAGCCTCCTCCATCACATCATCCGGAAACGCAATCGGAATCCCATGCTTATGAATAATCGACAAAATATCAACACCCGGATCATTCCGATGCCCAATAATCATTTTGACAATCCCACGCGCACGGTGACGACCCTCAGGATACTCCGTCAATTCCACGATAACCTTATGACCATCCACGGGTTTCAGACCACTTGCAAGGTCAATTTCCACCTGCCCAAAAGTCCGCTTATCATCTGGAATCACAATCGGATCGCCCATCAAATCTTCCATATAAGTCCCAACAACCTGCGACGTTTTCCGTTCCACAATTTTATGAATCGTGCCCTCCGCTAAATTATCACCCTTAATCTTCGTGATATTCGCAAAGACAATATCCCCATTCATCGCGTTATTCACTTGCGTTGGCGGGATAAAAATATCATCCATCTCTTGGTCCTCAGGAAGCACAAATCCAAAGCCCTTCTCATGCGCCCGGAAAGTCCCCTTCACAAAATCCAGCTCCTCCGGCAACGCATAACGGTTCTTCTTCGTCCGAAGCACATCCCCGCGATCCTCCATCGCAACAAGCGACTTCACCATCGCCTTAAAATCATCCGCATCCTGCAGACCCATCTCCGCCTCTAAATCATCTAGCGAAAACGTCTTTTTCGGCGATTCCTTCATAAATTCTAAAATCTTATCTTCTATTTTCTTCATTGTTTCCCTCCTTTCTCTTCGTAAAACTTAAACATGCCAATCCAGCGTATCTAAAAAGGCCAAAATATCCGCTTGCAACTGCGCCTTTTCCTTGTCAATCGTAATAACATGCCCAGAATTCTCGTACCATTTCAGTTCCTTTTGATCTGACTCTACCTTATTATAAATCAATTCCGCTCCATTTACATCCACCATCTGATCTTTTTTTCCCTGAACGACCATGATCGGCGCATAAATCATATCAATTTGCGGAATAACATCCTGAATCTCATCCTTCAATTTTGCAATCGTGTCCATCGGCGCATCCTGATACGCCAACATCTCCGCATCAATCACGTCCGGCGTCTTGCCCTCATACTTCTTATAATTCCGCACATAATCCAAAAACCCTTGAATAATCGGCGAAGAACTATCCATCCGCGTCGGTGTACTCATCGCGACAATCCCCTTCAGCGGCCGATTATACCCCAGCTTCAACGAGAAAAGTCCACCGAGCGAAAGCCCAGCCACCGCAATCTCCTCGTAGCCAAGCGATTTCAAGCGATCATAAGCCTCAAGCACATCCTGCCACCAATCCTCAGGCCCCGTCGTCAACAGCACGTCAGGCGACACACCATGCCCCTTATACTGCGGCGCATAACACGTATAATGATTATCCTGCAAAAACCGACCCAACATCCGCACATCCGCCGAACTACCCGTAAAACCATGCAACAACAATACCGCACGCTTCCCCGTCTCAAATAAAAATGGCTCTGGCGCCTTCATCTTCATATCAAAAAATCCCCTTCATTCTAAAAATATCACTACACCCAGTGTACCGCCTCCACACCTAAAATTCAAAAAGAAGGTATTGAATGAATCAAGTTAGCGGCACTGGAGTTCAAGACAATTGGTTTTACAATGGATTAACTGCTCTCTTCGTCCATAGCCCCACCAACAAAAAGCTCCACCCGAAAAAAATTCAGGTGGAGCTTTTTAAAATTACAAGAAAAATCCTAAAGCAATCAATATTGCAAAGAAGATTACCGCTAAAACAATCGTTGTACGATGTAAAATACGCTCAAGTCCTCTTGCTTTTTGTTTACCAAATAGTTCTTCTGCTCCACCAGAGATAGCTCCGGATAACCCGTTACTCTTACCTGGTTGAAGAACAACTACGATTATTAACAATACCGATACAATAACTAATAAAATTGTTAACGCTGTATTCATGCTCTTTCCTCCTAAAACCGTCCTCTTTTTGACTACCTTTTATGATAGCATATTTTACAAAGAACGTAAAGCCTAAAAGGAGTTCGGATCATAACCCAAATAAATCGGCGACAAGCGCTCGCATTCAGGGGATTTGGCGGACTTCCGGTTCTCATGTACAAGTCGTACACTCCGCTTCCGGCTTCCACCAAATCCCCTGAATACAAACGCTTTCGCTCGATTTGCGTGTAGCATGATCTTAAACCTACTCAAAAAATAATAGAAAGCGATTTAATCATTTTTTAGAATCACAAAATCTATTTATCCACTTTAGGTTGCAAGCGACTCATAACGCCCAATCGATTGTACGCATTAATCGTCGCAATCAACAAGTACAACTCACCAATCTCCTTCTCACCATAATGCTTCTCAAGCTCTGTATAAACCGCGTCAGAAACACCGTGCTGATGAATAAACGTTACTTCCTCAACAAGCTCCAACACCACACGCTCTTTATCCGTATAAAACGGAGCCTCACGCCAAGCATTCACGCCCATCACACGCTGCACCGTCTCACCATTCTCCAAAGCCTCTTTCGTATGCATATCAATACAAAACGCACAATGGTTCAAGCTCGACGCATAAATCTTAATCAATTCCTGCAAATCTTTCGGAATACTACTCTCCCGCCCTAACGTATCCAACTTACCTAATGTTGCATAAACCTCCGCATTTTCTTTCATCAAATTAAAACGTGCACTCATTTACTTTCCCCTCCATATCTTCCTAGAGTATAGAATAGAATCTATGCTACAAATTCGACTACATGTTTGACAAAATGCTAATCTTCAGTTTGTCCTATACCTCACATCTATACAGAGTCCAAGGTGGTTCCATGATAGCATATTTTAATATATAGGTAAAGCTTGAAAGTTGCCTGTACAAAGCATTCGTTAAGCCATTCCCCAATCGATTATTTAGTTAACTTTTTTGTGTTCATAGTTAGGTTTTTTATATCCAACAATTTACCAAACTTATCAAATCCTTCTACCGATACAACGTCAGTAGCTTTTTTTATTTTGTCGACCGCATAAAACTTAAATGTACCATTATTATGGAATGTACCTCCTTTATAGCTGATACCATTGACTTTTATGACAATAGATTTCACACTACCTGTATACGAGCCCGTAATATTCTTATCACCAATTGTAAATGTATCCAAATTTATTTCCCCGATATCTTCAATAAATGCCGATTTAACCGTCACTATTTTCGTGTCCAATATGTTATTTTTCTTGTCCAAAGCTTGAATTGTAACGATATCATTCGCTGATTTAATTTTACCAAAGACATAGAATTTAAACTCACCGTCACCATGGAATGTGCCTCCTTTATAACTTGTACCATTTACAGTGACAATGAGTGATTTCACATCATGTGCGTAGGTTCCAGTAATGTTCTTATTACCTATTATAAAATCATCTGGCGCAATATACCCTTTTGTAACCTCAACATTTGATTTGAGTGTCACTATTTTCGTGTCTAGTAACTCACCTGAGGCATCGTAAGCACTTACAATAACTTCACTTGTCAATGACTGAATCTTATCAAAACTGTAGAAGTTGAATGTACCATTGCTTGTCACCCCGCCTTTATACTCTTTTCCATCAATTGTAACCCTGACAAAGGCCACATCACCTTCATATGTTCCAGTTATATAGCGACTTACTCCCAAGACATAATCATGCGGTGCTATCACTACTTGCACTTCATCCTGCTTCTTCAAGTGTACTTTTGCAACATCCAGATACATTTGCAAATCCTTTTTAACAGTTTCATCCTGTATTTCATTTACCAGCTTCTGAGCATTATCAATTGCTTGTTGATTTGTAGTATCTTTGATTTGATTAGTCAGCGGATTACCATTGATAAATAAATCTTGCACAGCCTTTGTTGCAACATCTTGCTTATCTTTTTCCGCTTGTGTCTCTATCACCTTTTGGCTCAAAAGCTCCTGTACCCTATCTAAATCAGCTTGCAACTTGGCTTTTTTCAAAGTATCTTCCACCCTGTCAATCGCTTTTTGAGCCACGGCAATCGCCTCTTGATTAGTGGTATCTTTTAATACATTCATAGTTGGATCATCATTTATGAATAGTTGACTCACTATTTTTTTTGCTTCCTCCTCTTTTATCACCGTTAAATCGACCACTTTTAGATGTTTCATATGAAATGCTTGCCAATTATCGCTTTTATTGGAGTATGCACGATTGCCAATGCTCGTTTTATTTGATTTGGCAATAAACACTACTTGACGCTTTTGTTCATCTGGATTCATTACATAAGAAGTAGTTAAGGCTTTGTGACCGGCATACACATCTATCCCATCAAAAACCGTATAGCCCATTTTATCTAGACCAGTATGTGTCCCCTCTATTTGATATTCATGGCCTGCAATAGTGTCAATCGTCTGTCCAATTATAACAACCGTATCTGCTCTCACGTAACCTCCAATTTCACCTGAGGGTAAATCAGTCTTTAATTTGATATGTTTACTCTCCGTCAATACATCCCCATTTTCATCTAGTTCATTTTTTAATGCTATAGGGACATTAGCAGTAAGTACAGCTGTTGTATTCCTTAAAAGTTTCCATCCCTCCATTGTACTATTCCCTACTTCAAAGTAAAATGAGGGATTTCTAAATAAATTTTCCATTGCTTTTTGCGTAGTATATTGATTCGTTGTTTCCATTGACACTGCCTGAACATTTTGCATTGCTTGAACTTGACCCGTGAACATGCTAAATGAAGATGAAATAGTCGCTCCTACAACTGATACTACTAACAAATGGCTTATTAATTTTGCAACCTTTCTACTTTTCATAATCCATTCCTTCTTTCCTCTTTTTTTTAACAGGAGTTCTAAACTCGTTACATCCGCATCACACCTAAGATATCACTTCGAATGTAACCGCTGCCATTAATAACAACTTGCAACATTACCTTGCTCATAGTAGGCCCACTAATAAGCGATTCCTTCTCTTTCAAGAAATTATCTTTCTAGTTGATGAATTTAGTATATTGCAATAAATCAATACAGTTTTCTAAAAATGTGGATTTTAACATCTGTTTTTGTGAATTTTTTTTGACTTTTTAGCTGAATTAAAGTAATCTACGCTAAAATTAATGTACCTTTAAAGTACAAGCAAGGCGGACAGACCGAGCCTACAATCATTATCGTACCAAAAAAATTGGCTGACCTTAGTCCGGTGAAACACCGTTTTTTAGGCCAGCCAGGAAATTCGATTAAATTAGGGTCCAAATTTTGGGATTCAATGCAATTCGGTTGCTTCTTTCTATCTTATACCACGACTTCTTCTACCCACATCAAATCGTCCAAGAAATAAACTAAATCCTCCGCTAAAATATCTTTCTCGCAGTCCGTTGTAATATCGTGACCCGAGCCCGCATAAAAGCAAAGTTGCTTATCATCCGAGTGAATATTTTTGAAAATATAGTTCGCGTCGTCTGGCGCAATTTCTTCATCCTGACAACCTTGGCCAATCATCGTCGGCACTTCAATGCGTTCAATATCGCTCGCCACTGCCTTGTAAAAAGAAGAACGCGCGTCAGTCATTGTTTTTATCTCAGGTGCATAATTAGCAAGCATTACTTGTGCTTCCTCATCTGCAATACCTTCTCTACTCATGCTCTTTAATAGATACTTCTCCACTGGAATATATCGCATTTTACGGTTCACGTTCGCACATAATGGAGCGATTGCTTTCGGATTAAATGTTTCCGCCATTTTCAGAGCAAAAACACCACCCATTGCAGCGCCTACTATTGCTATTTCGTGATATCCTTGGTCCTGCAAGTGTTTATAACCAGCTTTCGCATCCTCGTACCACATATCTGGTGTGGTTTTCAGGAAAATTGCCGGTTCCTCGCCATGACCGCGATAATTTGGTGCATACACTGTATAACCATTCTCTGCTAGATATTCACCTAATTCTCTAACATCCTCTGTCGTTCCTGCAAATCCATGCAGTAATAGAACAGCACGACTGCCTGCTTTTAAAAGAAAGCTACGATCCGTACTCATGATTAATTGCACTCCTCCATCTTCCTTAACTTGCCCTCATTGTACGCCATATTTGCGCCAATTGCCAACTTTTGATTCGAGCCCCGAAAACCCTTGGTATCAAAGGATTCAGCACCGTTCACAATCTCTGTTTTTTGGGTAAGTAATTTATACAATAGACATATGATAACGCCAAACGGAGGAACTGTCAATCTAATTCTCACATAATCCATCGAAAAACACCATTTAGCTACTTTATCCCTACATTTACGTCACATCTTCGTCAAAAAAGGAGGCAATAACCTGGTGCAACTCGCGCGGTTTCTGCCGAGTCAAAAAATGCGTACCATGATGAATAACCGTCATCTCCCCGCGCTGAACCAAACGCACCATTTTCTGCGTGTCCGCCTTTGAAATCACATCATACTCCCCGATAATCGCCAACATCGGAGCTGAAATCCTCGCCAAATCCCTTTCTTTAATATGCGGATGAAAAATCATCAATCCCATCTGCGCCTTGATACGCCTAAAAAAGAAGCTAAACGGCGCCAAAAGAATTGAAAATAAATAACCGACAAAAGTAAAAATATTAGCCCACCATTTAATCTGACTCGTGTCATAATTCGTCCCAATCACAACCATCTGCACCTGCCGATTTGGCTGATACATCGCCATTTCCAACGCAATAATTCCACCATCACTATACCCAATCACGCGATACCTATTAATTTTCAAATAATCTAATAAACATAAAATATCCAACGCCATAATCTGAAAATCTAGCGGTCGAAAACCCAATTCCGACTTCCCATGTCCACGCGAATCCACCGCAATCACTTGATATTTTTTTCGAAAAAAGTCGATTTGGCGCTTCATTGCACCATGGCTCTGCCCATTTCCATGCAACAAAACAAGCGGCTCGCCTCTGCCATAAATATGATAAGAAAGGTCAATTCCATTCACATGTACTTTCATCGCTATCACCAAACCTTTTAACACCGAAGTCTTAGTAAAGCAATTATAGCAGAAAAAACACATTTTCCATACGACTAGGAACTGACATTTTGCAATACAAAAAGCACCCCATAATTTCTGGAGTGCTTCGTTTCATTTAGCGATTATTTTTTCAAGTTATAGAAAGTATCGTCGCCATGGTATTGTGCTAAGTTACCTAGGTTATCTTCAATACGTAGCAATTGGTTGTATTTAGCAACACGGTCTGTACGAGTTGGAGCACCTGTTTTGATTTGTCCAGCGTTTGTTGCAACAGCAATATCAGCGATTGTGCTGTCTTCTGTTTCACCTGAACGATGGGAAATAACTGCTGTGTAACCAGCGCGTTTAGCCATTTCGATAGCGTCTAATGTTTCAGTAAGCGTACCGATTTGGTTTACTTTGATAAGGATTGAGTTAGCGATGCCATTGTCAATTCCTTCTTTTAGTTTCTTCGTGTTTGTAACGAACAAGTCATCACCAACTAATTGTACGCGATCGCCAAGGCGTTCAGTCAACAGTTTGTGACCTTTCCAGTCGTTTTCGTCTAAACCATCTTCAATAGAGATGATTGGGTATTTGTTAACTAACTCTTCGTACCAAGCAACCATTTCTTCTGAAGTACGCGTTACGCCTTCACCTTTAAGTTCATAGTTACCAGTTTCGCGGTTATAGAACTCAGAAGATGCTGCGTCCATTGCCAATTTAACTTGTTCGCCTGGCGTATAACCAGCTTTTTTGATTGCTTCGATGATTGTTTCTAATGCTTCTTCATTAGATTTAAGGTCAGGAGCGAATCCACCTTCATCACCAACACCAGTGTTAAGCCCTTTGCCTTTAAGAACTGTTTTAAGGTTATGCAAAATTTCAGTACCCATACGTAATGCTTCAGAGAAAGTTTTAGCTCCAACTGGCATAACCATGAATTCTTGAATGTCAACGTTATTGTCAGCATGTTCGCCGCCATTAACGATGTTCATCATTGGAACTGGTAATACTTTCGCGTTTACGCCGCCAATGTATTCGTATAACTCAAGGCCTAATTCTTCTGCTGCTGCACGAGCTGCTGCTAAAGAAACACCTAAAATTGCGTTAGCGCCTAATTTACCTTTGTTTTCAGTACCGTCAAGCTCGATCATTGCTTGGTCTAAACCGATTTGGTCTGTTACGTCAAAACCGATAATTTTGTCTGCAATAATGTCATTTACGTTTTCAACTGCTTTCAAAACACCTTTACCCATGTAACGGCTTGAATCGTTGTCGCGTAATTCTACTGCTTCATATTCACCAGTAGATGCACCACTTGGAACTAATGCGCGACCGAATGCGCCAGTTTCTGTGTAAACTTCTACCTCGATAGTTGGGTTACCACGGGAATCAAGAACTTCGCGTGCGTATACTTCAGTAATAATAGACATAATTTATACTCTCCTCTAAAAATGAATTTTTGTAAGGAAGTGACCGAATTACCGGTTGCTTACCTTCTTATTTTAGCCTTGTTTGGTCGAAAACGCAAAGCAAGACCTTGTTTATTTTTGAATTAAACTTTCGCCAGTCATTTCTGCTGGTTTTTTCACGCCTAAAAGATCAAGCATTGTTGGGGCTACATCGGCTAAACGACCGCCTTCACGCAATGTTACGCCTGGCTTTGTTACGATTACTGGAACCGGAACTGTCGTATGCGCTGTATGTGGCTTGCCTTCTGGTGTTGTCATCGTTTCGGAATTACCGTGATCGGCGAAAATAATCGCAGAACCGCCTTTTTCCAAAATAGCATCGACAACGCGCCCAAGGTTCTCATCCACTGCTTCAATCGCTTTAATCGTTGGTTCAACCATGCCTGAGTGACCTACCATATCAGGATTCGCAAAGTTTAAGATAATCGCGTCATGTTTATCATTCTCGATATCTGCTACTAACGCGTCCGTTACTTCATAGGCGCTCATTTCAGGTTTCAAATCGTACGTTTCCACTTTCGGCGAATCGATTAGAATCCGGCTTTCACCAGGAAACTCTTCGTTACGTCCACCGTTCATGAAGAAAGTAACGTGAGGATATTTCTCTGTTTCAGCAATACGCAACTGCGATAAGCCTTCATTAGATAAAACTTCCCCGATCACATTCGTCATTGGCATCGGCGCAAAAGCAACTTCTGCGATAATACTCGGATTGTAAAGTGTCATCGTTACGAATTTGATGTTTTTCGGATGTGTTTCACCACGGTCAAAATGTTCCCATTCTGTATCCGTGAACGCATTCGAAAGTTGGATCGCGCGGTCAGGACGGAAGTTGAAGAAAATAACAGCGTCGTTATCTTTCACTGTTGCAACCGGTTTACCATCTTTCGCTACAACAGCAGGAACAACGAACTCGTCATTTTTGCCATCTGCGTAAGAAGCTTCGACCAATTTCACAGGATCTTCAAATTGCGCGCCTTCACCTTTAACAATCGTGTTATAGGCTTTTTCGACACGTTCCCAGCGCTTATCACGATCCATCGCGTAGAAACGTCCAGAAACCGTTGCAATTTCGCCATAGTTAAGATCAGCAATAGCTTTTTGTAACGTCTCTAAATATCCTACTGCGGATTGTGGTGCCACGTCACGCCCATCAAGGAAAGCATGGATGTAGACGTTTTTCACGCCTTCTTGCTTCGCTGTTTCAAGCAAGGCTACTAAATGGTTGATGTGACTGTGCACGCCGCCATCTGATAACAAGCCGAACAAGTGAAGGTCAGAATTGTTCGTTTTAGTGTGCGTGAAAGCATTGTTTAACGCTTCGTTTTTCGCGAATTCGCCTTCTTCAATGGCTTTATCAATACGCGTCAAACTTTGGTAAACAATACGTCCAGCGCCGATATTTGTATGTCCCACTTCTGAGTTACCCATTTGGCCTTCTGGAAGACCGACATCAAGGCCGGCTGCTTTCAGTTGTCCATGTGGATACGTTTCCCAGTAGCGGTCAAAGTTAGGTTTATTAGCTAAGGCAACAGCATTCCCAACTGTTTCGTTACGTAAACCGAAACCATCAAGAATGATGATAGCTACAGGTGATTTTGCCATTTATTTCACTGCCTCCAATAAAGCTAAGAATGATGCTGGCTCAAGACTCGCGCCACCAACTAAAGCTCCATCAATGTCGGATTGTGCCATATATTCAGCAATATTTTCAGGTTTTACACTACCGCCGTATTGAATACGAACAGCGTCTGCCGCTTCTTTAGAAACAACTTCTGCAACGGTTTGACGAACAACAGCACATGTGTCGTTAGCGTCTTTACTTGTAGAAGATTTACCAGTTCCGATTGCCCAGATTGGCTCATAAGCAATAACAGATTTAGCAACTTGCTCTTCCGTCAAGCCTTTAAGCGCTGCACGGATTTGTCCACTAACCCATTCGTTCGTTTGGCCAGCTTCGCGTTGTTCCAATGTTTCACCACAGCAAATGATTGGCGTCATGCCGTGTTTGAAGATTGCGTGTGCTTTTTTGTTGATATCTTCGTCTGTTTCGTGGAAATACTCACGACGTTCAGAATGTCCGATAACAACGTAAGAAACGCCTAGATCAGCGACTGCAAACGGGCTGATTTCGCCTGTGAAAGCACCTTCGTCTTCGAAATAAGTATTTTGCGCTGCGATTCTAAGATCAGTCCCCTCAGTTAGGCCAACTAATTCTTTTAAAAATAGAGCTGGTGCTGCGATGACAGAATCCACAACATCGTTACTTGGAACTTTATTCTTAACGTCCTCAGCAAATTGTCCAGCTTTCGCCGCCGTTTTGTTCATTTTCCAGTTTCCTGCAATGATAGGTTTACGCATAATTTATTCCACCTTCCTCTTCAGCGCGCCGACAAACGCTCATCTTTGTCGTTAAACCTTCCGTTCCGATGCTCACATACCCAAGTATGCTCCACTTCAGTACTCAGCTTTGCCTAAAATCTAAGCATTTGTCGACACGCTGAGGTTCACAGGTTCTATCTTGCTCTGCGAAATACGAATGGCTCACAATTTCAGTCCTTATTTATCGCTAATTGATTCAACGCCTGGTAGTTTTTTGCCTTCTAGGTATTCTAGAGAAGCGCCGCCACCAGTTGAAATGTGTGTGAATTTGTCAGCGTAACCTAGGTCCATCGCTGCAGCTGCACTATCGCCACCGCCGATGATTGTAGTTGCGCCTTCAAGATTCGCGATTGCTTCACAAACGCCGATTGTTCCTTTAGCAAAGTTGCTCATTTCGAATACGCCCATAGGACCGTTCCAAACAACTGTTTTCGCGCCTTGCAATTCTTTTGTGAAAAGTTCCACTGTTGCAGGACCGATATCCAAACCTTCTTCGTCAGCTGGAATGTGGTTTGAGTCAACCGTGTGGAATGGTGCGTCATTGCTGAATTCATGAGAAACAACATTGTCGATTGGAAGTACTAATTTGTCGCCTGCTTTTTCAAGTAAGCTCTTCGCAAGATCGATTTTGTCTTTTTCTAAAAGGGAAATGCCAACTTCTTTACCTTGCGCTACAAAGAATGTATACGCCATTCCGCCACCGATAAGTAATTTGTCTGCTTTTTCGATTAAGTTCTCGATAACGCCGATTTTGTCGGAAACTTTCGCGCCACCAAGGATTGCAACTAGTGGACGTGATGGGTTATCCACAACGCCACCGATGAATTTGATTTCTTTTTCCATTAGGAAGCCTGCCGCTGAGTCTAAGTTAGAAGCGATTCCAACGTTAGAAGCATGCGCACGGTGGGCTGTACCAAATGCATCATTTACAAAAACATCACCTAGAGAAGCCCAATACTTGCCTAGTTCAGGATCATTTTTGCTTTCTTTTTTACCGTCAACATCTTCAAAACGCGTATTTTCGAAAAGGATCACGTCGCCGTCTTTCATTTCGTTAATTGCGCCTTCAAGTTCTGGTCCACGAGTTACAGGTACGAATTTGACTTCTTTACCTAATAATTCGCTCAAACGTTCAGCAACTGGGCGAAGAGATTTGTCCGCTTTGTCTTCTTCTGTCTTCACTTTACCTAAGTGAGAGAAAAGAATTGCTTTCCCGTTTTGTTCAAGGATATATTGAATCGTTGGAAGTGCCGCTACGATACGATTATCATTGGTAATTTTACCGTCTTTCATTGGAACGTTAAAATCAACACGTACTAGAACTTTTTTGTCGTTTAAGTCTAAATCGGTCACAACTTTTTTAGCCATAATACTTTTCCTCCATACTTTTCAAATAAAAAGCGGAAACAAAAGACCTGTTCCCGCTTATTTGTTTATTATTTAGTTCTTAGCAATCTTATTTAGCAATTTTAGCGAAATATTCAAGTGTACGAACTAATTGTGCAGTGTAAGACATTTCGTTGTCATACCAAGCAACAGTTTTCACTAATTGTTTGCCACCAACTGAAAGGACTTTAGTTTGTGTTTCGTCGAATAAAGAACCGAAAGTGATTCCAGCGATATCAGAAGAAACGATTGGATCGTTAGTGTAACCGAATGTATCTGCATCACTTGCAGCTTCCATTGCAGCGTTCACTTCTTCAACAGTAACTTCTTTCTTAAGAACAGTTACTAATTCAGTTAATGAACCAGTTGCAACTGGAACACGTTGAGCAGCACCGTCTAATTTACCAACAAGTGATGGTAATACAAGACCGATTGCTTTAGCAGCACCAGTCGTGTTAGGAGTGATGTTTTCTGCTGCAGCACGCGCACGACGGAAGTCTCCACCTGGGTGAGGACCATCAAGTGTCATTTGGTCGCCTGTGTAAGCGTGAATTGTAGTCATAAGACCTTGTTCAATACCAAATTGTTTTTCTAATACGTTAGCCATTGGAGCAAGACAGTTAGTAGTACATGAAGCACCAGAGATAACTGTTTCTGTTCCATCTAAAGTATCATGGTTTACATTGTAAACGATTGTTTTCATGTCGCCAGATGCAGGAGCTGAGATAACAACTTTTTTAGCACCAGCTTTGATGTGTAGTTCAGCTTTTTCTTTCGCAGTGAAGAAACCAGTACACTCAAGAACGATATCTACACCAAGTTCGCCCCATGGTAATTCCTCAGGGTTACGGTTAGCTAAAACTTTAACTTCTTTGCCGTTCACGTTGAAATAACCATCATGTACTTCAACATCGCCATCAAAACGACCTTGAGTAGTATCATATTTCAACAGGTGAGCTAACATTTTAGCGTCTGTTAAGTCATTGATTGCAACAACTTCAATACCTTCCACATTTTGAATACGACGGAATGCTAGACGTCCGATACGTCCAAAACCATTAATACCAACTTTAACTGTCATAAGTCAATTTCCTCCTTGAAAATAATGAAATTTTTTATTTCAAAAGGGTGTTTTCCCCTTTTAAAAGCATCGTTGCGGCTCCTTCGTCTGTTACTAAAATCGTATGTGCCGGAGCGGTTTTCATATACGATTTGATTGCTTTGGCTTTCGAAGTGCCTCCTGCTAGCGCAATAATATTCGGTATGCGAGGTAGGTCTTCAAATTGTAAACCAAATGTTGGAACTTTGTACACGACTTCTCCTTGCTCATTGAAGTAATAGCCAAATGCTTCTCCCACGGCTTGTCTTTCCGTGATTTTCTGCATCGTTTCGGCGTTCGTGTGCCGGCGCTGTGCCATCGTCATCGCGTCGCCAATGCCATGTAATATCGCATTCGCAGATTGAACGAGTCGCAGTCCTTCTTGAATTGCAGGCTCTTTCATCAATGATTGATATGCTTCTTCGCCAAGCTGTTCCGGTACATAAAACATACGGTGTTTGCCGTTCGTCTTCGTTGCCATCCTGTCACAAATCGTGTTCGCTTGATTATTGAGATCCTCACCAAGCCCACCACGTCCCGGGACAAAAAGTAGTTCGCGTCCATTTGAAAAATCAGGTGTCATCATTTCGGCTAGCGTCGCCATGGTAGAACCACCCATCACGGCAATCGTATTCTTCTTCTCCGTGAGCGATATATCCAGCTGTTCGAGTGCCACACGTCCCATTTCTTCCAGGACCCACGGCGTCACATCACTATCACCTTGAACAACAAAACAAGCTTTGATCTTTAATTTCTCGCGGAGTCGATCTTCCATTGTATGTATTCCCGTCAATTGATTCATAACGGATTCTAATTCGCGAAATACGACCAGACCATCCTTCGTCACTGTCATCCCAGCAGGAGCAATGCCAATCAACCCTTGTGCTTTCAAAAATTCAACCTCACCGCGCAGCACCCGCTCACTCATACCCAACATCTGGGCAAGTGTCCGTCTACCAACCGGTTCCGCAAAATAAATCGAACGCAAGATTTGATAGCGCTTCTGCATTACTAGAAGCATGTCGGGTAACAATTTCTTTTGAATGTTAATAATATCTGACATTTCAAAGTCTCCTAACCATCTTGGACTCTTCTTGACCCGCTTAGTCATAAGATGTCCCGATAAAACTAAAAAAACAAGAGAACTAAGTCTTTGCTAGTAAACTATTGTGACCATCGCTCGTTAAAATGCAACGCCAGTCATCTTTTCGTTTCTAAACTAACCCATCTCTTCTCGTAAATCGCCTGCCATAAAGCAAGTAGCTATTTCATTACCCTACAACAACCATTCTACCAGTGATTAGGTCAAAATTCAAGCATTAAGCTATCATTTAAAGAAAAATTCATGATTCATTAACACTGTGTTCCTACTATATAATAAGCACACACTACCATATTCCACGGAATGACTATGTTAAAACATGAACAATTCAAATCGAGAAGAAAACCTCTCGCCACATGACAAGAGGTCAAACAAATCTTTTCCGTTTCGATGAAGATGGAATATTCAACTCACCGCGATATTTCGCAATCGCCCGGCGCGAAACTTGAATACTTTGATCATCCAGCATCTCCACAATTTTTTGATCAGAAAGTGGTTTTAGCTTATTTTCTTCGTTCACAAATTGCTGGATTAACTTCTTAATACTTTGACTTGAAACATCACCCGCATCCGATTCTTCGCTCGCTTTTTTCGTCAGGCTCGATGAAAAGAAATACTTCAACTCGTATACACCTTGCACCGTCTCCATATATTTCCCATTCACCGCCCGGCTCACCGTCGATTCATGGACATCAATTTCCTCCGCGATTTCCTTTAAAGTCAATGGCTGCAAATGCTTTCCCTCATGCAAAAAGAATTCCCGCTGATGCCTCACAATCGCCTCACCAACACGACCAATCGTACTTTCCCGCTGCTCCAAACCCTTCTTCAACCAGTCAAATTCGCCAGCCTTCTCCTTCAAAAAAGCCGCCACATCTTTTTCTTGCGTCGCCTGCATCATCTTGAAGTAACCCTCTTGAAACTTCATCCGCGGCAAAAATTGCTTAGCTACCTTGACCCGCAGCTCATCCCCATCCCGCTGCAACACAAGATCTGGCACAACATATTGTACCCGTTCCGATTCAAATTCCGCACCAGGTTTTGGATTGAGCGTAATGATGAAATCCGAAATCGCCTGAATGTCCACCATCTCAATACCCAAGCCATCCGCAATCTTTTTCCAGCGCTTGTTCGCAAAGTCCTCGAAATAATCCCGAATTAGCTCGTAAGCCTTATCTGGCGCTCTTTCATGCCTCTGGATTTGCAGTAAAATACATTCCTTCGCATCACGCGCGCCGACCCCCGCAGGCTCAAACCCCTGCAACGTCTCCAGCATTTCCAGCACATCGCCCTCAGAAATAAGCAACGCCGAAGCTACAACATCCAGCTCCGTCTGCAAATAGCCATTTTTATCAAGGCTTTCAATCAAAAACAATAACGCCAACTTCTGCTGACTCGTCATATCTAAAAATTGCATCTGCTCCTTCAAAGCATCGGAAAGCGTCATCGTCGTATCCGCAATTTGCTCCAGCCAATCCGTATCATCCGCTCCCGCAAGATTATCTTTTTTGCGCGTCGTCGTTATTGTATAATCAGGAGCCGTATCCACACCCGGAATCACCTCAATCAAAGGATTCTCCAGTGCCTTATCTTCCAGAAAAGCCGTCAAATCTTCCATATTAAACTGCAACATCGCGATAGATTGCGACAACTGTTGTGTCATCATCAACTTCATCGATTGCGTCTGCTGCTGCTTCTGGACAAAATTGGACTCTAATCTCATGAGATAACTCCTCCTATTTCATACTCGTCCTCTCTATTATAACACGTCCCCTCCAAGTCGATAAGCCCTAAATCAAAAACACCTCCCAATCATGCTGGGAGGCGCATCGTCCTATTTCGGCAAATGCTCCAAAAAATTATCGTAGCAAAAGCCCTTAATTTCCTGTTCCGTAAAATGCTTTCGAAGCTCCGCGATAAAAGCCGGATATTTGGAGCAATCCTCCAAGCCCTCAATATGATACGGAATACCATCAAAATCAGAGCCAAAGCCAATATTTTTAACACCGCCAAGATCGCAAATATGTTTGATATGAGCAATTAAATCTTCCATATAAACCGTGTCCGCCGTCTCCTTCACAAAAAGTGGATAGAAAACCAGGTGAATCATCGCGTCTTTTTCAAGTAATGCCTTGATTTGTTCGTCCGTCAAATTACGGGGGTGCGGGCAAATCGCTTTGGCATTAGAATGGCTAGCAATCGGGTAATCCGCGAGTTCCATCACGTCCCAGAATGCCTTCTCACTCAAATGCGAAACGTCCGTAAACACCTTGCGATCATTCAGCCGCGCCACAATCGCCTTTCCGAAATCCGTCAAACCAGCGCCACGAGACTCCTCAATCCCATCCGCCGCCAAATTCGCGTTATTCCAAGTCAAACCGACCGAAAGCACCCCATAATCAAGCATTTGATCCAATTTGCGCAAGTCCGTCCCAATCGGCTCCACACTCTCCAAAGTCAGGAACGCCGCGATTTTCTCCTCCGGCACACGAGCAAAATCGGACCACTGTCTGAGCGGCTTAATCACACCATTTCGATGCAAAACATGCTGCTTATAAATATTCACTTGCTCAATCGCTTTCTTCCATTTCTGTTCGACAGGTGTCGTCGGTTCTAGAAAAATCGCAAAAGCCTGCATTTTAATACCGCCCGCAATCATTTTTTCAAAATTCACGTCCAACTGCTCCGAATCCTGAAACGTCACTTTCCCAGCACCCGCCTGCAGCTTATAAAGCGCGTCACAATGCATATCCACGATGTTCATCATTACACCCACCCCCATTTAATATCTCTATTATATACTTTTTGAGGTGGGAAACAAGCGTTATTTGATCAACGTTCTTTATTATGCCCTTTCCCCGGCCAAAATGACCACTTTCCAAGCAGCATCGTTATCGCTGGGACTAAGAATGGACGGACAATGAAAGTATCCAATAAGACACCAATCGCCGTTATTAAGCCAAATTGGACGAGCAATTGAATCGGTAAGGTTGTCAAAACAGCGAACGTTCCTGCTAAAATAATACCCGCTGATGTGATAACGCCACCCGTTTGTCCCACGCCTTCTGTAATCGCCTCACGTAACGGCAATTCCCGACTTTTTTTCCAGATGCTTGAAATCATGAAAATGTTGTAATCCTCGCCGAGCGCTACGATAAAGACGAACGCGTAAATCGGGATCAAACCAGCGATTGCCTCGACGCCCATCACGTAATGAATGATAAGCCAGCCCAGTCCAAGTGCACTGAAGAACGAAAGCAGAACCGTCGCCACAAGGTATATCATCGCTGTCACCGAACGCAAGTAAACGAGTAGTAGCAACGCAATCAAGCCGATAACAAGTGGAATAATCAACGCCTCATCCTGTTTCGTCACAGCGCGCGAATCGTATTGTGTCGCCGTTTGTCCAGCAATCCAAACATTGTCTTTTGAAATCCCAGCATCACTCAGCGTCGTTTTTGCCGTATCACGAATATCCGGAATCACGTCCATCGCCTCGTTGCTATACGGGTTATCCGCCAGCTCAATCGTGTACATCACATAATCCGGATTTTTCGTGCTCGGAATACCCACAGACACATTCGCAATACCATCCTCTTTCTCCAAATCAGCCCGAAGATCCGTCTTCTCCCCATCCGTTTTTACAATTAAGTTCACCGGTGCTAATTGCCCCGCACCAAAATGATCACTAATTAGCGTAAAACCTTCACGCGAAGGCATATCTTTCGGGAATGTCGAAAGCGTGTCATACGTATACTTCACCTGCGTCGCAAAAATCGCACAACCACCCAAAATCAAAATCGTAATCACAAACGTTTTAATCGGATGTTGCGCTGACATTTCACCAACACGGTGCCAAAAACGGTTTTCGCGATGAGGTTTCACCGTTTTACCCTTTTTAGCAGCATGCGCTTTTGCCATTTCCTCTGTGCGCGGAACGAACGGCCAGAACGAAATCCGTCCAAAAATGCCGAGTAGCGCTGGAACGAGCGTCAACGAAGAAATCATCATAATCAAAATCGACAAGCTAAACGGTACCGCAAAATTGTGAATTGAACCATATTTTGCAACAAGTAAAATAAGTAACGCTGCCATCACCGTAAAGCCACTAAGCGCAATCGCGCCCGCCGTGTTACTAAACGCCTTTTTGAAAGCCGTATAGCGATTTTCATCATGATGCAACTGACTGCGGAATCTCGCAATCAAGAACAAACAATAATCCGTCCCAGCCCCGAACAAAAGCACCGTCATAATCGAAAGCCCCTGCGAACCGTACGTAATAATGCCCTCTTTCCCAAGCAACGCAATAATCGGCGTCACCGCCAAGTAAGCGAAACCAACCGCAATAAGCGGAATAAATGCCAAAATCGGTGAGCGATAAATCAGCAACAAGAATATCAAAACAAGCAAGACCGTCCCGATTAACAGCGACACATCCGCATCACTAAATAACTCCGTCGCATCCACGCTAATCCCCGCAGGCCCAGTCGTGCGCGCCGTCAACGTATCCTTACTACTCACCTTCTGATCAAACGGCTTATCCGCAAAAATCCCATTCGCCGTCTTTTCTAACTCCTCAAAACTTGTTTTCAGCTCATCCGAAGACGCCTTCGAATCCATCAAAACCGTCTGAATAAACGTCGTACCATCCTTCGAAACCTGCTGCTTCAAAACCGGAAGTGGCATCTTATCATACGGAACCACCGTTTTCTGATGATCCACTGGGTTTTGCTGCAACGCCTTCGAAAACTCCTGAATTTGCGCTAAATCAGTATTTGTCAGCCCCGTACTCCGAAACCACGTAATCAGAGCCGGCGTACCTTCCCCAGTCGGAAACTGCTCATCCATCACTTTTTGCGCCACGACAGAAGGCTCCGATGCCGCCAAATCCGACGCCGCATCATCCTTATAATCCGCCGATTTCGGCAAAAACACCTGCAATGCGACCACAATCAAAATCCAGACAGCAAGCGTAATCCACCGTCCACGCTTTCCACCTACCGCGTTCGCAATCTTACTAAAAATACCATGACTCATCTCAACTTCCCCCTAATTCATTTATCACTTGATCAACATTTTCGTTTATCAATCGATAAATTTTTATTTATAAAAAAAGAGACATTCCAATTATACCTCTTTTTTACAAATTCCAAACATCATAAAATCAATCAACTCGTCCAAACGGTCCGAAATAGAACCAGTACGAAACGGGCTATCACTAGCAAAAACCGGGCTAATCGTCGACAAACAATAACGCGCCGCCGTCTCACTCGTCACCCCCGGGCGTAATGTCCCATCATCTGCCATCTTTTCAAAGAGACGCTTAAACGGATCCAAATACGTCGATTGCCAAAGCTGAAACATCAAAAACTGATTTTCCTTCTTCAGCTCGTTCAATATATCATGAATCATCATCAAAATATTCGTCGGATGATTCTCAATCAACATCATTAGCATAGCCTTTAGTTGCACTTTTGGCGAATCATTTGCTTGCTCAATCGGAATCATATCCGTATGAATCTCAATCGTCAACTGCCGAACAACCTCGACATAAAGCGATTCCTTATCCTTGAAATGATGGTAAAGCCCAGGCTGCGTCATCTGGCACTGCGCCGCGATATCACGCGTAGAAACCGTTCGATAACCCTTCTCCATAAACAAATCACGAGCCGTCGTTAAGATTTTATTCCGCGTAAAAACCAATTCCTCCGCACGAGTCCGCTTCTTCATCCCGTTTCGCCTCCATCACTCATTCCTCCATCATTTTATCACGACTTCGCCAATCCGTAAACCTCACATCACAACTCCTCCCGCAACACCAAAACCGACTGCTCCTTGCGCTTCGCCTCAAACATAATATCCACATCACGCCCAGCCAATAATCCCATCAACCGCTGAAAATCCTCCAAATGAATCAAATCATGATGCGACCGATCCGTAGCCCCCGTTTTTCCAGAGCTAATATGCATTTTTGGCGTCGTTTCCCACGTTTTAAAAACATCCGTCACAATTTGCGCCACATCTGCATCCGGCTCATGATTACAAATATGATGATGAATATCAAAACAAACCGTTGCGCCCGTAGCCTCCGCAATAGCCAAAACATCATTCGCCGTATACGTCTTATCATCATTTTCCAGCCGTAAAAGCCGCTTAATATCATCCGATAAGCCTTTATATGCCTGTATAAAGCGCTCACTTGCCGTTTTCTTATCGCCATAAGCCCCACCAATATGCAAAATCATATCCGTGCCACCGACCAAATCCAACAACTGCTGATGATACGAAAGTTCCGCAATCGCCTTCTCCACAACATCCGCACGCGGCGAATTAATAATCGTGTACTGCCCAGGATGCATCGACAACCGCATCCCATGAAGCTCCCGCAGCCGACTAATCTCCTCCGTCAACGCCAAAATATCCGCATCCCGCTGCCAATCCCACGTCATAATCGGATGCGACGCAAAAGGAATCAAATCACTCGACATTCGGAAAAAATAAATCTCATGCGCAATATTCCACTCCAAAACCCGAATAACCTCCGCCAAATTATGTACCGCAATCTCCTTCACTTTTTCCAGCCCCTGCTCCTCCACCGTCCGCAACCGACACGTCCGAAACTTCGAAGGCATCGACATATTAATACACGCATATCCTAATTTCATCACTCCACCCCTTCCGCACACCATCATAGCAAAAAAGCAACCATCACACCAAGTAAAGTGGTTTTGATCGTTGCTTTCGCTATCCATCCTAATGTATAAACTCAGCCAAAATACTCGTAACCACCACCGACAAAATCGTCACCGTCGAAAAACCAGCCACAATCATTTTCGGTAATATTTCTGCCTCAATCGCCGCGATTTCTTCCTTGTTCTCACCAGCACTTTTCGCGGCCTCTTGACTCAAAATCATCGTTCCAGGAAAACCATAGAGCGTCGTGAGCCCAATCGCCATCGACATCGCCATACTATACCCAAGAAGTTTTCCCAAAACAGCCGAAAACGCGACACTTCCTGTAACCCCAATGGCAAACGCGATGCAAAGCGGACCAATCAACGCAATTAAATCGTCCACAGAAGACGTAGCGAGCGGGCCAAAAATAATGAGCAAAATCCCAATCATCATCAACCCATACGCATCGATACCAGTCAAAATATTCGGTTTTAGAACACCAAACGCACGCAGTAAAATACCAAGCAGCAACGCAATAACAAATTGATTCACAATCCCATTCGTCAAATCAGAAATAAATCCAGCAAGCATCACGACTGCACCGACCACGAACAAAGTCCCCGCCGTCGTTTGGAAAGCTTTCGGCAATATTGTTTTCGGCTCCTCCTTCACCGCTTTTTCCACAGGCTCCTTCACTTTCAATCGGCCAGCCCGATATTCTCCCTTCAAACGATTCGCCTCTTTCCGCAAAATAATCGAAGTGAGCGGATAACCAATCAACCCCTGAAAAGCCGAAATCAGCACAGCAAAAACAGCAACCAACACCAGTCCAGATGCCAGCGCGGCCTCTTGAATAATGATGACCGCGACCGTCGTACCACTAATCGCCCCAATCGCCGAAATGATGAAATTTTGATCCAAAAAGAAAGAGCCAATTGTGAAAAGGAAAACGATAATACCAAGAATCGCAGAAACACCGATAAGAACCGTTCTCCACTGCTTTTTCAGCTCATCAATACTAATCATCGTCCCAATATGAACAATTAGCATGCCAATAACCGTCTGGCCCAGCGCGAGTAAAGAAGAACTAGTCAGCAAATCTTCCGGAAACATATTCGTTTTAAACCCGACTATGAAAATAATCGCCGCCACAAGTAAAGAAGAAATAATTGATTTCGTTTTCTTAGCCACAAAATCCCCAATCGTCCAAATAAGCATGATAATCGTAAAAGCCGTAACCGGATTCATATAAATCCCCCATCTCATTAAATTATTCCAACCAATCTTCTCTCTGTATGCTTTCACTCTGTTAATTACCGAACAAACTGATAGAATGTTCTGAAATTTAAAAGTAACAATAAGTACTAATAACCAATCAAAAAGAGTAAAATAATTTACTGTCACAAGGATTGTAGCACAATTCATAGCAAATTATCAAATAAAAAAAGCCCAAAATATAGGCTAATTATGCAACATATCTTCCATCTCTCTATAAATCGTTTCTTGAACTTGTTTTGTAGCAATTCCCATAAGATGTTCTCCCGCACCAGAAAAATGAACAATATCCGCAAACCCCATCGATTTATAAAAGCTGGTTGATTTTTCATTTAGCGAATCCACAACCAACACTGGGAACTTAACATATGGAGATATATTAATACTACATATCCTGAACAAAGCATTCATCAGAGCTGATCCATATCCTTGGCCTTGATGCTCTTCTTTTATTGCAAAGTGTGTAATTTTAAAAGCTGGATAAACTCTTAATTGATTTGTAAAATATTTCGTATTGGAACGTTTAAATTTCTTAGCTAAACTCACCTCACTCGCGCATACTGTGAAGTAACCAATTAATTCGTTCCCCATCATCATAATCGTTGTGGCACTAAGCATCTCAGAATCTTGTTTCATCGCGTCTGTACGAATAAAGTCATTCAATAGATCAATCCCACATCCAAATGGTCCCACAACATTATCATGAGACACTAATCCATTAAGAGAGAAAATATCTATGTCGCCACTTTGCTGCTTCTCGTTATCCCTCATCATATTTCCATCCCTCAATGAATATTTATGTTTTTGTTTTTCTTTGCTCTTCTCATTCTTAGGACAACTTCATTCACTTTATTTAAATCAACTACTGGATTTTCAAACAATTTAACTGCATTCTTAAAATCCTTATCCGGTAGAACAATGACATCATTTTTTTTCAATGTACCTGTTACCATAGCTCATTCCTCCAAATTATATTATTAGTCTTGATAGTAAATTTAATTTTAAAATTTAATACAACGCCAAGCAATGTGCAAAACTACATAGTTCGTATAGCCTTATACCTCTAATCCTATAGTACCACAGATTAAGAAAAAACGGTACACATATATAACAAAAAGTGTCCAATTAGTTTAGCCTAATTGGACAAAGGAATTATGATTCATGTAATTAACAGCCATTAATCACATGGACACATTGGTACTACTCACTTTTAATGCCCTCGACAGGAATCGAACCTGTATTTTGAGCTTCGGAGGCTCACGTGCTATCCGTTGCACCACGAGGACGAAATTTTAATACACTCACAATCAATAATTATAGCGGAAAAATGCCAATTACACAAGCTTTATCTCATAGGAATATTTCATTCGAGCCTTTCGTTTGACCTAGTTTGACCATTCGTGTAATATAGAAGCATCAAGAGGAGAATGGAACATAATCGAAATAAATCGGCGACAAGCGCATGCATTCCAATAATTCGGCGGACTTCCGGTTCTCACATACACTAGTATGCTCCGCTTCCGGCTTCCACCAAATTATTGGAATACAAACGCTTTCGCTCGATTCGTGTAAAGCATTATCTTCATCTTACCCGTAAAAGGGTTTGGCAATCTTTTCATTATTTCGATTTTGTCTCAGTTTCTTTTTTAAATGAAATATACCTAAACAGGAGGGTTTTATTATGAATTTAATTCCAACAGTAATCGAGCAAACTAGCCGTGGGGAACGCGCTTATGACATCTATTCCCGCTTACTTAAAGATCGGATTATTATGCTAGGCAGTGCGATTGACGATAACGTAGCGAACTCGATCGTTTCGCAATTGCTATTTCTAGACGCGCAAGACCCTGAGAAAGATATTTTCCTTTATATCAACTCACCAGGCGGCAGTATTTCTGCTGGGATGGCGATTTATGACACAATGAACTTCGTAAAAGCGGACGTTCAAACAATCGCGATGGGTATGGCAGCATCGATGGGATCATTCCTACTTACAGCTGGCGCAGACGGCAAACGTTTCGCACTTCCAAACGCTGAAATCATGATTCACCAACCGCTTGGAGGCGCACAAGGCCAAGCAACGGAAATCGAAATCGCAGCTCGCCACATTTTAAAAATAAAAGAGCGCATGAACACAATCATGGCAGAGCGCACAGGTCAACCAATCGAAGTTATTTCACGCGACACAGATCGCGACAACTTCATGACTGCAAGCGAAGCCAAAGAATACGGCCTAATCGACGACATCGTAGTCAACAAAGCTGGTCTAAAATAACCAAACAAAACTCCCGAGCCATTCTCGTTTTCAGAGATAACTCGGGAGTTTTGCTTTTCAAAAACTATATTTTCCACAGAAACCTGTCCGTTCCTCCAAACCTCAGCCTGTCGACAAATACCTAGTTTCTAGGCAAAAGTGAGTACCGAAGCGGAGCGTACTGAGGTACGTGAGCATCGGAACAGAGCTTTTAACGACGAAAATGGGTGTTTGTCGACAGGCTGAGACTCGGGAGTTTTTTAATCAATATTCCCACGACGTCTACGAATAAAATCACGAAAATCCTTACTCGACCTCGTAGAAAGCAGGCATTCCTCTTGATTTACCATCGTGATAATACCATTTACATAGTTCACCGATTCAATTTTGTCCGTATTCACAATGAAAGCCCGATGCGTCTTATAAAATCGCTCGTCGAAACTATCTTCCAAGCTCTTAAGCGTGCCATAAAACTCGATTTGGCGGTCTTGCCCATGCAAAATAATCCTCCGCGCCTTCGTTTTTAACGTACTCAAAAACAAGATATCATCATAGAGCTCGTGAATAACTTTTTCATCTGTTTTCATAGTAAAAAACTTGCCGACCTCTTTACGTTCCCTGCCAACTCTTTCCTCAACACTTCTCATACAATCAAAAATCCGATTGCGCACTTTGTCGAAATCGTCCTTGATAATATAATCCATGGCCTCCACTTTATATGTAAAAGTCAAGTAACTGAGTTCTGCGTGAGTTGTGATGAAAACGATAAACCCTCTAGGATCGTATTCCCGAATCTTCTGCGCCAGCTCCAAACCGTCCAGCCGCGGATGCTTCAAGTCAACATCTAGAAAGTAAAGACCCATACCTTCGCCACCAAATTGGACGTAAGATAATAGTTCTTCAGGATCACCTGTGGATAAAGCGAGCTCCATGTCAAAATTCTCCATCATGATGTAATTCTCAACATGTTTCACAAGCTCGCTTCGTTGATTAACCTCGTCCTCACAGATAAAAACCTCAATCATCTCCTCACCCTCCTGTTAGCCGATTTCCAGTTCCTGCACAAAACCATGCTGCGTTATCTTCGTGTCCAGAGATACATTGGGATATTTCTTTAACGTCTTCTTCAAAGTCGAAAGCCCAATCCCGCGGTTCTCGCCCTTCGTAGAAAACCCTTCCTCGAAAAATTGATGAATCGGCGGCGAATCCTCCGGTAAACTATTAGCAAAAATGAGTACAATCGCCTCTTTTTTCTGAATAATTGCAACGCGAACAGTTGGATCAGCAGTATCAACGACCGCCTCAATCGCATTATCCAATAAAATCCCCGTCACCCGACATAAATCAATACTATCCATATTCATTTCATCAATTCGCTTATAAACCTCAACCTGCGCATCCACGCCCAATTCCTGAGCCCGAATCATCTTCGTAGCAAACAGTCCCTTCAGTTCAATAACCTCCAAATTCTGCAACGTCGACAGCTTCGAAATATTAACTTCCATATCCGAATTCATCGGAATAACCTTCGTCCGAAAATAAACGCTAAGCCCATCCATGTCCGAATTTGTGATGAAACCATTGATGCCAGATAAAATATTCACATAATCATGTCGGAAAACCCGCATGTCTTTTTGAAGCGCTTCGAGTGCCCCGACATATTCGCGAAGTTGGCTCATTTGGAGAGCTTGAGCTTCGACTTTTGCGTTTTTGACTGCGCTTCTGACAATGACTGTTAGTACAATAATCATGAAAAATGTATAGAATAGAAAGACCACAGCATTCACCATCAAAGCTTCTTGAGTTAGCTCAGTCCTAGCATCACGAATTATATAAAAATAAAATAGAGCTACTGTTGCTGAGCTAACAATGAGGATAAGAGCTAAGTACCTCCCTTGAAATATAACTTCACTCCCTATGCGAGCTAAAAAAACGTCTATTATTTTAAAAATAATACATGAATACACGAAGATAAAAATGGCTGTACTAAATTCCTGATCTAAAAATGTGTTGCCTAGTGTCAAGCTTGTCAATAAATTTGATATAATTCCTACTGCAAAAGAAAGAACAATACTCATTAGCGAAAGTTTTACATTTTTAGTACTTCGGTACATAAAGATAAATAAAACTAGCATTATGTATGGTATCGACATAAACTCCAGATATACATACAGCGGTAGAGCTGTTAATGTTAAAAATGTAAGTAAAATGAGTAGCTTCTTCCATTGAAATCTAACTCTACTTAAAACTTGGATACCTATCAATAAACAACCTATTAGCAAAAAAAGTCCGAATAGTAAAGCTTGCATAATTCCTCCTTCGTGAATCTAAGAGTACTTTAACTAAATTATAGTCTAAAATACTCTTTTTTACAACTTAATCCATGCACTATTCACAGTCTTCATTCTTTTTTTTTAAAATCTCGGGCATCTCAGGTTCATAGAAAATCAAAAAGCAACTTCCCTCTGATTGTCGAGCATTATCAGCTAACTTTTCAAACCTATCCTCTAGTTCGTTGGATATTTTATTTTTTATAGAATTCATATTAAATTTATTTTTTCGCATAATTATTATATCTCCTTTTCAATAAAAAGTAAGTCCATGGATGAATTGAAATTACTTGAATCAATAGACCAAGCAGTATTAGGCTTTTTACAACTCCATTTGATATTAGCAACATGATAAAAATAACAACAATGGTGTTATTTATTGATTTTCGCCTCAAAATGTGTCTTTTTTGAGCGTTAAAAAGTGGTATATTTTCAGTATCCGAAGGTGAAAATATCGCAATATTCAGTAAAATTAGAGCGCTTATAAGTACAATCATCCATCCAGACAATTGAACTTCCTTCACAATGTAAGGTAACACCACAAACACCACAACACTCGTTATTGTGCACCCCAAACTAGTCTTCGCATGCAGTCCAAACGAATGCCTACGAACAATCAAGTAAGAAAGATGTACAATCAACGTCTGCCAAATCATCCCTAACAAGGCAGCGGCGAGGTATACGGTAATTCCCTTCGTCACGTTCACTAAAAATATTTCTACACCATACTTTACAATCGCAAATCTGTCTTCGTCAACTTCCCTATCGCGGAAAATTGTTCTGGTAATCTTTGCTGCCATATTGGGGACGGTCAAACTAAACATTCCAATTCGCCTCCCTATTCATCGAGTGCTAATTCCCAGACAGAGACTAGCGAGATTTCACTAGCTCTGTCCGAATTAACAAACTCTGCAATTTCTACCCTATCATTTGGTATTTCATTCTCATTCAATATTTTCTCTATATTTCGTGTAACTCTTGCGTCTTGAGAGAGAAGATTGTGCTTCCCTCTCAACGGCTTACTATACAGTGCCTCATCCCGATAAACAATCATGTACAGCTTGTCGCGATTAAGTCCTACCAAAAACCGATTATCACTGATCCCAACGTGCCTTGTGATGCTATCCAAAAAATAGATGTAACCACGGTATGTAATCAACATTTTATATTTTGGTTGATGGCCAGCTACTGGAAACCGATCTAAAAAGTAGTCTTCTTTATTTATATAGTCACGTCCAAGCTTTGAAAATACTGCCAACATGAGACAATCCCATTTTGAATCCTCACTATTACGGTCTACTAAATTAATTTTAGCCAAGACGGGGCTAAAAAACTGCAAATCACGAACAATTTCCTTTTGGAAAAATAAGCATGGTTGTGTGCTAGCCATTTTTGCTTGAACAAATGGTTTCATCATTTCGTGATCTACTCCTTTCAGCGTCGAATAATGTGGTTCAAAAAGCTCATCTCGGTAAGCCTTATTTCCATAAACCAATTATACGACAGAAAGGTAGCATTTTTATCATTTTGTCGTGAACGTAGCGATTTCGTTCGTAAGCGCGAAAAAAGGGGTGTTTTTTAGTCATGTATGTAACATTAATTGATTTCATAGCCAAAAAAAGGATAAAATATCGGAGGTGAGTCCAATGTTTTATCCTGGTTTTTATTTTCCGTTTATCATATGAGTGACGCCCTAATTCTTGATTTCTAAAATAGAAAATAAATTACTCCTATATTCGAACAACCTTCATAAACTTTAACTCAAAAGTTTTTAGGGCTGGCTTTTCTTTATAGATTTTCTGATGATGACTGTGAGAACTGCTATGGCAATTACAACTACAGCAACCATTGTGATAGGTATGTATTGACTCATATATTTAGCCTCCTGTTATTTATAATCTTATTTTTACACTCCATGACTCGTAACTGGTTTCACTATATGAACACTATAACATATATACAAGATAAATATGAATTTTACTTTGATTAGCGTTTTTACATTAATAATTAAGTTCTTATTTCGCAAATCTTTAGTAGGCAGTTTCATTCGCGTCTTTTTCAATTTTCTCTTTTAAAGCTGATGTATCCAGCACTTGAAAATTGCTTGTCATTTCTTTCTGTTTCTTAGTAATGAGCATTCCCAGCTTACTTCTGCCGTTATTTCCAGGCAAACCCGGCTCTCTATTTCCGAATTTCAGTGTTGTATTTCCATCGACGAAATAAGTTCCATTTACTTGACCTTTAATCCAAAATGTCTGACCATCACCTGAATCCATCAGCATTAAAATATACGTTTCGCCTGATTGGAATAATGGATAATTTTCAATCTCCAGTCCTTCTTGGCCACCTTGGAGAATATCAATTATATCCTGATTCTTCTTATCTCCTGCGTAGACTTTTTTAATCTTACTTTCAAATTTGGTTTTTGGGACAATATTGTTCCCACCTGAAATTGTATCGCTTTTCTTTGCAATCTGGACTTCTGCTATTAAATCAGATTCTTTGATTGCTTGATTATATGTAACAGCTTCGATTGATGTATGGACGCTCGCTTTTAGCTCATTGCTTCCACTGGGCTTGCTGTTAGTATCTTCATCACCACACGAGACTAAAGCAAAACAACACAGTGATAGGATAATAATTCTCATTTTTTTCATATAAGCGCTCCCTTTTTTATAAGATAGTTTTACAATAACACGTTTTGAGTCGAAATACCAAATTAGCGTCTGAACCTAAATAATGGTATTATGGTTAGACATACTAACAAAAAAGGAGCCGTTATTCATGATAAGAATCGCAATAGCTAGTTTACTTCTTGTATCAGGTTGTTCGACAAACGAGGTGGCAGCAGATAATAAAATAACCCAAAAAGTAGTGCCAGTTGATGAACGAACTATTATCTCATCGCCTAATAAATACACTTCCTTGGCTTCCAATCTAACCGAATTAGAAAATACATCGCCGATTATTGTAGAGGTCGCGAAAAATGGAGAAAAGCAAACGGTGATTAAGGAATCCGAAGAAAGTATTATGCCCACCGAATTTTATACGCTGAGCAGTGTAATTATCAAAGACATACAAAAAGATGCCACCAGCTCTCTAAAAGTCGGTGACAAGATTGAAATTGTAGAGAATGTAGTGACTGATGTACTGATTGAAAACGAAAAAAAGACGCTTACTTTTGATTATTATAAAAAAATGGACATAGGAAAGTCTTATTATCTCTATCTTAGAAACAGCACATCCGGCGATAACTACGTTTTAACAAATGCATTTTTGAGTAAGTATCCTGTGAATAAGGAGCCTAAACATGAACTATTTTTGAATGAGAACGGCTCAACCCATAGTTTGGAGAACTCGGATTACCAAGATTTATACGGAGACTTATACACCGAAATTTCACAAGAAAACGAATAGGTTTATAGCCAAAAACAAGCATCCCATCAAACTCGGAATGCTTGTTTTTCTATTTAATTACCAACCACCACGCGAATACTGCTCAGGCGGTGTCACTTCTCCACGAACATCTTTCGCAGCGGTTCTCGCCCAATACGGGTCACGCAACAATTCGCGTCCTAGGAAAATCAAATCGGCGCGGTCATTTTGCAGAATTTCTTCTGCTTGAACGCCTGTCGTAATTAGGCCTACTGCGCCTGTCGCGATTCCTGCTCCTGTGCGGATTTTTTCAGCGAATGGTACTTGATAGCCTGGATATACTTTTGGAACGGTATTTACTAGTGCGCCACTGCTGACATCTAGTAAATCGGCGCCGTCTGCTTTCATCCATTTGGCGAACGGGATGTAATCGTCTACTGTCAAACCGCCATGCGCGTAATCGGTCGCGGAAATACGAACGAAAAGTGGGCCATCCCAAACTTCGCGAACGGCTTTAATCACATCGCCTAAAACGCGGTAACGGTTCCCTGCTGGGCCGCCATATTGGTCTTCGCGTAAATTCGAAATCGGTGATAGGAATTCGTGTAATAAATAGCCGTGCGCTGCGTGAATTTCAATGACATCAAATCCGGCTTCTTTCGCGCGGAAGGCTGCTTTTTTGAAATCAGCTACGACTTCTTCTATTTCTGCTGCTGTCAGTTCGTGCGGTTTTTTGCTTTCATCGTCAAATGCGACGGGGCTTGGTGCGACTGGATCTACGTCTAAAACGGCTTTTCGACCGGCGTGTGCCAACTGGATTCCAGCTGCGCCTTTATGGTAATGCACACCGTCAACGATTCGCTTCAAGGCTGGAATTTGGACGTCATCCCATAATCCTAAATCGCCGTGAGAAATTCGGCCAACCGCCTGTACCGCTGTTGCTTCCAAGATGATAAGGCCAACTTGACCGGCCGCGCGGGAAACGTAATGCGCGAAATGAAAATCGTTCGCCACTCCGTCATCCGTCTCTACAGAATACATACACATTGGGGACATCGCCACACGGTTTTTCAAAGTAAGACCTTTCGTTTTATACGTAGAAAACAATTTTGACATGGTTTGATCGCATCCTTTTCTTAGTTATATTTATTTCGAAGGTATTCTAAGTCCTAATTGTGACGGGGATTCGCCGCTTCGTAGTTGGTCCGCGATTTGGTCAAGTTTGCGCAAACGGTGGTTGATTCCTGATTTGCTGATTGGCCCGCTGGAGAGCATGTCGCCGAGTTCCTGCAGCGTCACGTCTTCATATTGCACGCGCAAAACCGCGATTTCCCGCAACTTTTCAGGTAATGCTTCTAAGCCCACCGCCGCCGCGATAAATTTAATATTATCAATTTGCCGCACCGCCGCGTTAATCGTTTTATTCAAGTTTGCCGTCTCACAATTCACAAGCCGGTTCACCGAATTCCTCATATCGCGCATAATCCGAACGTCTTCAAAATGAAGCAGCGCCCCAGTTGCCCCGATAATATTCAGGAATTCCGTAATTTTCTCCGCCTCTTTCAAGTACGTAATATAGCCATTTCGGCGTTCCAATGTCCGCGCATTGAGCTTGAAACTGTTCATCAAACTACAAATCGCGTCGTTGTGCTCCTCATACACCGAGTTAATCTCCAAATGATACGACGACGTCTCCGGATTATTCACCGATCCACTCGCCAAAAATGCGCCGCGAAGATAGGCCCGGCGCGCACTCTTCGTCTTAATTAACGCAGGATTAATCGCATTCTGAAACACGCCATCATTTAAAATCGCCAAATCGGCCAGAATCTCTTTCGTCTTAGCCTTCAAACGCACAATATAGACGTTATTTTTCTTCAATTTCATTTTTTTGCGTACCAATAATTCGATCGGCACTTGATACAATTCCTTCAAAAGTCGATACATTCGGCGCGCAATCGCTGCGTTCTCCGTCTGGACGTCCACCACCATCATCTGGTTAGAAAACGAGACGGCACCGTTCATGCGGATAAAAGCCGACAGTTCCACTTTTGCATCCGTTTTTGTAATATCTAAATTGGTTAATTCTTTCTTTGTTTCCGAGGCAAAGGACATAGACCCTCATTCCTTTTCTTTCAAATTCATCAGAATCTGTAATAATGTATTCGTCACTTTATCCGCAGCATGCCTTACTAATCCGCCTTCTGTGGAGAGTAAATCGCCTGCAATGACGTTAATATTCAGCGCGTGATCCTTCTCAAAATTCTGCTCAACCTGCATCACATCATCCGGGAACATCAAATGTCGCGGCACTTCCGCCGTATTAATCATCATTGCGTCAATAATCGGCCGACCCACATGGTTCAAAATCACCTGCGCATGATCCGCGTCCGTGAAGAAATCCGTTTCCCCAACTTGCGTCAAAATATTGCAGATATACACCTTGTACGCCTTACTTTCAAAAATCGCATCTTGCAAATCCTGCACCAACAAGCTCGGCAAAATACTCGTATACAGGCTTCCCGGCCCAAGCACAATCAAATCCGCGTCATGAATCGCCTCAATCGCGGCTGGCAAAGCCTTCACATCCGCCGGCGTAATAAACACGCGGTCAATCGGCTGGCCCTGCATCGGAATCGCCGACTCCCCTTGCACAAGCGAACCATCCTCCATCACCGCATTCAAAATCAGCGGTCGATCCGTCGCCGGAATCACTTTTCCACGAATCCGCATAGCCTTGCTAAGTACTTCGATCGCCTCCACGTAACTATCATTCAACTGCGATAACGCCGTCAAAATCAGGTTTCCAATCACGTGCCCCGACAAATCACCTTCCACTTTAAAACGATATTGCATCAAAGCTTCCATCCGCGGATCCGTATTCGACAGCGCCACCATCACGTTTCTAATATCACCAGGTGGCAATACATCCATTTGTTCGCGAATCTTGCCCGAACTCCCGCCATCATCAGCAACCGTGACAATCGCAGTCAAATCAATCGGTTGTTTTTTCAAGCCTCGCAGTATGACCGGTAAGCCTGTCCCGCCACCAATCACGACCACTTTCGGCTTTTGCGTCGTTGTCATCTCACTTTCCCTTTCTGCGTTTCATATCACGATGCGAGATCTGCGTCTCATATTTCGTTTTCAAGTTATTACCAACGTACTCCGAAAGCGCCACAGAACGATGCTGACCGCCAGTACAACCAATTGCAATCACCAACTGCGTCTTCCCTTCACGCTTATAATACGGCAACGTAAACAAGATCATGTCCATCAATTTATTCAAGAAAGTCTCCGTCTCCGGCCATTTCATCACATAATTATAAACATCCCGATCAAGCCCAGTCAGCGGACGCATCTTATCAATATAATGCGGATTCGGCAAGAACCTCACATCAAAAACCAAGTCCGCATCGATCGGCAAACCATACTTAAACCCAAACGACATCACCTGCACGTTGAAAACTTCCCGGTCACTCGTCTGAAACTCATTGTTCATCCGTTCACGAAGCTCGCGCGGCGCCAATGTCGACGTATTAATCACAAGCTGCGAACGACCCTTCAAGTCCTCCAACAACTCGCGCTCCTGCTTAATTCCCTCCAACACCGAACCATTAGGCTCAAGCGGGTGATGACGGCGAGTCTCCTTATAACGAGACACCAAAACCTGGTCATCCGCATCCAAAAACAACATTTTCGTCGTAATAAAAGACGTATTATCCAACTCATCAAGCGCCGGCTGAATCGAATCAAAAAACTCGCGACCCCGCAAATCCATCACGAGCGCAATTTTGTTCATTTTGCCAGATTCCTTCATCAATTCCCAGAACTTCGGCAATAAACTCGGCGGTAAATTATCCACACAAAAGTAGCCCAAATCCTCCAAAGATTGCATTGCGACAGTCTTCCCTGCCCCACTCATCCCCGTAATAATCACTAACTGCAAATGATTCGTCGCCATCTATAGCCCAACCTTTCCTATCTCAAAAAGTAGTCCCAATGTGTACTCTAGGCTACTTCTTTCTATACTAATATACAAACTCATTCTACCATATCTCCACCCAAAAACCTAACAAAGTAAATCAGCCGGGCGTTTCATTTCCCTTTCGTAAACTGTCACAAACTGTACACAATTCCATTCCAATATACGGAAATTCTGTATTTTTTAGCCCACACAACCATGATACTATTTAGAAGCACTAGAAAATGCGATAACTTGAAGGAGGAATTATAAAAATGAATAAGAATATCAAAAAAGTAGCCACAGTAATCTTAGCAACCAATGTGTTAGCAAGCACAGTACTGACGACATTACCTGCTGGCACTTATGCAACATCTACTCAAGAAAATACAGAAACGAGCGTAACAAGTCCCATTGTTAATCCTATCATTACGAACTCTACTCATATAACTGGTAAAGTGGATCCCCATACATCATCTATTAAAGTTCAAGTCCATAACCCAAATCAGTCTGTATTAGCCAATTATGAGTTTACTGATATCGATACAGACGGTTCCTTTAATATTTCAGTAGCAAATATGCATCTTGAAGCAGGAATGTCTATATCTATCAGTCAAGTTGTTAATGGTGTTGAGAGCTCTATAACAAAAACACCTGTTCAATTTCCCAAACTAAATATAAATCCATTAACCGTTTCTTCCACTAGCGTCCAACTGACCAATGCTGAATATCTTCAACTAATAAAGATTGACGTTTATGATAAAAATGGAGCATATTTAAACCGGCTTCTTCAAAAAATGGCTCCATCTGGTGGAAATCTAACATTCAATATCGATTTATCCAGATATTCGCCTGGAGACTACATTATGGCATATCAAGGTTACGGATCATCCTTAGCAGAATACTCTAATGTAAGCGCACCTGCAAAAGTAATCATCCAGGACCCATCAACAAACCACTCCCAAGATCTTGTTGACGCTCTATTCATTGATAATGATACCAGTAAAAGCATTAAGCCTACTGTCACACAAGCGGATATCGATGCCGTACAAGCGGCGCTAGACTTAGTTGTTGACACAGTTGACAAGACAGCTGTACAAGCAGCTATCGACAAAGCTACAGCAGGACTTGCAGATTTCACTACAATTGAAGCTGCAACAACCGCTGTAAATCAACTTTTCGTAGACAATGATCCCGAAAAAAGCATCCGACAAACAACCACTCAAGCGGATATCGACGCAGCGCAAGCTAAAATCGATGCTGTAACAGACGCAACTAAAAAAGCAGAACTTCAAGCAGAACTTGACAAAGCAACAACAGCTTTCAATGTTATCGCGCCAACTACTATAAGCGCTTTAACGACAGATTCTGTCAAAGTAACAGGAAGTGGGGAACCCAACGCTCCTGTGACCATCAAAAACGGCACGACAACTATCGGTACTGGCACTGTCAAAGCAGATGGTACGTT